>CAWGRB010000034.1:0-46670 GCA_963824845.1 uncultured Alphaproteobacteria bacterium
CGCGCGGGCGGCTAGGCTGAGCGCCGCTGGTGGGGGAGAGTAGAGCTGCAGTTTCCGCCCTTCCCGCACGTCCACCTGCTGTTCGACGTGCTGCGTGGCTGTCTGCGGGCCTTCTCGCGCGGGTTCTGTATAGGTGGCGCCTGAAGGAGATTGCATGCCGGTTCGCGACATTGGCGTCGGCTACGCCTTTGCCTCGCCGCGGGGGCGATCGCCGGCGCCTGGCTCGCCGGCTCGCTCAACACCGGCCTCGCGCATCCCTCGCACAGCATCGCCGGCGCGCTGGCCGGCGGCGATCGTCGCGGTCGAGCTCTACAAGCGGCGCGCGGCATCAGCGGCTCGACCGGCGCGATCTGGGTCGGGCCGCTTGCGCTCGGCATCGCGGTCGGCCGCTGGGGCTGCCTGTTCGCCGGGCTTCGCCGACGAGACCTACGGCGTCCCGACCGCCTGCCCTGGGGGGTCGACCTCGGCGACGGCGTCCCGCGCCATCCGGTCCAGCTCTACGAGAGCCTGGCGATGCTCGCCTTCCTCGCCGTCTATCTCGCCGGCGCTCGCGCCGCCGCGCGCGCCTGGACGCGCGACCGCGCCTTCTATCTGTTCGTGCTCTGTCTACGCGGCGCAGCGCTTCGTCTGGGAGTTCCTCAAGCCCTATCCGCGCGTGCTCGGGCCGCTCGACCTGTTCCAGCTTCTCGCGCTCGTGATGATCGCTCTATGCCCTGATCTTCGATGCACGCGCTCGCCGAACCCGCACGCCTGACCTCGCGCGCAAGAGCGTGCCCTGGATCTTCTACGGCCAGACCACGAGCCTGTGCGAGACCTGCTGGGAGCTGGTCCCGGCCAAGATCATCGGCGAGGACGGCAAGGTCTTCTACCAGAAGCGCTGCCCCGAGCACGGCGTGCAGAAGACGCTGATCGAGGAGGATGCCGATTACTGGCTGGACATCCGCCGCTGGCTGAAGCCCGGCGACCGGCCGCTTGTTCAACGCCAGCCGCACCGAGCGCGGCTGCCCCTGGGATTGCGGCCTCTGCCCCGATCACGAGCAGCATAGCTGCCTGGCCATCGTCGAGATCAACGACGCCTGCAACCTCACCTGCCCGGTCTGCTTCGCCGACAGCGCGGTGGGCAAGGGCGGCCACCGGCCGCTCGCCGAGGTCGAGGCGATGCTCGACGCGGTGGTGAAGGCCGAGGGCGAGCCCGACCTGGTCCAGCTCTCCGGCGGCGAGCCGACCATCCATCCCCAGTTCTGGGAGATCGTCGCCGCGGCCCGCGCCGCGGCCGATCCGCCACCTGATGATCAACACCAACGGCGTCCGCATCGCCCACGGAGGACGGCTTCGCCGAGCGGCTCGAAGGCGATCGGCACCGGCTTCGAAGTCTATCTGCAGTTCGATTCGCTCGAGCGACGAGGCGCTGATGGAGCTGCGCGGCGCCCGGCTCGCGCCGCATCCGCCGCCAGGCGCTGGAGCGGCTCGAGGCGGCCGGGGTCTCGACCACCCTGGTCTGCGCCGTCCGCGCAGGGCGTCAACGATCAGGAATGCGCCGCGATCGTCGACTATGCGCTCGGCAATGGTCGTGCGTGCGCGGCGTCGTCTTCCAGCCGGTGCAGGATGCCGGCCGCAACGAGGGCTTCGATCCGCGCGCATCCACCGCACGACGCTGCTCGGGCCTCCGCCGCCGCATCGCCGCGGGCGGCGTCTTCGCCGAGCGTCGGACCTGGTGCCGCTGCCCTGCAATCCCGGACCAGATCTGCATCGGCTACGGCATTCGCTCGGGCGCGAGCGTCGTGCCGGTCACCCGGCTGATGCCGCGCGAGGACATCGTCTCGGCGGCGCCCAACACCGATCAGCTTCGAGCGCGATCCCGGCGCTGAAGGCGCGGATCTTCGACCTGCTGTCGCTGTCGACGGTCGAGGGCAATGGCGAGAGACCGGCTCGCCAGCCTGTTCTGCTGCCTGCCCGGGATCGAGGCGCCGGCGAGCCTCGCCTACAAGGACACGTTCAAGGTCGCGATCATCCAGTTCCTCGACCGGTTCAATTTCGATCTCGGCACGGTCAAGCGCTCCTGCATCCATTTCGCGACGCCCGACGGGCGGATGATCCCGTTCGACACCTATCAACAGTTTCTACCGGCCGGGCGCGCCGGGCGCGGCGAAGCTGCGCGAAAAGGGGGGCGTTGGGGCATGAGCGACTATCGACGGCGGGGGCCGAGCGTCGGCAGCGTTCTTGCCGGCCTGTTCCTGGTGCTGCTGTCGCTGTGCCTGATCTTCGCAGGCGGCGGCTGCACGATCATGGTCGAAGCTACATCTTCAATCAGCCGTCAACCGACATGCTGCCGTGGCTGCTGGTTTCGCTTGGGGTTCTCGGCGGCAGCCTGGTGGCCTTGTGGTTCGGAGTTCCGCCTGATTGCCGGCAAATACGACTGAAGCGGTCAGCCACGGCCCTTGTAGCCGGCGAACACGCCGAGGATGAAGCTGGCGGCCACCTGGCGCGCCCACAGCGGGGTCGGTGGGCACACGATCTCGCGTGACCTCGCCGCGCTGCGTGGCGCGCTCAACTGGGCGTGGAAGAACCAGCGGATCGATCACCCACCCTTTATTGCAGATGTTCCGACGCACCAGAAGGCCGCTCCGCGCGATCGCATCCTCTCGTTCGAGGAGATCGCGGCGATTCTCGACGCAGTGCGCGGGAAGCCGGAACGGGAGCACCTCATCCGCTTCATCGTCATCGAGCTTGGAACCGCGGGCCGACCTGAAGCCGTACTGGAGCTCACCGACGCGAACATCGATCTCAAGCGGAACCTCATCGATCCGCACCAGCCGGGCCGGGTCCACAGCCGAAAGCGCCGCGCCATCGTGCCGATCGCCAAGGCCGTGCGGCCGTGGGTCGAGGGCATCGAAGGCAAGCTCATCAAATACAAGGTGCCGATCGCGGAGAAGAACCGCGTGCCCGGCGGGCCGACGCACTTCGAGCGCGACACCAGCAGCATCAAGACCGCTTGGAACAATGTCTGCGAAGAGGCGGGCGTCGAAGGCGCCACACCCAAGACGCTCCGGCACACGATGCTGACCTGGCTTGCCGAGCGCGGAGTGCATCCAGAGCAGCGGCAGGTGCTTGCCGGCCACGCTCGTCAGGGAACGACGGCGCGGAACTACGAGCACCTGTCGCCGGACTACCTGCGGGAGGCAGTCGCCCAGATTGACGCTTTCTTCGACGAGCTGGCGAAGCACACAAAAGCGCACTTGCGATACGCTGGCGATACGCAGATCGAGCCGCCGCTGGCAGCTTGATCGGGTAAACGTTAGTTTTCAACGCTGGCGGCTGGTGGAGCTGAGGGGAATCGAACCCCTGACCTCTGCAGTGCGATTGCAGCGCTCTCCCATCTGAGCTACAGCCCCGCGCCTCCAGCGTGGCCCCCGCGCCGATGGGTCCGGGCGCCGGGAGAGCGGCTCCCTAGCCGCGATTTCAGCCCCTTGCAATCGCTTGTCCCACCGCGCGTTTCGGCCCGTCGCGTTGGCGGGCGGGCGTGGCGTCTCGCGAGGAACGGCGGCGCCCGGCCATTCGTTTTCCCTCCAGCATCGACCGGCCGCGGCGCGAGCTTCGGCGCGAGCTTCGGCCGGCCAAGTTCAAGGCACTGGAGGACCAAATGGCATACGACCGCTACGACACGCGTGACGAGCATCCGCGATGGCGCGACCGCGAAGACCGCCCGCAATCGTCGGGACGTTATGAAGGACGAGGAGACAACCGCGGCTTTTTCGAGCGCGCCGGCGACGAGATCGCATCCTGGTTCGGCGACGACCGCAGCGGACCACACCCCGACGACGGCAGGCCGGGCAGCCACGACCGGCAATGGCGCGGCCAGCCGGAACGCGGACAAGGACAGGGCCGCGACTATGACCGTGGATACGGCCGCGACGCAAATCGCGACCGCGAGACGTCGTCGCGGGATCACCCGGACCGGTCGAACCGGGACGAGCGCTATCGCGGCACCGCCTGGCCGTCGAGCGAGCGCGACTATAATCCGTCCTGGCGCGACGATATCCGCAATCGGCCGGAAGACCGGCACAGCGGCGGCTATCGCCCGATGGCCGGCGACTATGGTCGCTCGGAGCAGATGTACGGCTCGGGCGGCTACGGCGACCGCGATCGCAACCGCGACAACCGCAGCGAATGGGATCGCGACCAGTATCGCAGCACCAGCCGCGCCGGCACGCGCGACAAGTCGGATCGCTCGCGCGACTACGACCCGCACTACCATTCGTGGCGCGAGCAGCACATGAGCGAGCTCGACCGCGACTATGACGACTACCGGCGCGAGAATCAGTCGAAGTTCGAGAACGATTTCTCGAGCTGGCGTGACCGCAAGACCCAGAAGCGCGGCCTGCTCGGCCAGATTCGCGAGCACATGGACGTCGTCGGCAACGACGACCAGCATGTCGGCACGGTCGACAAGGTCGCCGGCGACCGGATCATCCTGACCAAGTCGGATCCGGAAAGCGGCGGCGTCCACCATTCGATCAGCTGCTCGCAGATCGACAAGGTGGACGGCAACCGCGTGATCCTCGACTGCTCGGCCGACAAGGCGCGCGACCACTGGCGCGACGAAAGCCGCAGCCGGGCGCTGTTCGAACGCGAGGACCAGGGCGAGATGGGCAACCACGCCCTGAACCGGGCCTTCGAAGGCACCTACCGCTAAGCCGCTCCCTGAGAGGCAACAGGCCCGGATTGTCGGGCCAAGTGAGGCCCGGTCGTGTTCTCCCCTGGCGCGGCCGGGCCTTTCGCGTGCAACCCGCGTAGTTGCGTAGCGCGGCAGCGGATTAAGGAGAAGCACATGGCCAGGGCCTGGCATCTGAAGAGCCGTCCAGACGGACTGCCGTCGAGCGAGAATTTCGAGCTTCGCGAGACCACGCTTCCGCCGCTCGGCGAGGGCATGGTGCGGGTGCGCAATCGCTGGCTGTCGGTCGATCCCTACATGCGCGGCCGGATGAGCGACGTGAAAAGCTACGTGCCGCCGTTCCAGCTCGGGCGAGCCGATGGAAGGCGGGGCGATCGGCGAAGTGGTGGAGAGCAGGGCGGACGGCTTCGCTCCGGGCGATCTCGTGCTCCACATGGCCGGCTGGCGGGACGAGGCGATGGTGCCGGCGGCAACGCTGACCAAGCTGCCCGACCTTGGTGTAGAGCCACAGCTGTTCCTGGGCATTCTCGGGATGGTCGGGGCGACGGCCTATTTCGGGCTGCTCGACGCCGCTCGGGCAAAGCCCGGCGATGTCGTCTTCGTCTCGGCAGCGGCCGGCGCCGTCGGCTCGGCAGTGGTCCAGATCGCCAGGGCGAAGGGCATGACCGTGATCGGCTCGGCCGGCGGCGCGGAGAAATGCGACTATGTGCGCTCGCTCGGCGCCGATGCCGCGGTGGACTACAAGGCCGGGCCGATCCTCAAGGGCCTTGCGGCAGCGGCTCGCGACGGAATCGACGTCTATTTCGACAATGTCGGCGGCGACCATCTCGACGCGGCCTTCGCGCTTGCCCGAAACAATGCGCGGTTCGCCATCTGCGGGATGATCGAATCCTACAACGATGCGTCGCCCGTCGCCTTCCGCTTCATCACTCGGATCATCTCCGCGCGAATCCGCATTCAGGGCTTCCTGGTGTTCGACTATCAGGCGCGAATGGACGAATTCTATCGCGAGATGGGCGCCTGGGTCGCCGATGGCACGGTCAAATCGCGCGATACGATCGTCGACGGCCTGGAGAGCATGCCGGCCGCGTTCCTCGGCCTGTTCTCCGGAGCGAACACCGGCAAGATGCTGGTGCGCCTCTAACATCCTCCACTGCAGTTGCAGGGTAGGATGCTCTAGAAGGTGCAGGCGTCCATGTTGCCGCTCTTGAAGCCGCGCTGGAGCGCTTCCATCCGCTGCGCCGAGGTGCCGTGAGTGAAGCTGTCGGGTACCACCGTCCCTTGCGCCTGCTTCTGGAGCGTGTCGTCGCCGATCGCCTGCGGCGGCCTTCATGCCCTCCTCGAAGTCGCCGGGCTCCATCACCGGCCGGCCTTCCGGGTCCTTGGCATTCGCGGCCCATACGCCGGCGTAGCAGTCCGCCTGGAGCTCGACCTTGACTTGCGTCGCGTTGCCCGCGGTCTCGCTTTCGCGGGCCTGCAGGTCGTGCGCCTTGCCGAGCGTCCCGGTCAGGTCCTGGACGTGGTGGCCGACCTCATGCGCGATGACATAGGCCATCGCGAAGTCGCCGGGCGCCTGGAAGCGCTGCGACAATTCGTTGAAGAACTCCGCGTCGAGATAGATGCTGTTGTCGTTGGGGCAATAGAACGGCCCCATCGCGGTCTGGGCCGCGCCGCACGCCGACTGCTGGTCGGCTTCGGAATAGAAATGGAGCTTGGTCGGCGTGTAGCGGATGCCCTTCGCCTGAAGCAGCTTGGTCCAGGTGTCCTCGGTCGAGGCCAGCACCTGAAGCGTGAAGTGGCGGGTATTCTGATCGACGCTCGCCTGCCCCTGCTGCGTCGAGCTGACCTGCGACTGCGAAGGGACGCCCGTCGTGCCGCTGCCGCCACCGCCGAGACCGCCAAGCGAGGTCAGCAGGAAATAGCCGATGACGAGGACGACGACGCCGCCGATGCCGAAGCGGCTTGCGACCAGCGGCAACAGGCAGCCGAGGCCGCCACCGCCAAAGCCGCCGCCGCCAAAGCCGCCGCCGCTGCCGCGGCCGTCGTCGACCCAGTTGCTGCTTTCCCGTTCGTCGCCGAAGCGCATGGCCGCCCTCCTCGTGTGAACGCCCAATGCTTGAACTTCTCGGACGGTTGCAAAAGGCGAGTTGCGGGCGCTAGCGGCAAGCCTGGTCAGGAGAAATCGGAATGCAGCTTCAAGGCAAGGTCGCACTGGTTACCGGGTCGACGTCGGGCATCGGCCTCGCCATCGCCAAGGCGCTTGCCGCCGAGGGCGCCAGGCTGATGATCAACGGCTTCGGAGACCCGGCGGAGATCGAGCGCGAATGTGGCGAGCTCGGCGCGATCCACGACGGCGCGGACATGTCGGACCCGCAGGCGATCGAGCGGATGATGCGCCGCTGCGCCGACGAGCTCGGCGGGCCCGACATCCTCGTCAACAACGCCGGCATCCAGCACGTGTCGCCGGTCGAGGATTTCCCGGTCGATAAGTGGAACGCGATCCTCGCCATCAACCTGTCGGCGGTGTTCCACACGACCCGGCTTGCGCTTCCGGCGATGAAGCAGAAGGGCTGGGGGCGGATCATCAACACCGCGTCGGCCCACAGCCTCGTCGCCTCGCCAAACAAGTCGGCCTATGTCGCCGCCAAGCACGGCGTCGCCGGCTTCACCAAGACGGTCGCGCTCGAGGCGGCGCGCGACGGCGTGACCGTCAATTGCATCTCGCCCGGCTACGTCTGGACGCCGCTGGTCGAGAAGCAGATTCCGGACACCATGCAGACCCGCGGCCTCACGCGCGAACAGGTGATGAACGACGTCCTCCTCGCCGCCCAGCCGACCAAGCGCTTCGTGACGCCCGAAGAGGTCGCCGATCTTGCCGTCTTCCTGTGCAGCGAGGGCGCACGCTCGATCACCGGCGCCAACCTCAGCATGGACGGGGGCTGGACGGCAGCCTAGGCTCCGCGAAGATGCGCGCCGCTCCGGTCCTGCTCTGCCTCCTCGCGCTTGCCGGGTGCACGACCATCCGGCGGTCGACCAGCATGTTCCCGAACCGCAGCCACGACTGGCGGCAGGTCGCCACCCAAGACGACGAGAAGCGCCTGCGCGACTGGCGCAAGGACTTCATCGCTGCCGTGACCTCCGCGCGCGCCGCGGGTCACGGGGCCGAAATCGACCGCGAAGGCGCGCTCCTGCAGTCCGATGCGGCGGTTGCCGGCGGCGCGCTCGCAAATGGCCTCTACAGGTGCCGGCTGGTCCGGGTCGGCGCGAAGGGCCCCGGCGATCTTGCCTTTGCCGTGCGCGGGCCCCTCACCTGCAGAGTGAGCGCGGACGGCCGGCTGCAAAGCCTCGTGGTGCTGGGCGGCGTGCAGCGCGAGCTTGGGCTGATCTTCCCCGCCGACGCGATCCAGCAGGTCTTCCTCGGGACGCTGATGCTGCCGGGCGAGAGCCGGGCGATGCAATATGGCGCCGACAAGAACCGCGACGTCGCCGGCTATGTCGAGCGGATCGGCCCCGTGCGCTGGCGGCTCGTCATGCCGGCTCCGCACTTCGAATTCCCTGCTCGACGTCATCGAGCTGACGCCGTTGCCTGGAGGTATGCGTTGATCAAGACATTGCTGCTCGCCGCCACGATAATGAGCCTGCCCATGCCCGCCGATGCGTCCGCCCTGTCCGAATCGATCCGGAGCGACATGCCGCAGCTGATGGCGCTCTATCGCGACCTCCATGCCAACCCCGAGCTGTCGATGCAGGAGACTCGCACGCCCGCCAAGCTCGCGCCGGAGATGCGCAAGCTCGGCTTCGAGGTGACCGAACATGTCGGCAAGACCGGAGTGGTCGCGGTTCTCAGGAACGGTGCGGGGCCCGTGCTCCTGATCCGCGCCGACATGGACGCGCTGCCCGGTCACCGAACAGACCGGCCTGCCGTTCGCCTCGAAGCTGCGCGCGACCACCGCGGGCGGAGTCGAGACCGGAGTCATGCACGCCTGCGGCCACGACACCCACATCACCACCTGGCTCGGCACGGCGCGGCGCCTCGCGGCGATGAAGGACCGGTGGTCGGGCACCCTGGTGATGGTTCTGCAGCCAGGCGAGGAGACCGGCGCCGGCGCCAAGGCGATGCTCGACGACGGCCTGTTCACCCGCTTTCCCAAGCCCGACGTCATGCTCGCCTTCCACGATTCCGCGTCGCTGCCCGCGGGAACCATCGGCGTGACCCGCGGCTATGCGCTCGCGAATGTCGACAGCGTCGATCTCGACATCCACGGCGTCGGCGGCCACGGCGCCTATCCGCAGGCGACGAAGGACCCGATCGTGCTCGGCTCGAAGATCGTTCTGTCGCTGCAGACGCTGGTCAGCCGCGAGAACGATCCCAGCCAGCCGGCGGTGGTCACCGTCGGGAGCTTCCATTCCGGAACCAAGCACAACATCATTCCGGACGAGGCCAAGCTGCAACTCACCGTCCGCAGCTACACGCCGGAAGTCCGCAAGCTGCTGCTCGACGGGATCGGGCGAATCGCCAAAGGGGAAGCGATTGCATCGGGCATCCCTGGCGACCGGATGCCGGTCATGACCGTGGAGGACAATTACACGCCGGCGACGTTCAACACCCAGCAGGTGTCGACCCGCCTGCTCGACCTGTTCAGCGCTCACTTCGGGGCCGGCCGCGTCGTTGAGACCAAGCCGATCATGGCCGGCGAGGACTTCGGCCGCTACTGGCTTGCCGACCAGTCCAAGCAGAGCGCGATCTTCTGGGTCGGCGGCGTGCCCCAAGCGAAGTGGGACGCCGTCAAGGGGGACACGTCGAAGCTGCCGTCGCTGCACAGCCCGTTCTGGGCGCCCGACGCCGAAGCCGTGATCTCGACCGCCACCGAGGCCATGACCGTCGCCGCGCTCGACATCCTCAAGAAGGCTTAGGCCGGCACCGTCTCCGCGCTCGCCGCGTTGAGGCGGGCGATCTGATCGAGGCTGAGCCGCAGGTGCATCGCGGCGGTCAGCTGGTTCAACTGCTCGACGCTCGTCGCGCTGGCAATCGGCGCCGTCACAGCCGGCTGCGCGATCAGCCAGGCGAGCGCAATCGTCGCGAGCGCGGCGCCGGTCTCCTCCGCAATCTCGTCCATCGCCCCGAGCACGCGCTGCCCCTTGCCTTCGAGGTACGCGACGTTGCGCATCCCGCGCGGGCTTTTGGCGAGATCGTCCTTGCCTCGGTACTTGCCGGTCAGAAATCCGTTGGCGATGCTGTAGAAGGGAAACACGGCGAGGTCGTTGCGGAGAGCAGCGTCCCGCAACTCCGCCTCGAACCGCTCGCGCTCGACCAGATTATACCAGGTCTGAAGCGCAACGGCTGGCATCAGGCCGAGCCGGCGCCCTGTCGCCACCGCTTCGTCGACGCGATCGGCAGTGAAGTTGGAAATGCCGACGGCGCGGATCTTGCCCTGCTCGCGCAGCCGCTCGAACGCACCCAGGCTATCGGCGAGCGGCACCTCGGGATTGTCGCGGTGCTGATAATACAGGTCGATGCAATCGGTGCCGAGCCGCTCCAGCGATGCGTCGCAGGCCCGGCTTATGACGTCCGGGCGGAGAGCGGCGACATATTCGCCGTCGACGATCTTGCCGTCGAGGAAGCCGACCTTGGTGGCGATGACGACCTTGTCGCGCTTGGACGGGTCGCGGCTCAACCAGCGGCCGATCAGCGCCTCGCTCTCCCCGCCCGTGTGGCCCGGGACCCAGGCCGAATAGACGTCGGCAGTGTCGATCATGGTTCCCCCGGCGTCGACGAACGCGTCGAGCACGGCGAAGCTGGTCGCCTCGTCCGCGGTCCAGCCGAACACGTTGCCGCCGAGCGCCAGCGGCGCGACCTCGATCCCGCTATCGCCGATGGAGCGCTTGTCGACCATGATTTCGTCCTTCGCTGACTGCGCCTCGCCTGCGACCAACGGCCGCGATCCGCAAGCGTTCACCACTTGTTTGTAAAGTTTAGCGACACACGCAGCCATGTCGGAAGATTTGACAGGTTGAGAGCGTGCCGGATCTGATCGGCTTCTGGAGCTATGCGCTGGCCGCCTGCGCCTTCGCGTCGCGTCACTCTGTGGCGGCTGCGCGCGCGCCTCGACCGGTCCGACCAGATCCTGCTCGGCGCCTGCTTCACGACCGCCGTGTGGGCGATGATCGCCGCCGTTTGCGGCAGCGACGCCCCGCTCGCGATGGTGTTCGGCAATCTTCGAAGTCTCGTCTGGGTGATGCTTCTCTACGAGATGTCGGCGGGCGTCCGCAGCCACTCGGTCGGCAGGCCTTCGCCTGGTGTTCGGGGCGGTCGCGCTTGTCGTCGGCCTTCAGCCTGATCCTCAGCGGCCTCGCGCTGGGAGTCGCGCTCCAACCGCCGGAGTTCGAGCAGGTGCTGGTCGCCAGCCGGCTGCTGCGGATCACCATGTCGGCGGGCGCGCTCGTCCTCGTCCACAACATCTACGGACAGGCTGCCGGCGAAAGCCGTGTGCGTATTCGCGGTCCGATGCTCGGCCTGACCTTGATGTTCGGCTACGACCTCAATCTCGCGACCATTGCCTATCTCGACAATTCGGCGGCCGGCGAGCTGGTCCGGCTGCGCGGCGTGTTCCTGGCGCTGACCGCGCCGTTCTTCACGTCCACGGGCGGAACGAAGGACTCGCTCAAGATCAAGCTGTCGCGGGCGGCGACTTTCCAGTCGCTCTCGCTGATTGCCATCTGTTGCTACCTCGCCGCGATGGCGGTCCTCGCCGGTGCGCTTCGCGATCCGGCGTGGAACTGGGGCAGCGCCGCGACCGCCGTGCTGTTCCTGGTCCTGCTTGCCGGCGCGTCGACGCTGGTGCTGTCGGAGCGGGCCCGCGGCTGGATGAAGGTCAAGCTCGCCAAGCATTTGTTCGAGCACCGCTACGATTATCGCAGCGAGTGGCTTCGCTTCACCGAAGCGCTCGGCCGCTCCGGGCCCCAGGCGGCGCCGCTCGGCGACCGAATGGTTCGCGCCTTTGCCGCAATCGTCGATTCGCCGGGCGGCCTGCTGCTGGTCAACGATGCCGGCGGAAGCATCGCCGCGGCGGCCGAGTGGAACTGGCCGGGCGCCAATCCGCCGGTCGGCCACCCGGACGCCGACTCGACCTTCTGGGGCGAGGTCGAAAGCCGCGGCCGGATCATCGAATTCGAGGCATTGCGCCGCGGCTGGGGCGATCCGGTCGACCGTTCGCTGCCGGTCCCGATGTGGATGCTCGAGGACCGCTGCATCTGGGCCGGAATTCCGCTCGTGCACCACGAACGGCTGGTGGGCATCGTCCTGCTTGCCGCGCCCGAATACCGGCGCGCGCTCGACTGGGAGGATTTCGACCTGCTGCGCACGGCGGGACGCCAGGCCGCGAGCTCGCTTGCCGAAGCGCACGGTCAGGAAGCGCTGTCCAACGCCCAGCGGTTCGAGGAATTCAATCGCCGCTTTGCCTTCATCCTCCACGACGTGAAGAACCTCGTCAGCCAGCTCTCGCTGCTCGCCCGCAACGCCGAGCGCCACGCCGAGAACCCGGAGTTCCGCTCCGACATGATTGCGACATTGCAATCGTCCGTGGGCAAGATGAACGACCTTCTCGCCCGCCTGTCGCCTCACACCGGCGCCCGCGTCGACAGCACCGACACGCAGGCGCTTCGGCCGCTGCTAACCGCGGCGATCGCCGCCAAGCGCCGCAGCCACGAGGTCCGGCTGATCGGCGATACCAACCTCCACGCGGCGGTCGATGCCGCCGCGTTCGAGCAGGCGATCGGACATCTGCTTCAGAACGCCGTCGAAGCGAGCCCCGACGGCGAGCCGGTCACCGTCCGCGTCGCCGACCGCGGCGACGCCGTTGCCATCGGCATCGTCGACAAGGGCTGCGGAATGGACGTCGACTTCGTCCGCAACCGCCTGTTCCAGCCCTTCGCGTCCACCAAGCAGGGCGGGTTCGGAATCGGCGCGTTCGAGGCGCGCTCGCTTCTCGTCGCCATGGGCGCCCGCGTTTCCGTCGACAGCCGGCCCGGCAAGGGCACCACCTTCACCATCCTGCTTCCCGCGTCGCAGCCAGCGGCCGGTCAGGACCAGCTACGGATGAGCGCATGACCGAAGCCACCGACCTCCCCGTCCTGCTCGTCGTGGAGGACGACGAGGGCCTGCAGCGGCAGCTCAAATGGGCCTACGACGGCTACCGCGTGGTCTGCGCGGGCGACCGGGCGAGCGCGATCGAGGCTCTGCGCGCGCATGAGCCTGCCGTCGTCACGCTCGACCTCGGCCTTCCGCCGGACCCAGACGGGACCGAGGAGGGCTTTGCAACCCTCCAGAAAATCATGCGGCTCAAGCCCGACACCAAGGTCATCGTCGCGACCGGTCACGGCGCCCGCGAGAGCGCTCTCAAGGCAATCGCCCTCGGCGCCTACGATTTCTACAAGAAGCCGGTCGACATCGACGACCTCGGCCTCATCGTCGCGCGGGCCTTCCACCTGCACGCGATCGAGGAGGAGAATCGCCGGCTGGAGGCGAGCGACGGCGGCGCGGCGGTGCTCGGCTCGATCATCTCTGCCGCCCCGGAGATGCTGAAGGTCGCAAAGACCATCGAGCGCGTGGCGAGCGCGGACGTGTCGGTAATGCTTCTCGGCGCGAGCGGCACCGGCAAGGAGCTCCTTGCCCGCGCCGTCCACGAGAAGAGCGGGCGCAAGGGTGGCTTCGTCGCCATCAACTGCGCCGCCATCCCGGAGAACCTGCTCGAAGCCGAGCTGTTCGGCTACGAGCGCGGCGCCTTCACCGGCGCCGTCAAGACCAATGTCGGGAAGATCGAGCTTGCCGAGGGCGGCACGTTGTTCCTCGACGAGGTCGGCGACATCCCGCTGCCGTTGCAGGTCAAGCTGCTGCGCTTTCTCCAGGAGCGCGTGATCGAACGGATCGGCGGCCGCCAGCCGATCGCGGTCAACACCCGCATCGTCTGCGCGACCCACCAGAACCTCGAGGCGATGATCGCCGACGGCCGATTCCGCGAGGATCTCTATTACCGGCTCGCGGAAATCGTGGTGAAGATCCCTTCCCTCGCGGAACGCGCTGGCGATTCCGTCCTTCTCGCCCGCCATTTCGTCAACCGCTTCGCACGGGAGCTGAACCCCAAGGTCCAGTCGCTCGGCGCGGATGCAGTCGCCGCAGTCGACACCTACGGCTGGCCGGGCAACGTCCGCGAGCTCGAGAACCGGATCAAGCGCGCGGTGATCATGGCGGAAGGCCGCAGCGTCGGCGCAGCCGACCTCGACCTGCCCGGCAGCGAAAACGCCGCGCCGGATTCCATCAACCTGCGCGCCGCCCGCGAGATCGCCGACCGCCGCGCAATCCACCACGCGATGAGCCGGACCGAGAACAACATCTCGGGCGCCGCCAAGCTGCTCGGAATCAGCCGCCCAACGCTCTACGATTTGCTCAAGCAATACCAGCTCGGCGGCTGACGATCCGCGCCTGACTCGGCCGTTGCCGCGCCCCACGCATGCTGTCACATTGCGATGCACGAAGGGGAGAGCGCAGTTGACCTTGCAGTTGAGCGGCGTTCGCAAGTCCTATGGCGATACGCTGGTCCTCGACGACGTGTCGCTGACTCTCGCCGCCCGCGAGTTCATTGCCTTCCTCGGCCCGTCCGGCTCGGGCAAGTCGACGCTTCTGCGCATCATCGCCGGCCTCGAGCGCGCCGACGCCGGCGAGATCCTGCTCGACGGCCGCCGCATCGACCAGCTGCCGCCGGGCGACCGCGGCGTGGCCATGGTCTTCCAGCATTACGCGCTCTACCCACACATGACCGTCCGCGAGAACATGGCGTTCGGATTGCGCAACGCCCGCGTCGCGAAGGACGAGATCGGGCGGCGCATCGCCGATGCCGCTGCGGTGCTCCAGATCGAGGAGCTGCTCGACCGCAAGCCGGCGCAAATGTCGGGCGGCCAGCGGCAGCGCGTCGCTATCGGCCGGGCGCTGGTCAAGGAGCCCAAGCTGTTCCTTCTCGACGAACCGCTGTCGAACCTCGACGCCGCGCTTCGCCTGCGCACCCGGGTCGAACTCGCGCAATTGAAGCAGCGCGTCGACGCGGCCGTGATCATGGTCACCCACGACCAGGCGGAAGCCATGACCCTTGCCGACCGCATCGTCGTCATGAGCGACCGCCAGATCCAGCAGGTCGGCGCGCCGATGGAGATTTACAGCCGTCCGGCGAACACGTTCGTCGCCCAATTCGTCGGGTCGCCGGCGATGACGCTGCTGCCGGCGCAGCTGATCGATGGCGGCGATCGCGCTACGGTGAAGCTGGGCGATGGCACGCCCGTCCAGACACCGCTCGCCCGCGAGCAACTCCCGTCAGGCGAGCTCAGGCTTGGACTACGGCCCGAAGCGGTGCGCGTCGGCGCCGCTCCGGGCGCGACCACCAGCGCAAAGGTCGAGCTGGTCGAAAGGCTCGGCGAGCGCACGCTCGTCTACGCGCGGCTCCGCGACGGCCAGGCGATCACCGCCGAAGCCGAAGGCGACAGCAAGGTGAAGATCGGCGACGAGGTGCCGCTCACCATCGACGGCAGCGCCGGCCACGTGTTCGGCCCGGACGGCACCGGCTATCACGGATCGGCCGCATGACGAGCGAGCGCGACTGGCGCGGACTGCTGTTCGTCGCGCCGTTCCTGCTGCTCTACGCGATCATCCTCATTTTCCCGCTGTTCCGGGGCATGTGGCTCAGCCTCGAGCAGGTCGATCTGTTCGGCGACGGCCATTTCGTCGGCCTCGGCAATTATGCACTGCTGGCGAGCGACGACATATTCGTCACGTCGATGCTCAACACGTTCGAGCTGGCGCTGATGATCGTCCCTATCCTGACGGTGATTGCCCTCCTCCTCGCCCTCGCCCTCAACAGCGCAGCCAAAGGCGCGGCCTTGCTGCGTGGCATCTTCTTTTCATCAGCGGTGCTGTCCGTAACCATCGTCACCTTGATCTGGCGCTTCGTGCTTGCACCCGACGCGGGCCTGCTGGGCGACTTATGGACCAGTCTCGGCTGGACGCCGCTGCCGTTCCTCAGCAGCGAGCACCTCGTTCTTCCGGCGATCGCGATCACCACCATCTGGTGGTCGCTGGGCCTGCCGATGCTCCTGTTCCTCGCCGGCCTCCAGCAAATCCCGCAAGACATGTACGAGGCCGCCGCGCTCGACAATGCGAGCCGCTGGACCACCTTCTGGCGGATTACCTTGCCGTCGCTCCGGCGGACGCTGGTGCTGGTCGTCATGCTGCAGACGGCGGCGCAGCTGCAGCTGTTCGGCCAGTCGCAGCTGCTGACCGCCGGCGGACCGAGCGGCGCATCGCGCACCGCCGTCCTGTTCCTGTTCGAAATGGCGTTCGCGCAGTGGCGGCTCGGCTATGCGAGCGCGGCCGCGGAAGTCCTGTTCCTGATCATCCTCGCGGTCACCATCACGCAATACTGGGCGACGGGCCGCACCACCGCGCAGGACGCCCGCTGATGGAGCGTGGGCGCCTCGGCCCAGTCGGCTGGACGCTGGTTGTGATCGGCGCGCTGATCATGATTTCGCCGCTGGTCTGGACGCTGCTGCTGTCGCTCAAGAACAATGCCGAGCTCGTGGGCAACAGCGGCGCGGCGGTGCACGGCCCCTACACGCTCGAGAATTACGCGGCGATCTTCGGCAACAGCAACACCATGCGCTGGCTGCTCAACAGCGCCATCGTCGCGCTTGGAACCACGGCGGGCGTGCTGATCCTGGCCAGCCTTGCCGGCTATGGCTTCGCGCGGCTCGACTTTCCGTTTCGGCGGACGCTGTTCGTCATCGTCCTGCTCGGCCTCGCAGTGCCGAGCCAGGCCGTCATCCTGCCGCAGCACCAGCTCTTTGCATGGCTGCACCTGCACAACAGCTATCCGGGCCTGATCCTGCCCGGCCTGATCGCGCCGTTCAGCGTCTTCTTCATGACCACCTACATGCGCGGCATTCCGCGCGAGCTCGACGAAGCGGCGATGCTCGACGGCGCATCGCGTTGGACGATCTTCTGGAAAGTGATCCTGCCGCTGACGACGCCCGCACAATCGACGCTGGCGGTATTCACCTTCCTCGGCAGCTGGAACGATTATTGGTGGCCGCTGATCAGCGCGACGCACAGCGACATGTACACGCTGACCGTCGGCCTCGCCGCCGCGCAGATGAACTACGCGCAGACCAGCGGGCTTGGCTATCTGATGGCGCAGGCGGTGTTCGCGTCGATCCCGATCTTCATCGTCTACATCGTCTTCCAGAAGCAGATCGTCCGAGCGATGGCGGGAACCGCGGTCCGATGAAGCGCGCGATCGCCGCAATCGTCGCTGGCGCTGGTGCTCGGCAGCTGCTCGGCCGGCGATCACAAGACGCACCTCTATCTGCAGCGCTTCTTCGGCGAATGCGGCGCCGAGTACGGCAACAGCATCGACATCAGCAAAGCCGAGGGCGAGTGCGGGATCATCACGACGATGATCGCCCGCTTCAACGCCGAGAACCCGGACGTCCACATCGACGTCAACGTCGTCGCCTGGCCGGGCTATCCGCAGCTGACGGCGCAGATGGCGGCGCGCGATCCGCCCGATCTCGTCACCATGCACGAAGGCGTGATCACGGATTATGCGGCCAAGGGACTGGTCGAACCGGTCGATGGCTATTTGCGTGCGGCAGGCATCTCACCCAGCGATTTCACCGATGCCTGCGCGCGCCGGCGTCACGATCGGCGGCAAGATCTACGCGCTGCCCTGGGACACGCACGGCGGCTTGTTCCACGTCAACACCGCCTTGTTCGCCAAGGCCGGGCTGATGCGCGGCGGCAAGCCGATCCTGCCCAATTCCGCCGACGAGCTGATCGCCCAGGCGCATCAGTTCGAACAGCGCACCGGCAAGCCCTATCTGATCCAGAGCCTGGTCGGCGACCCGGCCGGCGCCGCCCGCAACCAATATACGTACATGATGGCGCAGGGCGCGGTGCTGTTCCCGGATGCGCGCCACATCAAGCTGGCACGCCGATCGGCCAGCAGGTCGCCGCCTTCTTCAAGCGCATCAACGACGAGCATCTCGGCACGCCGCAACATGGATACGCCGGCCGCCATCGCCGCTTTCATCAACGGCGAGGGCGGCATCTATCCGACCGGCACCTGGATGATCGGATCGTTCGAGAAGGAAGCCGAAACGCCGGGCCGGCCGCTCTACAAGAGCTACGCGGTCTTCCCCTACCCGCGCCTGTGGGGCCAGCGCGTCGAGTTCGTCAGCGGCCATAGCTGGGTCGTGCCGGCCCGCAAGCGCAGCCCCGCCCAGCGCGCCGCGATCGCGCGCTTCTTCCGCTTCATGGCCGCGCACAATTTCGACTGGGCGCGCACCGGCCACATTCCCGCGTTCAAGTCGGTTCTGAACGATCCGCGCTTCAAGGCGCTGCCGCACCGCGCCGACATCGCGCTGCTCGCATCGATCGGCCGGCCGCTGCCGAGCTACGTCCAGCGGCAAAGCGCGATCGAGGGCATCGTCGGCGAGGAAACCGACGCCGCCTTCACCGGCCAAAAGCCGATTGCGCGTGCGCTCGCCGACGCAGAGAAGCGCGTCAACACACTCCTCGCGCAGATCGACTAGCGGCCGAAAACAGCATTCGGCCAACCGGATTAGTGTTGCTCCAATGCCGCTTGCTGCAGTGTCGCGCGCAAGTCATAAACTTGCGACACACGCCGCAACCGCGGCTGGTCACTTGGAGGGGGCTCCAACCGATGAACCGTTCGCATTTCGCACTGTGGTCGACGACCGCGCTCGCTGCCGCTTTGATTGCAACGCCGGCTCTCGCCCAGACTGCAACGGCTGACCAGCCGGTTCCGCCGGCGCCGAACGCGACGGGTACAGAGCCGACCGTGTCTCCCCAGACGAATGCCGCGACCAACAACGCCGCGGCCGACCAGAGCATCGTCGTCACCGGCATCCGCAAGTCGCTTCAATCCGCGCAGACCATCAAGCGCAACAGCGTGCAGCAGGTCGACGCGATCGTTGCGGAAGACATCGGCAAGCTGCCCGACATCGCAGTGTCCGACACTGCCGCGCGAATCCCGGGCGTCCAGGTCGACCGCGGCGGCGGCGAAGCGAACAACGTCTACGTCCGCGGCTTCGACCGCGACTTCTACGAGACGACGTACAACGGCCGCGAGATCTTCACGGCGGAAACGCGCACCGTCGCGTACAGGACTTTCCGTCCGCCAACATCGCCGCGCTCGAGGTTTACAAGACGTCGACCGCCGACCTCGTCGAACCGGGCATCGCCGGCCTCATCAACGTGCGGGGACGCCGGCCGTTCGATTTCGCGGGCGCGGAGGTTTCCGGCACCGTCTATGCGCTCCACACGCGCGAAGCCCGCAAATGGACCCCCAACGGCAACTTGCTGCTGAGCGATCGTTGGCGGGTCGGCGACGGCGAGATGGGCGCACTGGTCAACTTCTCCTACACCGACCTTCACTACCTCGACTCGGAAATCGCCAACACCGACTTCATCGCCGATCCGACGGTGCAGCCGAGCGGCGAGCATGTCCGCCTGCCGGACATCCAGCGGCTGACCTACGGAACCGCCGATCGCAAACGCCCGTCGATCAATGCGTCGTGGCAGTGGCGGCCGTCGCCCGGCAACGAAATCTATGTCGACGGCTTGTGGCAGGGCTTCCGCGACGAAATCTCCGATCGCCAGCTCGAAGCCTTCCTGTACGGCGGTCAGACCTACACCAACCTCGCCTTCCGCGATGGAAGCAACCTGCTGTCGAGCGGAACCGTCACCAACCCGCGCACGCCCGACGGATTCCAGGGCGGGACGTACAACAAGACCAACACCTATCAGGTCGCGATCGGCGGCCGTCACGAGGCAGGGCCGCTCCTGCTCACCGCCGACCTCGCGCGCACCGTCAGCAAATTTACCGGCTCGACGGCCAGCGTCGATTACATCCTGGCGGCGCCGCAAACGATCGACTTCGACCTTGAAACGCCAAGCTTCTCGTTCGAGAACTTCGATCCGACGAACCCGGCCAACTATCAGTACCGCGGGTTCTACGAGGAAAATCAGGTCGCCAAGGGCGACGACGTCCAGGCGCGTATCGACGGGCAGTACCAGACCGGCTGGTCGTTCCTGCCCAAGATTCAGGTCGGAGTTCCGCTACGTCGACCGCGACGCCTCGCGCCAGTTCGGCAATCGCTACAGCACCAACATGTTCGGCACTCCGATCACCGGCGTGCCGCTCGACTATCAGCTGTTCCAGGCCGGGTTTCGCGGAGTCGACAACCCGCCGTTCCCGGACGTGTGGCTGGCGCCGACCTATGACAGCATCCGCGGCAGCCTTGCCGAGATGCGCCAGTTCGCCAACTATCCAGCCGGGCCGCCGCCGTTTGACCCGGCGCAGTCCTACAGCGCTGAACGAGAAGACGACGTCCGCTTACGGGCAGCTCAATTATTCGTTCGGAACGGGCATCGTCGTCGACGGGACGATCGGTCTTCGCATGGTCCATACCAAGGACAGCCTGACCGGCTCGGACGTCCAGAACCAGAACGGCCTGCCACCGATCATCACTCCGGTCAGCGTCGAGAACGGCTACACCAACTGGCTGCCCAACGCGAACATGACGATCCACTTCCTGCGCAACCTGCAGCTAAGGCTCGCCGCGACGAAGACCCGCACGCGGCCGAGTTTCGCGCAGATGAGCCCGACCACGACATTTGGGCCGCCGAATTCGGGCTGCGTTCCCGATCCGACCAACCCCTATGCCTGCGCTCTCAACGGCAATAGCGGCAACGTCGACCTCAAGCCGTACAAGTCGACGAACTACGACGCGTCGCTGGAATATTACTTCTCGCCGACCGGCTCGGCCGCGGTCGCCGTTTTCCAGCGCGATCTCAACGGATTCATCGAGAACCAGACGACGCGCTCGATCGACCCCGTGCTCGGGCCGATCATCATCAACCAGCCGATCAACACCGGCAAGGGCAAGATCAAGGGCTTCGAGGCACAGTTCCAGAGCTTCCTCGACGTTCCCGGCCTTCCCGACTGGGCGACCGGGTTCGGAGCGGCAGCGAACGTCACCTACGTGAATGCGAAGACCGGCTTCCCCGATGGCAGCGGCAACATCGTTCTGCAGCCGATCCTCGGCATTTCGAAATGGTCGTACAACCTTGCCGCCATGTACGAGAAATACGGCTTCTCCGCGCGGCTCTCCTACAATTGGCGCGGCAGCTATACGCCGACCATCCAGAATCGCGGCGACGACCTCTATTACGAGCGCGTGAAGCCGATCAGCCGGCTCGACCTGTCGATGAGCTATACGATCAACCCGCACTTCACGGTTTTCGGCGACTGGACCAACATCCTCAAGAAGCCGTTCCGGTCGGAATTGAGCTCGGCCCGAGCCGGTGCCGACAGGCGGAATATCCGCGCTTCGTGCGCTACGAGGAAACGACGCTCTCGGCCGGCCTCCGCTTCAATTTCGAAGCTGCGCACCACGCGCCGCCGCCGCCGATGATCGCGCCGCCGCCTCCGCCGCCCGCACCGCCGGCGACGCAGACCTGCCCCGACGGATCGGTCATCCTGGCCACCGACACCTGCCCGGTGCCGCCGCCCCCGCCTCCTCCGCCGCCGCCCGCGACGTCCGGCGAACGCGGACAGTAAGGATGATC
Organism: uncultured Alphaproteobacteria bacterium; assembly: GCA_963824845.1. Lineage (GTDB taxonomy): Bacteria > Pseudomonadota > Alphaproteobacteria > Sphingomonadales > Sphingomonadaceae > Sphingomicrobium. Next base: position 21,366 of record CAWGRB010000034.1, read on the forward strand.
AGAGGGCGGTGCCGAAATGCACCGCCCGCCGTCGCAGCTCAGGACCTCGGCCGAAGTCCGACGCCGATCACCGGCTTGCCGTCGCGCCAGAATAGCGGCGCGATATAGAGATAGCGCGCGTCCTCGCCCTTCGAGCAGGACGGCGTCGCGGCCCACGCGTGGAAGCTCAGGAAGGTGTGGCCGCCGTAGCTGAAGATGCTCTGGTGGCCGGGTCCGCTGAGGCAGCCCGCCTGTCTGTCGTTGAAGCTGTGGAGCAGCGGATTGTCGCGGGCGGCCTTGCACGGGCCGAGCGGTCCTGAGCAGCTCGCATAGCCCATGCCGTACGGGGAGAGCCCGCCCTCGCCCGGGTTCCAGCCGAAGAAGCCGCCCGAGAAGAACAGATCATAGCCGGCGGGCGAGCGCACCATCGTCGGGGCTTCGACAACGCGCTCCTCCCAGCCCTGGTCGTCCTTCACGCAGCTCGACCGGCTGTCCAGTCACTGACAGGCCGTCAGCAGCAAGCGGCTGTCCCCACAGCGAGGTGCGGGCGTGCACGCGGTTGCCGTCGTTCTTGAAGTAGAGATAGAGCTTGCCGTCGTCGTCGCGGAACGCATCGGCATCGATGCTTCCGCCGAGCGCGGTCTGGCACACCAGCGGCTCCGGCGAAGAATCGACGAACGGACCAAGCGCATCGCTCGCAACCGCAACGCCGATGCATTGCGCATTCTTCCGGCGGTCGCTGGCGGTGTAATAGAGCAGATATTTGCCGCCGAGCTGAAGCACCTCCGGAGCCCAGGTGAATCCCGGCTTCGCCCAGCTTCCGAGCGCGGGCAGAGCGTCGAGCTGCTTTCCGGGCCGTGCGGGATCGGCAACGAACGCCCAGTGGACGAGGTCGGTCGATGCGGCCACCGGCACGTTGGCGCCGTCGTTGGTCGAGTAAGCGATGAAGCGGTTGGCCTGAGCGAGCACGAACGCGTCGGGAAAGTTCGCCTTGAACACCGGCACGAACGATCGGATCGCAGGGTGCCGCCGCAGCCAGGCAAAGCGCTGCCGCCGATGCCGCGACCGCCGCCTTCAATGCGCGCAAATGCATCACCCATCTCCTCGCCCGATCGTCCGCAACCTAGCATGGCGGCGCGCGCGACCAAGCCCGCTTTCAGCCGCACGGCGATTGGACCTAGGGTGACGCGATGCGCGCGACGATCCTGATTGCGCGTCCTTGCACTGCTGGCCTCGGCCGGACAGGCGCGCGCGCCGTCGACGTACGCGAACCCGGTGCTGGATGCGGACTTTCCCGACCCCACGGTGATCCGCGCCGGCGACGGGACATACTATGCGTACGGCACGCAGACGAAGCGCGACGGCGGCTGGATCAACATCCAGGTCGCAAGCTCCAGCGACCTCGTCCACTGGCGCTACCTCGGCGACGCGATGCCGGCAAAGCCGCGCTGGGCGTCGGCAACGCAGGACTTCTGGGCGCCGCACGTCCAGCGCGCCGGCAAGCGCTACGTCATGTATCTGTCGGTGAAGCCGAACGGCTCCGACGACACGCATGGCATGTGCCTCGGCGCTGCGACATCCGCATCGCCGGCCGGACCGTTCGTCGACATCGGCCACCCGCTCAAATGCGGCCCCGGCTTCGTCAACATCGACCCGATGGCGTTCGACGACTCCGGCGACCGGCAAGCATCTGCTCTACTGGGGCTCCGGGTTCGAGCCGATCAGGGTCCAGGAACTCGGCCCGGACCGGCTGTCGTTCGAGCGCGGCAGCAAACCCGTCGCGCTCGTCCGGCCAAACCGGCGTGCAAGGCGCCTTCCCGGTCCTGTCGAAGGTCCGTGGGTCATGCGCCACGACGGCTTCTATTATCTGTTCTACTCCGGCGACAATTGTTGCGGTCCCAAGGCCAATTACGCGGTGATGGTCGCCCGCTCACGCTCCGCGACCGGACCATTCAGACGCTCGAGCAAGCGACGGCACGCCGCACAGCATCATCCTGCAGAAGACCAGCCGCTGGATCGCGCCCGGCCACAATTCGGTCGTCACGGACGCCGCCGGCCACGACTGGATCGTCTATCACGCCGTCGATGCGCGAAAGCCGCGCACCGCGCCGGCGCGACGAGCGTCAACACGCGGCGCATTCTGCTGATCGACCGGATCCGCTGGCGGAACGGTTGGCCGGTGATCGACGGGCCAAGCGAGCGGCCGAGACCGCAGCGCCGGTTACCCGCTGACCGCCTCGGCCATCTCGGCCACCTCGCAGCCAGCGCTCTTCCGCCGCCTCGATATCGGCGCGGTGGCGAGCGATTCGCTCCGTCAGCTGCGTGAACCGCTCGGGGTTCTTGCAGGAACAGGTCGGGGTCGGCCAAGCGCCGCTTCGTCGCCGCGACCTCGGCCTGCAGCCGCTCGATCTCGCCCGGCAACCGATCGTAATCGCGCTGGTCCTTGTAGGATAACTTGTTCCCCGGCGAAGGGGCACCCGCAAACTACTCCTTTGCGGGACCCGAAGGCCGGGGCCCGGAGGCGAAGCCTGATTCGACCGTTCGGCGCTGCGCGCCGCCTGGGCCCCCGCCTTCGCCGGGGCAGCGCGCGGCCTCGTATCGCTTCCTGACCCAATCCTCATAGCCGCCGGCGACGATGTCGACCTTGCCCGACCCGTCGAGCCCAAGCGTGATCGTCACCGTCCGGTCGAGGAAGTCGCGGTCGTGGCTGACGATCAGGACCGTGCCCTCGTAATCGGCAATGACCTCCTGAAGCAGGTCGAGCGTCTCGAGGTCGAGGTCGTTGGTCGGCTCGTCGAGCACCAGCAGGTTCGCTTCACGTGCGAACTCCCTCGCCAGGAGCAGCCGCGACCGCTCGCCGCCGGACAGCGATCCGATCGGCGCGTCGGTCAGCGCCGGATCGAACAGGAACTCCTTGAGGTAGCCCTTGATGTGCTTCTTGGCGCCGCGCACCTCGATCCAGTCGCCGCCGTTGGCGAGCACGTCCTTCACGCGCTTGCTCGGCTCCATCAGCTTGCGCTGCTGGTCGATGACGATCCCGCTCAGCGTTTTCGCCAGGCGCACCGTCCCGCTGTCCGGCGCAAGCTCGCCCGTCAGAAGCTTGAGCAAGCGTCGTCTTGCCGGCGCCGTTCGGCCCGACGAGGCCGATCCGGTCGCCGCGCTGCACGCGGAGCGAGAAGTCGCGAATGATCGGTGCGCTCGCCGAAGCTCTTGGACACCTGATCGGCGTCGATCACGGTCTTGGTGCGCACGTCGTCCTTGGCGAGCCCGAGCTTCGCCGATCCCGCCGGCCCGAGCATCGCCGCGCGCTGCGCCCGCATCTCGTGCAGCTTGGCGAGCCGGCCCTGGTTGCGGCGCCGGCGCGCGGTCACTCCGCGCTGCAGCCAGTGCAGCTCAAGCTTCAGCTTGGCGTCGAGCTTTTCGGCCGCGCGCGCCTCCTCGTCATAGACCCGCTCCGTCCACGCCTCGAACCCGCCGAAGCCGATCTCCGAACGCCGCAGCTGCCCGCGATCGAGCCAGATGCACGAACGCGTCAGCCGGGTCAGGAAGGTGCGGTCGTGGCTGATGACGATGAACGCGCCGGTGAAGCGCTTCAGCCAGTCCTCAAGCCATTCGATCGCGCCGAGGTCGAGATGGTTGGTCGGCTCGTCGAGCAGCAGCAGGTCGGGGCTCTGGGCAAGCGCCCGCGCGATCGCCGCGCGCCGCCGCTCGCCGCCGCTCGCGGTTGCAACCGGCCGGCCAAGATCGATCCCGATCTGGTCGGCGATCGCCGCCGCTTCATGCGGCCGCCGGGGCGTCGCGCGCCGTGCAGCACCCAATCCTCGAGCGTCGCGAAGCGCGGCCATCGTCCGGGTCCTGCTCCAGCAGCACGACGTGCGTTCCCGGGCACGATCGTCCGCTTGCCCTCGTCGGTGTCGATCAAGCCGGCAAGGCATTTGAGAAGCGTCGTCTTGCCGGCGCCATTGCGGCCGATCAGCGCCAGCCGGTCGCGCGCCGCCGACATAGAGGTCGAGGCCGCGGAACAGCCAGCCTTCGCCCTGGATAAGGCCGAGGTCTTCGTAGGACAGGATCGGTGCAGCCATGGCCGCGCGCCATATCCCGATCCGGCCGCGCTCGGGAAGCCGCGTCGAGCAGCGGTGTGGCAAATGCGCCACGGCTGTGACCCTGAATGCATCTGGTCAACGGCATTCATAACGCATTCAATGGACAATGGTAGAAGTCCGCCTGTGAGAGTCGCGTTATGACTGTGTTCCGAACCCTTGTTGCCGGCATCTTCGCCGCCGCGCTGGCCAGCGCTCCGGCGATTGCGGGCCCGCATCATGACGGGCCGCGCGGCATGACGAGCAGCAGCCGCAGCGCGGCTGGCCGCAGCGCGACTCCGACCGCGCGTTCATGGACGTCCAGCAGGGCCGGGCGATGCCGCTGCCGCAGCTCGAGCGGCGGGTCATGCCGCTACATGCCCGGCGCCGACTATCTCGGTCCTGAACTCAATGGCGGCACCTATCGATTGAAGTTCATGCAGAACGGCCGCGTCATCTGGGTCGATGTCGACAGCCAGACCGGCCGAATCATCCGCCGTTCGCGCTAGACCGCGCCGACCATGGACAGCCGCTCCGCGCATCGCTTGAATTTCCCGCATGCCATCCCAGCTTCGTTCCGGCTAAGCAACCGATTGTCCGGCGACGGGTTGAGGCCGGGAATGATGAACTGCAGCGGGAAAATTCATGCGCGTCCTGATCGTCGAAGACGAACCCAATCTCGGACGGCAGCTGCGCTCGACTCTCGAAGGCGCCGGCTATGCGGTCGACCTCGCAACCGACGGCGAGGACGGTCATTATCTCGGCTCGACCGAAAGCTACGACGCGGTGATCCTCGACCTCGGCCTGCCCGAGGTCGACGGCCTCACCGTCCTCGACCGCTGGCGCAAGGAGGGCCGCAAGATGCCGGTGCTCGTCCTGACCGCGCGCGACAGCTGGTCGGACAAGGTCGCCGGGCTCGACGCCGGCGCCGACGATTATCTCGCCAAGCCGTTCCAGACGGAGGAGCTGATCGCCCGCCTGCGCGCGCTGATCCGCCGCTCGTCGGGCAATGCCTCGTCCGAGCTGGTCTCCGGCGACATCCGCCTCGACACGCGATCGGGCAAGGTCACCAAGGCCGGCGAGCCGGTCAAGCTCACCGCTCAGGAATACAAGCTCCTGTCCTACCTGCTCCACCACAAGGGCAAGGTGGTCAGCCGGACCGAGCTCATCGAGCATATCTACGACCAGGACTTCGACCGCGATTCCAACACCATCGAGGTGTTCGTGACGCGAATCCGCAAGAAGCTCGGCGCCGACGTCATCACCACCATCCGCGGCCTCGGCTACAGCCTGGAGGAACCGGCGAGTTGAACGAGCACGCCGCCCCGGTGACGGCGGCGGCCGAAGAGCGACCGGCCCGGCCGCAAGGAGGCGGGCCGGCGCCGGATCGGCTCGCTGAGCCGGCGGATGATCGGCGTCGCCGCGCTATGGATCGCCGCGCTTCTTCTGATCGGCGGTTTCGCGCTCGACCGCGTGCTGATCGCGGACTCGATCGTCGACACCTTCGACAATCCAGCTCGTGTCGATGCTCAATGGCATGATCGGCGCGTCCGAGATCGGTCCCGGCGGCGACGTCCGCTTCAGCCGCCCGCCCGCCGACCAGCGCTTCGTCGAAGCCTATTCGGGCCTCTATTTCCAGATCAGCGGCAACGGGCGCCGAGCCCTTCCCGTCGCGCTCGCTGTGGGATCGCCGCCTGCAGGTCGTCGACGAGCCACAACGACGTCGAAGCCGCACCTCTACGACAGCAACGAATTCTCGACGCCCGGCCATGCCGAGCCGCTGCGCATCGCCGAGCGGGACGCCATCCTGCCCGGGCTCGACCGTGCGCTGGCGGTTCCAGGTCGCCGAATCCCGCGAGACGCTCGACGACCAGATCCACCATCTGCGATCGATCCTGTTCTGGAGCTTCACCGCGCTCGGAGTCGGGCTTCTGATCCTTGCTGCGCTTCAGACGTTCTATGGCCTGTGGCCGCTCCGCCGGGTGCGCCGCGAAGTCGCTGCGATCCGGTCCGGCCAGAAGACCCGGATCGGCCAGGATTTCCCGGCCGAAATCCGGCCGCTGACCGAAGAGATCAATCAGCTGTTCGCCCATAGCGAGGCGCAGGCCGAGGAAGCGCGGCGCCACGCCGGCAATCTCGCCCATGCGCTGAAGACGCCGCTGACCGTCATCACCAATGCCGCGACCGCGCGGACGCCCGACCTCGCCGACATCGTCTGCCGCGAAGCGCAGGTCATGCGCCGCCAGGTCGACCATCACCTCGCCCGCGCCCGAGCGATCGGCCGCCGCGCCTCGGCGCAGGCGCGCGCGACCGTGTGGCAGAGCCTCGAAGCGGTGCAGCGCGCCGTCGACCGGCTCTACGAGGAGGTGACCGTCGACATCGCCGGCGACCACAAGGCGCAGGTCCGGGTCGAGCGCCAGGACCTCGACGAAATGCTCGGCAACCTCGTCGAGAATGCCGCGAAATATGGCGGCGGCCGGGTGTTCGTGACCGTCGAGCCGCAAGGCTCGACGGTCGACATCCTGGTCGAGGACGACGGGCCGCGGAATCCCCGAAGCGAACGGCGCGGCGAACTCTTCACGCGCGGCGCTCGGCTCGACACGACGGGCAAGCCCGGCACCGGCCTCGGCCTCGCCATCGTGCGCGACGTTGCCGAGATCTATGGCGGCATCGATCACGCTCGAGGAGAGCGAGGACCTGGGCGGCCTGCTGGCGAGGCTGAGCCTTCCCGCCGGGTGATTGCTCGTCCGGGCGCGCCGTTCGTCGAAAACCATTGCCGAATTGCTCAGGGCCCTGAGGCATGCCGACGCAGTAAATTCGGGGAGGGATGGAATGTCCATGCGATACAGGGTGTTGGCGCTTGCGTCCGCGTGCCTGGTCGCGCAGTTGCGCCGACGGCCGCGCAGGCCGCGCACGCCGGTCTACGGCGACTGGGGCTACAATCCGCGCGGCGATGGACCGCGTCGGTCAAGCCGGGCGACGACTTCTTCGCGTACGTCAACGGCAGCTGGTACAAGCAGCACCGCAGATCGCGCCCGACCGCACCTTCGTCGGCATCGACTCCGTCCTCAACGACCAGATCGACAAGGACGTCCGCGACGATCGTCGAGGACGCGGCCAAGAACCCGTCGCAATCCGGCCGACTCGGCCAGCAGATCGGCGATCTCTACGCCAGCTGGATGGACGAAGCGCGCGATCGAGGCGCGCGGCCTCGACCCCGCTCAAGCCCTATCTCGACCGGATCGACGCGCGTCACGAACCGCGGCGCAGCTCGCGACCTGTTCGGCACGACCGGCTATCAAGTCGCCGATCGGCATCTGCATCGACGCCGACCCGAAGGCGCCGACGCGCTACGCGGTCGTTCCTGACCAGGGCGGCCTCGGCATGCCGAACCGCGACTATTATCTGCTGCACGGGCGCCAAGTACGACGCCTTCCGCACCGCCTACCGCAAGCTACATCGCGCAGATGCTGACAGCTTGCCGGCGAGTCCGATGCCGAGGGCCGCGCCGACCGCATCTTCGCGCTCGAAACCGCGATGGCGAAGGCCGCACTGGACGCCGGAGCGGCGCCGCGACGTCAAGGCGACCTACAACCCGATGACCCGCGCGCAGCTGCGCGCAGCTCGCGCCGCAGGTCGACTGGGACCGCGATGCTCGGCCAAGCTGGGGCTGGGCAGCGGCCAAGACCGTCATCGTCGCGCGAGACGAGCGCGATCCAGCGGCGCAGGCAAGCTGATCGCCAGCGACGCCGCTGTCGACCTGGAAGGACTATCTCGCCTTCCACTTCATCAGCGACCACGCGCAATTCCTGCCCAAGGCGTTCGACGACGCGCAGCTTCGACTTTCTACGGCAAGACGCTGTCGCGACGTGCCGGTGCAGCGCGACCGCTGGAAGCGCGGCGTCGACGCTGGTCAACGGCAGCGCTCGGCGAAGGCGTCGGCCAGCTCTACGTCCAGCGGCACTACCCGCCCGAGAGCGACGCGGCAGGTGCACGAGCTGGTCGACGACATCCTCGCCGCGCTCAAGGACAAGATCGAGCACAACAGCTGGATGGACGCGCCGACCCGCAAGGCCGCGCTCGAGAAGCTCGCAAGCTTCGATCCGCGCCTCGGCCACCCGGTCAAATACATCGACTATTCGACGCTTGCAGGTCGATCGCGGCGACCTGTTCGGCAATGCGATCGCGGTCCGAGCAGTTCGACTGGAACCTGCAGCTCACGCGCTATCCCGAAGCCGGTCGACCGCGGCGCTGTGGGACATGCTGCCGCAGACCAACAACGCTTATTACGACCCGTCGAAGAACCAGATCACCTTCCCGGCCGCGATCCTGCAGCCGCCCTATTTCGATCCCGAACGCCGATCCGGCCGTCGAACTACGGCAGCATCGGCGCGACCATCGGGCACGAGATCGGGCCACGGCTTCGACGACCAGGGCCGCCAGTTACGATCCGCAAGGGCAAGCTGCGCGACTGGTGGACCCCGGCGAGCCGCCAAGGCCTACACCGCGCGCACGGCCGAGCTGGTCAAGCAGTACGACAGCTACGAGCCGATCCCGGGCGTGCACATCAAGGGCCAGCTGACGCTCGGCGAGAACCTCGGCGATCTCGGCGGCCTCGAAGTCGCCTACGCCGCCTACCGCCGCTACGTCGCCAAGCACGGCGAGCCGCCGGTGATCGACGGCCTCACCGGCGACCAGCGCTTCTTCATCGCCTACGGCTACAGCTGGGAGACCAAGGAGCGCGAAGGCGCGCTGCGCTCGCAGCTGCTCAGCGACCCGCACAGCCCGGCCGCAGTATCCGGGTCAACGGCGTCGTCCGCAACGTCGACGCCTGGTACAAGGCGTTCAACGTCCAGCCCGGCGACAAGCTCTATCTGCCGCCCGATCAGCGCGTCCACATCTGGTAGGCGGCTAGGAAAAGCGGCGCCGGCCGCTAGGGCGGCGCTCGTGACCGCGACCGTCCATTCGCTCGAACGCCAAGCGCGAGCCTTCGCTCGACGCGCTGATGGCGCTGGTCGCCGCCGACATGAACGGCGTCAACGCCGTCATCCTCGAGCGCATGCAGAGCAAGGTCGCGCTGATCCCCGAGCTCGCCGGGCACCTGATCGCCGGCGGCGGCAAGCGGATGCGGCCGATGCTGACGCTCGCGTGCGCAAGCCTGCTCGGCTACCCCGGCACGCGCCACCACAAGCTCGCCGCGGCGGTCGAGTTCATCCACACCGCGACCCTGCTCCACGACGACGTCGTCGACGGCTCGGGCATGCGCCGCGGCAAGCGCACCGCCAACCTCATCTGGGGCAATCCGGCGAGCGTGCTGGTCGGCGACTTCCTGTTCAGCCGCGCGTTCGAGCTGATGGTCGAGGACGGCAGCCTCAAGGTGCTCCGGATCCTCAGCCACGCCTCGGCGGTGATCGCCGAGGGCGAGGTCGAGCAGCTGACCGCGCAGCGCCAGATCGACACCGGCGAGGATCAGTATCTCGACATCATCAGCGCCAAGACCGCCGCCCTGTTCGCCGCCGCCTGCCGCGTCGCGCCGGTCGTCGCCGAAGCCAGCGAGGACGCCGAGCTCGCGCTCGAATGCCTATGGCCGCAACCTCGGCATCGCCTTCCAGCTGACCGACGACGTCGATCGACTATGCGTCGGACGCCGCGACCATGGGCAAGGGCGTCGGCGACGATTTCCGCGACGGCAAGATGACGCTGCCGGTGATTCTCGCCTATGCCCGCGGCAACGAGGCCGACCGCGCGTTCTGGCGCGCGGCGATCGCCGGCGACCGCGTGTCGGACGAGGATCTCGCCCACGCCATCCGCCTCGTCAAGCCCACCGGTGCGCTCGCCGACACGCTCGAACGCGCGCGCCAATACGGCCGCCGCGCGATCGACGCGCTCGCGATGTTCCCGGCCAGCAAGGCCAAGTCGGCGCTGACCGAAGCCGCCGAGTTCGCGGTCGCCCGCGCTTACTGACGGCGCTGGCGGGATCGCGCTTCCGGCCAGTCCCAATCAAGTCGTGATGTCCGCGTCAGGAGGATTTCGCATGCGCCTTTCCCTGGCAACCGCGCTTTGCGCCTTGCTGTCCGTCGCCCGCGGGCGCCGCAGTCGATGCACGAATATGGCGGGCTGGCGCTGAGCCCGGCGGGCGACCGCGTCGCCGTCGGTCGAAAGCGACGTCGACCGCCAATTCGTCCGCTCGCGCGCACGAGCCGGATCGTCGTCCGCTCGGTCGCCAACGGCCGCATCCTCGCCACCATCGATCCGTGCGCCGACTGCGATTACTCCGACCTCGCCTTCGCTCCCGACGGGCGTGCTCGCCTTCATCGAACGCGGCAAGGGCACGCACGCAGCTGATGCTCGCCGGCGCCGGCGCGCCGGTGAAGGTCGCGACGCATCGAGGGCATCGCCCAGGACCCGCGCTTCTCGCCGACGGACGGCGGATCGCGCTGCTCGTCACCGTCGGCGCCCGCAAGGAAGCGGGCGCCACCCAGGCCGGCGTCCGCCAGGTCGGCGAGATCGGCGAGCAGAACGACGAGCAGCGGATCGCCGTCGTTCCGGCAAGCGGCGGCACGCTCGCGCCGGTCTCGCCGGCCGACCGCTACGTCTACGAATATGACTGGACGCCCGACGGCAGCGGCTTCGTCGCCACCTCGCGCGCTCGGCAATGGCGACAACAATTGGTGGGTCGCCGAGCTCGACCGCGATCGACGCCGCGACCGGCGCAGTGCACCGCATCGCCGCGCCAAAGGTGCAGATGAACCAGCCCCGCGTGTCGCCCGACGGCCGCACGGTCGCCTTCATCGGCGGGATCATGAGCGACTTCGGCTCGGTCGGCGGCGACGTTTACACGGTGCCGATCGGCGGCGGCGAGCCGGTCGAATCGAACGCCCGATTATCGCGGCACCTTCACCTCGCTGCTGTGGGGCCGCGCCGGGCTCACCGGCATCCGCGCTGATCGGCGACCGGATGGCGATCGTGCCGTTCAACGCCGTCGCTCGCGCCCGCGCAGCCGACCTGTGGGCTGCGCCGGTCTCGATCTGCTGCCGGCGATGCGCGCTTCGCCCGCTCCGCCGACGGCCGCACCGTGGCGTTCGTCAGCCAGGATTTCGAGCACGCGCCGGCGGTCTTCGCCGGCGCTGCGCGCCGCGCCGCGCCAGATCACGCATGACAATGACAGCTGGGCGCCCATCGTCACTGCCCGCAGCCTGACCTGGAAGAGCGGTCCCTACACCGTCCAGGGATGGCTTCTCGCGCCGCGCAACGCGCCGGCCGGCAGGGCGCCGATGGTGACCAATGTGCACGGCGGTCCGGCCTCGGCGAACACGCCGAACTTCGTGTGGCAGGGCACGGCCGCCGACCTCGTCCGCGAGGGCTATTACCTGTTCCTGCCCAATCCGCGCGGCAGCTACGGACAGGGCGAGGCGTTCACCCGCGCCAACATTCGCGACTTCGGCGGCGGCGACCTCAAGGACATTCTCGCCGGCATCGACGCGGCCGAGACAGGCGGCACCGATCGACGACAACCGCCTCGGCTTGATGGGCTACAGCTACGGCGGCTTCATGGCGATGTGGGCCAACACGCAGACGAACCGCTTCAAGGCGATCGTCGCCGGCGGCGGCTTGTCGGACTGGCTGAGCTATTACGGGATCAATGGCATCGACCAGTGGATGCTGCCCTATTTCGGCAAGTCCATGTACGATGACCCCGACGCCTATTGGGCGGTGTCGGCGATCCGCACGATCAAGTCCGCGCACACGCCGACCTTCGTCTATGCGGGCGAGCGCGACGTCGAGGTGCCGCCGACCCAGTCGATCGAATATTGGCACGCGCTGCAGGCGATGCACGTGCCGGTCAGCCTCGTCATCTATCCGGACGAAGGCCACGGCATTCGTCAGCCGGAACATGCGCTCGACGCCCGGAAGCGGACGGTCGCCTGGTTCAACAAGTATCTCGGTCGCCGCTGACGCGCGCAATTTGGTAAGCGTCGGTCGATGACGCTGCCGATCGATGCCGTACTGCCGGAGCTGCTTGCGGCGATTCGGCAGAACACGCGGGCGCTTCTGATTGCGCCGCCGGGCGCTGGCAAGACCACCATGGTCGCGCCGGCACTGCTTGGCCAAGACTGGTGCGCCGGCGAAGTGCTGCTGCTTGTCCCGCGCCGCCTCGCCGCGCGCGCCGCCGCGGAGTTCATGGCCGCCGCCCTCGGCGAAGCGGCGGGTGGGACGATCGGCTATGCGACGCGCCTCGACAGCAAGGTCGGCAAGGCGACTCGCGTCACGGCGATGACCCACGGTGTGTTCCTGTCGCGGATCGAGAAGGATCCGGAGCTCTGCGGGAGTCTCCGCCGTGCTGTTCGACGAAGTCCACGAACGCAGCCTCGACAACGATGTCGCCCTTGCGCTTGCGCTCGATGCTGCAAGCGCGCTTCGCCCCGATCTCCGCCTCGTCGCCATGTCGGCAACCCTGGATGTCGAGCGGTTCCAGCGGCTGCTCGGCAATGCACCGACCATCGTCAGCGAAGGCAGGAGCTTCCCGCTGGATGTCCATTACGCCGGGCGGGACGCGACCGCTCGGATCGAACCGCAGATGGCGTCTGCAATCCGCTCGGCACTGGCCGAGCACGACGGGTCTCTCCTCGCCTTCCTTCCTGGCGTAGCCGAGATCGAGCGCACCGCCGACGCGCTCGGCGAGCTTCCGAGGACCGTCGAGTTGCACAAGCTTCATGGCGGCATCGATCCGGCCACCCAGCGTCGCGCGCTCGCCAGGCCGCCGTCCGGCATGCGCAAGGTCGTGCTCGCTACAAGCATCGCCGAAACCAGCGTCACGCTCGAGGACGTGCGCATCGTCGTCGACAGCGGCCTCGCCCGCCGTCCACGCTACGATCGCGGAGCGGGTCTCACCCGGCTCGTTACGGAGCGCGCCAGCCGAGCCTCGGTAACGCAGCGGGCGGGCCGGGCCGCGCGCCAGGCGCCCGGAGTGGCAATCCGGCTGTGGGAGGAAGCGGCGACCGCTTCGCTGCCGCCGCACGATCCTCCGGAAATCCTCGAAGCCGATCTGTCGAGCCTGCTGCTGACCTGCTTGCAGTGGGGCGAAGCCGACCCGGTGCGCTTGCCCTTCCTCGACGCGCCGCCCGCGGCAGCCCTCGACGAAGCGCGGCGGCGGCTCTCGGCGCTGGTGCTATCGACGCCGAGGGGCGCCTCACCGATCACGGACGCGCCGTCGCTTCACTCCCCCTCGAACCCCGCCTCGCACACATGCTCATCGAGGCCTCCGCCCGCGGCTTTGGCGCTGCCGCGGCCGACGTCGCGGTGCTGCTCACCGAGCGCGGCCTCGGCGGCAACGACACCGACCTCGAACAGCGCTTGCGCCGCTGGCGCTCGGACCGGTCGCCACGCGCGGAAGCGGCACGCAAAATGGCGCGGAGGTTGCGCTGCAACAATTTCCCTCCCAGGAAGGGGAGAAAATCTGGCCCTCGCCCTCGCTCTCGCTTTCCCCGACCGTCTCTCGCGCCGCCGCGACTCGTCCGGTGAAAGCTGGCAGTCTGTCGGCGGTCGCGGCTTCCGGCTCGATCCTGCCTCGTCGCTGGCGAGCAGCACCTGGCTCGCCGTCGGAGAGGTCGCCGGGCACGCGTCCGGCGCGCGAATCCTGTCCGCCGCCGCCATCGAAGAGGAGGCCGTGCTCGACCTGTTCGGCGACCGGATCGAAACCCGCCACGACGGCCAGTTCGACCCGGCGACGCGCAGCGTGACGCCGACCCGCAGCCGCCGTCTCGGCGCGATCCGGCTCGCCTCCGGGCCCGATCCCTCGCCCGACCAGGACGCGATCCAGCAGGCGCTGCTCGGCGGCATCCAAGAGCATGGACTGGGCTTGCTTTCGTGGGACACCCGCACACTCGCCTTGCGCAACCGCACAGCCTTCGCGCACGACATCGACCCGAACATTCCCGCGCTGGATGACGCGGCCTTGCTGCAGCGTGCCGACGAGTGGCTCGTCCCGCTGCTCGCCGGCAAGCGCCGCCTCGACGACATCCCTCCCGCCGCGCTGATGTCCGCACTTGAACAATTGCTCGGTTACAACATTGTTCGTCAGCTAAACGCAATCGCTCCCACGGAGTTCGAAAGCCCGGCGGGCAGCCGCCACCCGATCGATTATTCCGCGACGGCCGGTCCCACGGTGGAAGTCCGTGCCCAGGCGTTGTTCGGCCTTGCCGTCCATCCGACCATCGCCAACGGCCGAGTCCCGCTGATCCTGGCGATCACCTCACCCGCCGGGCGCCCAATCCAGACCACCCGCGACCTCGCCGGCTTCTGGGCGGGCAGTTGGCGCGACGTCGTGAAGGACATGCGCGGCCGTTATCCCAAGCACCCCTGGCCGGACGATCCCGCGTCCGCCGCCGCGACCCTGCGGACCAAGCGGGCGGCGCAACGCTCTTGATTCGACTGTCGCTTTTCTGCCACCGCAAGCCCATGAGCACCGCCCGCATCTCCGAGCTCGAGCGCAAGACCACCCAGTCCGGCAAGGCCAACGCCGGGCAGTGGCTGCTCGAGTTCGAGCGGCAGGAGCCGCTTCGTCCCGATCCGCTGACCGGCTGGAACGGATCGGGCGACACCCGGCCGCAGGTGCGGATGAGCTTCCCGTCGAAGGACGCGGCGATCGCTTATTGCGACCAGCACGGGCTCCATTACCACGTGCTTCCGGCCCCGCCGGTCCGCCTCAAGCTCCAGGCCTACGCCGACAACTTCCGCTAGGACTCTTCGACTTCCTCCATAGTGGAGGCACTTTGCCTTCGCCGAGCTAGGGGGAAGGCTGCACCGCGATCAAGTCTGGCTGGTCATCGGCACCAGGCCCGAAGCGATCAAGCTTGCCCCGGTCGCCCATGCGCTCGCCGCCCGCGGCCTTGCCGCGCGCCTCCTGCTGACCGGCCAGCATCCCGCGCTGGACACCGAGCAGTTCGGGCTGGCGGCATACCCGCGCACCGACCTGCACTGCCCCGGCGATGACCAACCCGCACGCCCACGTCCGCAAGGTTGCCGAGAGCGATGGCTCCGCTGCTGAGCGACGCGCCCGACCTCGTCATCGTGCAGGGCGACACCTCGAGCGCGCTGGGCGGCGCGCTCGCCAGCCTGCCGCGCCTCGGTCCCGCTCGCCCATGTCGAGGCGGGGCTGAGGACCGGCGACCGCTGCGGCCGTGGCCCGAAGGAATACCGTGTCCGGATCGATCGCCACGCCCAGCTGCTGTTCGCAGCGACCGGAGCTTTCGGCCGAAAACCTGGAACTGGAGCAAGTCGCCGGCGAAATTCACGTCACCGGCAACACCGGCGTCGACGCTCTGCTCCCGGTCATCGCCGCGCTTCCGCCGGCGCGCGTTCACGACCGAGCCAAGCCGCGGCTGCTCGTCACCTGTCACCGCCGCGAAAGCTGGCGCGAGGGGCTTCACTAGATCGCCGCCGCGTTGCTGCAGCTCGCCGCCGAACGTCTCCGCCGGATCGATTTCGTCCTTCATCCCAACCCGCATGTCGCCTCGCTCATGCGGAAATTGCTCGGCGGCCCAGGGCGGAATCACCCTGCTGGCGCCATGCAGCCATCGCGAGTTGGTCGAGCGAATGGCCGGCGCGGACATCATCCTGAGCGATTCCGGCGGAATGCAGGAGGAGGCACCCTCGCTCGGCGTCCCGCTGCTGGTGCTGCGGGAAACGACCGAGCGTCCCGAGGGCATCTTCAGCGGCAACATGCGCCTGGTCGGGACCTCGACGGCGCGCATCGTCGAGGAGGTCGGGCGGCTCCTCGCCAACCCCGTCGCCTACGCCGCCATGTCACGCCGGGCCTTCCCCTACGGCGACGGCCACGCCGCACCACGCATCGCCCGGATCGTCGATGACTGGATGACCGAACAGCGCCAGTCGGCCCAAAAACCGCGGCGCGCCTCGATTTATTCCGGAAGCTGGTGACCCCTACGGGACTCGAACCCGTGTTTTCGCCGTGAGAGGGCGACGTCCTGGACCGCTAGACGAAGGGGCCTCGCTCGCGAGGCGAGGCGGCCATATGTGGGCTGAGCGACCGCTAGTCAATCGGCGGCGGCGGCCCGCTCACTCGTCGCGGTCGCGCTCGGCAATGAAGCGCATCAGCTCGGCGAGCGTGGATTCCATCTGGTCCTGCATTTGCGTGACCAGCTCGTTCTCGCGCATCCCGACATGGTCCAGGGGCTTCGAATAGCTGTCCGAAAAGGCGTGCAGGTCGTCTGGTCGAACACGCCCTTGGCGACCAGCTTGGCGAGGATCACCAGAAGGCCGTTGGTATTGGCGATGGTCCCGGCGACCAGCGCCTCGTCCACCATCGACAGCTGCTTGTCGCCGTCGGCCTCAGTCTCGTTCATCGGGAATCATCGCCGCCAATCATGACGGCCTGAACGCTCGGCACAAGGGCGAGCCGGCTAACGGGCGACGAAATGCGCGAGCCTCACCCAGGCGGCCGCCTTGTCGTCCAGCCGCATGTGTTGGCGGCGCTCGACGATGGCAGGTCGATCAGCGCGACACCGGCGGGCGGCTGACCGATCAGCTTGCGCCCCGCCTTCGCCGCCGTCGCGCCGTTGAAGGCGATCGCCCGCGGGTCGGGGAAATCGTGAAGCAGCTGCTCGATCGCATTGTGCTGGGCCACGCGGATCGCCCCGTCGAGGCTGCCGCGCCGCTCGGCCGACGCGATCACGTCCCACAGCCCTACGCCGCACTCCGCCAGGCGCTCCAGCCGCTCTTCGTAGGAAAGGCCTGGAGTTCCTCGCCGAGCGCGCCGCCGAGCAAGCGCCAGAACTGGTTGGTCGGATGCGCATAATATTGTCGCGCGCCGAGCGATACATCGCCCGGCAGGCTGCCGAGGATGAACAGGCGGGCATCGGCCGGCGCAATGGGCGGCAGCCCGACCTTGATTGACGCCCACCACATCGCTTTGCCTTTGCCGCGCGGAACATTACAGCCGTGCCCCGTGCAGCCGAGCGACCTCAGGATCGCCCTCTTTTCGGGCAATTACAATTATGTGCGGGACGGCGCCAACCAGGCGCTGAACCGCCTCGTCGGCTACCTGCTGAAGAGGGCGCGCAGGTGCGGATCTATTCGCCGACGGTCGCGGAGCCGGCCTTCGAGCCGACCGGCGACCTCGTCAGCCTGCCGTCGGTCGCGATCCCCGGGCGGCCGGAATACCGTGTTGGTCTGGGCCTCGATCGCCGCGTCCGCCGCGATCTCGAGGAGTTCAAGCCGAACGTCGTCCACATCTCGGCGCCCGACATCGTCGGCCATCGCGCCGTCAGCTGGGCGCGGCGGCGGAAAATTCCGGCGGTGGCATCGGTCCACACGCGCTTCGAGACCTACCTCGCTTATTACCGGCTGCAGTGGCTCGAACCGCTGGTGCGGATGCTTCTGCGCCGCCTCTATCGCCGCTCGGAGGCGCTGATGGCGCCGGCCGAATCGACCGCGGCGGTCCTTCGCGCCCAGCGCATGAACCGCGAAATCGCGATCTGGAGCCGCGGCATCGACCGCAGCCAGTTCAATCCCGAGCGCCGCGACATGGCATGGCGCCGCTCGCTCGGAATCGCCGACGAGGAGCTGGTCGTGTGCTTCCTTGGCCGGATCGTGATCGAAAAGGGTCTCGACGTCTTCGCCGACGCAATCCACGCCTTTGCGGCCTGCGGATTGAAGCACCGCGTGCTCGTCATCGGCGAGGGACCGGCGCGGCCCTGGTTCGAGCAGCAGCTGCCGCGCGCGATCTTCCTCGGCCAGCTGACCGGCGCCGATCTTGCGCGGGCGCTCGCAAGTTCGGATGTCCTCTTGAACCCTTCCGTGACCGAAGCCTTCGGCAACGTGACTCTGGAGGCGATGGCTTGCGGGCTGCCGGTGGTCGCGGCCGAGGCGACCGGCGCCACCAACCTTGTCCGGGACGGCGAGACGGGCACGCTCGTCGATCCCTGCGATCTCGACGGTTTTGCCGGGGCTCTCGAAGCCTATGCCCGCGACCCCGATTTGCGCCGGCGCCATGGCGAAGGCGGACTCGCGTTCGCCCGCACCATGGACTGGGACCGAATCAACTCGGTCGCGCTGCGCGTCTACGAGCGCGCCATCGTCAAGCGCGAGCGGCTGTCCCGAATGACCGGCCGCTAAGCGCTTACTTCAATCGTTCGACGCGCTGCGCGAATTCATCGATCAACGCTGCCAGCTCATGAACCGTTTCATCCGTGACGTCGCCGTGGCCAAGCCGATTGCGGATTGCGACACCAAGATTGCGCATCGCGCGCCACACGGGCGAGGGCCCGTTCGGAGGAGCCGACGGCTTCAGCTCGCCAAGGCGTTCGAACAGCGCTTCGATCTCGTCTTCGCGCTCGGCGAGGTGGTCGCGGCCCTCGGGCGTGGCCTGGAAGGACTTGCGCGGTCCTTCCCCGGCGCCTCTTCGATGAGGCCCATATCCTGGAGCAAGGTCAAAGTCGGATAAACGACGCCCGGGCTCGGCGCATATTGGCCGCCGGTCATGTCTTCGACAGCGCGAATGAGGTCGTAGCCGTGGCGCGGCTCATCGACGATCAGCTTCGACAGGACGAGCCGAAGCTCTCCGCCTTCGAACATTCGCCGCCGTCCACGACCCGGCCCGCCATGACGTCCGCCGGGGCGGTCGCCGAAGTCCCATTCGAACGGACCCCACTTGCCGCGCGGCCCGCGGCCCATTGCGAACAGGCGCATCGGGAATGTCGAACTCAAGATGGCCACCGGGCCCACCGATGATGATATCGCATAAGCTCTCCTTTCAACCGGCCTAAGATATATCTTAGATGCATCGAAGCAAGAGCCTGGATGCAATTTTTCGATGACCGGCTATGTGGTTCCATGGCTGATCTCTTCGCCGACGATGTGAGCGCCGTGGGTCGCGAGGACACGCCGGCGGCCAGTGCGCCGCTCGCCGATCGGCTTCGGCCTGCTTCACTCGACGAGGTCGTCGGCCAGGAGCATCTCACCGGCCCCGAGGGCGCGATCGGCCGCATGGTGGCGGCGGGTCGGCTTTCCTCGATGATCCTGTGGGGCCCGCCGGGCACCGGCAAGACCAGCATCGCCCGCCTCCTCGCCGATGCCGTCGGCATGCGCTTCGTCGCCGTCTCCGCCGTCTTCTCTGGAGTCGCGGATCTCAAGAAGATCTTCGCCGAGGCGCGCACCGCCGCCCGCGCCGGGCAGAAGACGCTGCTGTTCGTGGACGAGATCCACCGCTTCAACCGCGCCCAGCAGGATGGCTTCCTGCCCTATGTCGAGGACGGCACCGTCACGCTCGTCGGCGCCACCACCGAGAACCCGAGCTTCGAGCTCAATGCGGCGCTGCTTTCGCGCTGCCAGGTGCTGATCCTGCGCCGCCTCGACCATCAGGCGCTGGAGGAGCTGATCCGCCGCGCCGAGACGATCCTCGACAGGCCCCTGCCGCTGACGCCCGAGGCTCGCGAGGCCCTGATCGCCAGCGCCGACGGCGACGGCCGCTTCCTTCTCAACCAGGTCGAAACCCTGTTCTCCGTCGATCTCGAGCAGCCGCTCGGTCCCGCCGAGCTGTCGGAGCTCCTGCACCGCCGCGTTCCCGTCTACGACAAGGATCGCGAGGGCCATTACAACCTCATCTCCGCTCTTCACAAAAGCCTTCGCGGCTCCGACCCGCAGGCGGCGCTCTACTATCTCGCGCGGATGCTCGTTGCCGGCGAGGAGCCCCTCTACGTGCTTCGCCGCCTGACCCGCGCCGCGGTCGAGGACATCGGCCTCGCCGACCCAAACGCGCTGGTGCAGTGCCTGGCCGCCAAGGATTGCTACGATTTCCTCGGCTCCCCGGAGGGTGAGCTGGCGATCGTTCAGGCCTGCCTTTACCTTGCGACCGCGCCCAAATCGAACGCCACCTAATCGGCGCAAAAGGCGGCCTGGCGAAGCGCGAAGGAAACCGGCTCGCTGATGCCGCCGATGCACATCCTCAACGCGCCGACCAAGCTGATGAAGTCGGTCGGCTACGGCAAGGGCTATGCCTACGACCACGGCACTGAAGACGGGTTTTCAGGCCAGGACTACTGGCCGGAGGAGCATGGAGCGACAGGCCCTTTACGAGCCCACCGACCGCGGCTTCGAGGCGAAGATCAAGGAGCGGCTGGCCTATTGGGAAAAGCGGCGGCAAGAGCTGCAACAAACGCCGGCTGACAACGGTTAAACGCGACTAGGGCAAAGAGGGAGCGAGTTCATGTACCAGGTCGATCAGGGCGCCTATTGGCAAAGCCAGATGATGTACTGGGGGCCCAAGGTCCTCATTGCCGTCCTGATCCTCGTTGCGACCTACATCGTCGCGCGCGCCGTCAAATGGGTGCTTCAGAAGGCGATCGACAAGACGCCCGCGCTCAAGCGTCACATCACCGGAACGCCCGACGAGACCGTCGGCCACCAGCTCGGCACCATCGCCAAGCTCATCATCTGGCTGGTCGGAATCATGGCGGCGCTGCAGTTCCTCGGCATCGGCCAGATCCTCGAGCCCATCAACGAGCTGGTCACCGAGATCTTCGCCTTCCTGCCGCATGTGATTGGCGCAGGCCTGATTTTCTTCGTCGGGCTCGTCGTCGCTAGGATCGTCGCGGCGCCTGGCCGAGACCATGCTCGTCGCCGCGAACATCGACGGCTTCCTCGCCCGGCTCGGCATCGGTTCGACCGAAGGCACGGTTCGCACCGACCCGGGCGCGGTTCCTCCTGGAGCGGCGCCCGCCGCGACCCGCTCCAGCCTCGCCCGGGCGGCGGGCGTGCTCGTCTTCGCGGTAATCATCATCCAGGTCGCGATTGCCGCTCTCAAGGTCCTCGGGATCGAAGCGATTTCTGGCCCCGCCATCGACATGCTGAACCAGATCTATTCGGCGCTTCCGAATATCCTCGCTGCCGCGCTGTGGATCGGCATCGCCTTCTTCATCGCCCGCTTCGTCAAGACGATCATCGAGGCAGTGCTTCCGTCGACCGGCTTCGACCAGGCGATCCAGTCGACCGGAATCATCCCGAACAACATCACGCCGTCGCGAATCGTCGCCAACATCGCGATGATCGCGATCGTCCTCGCCGCCTCGATCGAGGCCGCCAAGCAGCTCGGCGGCGGCACCATCGCGATCTTCCTCGCCCAGGTGACCGAGCTTGGCGGCAAGGTCATCTTCGGGACGCTGATCATCGTCGTCGGCATCTTCCTCGCGCGGATCGTGTCGAACCTGGTCGGCAGCGGCACCGGCGAAGGCGGCTTTGCCCAGACCATCGTGCGATATGCGATAATCGCCTTGTTCACCGCCATCGGCCTCACCTTCATGGGCCTGGCCGACCAGATCGTGATGCTTGCTTTCGGCTTGATCCTCGGATCGGCCGCGGTTGCCACCGCCTTCGCCTTCGGCCTCGGCGGACGCGATGCGGCGGCCCGCGTCGCCGATCATTGGGCGGATCGCGTAACCGGTCCGGGCACCCCCGTCGCCGCCGCCGCCGCGCCGGCTGCGCAGCGCGTCGACCGAAGGCGACGACAGCCAGCCGCCGCTGGTCTGAGCGCGTGACCTGGGAGGAGGCCGTTGCCTTCGCGCTGTCGCTTCCGGGCACGGAGCTTGCACCAGCTACGGCAAGCCAGCCGTCAAGATCGCAGCCAACGGCCGCGCGTTCCTGATGACGGGCCATGAAGCGGACAGGTCGTTCGGCGTCGCTATCGATCTCGAGGCGGTCGACCTGCTGATGGCGACCGAGCCCGAGAGCTATCTGGCAAACACCGCATTACGAGGGCTGGCCGATGGTCCTCGTCCGCTATGAATGCCAGCGACGAAGAGCGCGTCCGAGACGTGATCGGCGAATCGCGGGACTGGATGGCGCGTCGCTCCGAAAACGCGGCCTCGCAAGCGCGGGTGAATAGCGTTCAAACGCTTCGTCGCGATCGATTGGTCCGGAGCGAAGGGCCGCCGACACAAGGGCATCGCCATCGCGATGCGCGGCGTCTGACGGCGCCGCCGCGCCTCGTCCGGCCGAGTCACGTCTGGTCGCGCGAAGAGGTGCTCCGTTGGCTGCTGCGCGAAGCCGCAAAGGCCCCGACGCTGTTCGGCTTCGACTTCAGCTTCGCTCCGCCGCTGATCGAGAAGGGGGAGTATCTCCTCGGCGAACCGGACGTTCCAAAGACCGCGCGCGAGTTCTGGGCCTATGTCGATGCCACCTGCGATGACGAGGACCTCGGCGCGGCGAGCTTCCTCGAGATCGCGCACCGCCGGCATTTCTATTTCGGCATTGCCGACGGCGTGAAAGCCGACTTCGTCCGCTTCCGCCAGTGCGACGCGCGGCTCAACGCGCAAGGCGGGCGCAAGACTGCGTCGGCCTATGACGCGATCGGTGCTGCGCAGGTCGCCAAGGCGAGCTTCGCCGGAATGCGCCTGCTCCATCGCCTGACCGGGAAGGTCGCGATCTGGCCGATGCGACCCGCTCCCGCCGGGAGGGCAGCGCTGTCGGTCGAGATCTACACGCGCATCTATCTGCGGCGCGCCGGCATGACCGGCGTAAAGCTGCGCAGCCGCGCTGCGTTAAACCTCGCGCTCGAGGGTCTCGGCAGCCCGCCCGACCGCCTTCGCTTCGAGCCCAACGATCACCAGACGGACGCGCTGGTCACGGCGGCGGGCATGCGCGCTGGTCGCACACAAGCGAGCCCCGCGCCTTCGCGCCGGAGGGCCTGAACCCGCAGATCGCCAGAACCGAAGGCTGGACCTTCGGCGTACTGTGATTGAGGAGCGTGCCGAGCGGGCTCAACTCAAATATGCCGACGTCAGCGAGATCGTCGGCCTTCTGACCGGCGACCAGAAATCAAGCCCAACGACGAATTCACGCCCGAGGAGCCGAATTTCGGCTCACACCGGCGCGACCGACGCTATTTCGGCAGCGGCGGCGGTCCCAGCCTCGCCCATGTGGCCGTGCGCCAGTGCCGGGACTTGCCCAGCACGACCCGTCGGCCAGGCTGTCGACGGCGACGATCGGCATCGACCGCCGGCTCAATGCGGTCATCCTGCGCGGTCCGCCAGATCGCGGTTGCCGCGATCAAGGCCGAGATCGCGCTGCTCGACGTGCCGGTGACGAGCGTCGTCCTCGAGACCGAGTTCGTGGAGCTGAGCCGAGACGGGCGCGCCGCAATCTCGGGCCTCGATTTCAACAACGGCAACGGCCAGATCGGCAGCCTGCCGCGTGAACTACTCCAAGGGTTTCCCGGCCTTGACCGACACGCCGCGCGGCGGCGGCGTCGGCGTCGAACTTCCAGGTCGCGCTCTACGCCCAGATCGCCAAGGGCGAGGGCCGGATCGTCTCGAAGCCCCGAATCTCCGCGCAGAGCGGCGCGACCGCCAAGATCGTGACCGGCGATGCCCTGCCGATCCTGACCTCGATCGCGCTTTCGGGCGTCAACGCGGTCCAGCAGCAGGTCCAGTATGTGAACGTCGGGGTGACCTTGCAGATCGCGCCGCGGGTCAGCGACGACGGCTTCGTCACCTCGCACGTCTTCGCGTCGTCTCCAGCGTCACCGGCTTCTCCCAGGGCTATCCGACCATCAGCCAGCGCGAGGCGTCGACCTCGGCCACCGTGCGCGACGGCGAGACCTTCATCATCGGCGGCCTGACCGAGGAAAGCCGGATCTCCAACCGCAGCAAGCTGCCCGATGCTCGGCGATATCCCGTCGTAGGGCCGTTGTTCAACGTCGAGCACACCAACAGGAAAAGCGCGACCTCTACATCGTCGTCACGCCGCACATCGTGCATGGTGACGGCGAAGCTGGGGCGATGGCGACGGCAGTGCCGCCTGCGAAATAGCTGCTATCGTGGCGATATGCGCGACGGCCCGACGCCGCAAATCGAGCAAGGGGAAGGCTGGACCTTCGGCGCTCTATAATTCAGGAGAGCGTGGCCGGGCCGGCTTAGCACAGTGGTAGTGCAGCGGTTTTGTAAACCGAAGGTCGGGGGTTCAAATCCCTCAGCCGGCACCGCTACAGACCAAGCGCTGCGAGCACCCGCTCCGCCATGCCGGCACAGGCCGCGCCGGCGAACGGGAACGTACCGCTAAGCAGGTCGCTCATGTCCGGCGCGAGCGTCTCGTGAAGCCGCCAGCCGGCCACGGTGCAGGCAGGTCTTCACGGTCGCGACAGGTACGTCGAGGATCGGCGGCGGTATTTCGCTGCTCAGGCCTTCGATTTCCCTCAGCACGAAGACGGTGCGGAACGGATCGGGAAGGGCGGCGACGGCATGTTCCAGAAGTTTGCGGATTTGCTCACGCGCCACCGCCGGTGTCGGGCAGATGTTCCGTCCGATCCGCGCATCAGGGTATCGCGGTAGGTGTCGAGCACGGCGATGCCCTCCTGCTCCAGGTGACGGCGGCGGCGCTGATCGGCGCGGCGCCGGCCGAGCAACTCGTTGACGACGATCCGGGTCAGCCAGGTCGACAGGGACGATCGGCCTCGAAACCGGCAATATTGCGTGAAGGCCGACAAATCGGTCGCCTGCACGGCCTCCTCCGCCTCCGTCCGGTTCTTGAGGATGCTCCAGGCGGTTCGGAACAGTCGCTGGT
The DNA here is from genome assembly GCA_963824845.1 of uncultured Alphaproteobacteria bacterium. Lineage (GTDB taxonomy): Bacteria > Pseudomonadota > Alphaproteobacteria > Sphingomonadales > Sphingomonadaceae > Sphingomicrobium. The sequence goes on from CAWGRB010000034.1 coordinate 45,998, forward strand.
TGTTCGCCGCTGATCAGGTGGCGGATCGCGCCGGCGTCGCGAGCCGCGCATCGACACGCAAGTTCGGCATCGCCGAGCGCCAAGAAGCCGGTCGCCAGATGGGCATGAGGTGCAACCACCGCTCACTTCACATGGAGAACGCCGCGCATGCCCGGATGATAGCGGCAGGAAAAGGCAATTACGCCGGCTTTTCTTCAGTGCCACGTCGCCTTTGGCGCCGGCGGCAAGTCGACGTCGAAGCTGTGATCGGCGGCGGTCGCGCTGTGGCTCAGGAATCGCGGTTAACCCAGGTAATAGAAATCGCCCGGGAGGAAGGCCGGCGGGACCGGGCCGAACTTCATCTTGTCGATGATGACGGTGTAGCTATGCGGAGCCGCTGCTGCCGGGCGCCGACCAGCAGCAGGGCTCCGCGCATCTCGGCGTGGTGGGGCGAAACCCGCGAGCCCATGATTATTTCAGCGTCTTCGCGAGCTGCTCGGCGTGGGCCAGATGCTCGCGGAACAGGGTCAGGCCGGTTTCCAAGAGGGCCTTCGGGTCGAGAATCTTGGCGGACGAAATGAGCGTCGAATCGAGCGCGCTGTTGACAGTCTTGTGATAGGCAACCTCGTTGTCGACATAGGCGCGGTCGAACGCCGCGCCGCTGAGATGACTGAGCTTGAGCAATATGACGTTC
>CAWGRB010000035.1:0-17212 GCA_963824845.1 uncultured Alphaproteobacteria bacterium
CTTAATTGCTGACCGGATCCCCGCTTTCGCGGGGATGACAAAAATAGCGGGGATGACAACACAACAGCCGGGATGACGACGCGATTTGTGGGGATGACGACATGACGGCAGGCGTATCGTAACTGGCGCGGTCAGGACGCGGCACGCAGCATCACTACGAGACTGTCCCATCGTGGCCGGCACATGTTCGGCCGCCGGTCGATGACCGCCGCGCCTTGCCCACCAACCGTTCGATCCCGCCCGGCGGTCCAGCCCACGACCGCATACGGTCAGTTCCGATCGTATCCTTGATGCGGCGACCACCACCTTTCGCCTCCGCCTCCAGCAGCACCGGATCGAAGAATTCCGGCCGCGCCTCGACATGCACCGCGACGTTGCGACAGTGAGGCGATCGCCGCCGAAGACAAGAAGCGCGGCTATAGCTCGGAGGCGTGGGTTGAATTGGTCCGCATGTCGCTGGCGGACACGATCGTCGTTGAAATGAACCTGATCGTCATGACGTGCCTGTTCGCGATCGAGCAAGTGGTTCGGATGGACCCAAAATCGTTCGCTCCGGAAATTGCCGGGTGGCGCAAGGAACATAAAAACTGGCGGCGGAGCGCTGAGGCTAAAGCAATTGATGCCGGTCACATGCTGACCCTCAAGCGCGATACCGACATCGGAACGTTTCGCTATCGGACGGTCGGCCATGCCGGATTTTTGTCCAGGCGCCTGACCAATCGACCGGACTTGGGGCCGGAAGGGGTTCCTCACCAGCTCTACGGCTGCTCCCACGCAGGAAGGAAGCCCAATGGCAACGATCAAAAAGCGTAGCTGGCGGACCAGTAGGGGCGAAGTGCGCGAAGCTTTCCGCGTTTCCTACACCGACCGTGAGGGCAAGAGGCGGCACAAGCAATTCGACATGAAGCGGGACGCGGACGCTTATCGCATCCGGGTGGAAGGCGAACTTGCCCAGGGCATCCACACCCCGGACGCTGTCAGCGTAACCATTGGGGAAGCTGCCGACATTTGGCTGGCTTCCTGCGAGTTGAGCTGCGACCGGGGCACGCTAAAGACGTATCGCGAAATCGACCGGCTCCATATTCGACCGCAACTCGGCAACAAGAAGCTGTCGCGGCTGACGGCGCCGGAAGTCGTGGACTTTTGCGATGCACTGCTGCGGACACGCTCTCAGGCAATGGCGAGCAAGGCCGTCCGCCATCTGTCCATGATCCTCGGCGAAGCGATGAGGCGTGGCCTTGTCGCGCAGAATGTCGCCGTCGGGGTCAAGGTGAAGCGCCCGCGTGGCGAAAAGCGCCAGCGGCTCGCCAAGCGGGCGGAAATCCCACCGCTCGAACATTTGCGCGCCATGCTCGAAGCCGCCGACCGATTGAGCAACGAAGATCCCCGCCTTCCAGTCCTGCTGCGAGTGGTTATGCTCGCCGGTCCCCGCGCGAGCGAGGTTCGCGGCTTTCCTTGGGCTAATGCCAACTTGAAAGCGCCGGAGCTGGCGGTAATGCAGCGCGCCGATCGTTGGAACGATATTGGTCCGCCGAAATCGGACGCCGGCCATCGTGTCATCCCAATCGGCCCATCACTCGCGAGGATGCTGAAAGCGTGGAGGCTGCGGTGTCCGCCCTCCCCGTCCGGACTAATGTTCCCCAACAGCCGGGGCGGTGTCATCGACCAAAAAGGCTTCATCGGTCTGCTGCTTAAGATCCAGGTGGCGGCCGGCTTGGCGCTCGATACGGGGAAGAAGGATCGCCGAGGCAATCCGATCTACCGTCCTCGATACGATTGGCACCATCTCCGTCATGTCGCGGCGTCAAACTGGCTCAATGACGGCATCGATTTGAAGCGGCTGCAAGTTTGGATTGGCCACGAAAACATCCAGCTCACAATTGACGTTTACGGCCACCTGATTGCCGACGCGCAGAAGGACGCGGAGTTGGCCGCTGGAGCAGAGAGGTCGCTCCTCGGCTAGCGTGCCGATGATACACGAGTGATACATGGGACGGCATTTTTGGCGGTTTCGTGCAAGTGACCGGCAGACTGTAAATCTGCCCGCGCAAGCGTACGCTGGTTCGAATCCAGCCCTCTCCACCATAGCGAAGTAGGGCCTAAGATTGGCTGATTTCCGAGGTTTCTGACCGTTATGCCGCATAAAATTGTGACATACGGAGACCCGAAATGGTCCTTGCCTCAGTTCGTGACGCGCCGCGGTGAGGGCCTGCTTTCGTCGCGCTTTCCCGCTGGACTCTGGCGACACCGGCCACAGCATCCCGACAAACGCTCAGAAGCTGGCCGCGCTTAAGGGCAGGCCGCTCCCCGAGCAGATAGCTGAGGCCAAGGGCTCGGCCTGCCAACACTCGCGCCAAAGACAAACAACGAGGGGTCTCTCGATCCGGGGCTTTGCGCTGCTCCCACTGTTGCTTCACCCTTCCTCTTCGACGTCGCCCGTGCTTTGACGAGCTTGAGCGTCGCGGCGACCAGCGGAAAATGCTGCCGCGCCGCTAATGGCCGGATGGGCTGAACACTGGCGGCAGTTTGGGTGGAAGACTTCGGAATTCGGCTGACCTTGAAGCTACGACGACAACCCTCCTTGGTGTCATTCAATCTGCCTGGGCAGCGACTTTTGCGCGATGGTCCTCGCTCCGTATAGCCGCCGGAAATGGACCAGTTCGCGGGCGCTGATCGGCTTGGCCACGTCGGCGTTGCGGTCGGGCAACGTGGCACAGGCGCGGCAGATGCTGCACGACCGACTTGCCCGGGAACCCAGCGATGCGGAGCGCTGGAAATGCTGGCTCAGCTTCGCCGTGGACGAGCTTCGGTTCGAGGATGCGACGGTTTTGCTACAACGTTCGGTTGCCGCCGACCCGGGGCGTCGTTTGGCCTTGGTCGATCATCTCCGACGATTTGCCTCCCCGGCGCTAGCGCTATCCGAGCTGGAGCGAGTGACGGGTCCTGTGCGGAAGCAGTTCAATGTCTTGACGATGGAAGCCACCCTATGCGGCATGCTCGGTTTGCACGAGCGGCAGATCGGCCTCTATCGATCGATGATCAAACAGCGGCCGGCGAGCCCTGGAGTGTGGGTGAGTCTCGGCAACACCTACGACACACTCAGGTCGCCCAGCCGAGGCGGTGAAATCGTTACAGCGTGGTGCGCATCGAGCCGAAATTCGGCGAGGCCTATTGGACGCTGGCTAATTTCAAGTCGTTCCACTTTTCAACGAAAGACCTTGTGGCGATGCGCAATGCGCTTCGCGTTACACTATCCGATACAGATAAGGTGGAAATCCATTTCGCGCTCGGCAAGGCTTATGAAGACCGCGGCGATTACCAACAGAGCTTCCGCCATTATTTTACTGCCAATGCCATCCGCGCCAGCGATATCGACCCAGCGCAAGTTGTCGTGTCGACGCTCGTCAACAAATCAATAGATACCTTTACTGGCGACTACTTCGCGACGCGCAGCAACGTTGGCTGTCCGGAGCAAGCGCCGATCTTTGTTGTCGGGCTGCACCGGTCCGGCTCGACACTGATCGAGCAAATCCTTGCCAGCCATCCGCTCGTGGAGGGCGCAAATGAATTGAACGTGATGAAGAACATCCGCGATCGATTGACACGATCAAGCGGGACGGTTTCTGTTGCCGCGATCACCGCGCTGAAACCAGCGGATTTTCGACAAATCGGACAGGGATATCTCGAGCGCACGCAGGCCGTTCCGACAAACTGATAGCCCCATTCTTTGTCGACAAGTTGCCGGGCAATTGGATGAACCTCCCTCTTATCCGGCTCGCTCTTCCAAACGCCAGAATTGTTGATGCCCGGCGGCATCCGATGGCGTGCGGGTTTTCGAACTTCAAACAGAATTATGCGTCGGGGGTCGGATTTTCCTACAGCCTTCGCACCATCGGTATTTTTTCCGCGATTACTGGCGCTTCATGCGCCATTTCGACGCGGTCCAGCCAGGCGCAGCCTGCCGGATGATCAACGAGAGGCTAATCGGCACCGAGGATCGAAGTGCGCCGAATGCTCAACCATTTGGGCTTGCCGTTCGACGTATCCTGCCTGGAATTCCACAGCAATGACCGGGCCGTTCGCACTCCCAGTGCAGAGCAGGTGCGGAGACCGCTCAACCGCGGCGGAGTCGATCGATGGCGCCGCTACGAGCCGTGGCTCGACGAACTCAAAGGGGCGCTCGGGCCAGTCCTAAATTCGTGGAGCACTTGAGCTTCCGCGATCAAGGGGCGAGAGACTGTCCCATCCCGCCCCCTGTTATAATCACCCTCCCCGGTGAGCTGCCCCGCTCAGGTGCCGCTGCGGGCGGCGGCGGGGGCGGCGGGGGGGGCGGAACTGGGCAGGTCGCCGTTGCGTCAGATCACAGAACCATCCGGACACGCCTGCGTCGCCTGTGGCGGCGGAGCCGGCGGTGGCGGTGGCGGTGGCGGTGGAGGAGGTGGCGCGAAATTATGGTAGGCTTAACAAGTGCTATGTGAGCGGAACTTCGTGTCGCTATTACCGTGTCGCCGTTTCCGTCGTTGAATGTCCACGCGGAGGTGCCCGCCGTTGAAGTAACGATATTTAAGCCCAAGATCGATTTGAGGGCTCACGGCGTATCGCGCCTCGGCGAGCAGCTGCCACGCGAACTGGCTTCGGCTCATCGATGTGCTGAAGTCGTTGATGTACAGATCAGGTTCGTTGATCCCGAAGCGGTACTTTGTGTGGGCAAAGCCGACACCTCCGCCAAGCGAAAAATTTATACCGCCGTCTCCACCGAGATCCACCAAGCCGTTGATCATAGCTGAGTAGGACGAGGTTCGACCGGTCGAAGGAATGGTTCCGAGACCAGTGAGCGAATAGCTCTTGTGGACGCATGCTTATAACCGAGCTCACCTTCCAGCCGAAACATCCCGAAGTCGTAGCCCCCAACTACGTCAACATCAACTCCCGTCTTGTAGTGTGTCCTAAACGAGCCCGTGCAATTGGTGAAATAAGATCCGAAATAGGAACCGCCTTCTCCTCCGCTGCAATAATAAGTGTCGCTCGCATCGACGTTGACGCTGCTATGCGCGGGGAAAAGGGCGCCCCCTTCCAATCCGATATATCCGCTGTGATCACGCGCAACCGCAGGTGAGGCAATGGCCGTGGCTGCCACTGCGCCGAGGAGATATTTTCGCATGCTGACCCCCTTGTTGGTCTGCCGATTTCCGGCGGCCCTCGCGTACCACGTTAGCAACGCGTTAGTAAGTACCGGCTCAACGCAGTGTTAAGACCGTTGGCTGAACGAGGCAGCGATCGAAAAGTGGGTCCTAGCAACGGCGGCCTGCAATGCTCTGATCCGTGACGCAGCGTTCTCAAGCGCGCATAAGGTTCACCGCGCACCGTAATGCCGTCGCCACTCAACCGTGTCGAAAGGGGCTGTGCCTCTCAAATCCACGACGCATTCGGGGCATTCCATTTCCTTATTAAATTTGTGATAACTCCCAAGTGAGTCGCGTCCCCTGCTTTTTCGAAAAGCTAAGGACTGCGAGGAACGTCGGCCCGGCGAAGAGTAACCCCTTCGCCGGGCCGATCTTGCGGGGGTGGCTTCGTGACGGAGTATCGGGTTTATTGCCTCGACATAGCCGGCGAATGCGCATCCGTGCGCAAGTTCAGCGCAACCGATGATGCTGACGCTGTTGTACAAACAGAAATAATGAAGGATGGCTTTCGATGCGAGCTTTGGGAGCGCGCTCGCTTGGTGGCCGTATTCAGTGTCGCTCAATTCGCTTAGCCTTCGCGGCCCTTCAATCGCTCCTGGCCAATGTCGGCTTTGGGTCGAAAGTCGCCGTCCGATTTAAACCGCCGCCACGGCACTTCCCTAGATCAGCACATTGGATCTGGTCGAAGGGGCATCGGTAGTGAACGTTGTCGAGCCGACGATAGGCCCATTATCCGACGGACGTCGCCGATGGCGTACTAACAGCCGTTCGGGCCTTTGGCGCGGATCGCTCTGACTGGTCGAGGCGGCGATGAAGCCATCGTCCCTGCTAAATTTTCGTGGCTATTCCCTCATTGGTGATTCTTGATGCCCGGCGAGCGTGTCGATTGATTGCGCTGTGCCGGCTGTACGGCGCGGATATTCATGGCCACGGAAATTCTTTTGCCTGTGCCACGCAACGGCTCCACGTGGTGCGACAGCCATCCTGGGAAGAGCACCATCAGGCCAGCCTTGGGTTTGATATTGGCCGCGACCTCGGCACCGAGATTGTCGAAGCGATAGTCTGGCGCATGCATTCGCAGGCCAGGCATGCGGGGGTCATGGAGCACCAACTGGCCTCCTTCTCCGTCTCCGATCTTCACGTAATAGACGCACGACCAGAAGGTCCCTCCGTGGACGTGTGCCATGTTGAAAGCACCGCTCTCCGAGATGTTCGCCCAGCAATCCGCCACCCATCTCAGTCCGACCGGCGCGGTGGTCGCCGTATAGGACGAGGCTAGGTCTAGCGCGCGTTTAATCAGCCGCTTACCAGCTGCACCGCACCAAACAGGGAAATCGTGTCGGGACTGCCAGCCACCACGGTTCGACAGCCGCAAACCCGGTTCACGCTCCCGCCGTGCGAGGATGATTGCCTCCAACTGGCGATTAAGGTCCGCTGCCTCTTCGAGTTCGTCGAAAATCACCGGTGTTGCAAACAACGCGGTCAGCCGCCCCTTCCGCACGGTTCCGACCATCAGCTCTGAAACGCCGCGCCGGCCCGCACCGGGCGCCCCTCCATCCATTCGCGGAACGCTCGGCCCGCGGTGTCGGCGGTGAAATCATTTCGACGCATTGCGCAACCCCTGAATTTCAAAGGCTCGCATAGGGAAAGTCGCGAGGCAAGACCAAGCTGGCGCCGTCGAAGACGAGATCGCCTTAAACAAATACGAGAGTGAGGTCAGGTCGCGCTGCGTAAGAATAAAGTTAGGTGAGACGTCAGCATATTCAGCCCGACCTATGAATTGCTTTCGCGCTCTCCGATACGCACAATCATTCGTGACGTTTTCACACCCTCGCAAGCAGCCAGCACCGCCACCTTAAGCCGACGTGCGGCCTTCTCATCGGAGGGGACTAGGGTTTAGCCACGGGTCAACTGTGACATACGGCTGTAGCATACGGCATCTTAGTGGCAGGCGAAAAACCTCACACAACCGCCAATTGTGGATAAGCTGACAAGATCCAGCCCTCTCCACCACGCCTCAGATCAGTCGGTCAGAGCGCGTCCAGGTCGTAGCGTCGGATCACCGACAGATCGTCGGCGAGATCGTAGACGATCGGCTTGCCGGTCGGGATTTCCAGCCCGACGATGTCATCGTCGCTGATGTTCGAGAGATATTTGATGATTCCGCGCAGCGAATTGCCGTGGGCCGCGATGAGGACGTTCTGGCCGGCCGAAAGCACGGGCGCGATCGCTTGCTCATAATAAGGCACGGCGCGCGCGATCGTGTCCTTCAGGCTTTCGGTCCGCGGCACCTGGATGCCGGCGTAACGGCGGTCGTGGCTGACTTCATAAGGACTGTCGGGGTCGAGCGGCGGCGGGGCGATGGCGAACGAGCGGCGCCAGATCTTGACCTGTTCGGCGCCGACCTTGTCGATCATCTCCTGCTTGTTGAGGCCGGTCAGCCCGCCATAGTGACGCTCGTTGAGACGCCAGTCCTTTTGGACCGGAAGCCACAATTGGCCCATTTCGTGGAGGACCAGGTGCAGCGAGCGGATCGCGCGCGTGAGGACGCTGGTGAAGCAGCAGTCGAATTCGAAGCCTTTGTCGCGCATCTGGATGCCCGCGCTGCGCGCTTCCGCAACTCCTGCTTGCGTCAGGTCGACATCCCACCAGCCGGTGAACCGGTTCTCAAGGTTGAACTGCGACTGCCCGTGCCGCAGCAGCACCAGGGTCGGCATTAAGCTTCGACCTTCTCGCGCGTCGCGGTGCCGCGCTCCGCCTTCGCCTTCTTGAGCTCCGGCAAGACGCCGTGCAGCGCGTCGAGGCAGGCGTAAGCGAGGTGCTTCGAACGCTGCGGCGACCAGCCATAGACTTCGTCGGGGAGGTCGAAATTGTCCTTGAACGGCATCTCGAGCGTCATGGAGACGCAGCCGTAGCGCTCGGCCAGCTGGGTCGTCGACATCGACATATTGGCCTGCCCGGGAGCCGGGACCTCATAGCCCTGGCTGCGCTGGAAGTCGGGCGACAGGCGCTCGAGCGTCTCGCCGAACAGGTTGAACAGCTGGAGCTGGCGATCATTGAGCGACGGAATGCCCTCGAAGCCCGCGAGGAAGTTCGCGGGGATGGCTTCATCTCCGTGAACGTCCATCGCGAAGTCGGGCGGGTTGCGGTCCATGGCGTTGCGGACGCACAAGACTTCCGGGCTCTTCTCGGCCGATGGCGCGTGCCATTCGCGGTTGAGGTTCACGCCGACCGCGTTGGTCCGAAGGTGACCGCGGCGAGACCCGTCCGGGTTCATGTTGGGCACCACATGAAAGGTGCAGTCGCGGCGCAGCACCCGGGCGACCGGGTCGTCCTCGTCGGTGAGCTTTTCGAGCGCACCTTCCATCCACCATTCGGCCATGCTCTCGCCGGGGTGCTGGCGCGCGTAGAGCCAGACGCTGAGCGGTCCCTCACCGATCGTAAGGCAATCGATGTCTTGTCCGTCGAGGCTCTTGCCGAGCGAGGCGTAGTCGACGCTTTCCAGCACCGCCGTCTGGGTCACGAGGTCATGGTGGCGCTCCATCGAATAGGGCGCGAAATAAGCGATCCAAACCACGTCTTGCGGCGGCGTCAGCTTCATCGTCAGCACCCCGTCGGCATAACTGGTGTCGCCGATCCGCACCCATTCCTCGCGGTCGAGGCTCATCACCCCTTTGTAGTCGGGCCAGCCGTGCGGATAGGCCGAACCCGCGCAATTGGTGATCCGCAACGTCAGCTCGCGCCCGGCGCCGCCCGCCACGCGGAAATAGAACCACTGGTAGAAGTCGCTCATGTGATCGCGGACGATCTCGAGGTCGACCTGGTCGCCGTTCTGACCGGCGACGTGGATGTTGCCGGCGTCGAACGCGCTGGAAATGGTGAGTGCCATGGAGCCTTCGTGAAACTGCGGTGAAAGTAGCGCGGGCTGATAGTGCGGCGCTGCCGATGAGGCAAACCGGCGACGGCCGCAAATCTCCTTTGACCTTGCTGGAGGCTGCTCTTACGCCTTCGCTTCCGCCGGCGTTCGCCGCGCGCGCACCTCCGGGGAGAAGGCTGCACCATGAAGCTTCGTTCCATCGCTGTCCTTTTGCTTGGCTGTTCGACGCCGGCGCTCGCGCAGGTCGAGCACAACATCCCAAGCAAGCCCTACTCGGTGGATGAGAGCTATCTCACGGGATTGAAGTGGCGGAACATCGGCCCGAACCGCGGCGGCCGCTCGATTGCGGTGGCGGGCAGCGCGGCGCGTCCGCTCGAATATTATTTCGGAGCGACGGGCGGGGGGCTGTGGAAGACCACCGACGGCGGCGTGACGTGGAAGCCGACGACCGACGAAAGACGTCGACAACAGCGCGGTCGGCGGCGTCGCCGTGTGCGAGGCCAATCCCGACATCGTCTATTTCAGCACTGGCGAGACCGAGCTTCGCGGCAACATCATGCCCGGCAACGGCGTCTACAAATCGACCGATGCGGGCAAGACGTGGAAGAGCGTCGGTCTGCAAGTCGGTTCAGAATTTCTCCCGCATTCGGATCGACCCGACAAACTGCAACACTGTGTTCGCCGGCGGCTTCGGCCATTACGGCACGCCGGGGGCGGACCGCGGCGTGTATAAATCGAGCGACGGCGGCGCGACCTGGCGCAAAGTGCTGTACCGCGATCCGCGCACCGGTGCAGTCGACATCTCGATCGACCCGAAGAACCCGAAGGTCATCTACGCCGCGCTATGGGAAACGTGGCGCAAGCCGTGGGGGATGAGTTCGGGCGGCCCCGGCAGCGGTTTGTTCAAGAGCGTCGACGGCGGCGAGCATTGGACCGAACTGACGCGCAACCCCGGCATGCCGGGCGGAATCGACGGCAAGATCGGGGTCAGCGTCTCGCCGGTCGACGGCAACCGCGTCTATGCGATCATCGAGAACAAGGACGGCGGCGTGTTCGTGTCCGACGATGCCGGCGCGACCTGGCGCCGTACCAATGACAGCCGCGACCTTCGCCAGCGCGCCTTCTATTACACCCACGTCTATGCCGACCCGAAGATCAAGGATCGGGTTTATGTGACCAACGTCCAGTTCTTCCGCTCGGACGACGGCGGCAAGACCTTCCCGACCAAGCTGCGCCCGCCGCACGGCGACAATCACGACCTGTGGATCGCACCCAACGACAATCAGCGGATGATCGAATCCAACGACGGCGGCGCGTCCGTCAGCGTCACCGGCGGCAAGACGTGGACGAAGGAAGATTATCCGACCGCCCAGATCTACCGCGTCACCATCACCAACCACTTCCCGTACCTCGTCTGCGGCGCGCAGCAGGACAACACGACGATTTGCGTGCCCAGCAAGGACTGGAAGCACATGAATACGCTCGGGCAGTGGGGCTTTTCGGTCGGTGGCGGCGAGAGCGGCTATATCGCCAACGATCCGCTCAACCCCGACATCTATTATGCCGGCAGCTACGGCGGCGAGCTCGACCGGTTCGATTATTCGAACGGGCAGAGCCGGGCGGTCAACGTCGTTCCCGACAATCCAATGGGCTATTCCGCGATCGACATCCCGGAGCGGTTTCAGTGGACCTATCCGATCGTCTTCGACCCGCAGGACAAGACTGCGCTGTACGTCAGCTCGCAGCACGTCTTCCGCAGCACCAATGGCGGGCAGTCGTGGGACAGGATCAGCCCTGATTTGACCCGCGCCGACCCGGCGACGCTCGCCGCTTCGGGCGGGCCGATCACGCTCGACCAGACCGGTGTCGAGACCTACGGCACGGTGTTCGCGCTGACTCCGTCACGGCTCGAGAAGGACGTGATCTGGACCGGCTCCGACGACGGGCTTGTCCACATCACGCGCGATAATGGCCGCACCTGGCAGGATGTCACCCCCAAGAGTTTCCCGAAATATCTGAAGATCACGACGATCGAGGATTTGCCGACGCGGCCGGGCACGGCGTTCCTGGCCGGCCACATGTTCCTGCTCGATGACATGCGGCCGTATCTGTTCAAGACCACCGATTACGGGAAGCATTGGACGAGCATCGCCAACGGCATTCCCGCCGACGAGATCGTCCACAGCATCCGCGAGGACACCGTTCGCCCCGGCCTGCTCTACCTTGGAACCGAGCGTGGGGTGTGGGTCTCGTTCGACGATGGGCAAAGCTGGCAGAAGCTGCAGCGCAACCTTCCGGTGACCCAGGTCGCTGACCTCGCGGTGACCGATCACGACCTGGTGATCGGCACGCACGGCCGGTCCTTCTGGGTGCTCGACAATATCGACGTGCTCCGCCAGCTCGACGCGGCCAGCGGCAACAAGTCGGTGCATCTGTTCCGTCCCGCTCCCGCGGTGCGCGGCGTCGATCCCGGCGTGATGATCGATTATTATCTGCCGAAAGCGCCGCGCAAGCTGACCATCGACATCCTCGATCCGGACGGCAAGCTGGTGCGCAGCTTCGCAGGCGCGGTTGAAAAGAAGAAAGAAGACGAAGACGCGGCTGACGATGACGACGACCCCAAGGCACCGCCGAAGCCGGCGATGAAAGCCGGCCTCAACCGCTACACCTGGGACATGCACACCCCCGGCTACACCGAGTTCAAGGGGATGATTTTCTGGGCCGAGCGCAATCGCGGCCCAATGGCCTTGCCGGGCCACTATCGGGTGCGCCTGACGGTCGACGGGAAGACCCAGGTGCAGCCGGCGGAAATCCGGCTCGATCCGCGGGTCAAGGGCGTCACTCAAGCCGACCTCCAGAAAAGGTTTGAGCTCGCGACACAGATCCGGGACAAGGTCAGCCAGGCCAATCAGGCGGTGCTAATGATCCGTGGCGTTCGCGCGCAGATCGCAGGCGTTCTCAAGCATGCTCGAGACGCGGCCCTCCGGCAATCGGGAACGCAGCTCGACCAGAAGCTCGCGGCGATCGAAGGACGCATCTACCAGGTCCGCATCCAGAGCCGGCAGGATCCGCTCAACTATCCGATCATGCTCAACAACAAGCTCGCGGCGCTCGGCGACGTGGTCGAGGATGGTGAGGCGGCGCCGACCGCGCAAGATTACACCGTATTCGCCGACCTGTCGCAGAAGCTCGACCGGGAGCTCGCGTCGATGGACGCGGTGCTGGGGTCCGATCTGCCGGCCTTCAATCGCCAGCTGGTGCAGGCGCATCTTCCACCCGTCGAACGACGCGCGGAACCCTCGGTCGAGCAGGGCACGGCGATGCTGCCGGGCGGTGAAGAGGACGACGAGTGAGGCTGGGGCTAGCGGCGGCGTCCGCCGTTCGCTAGCCGGGCGCGATGGAGAAAGTCCCTGTCCTCGTCACCGGCGGCGCCGGCTATATCGGCAGCCACGCTGTTCTTGCGCTCAAGGATGCCGGCTGGCGCGTTGCCGTCATCGACGATTTGTCGAACGGCTCACGCGGGGTCGTGCCCGACGACGTGCCGTTCTTCCATGGCTCGATCGCCGAGCGGGTGTTGGTCGACAGCATCATCGACGACCTCGGCATTGGCGCCATCATGCATTTCGCCGGCTCGATCGTCGTTCCGGAATCGGTCGAGCAGCCGCTCAAATATTATGCCAACAACACCCTCGCTTCGCACGCATTGATCAGCGCCGCGGTCGACGCCGGCGTGAAGCACATCCTCTTCTCATCGACAGCTGCGGTCTACGGCGCGCCTGACCGGGTGCCGATCCTCGAGGACGATCCCAAGCTTCCGATCAACCCTTATGGCGCGTCCAAGCTGATGACCGAGCGCATGCTCGAAGATGCGTCGGCGGCGCACTCATTCAACTTTGGCGCGCTGCGCTATTTCAACGTCGCCGGCGCCGACCCGCAGGGGCGCACCGGCCAGATCGGCAGGGGCTCAACCCACCTGATCAAGGTCGCGGTTGAGGCGGCGGTCGGCAAGCGCGACCAGGTCGCGGTGTACGGGAGCGACTATCCGACGCCCGACGGCACCTGCATCCGCGACTACATCCACGTTAGCGATCTCGCCGCAGCCCATGTTGCGGCACTCGACTGGCTGACGCGGCATCCTGAACGAGAATCTGGTGATGAATTGTGGCTACGGCACAGGGCTGTCGGTGCTGGAAGTCCTGGACGCGGTGGACCGAGCCAATGGCACCGCAATCAAGCGTGTCATGGAAGGGCGCCGCGCCGGTGATCCTCCGGCGCTGGTCGCCGGGAACCAGCGGTTGCTGGACACGCTCGACTGGCGCCCTGCCCATGCCGGATATCGACCGCATCGTTGGGGATGCGCTGGCGTGGGAGCGGGCGCTGCTGGAGCGCGCTAGCGTCGAATGAGCACGGTTGCCGGCCTGCCGAGATGCTCGGCAAGGGCGTTGACGCAGGCCTGATAATCCGAGCGGCGGCTGACGATGGCCGCGTAATCCACGTCCGCGCGCAGATTGTAGCCGCTGGCGGCGAGCCGTTCCGCGGCATCGCGTATATCCTGCTCGTCAAAGCTCGGGACCTTTGGATCGAGGTTGATCAGAGCGGCCAGGTCTCGCGCCATGCGGGTGCCTTCAGCGCCCAGCAGGACCGCGGACCCGTACAATCGTTCGTCGTCGACGCACAGCTCGAACATCCACGCGAGGTCGAGCACTGCGCCGAGACCCGCTGGCCAGCCCGCTCCCGTTCCGACCGACTGGAAGTAGATAAGGGACGGGTGCGAGGCGTGGCTCTGCCGCACCGTCGCGCACCAGTTGCGGCTCTCTTCGAGAATCTCGCGGAGCGCGTCCTTGTTGCGAATTGCGGCGAACCGCTCGAGCAAGGTGAGTGCGGACGGCGGTTCGCCGGCCGAAGTGTTGAGCTTGATAATGCCGGTGTCGCGCCGGGTGATGCTGTTCTGAACCTCGAGCAGGTAGGTGACGGCCATCGTCATGACGCCGAGGCCGCAGAAGCCGGCGGCGAGAATCACCCACCGAGCCGGGCCGTGCGGATGGCTTTCGCTCAGCCCCACTGTGGCGAGCGAGCTTCCGACCAGGTAAAAAGCGTCGCCGATGCTCGTTATCGGCCGCTGGAAATCGTGACGAAGCGCATACGCCATGAGGCCGAAGGCGAAGGTCAGCAGGCCCATCCAGATGGCGAAGGAAAGCACCAGCGCCAGGGGTGCGAACATCGACGAGAGGCCGCGGCGGCGGCCACGGGCGTATTTCCACACTGGCAGCAAGGTAAAGACGACGCGGTGGGTTACCCGGAGCAAGGCCCTGCTTCCGCCGGGGACCACGACGTTCCGAACACGTCGCTGAGCGTCAGCGCGGCGACGATCACGCCGATGACGAAGAGCAGGATGTCGAGCGCCACGCGACGCACAACGGCGAACGTGGTCGAAGTGCCGGCGGGGAGGGCCAGCTTGACTTGCCCGGCACCGCTCTCTAGTTGAGCCGCCGGTTCTTGGACCATTCCGAACAACCCGCAAGAAGAGACGAGGCAGGCGCCCGGCCATGAAGATTTGCAATAGCTTGAAGTCGCTTAAGGCGCGCCACCGGGATTGCCGCGTCATCCGCCGCCGCGGCCGCACATACGTCATCAACAAGACGAACCGCCGCTTCAAAGCGCGGCAAGGCTAAGCTCCGGCGGAGCTTGGCAAGGCCGCGTTCGCCAGGGCCAAGCGCGACGGCCGCGCCCGCGCCTGAATTGAGCGGGGCATCGTCGAGCGGCATCGCCGCTGTTCTCCGAGATTACCGACGGTTCGCGGGCGGACGTCTGTGGCTTGCGTTCGCGCTCATGCTGTCGGGCGCGCTCGCCGAAGGCTTCGGCTTGCTTATGATCGTACCGCTGGCGACGATCGCGATCCGCGGCGCCGACGCCGAATTCATCCGCTTCGCCCCCTGGGCCGAATCCTTGACCGGGGACCAGCGTTTCGTCGGGGCGCTGGCCCTGTTTGTGGCGGCGATGGCGCTGCGCTCGCTTTTCCTCTTCCGCGCGACGTTGTGCTCGCGAGCCTCTCGGCCGAATATGGAGCAGACTTAAGCTTGCGCGCGACCGCGACCCTGGCAAGACGGGGCTGGCCGTTCGCCAGCCGCATCGGCCAGTCGGGCATGCAATCGCTGTTGCTGAACGATGTGCCGCGCGCGCAGCAGGCGGTTGCCAACTTCCAGAACGTATCGGTCGGCGCTTCGATGCTCGTCGTGCAGCTCGTGCTGACGTGGTTCCTGTCGCCGGCGCTCACCGCCTTTGCGGCCGCGTTCCTGGCGGCGGCATTCCTGTTCTCGCTCCGCGGGCCCACCGCGGAGTGCTCAGCGGGCAGGCAATCAGCGATGCGCTCGACGATAGCGCCGGCACGGGATTCCGCCTGCACGCCGGCCTCAAGGCGGCGCTGGCCCAGGGCACGGTTGCAGCATTCATGGACGAATATCGCTCGAGCCTTCAGCGGACTGCCGGACATTTCACGCGGTTTGCGCGCGATTACTCCTCGTCGCGCCAGCTGGGGGCCCTGGCTGCCGCCTGGTTGGCCGCGGCCTTGCTGCTGATCGGCGTCCGGCTCCTGCATTTGCCGTTTCCGGTGTTGATCGCCAGCCTGGTCCTGTTCGCCCGTATCAGCGGCCCGGCCCAGCAGCTTCAGAGCAACGCGCTTCAGATCGCGGTCTATGCGCCCGCTTTTGCCGCGATCCGACGGCGGCTCGGCGACCTCGAGCGCGCGGTGGCCGAACCGCCTCGTGCGGAGGCGCTCGATTGGCAGCAGCTCGTCCCGGATTTGTCACGTTCGAGCACCGGCCGGGCTTCGGAGTGCGCCGGGTTTCGCTGACGCTCAGGCGCGGAGAATGGCTTGCGGTGAGCGGAGCCTCGGGCGGAGGGAAGACGACGCTGGTCGATCTTGTCGCTGGGCTCCTGGCGCCGGCCGAAGGGCGGATCACGATCGACGGCAGGGGAATGGCGGAACTGCTGGAGGGGTGGCGGCGAGCGATCGCCTACGTCGGGCAGGAAGGGAACGTCTTCAACGACAGCGTGCGCGGCAATCTGCTTGCGGAGGGGGGTGCGAGCGATGAGCAAGGCTTGTGGCAAGCGCTTGAGCTGGTCGGCTTGGGCGAGCGAATTCGTGCCCTGCCGCGCGGCCTCGATGAAGTTGTCGGAGACCGCGGCAGCCAGCTTTCGGGCGGCGAAAGACAACGACTGGTGCTTGCACGCGCGGTCTTGCGGAAACCCAGCCTGCTGATTCTCGACGAAGCCACCGCCGCGCTCGATCAGCAAGCCGAAGCGAGACTGATAGAGCGGCTGCAGGCCTGCGATCCGAGACCGGCGGCGATCCTCGTCGCGCACCGCAATTCGACGTTGAGCCATTGCGATTTGGTCCTCGTGCTCCGACATGGAGAGCCGAGTGTCGACTGTTAGACTGTGTGCGCGAGCGAAACGACTTCAGCGCCGGTTCACGTCCTATCGGATAACAGGAGACGATGAGGAGCCGCGTAATGAAACTGTCTGCCAGGAAAGTGCTGGCCATCGGCGCCGTCGCGCTGTGTGCGGCTGCGGGCCTCGCCACTGCCGCTTACGCGCAAGACCGGCAAACGCCAAAGAACTGGAGCTATTCTCTCGACAAGGATGGCCGCCGGGTTCCGAAGGGCAACCGCGTGAACAATCCGGACGGCAGCTGGCGCGAGGAGGTCAAGCAAGGCAATTGCGTGACGATCAAGGAGCGCTCTGCCGCCGGCGAGTATAAGGAAACGCGTCAGTGCAATCCGGGCAGTCCGAACTAGGGCGCTGACGCCGCCTTCATCTCGTTGAAGCTGCCCTTGGGCCGCTGCTTGATCTCACAGGTCGGAAGACCGCTGCCCGGAACGTCGCGGCAGTCGCGGACCTGGGCGCTGCCGTCGGGTCCGGCGAACACCGCCCAGTCGCGAGCGCCTGCCTTTTCGTACACGCAATGCGCCATCCACATGTCGAGGTTCTTGTAGGTTCCGACGAAGCCCGCATCGGTGATGCGCTTGCAGGTGTAGCCCGCATCGAAGATCGCGTGCTTGAGTGCGATTGCGAGATTGAGCGCGTCGAGAGTGCGGAGTTGATCCTGCTCGTTGGATCGCACCTTGATCGCCGATTGGTTGGAGCGATGCGT
>CAWGRB010000036.1:0-12498 GCA_963824845.1 uncultured Alphaproteobacteria bacterium
AGCAGCAGCAGCTGGGGCTTATTCGAGACGAGCTGAAGGATCAGCAATATCTGTTGGAGAAGTCGCTGACGCAGCGCTCGAAGGTGCTTGAGCTCGAGCGCACGGCATCGGCCATTACCGGCCAGGCCGGCGAGATCGCCGGCAACATCGCAAAGTCACGCCGGGCGATCGGCGAGGTCGAGATGCAGATCGCGCAGGCTCGCAAGGAACGGATGACCGAGGTTGCCAAGGACCTGCGCGATACCCAAGACAAGCTGCTCGACCTTCCGCCGAAACTTCAGGCCGCGCAGGACGTCCTCGACCGCACCGAGTTGCGAACCCCATATTCCGGCTATGTGGTCGGGCTCTCGGTCTTCTCTGTGGGCGGCGTGATCGGCAAGGGCGAGAAGGTCATGGATATCGTGCCGGTCCGCAACGCGCTGGCCGTGGAAGCGAATGTCAATGTCGACGACATCCACGAGCTTCACGCGGGGATGCGAGCCGAGCTACATCTCACAGCCTTCAAACAACGAGACTTGCCGGTGATCCATGGCGAGGTGACGCAAGTCGCCGCCGATCGGCTGACCGATCCCAAAACCAATCAGCCGTACTATACAGCGCTGGTTAAGGTCGACGACCGCGAGCTCGCGGAGGCGAAGAACGTCGAACTTTATCCGGGCATGAGCGCGACGGTGATGATCCCGACGGAAGAGCGCACCGCACTCGACTACCTCATTCGTCCCATCCTGGATTTGTCGCAGCAAATCGTTCCGGCAGTAAATAAGCCGCTCCGATGGCGTCGCCTGATGCGGGTGCGAACGACTGCAACACGGATCGCGGCGCGGTGTCGGTCCGGCGTGAACACGACGCGAAGCCGATCCGAGCCTCGCGCGGCTGCCCAACAAATCGACGCCCTATGATCCACCCTCTCAGCGAAAATCAATGAATTAACGTGGCGGAGGAGCGTCCTCCAAAGACCACGTACATTCAATGGCTTGTCCAACAATAGTCCTGCCTACCCATCTCATAACCCACCAACGCAAACTGGGGCAGAGCGCACATCTCTGAGCAGGCCTTCTGCTCCTAACTCCCGCCCCCTGCCCCCTCGATGATCGATCCGCAACAAGGGCGCCCTGTCGGCACCGGACCGTTCGGACGACTCGATTTGCCGCATTGCTGGCGCTCTGCCCCATTCACCGGCGCGCATCACGTGCGCGATGGCCTGGATCGCCGTAACCCAATGACCCGAGCAAGGCATGGCAACTACCCGCCGGAAATCCGCAAGATGACCCGGCGCGGCATATTGGGCGCAAATCCTCGCCCCGCAGGTCGCGAGACCTAACCGCGCCAGACGCATTATTGTAGTGGATTAATTTTCTGCCGGCATTCGCCTGGGATCGCAGCAACCCGCCGCAAAGCTAAAAAGTTGTGCGAGGGTGCAGCAACGTCGTAGTGCGGGCAAATCTGAAAGGCCCGGGGTACGCCGCCGAAAGCAGCCATTGCCACGACCGGGCTTAGACGGCGCAAAGCGGACCGTCAGCGGGTGATCCGGCTCGATGGCCCGGTGGGCGGTCGCCGTCGCCCCTTTTTCCAATTTTGCCGAAACTGAATAGCGAGCCGGTCTGGCTCGCGAGCACGATAAAATTTGTATCGTCGGTATTTGGGCTCCAACGGACCACTCGATCTCTCCAAAATTTCGAGGCGTTGTGGCCGCGGAAGGGATGCTCGTGCCTGCGGAGATGACTACATCGCAGGGCCGCTTGCGGTGTGGCTCTTCCTCTCCGGGATTGTTTGGTCATGCGACGGAGCGAAAATGAGGGTACGTATTGGTCGTCTCCGCATACCTCCAACTCAGCATCGCCGCAAACGTCTGCAATTACAGAAGGAGAGCGTCATGAAGCATCTCTTGAGCGGGACGGCGATTGCAGTCGCCCTCGCTATTGCCGCACCTGCTTGGGCGCAAACAAGCGCCAGCCCAGTGACGCCATCGCCCAGCGCACCATCAGCGACAGCGGCGCCGATGGGATCGATGGGCTCGCATATGCGAAGCCATCGGGTAAAGGCACGCCATCATCGCGCAACGCGACGCGGAAGCGCTCGCTCAAGCGACAACGTGGCAAACCAACTCAACGCTCAGCAAGCTGCAGGTAACCCCGGCGGCGGGATGGGCGGGGCGCCAGCGCCAGCACAAGGCGGCTCAAGAACCGGGCCTTACGGTCAGCCGAACCAGACCTATGGCATACCTGGGGCGGGGCAACCATCTGCCAGCTCGAGTTATCCGAGCGGCGCGGGACCAGCATACGTCCCCGGACAAGGTGGCCCAAGAACCGGGCCTTACGGTCAGCCGAACCAGATCTATGGCATGCCTGGGGCGGGGCAACCATCTGCCAGCTCGAGTTATCCGAGCGGCGCGGGACCAGCATATGTCCCCGGACAATATCAGTCATCTCCCAGCCCGAATGCTCCGGCACAGATGCGGTAGTGTCGAGTTTCGGCGACGAGCTGAATTTGATTGGGAACGATCGTTGACCACCCCGCTGCCTCGCGCGGCGGGGTGGTTTGCTTTTGTAAACATGGAACGATCATCGTCGCTAGCAATTACGACTGTCGGGATTTATAAAAAATTCGTGCATGCATCTACGTTCTTGCGGATGCCTACGCGCCTACAGAAACCTCCGGCCGCCGAACGAGAAATTGATTCGGGTCGCATGCATACGAAGCCGCGCGCCTTCGCGATTTGGCGGCGCGCGTGCCGACCGCTCGGCTGAAAGCGTCCACTTCCATTACGCCAATACATTGGCACCATTCAACTCGTCGACCGGGATCACAACTCAGGGCTAAAGAAGGTTATCAACGAGTTTGGCCAGCTCGCACATGTCGATACTGCAGCCGTAGCCGGTACCCGTCTTCGCATTCGGTTCTAATTAGGGCCGGGCTCAGATGCCACTGCTGTTGATGCTTGAGCGGGGCCCGCCCAGGCTGCGCCGGCAGCATTTTTCGCGGCTGGTTCGCCACAATATCCGCTGTCGGTCGTCACTGCTGAGCAATTACCCGGGGCTGACGAAGCGCATAATCCGCTAAGAAGCGACGCAGTGGCTCGGATGTGATAACGGCCGAGCGTCCTGCATCGATGAGCCGGTCCACATCAGGTCGGTTTATCGTTAATCCCGTCGGAATGGCCAGCAGCTTGTCTTTATCCGGCCCAGCCGGCATTGCGGCAAGCGAGATGTGGATCAGCTCAGCTTTGACGTCGCCACAGGGCGTCCCCTCAATCATGGGGCTGCTTTGGCATCTAGCAGTGCGGATAGCCCGCGCGACGTCCTGCAGCTGATCGTGCATCGCCCGCAAGGTATCAAAATTATAGCGGTCAATTTGTCCGCCGCTCGCTCGCAGCAGGGAAGACAGGACACCACCCACTTCCTTGGTCTGCGCCAGTTTCGGATCTTGAGATCCTTCGCCATCGATGCTGAGCACCAGGACGCGCCGCAGCCGCACATACCCAAGCGCCGAGATTGCGCGGGCGCTTCCGCGAGGTTCTGCATCATGCCGCCGGCGACTCGCAAACCGAGGTTGTCGGAAACGCCGCCATCGACGAGATGGACGTAGCGGGTTTTGCTAGAGTCGAGATAACGTTCGATCAGCTTGGCCTGAACACCAAGGCGCGATAGCGGGTTGTGAAGGTCGGTCTCAGGTACCCGGCGCAGCCAGCCGGGTTTCCGACCGACGCAATCGGCGGCGTGGTTGGTCAGAGTGATCGAAGAAAACAGCCCCGGGAAACCGTTCGATGCGGCGACTGCGCGCGCTATTGGAAAGGCGTCGAGATCCGAGCACAAGATATCAAAGAACTCTTGGGAGAACAGAAACGGTGTGCCGTAATTGAGATCCGTGGCGGTGATTCCGATAAGCGGGCGGCCGCGCGCCATCAAATCCTTGAACCGAGCGCCATGGAACATCGTCTTGTCGTAGTAGCGGTCCATGTAATCGTTTGTGCCGACGTCCGAATCGACGGCCCATGCCCAGTTCCAGGGCGCAAGGTAGACGGACTTGATTTCGCCATCGGTGTCCGCATAAAGAAAATCGGTTTCGTAACGGCCAAAAGCGGCATCGCGGTAGAGGCCGTAATAGGCCGCGGTAAAGCTCCCGCCGGAGACGCCTGAGATTGCATCAAGGTCGCTCAGCAGTGAATGAGGACCGTGGACTCCGGATACCGCGACCTCGCGCATGCCTTTGAGCGCACCGTATGAATAAGCGGCTGACCGTTTACCACCGCCCGACATCGCGACCAGCACCAGCAAGTCCGGAGCCTTGTCCCCCAACGGAAGCGCCTCGAGACGGTAGCCGGTGGCGGAAATGCTCTCGCTTTGCGGTGGTGCCAGCGAAGCTTGCTGCAGTGGGACCGTGTCTATCGTCGTCGGTACGCAGCCGCAAATAAGCAGGGCGAGGAGCATCATCGCCCCCGTACTGGCCGGGCTGAAAGCCAGACGGGCCCACCGGTTGCGGGGGTTCGGTGCCGACCTGCGTAACCCCTCTCTTCGATCCCAAGGCTTGTGCCGCGAGACCACAGTCTCGCGATTATCTTTCCGCTTCGGTCCGAGCGTTCCTGTGGGCGTGACCACGGTGGGCCTCACAAAGGCATTGGCCCGCAACTTATTTAGGCTTTAACCCCGTGGGCTATGCAGTTTCGGCAAAACGCGGAAGGGCGCCCTAGCAAGCCGCGAGATCGTTATCCTTCGGCACCTGTAAATCAGCGTAGCCGCCCGCATCGGGCCAACTTTTGCCGGAACTGAATAGCCGGCCGGTGCCGGTTTGGATTTCATTGTCGGATTCGGCCGGCTGAACATTCGATCGTGTCCGGTCTGAATTAAGGCGGACGGACATGCCGAGCACCGTTTCATCGGCGTTCAGCGACCCAGACGACTTCGACACCGCACTGCGGGAAGAGGGCGTCCTGAGCCTGTTGGTTACCGCGCGCGGCCCATTTCGCGCTCGGGTGACTCAGATCTCGCTAGGCGAAATGTGCATCTCGGCAGTAGACGAGCATTTGCCCCGCATCGCCTTTATTGCGGCGCCTCTAGACACTGTTTTGATATTCTTTTCGATCGGCAACGCGGCTGCGCCTGTTTTCGGCGGGATCAGGGTGAAAACGGGTGAGCTCATAGCGCTCTACCCGGGCGCGCGCTTCCATTTCCGTACCGAAGACGCGAGCCATTGGGGCCTGGTCCGGCTGCAGGCCGACCGGCTTACCAGCCATGGTTCCGCGTCACCGGTACGGCATTCTCTCTGTCGCGAATGGCTCGACGTTGGCGACCTGCGTCCGGTGTCAACAGAAACCTGCGCAGCCTTCACGCGGCGGCTATCAGGCTGGCCGTGAAATCTCCGCAGGTGTTGTCGGTACCGATGCTGCGCACGGGCTCGAGCAACAATTGGTGCACGCTGTTGTGGATTGCTTCTCGGACGCGCCGGTGAGTTGCGAGAACACTTCCGAACGGGAGACCCAGGACACCATGGCTCATTTTGAGCAACTGCTCCGGTGCACGAAAAACAGCAAACACGATCGCCGAGATTTGCGTCAAGCTTCGGGTTTCTGTCGGTCGCTGCGGCGCTTATGCGCCCAACATTTGGGGATGAGCCCGAGATCCTACGATCGCCTGAGCAGGATGTACCTGGCTCGCCGCAATTTGCGTCGGGGGGATAACGCGTCGATGACCATATCAGCGGTCGCGCGGCACACCGGTTTTCGTGATCCCGGCCGCTTTGCGATCAAATATCGTGCAATGTTCGGTGAAACGCCTTCGGCGACGCTGCGGCGCGCTAGGGCTTCCGAAGACGACGCTCTGCCTCGCAGGCCGCGTCCTTGGATCGGTGCCTGACGCATCGAACGGGAACTCTGGTTCCTGGGCCGGCGTATCAGGTGTTTTGCTCCCGGAATGTCGAGTACTTCACTTAGGTATTTGATTTAGGTTGCTCAATTGTAGGTTACGGGCTTAGCCTGTTTCGAATAAATGCCTGGGGAGTGGACCGCCTGAGGGATCGAGACAGTCCCCAACGCGCAGGTTCAAATGCCCTCAAGCTTTGTTCGCACGTTCACTGATCCTGACGAGTATGCTGCGGCAATTCGCCAGGGCACTCATCGAATTGCCGTCACGCAACGCGGGCTCTTCACCGCGAAGCTCATCCGTATAGACCTGCATCGCCTTTGGATAACATTCTCCCGAAGACCTGCCACGGGCCTCTCACATCGAGGGTTGGGGCGGGCGCGTCATCATCGTATTCCGGACGCAGCCAGGATCGAGTGTGATCCGGAACGGCATTGAATTGGGCTTGACCAACATTTCTCGGCTTCGTCCCGGCCAGAGCTATTATCAACGAACATCCGGGCCGACTGCTTATGGCTCCATGTCGCTGCCACTCGACAAAATGGCTTCCATAGCCGGAACCATTGCCGGGCACGATCTGATTCCGCCGTATGATGACGGAACTATCATACCCCGACCTGCGGTAATGGCGAAACTGCGGCGACTGCATGCGGCCGCCAGGGGACTGGCGGAAGACGCACCTGCGGTTCTCTCGCATCCCGAGGTGGCGCGCGGGCTCGAACAGGCGCTGATAGAAGCGATGGTTCATTGTCTCGGCAGCGGGGAGCTTCGTGAGGACAGAGCGGCGGAGAGACACCACGCGGCCATCATGCGACGGTTTGATCGTGTTATCGAACAGCATCTAGATGAACCGCTCTATGTACCGGAACTCTGCAAGGAGATCGGCGCATCGGAGCGAACGCTGCTCGCGTGTTGCCAGGAACATCTCGGCATGGGGCCCAAGCGCTACCTGCTGCTGCGTCGGATGCATCTGGTGCGGCGGGCGCTGCGCGAGAGCAGCCCCGCCGACACCACGATCACCGAGATCGCAACGCGCTTCGGGTTCTGGCAATTCGGCCGGCTCGCGGTCGAATACAAGGCGCTCTTTGGCGAAGCGCCGTCCGCTACGCTCCGCCACGTCATCCAGTAGCGAAGCGCCAGGACAACTCAATTTTCCGAAATTGAATAGCGGGCTTTTCCTGCTCCCAGAAAATAAACCGATCTCGTAGCGGAAGCCGCGGTCGCACGGATCCTGAGCGACTATCGCAGCATGAGTGCGCGATTGGCGCCGCCGTATGTAGGACTGCCGCCACGCAAATTCAGTGAGGCCAGGACGCCTGTGATCAGCGACCAACGCCTCGGAGCCCTTCTTCTCCTGATCGTATCCCTGTGGGCCGGGCGAGCCGTGGCGCAGTCCGCGGATGTGTCCAGCGATGCCGAGCTATCAAAGGACTCGGTGAACCCGGTGACGCGTCACATCACGGTTCCGCTGCGATATCAAGCGGAGTTCCAGGATGGCCCCTACAAGGCCACCAAAAGCACGTTCGAGCTTGATCAGGCAGTTGTGCCGTTTCGCTTGAATGAAGATTGGGCCCTTATTACTCGGACGAAGCTTCCGGGAATTGTTGAGCCGCCAAAAAAGCATGGCGAGCACTGGACGACCGGTCTCGGCAATGGCTACACGACATTCTTCCTATCACCCGAGCACGGCGAAGATCTCTATTGGGGTGGAGGGCCTGTTCTGTACTACCCATCTGCGACGAACTCGGCGCTCGGCGTGCATAGATGGGGCTCGGGGCCATCTCTGGCCGTCGTCAGGCGCGATGAGGGGCCCTGGGTGACGGGCGCGGTCGTCAACAACGTCTGGTCATTTGGCGGCAACTCCAATAATGCCAACCGGACCAACACTTTTTCTGCTGAACCCGTTCGTCAGCTATCATTTTGCCGATGGGTGGTCGGTCGGCTCCTCGCCAAACATAACTGCCGATTGGATTGCGCACGGGGGAAAATGGACCGTCCCCGTGGGCGGCGGCGTGGCCAAGCTGCTCCGCGTTGGCGAGCAGCCCGTGAAGCTTGCTGTCGATGCTTATTACAACGCCATTCGGGAAAAGGCCGGCAACGATACGTGGGTAACACAGCTTACGTTGACCTTCCTCTTTCCTGATTAGTCGCGTTGGCAATGGATAGCGAGGTCGACGGGAATATCGCAGTAGAGTTACGGCATCGCCGAGAGAAATGATCGGGAGAGCGAGCGATGCAGAGGACCGC
Source organism: uncultured Alphaproteobacteria bacterium (assembly GCA_963824845.1). Taxonomy (GTDB): domain Bacteria; phylum Pseudomonadota; class Alphaproteobacteria; order Sphingomonadales; family Sphingomonadaceae; genus Sphingomicrobium. The sequence continues at coordinate 8,103 of CAWGRB010000036.1, forward strand.
CCCCTGGTTCGGCTTCGCGCTCTGCGCCGCCGTGCTGTTCACCGCCATTGCCGGCGCCGCGCAAAGCGAGCATGTAGTGTTTCTGTCGACGCAACTGCGCCCGATCGAGGAGGCGCAGAAGATGCGCAACTTATCCTGAAAGATTTTCCGGCGAAGGTCGATTACATCACCGAGCGGCCGCAGGTTTCGACCCCGTCCGTATCTTAAGAAGAGGGAGCGGGCCGGTGGGCGGACGATAGACGTCGTCGGCGCGCTGCATGGCGAGCTGCAGTCGGTCGTACCGCTGGACGCATTAGAGCCGCTCGATGGCCTCGCTTCGGCAAGCTCGCAGGCCGCGGCATTCCGGAGCCCGCTGCTGACACTCGGAAAGTTCGGCACTGCGCACCAGCTTTACATCCCATGGATGCAGGCAAGCTACATCATGGTGGCCAATAAAAAGGCGCTGCCTTATCTGCCCGATGGGGCGGACATCAGACACGCTCAGCTACGACCAACTTGCTGCCTGGGCCAGCACGATCAAGCACAAGACCGGCAAGCGCCTGTTGGGCTTCCCGGCGGGGCCGCAAGGGCTGATGCACCGCTTCTTGGAGGGCTTTCTTTATCCGTCTTATACCGGCGGCGTCGTGGTTCCGTTCCGCTCCGAGGCCGCCGAAGCGATGTGGGTGCAGTTCGCCGATCGTTATGGACGAGCGTCAATCCGAACTCGACAAGCTACGATTTCATGCAACAGCCGCTTGCTCTCCGGCGACGTCTGGATCGGCTTCGATCACGTTGCCCGCGTGCTCGAGCGCGCTGCGCGAAAAGCCGGACGGATTTCGTCGTCTTTCCGGCCCCTGCCGGGCCAAAGGGACGGGGCTACATGCCGGTGCTCGCCGGGCTCGCCGTGTTGAAGGGGCGCCCGACATAAAGAGGTGCGATGGCCCTGATCGACTATCTGAGCCAGGCCTCAAACGCAGATCGCCATTGCCCGTAGCTGTCGGCTTTTTGCCGGTGGTGAAAGCGGAGTTGCCGCCGAAGACCTCGAGCCTGGCCTAAAGATGGCCGCGACCGCTCTCGGGAAGATGCAGTCGGCGAAGGATGCGCTGCCCGCGCTACCGCCGATCTGGTCTCGGTCAGCGCGCCGGCGAGTTCGACAAGGTGTTCATGGACACGTTTCAGCTCATCGTGCTGCGCGGCCAGAACCCGCGCATGGTGCTCGACCGCGAAGCGGAAACGTGCTGAACCGGCTGATGACCGAGACTGGTGCATCGTGCTGGCAGCCCGATCCTCCCAGTACCGGCGCGTGCCAAGTGCAGTAGCAGAATGTCTCGACGGACCGGCGGGCGTTCTGCACGCACGCTTCGACCAACTCATAGACTCGCGTTTCCGTCGTCATTCCCTTGGCGATCAACCGAGGCGATAGCCTTGAAACGGAAGCAGGTTACGACCCGATCGCGGACAGCCTCACTGACCAGGATCGTCGTTCCGTACTCCTTGTTCAGCCCTTCGAGGCGCGCTGCCAGATTCACGCTGTTGCCCAGTGCGGTATAATTCATCGCGCTCCGCCGAGCCCAACATTTCCGACCACCGCATCCCCGAAATGAATACCAAGGCGAACGACGAACGGCGGCAGCCCCTCGGCATCGAATTGAAGATTGAGCGCCTCGCTCGCCGCCTTTGCCGAAAGGGCGGCGCGACAGGCCCGCTCGACATGATCGAGCTGCAGATGCGGCGCGTTCCAAAATACCATGACCGAAGTCGCCGATGAACTTGTCGACAGTCCCGCCTTCGGCTAGAAACGCTTCGGTCAGCGCGGCAAAATGGCGCGACGTCTGCCGCATCAAACTGTCGGGGTCGCCGCCTCGGCAATACCGGTAAAATTTGCAACGTCCGTAAACAGGACGGTGACTTCCTGCCTGGCCCCGCCAAGCTCGGTGGAGATCGAGCTATCGATGAATTCCCTTGACGATATCCTTCGGGACAAAGCGAGCGAAGGACCAGATACTGCGCTGGGCGACCGCCATGGTCCTGCCGAGTTCGTGGATCTCCGAGATCATGGGATGTGACGGATTTATCATCGGGCGCCGCCAAGCTGTGAAGCCTGCTCGCCTGAGCGGTTATGCCGTTTCAGCGAAGGCGACATCCGGCTTCCGAAGATCCAAACCGCGGGTATGAAGCAGCCGCCGGCGATAGCGCAATAATTAATCCTCTGATCTGCAAACGCCGAACGTTCTGCGCGAAATCGTCCTCAGCTGCAAGTAGCAGAGAGTAGCCGCTGAATTCGTCGCTCTGGGAAAATTTCCGCAAGCGAAAAAGATAATCTCGTCCGTCCTCGTCGCGAATGTTTCCCTCATAGCGGTCGCTGCCATCCCACCTCCGCATAACTGCGCCGACCAGCCCGCTCCGGATTTCGTCGATCTCGGGGAGCTGCGGGTGAGAGGGATGTGTCAGCGCGTGTTCGACGAGCGCGAGCAAAGTCGGGATGCGCGAACAGCACGCCGAACGAAGTCGAAGATAATCGCCGTTCCATGCTCTCCCGGGCCTCTGTGCTTGAACAAGATCGCTGAACTTATCGAGCTTGAGATCGGCGGCGATGACACCGCGCACATGCCCGTGCAGAGGCGCGCTCAGGGTGATCATCGGCGTGCCGATGCTGAACGAAGCATAGGGTGACGAAACGAGAGCGCGGTCCGCTGCATCGTGTCGCGATACCAGCTCCGCTTTCGTGCGTCATAGCCATAGTCCCATAGATCGAGCTGCTCGATTTTGTTGCCGTGCTCGTCTTCGAAGATCCGCCGCATCGGAAGCGCTCCGTCCGCAGTCGGGCGGACCAGATTGATATTGTAGACGGCCCCGGGGGGCCCCCAGCCTCTGACGCTCCGTCGGGTCGAGGACGTCGAGGCGCCGGACTTGCAACCAGCAACCATTATCGTAGCCCACATAGAGGCTATCCGCCTGCGGCAATTCGTGCAGCGCCGATTTGAAGAGGCCGATGGCGCCATCGACCTCGCTCCGGTCATCCGAGTCGGTGAGGGAGGAACTGGACGACAGTACGCGAACGACCGAGCTCAGCTCCGATACATCGGCCTCGAGGCGGCTAAGGGTGTTTGCGCTGGCGGCATCCATGGCGGCAGACGCCGCCGCTCCTTGCCGCCGCATGAAAGGTCGCGATCTGGATAAATATCAGACACGCGGTGAGAGCCGTGACGAAGGCCATCACCGCGGCCGTTATCGCAATTCTGAACGTCAACATCGATTTGACCGTCCGCCGGCCATGGAACCGAGCCGCCAGAATGCATCTAGACCGTATCCAGGAGCCGAACTAGCTCGGCTATGCAATTTCGGCAAAGTTGGGGCGCTGCGCTTCCGAGAGGCAGCGCGACCTACATCCGTCGAACCATTCAGTGGGGACGGGTGTTCAGTCCGCCATTGGGGCAAGGTACGTTATCTAGCCCCAATTCGTGCCCGCTATTAAGGGCAAAGCCCACTCATCTTCGGGAGAGACGACGCGGCCTAGAGCTCAAGGTTCCGGGTGGCGGTCTTTCCGTTGAAGGGCGGCACTGAGCTGCCTCTGGCGTCCCAGAATCGTCGAGTTACTCTCGGTTGGACGCCATGACCGTCGCATTGGACGGGCCAGCCGCCCGTGCTGGGACTGACGGGGCCGCATCCGGGCGGCGCGTTGCAGCTCGAAGAGCATTGGTGATGCGAACGCAGCGATCACAAAAATTCTGCCTCGTCCCATGCGACCCTCCGGCACAGCAGCTCGCTGCATCAGCGCATCGCTTGGATCGTCTCGGTGAGCATTCGCAGGTCTATCCGGATTCGGCAAATACAGTGAACCGGCGGAAGACGGAACAGCGCGGTTAGGTGCGAGCGGCCAGTGCGGCTTGTAATCGCTTCCGATCAAGCCGCCTCTCGCCTCCGCAGCTGAATTTGGTCTAGCCTGACGGGCTCTATGGTGTGTTTCGAGTAAAGATCGGCGTGCGAGGCAGGCCCGCACACTGAAGGCGCGACGGACGATGCTGATCAATATTATCAGATCAACTTCTGGGTCCGATATCGCCGCGGCGATCTGATCGTCGTGGCGCCGCCGGATTCGTCGCTGGTTGGGCCTCTCCGTGGCGACTGCCGCCGTTCGGATCACTAACTGCGGAACTCCTACCTTGGAAGGCGCCGCGCTTGGCTTGGTCGCGCTGATGATCGGCTTTACCTTTTCGATGGCGCTCACCCGCTTCGATGCGCGCGCCAAGGAGTGGTCGATGAAGCGAATATCATCGCGACGACGGCGTCGCGTGCTCGCGCCTTGCCGGAACCCGCACGCAGCAGAGGTGCGGAAACTGCTCAGTGATGATGCTGCAGGTTCGCGTGACGGGATTGGCGACGTGGATGTTCGGAATCCCCTAGACGCCGCAATTGG
>CAWGRB010000037.1:0-470000 GCA_963824845.1 uncultured Alphaproteobacteria bacterium
ATCATGGCCTGATCAGCGCGCCGCTGGCGATCTACAGCAATCCCTACGCCTACTCGCCGCCGCAGAAGGCGATCCAGACCCTGATCAACGGCAGCGACGGCACGATAGAGGGCAAGATCGACCTCAACCTTGGCGACGACATGGTCGTGAACGCCGGCCACATAGCCGGGCTGGTGACGCTTGGCGACGGCGACGACGCGCTGATCAACAGCGGAACCATGACCGGCGGCATCGACCTCGGAACCGGCCATGACGTCTATTATGGCGCGTCCGGCACTTCGGAGACCGTGCTTGGCGGCGACGGCGGCGATTTCCTCGTCGCGGGCAATCAAGCCGATCATCTGGACGGCGGTGCCGGCGACGACATCCTGACCGGCGGCAGCGGAAGCGTCCTGACCGGCGGGTCGGGCAAGGATTCGTTCCTGTTCACGTCGGTCACTCCGGGCCAGGCCGCCGCGACGATCGCCGATTTCGAAACCGGCGTCGATCATATCGACCTGCGCATGCTGGGCGCGACGTCGGTGTCGATCTCGGGTTCGACGGTCACCGCCGTGGCAGCCGCGGGCAGCCTAACGATCCACGTGACGGGCGAGCCGTCAGTCGTCGGACATCCTGATGAACGGCAGCACGACCATCGCCGGCGACCAGCGGTGACGACACCCTTCTCGGTGGCCCAGGGGATTCTCGCCTCGACGGCGGCGCCAGCAACGACCTGCTGGTGAGCGGAGCCGGGAACGACACTCTCGACGGCGGCAGCGGCTCGGACGTGATGGTCGGCGGAGCCGGCAACGGCACCTACATGGTCGATACGGCGCTCAACCCGGAGAGTGTCGGGGACTCGATCGTCGAACTTGCCGGCGCCGGCACCGTACACGATCGTCAGCTCGGTCGGCTTTACGCTGGCCGGAGAATGTCGAGAATTTGACGCTGACCGGCAATGCCGAACAGGGCGCGGGCAACGATCTCGACAACATCATCGTCGGAAATTCGTGGCACAACCAGCTAAGCGGCGGCGGCGGCAACGATCTGCTGATCGGCGGCGCCGGCTACGACTTCCTCGACGGTGGCGAGGGAAGCGATCTCTACATCGTCCAATCGTCGAGCGATCACCAGGATGCTACGGGAAACTTCTATTCCTGGATCACCGATCTCGGGACGAGCGGCACCGATGAACTGCGCTTCACGGCAACAGCCGCGGACAGCTTGATTCTCCATGTCGACGACACCGGCCTCGAGAAAGTCGTCATCGGCACTGGAACGGGTGCGATCGCCAATACGTCCGGAACCGCCGCCATCAATGTCGATGCAAGCGCGGTAACCAGTGGCCTGACGATCATCGGCAACGCCGGCGCCAACCAGCTGATGGGAACGTCGCTGCGGCGATGCGCTTCAGGGGAATGCAGGCAACGATTTCCTCTACGGCAACGCGGGCAGCGACACGCTCGACGGCGGCACCGGCATCGACAAGATGTTCGGTGGGACCGGCGACGACACGTACATGATCCGCGATGCGACGGATTATGCCTACGAATATGCCAATGAGGGCACCGACCTCGCGATGGCGTCGGTCAGCTATGCGCTGCGCGCGAACATCGAGAATTTGACCCTGACCGGCACCGCCAACCTCGCCGGCAAGGGCAATGAGCTCGACAATGTCATCACCGGCAATGACGGCGCCAACCGGCTGTCGGGAATGGCCGGCGACGACACGCTGGTCGGCGGCGGCGGGCGCGATATCCTCGACGGCGGCACCGGCAACGACACGATGAGCGGCGGCGGCGGCAACGACACCTACATCGTCGACAGCTCGTCGGACACGATCGTCGAGGCTGCCGACGGCGGAGTCGACTTCGTTCAGAGCACGGCCAGCTACACGCTGGGCGCCAATGTCGAGCGCATGTACCTGATGGGCGCCGCGAGCATCGACGGCACCGGCAACGATCTTGCCAATCTGCTGGTCGGCAACAGCGGCGACAATGCGCTGTCGGGTCTCGGCGCCAACGACCGGCTCTATGGCGGTGGCGGCAACGACACGCTGAGCGGCGGCGACGGCAACGATTACATGGAGGGCGGCGCCGGCCAGGACGACTTCATCGGCGGCTCGGGCAAGGATTATTTCGTGTTCCGCGATGGTGACTTTGGCGGAGCGACGGCGGCGAGCGCCGACCGCATCGAGGACTTCGCCTATGGCGACCGCATCAGCCTGTCGCCGGTCGACGCCAACACCACGCTTTCGGGCAACCAGGCGTTCCACTTCCTCGGCAGCAGCGCGTTCGACGGCACCGCCGGAGCGCTTCACTACGAGCAGACCGGCGGCAATACCTACATTTCCGGCGACACCAACGGCGACGGCATCGCCGACTTCATGATCAAGCTCGACGGGCTGCATACCCTGTCGAGCGGGGACTTCCTGCTTTAGAGGCGGCAGGGCGGCGGACTTGACCGTGACCTGATGCAAGTCCTTGCCCGCGCAGGTTGATTAAATGGAAAGTTCGACTAGCCTTCCAGCCGCTTAGGGGCGCGAGCCACGGGGGTAGAGAGCGTGCCGACGTATACCGATCCGACCGGCACCTTCGCTGCCTCGGCCGATCCCGATAACTTCGTCTTCACCCGGGCGCCGAGCGAGATCACCGCGATCGACGCGCTCGCCGGTATCGATACGGTCAATGTGGATTTCGGGCCGGCGGTCACGGATCCGATAAGCTTCCAGGCGATCGACACTTACAACAGCGGCGAACTCGACGCGTTCATCCAGACCGGCCCGTACAATCCGACGATCTGGATCATGAACGCGGAAGTCGTGAATTACCGCGGAGGTGTCGGCGACGACGACTTCCAGCTCAAGATCGGTCCGCAGACGTCCGGCCTCTCGGTCACCTTCGACGGAAACGCCGGCAACGACACGCTGAACTTCGACTTCTCGTTGCGGACAGACGATTTCACGTTTCTGGTGAACGGCGCGACGATCACCAGTTCGTTCGGCACTTTTTCGAATTTCGAACAGTATGTGATCCACGCCGGCGCCGGCAACGACACCATCCAGACCGGCGACGGCCGCGACGACATCTCGACCGGGACCGGCGTCGACACCGTCCACGCCGGCGGCGGCAACGATTCCATCTATTCGCAATCGACCGGCGGTACGATCGACGGCGGCGACGGCATCGACTTCTACGACGGCGACTTCACGGGCGTCACCACGCCGCTTTCGATCTCCATCGGCGACACCACGACAATCTCCAGCGGCCTCACCGTTACCAATGTCGAAAGCATCACTATCGGCGGCGGCGGCGGCGACGACGTGTTCACGGTGACCAAGCTCCAGGTGAGCGGCACGCTGTATGGCGGCGCCGGCCATGACAGCCTGGTGTTCAGCGCTCCGTCAACGACCGGGCTGCAGTTCACGATCGATGCTTATGACGGAGAGCTCGACGGATCCATCGGTCCCCAGAACAATGCCATAGGATTCCAGCAGTTCGAGAATGTCTCCTTCACCGGAAGCCAGTACAACGACGAGCTGCAAATCTCCGCCGTCTATTCGGCGAACAATTCCGAAATCTCCTTCGATGGCGGCGGCGGCACCGACACCCTGACGGGGGATTTCAGCCATTTCACCGGGCCGATGACCTTCGTCGTCGCCGCCGACGGAAGCATCACCAGCAACCGCGGGCATTACGCGCACCTGGAAGTGTTCAACCTCAGCGGTGGCGCCGGGGCGGACAGCATCGTCACCGGATCCGGCGACGATTCACTGTCGGGAGGCTTCGGAGCGGACCACCTGCGATGGCGGTGCCGGCAACGATATCCTGTATTCGCTGCAGTACCAGGGCGACGACGACGGCGCGGCGGATGTGCTGATCGGAGGCGCCGGCGACGACACGATCGCGGCGGGCTATGGCGACACGGCGTCCGGCGGCACCGGCTTCGACCAGCTCTATTACACCGCGACCAGCGCGACGACCGGGATTGCTGCGGATTTCTCACAGCTGACCAGCGGCGGAACGATCACCATCGGCGGCGCAACCCTCAGCGGCATCGAAAGCGTGCCGGAAATCACCGGCAGCAATTACGACGACACCATCGTCGCCGGCAGCGGCACCGGGATCATCAATGGGCTCGACGGCAACGACCATCTGACCGGAAGCGCGGGCGCCGACACGATCTACGGCGGTGATGGCGACGACGTCATCACAGGAGGCGCCGGCGCCGACAACCTCTACGATTTCGGCGGCAAGGACAGCTTCGTCGACACGGCGGCCGGTCACAACGGCGACACGATCACCGGCCTCGACGTCGGCGATTCCATCGTCATCACCGACGCGACCCTGAGCGGTTTCACGTTCGACCTGAGCGGCGGCCACCTGACCTACACCGGCGGTTCGCTGACCATCGCGTCGGAGCTTCCAGGCAAGCTGGTGGCGAGCGCATCGGCAGGCGGAGGCGTTCAGCTCACCGTCGTCACGCCGCCGGTCTACAGCTACGACCAGATTGCCGACCAGCTGGTCGATGGGTACTGGAATGGGGACTGGCACCATTTCGCAGTGAGCCAGGGCGGTACGATCACCGTCAACCTGACCGGCCTGACGGCCGCCGGCCAGACGCTGGCCCGCGCAGCATTGGGCGAGTGGACGGATGTCATCGGGGTCAATTTCAAGGAAGTCAGCACCGGCGGCCAGATCGTCTTCGACGACACCGACGACGGCGCCTACACGACGGCCAGCTGGTCGAACCACGTCATCACGCAGTCGAACGTCAACATCTCGACGCAGTGGCTGAGCGACAACGGGACCTCGGTCGACAGCTATTCCTTCCAGACCTTCGTGCACGAGATCGGCCATGCGCTCGGGCTCGGGCACGCCGGCGATTACAACAACACCGCGACCTACACCCAGGACGCGCTTTTCGCGAACGACGCGTGGTCGACGACGGTCATGTCCTATTTCAGCCAGCAGGACAGCCTCTACTTCCGCGGCCAGAGCTTTTCCCTCGACTATGCGCTGACGCCGATGGCCGGCGACATCGTCGCGATGCAGACCCTGTACGGCTTGTCGACGTCGACGCGGACCGGCGACACGGTGTACGGCTATGGCTCGACCGCGGGAAATCCGGTGTTCGACGCCAACGCCAATCCGCGCGCGGCGTACACGATCATCGACAGCGGCGGCGCCGACACTCTCAACTATTCGGCGAGCGGCGCCCCCGAAACCATCAACCTCAACCCCGAGACCTTCTCGAGCGTCGCCGGCAGCACCGGCAACGTCTCGATCGCTCGAGGAACAGTCATCGAGAATGCGATCGGGGGATTTGCGGGCGACACGATCGTCGGCAATTCCGCGAACAACCTTCTGGAGGGGATGGCCGGAAACGACGTTCTCTATGGCAACGACGGCGCCGACACGCTCGATGGCGGCGACGGAGCCGACAGGATGAGCGGTGGCGCCGGCAACGACACATACGTCGTCCAGGACGCCGGCGACGTCGTCTCTGAAAATGCCGGCGAAGGCACCGACATGGTGCGCGCCGGACTGACCTTCGTCCTTCCCGACAACGTCGAGAACATGACGCTGACGGGCAATGCGGCGATCGACGGCACCGGCAATGCGCTCGCCAACCTGATTACCGGCAATGCGGGTGCCAACTCGCTGTACGGTAACGCCGGCAACGACACGCTCGATGGTGGTGCGGGCCTCGACAAGATGTTCGGCGGCACCGGCGACGACACCTACGTCGTCCGGGACGCGACCGATTATGCCTACGAAAGGCCCGGCGAAGGCACCGACCTCGCGATCGCGTCGATCAGCTACGCTCTCCGCGACAATGTCGAGAACCTCACGCTGAGCGGCAGCGCCAACCTCGTCGGCAGAGGCAACGGCCTCGCCAATGCAATCACCGGCAATTCAGGCGCCAATGGACTCTATGGCTATGCCGGGGCTGACCATCTCAACGGCAACGCCGGCAACGACCTGCTCGATGGAGGAACTGGTGCCGACATGATGGCGGGCGGGGTCGGCAACGACGTCTACGCTGTCGACGACAGCCATGACGTGGTGGTCGAAAATGCCGGCGAGGGCACCGATCGGGTCAATGCATCGGTCGACTATACGCTTGCCGCCAACGTCGAGACCCTCTCGCTTACAGGCACGGCCCGGGTCGGCAACGGGAACTCGGGCGCGAATACCATCGGCGGCAATGCGGGCGACAATGCGCTCTACGGCATGGCCGGCAACGATCATTTGTTCGGCCTCGACGGAAACGACATCCTCGACGGTGGCGCGGGCGCCGATTCGATGCGCGGCGGTGCGGGCAACGACGTCTATTACATGGACAATGGCCGCGATGCAGCGCTGGAAGGCGCGAACGAGGGCACCGACATCGTCAATTCATCCGTGAACGTAACGCTCCGCGCCAACGTCGAGAACCTGACGCTGATTGGCGCCGCAGCGGTCAACGGCGCCGGTAACGAGCTTGCCAACGTCATCACCGGCAATGCTGCCGTCAATGCGCTGTTCGGCCTCGCCGGCGACGATCATCTCTACGGGATGGACGGGGCTGACGTGCTGCGCGGAGGCGACGGCAGCGACTGGATCGAAGGCGGCGCCGGCCGCGACGGCATGGAGGGCGGCGCTGGCGCCGACAGCTTCGTGTTCCGCGACGGCGACTTTGCCGGGCTTTCCGCATCGACGTGCGACCTGATCACCGATTTCAGCCACAGCGACGGCGACCTGATCCGCCTCGACGCGGTCGATGCAAACACTGTCCTGAGCGGCAACCAGGCATTCGCGTTCCTGGGCACCGCGGCCTTCGACGGCCACGCAGGCGAGCTTCGCTACGAGGAAATCAGCGGAAATACCTACCTTTACGGCGATACCAATGGCGACGGCGCCGCGGACTTCATGATCAGGCTCGACGGACTGCACCCGCTGGTGAGCGCCGACCTGACGCTGTGATGCGCCAGGATGGTGCTTGCGTTAACCAAAATTTTCCTTTGACGGCGGTAATTTAGCGCTTAGCGTTGGCTGATGCGGGATTGCCGCAGTTGCCGCGCGAGTGACCGTAAAGGAAGTTTGGCAACCATGAATCGCGCGATCGGATCCGCCTTGGCGCTGCTCGCCGGCCTCAGCGGCGGGAGCGCCCTTGCAATGACCAGTCAGAATCCGTCCGCGGTCCACTGTTCCCTGGAGCAGGGAGGAAAGCTCCCGAAGGGCCTCGCCGCAAGCGACGTCTGCGCAGCGATCCAGGCCGCCGCGGGCCCGGCGCTCGAGCGGGCCGGGCTAAGCCCGTCGGCTCTTTCGGTGCGGGTCACCGTCGAATCCGACAGGAAGCTCGTGGCTTCGGCAACGCTCGGCGGCAAGGCACTGCCCGAGCACCGCATCGGCATTTCCGACCGGGCGCTGAATGCGCGCGCCGTTCAGATGCTCGCCTCGGCGATCGCGGCCGACATCGCATCGGCCCGCCAGTAACTTCCAGGAGCTTGAGTCCCTTCGATGACCGACATCCCAGCCGATACCAGCACGACCGCGCACATCAATGTCGGCGACACCTTCGTCGGGTCGCTCGAGACGGACGGCGATCACGACTGGATCGCGGTCGATCTGGTCGCTGGCCAGAAATACACGATGACGCTGGACGGCTACGGCTCCAATGCGCTCGTCGACCCTTATCTCTACCTGCAAGGACGCGTCGGGCACGGTCCTTGCCGAGAACGATGACGGCGACGGCAACCGCAATTCGCGAATCGTCTTCACGGCCACCAACACCGGCACTTACTATCTCGACGCGACCTGCTGGACCGACGGCAAGCAATATTTCCAGGGCGACTACCAGCTGTCGGTGCAGAAATTCGTGACTCCGCCGGTCTACAGCTACGACCAGATCGCGAACCAGCTGACCAACGGCTATTGGGGCGGCGACTGGCACCATTTCGACGTCACCCAGGGCGGGACGATCACGGTCAACATCACCGGCCTGACGGCGGCCGGGCAGACGCTCGCACGGGCAGCGCTTGCGGAATGGACCGACGTCATCGGAGTGAACTTCAAGGAAGTCACCGGCATCGGCAGCGATGGCCAGCCGAACGGGCAGATCGTCTTCGACGACAGCGATGCGGGAGCATACACGAGCTCCGACTGGGCCAACCACATCATCACCAAGTCGAACGTCAACATCTCGACGGACTGGATCGGCGACTACGGAACTGCGACCAACAGCTATTCCTTCCAGACCTACGTGCATGAAATCGGCCATGCGCTCGGCCTCGGCCACGCCGGCAATTACAACGATACCGCGACCTATCCGGACGACGCGCTCTATTCGAACGACGCCTGGTCGACGACGGTCATGTCCTACTTCAGCCAGCGGGACAGCAGCTATTTCGCGACGCAGAGTTTCAGCTACGACTTCGCGTTGACGCCGATGAGCGCCGACATCCTCGCCATGCAGACCCTCTATGGTCTGTCGACCACGACGCGAACCGGCAACACCACCTACGGCTATGGTTCGACAGCGGGAAACCCGGTGTTCGACGCGAGTGTGAACCCGCACTCCGCCTACACGATTATCGACAGCGGCGGCACCGACACACTGAATTACTCAGGGTCGTCCGCGAACCAGCTGATCAACCTCAACCCGGAGACATTTTCGAATGTCGCCGGCGACATCGGCAACATGTCCATCGCCGTCGGCACGGTGATCGAGAATGCGACCGCGGGTTCGGGCAGTGACACGATCGTCGGCAATTCCGCCGACAACGTGCTCGACGGCGGAACGGGCGACGACACCGTCTCCTACGAAGCGGCGTCCGCCGGCGTAACCGTCGATCTTTCGCGATCGACGGCGCAGAATACCGTCGGCGCGGGCACGGACACCCTGAAGGGCTTCGAGAACCTCACCGGCTCCGGTTATGCGGACACGTTGACCGCGGCATCGACGACCGCATCTATCCACGGCGGGGCCGGAGACGACCGGATCAATGCCGCAAATGCGTCGGCCAATGCCCATGTCTACGGCGACGGGGGCAACGACTGGTTCGTTCCTGGATCCAACTATACCTGGATAGACGGTGGCGACGGGTACGACACCGTGGACTTCAGTGGAGCGTCGGCAGGCATCGTCCAGAACTCGCAATCGGCGGACACGCTGACTTCGATTGAACAGACGATCGGCTCCGCATTCGCAGACAATCTCGCCATAGCGAATGGCGACAGCGGCGTCGTGGACAAGCTGATTGGCGGAGCTGGAGACGACACGCTGCGTGCCATCGAGGGCGCTGTGCAAATGGAGGGCGGCGCCGGCAACGACACCTATTATGTCGTCGGACCATCACCCTACAATCCATATTCCAGCGTTTCATTGAATGGTGTTGCGCCCAAGGGTGCAACTGCGACAATTGTCGAAGCCGCCGGCCAGGGCACCGACCTTGTCCAGTCCGAAATCAGTTTCGCGTTGCCCGACAACGTCGAGAACCTTCAGCTGGTTGAAGGGCACGAATCGCTCGACACGAACGGCACCGGCAATGCTTTGGCGAATCAGATCACCGGCGACTCCGGCGCGAACACGCTCAGCGGCCTCGGAGGCAACGATTTCCTCTACGGCAACGCCGGCAGCGACACGCTCGACGGCGGCACCGGCATCGACAAGATGTTCGGTGGGACCGGCGACGACACGTACATGATCCGCGATGCGACGGATTATGCCTACGAATATGCCAATGAGGGCACCGACCTCGCGATGGCGTCGGTCAGCTATGCGCTGCGCGCGAACATCGAGAATCTGACCCTGACCGGCACCGCCAACCTCGCCGGCAAGGGCAATGAGCTCGACAATGTCATCACCGGCAATGACGGCGCCAACCGGCTGTCGGGAATGGCCGGCGACGACACGCTGGTCGGCGGCGGCGGGCGCGATATCCTCGACGGCGGCACCGGCAACGACACGATGAGCGGCGGCGGCGGCAACGACACCTACATCGTCGACAGCTCGTCGGACACGATCGTCGAGGCTGCCGACGGCGGAGTCGACTTCGTTCAGAGCACGGCCAGCTACACGCTGGGCGCCAATGTCGAGCGCATGTACCTGATGGGCGCCGCGAGCATCGACGGCACCGGCAACGATCTTGCCAATCTGCTGGTCGGCAACAGCGGCGACAATGCGCTGTCGGGTCTCGGCGCCAACGACCGGCTCTATGGCGGCGGCGGCAACGACACGCTGAGCGGCGGCGACGGCAACGATTACATCGAGGGCGGCGCCGGCCAGGACGACTTCATCGGCGGCTCGGGCAAGGATTATTTCGTGTTCCGCGATGGTGACTTTGGCGGAGCGACGGCGGCGAGCGCCGACCGCATCGAGGACTTCGCCTATGGCGACCGCATCAGCCTGTCGCCGGTCGACGCCAACACCACGCTTTCGGGCAACCAGGCGTTCCACTTCCTCGGCAGCAGCGCCTTCGACGGCACCGCCGGAGCGCTTCACTACGAGCAGACCGGCGGCAATACCTACATTTCCGGCGACACCAACGGCGACGGCATCGCCGACTTCATGATCAAGCTCGACGGGCTGCATACACTGTCGAGCGGGGACTTCCTGCTTTAGGCGCAGGGGGGCCGAAACGAAATCTTAAAGCCGGCGCGCGAGACTCCGGCACATGATCCCGATGCGCACCAGCTCGATCTTCAAGAGCCGCTGGTGGGCGCTCGTCTGGGGCGCGGGCATCCTGTGGACGGCGTATGATTTCGCCGGCGCACAGCCGCAGGGAAACGCCGTCGACAACAATTCCTCGGCGGAAGCGCCGACGGATGGGACGGGCGCCGCGATCACGCCAGAGCAGGCGCAGCAGGTCAACGACGCCATCAACTCCTTCTGATTACATCGCGGCGTCGTCGAATCCCTCGATGTGCCAGCGCCGCTGCGCCTCGCTCGAGCCGGGGACATCGTTGACCCGACGCAGCGTGATCTTCGCCGGTCGATTGACTCGGCGGCCATCGACCATCCCCGACAATTGTGCCTGCACCGACAGGTAAATCGATCCTGCAGCGCCTTCGGCTTCTGGCGGCGGCGAGTCCAGGACGGCGAGATCGAGGTTCGAGTAAGGCGCAAAGTGCCGCTTGAACTCCGCGGCCGACGCGAAGCCGCCGCGGCCGCCGAGGAGCGCATAAGCCTGGTCGAACTTGCGCGCGCTGACGAGCCCCGCGAACTGCCGCGCGAGATCGAGGGCAGCGCCGACGCCCTTGGGATCGGTCGCGCTGATCGAATCCGCCGGCGGCGGCGGAGTTGCTTGGGTCACCGGTGGAGGCGGCGGAGGCGGAGGCGGAACGGGAGCCGGCGTGGGCGGAACAACCGGCGCGACGTTGCCGCCGGGCGCACCCTGGTCGGCGGCAGCGGGTGCCCCCAGGGGAGACGATGCCGAGGAACTCTTGTTGTCGGCCTGGTCTGCGGACTGCTGCTGAGGACCGCATGATGCGACCGCGATCATGGCCGCGCCGAGCATGGTGTGGAACTTCATGGTCTTGCCTCCTTGCCGGAACCGCTTGCGCATCGATTCGTTCGTTTCGCCAACACAACTTCTGAACAGGGAGAGTTTTCCATGGCCGACAACGATCGCGATACCGATCGCACGACCATCGTCGAGACCGGCGACGGCGGCGGTGGCGGCGGCGGCGTGCTTGCCGTCGTGCTTCTGATCATCGTCGTTCTGGTCCTTCTGTTCGTCTTCCGCAGCCAGCTTGGGCTTGGCGGGCATTCGACCAACATCAGCGTTCCCAATTCGATCGACGTCAACGTCAAGAACACCTGAGCATTGACAGTTCAGCGGACGGGCCCGCGAGTCCCCGTCCGCACGCGGGCGCGGTTCCCCAGCGGAGCCGCGCCCGTTTGAGTTTGTGGGAACGACAGACTAACCGGCGATCATGACCGACGCGCTTTCCTATCAGACGGGCTTCGGCGGACATTTCGAAACCGAGGCGGTCGCCGGTGCCCTGCCCAAGGGCCGCAATTCGCCGCAGCGTCCGGCTTTCGGGCTCTATACCGAGCAGCTGTCCGGAAGCTCCTTCACGTCGCCACGCCACGAGAACCGGCGCAGCTGGCTCTACCGCATGCGGCCGACGGCCGACCACCGTCCCTTCGAGCGCTATGCGGGCGCGCCGCTGTTCGCGCCTGGGACCGTGAAAGAACCGCTGGCGCCGAACCGGCTGCGCTGGGATCCGCCGGGCGACTTGCCCGAGGGCTGCGACTTCGTCGACGGCATGGTGACGATGCTCGCCAACCGGCATCCGCAGGATCTCGAAGGCGTCGCGGTCCACCTCTATCGCGCCAGCCGATCCATGAAGCGGCGGGTCTTCCTCGACGCGGACGGCGAGATGCTGATCATCCCGCAATCGGGCGAGCTGCGGATTGCGAGCGAGCTTGGCCGCCTCGATGTTGCGCCGGGATCGATCGCGGTTATCCCGCGCGGCGTCCGCTTTCGGGTCGAGGTGGACGGCGAGGCGCGCGGCTATGTCGCGGAGAACCACGGCCTGCCGCTGCGGCTGCCCGAGCTTGGGCCGCTCGGCGCCAACGGCCTTGCCAGTCCCCGCGACTTCGAGACGCCGGTGGCGCGGTTCGAGGACAAGGACGAGCCGACCGAAGTCATACAGAAATCGCTGGGCAGTTTGTGGACGACGACGCTCGACCATTCGCCGCTGGATGTGGTCGCCTGGCACGGCAATTATGCGCCCTATCGCTACGATTTGTCGCGCTTCAACACGATCGGCAGCATCAGCTTCGACCATCCCGATCCGTCGATCTTCACGGTGCTGACCAGCCCGAGCAACGTGCCTGGACGAGCCAATGCCGACTTCGTCATTTTCCCGCCGCGCTGGATGGTCGGCGAGGACACCTTCCGGCCGCCGTGGTTCCACCGCAACGTGATGAGCGAGGCGATGGGGCTGATCCAGGGCGCCTATGACGCCAAGGCCGACGGCTTCTCGCCGGGCGGCCTGTCGCTTCACAATCTCATGAGCGGACATGGGCCGGACGTCGAGAGCTGGCGAAAGGCGAGCGAGGCGGAGCTGAAGCCGGTGAAGATCGAGGGCACCCTCGCCTTTATGGTCGAGACTTGCTGGCCGTATCGTCCGACGCAGTGGGCGCTGGATCGCGCGCAGCCGGATTACGATCTGGCGTGGAGCGGTTTCCCCAAGGCCAAGCTGCCATGAGCCGCGACGGCAACGATCCCGCGCTCACCAGCTGGCTTTCGAGCGCGCAAGGCAGCGATTTTCCGATCCAGAACCTGCCGCTCGGGATTTTCTCGGACAGCACGGGGCCGCGGCGACCCGGCGTGGCGATCGGCGATTTCGTTCTAGATCTGACGGCGATTCCCGATCTGTTCGACGAGGACTGGCGCGCGGACCTGGCGCAGCCGGTGCTCAATGCCTGGCTGGCGCGCGGGCAGGAGGCGCAGCGGGCGTTGCGGGCGCGGCTTGGCGAATTGCTGGGCGACGACGCCTTTCGCGACCGCGTCGAGCCGGCGCTGATCGGACAGTCGGAGGCGCGGATGCACGTGCCCTGCCTGATTGGCGACTACACCGATTTCTATGTCGGCATCCATCACGCGACCAATGTCGGGAAGCAGTTCCGGCCCGACAATCCGCTGCTGCCCAACTACAAATATGTGCCGATAGGCTACCACGGCCGGGCAAGCTCGGTGCGCGCATCGGGGGAGCCGGTGATCCGCCCGTCCGGGCAGCGCAAGGCGCGCGACTCGGATACGCCCGAGTACGGACCGAGCCGCCGGCTGGATTACGAGCTCGAGCTCGGCCTGTGGATCGGTCCCGGCAACGAGCTGGGGTCGCCCATCCCAATCGCCGGGGCGAGCGAGCATATCGCCGGCTATTGCCTGCTCAACGACTGGTCGGCGCGCGACTTGCAGGCGTGGGAGTACCAGCCGCTCGGGCCCTTCCTGGCGAAGAACTTCCTGACGACCGTGTCGCCGTGGATCGTCAGCCCGCAAGCGGTGGCGCCGTTCCGCACTGCAATGCCGGAGCGACCGGCCGGCGACCCGAAGCCCCTTCCCTATCTCAGCGATGAGGCGGACCGCGAGCAGGGCGGACTTGCGATCCGCCTGGCAGTGACCCTCTCGACGCAGCTGATGCGCGCGAAGGGCGTGCCGGCGCATGTCCTCTCGCGCGGGTCGGCCGACGCGGCGATGTACTGGAGCGCGGCGCAGATCATCGCCCATCACAGCAGCAACGGCTGCAACCTTCAGCCCGGTGACCTCATCGGCACCGGCACCTTGTCGACGAACGATGAAGGCGGCCTCGGGTCGCTGCTGGAGATCAGCCAGGGCGGCAAGGAGCCGCTCAACCTCGCCAGCGGCGAGATGCGAAGCTTCCTCGAGGACGGCGACGAGATCACGCTGCGCGCCTGGTGCGAGGGCGAGAACGCGGTGCGGATCGGCTTCGGCGAGTGCGTCGGGCGGGTCGTTGCCGGCGGCTAGATCAGGCCGAGGCTGGTCGCCATCAACCGCGTAACTCCATAAAGACGATCGAGCGCTGGCGTCGGGAAGTGCGTGGCGCCGGGCGATTTCGCGAGGCGCCCCGAGCAGCGCTTCCAGCTCGATCGGGCGGCACGCTTCGACATCCTGTAGCATCGACGTTTTGAACGCGCCGAGCCGCGCGGTGACCTTCATCCGGTCCTCGCCGCTTTCGGAGATCGGGCAGCCGATTGCGCCGCCGATCTCCGCCAGTTCGGCCATGCCTTCGAGCATCCAGGCGTGGCATTCCGGATCGGCGAGGATGCGGTCCGCGGTAGCGCGGGTCAGCGCCGACAAGGGGTTGATCGTGGCGTTGCCCCACAGCTTGTACCAGATGGCGCGGCGGATGTTGTCGCTGGCGTCGCAGCGGATGCCGGCATCTTCGAACATCGCCTTGAGCACGCCGACGCGATCACTGGCGCTACCACCCGGATCGCCGATAATCAGCTTGTCGGCGTGCTTGACCACGACCTGGTCCGGCGAGGGACGGAAACAGGAGGCGTGGACGACGCAGCCGATGATCCGCTCGACCGGCAGCGCGGCGCCAATGGTGCCGGTCGGATCGACCGAGCGCAGTGGCTGACCGTCAACGAACCACCAGGGCACGCCGTTGAGCATCGGCAGGATCAGCGTGTCGGACCCGACGAGCGGCCGCAGCTGTGCCGCGAGCGACGGCAGCGCCGGCGCCTTTACGGCGATGACGAGAAGCTGCGGCGCAGTCTCGAACCGGTCGAAGCGGACGCTTCGGGTCTCGTCGGCCTCCGCAATCTCGATGGCGTCGAGCGGCCCTCGACTGGTCAGCGCCATCACGGTCTGACCGGCAAGCGAGAGCTTCGCCGCGACCCAACCGCCGATCGCTCCGGCACCAACGACGCAGATGTTCATCGGGACGGCGATGGGCTAAATGGCCTGGGGTCGGCAAGAGGGAAGCGGGCATGATCTTTCGTCAGCTGTTCGAGCCGCAATCGTCGACCTACACCTACCTGATCGCCTGTCCCGACACTGGCGAGGCGGTGCTGATCGATCCCGTGCTGGAGACCGTCGAACGCGATCTGGCGGTTCTTGCCGAACTGGAACTGACGCTCAAGTACACGCTGGAGACGCACCTCCATGCCGATCACGTTACCGGCGCTGCGCGGCTACGCGAGCGGACGGGCTGCAAGGCGGGCGTGCCGGAGAAGAGTGGGGCAAGTGCGTGCGACATCGCGGTTCGCGAGGGCGAGCCGCTTGCGGTCGGCAAGCTGCGGATCGAGCCGCTCTACACGCCCGGTCATACGGACGATCACCACGCCTATCTGCTGCCGGCCCAAGAGGGCGCGCGGGTATTCACTGGCGATGCGCTGATGATCGACGGCTGTGGCCGCACCGATTTCCAGGGCGGCGACGCCGCGACTCTCTACCGGTCGGTGCATGAGAAGATCTTCTCGCTGCCCGACGACACGCTGGTCTATCCGGGGCACGACTATCAGCAGCGGCGGGTCAGCACCGTCGCCCAGGAACGCGCCCGCAACCCGCGCCTCGGCGGTGGCAGGGCGGTCGAGGAGTTCGTTGCGATCATGGGTGCGCTCGATCTGCCGCGCCCGGCGAAGATGGACGTCGCGGTCCCCGCCAACCGGCTCTGCGGCAAACGGGCTAACTGAGAGTGGCGGCTATTCGCCCACGCCCCAGATCCGCTCCGGCACGAAAATCTCTCCGTTGTCGTAGATTTCGTCGATCCACGGATCGTGGGCCATGCCGGCCGGCCCGTCGAGATCGACCACCTCGCAATACTGGGCGACGATGAAGGCCGGCGCCATCGCCAGCGTCGAGCCAGCCATGTTGCCGACCATCAGGGTCTTGCCCATCGCCAGCGACACCTTGGCGATCGCCAGCGCCTCGGTGAGGCCGCCGCACTTGTCGAGCTTGATATTGATCATGTCGAAATAGCGCGCGCGCTCATTAAGTTCGGCGAGGTTTAGGATGCTCTCGTCGGCGGCGATCGGGAACGGCGGCCGCCAGCCTTCGAGGCTCGCCTCCTCGCCGCGGCGGACGGGCTGCTCCAGTAGCGCGACGCGGTGTTCGACCAGGACCAATTCGAGAATGTCGAACTGGTCGGAGCGGAAACCCTGATTGGCGTCGGCCATCAGCCACGAATCAGGGTAATGATCGCGGACGATCCGGAGCCGCTCGCTGTCGGCGTCGATATCGCCGTCGAGCTTGAGCTTGATGGCCCGCGACGAGCGTAGCCGCCCGACTCGCTCGGCGAACAGGGCGGGCTCGTCGGCGGACAAGGTGAAGGTCGTCAGGCGCGGAGTTCGGCTTGGGCGCACCGGCGAGCCGCCACACCGGGACTCCCGTCTGGCGCGCCTCGAGTTCCCACAGGGCGCAGTCGAGCGCATTGCGAGCGCCGCCGGCCGGAAGCAGCGCCTGCAGCGCCGTGCGGTCGACTCCGCTTTCCACCGCGGCTCGAACGAATTCGATCTGCTCGACCATATGGTCCTGGTCGTCGCCGAGATAATAGACGCCCGCCGCTTCGCCCCTTCCGGCGGAAGCACCGCTCGACAGGGTCGCGAGGACCGCCGGCATCGCCTCGAAGACGTAGCCGGAAATGCGGAAGGGTGCGGCCATCTTGGCGGCGAGGCGCTGGACGTCGAGGCGGAGGGAATGATCGGACATGCAGCTGATGGTAAGCTGCAAACACGAAGTTTCAAGAAAAGAAACACGTGTCCACGAACGAAAGTTCCAGCGGCCTCAGGTCCGCTTCGCGGCGGCCTCCGCGATATTCTGGATTCCGCGGCCCGCGCAAACCGACAGGACCACGCAGGGCTCGCTGCTGGTCCGGATGTAGGCGTGGGCCATGGCGCTGTCGAAATAGACGCAGTCGCCGGGGCCGAGCGCGAGTGGCGTGTAGAGATCCGAGTGGAGTTCCATCTCGCCGCGCAGGACGTAGAGGAATTCCTCGCCGGAATGCCGGACCAGGCCGCCCATCTCGTCAAGCGACGTCGCGCGGATGTCGATGAGGATCGGAGTCATCATTTTCCCGACGAGGTCCGCGGCCGGGTAGAAGTGATTGTAACTCTCTGATTCTGCGAGAGGTTCTTCGCCGACCCGAGTGACGCTGCGGCGGCCCGGAGCCGACGTCGACGGCTGGTCCGGATGGCCGCTCATCAACTCCTGAAGGTCGATGCCGAGGCCTTGCGCAAGCCGGATGAGCTTGTCGTAGGTGAAGCTCATCTTGCCGTTCTCGAGCTTCGACAAGGTCGAGTACGGC
This sequence comes from uncultured Alphaproteobacteria bacterium, assembly GCA_963824845.1. Classification (GTDB taxonomy): domain Bacteria; phylum Pseudomonadota; class Alphaproteobacteria; order Sphingomonadales; family Sphingomonadaceae; genus Sphingomicrobium. The sequence continues at coordinate 17,751 of CAWGRB010000037.1, forward strand.
ATGCCCACCCGAGCCGCGAGCTCGCGCAAGGTCAGGCCCTTGGACAGCCGCGCCGAGTGCAGCGCCTGCCCCGGCTCCTGGCCGATGGGCGCCGTTGTCGACCCTTCGCCGGCCAAGGTTCGGTCGAGGAACGCGGGTGACTGGGTTTCACTCACCATATCAGAAACCAGTTGCCAATTGAGAAACGAGTGTCATGATGGCATGGTTTCGGGTTGGAGGGCTAGGGTGAACATCCATCGATCGGTCGGAGCGCTTCTCGCGGGCACGTGTCTCGTCGGGTTGTCGGCTCCAGCAGTCGCGCAGGACAATGGCGCGGCGGCTCCCGCGGGTCAGCCATCGGCGGTGCAGACGAAGGGCGACCAGAACGCCATCATCGTCACCGCGCAAAAGCGGACCCAGCGAGTGCTTGACGTCCCGCAGTCAGTGTCGGTGATTTCCGGGCAAAGCCTGGAGAACCAGCATGCGCAGCGCCTCTCCGATTATCTGACCCGCATTCCGAGCGCCAACATCGTCGAGAGTCAGCCGGGCAATTCGCGCATCGTCCTGCGCGGGATCAATGCCGGCGGCGTCGGTGCGACGGTTGCGACCTACATCGACGAGACTCCGTTCGGTTCGGCGACCAGCCTTGCCAACGGGGCCATCCTCGCGCCCGACATCGATCCCTTCGACCTCGAGCGGGTCGAGGTGCTGCGCGGCCCGCAGGGCACGCTTTACGGCGCCAACTCGCTCGGCGGCCTGGTCAAATATGTGACGGTCGCGCCCGACCCGCACATGGTCGGAGCCGCAGCGGAAGCGGGCGTCGAGGACGTGTCCCACGGCGACATGGGCTATTGGGCGCGCGCTGCCGGCAACATCCCGCTGTCGAACACGGCAGCTGTCCGGGTGAGCGGATTTTACCGTTCCGATCCGGGCTATATCGACGACCCGAACCACGGCACCAACGTCAATGACGGCAAGCATTACGGCGGTCGTGCATCGTTCATGGTGCGGCCGACGCAGGGATTGCGGATCCGCCTGTCGGCGATGGCCGAGAACCTTCGCAGCGACAACACCAGCACGATTGATCTCGATCCGGTGACTCTCCGGCCGTCGCTCGGCACCCTTGAGCATGCGCGGGTCCTCAACGAACCAAACGACGTCAATTATCGACTCTACAACGGCACGATCGACTATGACTTCGGGTCGATGATGCTGGTGTCCGCGACCAGCTATGGGACTCTCGACCAGACACAGGTCGAGGACGCCAGCGCGCAATATGGCGGGTTGCTGAGCGCGATCTTCGAGACGCCGCTCGGCACCGGTGTTGCCCAGACCATGAACCAGCGCCGGTTCACCCAGGAAGTACGGCTGGCGTCGAGCGGCAAGCAGGCGATCGAATGGACTCTCGGCGGCTTCTACACGCATGAGAAGAACCGGCTTGGGCAGAACCTTTTCGGAGTCGACGGCCTCACCGGCGCGCCGCTTCCGTCCTTCGACGGACTGATCCTTGTCAACCTGCCGTCCCGCTACAGCGAATATGCGGGCTTCGCGAACGCGACCTGGCACCTGGCCCCGAAGTTCGACCTGACCGCGGGCGGCCGCTGGAGCCACAACAAGCAGACGGAAGTCCAGAATACGGATGGGCCGCTTGCCGGGGGTGCATCGTCCTTCGGCGGGCATTCGTCGGACAGCGTGTTCACTTACTCGATCGCGCCGACCTTCAAGCCCAATGAGAACACGCGAATTTATGCGCGGGTCGCGAAGGGCTACCGCCCGGGTGGCCCGAATGCCGTGTCACCGCTCGCTCCGGCCGATGTGCCGCGGCAGTTCGGCCCGGACACGACCACCAATTACGAAATCGGATTGAAGACGGAGACGGCCGACCATCTGCTCTCGCTAGAGGTCACCGGCTTCCTCATCGACTGGAAAGACATCCAGCTGCTCGCCCAAGTCGGGGATTTCGGAGTCAACACCAACGGCGGCTCGGCGCGCAGCAAGGGCGTGGAGTTCACGGGGGGCATCAACCCGGCGCCCGGGCTGTCGCTTGTATGCCAACGGCGCATACGTCGATGCGCACCTGACCAGCGACGCACCGGCGCTGGTCGGTGGCTTGACCGGCGACGCGCTCCCATACAACCCGAAATGGCAGGCCACGCATCGGCGGAGAATATGAGCACAAGCTCAACCTCACCATGACCGGTCACGCCGGGCCTCAGTTGGCACTACACGGGCGCTCGCTATTCCGATTTCAACGCGGCAAGCGGCCAGCGCAGGCTGCGTCCGTTCAGTCAGGTCGACGCGCATGCTGGGGTCGATGTCGACCGGTTCCGCATCGATGCGTTCGCGCATAACATCACGGATTCGCGCGGGATCGTGAACCTCGGCTTCTTCGGAGCGGTCAGCGGCGATATTTCGGCCGCGGTGATCCAGCCGCGCACGATCGGACTGTCACTCGGCTACCGCTACTAAGGGGACGTAAGAATGAAGCGACTGAGGTGGGCCGTCGCGGCCCTGGCGGCGCTTGCCATTCCGGCGGCGGGGCAATCCCCGGCGCAGCTGCAGCCAACGAAGACCAACACGCGGTGCTCGCGGGCCCCGCCGCACCGGCTACCTCAGCAACTGGAACGACATCGCACGACCTCACCAAGGCCGACGTCGACGCCTGGCTCGACGGCTTCATGCCCTATGCGCTCAAAGCCGGCGGCATGCCCGGCGCCGTCGTCGTCGTCGTCAAGGACGGCCAGCCGCTGACCGATGCGCGGCTTCGGCTATTCCGACCTCAAGGCGGCCAAGCCGGTCGATCCCAACCTGACGCTGTTCCGGCCCGGCTCGGTCTCCAAGCTGTTCACCTGGACCGCGGTCATGCAGCAGGTGCAGGCGGGCAAGATCAACCTCGACGCCGACGTCAACACCTACCTCGACTTCAAGATTCCGCCGCTGAACGGCAAGCCGATCACGATGCGCAACCTGATGACCCACACGCCGGGTTTCGCGGAGACCGCCAAATATCTGATCAAGTACGACACCAAGCCCGACCCGCTCGGCAAGGTGCTGTCGCGCGCGGTCCCGGACCGCATCTACGCGCCGGGAACGATGCCGGCCTACTCGAACTACGGCGCGTCGCTGGCCGGCTACATCGTCCAGCGAGTCTCGGGCGAGGAGTTCAACAGCTACATCCAGCACCACATCTTCGATCCGCTGGGAATGGCGCATTCGACGTTCGAGCAGCCGCTGCCGCCGAACCTCGCGCCACTGGTGTCGAAGGCCTACCAATATCCGTCGGACAAGCCCGAGCCATATGAAGTGATCCCGATGGCTCCGGCCGGTGCGCTGGCCTCGACCGGCGCGGACATGGGCAAGTTCATGATCGCCCAGCTCGCCAACGGCGGCCCGCTCCTCAATCCGGCCACGGCGCAGCTGATGCACGGGCGGCAGTGGAATGCTTATTCGGCGCTTCCGGGCATGGCGCTCGGCTTCTACCACGAGGATCGCAACGGCCTGAACATCATCGGTCACGGCGGCGACACGATCTTCATGCACTCCGACCTTCACCTGTTCCTCGACAAGAATGTCGGGCTGTTCGTGTCGATGAACAGCGCCGGCAAGAATGCCGCGGTGCATCCGCTTCGCGAGCAATTGTTCGAGGATTTCACCGACCGCTATTTCCCGGCGCCGCCTCAGACCCTGCCGACCGCAAGCACGGCCAAGGCGCATGGCGAGGCGCTGTCGGGCCATTACGTCAGCAGCCGCGCGGGAGGGTTCAACTTCACGCGCCTGCTGGCCCTGCTCGGCGAGACCAAGGTGTCGCGTCGACAAGGACGGCATCCTGACCGCGTCGACGGTCACCGATCCGTCCGGCGCCCCGCGGCAGTGGCGCGAGGTCGGCCCGTGGATCTGGCAGGAGGTGAACGGCGCCGACAAGCTGCAGGCGGTCCTCGACGGCAACGGGCACATCAAGATGTTCTCGATCACGCCCTATGCGCCGATCATCGAGTTCCTGCCCGCGCCGGCATCGCTGAATGCCGGCTGGATCCTGCCCGTTGGAACGATCGCTCTGATCGTCCTGCTCATCGCGGCGCTGGCCTGGCCGATCGTCGCCCTGACGCGCCGCACGTACAAGTATCAGCCGGACCTCAGCGGACGCAGGCTGCAGTTACACCGCGCCACGCGCGCGACGGCTTGGCTCTACATCGTCTTCGCGATTGGCTGGGTGCTGGTGCTCAATGCCGTCAACAACGATCTGACGGCGCTCAACGGCGGCATGGACGTGTGGATGCGGCTGCTGCAGCTGATCCTCATCGTCGCGATCATCGGCAGCCTTTTGTCGATCTGGAACGCTTTTGCGGTGGCAACCGCTCCAGGCCGGCATCGGGTCGCGACACTGTGGGCGATCGTCATCGCCATCGCTGCGGTCGTGATGGCGTGGATGTGCGTCGACGCCGGGCTGCTCACCACTTCGCTCAATTATTGAGCTGACGTGATCCGGGCCGGCGCCAACCCCAAGGCAGACACGCCGGTCCGGACCCTGTTCGGGCACCCGCCCGGGCTGACGGTGCTGTTCACGACCCAGATGTGGGCGGAGTTCTCGTTCTTCGGGCTGCAGGCGCTGCTGGTCTATTACATGACCAAGCATCTGGGGTTCAGCCAGGCCAAGTCGTCGCTGATTTATGGCGCCTACGGCGGCGCGGCCTTCTTCAGCCCGTTCTTCGGCGGCCTGATCGCCGACCGCTGGCTGGGGCGGACGATGAGCGTCATCATCGGCGCGGCGATGATGATGGCGGGCCATTTCGCAATGGCAGTCGAGAGCCTGCTGTTCCCTGCGCTGGCGCTGGTCGCGCTCGGCAACGGGCTGTTCATCCCGCCGCTCGCGATCCAGGTCGGCAGCCTGTATGCCGACGACGATCCTCGCAAGGCGTTCGCGTACAGCACCTATTACATGGGCATCAATCTGGGCGGCCTGCTTGCGCCTTTGGTGTGCGGGACGCTCGGCGAGCTCTACGGCTGGCATTGGGGCTTCACGGCGGCCGGTGTCGGCATGGCGATCGGCCTCGTCATCTACTGCAGCTTTTTGCGACTACTTCCGCCCGAACCCGCGCGCGGCGCGATTGCGCGCGAGGCCAGCGACGCCGCGGCGCCCATCATTCGCGAGCATGTCGCGATCCTGCTGATGATGGTGGCGATGGTCGTGCTGTTCCGGGTCGGCTACGAGCAGAGCGGCAACGTGATCGCCCTGTGGGTGTCGGATTTCACGGACCGGTCGATTGGCCTGTTCGGCGCCCGAGCCACCATTCCCGCGACCTGGTTCCAGTCAATCAATCCGCTCCTGATCATCCTCGGCACTCCGGTCCTGATCCGCCTCTGGCGGCGTGGCGACCGCAAGGACAGCGTCGCGCATCTGCTCCGCCGGATGGCGATCGGCTGCCTGATCGCGACCGCCGCGATGCTGCTGATGGTCGCGGCGGCGCTGGTCAGCGGCCCGGGGGGCGCCCGCGTCAGCTCGCTATGGGTGTTCGGTTATTTCGTGCTGCTGACTCTTGGTGAACTCTACGTCATCCCGGTCGGCCTGACGCTGATCGAATCGCTGGCGCCGGTCCGCTTCGCATCGATGGCGATGGGCGGCTGGTACATCGCCAAGTTCCTCGGCAGCACGCTGGCCGGCGTCATGGGCGCCTACTGGCTGCGTATCCCGCCGGCCGCCTTTTTCGCCATCGGCATGGCATCGACGCTGATCGCCAGCGCGTGCCTCTACGCGATGTCGAGGCGGCAGGCGCACGCGGCCCCGATCACCGCCGGCTGAGTCAGGCGGCCAGCGCCATTCCCAAGGCGTTTGCGCGCAGCTGGAGGACGTCGTCGAGCAAGGCGGCGGCTGTGACTTCGGCGCCTGCTCCCGGCCCCTGAATGACGAGGGGCTGAGTGCGATAGCGGTCCGACCAGATCGCGACGCGATTGTCGGTGCCGCCGCCGCCACGCAGCGGATCCCCCGGGCACAGGCTTTCGAGCCGGACACGAGCGCGGCCACCTTCGAGACGAGCGACGAAGCGGAGACTGCAGCCGAGGAACCTGGCCGTGACGAGGCGCGCGGCGAGTGGCTGGTCTAGCAAGCCGAGCGCAGCGTCCACATCCTCGCTAGCGACCGCTGCGAGCTCCACCGGGACGAGCGAGTCCACTTCGACCTGGTCGCTGTCGATTTCGAACCCGGCGGTGCGGGCGAGGATCAGAATCTTGCGGCGAACGTCCTCGCCGGAGAGGTCCTCGCGCGGGTCCGGCTCGGTGAAACCACGGTCGCGCGCCTTGCGCACCAGCTCGGAAAAGGGAACGCTTCCGTCATACTCATGGAACAGCCAGGCGAGCGAGCCGGACATCACGCCGGCAATGGCGTGAATGCGGTCACCGCCGGCGCGGAGTTCGCGGATCGAGCGGAGCAGCGGCAGCCCTGCGCCAACGGTGGCTCGGTCGCCGAACCCAGTGCCGCGCTCGGCGCAGGCGCCGCGGATTGCACGCCATTGGTCGAGCGAGGTGCCCGCTGCGAGCTTGCATGCGGTCGCGACGTGGATTCCCGCCGAGAGACAGGCCGCGTGATTGGCTGCCGTGTCCGCATCGGCGGTTGCGTCGATGAGGATTCTGACACCGCCGGTTCCGAGCGCCCTGATCGCCTCCGCCTGGTTTCCCGACGACCTCGTCCGGGGAGCGCCGGACAGCAACGTGACGCAATGCATTGGATCGAGTCCGGCCGGGTCGGAGAGCGCCTGGCGCGTATTGGCGGCGAAGACGAGCCGAAGACTGTCGCCACGCGGCGAGCCCTGCCACTCTCCGAGCCTGCGGAGGACCGCCTGCCCGACGTTGCCGGTCCCAAGCAAGGCGATGCGCGCGACATCATCCACCATGGACCACCTCCTTGTTACAGGCGGCTGCGCGTTCGAGAGCGGCGCGAATGTCGGCGACGAGATCGTCGCGGTCCTCGATTCCAACCGAAACGCGAAGCAGCCCAGGGCCGATCCCGGCGCGAGCGCGTGCCTCTTCGCTCATCGCGGCGTGGCTCATGCTCACGGGGTGGGCGATCAGGCTCTCGACGCCGCCAAGCGATTCCGCGAGCGTGAAGCAGCCGAGGTCCGCGACGAACGCCCGTACCGCGTCCTCGCCGCCTTTCAGCTCAAACGTCAGCATCGCGCCGAACCCGTCCTGCTGCCGCGCCGCCAAAGCGTGACCCGGATGCGTGGCGAGGCCCGGATAGTGAACCGCGGAGACCTCCGGACTAGCCGCCAGAAGCTCGGCGATCATGCCGCAATTGTCCTGCTGGATGCGCATGCGGGCATGCAAGGTGCGCAGTCCTCGCAAGGTGAGATAGGAGTCGAACGGCGAGCCGGTCAGTCCGAGCGCGTTGCTCCACCACTGCAAACGCTCGAGGAGGGCGTCCGACTTCGGCGATCACCGCGCCGCCGACAACGTCGCTGTGGCCATTGATGTACTTGGTCGTCGAGTGGACGACGACGTCGACGCCATGCTCGATCGGCCGTTGCAGCGCCGGCGACAGGAAGGTGTTGTCGGCGACCACGATTGCGCCGGCGGAGCGGGCGAGGCCGCAAACGGCAGTGAGATCGGTCACTCGAAGCAGCGGATTGGACGGAGTCTCGACCCAGATGACGTTCGGCTTGCGGGCGATGGCCGCTTCCAGCGCGCTAGCGTCCGTGAAGTCGCAGCTATCGAGCTCGAACAGGCCCTTGGCGGCGAGTGCGGTGAACAGGCGCCAGCTTCCGCCGTAGCAATCGTGCGGGACCAGCAGCCGGTCGCCGGGTTCGAGCAGTGCGTGCAGCACGACGGTCACGGCCGCCATTCCGGTCGCGGTGATCACCGATCCTGCTCCGCCCTCGAGCTCCGCGAGCGCGTCGCCGAGCTGGTCGCGGGTGGGATTCCCGCTGCGCGTGTAATCGTAGCGGCGCTTTCCGCCGAGGCCATCGAAGCTGAAATTCGCCGACAGGACCAGTGGCGGCGCGACAGCACCGAAGGCGGCGTCGGAGTCGATTCCCGCGCGGACGCAGCGGGTAGACGGGGCTTGAGTCATCGGGCGGGCTCCAGGGTAGGAGAAATGAGGTGATCACGGAAGCGACCTGAGCTTGCTCCTTGAGGAAGGCGTCGTGACCGAAGCGGGAGTGAAGCAGGTGAAACCGCGAGCCGGGAATGGCCTCGGCGAGCGCGTGGACATCGGCCGCAGGCACGAGAGCGTCGGTGTCGACCCCGGCCAGAGTTAGCGGGACCGCGATGTCGCTCGGCTCGACGTGGTGAAGGTCGATGGATTCCGAGAGCCGCCGGTAAGCGGCCGCGCTCATCCGGCGCGCGTGCCGGTCGCCCTGAACGTCGAGGTAATCCTCGGCGGCCACGCGCACGGTTCCAGATTCGACGGCGGGCTCACCCGCGAAGCGGTCGGCGAACTCGCTGGGCGTGCGATAGGTCAGCATGGCCAGCGCGCGAGCGAGCGCGACGCCGGCAGACGGCTCGCCCGCGCATTCGCCAAGCGCCACGGCCCGCCGCTGGAGCGCTCGGCAGGCGCTGGAATAAGGATGCGGGCGCGCTGAGGCAGAGATTGCCAGCAGCGCGTCGATCCGATCCGGATGACGGGCAGCGACGTGCATTCCGACCATGCCGCCGTAGGACGCGCCGATGAACGCCGCAGCCTTGCCGAGCCCGAGTTCAGCTAGCAGGCGAACCAGCGTGTCCGCCTGGTCAGCGGGATCGACCGGCAGGTCGACATCGCCATCCGCGCCGATCCAGTCGAAGGAAAGAACGCGATACCCGTCGGCGTCGAGGCTGCCGGCCTGGAACTCCCACCATCCGGCGTCCGGGAATTGCGCGGACGACAGCACGTGACGCCCCGCCGAGATGCCACCCGCGATGATCAGCAGCGGCGCGCCCGCGCGACCGAGAAGCTCGTAGCGTAGCGTTACACGAATTCTCGCCGCCGTGGAGCAGTGACAGGGTCAGCGGCATCTCTCCGCGCACCGCGTTCGGCGAGTGTGCGTCGATCGCGTCAGGCTCGACCGGGGACGGTCCCTGGAAACCGGAAGATAGGTTCAGCGTCATGGTCACCTCAACATCCTCCAGCGAGGCATGCGGGGTGACGGACAGCGGGCCCCACCTCGATTGCGGTGAGCCTCAACCATCTGCCGGCGGACCTCAGGTCCCCGCAGGACTTGGCACCGTTGGAGCAGCTTTCGCTTACCCCTGGTTGCCCCGGCGTCTTCGGGCCTGTCCCTCAGCCGGTCTCGATGGAAATGCAGCTAGTGCACAGCGCTTCCGGCGCTGTCAACTGGACGCTCTGGCCCCGCCGTCAGGCGAAGATGTCCTCGAGACTTCTCGAGGCTGCCGCCGTCATTGGCCTGGCGAAGCTCCACGTAGAGGGACGGCTGGATGGTGCCCCACAGGAGGTTGATGAGAGCCGAGCTGATCAGGCTCGAGATGAAGTTGACGATCGTGAAGTTGCCGGTGACGGCGGCATTGCGCATCGAGCTCAGGCCGGCGAGCCCGAGGATCGAGAAGATCACGATGTAGATGACCAGCAAGACGAGAAACAGGCCGAAGATCTTCCACCGCGAGCCTTTGGTGAGCTCCTGGCTGCGGCTGAGCGCCCGGAACACGCCGTCGCGCTCGACGACGACCGCGGGCGCCGCGACCGACCACATCACCATGACGATGATGCCCGGAATGATGAGCAGGATGGTGCCGACCATGATGCCGAGGCCGAACAACAGAGCGACGCCGATCAGGGGCAGGAACACCCGGGCGCCGGCCGCGACGCATTCCGCGAAGCTGGCCTTCTGGCCCTCGCCTTCGGCAACGGTCGCCCGAGTCATTGCACCCTGGACGATGGCTCCGATCACGATGCTGAGGACCCAGGAAAAGAACATCGCCCCCCACACGGCGGCGCGGTCGGCAGTGCTGGCAAGCGCATCGGCGCGGAACGCGTGGCCCAGATAGGCGACCAGTGCGGACGGGATGCCGCCGAGGACGACCGCGATTGCGAGAACGACGAGCGGGTTGTGCGCGATCGTCGCAAAGGCGCGCTCGAAAATGCGGCCGATGGACATTTGCGGGGCTTCATACCCCGTTGCGGCAGTGGCCATCCAGCATTCCCCCAATCGACGGTGCAATTGCTGCGGCAAACGCAAGTTGCTGTCCAGCCGGATTTCGCAGGCTTGCGCGCGCTCTTGCCGAGGCTATTCATTGGCCCAGGGGGTCCGGCGTAATTCACGGAGCGAGCGACAAGGCGGCGAGTGGATCCGACCACTTCGCGCAGGCATATCATGCCCTGCGCACCGATCCCTCGGTGCAGTTCAACTACGCGCCTCCCGTCGCGCCGCCCAAGCCGCCGCACTGGCTGGAGGCGTTCTTTCACTGGCTCGGAAAGGCGCTCGAGCCGCTCGGACGAGCGCTCAAATGGATGGGCAGCTTCCTGCCCGACGCGCCTTACGCAAAGATCCTGCTTTGGACGGTGATCGCAATCGCCGCCGCCGCGCTCGCCTGGGCTTTGTACAACCGCCTGCGCCACGGAACCTGGCGGATCGGATTCCGGCGAGGGGCGGAGTGGCACGAGGCTGCCGGCGAGCCGGAATGGGCTCCGGAAGAAGCAAACGCGCGATCCTGGCTCGAGGAAGCCGACGCGCTCGCCCGCGAGGGTCGCTTTGCCGAGGCCATCCACCATTTGCTGTTCCGATCGATCGAGGACATCCGCAAGCGGCGGCCGGCGGTCGTGCGCCCGGCCCTCACCAGCCGCGAGCTTGCATCGTCGGATGGCATCCCGGGCCGCGCGCGAGATCTGTTTGCAGCGATTGCGGCGCTGGTCGAACGCAGCCTGTTCGCCGGTCGTGAGGTCGGCGAGCCTGACTGGAAAGCAGCCCGCGGCGCCTATTCGGACTTCGCGCTTGCACAGGCGTGGCGGCCATGAGCGACGTGGCGATGAGTTGCGAGACCGAGTCCGGCGACGGCGCCTTCAATGCCCGCTTGATGCTCGTCGTCACTGCAGTCGGCGTGCTCGCCTTCATGGCGATGCTGGTGCTCGGCGCTTATGCGCCGGACCTGAGGTCCGGGCACAATGGCGGGTCGCACGCGCTGTCGAACGGCGCGACCGGGTTCAGCGGACTCGTCCGCCTCGCGGAGGCCACGGGGCAGCATCCGGTGATCGTCCGGTCTGTACCCGACTTCGACAGCGAGGACCTGGCGGTGATCACTCCGGATCACGGCTGGGCGCAGCTCGGCGATATCCTGCAGGCTCGCGGCGCGCGAGCGACCCTGGTCGTCCTTCCCAAGTGGAACTCGCAGGCCGATCCCCTGAAGACCGGATGGGTGCGCATCGCGGGGCTTCTGCCGACGGACGATCCGGAACGCACCCTTGCTCCGGCCGACCCATTCGTCATCCGGCGTGACAGGACGCAAGGGCAGCCGCTGCGGACGCTCGACCCAACCGCGCCGGCGGAACTCCGCTTTCTCGCTCCGCGCGCCCTGCAGACACTGACCGGTCCGCACGTGAAGCCGCTGATCGTCGACGGCAACGGCCGGGTCGTGCTGGGCCAGGTCGGCAACGGCCATCTCTACGTGCTTGCCGACCCCGATCTAATCAACAATCACGGCATGGGCGACGCGCGGCAGGCGCGGGCGGCGGTTACGCTCCTTCAGTTCCTCAACAGCACCGGCGCCGAGGCCGTTCTGTTCGACGTCACCGCCAACGGGCTCGGCCGGTCGAGAAGCCCACTCAAGCTTGCGTTCGACGCGCCGTTCCTCGCAGTGACCCTGACCCTGTTCGCGGCGATGGCGCTGGCCGCATGGCAGGCGCTCGTCCGGTTCGGGCCGGTGCGCCGCCCCGCCCGCGCAATCGCGTTCGGGAAGGCAGCGCTGGTCGACAACAGTGCAGCCCTGATCCGCAAAGCAGGGCGCGAAGCCGCGCTCGGACCGCGCTATGTCGAATTGATCAAGGAGCGCGCGGTCGCGCTGTTCGCCTTGCCTGCCGCGGATCCGCAGGCGCTCGGCGAGCGCCTCGAAACCCTCAACGCGGGACGCAGCTTTCATTCCGCTGCACAGGCCGCAACCCAGGCGCGCAGCCGCGACGAGCTGCTCGGCGCCGCCCAATCCCTGCATCAATGGCTCGAGGAGATTCAGTCGTGAAGGTCGATGAGGTCCAGTCGCTCGCCCAGGCGATCCGAACAGAGGTCGCCAAAGCGGTGATCGGCCAGAGCGAGACGGTCGAGCTGATGCTGGTGGCGTTGTTTTCCGGCGGACACATCCTCCTGGAGGGCCCGCCCGGGACGGCCAAGACCCTGCTTGCGCACAGCTTCGCCCAGGCGGTCGGGCTGCAGTTCGGGCGGATCCAGTTCACGCCCGACCTGATGCCGGGCGACATCATCGGCGCCAATCTGTTCAACTTCCAGACCTCCAGCTTCTCGCTGACCCGCGGGCCGATTTTCACCGAGCTTCTGCTTGCCGACGAGATCAACCGCACGCCGCCCAAGACGCAGGCGGCGCTGCTCGAAGCGATGCAGGAGCGGCAGGTCACGATCGACGGCGAGAGCCACGTCCTGAGCGATCGGTTCATGGTCGTCGCGACCCAGAACCCGATCGAGCAGCAGGGCGTCTATCCGCTTCCCGAAGCGCAGCTCGACCGCTTTCTGTTCAAGCAGTCCGTCGATTACCCGTCGGTCGAGGAAGAGCGGCACATCATCGCGACCCACGGGCTTCGCAAGGAAGCGATGGAGCCGTCGGCGTGGGGCGTCGAGCGAGCGGCGGACGCGAAGGCGATCGCAGCCGCGATTGGCTGCGTTGGCGGGCTTCGGCTGGTGGACGAGATCATCGATTACATCGCCGCGCTTGTCCGCGGCACCCGCGAGCATCCGGAAATCGAGTCGGGCGCGAGCCCCCGCGCCGGCGCGATGCTGGCACAGGCTGCGCGCGCGCGCGCCGCTCTCGATGGACGGGATTTCGTCATCCCCGACGACGTCAAGGCGCTTGCCGCGCCGCTTCTTCGGCACCGGGTCATCCTCTCGCCGGCGGCCGAGATCAACGGCCGCAAGGTCGAGGAGGTCGTCCTGTCGATCATCGACACGATCGAAGCGCCGCGTTGATCTATCCAACGCGCACTGCGGTTCTCGTAACGGCAGCGGGGGCGCCGTTTGTGCTTGCCTTCGTCGCCGTCGAGCCGGGGCGATGGGTGATTGCCCTCGCCTGGCCATTGACGATGATCCTGCTGTGCGCGTTCGACGCGGTTCGCGGCGCGCGGGTCAAAGCGAGCGCGCGGATCGATCTGCCCGCATTCGCTTATGTCTCGGAGACGCGGGAATGCACCGTCAGCGTGGCGGTCGGCGTCGGTCCGCGGAACGCATGGGTGGCCCTGCCTGCCTCGCCGCTGGTCGCAGTGGAGAATGACGGCCGGCTGCGGGTGCCGCTGGAGGGCGGACGCGGAGCCGGTCTGGTTGCAATGGAGATGCTCCGCCGTGGAAGCGCGCGCTTCGACCAGCTGTGGTTGCGCTGGACCGGTCCGCTGGGCTTGGCCTGGCACCAGGCAACGGTGAAACTGGGAGCGGCATTCCCGGTGCTGCCGGACCTGCGGCCCACGCGCGATGAGGGTGCCCGCATTTTCGAGCGGCATGCCCTCGAAGGATTGATCGCGCAGTTGGGCCGCGGCGAGGGTTCGGACTTCGACGCCCTGGTCGATTTCCGCACCGGCATGGACCGGCGGGGGATCGACTGGAAGCAGTCGGCCCGGCACGTGAAGCTGCTCGCCAAGCAATACCGCACCGAGCGCAACAACCAGATCGTCTTCGCCATCGATACGGGACGGCAGATGTGCGAACCGGTCGCCGGGATCGCGCGGGTCGACCGCTGCGTTTCGGCGATGCTGCTGAGTGCGTGGGTGGCGTTGAAGCTCGGCGATCGGGTCGCTCTTCAGGCGTTCGATTCCCGGCCTCGGCTCGCAAGCGGCTTCGTCTCCGGCGGCGCGGCCTTCGTCCAGCTCGAGCGGCTTGCGGTAGCGATCGACTACAGCCCCGACGAAACCAATTACACGTTCGCTCTGACCACGCTCGCAGCGAAGCTGACGCGGCGTTCGATGATCGTGTTGTTCACCGAATTCACCGACGACGTGTCCGCCGACTTCCTGTTGCGCGGCATCCGCCGGCTAGTGGAGACGCACCTCGTCATGGTTGTCGTCCTTCGCGACCAGGAGCTCGAAGCGATCGCGGGCGCGGCTCCCGAGGAGGCCGACGACGTGACCCGGGCGATCACCGCCGCGTCTCTCCTCAAGGAGCGGCGGACGGTCATTACCCGATTGCAGCACCTTGGAGTCCACGTCGTTGAATGCGAGTACGACAAGGTCGGCTCGCGGCTGGTCCAGGCCTATCTCCAGCTCAAGAAGAGGGACCTGCTGTGACTGCGCCGCTGGTTGGCGCGCTCGGCGCCCCGCGCGTCAATGCGACGCGCTTCCGCCAGGCGCACGAAGCGGACTGGTCCCGGCTCGAGCAGATCGTCACCAGGATGGAGAAGCGCTCGATCCGATCGCTCGGCGACGACGACCTCCTCGCTTTGCCGGCGCTGTATCGGACGACGCTATCGTCGCTTTCGGTCGCTCGCGATACGTCGCTCGATCGCGCACTGGTGACTTATCTCGAACGCCTGTCCACCCGCGCCTATTTCCAGATCTATGGCGTGCAGACTCCGGCGCTGCGCCAGTTCGCCCGCTTTTTCGCCCGCGCATGGCCCGAGGCGGTGCGCTCGCTGTGGCGCGAGACGGTGTTCTGCGTCGCTCTCACCTTCGGCGCCGCGCTACTCGCGTATCTCCTGATCCGGAGCGATCCGAGCTGGTACTACAGCATCATCCCGCAAGGCATGGCGGAGGGCCGAGATCCGTCGACCTCAGTGCAGGCGCTGCGGGAGACGCTCTATGCCAAGGACCAGCACTGGCTGGGGGCGTTCGCCACCTTCCTGTTCACCCACAACAGCCAGATCGCGATCTTCGCGTTCGCGCTCGGTTCCGCGCTGGCGGTGCCGACCGTCCTGCTGATCGTCTATAACGGGCTCTTCTCGGAGCCTTCTTCGCTATTTTCGCGGCGAAGGGCCTGGGCCCGAATGTTGCCGCCTGGCTGATGATCCACGGCACGACCGAGATCTTCGCCATCTGCATTTCGGGGGCCGCCGGCATCCGCATCGGAATGGCGATTGCCTTCCCGGGCACGGCGTCGCGCATGGACTCCGCCGTTCAGGCCGGCCGAACCGCGGCGACGGCGATGTGCGGCACGGTGCTCATGCTTGCGGTCGCCGGGCTTCTCGAAGGAATCGGCCGCCAGACCATCACAGGAGGACGGCCTGCGCATGTCTGATCGGGATCGCCGTGCTCGCCGGCTGGCTAGCCTATTTCTACGCCTGGCCGGCAAGAAGGGCGCGCGGTGGCCAGTAAGGCGGTCAAACGACGGACGCTGAAGCGCAGCTTCATTACGCCCGAAGGTGTCGATCTGCGGCTCGAGCTTGGCTCCGCCGGCAGCCGAGCGGCGGCGTTCATCGTCGACTTCCTGCTGATGATCGCGATCCTCGGCGTGCTCACCTTCGTGCTGGTCTATTTCGGCCTTGCCAGCCTGCGCGCCGGGTCCGGAGACAACCTCCTTCAGGTCATCGGAGTTCATCTGGCTGGTCGGCTTCTTCGTCCTGCGCAACGGCTGGTTCTCGCTGTTCGAGATGGGAAGCCGCGGAGCGACGCCGGGCAAGCGGCTGATGGGTCTACGCGTCGTCGCCCGCGACGGCGCGCGGCTCACGGGCTCCGCGGTAATTGCCCGAAATGCAATGCGTGAGATCGAGGTTTTCCTGCCGCTGTCCTTCCTCGCCGCGCAAAGCTGCCGAGGGCACAGCGGACACCTTCCTCATCCTCTTCTCGCTGCTGTGGAGCTTCATCTTCCTGTTCTTCCCGCTGTTCAACCGCGATCGCCTGCGGCTCGGCGACCTGGTCGGCGGGACGTGGGTCGTCCGCACCGACAAGGCGCAGCTCTCGACCGACCTCGTCGGCGCGTCGTACCAGCCGCGGCGCACCTTCCCGCCCGCGGCCTTGGAGCTCTACGGCGTTTACGAACTGCAGACGCTCGAGGAGGTGCTCCGGAACGAGAACCCGGACGCGATCGTCACCGTCGCGCGGATGATCCGCAGCAAGGCGGACATGGCCGACGACGGCGACGATTTCGGATTCCTGTCCGATTACTACACCGCGCTGTGCGGTCACCTTGAAGCGCGGTTGATGGTGGGCCGCCGGCGCGACAGCAAATTCACGAGCTAAGGCCGCCGACAGGTCGATGTGGGCGACCTCTTAGTGTCGCATGGAATTCGCTTCGCCGATGTGCGATGAAGGACTTGCGATGATCTACTGATCGTCTTGTGGCTGCGCGAAGGGGGCTTGGCGCTGGTATGCTGAAGGTCGCCGATCTGGCGAACCGTCCGGACTTCACGGCCGGGCCGCTGCGCGTCAGCCCGGCTCGCCGGCTGGTCGAAGGCCCAGGCGGCCGCGCGCACCTCGAACCTATCGTCATGAAAGTGTTCCTGCTGCTGCTCGACAGCGGCGGCAGCGTCATCACTCGCGACGAGCTGTTCGGCAGCGCGTGGGGCGGCGCGTTCGTTGGCGACGACAGCCTGAACCGCGCCATCGGCCAGGTCCGCAAGGTCGCGGCCGAGACCGCTTCGGGCCTGTTCGAGATCGAGACGGTGCCGAGGACCGGCTACCGCCTGATGGGCCCGATCCTGTCCATGCTCGACGGTTATCCGGACGCGCGTGGCCGCGGTGAGCACCAAGTGTCTCGCCGGCTTCTTCTCGGAAGTGCTGTTGGCGCGGGGCTGCTCGCAGCTGGCGGCACCCTGTGGTGGGTAAGTCGATCGCCGCAGCATTCGACGTTCGATACGATAATGGACCGCGCCCGCGCCGCCCTGAACCGGTCGGACGATCAGAATCCGGCAATGATAGCCAGCCTTCGACAGGCGGTCCGGCTTCGACCGGATAACGCCGAGGCATGGGGAATGCTGGCGCTCATGCAAACCGAGGCGCCGCCGGGCCAGGCCGGCACAGGACAGACAATGATCGCGGACGCCGCGGCTTCGGCCCGCGAGGCGCTCTCCCTGGATCCGAAAGAGCCGAGCGCCTTGCTGGCTGTCTACGATCTCGAAGGGTCGACGCTCGACTGGTTCCAGCGGGACCAGCGGCTGCGTTCAATCATTGCGCTCGGCCCCAAACACGTTCCGGCGATCAACCAGCTGGTCGCGCTCCTTCAGTCGGCCGGGACTCAACCGCGAAGTCCTGGGACTGGAACGAACGCGCCATCCGCATCGAACCGCTGTCGCCGGAGCTCCTGTGCAGACGGGCACTGAAGCTGTGGATCGCCCGGCGGACCGACGAAGCCGACAAGGTGATCGACCAAGCCCGCGATACGTGGCCCGCCGACCCTTTCGTGTGGTGGGTCCAATTCCTGACTTCTGGCGACGACCGCGCGAGCCGCGGCGGCTCAGACGATGCTCGACAGCGATCCGAAGCTGCGGCTGCCGCCGTGGCTGGCGCTGTGGCGGGCGTCCCTGCCCGCGATGACCTCCCCGACGCCCGCGAACCTCGACCAGGCGCGAAAGGCTTGCACCCATGCGGCCCGGTCGGCCGGCGGACTTGCGATCCAGGCGGTCATGATTCTCGGGGTCCTCGATCAGGTGGATCTCGCGTTCGACATTTGTAACGGGTTCCTGCTGTGGCGCGGCTCGGTGGTGCGCGCCGGCGACAACAAGGCGGCGCAGCTAGGCAGCAATTCAGGATGGCGGATGAGCATCCAGTGGCTGTTCACGCCGCCGGCCGCGAAAATGCGATCGGACCCTCGCTTTCTGGCCTTATGCGACGCGGTCGGCCTGAGCGACTATTGGAAGAAACGCGGAGTCCAGCCGGACTACCTTCGGATCGAGCACCGCTAGAAGCGGGCGTCGAGACCGATGCCCACTTCGCGCGGGTCTTCTGCGTAGCCTTGAAATGCCGTCCGCTCGATCAGCGCAAATCGGTCGAACGCATTGCGGGCATAAGCGAACGTCGTCAGCCTGCCGAACCGGTATTCGGCACGAGCATCCACAATCGTCGCTGCGGCGATGCGGAATGCCGGCGTGTTCGCGTTGTCGCTGAAATAAGGGGAATGGTGGCGGAGCTGGGCGGATAGGCGCAAGCGCTCTGTCGCTGTCCAGTCGATCGCGGCCGAAGCGCTGAAGTGCGGCGCGCGATCGAATTGCTTGCCTTCGAGGCTTGGCGCCGCGAGTCCGGCATCGACGATCCGCGTGTTCAACAATCCGAGGCTGGCGCGGGCAGTCACTCGCCGCGTCGGCCGCCAGTCGAGTTCGGCCTCGAGGCCGGAACTCCTCGCCTTCGGCACGTTGAAGAGGTTTGCGAAGCCCACTGGAAAGCCGTTTGGCGCGAAGATCGCGATGTCCTCGGCGCGCTGCGCATTGCGAATGTCATAGCGAAACAGGTTCGCGGACATGGTTACGCGCCGACCGAGCGATGCTCGCGCGAACAGCTCGTAATCCCACAGGCGCTCGGCCTCGAAATCGTCTGGCGCGCCGGTATCGAAGCGAAGGGTCGTGCCGCCCGGATTGTAGGCTTTCTGGATCAGCACGCCGGCGCGCACTGCCGGGGTGAAGTCGTGGGCGAGGGAGAGCTTCGGGAGCAACGCGCGGAACGTTCGCTCATAGTCCAGCGGGATCAACTCTCCGCTGCTTGCGGCGGCGAGCGCGCCCGCGCGGTCCTGCCGGTCCTGCTGGTAGCGGATTCCTGCGGTGAGCGTCGTCTTGCTCGACAGCATGATGTCCGCTTCGCCGAACAACCCGGTCCCGTCCTGCGCGTCGTGGAAGCGGCCGATGCCCGAAAGGATTGAGAGATCGATGACTTGCCTCAACGCGAGGTGCATGCGCGACACGCCGCCGATTGCCCGGACCGTGTCGCCGGACGCCCAGTGGAGAACCGCCTCCGTCGACCAGTCACGGCCGTGGATACGCGCCTGTCCCGCGCCCTTAGCCGCGAGCCGGCGAGCGCTGCTGTCGCCGCCGGTCGCGACCACGTCCAACGCGAGGTCTCTCGCAATCGGCTGATGCGCCGCGCCGGTCAGCGAATTGACGTTGATCCGGAAGACGCCATAGCCATCGCTCGTGTCGCGCCGCTGCCGGAACGGCTCGGTGATCTGCTGCACCTGCGGAGATTGCGACTGGATGTGCGCGTACGTGATCAGAAACCGCGAGTCCGGCAGGCCCCGCGGCTTCACCAGAAGCTTTGCGCGGGCCAGTCCGAACACCTCGTGGTTGGGCTCAGCTCCGACGATGTGATCGACGATATGGCTGGCCGTGCGGCTGTAGCGGAGGTCACCGGCAACCCGCATGGCGACGTCGCCGCTGAGCGGTGCGGATGCCATCGCCGAAAGCTCGCCGGTGCCTAGGTTGCCGGCAATCGCCCTTGTCCGCGCCTCGGGGGTGAAGGTCGGATCGCTGGTGGTCACGAAAATCGCGCCGGCAATCGAGTTCTGCCCCTGGGTAGTCGTCTGCGGGGTTCGGAACACTTCGATCCGATCGACGTCCCACACCGGCGCAGTCCCGAAAACGAACTCGTTGTAGGTGTCGCGGCGGCCATCGAGCACCAGCGTCGTCCGCGGCCGGTTGCCGCCAAGAAACGCTGGCAAATCATGGAGCGCGCCCGTGGTGTCCTGCCCACGGATGGTCGGGCCCTGACTGCCATGGCCAAGCTGCACGTTGGGCACCAGCGCGAGCACATCGTCGACGTCGCTCGCGGACCCCGCTTCGATCTCGCGGCGGGTGATTACCGAAACGCTCGACGCCGTGTCTTTAAGCGACCGCCGGACCCGCTCTCCGGTGACGACGATTTCGGCGGCGCGCTGCGGAGCGGCGCCCACTCCTGACGCTTGAGCTGCAGCGATGAGTAGCGCTCCGAGCACCATCAGCTTTCCCCCGCCGTGCAGCCTCTGCGCGGCGCAAGGTCAGGTCAAGATGCAGTCCCGCTTTGCCGGCGGTCAGGCCTGCTCGATGGTCACCCGCAGGCTGCGGGCGAGCCGCTCGATGTCATCCGGCGATCCCTTTGTGTCGATGACGAGCGTGTCGGTGCCGTCGAAATAGCGCTCATGCTGCGGAAGCCGGGCCGAACCTCCCGACAGAGTGACCGGCGTTTGATCGAAACGCATGGCAACGGGCTTGCCGTCGAAGCCGGCGCTGTCGACCGTAATCGCGTGCCAGGTGTTGCACCGCCGGTGCAAGGTCAGCGTCAGCCGGTTTGCCGACACGGTCTCGCCAGCGATCTCGATGCCGCAAGACACCGGGATGACAAGCGACACGCGCGTGGTGTCCGTCGATGCGGCATTCCCGGGGGCCGAGCACAGCGCCAAAGCGGCGAATGGAAGAAGACGTTTCATCTGCACCTCATTGCTAAGGCGCGATTAACGACGATTTCTTTCCATCCCGCCGGAGAACGTGGTTAGCGCGGCATTAATTCTGATCGACATTGACCGTAACAACATCCTTGTAGCGGCCGGCAAAATGTCCGGCGACGTTGCCCAACGTCACTGCGAATGGATAGCTGGCGCCTGCAAGGCTGAGCGGCGGAGTGCGCCGGACGCTGAACGGCGCTCCCAGATTGACGGCAAGGCCATCGAACGTCGCCGTGTAGCCGATCGGCGTCAGCGACGGATTGGTTTCGTGACGGAGCACGCCCTGGTTCTCGGAACTGAGCGTGATCGCGACGCTGCCGTTCGACCAGACGTTCACGAAAACGCGTTGAGTGGCACCGGTAACGGCCTCGCCGAAGTCGATGGAGGCCGGAGCCATGGAATGGCTCGAGAAAGGCGGTGCAGCCGTTCCGGAGATGCTCATTTCGGCGCGCGCCGACACCACGATGTGGAGCGGCGCGCTGCTGCCGGTGATGCTGATCGGCTCGTTGCTCTCGCCGACACCTCGCACTTCGACTTCGCCGTCGTAATCGCCTTTCGGCACCACCTGCAGTGCTGGGACGATGAGCGGGATCTCCAGTGTGGAGCTGGCATTCCCCGGCACGCGAAGAATGAAAGGACCGCGTTCCTGAGGCAGGCCGGCGCCTCCGCCGCGCGGCACGTCGATGCGGTACGAAAGGAGGTTCGCGCCCGATATCAGGTGCAACTCGCCGCCCAGGGGGGCGACATAGAAGCGCGCCTGGCAAGGCGTGTCGCCGCGATTTTGCGCCGTGACGGTGACGTTGAGCACGGTGTCCGCCGTCGCGAACGGATCGTAGACGGCCTGTGCTCCCGGCCCGAGCGCAGCGGTCAGCTGGCAATCGTTTCCGGCGACAGCGGGAGTCGCAACGAGCGCGGCGGCGCCCGTTAATGTCCAGGCGATCAGGCGCGAATACAACATGCTCATTCCTTCTCGGTCAGGACGCCGACGTCGACCATGCCCCGGGCGTCTTTCGGAACCGTTATTTCCCCAATGGACTGACCGCCGGCCGAGACGACCCGATAGCGGCCGGGCGCGACCTTCTGCGCCACGAGGCGGCCGTTGCGGTTGGTGATGAACGTCGGCGGCGTTCCCTTGGCGCGGCCGACCGCAACCAATTGGCCCGATGCGTAGGCGACGGGCTTGCCCTTCGCATCGAGCAGCCTGCCCATGACGATGTTCGAGGCATCGCGAGCCGACGTGCATCACGTAGCCGCTGGCTGCGCCGGGCAGGATGTCGATCTGGCCGGCGCCAATGTCGTAGCCGGGCGGCAACGGGTCGACGTCGACCTTGATGGAGTTCGGGTTGGTAGCCGCGCTGCGTCGGCACCAGCGCCGGCCCGAGCAGACCCGTCCTGGCAGACGGTCCCACCGCATAGGTATCGGACGCAACCACGCTCGCGTTGCCGAGCGTCGGGTGCTTGGTGACGATGGTGAAGCCGCGGTCAGCGTCGCGGCCGATCGCGAACTCCCCGCCGGCATAGCCGAGCCCGACCGCGACACCGAGGTCGGTCACCGCGCTGTTGAAGCCGCTTGTCGTGTCATACGCGTGGTGAACGGTCGCGCCGGAACCGGTTGGCGTAATATTCACCGTCGAGAACGCCGGTCTTCGCCCTCGTCATTGTGAGCCAGCGAAACGTGCCCATTCAGCTGGTCGAGCCCTTCGAAGCCCTGCAGGTCATAATCGGCGAAGATGCGGTTGCGATCGCTGTCGAACCCGGCCCTGACCTGCTGACGGCGGCCAACCGGCAAGCTGACCGTTAGTCCGATGCGGTGGTCGGCGCGCGGCGCCGGGTCGAGGTAGGTGTAGTTGACGGTGGCGTTCACCCGTCCCCACCGGTGCGACAAGCCGAGCGAGCCGGACTTGAGGTCGGGATAGTCTCCGCGCGCGATGCTGTAGCCGGCGGTGGCGCTGAGGAACCAGTCTTTCACCAGCTCGCCCTGGTAGCGCGCGGCGATGTCGTAGGCGTAGCGAACGGGGTCCGTTCCGGCGGCCTCCATCGGCGAGAAATCGCGGCTCCGATATTCGAGGTCGAGATCGAAGCTGCTCTGCCGGCCCGACTTGCTCCCCGAAAACAGGCGATAACTCAGGAGAGCCGCATATTCGGCGTCGCTGCCGCGATGCATGTCGATTGCACCCTGTGCGCCAAACACGCCGAGGGAAGTCGCGACGACCCCGAGACCCGAGACCAAGGCATCGTCGCGATCCGCCTGAAGTCCGCCGCCGAGAGTCAACCGATCGCTGAGGCCACGCTCGTAGAAGCCGGTGAAGGTCGGCGATCCGGCGTAGCCGACGCCGCGGTCGTCGGACCGTTCCTGACGGAAGCCGGCCACGGCCGAGAAGGTCGAGATACCGGGGTCGAGCAGCTCGGTGTCGGAAAAGAACGACAGCGACATACTCTCGTGCGTGCCGGTGTCGTCGCGCACCTCCAGCCGCACGTCGTTGAGGCCGTCGAGGAATGGAAAATCGCGGAGGTCGTAGCGGCCGGGCTCGAGCTGGAGCGTTCGGTACAGGGCGCCGTTGACATAGACGTCGACGCTGGACGGCCGGTCGAGCTGGAGAGCGCCGCGACCTGCCGGCCGCAGGTTCCGATAAGGCTGGATGGTCTGATAAAGCCGTTCCATCCCGATGCCGAACATGTTCTCGGAGCTGGAGTAGGCGCCGAACGGCTGCGGTGTTCACATCGCCGACCGAGTAACGGATGGCGCGGTCGACATCGTCATGGAAGACCGTGGTGCGTTGCCGGAACGGTCGCTCGCCTTCGCGGTAGCCGGTGAGGAACGCCAGGTTCCAGCCGTCGATCCCGCCGACGTTGACGAACCCGCGGGCCGCTACCGTCAACGCATCACGGCCAAGTGCGCTGTAGTTGCCATGGTCGAAATGGTCAGCGAGCAGGAAGGTTACGCCGGCCGAAAAAATCTCCGGCCGCGTGAGCTCGCCGCCGCCGCGGAGCTGAGATCCGGCGATCGAGACCCTGTTGACCGCGCGAGAGTCGACCGGAAGATCGACCTTCAGCTGCAGCGCGCTGACATCGAAAGCGATCTTCAGCTGCGGATCGGAGAGCGCGGCGACTGGCGCCATCGACTGGCCGCCGGCACGGGCGAGCAGCGCATTGATCTGCGCGCTCGACACGATTGGTTTCAGCAAGGCGACGAGCTGCGCGACATCGACGCGGGCGTCGCCGGACGGATCGGTGTCGACCGAAACGTCGCCGGCGGGCGAGCCGTTGACGAGGGTGGTGACAGTGATCTGGACGCGCCGCTGCGGCTTCGCTGCCTTGGCAGGCGCAGGCTTCGCAAGAGCAAGCGGAGGCGCGGCGCCCAACGGAGTCACTTCGGCGGTCGCGAGGAGATCGACCAGTGCCGCGATGTTGATCGGGGCATGCCTCGACGGTGTCACTGACTCAACGCACGGGGTGCAGGCGTGCCGGGCGCTGGCGGCGCCGACGCAGCGCTTGCAAGCAGGATGGCTGCCGCAATCATGGTGCCGACACCCGCGCGTCCTATTTGGACGGGGCGTTCAGCTCATAGTCGGCATGCGCGCCGGCCCGCACGAACCCCGCGGGAACCGGCAGTTCGACGACACGCTCCGTGCCGGGCTCGATCAAAGGCTGATCGATGCCCTTGGCGACGGTGTCGGCGTCGAGCACGTCCTTGCCGTCGCCGTCCGTCAGCGTCCATTGCCCGCCGCGAAGCCGCGCATAACGGTTGCCCTGATTGCTGATGCGGACCGTCAGCTTGTTCGGGTCGGTCGATGGCGAGACGCTGGTGACGGTCAGCACCGGCTTCGAATCCGCGGGCGAAACGGCCGCCAGCGTGCCGAGATGGAAGACGATCTGGACCGCCGATTTGTCCGACCCGCTGGTGTCCACCGGCAATTGGGCAATCGTGATGGTATAGAGCGCCGTTTTCTGCAGCGCCGGGTTGCCGATATACTGAACGCGGAACGTCTGGAACCCGTTGGCGGGCACAATGCCTTGCGGCGGGAAGACGAGAAAATCGTCATCCGCGGGTTCTCGCTTTTCGCTGCCGTCAGGAAGGATGTGGCGGCGTTCGACGGTGACTTCGACCGCGGCCGGCGTGCTGCCGGTGTTCTCGACGCGGAGATTCTGCTGGGCGCCGGTGCCGCTTGGCGATAGGTCGTAGGACATCGGCTGGAACCGAATGCCTGCCATCGCCGGCGCAGCCGCCACGGCAAGGCCGGCGCAGATGTAGCCGACCCAACGATGTCCAAACTTAACGCATACTTCCCCGCCCACATTCAAATCGAAAGCGGGGACGGCATCGCTGCCGCCCCCGCGAATCCTGCCTTAGTTGGCCGTGATGTCCCAGGTGATAACGTCCGAATAGGTGCCTGCGAAGGACGCGCCAGTCTGCGCTGCGATGTTGAGCGTTAACGCCGAGACGCAAACGCCGATGATAACGGCCAGCCGCAGCCGGCTTGCCGGGTTGATCGTGCAAATCGGCCTGGGTCAACGCAAGGTTCGACACGCCATACGAGGAACACTCAGCGTGTAAGGAGGTAGTCGGCGAATGACCGTCTGTGGTCGGCCAGGAAACCGCCAGTTTGCGACGACACGTGGCAGTGAAGCCCATGCACTCGTTGCAGATCAGGTTGGCCGTGCCGAGATCAGTCGTACCGGATGTGGCCACCGAAACTGCTGTTCCAGGAGCAGTCAGTGGAGCAGACAGCCGGAACTCGCAGCGGTAATGGTGGTCGTCGCTGCTGGCAAGCGCCGGGGTGGCGAACGCCGTCGTGGCGGCGAGAGCCGCATCATCATCAATTTCGTCATGGTTTTCTTCCCCAATCAGTGTGTTACCCGGCACCGCGGATTCCGTCTCCAGGAATCCGGATGCCAACCCAAGCGGTCATGTGTTGAACTCGGTCGAGGCCCCCCTCGGGTCGACGCGGAAGCTGGGGCAATTAAACTTCGGGTAACATCCCCCGAACGGGTGAGCGATAATCGAAATGATGAATTTTTCTTAGGGACTTAGCCCTGCACAGAGGGGATTCTCCGGGAAGGTCCGGGCACCGTGCCATTACGGGACATTAACGGGCGGGGAGAAGCGGAACGACAAGTGGAAACTCGCATCCGCTCCCCGGATCCCGCCCGGCACGACTGGGGAAGAACCCGACCGTACGCCGCATGATCGCTCAGAGAACCTTGGCGGATGCTTAACGGCGGCGGCGTTAAAGCCGGAACGCGCGCACCAGGCTGAACAGCTCGGCCCGCGACGACACCTCCGTCTTCCCGTAGATATTGCGAACGTGGGTGCGGATCGTCTCGACCGAAACACCCAGCGACTTGGCAATCGCCGGAAGAGTGTCGCCGTCGACCAGCCGCATCATCACCCGCCGCTCACCGGCGGTCAGACCGAAGGCGCTGTCCAGCCCAACATAGACAGGTTTGAAATCTGAACCGATGCGGTGGAACTTGAGTCCGAACAGTGGCTCGTCACCGTCAAGGTCGAGCCGATGTGCGTGGACGAGCACATGGCCTTCGCCATTCGCACCGCGGATCGACGCCGTCGTCACGCGCCCGGTGTTCCTGGACCAGGTTCAGGAGCTTGTCCTGGTGCGACGGATTGGTGGTGGTGAGGATGCCGTTTCGAAGCTTGATGCACTGACGCAGTGCGAGTTCCCGACGCGCGCGGGCGTTCAGCCAGACCGCCAGCAAGCCGGACGTGACGAACAGGCGCGGCAATGCGTCGCCTGCCATCCAGGCCAGGGACAGGTGTGCGATCGAACGAGGCCAGTCTTCAGAACGCTCCTCCGAGTGATCTGCTGCCCTGGGCTCTACGCGTGACGTGTCGGACATCAAGGCTTCGCAGGAAGCCTCCCGACCTTTCGACATCGGCCCTACCCCCGCACAGCGTTCGACTGCTGCGCATGATCCACGGTTTCAGCGGATTTCCGACAACTGATCGTGACCAATCCGGCGGCTTTCGAATCCGTTCCACGGCGAGCGCCGATGTCCGGTTGTCGGAAGCAGGGGCGAAGGCGGTGAACGCCGCCCCAAGACAAAGAACGCGCACTAAGGTTTCCCCTGCTATACCAGGGTGGACTTCGCGGCACTGCCCCCGCTCCTCGAAGTCCACCCTGCCCCCCGTTTACTGCACAGAGACCGAGCGGCGGCAAGGTGTTGCAAGAGCGCAGTTTTTGCCATCCGTAAATTTTACGGGGCTGCGTTTGGCGACAGGGCGACTAAGCTTTCGAGGGGTGGTTGGGGGTGTGCGTGACAAGATGCAATCGATGCTGACGCTTGCGCGCGAACCAAAGCCGGCTGCTCACCAACTCCAGGACTCGTCTCCCACTCCACGGATGGGAGTGCGCGACCTGGGATGCTGGCTGCTCATCCTGGTCGCTTATGGCGCTGCGTTCACGCTGCTGCGGAGCGCTTCGGGAGCTTGGGCAACGCACAAGGTGTTCAGCGTGTGGTTCCCGGCCGCAGGACTCCGCTTCGCTTTCCTGTGGATTGCAGGGCCGCGGCTGACGCCATGGGCAGCACTTGCCGAACTGGCGGTGAGCGTCGGCTCGGGGTCCGTCCCGCTCAGCCACGATCTCCCGCTCAGTCTGCTGGGAATTGTCGGGCCGTGCCTCGTCTATGGCGCCGTGATCCGCGCAGTCCATTCGCGGATGGAGGGCCAATCCAGCCGCGCCGAATTCGATCCGCTGCCCTTCGCGATTGCCGCTGTCCTCGGTCCAATGGCGGCATGCATCGCGGCGCTACCGTGGGCACTGCCGCTGGCATCTGCGCGAGGCTCGATCGACGCGTCCCTGCTATTCTCGGCGCTCCTCGTTTTCACCCTTGGCGACTTGCTCGGGATCCTGATCGTTGCCCCGCCGCTGCTCTGGCTTGCAAGTCGAATTCGGTCCGGGAAGCGGCTGACCAGATTGCGCCCGCGAGTGACAAGGCGCTTCCCCGAGCTTGCGACCTGCATCATTTGTTCCTGGGCACTCGTCTGGCTTCTGCAGCGGCTCGGCGACGGCCTGGTCCTCGCGCCGCCGCTGCTGGCGGCATGCTGGTGCGGATTGAGAGGTGGCCGCGCGATCGCCTGGACGGCAATCGTCATCAGTACGGCGATCGTCTTGCCGATGACCGACGGCGGAATCAGCGACGCGATCCGAGTGCAGGTCCACATGCAACTCGCCTGCGTTGCCGTCGGCGCCTATCTCGCCGGCAGCTATGCGGACGCGCAATTGCGGGCGCTGAAGGAGATCAACCGGCGCGATCGCCTGCTGCTTCACGCCGAGCGGCTGAAGAGCTTGCGGGCGATGTCCGTCGCGGTGATCCACGAGGTCAGCCAGCCGCTGTCGACGATCGCGATCGAGGCGCGGGCGCTTGTCGACGCCAGCGAAACCGAGGACGAGGGCAAGTCTTCCGAAGTCAGGGAGATCGCGGCCCTGATCGCGCGCAAGGCGGATCACATGGCCGAACTTATCCGCAGACTCCGCGCATTCGGCAGCGAGACGACGGAAAGCCGCAGCGTGCAAAGCCTGCCGCAGCTCGTGTCCGACGTGCTCGCGCTGGTCGCGCCCGAGGCAAGTGAGGCAGGCGTCTCGCTCGTCTGCGCAGCAGGACCGGCGCTCACCGTCAAGGTGCACGACGTCGAGATCAGGCAGGCCATGCTGAATTTCCTCCGCAATGCCATCGCCGCCGCTCCGAAGCCGTCCGGCGTAGTAACGGTCGGTTGGTCTAAGTCGCGCGGCTTCGCCCGTTTCTGGGTCGAGAACGCTGTCGACGGGAACGGGTCTCGCCGCCACGGCATGGGGCTCGGACTTATCATTTCGAGAACGATCGCACAGGCGCACGGGGGCCGGCTCGCGATGGAAACGACCGCCGCGGGCAAAGTGCGCTCGACTTTGCACATGCCCCTTCGTGAAGGACCGTACGAATGACAGCCAGTGACCTCGTTTATGTCGTCGACGACGATCCCGATCTCGCCGCGTCGGTGGCGCGCCTGTTGCGGCGTCACGACCTTCACGCGGAGCCGTTCAGCGATCCCGTCGCGCTGCTTGATGCCTACACGGCAGGTCCGGCGGCTTGCGTCCTCACCGACGTGATGATGGACCAGCTGGACGGGTTCGAATTCTCTAACAGGCTTCGCGCGCTCGACCGGGCGGTCGCCATCGTCTTCATGACCGCGTGGCCCTCGACGGTGCACGCGGTGGACTCGATCCGGGTCCACGGAGGCGTCGACTATCTCGAGAAGCCCGTCGACGAGGAACGGCTCCTCTCCAGCGTTCGCCAAGGTCTGGACTGGAGCCGGCGCTCACGCGAGTTCGAAAGCCGCACGGCGGTCCTGACCCGGCGTGAGCGGGATGTCCTGGGGCTGCTGGTGCGCGGCTATTCGAACAAGGCCATCGCGATCGAGTTGAACATCAGCGCCCGGACCGTCGACGATCATCGCGCGCAGATCTCGGCAAAAACCGGCGCCAACAGCCTAGCGAAGCTCATTGCGCTGGCAGCGCTCGAGCCGCACCCGCAGACCGGCCGCGCCTGATCGGGCGCCCGACATGTGCAGAGTTGCCGTCTATCCAGTTATCAGGACGGCTGCTCCACGCGGACAATCCGGATTGGTCTCGCATTTCCGTTGAGGTCCGGCCAGTCGATGCAATGACCCGCGGCCAAGCCGTAGAGCGCGGCACCCATCGGCGTCAGGATCGAGATGCGTCCCTCTGCGATATTGGCCTCGCCCGGCAGCACCAGTCGGACCTCGCGGACCTGATGCGTTCGATCGTCGATGAAGGCGACCGTCGATCCGAGGCGGACGTGCCCGTCGGGCATGGTGTCGGGGCCATGCAGTTCGGCGCGCTCGATCTCCTCGAGCAGCATCGCGGCGACGACCGGCTGCCGGTGCTCGGCGCGCAGGGCGAGGTCGGCGATGACGTCCGATTCTGCCGCGGGCAGGTGGATGGGGGGGCGCCTGGAAGGCGATTGTGACAAGGGCATGATAAACTCCGATTGATTGTATTGGTGGTGGCCCGGCCGGGCTGCAGCCGTCGCGTCAGAGCGAAACCGGCATGAACAGCTCCCAGATGAGCCGACAGACGATCAGCACGGCACCGACCACGGCCAGCGCGCGCAGCATGTCGAGGACGTTCAGCTTAAAGTGGCGCTTGTGATCGGCCATGAACGCGTCGAGCTGCGGCCGCACATTGTCGTCGGCGGTGAGCAGTCCAATGTCGAGGTGGCGACCCTCTTTCATGAACGCGAGGATTTCCTTGCGGTCCTGGTCGGAAACTTGGGGATATCGGCCAAGCAAGCCGGCGACGCGGTGGCGGGTCGCGCGTACTGCGCGCACTTGAAGATCGGGGGTGTGAACAGTCACGATATTCTCCGTGATGAAGACGTGCGCACGCGGTGTGCAGTGCGCTGCTCGATGGAGAAGCCCGGAGCGCGCGTCCGGCCGCAACCGAGACGGGGACGCTCAGGGCGCTAGAGTCGTGCTGTGCTGCTACCTGGGTGCAGCCCGGACCGGTCGAAGGAAGGATGGTCGGTCATAGCCTCGATATGTACCCGCGCGCACTTTAATCAAGGATGACCGGACTCCGCTGCGTTCAAGCGTGAAATACGAGCTTCGCGACTGTTCCACGCCCAGGCTCGAAAACCAGCTTGCCATGGAGCTGACGCGCAAGGCTCTGGAGAATGCCCTGCCCGAGGCTATTGCTGTTCCTCGTTGCGAAGTCACTCGGGAGACCAGGTCCGTCGTCCGCGACTGACAAGGTATACACCCCGCGGCGACCGCTGATGTTGATGGCGATGAGACCGTCGGCGCGATCGCGGAACGCGTGCTTGAGACTGTTGGTCACCAGCTCGGCGACAATGAGCGACATCGACATCAGTCCATTAAGCGTCAGCACGATGGGCGGGCTTTCAACCTCCAGGCGGATGTCCGGCGTATCGCTCGCCTTGATCAAATCCGCACACAACGCCTCGAGATAGGCCTGCAAAGGCTGATCGAGAGACGACGGATCGTGGAGCCGCCGGTGAACCCGGGACATGGTCTCAAGACGCAGCTGAGCCGATTCCAACGCCTCGGCACAGAGGGGATCGGATTTCAGGAGCTTCCGACGCCGCATCAGGACAGCAGCGACGAACTGAAGATTGTTGGCGACCCGATGCTGCAGTTCGCGGAACAACACGTTGGAACGTTCACGCGCCTCTGACAAATCGTTGATCGCCACGTTGAGGGTGCGGATGACGAACAGCTCGAGCGCGGCGGTTACGACGAATATCACCATCGTAATCACATGCGGCGTAGCGAGAATAAACGTGCCGTAAGGCGGGAAGAACATGACCCACGCGACGAGGGTGCAAACGAGCGCGGCCCCGATCCCGATGCCGATTTCCTCCGAACAGGCCTGCAAGCAGGATCGCCGGCAGGAAGGTCATCGGTCCGAAGCCTTCGCTGACCCCCCCGAGGAGCCAGCGGAGAAAAGAGGCGAGGACGAAGAAAGCGCCGCCTGCCGCGAAGTCCAAGCCCGGGGCGGTCGCGTGGCAACTTGCGAAATGCGGATGAAATCCACGTCACGAGCTTAGACTTCCCCCGTGCAAGACTCCATGATTTGTGCGGAAAAGACAATCCATTGCAGACCAGCGGCGGGCTCATCGCCGTCGTCGCCCAGCCCGGTTGCGCCGGATCGCCTCGGGCAGGCCGCGGTCGCCGGAAACGTCGCACAAGCGCACATGAAAGAGCGCGTTTCGAATGCGGACGCTTGCATTTAGGATTTGCCGCCTTCGCGGCCGAGTAGCACGTCGCGCAGCACGACCGCGTCGTTATAAACCTCGTCATGGGCGGAATAGACGAGCGTGACCGGTCCCGCTCGCGCGAGGTCCCGAAGGTGCGCGAGCAGCTCACCATTGCCACGAATCTCGTTGGCATAGCGCCGTTGAAATTCGTCCCATCGGTCGGGATCGTGACCGAACCATTTGCGCAGCTTGGTGGTGGGTCCGAGGTTCTTCAGCCATTCGTCGATCGCGGCCTCGGCCTTCGAGATGCCACGCGGCCAAAGGCGGTCGACGAGGATACGCCGGCCATCGGTGCGAGATGCCGGCTCGTAGGCGCGCTTGAGGCAGACATCGGCGGCTTTGATCGTTTTGCCCATGATCACACCCTTTCGGGTTCGGAAGCACGGCCCCTGTCCTGCTGGTGCGCGCCGCTGGCGATCACTTTCTCGAACTCGACCTCGGCTTCCAGACCGACAAGATCGCGGTGAATGACTGCAACCGCCAGCTTCTGCCCATTGCGGCGGTACGTAATCGAGCAGTCCCGCTTTTCGAGATCGCCGTCGACGATTGCCTCGTCCCAGTTCACCGCATGACCGACGTATGCGATTCCCAAGTCGTATTGCTCGGTCCAGAAGAAGGGGACTGCGGCGAAGCTTTCCCTCTGACCCAGCATGTTCCGCGCCGCGGTTTCGCCTTGCCGTTCGGCAACTACAAAATGCTCGATGCGAATGCGCTCGCCGCTCAACGGGTCAGGCCAGCGTGCGATGTCGCCGGCAGCGTAGATGCCCGGTTCGCTGGTCTCGAGGCACTGGTTCACGACGACGCCGCGGTCCACTTGCAGCCCGGCCGCCTCGGCCAGCCCGGTCTCCGGCCGCACGCCGATGCCGATGATGACGAGGTCGGCATCGACCCGCGCCCCGTTGTCGAGAGTTACGCTGGTCTCATCGATCCGGGTTGCGGTACAGCCGAGATGAAATGTGACGCCGTGGTCTTCGTGCACGCGGCGCAGAAAGCGCCCGACTTCGGGACCGAGAACCTTCGCCATCAGGATTCTCTCGGGCCCAACGACATCGACCTCGAGGCTGCGGCTGCGAAGCGAGGACGCAACTTCAAGTCCGATAAAGCTCGCCCCGATCACAACCGCTCTGCGCGCCGATTGAATCGCCTCAACAAGCGTCTGGCTATCGGCGAGACTGCGCAGGTAATGAACATGCGGAAGATCCGCGCCGGGAATCCCGAGCCGGACCGGAGTTGCGCCGGTGGCCAGTAAAAGCGCGTCATATGGGTAGCGTTGGCCGTCAGCCAGTTCGATCTCGCGATGCGCGACGTCGATCCTCTCGACCGGCGCGTTCAGCCGGACGGTGATCCGGTTGTCCGAGTAAAATTCCGCGGGCTTGAGCAGGTTCGAACTCATCGGGCGCCGCGCCGGACAGGTAGCCTTTCGACAGGTTCGGCCGGTCACATGGCAGGAACTCGTCGGCGCTGAAGATCGTGATCGCGCCGGCATAGCCTTCCCGCCGAAGAGTCGCTGCCGCGGCATAGCCGGACGGGCCGCCGCCAACGATCACCACCGAGGCCGGCGGACCTTTTGTCGTGAGCGCACCAGGCTCGGCGCCCTCCAGCTCTTCGCTCGCCAAGATCATTCCATCGCTCAGTTCGACACGCCATCGCTGAAGTGGACCCAGGCCCGGAGCACGGAGAAGGGCCCCGGTGCGAAGGCTGAAACAGGCATGGTGCCACGGGCACCGGATCGTGTCTCCGACCAGCAGCCCGTCCTCGAGCGGAGCTCCGTAATGGGTGCACGCCGGTGCGATCGCAAACACCTCGTCGCCGCGCCTCACGAGGAGCGCGGGCTCCCCGCGGACATGACCCTTCAGCATCTCGCCATCGCGAAGAGACGCGAGCGGCACGCCCTGGCTGAAATCGGGTCCTTCGACTGAGATATTGTCGGTCACGTCATCCTCCGAACTGCTGCGAGACTTCTGTTCAGCGCCGAGCAGTCAGCCGGAAAGATCGCGCGGTAGGATCGGTCGCCGCGCGGCGAAGGGCAGCAACTGAGCTCCGGTGAAGGAAGAGGACGAAGACTGCCACGCGACCATCCGCCACTCGCCGGCGTGCTCGCGCCACACGCTGATGCAGCGAAAATGAAAGACCTGCTGCTCGCCATCGAGACGCGAATGGCCGAGCATCACGCCGACAAAGATGACGAGGCCGTCGAGCAGCCGGAACTCGGTTTCCTGAACGTCGAAGTCTTGGTCGTAGGCCAGTCGGCGCGTTTCGAGCGCATGCAGATACTGCTGCTTGTCGAACACGTCTCCAAGGCTGTTGATGTATATCAGGCTGTCGTCCAGCAGCGGCGCGAGTGCCGCGACATCATTTGCGCCCATCGCCTCGATGCGACGCCGTTCCAGCGTCCGGACGGTTTCGATGACCGTAAGGTCGAGCGTCTTGGTCGTCATCGTTCTAGCCTGTCCGAGGTGCATGGGGCGGGTACGGCGGTTCGTTCTTGAGCTCCGCCCTCGTTCACCCATCGGTCGATTTGACGGCGCCAATCGGCGAGAACGTCGGATGCACTCTCCCTACGATGGCGCGGCTCTAGGCGGCGCGGCGGGCGACATTGTCCAGACATGATCGAACTCCGGCACACAGGGCTGCTGCGCGCGCGACCGTGGCGGCTGACGCGGTCTCAAAAGCTTTGAAGGGGGCACGCGACCAGTCGTGTCGCGGCGACTCGGGGCCCGATGCCAAGCCGACGGGGCGGCCCAGCTCGGGCCTAATGGCGTCCCGTACTGCTGCCCGGATGGACTTCCGACCGTCGAAGCTGGGAATGCTCGGTCATACCATCAATATGGACCGGTCGAACCAATGTTCAAGCCGGCGCGTTCGCAGCCTGTTGCACGCATTCAGCGTTTCATCGGATGCTGCGCGACAACCCGCAATCCTTCCCGGCTACGGTCCATCACTCGCTCGTCGGCCTTTGCCGAATAGACGGCGTGGACCGAATAGGAAAAGCTCGGCGTGCCGCTTACGAGGTGCAGCCTTCCACTCTCGAGGTAAGGTCTGGCCGCCCCCATTCTGAGGTACGCGGCCCCTCCCACCGCCAGCAAATATTCGATGGCGAGCGGTCCATGATCAACCGTCAGGACGGGGCTCGGTGCGTCCGGAAATACGGCATGATGGCTGGTTCCGAAATGTCGTCCCCAATCGACATAGACGTAATCCTCGCCAATGAGTTCGCGGCGGTCGCTTTCCGTCGATACGGCGACCAGCTTTTCGTCCAGTAGAAGTTCCGACAAGACGCCCGGCCGCTGCGGCGGGGCATAGACAACGGCAAGGTCGACGACGCCATCCTGCACCTTTTCGACGAGTTCCTCCGCAAGACCGATGTGAGCGCGTATGGCAACGTCGGGACACTCGTTTCTCATCCAGATGAGCCAATCTCGAATCAGCGGATTCCACAGCCGATACTCGGCGCCGACCGCGAGCACGTTCTCCCGACCCGCGGGCATCCCGACCTCGTGGTGAGCGCGCTCCCAGACCTGGACCAGGGTCGTCGCGTACTTCAGGAATTGTTCGCCCGCCGCAGTGAGCCGGGCGCCCGCCTTGTTGCGAATGAACAGCGCCCGGTCGAGCTCATCCTCGAGCACCCGGATGCGCGCGCTGACCGCGGTCTGGGTAAGATTCAGGTTTGCGGCCGCACGCACGAAGCTGCCCGCCTTGACGATTTCGAGAAAAGTGCGGGCCGCGTTTATGTCCACAGTTCACACCAAGTTTCTTGATGTCAAAGCGCAATTCTATTCATTTGCGTGCATGATGCCAAGGCCCCATATCAAAGCCTGCTCGCGGAGCAGCCCGTTTGCCGAGCTCCCGAGAAAGGAGTTCAAAATGTCATTCCTCAACGGAACCGAGGATTCCGCGCGCCGCGGTCATGAGGGCGCGTCGGTGGCTCGGGTGCTCATCGACCAATTCCGCACGCGCATTTCGCTGATCTTCGCCTGGACCGTCCTACAGATCCGGAAGTTCGTGCGTCCTGTAACCGATTCGCGACAGCCATTGCCGCTGATCCACGGCGGCGAGAAGCACTTCACCATCCTGGGAACGCAGCAGCAGCCCGCGATCGCCCCGCGCCGCCCGATCACCGAACTATTTCCAATCGCCAACTCGAACGATCGCTCCCCCAAGACGCCGCGCCGGCACTAGCATCTGTCATGGCGGGCTTGCTGTGGCTTCGACGGGAGCGATCCATGACTGTCTTTGACGCTGGTCCGCGATCGTGAGCAGCTCGCCCGCGACGCAGCTTGGCTACACGGCGCGCCAGCTCGAGCAGCCGCATTCCGCGGACTCCCACAAGCCCGGCTTCTTCGTCCGCTGGTTCATGTCGACGAACCACAAGGACATCGGCACCCTCTATCTGATCTTCTCGATCATCGCTGGTGTGATCGGCGGCTCCATCTCCGGCGTCATGCGCTGGGAATTGATGGAGCCCGGCATCCAGGTCCTGAACCGCGCGTGGCCGATTGGCGCGGGCACGGCGAGTTTTGACGAGTGGACCCACCACTGGAACGTGCTGGTCACTGCGCACGGCCTGATCATGATTTTCTTCACGCTGATGCCGGCCATGATGGGCGGGTTCGGCAACTGGTTCGTGCCGCTGATGATCGGCGCTCCCGACATGGCGTTCCCGCGGATGAACAACATCAGCTTCTGGCTGCTGGTGCCCGCGTTCATTCTGCTGCTGGGATCGACGCTCGTACCGGGCGGTACCGGCCTTGGCGCGGGGACGGGCTGGACAATGTATGCGCCACTGTCGACGTCAGGGTCATCCGGTCCGGCCGTCGACATGGTGATCTTCGCCATTCACATCGCCGGCATCAGTTCGATCCTCGGCGCAATCAACTTCATCACGACCATCTTCAACATGCGCGCGCCCGGCATGGTGATGCACAAGATGCCCTTGTTCGTGTGGGCCGTCCTCGTCACCGCATTCATGCTGCTTTTCTCGCTTCCGGTTCTTGCGGGCGCGATCACCATGCTTCTGACCGACCGCAACTTCTCGACGACCTTCTTCGACGCGTCGGGCGGCGGCAACGTGGTGCTCTATCAGCACCTGTTCTGGTTCTTCGGCCACCCGGAGGTCTACATTATGATCATCCCGGGGTTCGGCATTGTCAGCCAGGTCGTGGCAACGTTCAGCCGAAAGCCCGTGTTCGGCTATCTTGGCATGGTCTACGCGATGGTGGCGATCGGCGTCATCGGCTTCGTCGTCTGGGCGCATCACATGTTCGCGGCCGGCATGAACGTGAACGAGAAGATGTACTTCACGGCGGCGAGCATGGTCATTGCCGTCCCGACCGGCGTCAAGGTGTTCTCCTGGATCGCGACCATGTGGGGAGGGTCGCTCACCTTCGAGACGCCGATGCTGTTCGCCATCGGCTTCGTGTTCCTGTTCACGATTGGCGGCGTTACCGGCGTCGTTCTCGCCAATGGCGGCGTCGACACCTACATGACCGACACCTATTACGTGGTGGCACATTTCCACTACGTGCTCAGCCTAGGCGCCGTATTCGCGATCTTCGCGGGCTTCTATTACTGGTTCCCGAAGATGAGCGGGAAGATGTACAACGAGCTGCTCGGCAAGCTGCACTTCTTCATCATGTTCATCGGCGTCAATGTGGTCTTCTTCCCGATGCACTTCCTCGGGCTCGACGGCATGCCGCGCCGGATCCCGGACTACACGCCGGCCTTTGCCGAATGGAATTATGTCGCGACGGTCGGCTACATGATCACCATTGTCGGCGTTGCGATGTTCTTCGTGAACCTGTTCTGGTCGCTCGGCTGGGGCAGGAAGGCCCCGGCGAACCCCTGGGGCGAAGGCGCGACGACGCTCGAGTGGACCTTGCCGAGCCCGCCGCCCTTCCACCAGTTCTCGACGCTTCCGAACATCGACTAGCCAATCGGCCATCGAAAGGTGGTGCCGCTTAGGTGACTCGAACACCTGACCCCATCATTACGAATGATGTGCTCTACCAGCTGAGCTAAAGCGGCCTGACTCTTGGAGAACCGGGCTCCGGGAGGAGGAGGCGCCACTATCAGCGCCGGCGGCGGCGGGCAAGACCGCACCGGCGGCTCCGGCCGCCAACATGCTTAACCGCTTGGTAACCGTGCTCCGGCATTTACGCGGACAGAAATTTACGAGTGGGACGGGGACGAATGGACAGCTATCGCGAGCATCCGAGCGACTTCGACGTTCCGAGCGCCGTCGAAAGCACCGCTGCGGACGACGTTGCGGCGGCGATCGGAACCGATGAGCGGCGCATGCACGTGCGCGCGTACAATTACTGGGTGTCGCTTCTCGATGGCCGCGACTTCCCCTCGATCGAGGACCTGGAACCGGGCGACGTCCAGGACTTTGCCGCCCACAGCCTTCTGCTCGACTTCACTTGCGGCCGCGACCACCCGGGAGTTCCCTACATCGGCGGCGCGATCCGCGACGAATGCGGGCTGGACGATGGAATGCGCTCGACCGCCGACGTGCCCAGCCGGTCGCTCCTGTCGCGCCTGACCGACCATTACATGCAGATCATCGCCAACCGCGCGCCGGTCGGATTCGAGGCCGAGTTCGTCAACCAACGCTCGGTCAACATCTGCTATCGCGGCATCCTGATGCCTTTCTCCTCCGATGGGGAGACCATCGATTTCATCTACGGCGTGATCAACTGGAAAGCCGCGGACGAGGATTTGGAAGCGCCGGCGCCGCTGGCCGCGGAATTGCCCCACGCGCCTTTGAATGCGCTGCCCGATGCGGGCGAGCCGGAGCAGGCGCTGCTTCTCGACGAGTCGCTGGCAATCCCGGCGACCGACGAGGAACCGGCCGCCCCGGCACCGCACTTTGCCTGGCAGGACGGCCCGCTTGCCGACGCGTCCGATGATCCGCTCGCGCCTGCAGTCGTCCTCGACGAGGATGCCGGGCTCGCCGACCGCCTGTCCGTCGCCCGCGAGAGCGCCGACGCGGTCAAGGGCGGCGAAGCGCGGACCCGAACCGCGCTCTACCGCGCGCTCGCCCTCGCCTACGACTTCGCGGTCGCCGCGCAGGCCGATCCGCAGGACTATGCAGAGCTGCTCGAGGAATCCGGCGTGAAGGCGCAGGCCCGCGCGCCGATGACCCCGGTCGTGAAGCTCGTCTTCGGGGTCGATTACGACAAAGCTCGGCTCACCGAGTTCGCGGCCGCCCTCTCCTATGCGCGCCGGCAGGATATCGGCGCCGGAGCCTTCGAGGATTTCATTGCCAAGCAGCCGGGCGGCCTCAAAGCTCTGGTCGCGGCCGAGCGCGAGGCGCGCCGCCCCCAGGCGAGGCCCGAGACGCCGACCGACGAAGCTCGGGCGAAGCTGCGCACGGCTCCGGCGCTGTCGCTCGATGCTCTAGTTTGCGACGACGAGTTCGGCCTCGTGATCGCTCGCCGCCGTCCCGATGGCGGCTACGAACCGGTTGCGATGGTCGAAGATTCGGCGCTCGTCGAAAGGGCGATCCGCCGGGCCTCCTGAGCTCACTTGACGTCTGACGGGGTGGCCGGGCCGGGGTTGTCGCTCCGGCGAAGGCGGGTCTATAGGCTCGCGCATCGCCTAATTCCCCGGAGCACACGGTTTCCATGACGGCCCATACGCGCCTGGCCAAGCCCTTGGTCGAGTTCCTTCGCAAGGCGCTGACGAGGGATGCGCTGCCCGGCGAAACCCATCGCTTCACGACCGAGGATGAGCAGCTCGCCGCCGAATTCCTCGCCGACGTCGCCGCCAAACGCCGGCGGGGCGACATCGCGCTCGCTGTCGAATCCACGGGTGGCGAGGCAGGCCGCCGGAGAATGCGGATCGGCATCGTCAACGACGACATGCCCTTCCTGGTCGATTCAGTCGCCAATGCCATCGCCGCCCGCCAGCTGACGATCCACCGGCTGCTTCACCCGGTGGTCTGCGTCACCCGCGACAAGGCCGGCGTCCTCGAGGCGATCGAGCCGCTCTGCGGCGACCGGGAACGGCGGGAATCGCTGATGTACATCGAGCTCGACCGCGCCGATTCGCGCGGCCGGCGCGAACTTGCCGCCGAGCTTCGCCGGGTGCTCGGCGACGTCCGCGCGGCCGTCCGCGACTGGCCTCAGCTGCAGGCGAAGATGCGGGACGACGCCGCGGCCATCGGGGGCGAGGGCGGAGAGCTTCTGAACTGGTTCGCCGATGGCGCCATGACCCTGCTCGGCTATCATGAGGAGCGGCCGGGCAAGGCGCCGTCGCAGACGCTCGGCATCTTCAGCATTCCGGGCGATGCGACCGATGACGCCGGGCCGTTGAATGCGATGCGCTATTTCGAACAGGGCGGCGAAGTGCCGCTGATGGCGAAGGCGGAGCGCAAGTCGAGTGTTCACCGCCGCGTCCCGCTGGACCTCATCGTCGTTCCGGTCCGCGACAAGGACAAGATCACCGGCATCGGAGTCCATGCCGGCCTGTGGACGAGCAGCGCGCTGACCGTCCCTGCCGAGGATGTCCCGGTGCTTCGCGGCCGGCTTGACGCGCTCGACAAGGACTTCGGCTTCGATCCGGCGGGCCATAGCGGCAAGGCGCTTCGCCACGCGGTCGCCTCGCTGCCGCGCGACCTGCTGATCAATCTCAGCCTCGATTCGGTTCGCGACCTCGTCATGGTGGCGATGTCGCTGGCCGACCGGCCGCGTCCCGCGCTGCTGCAGGTCCGCAGCATCCTCAAGGGACACCTGTTCACCTTCGTGTGGCTGCCCCGCGAAGAGCTGACGACCGGCCGGCGAACGCAAATCGCGCGGATGCTCGAGGCGGAGGTCGGCACCGAAGTGACGAGCTGGTCGGTGGAGCTCGGCGACGGGGACCTCGCGCTCATCCGCTACACCCAATATGTCGACAATGACGCGCCCTTGCCGGACGCCGATGTGCTCGACGCCGCGGTCGTTGAAATGGTCCGCGGCTGGGCTCCGGGAGTCGAGGCGGAGCTGATCGATGCTGTCGGGGCTCCCCGAGCGACGCGCCTTGCGCTCGGCTACATCCCGCACTTCCCGGAAAGCTATCGCTCGCGAACCTCGCCTGGTGATGCCGCCGCCGATATCCTTCGGCTGCGTGCACTTCGCGACGACAACGACCGCGGCGTTCGCATGTGGCGCGCGCCTGGCGACCCCGAGGGACAGCTGCGGCTCAAGACCTATCGCCGCGCTGCACTGATCCCGTTGTCGGAAGCCGTTCCGGTGCTCGAAAATTTCGGATTCAGGGTGCTCGAGGAGAACCCGACCGTCCTGAGCGGCGGGACGCAGGGCTATATCCACGACTTCCGGCTTGAAATCGGCAGGGAGGGCGACCTGCCGTCGATCCTTGCTCGCGCCCCCGAGATCGAGAGCGCGATCGCCAACGTGCTGTGCGGAGCAGCGGAGGACGACGAGTTCAACCAGCTCGTGCTCTACGCCGCCCTGGAGACGCAGGCCGTGGTGTGGCTGCGCGCCTGGTTCCGTTACCTTCGGCAGACCGGCGTCGCCTACAGCCTTGTGACCATCGTCGATGCCCTGCGCCGCGCGCCCGATGCGACGCGGGCGCTCATCGACCTGTTCAGGGCCGCGCACGATCCAGCCAGGGCCGGCGCCGCGCCCGAGACGAGCCCGCGCGGCGACGCATTCAACCGCGCCCTGGCCAGCGTCGGCTCGATCGATGACGACCGCATCCTGCGGCGCCTGCGGGCAGTGGTCGACGCGATCCTCCGGACGAATGCGTTCAGTCCGGCCGCCGACGAAGCGCTGGCATTCAAGATCAATTCCTCGCTTGTCCCAGGCCTTCCGGCGCCGGTTCCGTGGCGCGAAATTTGGATCTACAGTCCGCGGGTCGAGGGCGTGCACCTGCGCGGCGGGCCGATCGCCCGCGGCGGGATCCGCTGGTCGGACCGGCGCGACGATTTCCGCACCGAGATCCTCGGCCTCATGAAGGCGCAGCTGGTCAAGAACGCGGTGATCGTCCCGACCGGCGCCAAGGGCGGCTTCTATCCAAAGCAGCTCCCCGCCCCGGCCAACCGCGACGCCTGGCTCGCAGAGGGCACCGAGAGCTATCGCATCTTCATCCGTTCGCTGCTGTCGGTCACTGACAATCTGGTGGGCGACAAGGTCGTGCATCCCACAGGAGTGGTCATCCGCGACGGCGACGATCCTTATTTCGTCGTCGCCGCGGACAAGGGCACGGCGGCCTTCTCCGACATCGCGAACGAGATCGCGCTCAACCGCAACTTCTGGCTTGGCGATGCCTTCGCCAGCGGCGGCTCGAACGGATACGACCACAAGGCGATGGGGATCACGGCGAAGGGCGCCTGGATCTCGGTCCAGAGGCACTTCCTCGAAACCGGAATCGACGTTCAGTCGGACCCGATCACCGTGGCCGGCTGCGGCGACATGTCGGGCGACGTCTTCGGCAACGGGATGCTCCTCAGCCGCGCGATCAAGCTGGTCGCAGCGTTCGACCACCGCCACATCTTTATCGATCCCGATCCCGACCCGGAGGCGAGCTTCGCCGAGCGGCAGCGCATGTTCGACCTCCCGCGGTCGAGCTGGGACGATTACAATCGTGGCCTGCTGTCGAAGGGCGGCGGCATCTATCCGCGCACCCAAAAGGCGATCGATCTCAGCGCCGAGGCGCGCCGGGCACTCGGCATCGACGCCAAGTCGGTCGATCCGCTGACGCTCATCAACGCCATCCTCAAGAGCCCGGTCGACCTGCTGTGGTTCGGCGGCATCGGCACCTACATCAAGGCGTCCACCCAGACCCAGGCGGAGGTCGGCGATCCGTCCAACGATGCGGTCCGGGTCGACGGCAACGAGGTCAGGGCCAAGGTCATCGGCGAGGGCGCCAACCTTGCGGTCACCCAGGAGGGCCGGATCGAGTTCGCCGAGGATGGCGGCCGCATCAACACCGACTTCATCGACAATTCGGCCGGCGTCGATTGCTCGGACAATGAAGTGAATATCAAGATCCCGCTCAACAACGAGATGCGTCATGGACGTCTGACCGAGCAAAAGCGCAACTCGCTGCTTGCGCGGATGACCGAAGACGTCGCGGAGATCGTCCTCGAGGACAACCGGCTGCAGACCCTCGCCCTGTCGATCGCCCAGAGCGGCGGCGCCAAGGCGCTTGCCGGCCATGTCCGGACGATCGAGGTTCTGGAAGGCACCGGGCGGCTCAACCGCAAGGTCGAGGGGCTGGAGTCCAGCGAGGAGATGCTTCGGCGGCAGCAGGAAAATCGTGGTCTGACCCGGCCCGAGCTCGCCGTCGTTCTGTCGATCTCCAAGATCGTGCTTCAGGATGCCGCCGAGGCGCTGCACCTGGCGAGCGAAAAGCTGCTCGAGCCGCAGCTCTTCGCTGCCTTCCCCAAGCCGATGGTCAAGGCGCACGCCGACGCCATCCGCCACCATCGCCTGCGGGACGAAATTCTGGCGACCAAGGTTGCCAACCGGCTTCGTCAACCGGCTCGGGCCCGGGCAGCGTTCGACCTCACCGAGGAAGAGGGCGCGTCACTCCAGCAAGTAATCACGGCGTTCCTGGTCGCGGAGCAGTTGCTCGACCTCGACAAGCTGTGGGCCCAGATCGAGCAGGCGTCGCTTCCGGAAAGCGTCCGATCGAACTGTTCTCGATCGCCGTCGCGGACGGTGCAGTCTCACCTATCGGACATCCTCCGCTCGGCCGGAGGCGAGACCCGTGTCGGTGTCCTGTGCAAGCTGCTCGAACCCGGCGTTCGCAAGATCTCGGCAGCGGCGACCAAGCTCATCCGCTCCGAAGTGCGCAACGAGGCCGGCGCTCGCCGCGACCGGCTGATCGCCCTTGGCGCGAGCGATGAGGTGGTTCGTGGACTGGTGCGCCTGTTTGAGCTCGATGGCGTATTCGCCATTGCCGCGCTGGCTGCTCGTCACAAATTCGAGGAGCTTTCGCTGACCCGCGCCTATACCAAGCTTGGCGAAGCGCTTGGACTTGACTGGGCACAGCAGCAGATCGGCCGCTTCGTCCCGACCGATCAATGGGACCGGCTGCTGACCGCCGGCCTTGCCCGCGACTTCGAGCAACTGCGGATCGAGTTCCTGTCCCGCATTCCCGGCAAGAACGCCGACGAGACGGTCGACGCCTGGATCGAAGGACAGCAGGCACGGATCGAGCAATTCCGCAGGCTGATCGCCCGCGCCCGCGCCGAAGGGCAGGTCAGCGCATCGATGCTCGCACAGATCGCCAGCCAGGCCCGAATCCTGCTGGCGAGATAAGGGCGCCGCTCAGCCGAAGCGCTGGGCGAATAGCCATTGCCGGATGGCGGACGTGAGGTTCGGCGTATTCGTCGCATCGAGGCGCTCGACATCGATCTCGGCGACAAGCGCGTTCAAAGTGCACCCGCGCTCGCGTGCGGCGGCGTCAAGTGCCTGCCAGAACATCGGCTCCAGGCTGATCGAGGTCGCGTGGCCGGCGATCAGTACGGACCGTTTGCGCGGCGGAGCGTAGCCGGGTGCGGCCACCGTCAGTACATGTGCTGGCCGCCGTTGATCGACAGCGTCGAGCCAGTGACGAAGCCGGCATTCTCATCGACCAGGAAAGCCACCCCGCGCGCGATCTCCTCGGCCTTGCCGAGCCGGCCGACCGGGATTCGCGCGACGATCTTGCCGAGGACTTCCTCCGGCACTGCCGCGACCATGTCGGTGTCGATGTAGCCCGGCGCGATGG
The DNA here is from genome assembly GCA_963824845.1 of uncultured Alphaproteobacteria bacterium. GTDB lineage: Bacteria > Pseudomonadota > Alphaproteobacteria > Sphingomonadales > Sphingomonadaceae > Sphingomicrobium. Next base: position 61,694 of record CAWGRB010000037.1, read on the forward strand.
CGTTGACGGTGACTCCGAAGCGCGCCCCCTCCTGCGCAAGCGCCTTGGTGAAACCGTGGATGCCCGACTTGGCAGCGGCATAATTGACCTGGCCGTACTGCCCGGCCTGGCCGTTGATCGAGCCGATGTTGACGATCCGGCCATATTTGCGGCCGGTCATTCCATCGAACACCGCCTTGGCCATATTGAAGCAGCCGCCGAGATTGGTGTCCATCACCTCTTGCCACTTGGCATGGTCCATCTGCGCATGGTCGCATCGCGGGTAATGCCGGCGTTGTTGACCAGCACGTCGACCGGGCCCAGGTCCGCTTCGACCTTGCGCACACCCTCCAGGCAGGCATCGCAGTCGGCAACGTTCCATTTGTATGCCGCTATGCCGGTGCGCTCGGTGAACTGCCGCGCCCGTTCCTCATTGCCTGCATAGGTTGCGGCGACCTTGAACCCCAGGTCCTTGAGCGCGACGCTGATTGCCTCGCCGATACCGCGCGTTCCGCCAGTGACGATAGCCACTCGAGCCATGAGCCTCTCCTCTCCACCGTGCCGCTTATGTCCGCGGCTTCCACCCTTCAAGCTCGCGCGTCACCAGTTGTTCCAGCAGGTCCACGCTTTCCAGCGAGTCATTGAGGCAGTCGAGCAGCGCAAAGCGCTTGCCGCCCGCGGCAAGGAAGGCGTCGCGGCCGCGAATGCCGAGCTCTTCGAGCGTTTCCAGGCAATCGGCCGAAAAGCCCGGAGCAGCGACAGCGATCCGCTTGATTCCGGCCTTCGCATAACCGGCGATCGCCGCGTCGGTCGCCGGCTCCAGCCACCTCGCGCGGCCGAAGCGCGATTGAAAGGCGACATCTACGTCGCGTCCGAGCGCGTCGGAGAGCAGGCGCGCCGTCTTGCGGCAATGGCAGTGATAGGGATCGCCGAGCTCCAGCGTCCGCTGCGGCATGCCGTGAAAGCTCAGAAGCAGCCGATCCGGCACAAAATCGAGCGCCGCCAGCTGCCGGGCAAGGTTCGCTCGCAGCGCCTCGATGTAGAGGGAATCGTCGTAATAGGGAGGCAGCGTCCGCAAGGCCGGCTGGACGCGCATTCCCGCGAGGGCGGCGAAGACCGCGTCATTGGCTGTCGCCGTCGTTGCCGCGCAATATTGCGGATAGAGCGGCGCGGCGAGGATCCGGGTGCAGCCGGCGCTCGTCATGCGCTGCATCGCCGCGGCGATCCCGGGACTGCCGTAGCGCATGGCGAAATCGACAATCACATGAGTGCCGAACCGGGTCTTGAGCGCCTCGGCCTGGCGCCGTGCAATCACTGCCAGCGGCGAGCCTTCGTCGGTCCAGATTTGCCGGTAGGCATGCGCGGACTTGCGCGGCCGAGTACGCAGGATGATCCCGTGCAGGATCGGTTTCCAGGCAATCGACGGGATTTCGATTACGCGGCGGTCACTCAGGAACTCGGCAAGATAGCGGCGCACAGCAGCAGCATCGGCGGCATCTGGCGTACCGAGGTTAATCAGCAGCACGCCGATTTTCGGAGCGGGCAGTTCCGGATGATCGCTTGGCAAGCTCATGCTGCCGCGGCCGGATCGAAGGGCAGGTTGCGCATCCGCTTTCCCGTGCCGGCGTAGATCGCGTTGGCGACAGCCGGTGCAAGCACGGTAGTGCCGAGCCCGCTCACTCCACCCGGTGCCGCCCGGCTTGGAAGGATTTGCACGATCAGCTCGGGAACGTCGCTCATGCGCGGCAGGCCGATGCCGCCGACCGGCCGCGCCCGCGGCATCCCGGCGACCCATTCGGGCGCGGCGACCGTCGCCTGGGCCAGCGCCCAGATCAGGCCGCCCTCGATCTGCTGGATGACGAGCCCCGGGTTGACGACCGTGCCGCAATCAACTGTGGCGACCAGCTTGTGCGCGCGAATCCGCTGATCCTCGCCGATGCTGGCGACGGCGACGAGCCCGATGTGCGACCCGAACGCGGAGCAGCCGGCGATCCCCATCGTGCTGCCGTTGCCGCCGCCGTCCCATTGGGCAAGCTGAGCGGCCGCCTGCAGGCACCGGGCAAGTCGCGGGTTGGAGCCGAGCAGGGACATTCGAAAAGCCAGCGGCTCCATTCCGGCGGCGTGCGCAAGCTCGTCGATGAAGCTCTCGTTGAAAAAGGCAAACTCGCGCTGCGGCGAGCCGCGCATATAGCCTGGCCGAAGTCCGGCAGACCGACAAGCACGCCATCGATCCGAACATTCGGGCACCGCATACGGCGGGACGGCCCCGTCCATGCCGGTGCTCCCGAGCTTCGCGGCACCCGCGCCTGCAAGCCGGTAAATCGCGGAGCCCAGACCGTCGGCGGTGGCGACGCGCATTTCCCATGCCGCTGTCAGCCCGCCTTCGCCGGGGAGTGCAGTCATTCGGGCAAGCGCACCGGCGCTGACCCGGTCGTGGTTCTGGCTGGCGCTCTGCGAAAGCTGCACCTGGACCGGCTGGCGAAGCTCGCGCGCAAGCTCGACGGCGATGGGGATCGCATCCGGCTCGAGCGCGCGTCCCGCAGGCTCGCCGGCCGGCATCGGATAGAAGAGCACCTCCCCATCGGCAGCCGCCGCTGCGAGCTTGCGGGCGAGTGCGGGCGCCTGGGTTGCCGCCCAGACTTCCATGCCGCTGGCGGTGGTCCGCGCAGTCGCCGAGAGCGGCTCGAGCCCAATATGCTGCGACGGTGCGGCCCAGTAGGTCGCGGCAAGGGGCCGCGAGCCGCTGGTGACCCGGTCGTAATGGCCGCGGCTGAAGACCGTCTCGCCGCGCCCTTCAGCGAGCGCTTGCTCGAAGTGCGGTCGCAGGTCCGGACCCGAGCCAACGCCGGTGAACTTCGGGTCCGCGGTCTTCATTGTCCGTTCCGCCGTCCACCAAGTGTCGGCGACAACCGCAACCCAGGTGTCGCGAGCGACGATGTGGCGCACTCCCGGCATCGTTCGAACTGCATCCGCCGCATAGCCGGAGAGCCGCCCGCCCGGCGGCGCGAGGCGAACCGACGCGAACAGCATGCCCGGAAGCCGGACATCGCCCGCGAACCGCCAGCTGCCATCGATCTTGGCCGGAGCCGTCGAGCCGTTGCAGCGATTGGCCGATCAGCCGGCCCCGCTGCGATGTCCGGAGCTGTGCGCGCATCGGCGGCGAGCGGTCGGCCGCTTCCTCCGCGAGGTCGCCGAAGCCGAACGTCCGAACGCCGGCGATGACGAAGCCGTCGGCGGTGTCGCACTCGTCCTCACCGATGTTCCAGCGGTCGGCTGCGGCGCCGATCAGCATCGCCCGCGCAACCGCCGCCGCTTCGCGCAGCGGCCGCTCGAACCCTCGCACGGAGGTCGAGCCAGCAGTGATCCGCATCGCGCCGTCGTGGTCCAGGCGCCATTCGCGAAGCGGCCCGAGGCCGGCGAGCCAGCCCTCCGTTCTGGTGAGCGGGTTCGCATAGTGCCCGGTGAGCGGCGCCGGCTCGACCGCGACGCTCTCCCAGTCCGCGCCGAGTTCATCCGCGACGATCTGCGGCAGCCCGGTCCAGATGCCCTGCCCGGTCTCGGTCTGCGGCACGGCAACCGTGACCCGGCCGTCGCGACCGATCTTCAGATACGATCCGAACCCCTGCTCGCCGGGCCGCAGCGGCAGGTCTGAACCGATGTGCCTCGGCCAAAGCGCATAGGCGACGACAAGTCCGGCCCCGGCTCCCCCGCCGATCAGCAATGTGCGGCGATCGACGTTCAAAGCCCGTACAGGGCCTTCAATTGCCGCCGGTCGAACTTGCCGGTGCCGAGGCGCGGCAGCGGCTCTGGCGAGACATGGATGCGCTCCGGAACCTTGAACCGGGCCAATCGGCTTTCGAGAACCATGCGCAAATCGGCGGGGTCGAGCCCATCGCCGTCCTTCGGATGAACGACGGCGATCGGGACTTCGCCGAGCCGGTCGTCGGCGACTCCGAACACCGCCACTTCGGCTACCGAGCTGCAGCCATAGATGGCTGCCTCTACCTCGGCAGCGGAAATGTTCTCGCCGCCGCGAATGATGATGTCCTTCTTCCGGTCGACGATGAACAGATAGCCGTCCTCGTCCAGATAGCCGACGTCGCCGGTCCGCACAGAGCCATTGGCCGTGAAGGCTTCAGCGGTCGCCGTCGGGTTGCGCCAATAGCCGGCAACATTGGCCGCGCTCCGGATTGCGATTTCGCCCACTTCGCAGGCTGGCAGACGCCGCTCGCCGGCGCCGAGAATGTCGATCTCGACAAAGGGCTTGTGCGGGCGGCCCGTCGACGCAGGCTTGGCGGCATAATTGCCCCAGAAGTTGGCACAGCCGACCGCGTTGGTTTCGGTAAGCCCGTAGCCGAGCGCCGGCTGGGCGCCCGGAAACTCCTTCCGCAGCTGCTCGACGTGGCTGACCGGCCGCGGCGCGCCGCCGGCCGTGATGTCCTTGAGGGAGCTGAGATCGTAGTTCGCGCGATCGGGATGGTTCATGATCTCCAGGCTCATCGTCGGCACGCCGACGAAATAAGTGATCCGCTCCTGCTCGATGAGCCTCAGTGCCTCGCCGGCGTCCCACTTGGCCATGACGACCATGCAGCGGGCGACGACGAAGCTGTTGAGCATCACCGGAACTTCGCCGGTGACGTGGAACAGCGGAACGCTCAGCAGCGTGCGCGGCGGAGTGGCCGGCGCCCGCCCCTCCTGTTCGAGCAAGCCGCGAAGGACGATGAGGCCGGTCGCGTAAGCATAGGTCGCCGTCGTGACCGCACCGTGCGTCGAGACCGCACCCTTCGAATTCTCCCGTCGACCCGGAGGTGAACAGGATGGTGGCGTCATCCTCCGGCGCAACCTCGGGCAGAACTGCGCCTTCGCGCGCCATTCCCAGCAGATCGGCGAGCGCTTCCTCGATCGGACGCTCGACCGGCAGGCTGACGACATCGATGCTGCTGCACCGGGCCGCGATTCGCCTTGCACGCGTCGCGTCGGCGAGATCAGCTTCGGCTCGGTGAGCGTGATCGCATGCTCCATCTCATGCGCTTCCCACCAGCCGTTGAGCAGGGTTGCGATGCCGCCCGCTTTGGCGATGGCCATGTAGCCGACGATCCAGGCCGGGCAGTTGCGCATAGCGATGCCGACCCGGTCGCCCTTGCCGATCCCGCGAGCGATCAGCCCGCCTGCCACTTTCTCGGAAATGCGGTCGAGGTCCGCGAAGGTCAGCCGCTCCTCGCCCGCGACCAGCGCTTCATTGCCGGCGTTGAGCGCGCAGAAGGTGCGGAAGAAGGCCGGCAAGGTCGCTGGAAAGTTGCTGACGATGGCCCGCCCGCGCTCGTCCTTGCCGATGGCCAGGGGCCCGCCCGGGCCTGTGACCCTGGCCAGCATCTCGTCATAGCGGCGGTCGAGTTCGCTGCTCACCCAGGCTCCTTTGCCCTTTCCGGCAGGCCCGCCTTATGAGGCGCAGTCCTTTCAGGGGGAAGTCCTTGCAAGTCCGCCGACGACGCACATTTCACAGCCTTCCCGGATCTTCACCTTCGCCAATCGTCCTTCACATCGGCGGTGTTCGACCTGCGCTGGTACAGCCTTGCTTACCTCGGCGGCATCTTCATCGGCTATTGGTACCTGCTCGCTGCTGAAGCAGCCCGGCGCGCCGCTCGCCCGCCGCCATGCCGACGACCTGCTGTTCTACGCTGCGCTCGGGATCATCCTCGGCGGCCGGATCGGCTACGTGCTGTTCTACAATCTCGGCGGAATATCTTCGCCATCCGATCGAGATCCTGAAGCTTTGGGACGGCGGCATGTCGTTCCACGGCGGAGTCATCGGGACCTCGCTCGGAATCATCTATTTCGCCCGCAAGGAGAAGCTGTACTGGCTGCGCATCCACGATTACGTCGCCTGCTGCGTGCCGTTCGGGCTGTTCTTCGGCCGCCTCGCCAATTTCGTGAACCAGGAGTTGTGGGGCGCGCCGACGCACGTGCCATGGGCGATCCGGTTCGTCGAGATGACCCCGTACGGCCCGATGCTCGGACCGCCCCGCCATCCGAGCCAGCTCTACGAAGCCTTTCTCGAGGGCATCGTCCTGTTCTGCATCCTCGCCTTCATGTTCTGGAAGACCAAGGCGCGGTACGAGCCGGGCAAGCTCGTCGGCGCGTTCGTCTTCTTCTACGGCCTGTTCCGCTTCGGCGTGGAGTTCATCCGCGAGCCCGACCAGCAGCTGATCGGCTTCGCCCAGGCAACCGGTCTGCACATGGGCCAGTGGCTGTCGCTGCCAATGATCCTGCTCGGCATCTACCTGATGGTCACCGCCAAGGGGCGCCGCGCAGCGGATCGAGCCGACGGCCGGCACCGCAAGCGTCGCTTAAGTGACTCCGCTCGAGCGGGCCTTGCGCGAGCGCATCCGCAGCGAGGGCGCGATCAGCGTCGAGGCCTATATGGACGCCTGCAACGCTTATTATTACGCGACCCGCGACCCGTTCGGCGCGGCGGGCGACTTCGTCACCGCGCCCGAGGTCAGCCAGATGTTCGGCGAGCTCGTCGGCGCCGCGCTTGCCGATTGCTGGAAGCGCGCGGGCGCGCCGGCGGATGCCGTCTATGCCGAGCTTGGGCCCGGGCGCGGAACCCTCGCCGCCGACGCGCTGCGGGTGCTGCGCTCGTCCGGCTTCGGCGGGGAAGCCCACTTCGTCGAGACCAGCCCGATCCTGCGCGAGGCCCAAGCGCGAGCCGTGCCGGACGCCCAGCTGGCACGAGCCGATCGCCGAGCTTCCGGATCGCCCGCTCTTGCTCGTCGCCAACGAGTTCCTGGACGCGCTTCCGATCCGCCAGTTCGTCGGCGGGATCGAGCGGCGCGATCGTGATTGCCGCCGGCGGGCTCGCCTTCGACCGCGACGGCGAGATCATCGAGACCTCGCCAGCGCGCGACGAGGCCGTCGAAGCGATCGCCGCCACCTGCGCGAGCATGGCGGTGTCGCACTCCTCATCGATTACGGCCACGAGCGAGCCGCTCCGGGCGACACGCTGCAGGCCGTGTCGCCGCCACCGCTTCGCCTCGGTGCTCGAGCGGCCCGGCGAGCAGGACCTGACCTCGCACGTCGACTTCGAAGCCGTCGCCGCGCGGCCGCGCGGACGGCGGGCGCGACCGTCAGCGGCCTCGTCGGCCAGGGCGAATGGCTGCAAACGCTCGGCATCGAGGCCCGCGCCCAGGCGCTGTCGCGCGCCAATCCCGACCGGCTGGACGAGCTCAACGCAGCGATCGACCGCCTGTGCGGCGCGAGGCGATGGGCAAGCTGTTCAAGGTGATCGCGATCCACTCGCCCGAATGGCCGCAGCCGGCGGGGTTCGCATGAGCATCATCTACCGCTCCGCGACGCCGGCCGACGCCGACGCGATCGCGGACATGTTCCGCCAAAGCTTCCGCGACACCTTCGCTCATCTTTACGCGCCGGAGGACCTCGCCGACTTCCTGTGCGAAGTTCAGCCCCGACGCCTTGGCCGCGAGCTCGCCGACCCCCGCTATCGCGTTCCGGTCGCCGAGCATGACGGACAAGCGGTCGGCTACGTGAAGCTCGGCCCGCCCGAGCCTGCCGGTCGAAGCCCGACGGCCGCGCGGTCGAGCTGTGCCAGCTTTACGTCTCAAGGAGCGGCACGGCGCGCGGCGATCGGCGCCGAGCTGATGGACTGGGCGATCGACGAAGCGCGCCGCGCGAGCGCGGAGGAGCTCTACCTGACGGTCTACGTCGACAATCACCGCGCGCGCCGCTTCTACGAGCGCTACGGCTTCGAGGAGGTCGGCCGCTACGACTTCATGGTCGGCGAGCACGCCGATGAGGACATCGTCATGCGACATGTGCGCTGTGAGCTGACCGTCGAGGTCATCCGCGCGCCGTCGCTGGCCGGCGTGCCGCACGGATTCCTCGGCCGGCGCGGCGGCGTTTCGACGGGCGAGGTCGCGGGCCTGAATGTCGGCTTCGGAAGCAAGGACGACCGCGCCGCGATCGACGAGAACCGCCGGCGCGCAGTCGCCGCGGTGCAGCCCGGCGCGCGAACTCGTCACCCTCCACCAGGTCCATTCGGCCGATGTGGTCCACGCGCGAGCAGCGCATGGCCGCATCGATGCGACGGCCGCATGCCGACGCGTGGTGACTGACCGGCCCGGCCTGCTGCTCGGAATCCTGACGGCGGATTGCGCGCCGGTGCTGCTCGCCGACGGCGAAGCCGGCGTAATCGGCGCCGCGCATGCCGGCTGGCGCGGCGCGCTTGCCGGCGTCACCGACTCCGCGATCGCCGCGATGGAGCAGCTCGGTGCCCGGCGAGAGCGGATCGCCGCCGCCGTCGGCCCATGCATCGCCCAGACCTCGTATGAAGTGGACGCGCAGTTTCGTCAGCGCTTCCTCGCCGCGGACGCCGATAATGAGCGCTTCTTCACCGTCCGAACCGGCGAGCGAAACCGCACTTCGACCTCGCGGCCTATGTCGTCGACCGACTCCGGAAGGCGCGGCGTGGGCACCGCCGAGGCGCTGGGCCTCGACACCTACGCCGACCCGGACCGGTTCTTCAGCTTCCGCCGCGCCACCCATCGCGGCGAGTCGGATTACGGCCGCCAGCTCAGCGCCATCGCCCTGCCCTAGCGAGCCGCCGCAATTTGGCGCTAAGGGCCGCCGCAAGGAGAAAATCGTGTCCAACGAGAACCAGATCAGCGGCAGCCCGCACCGGCGCCCGCGCCCTTCGACCACCAAGCATCGGCAACCACAAGCTGAAGCCGTCGACCCTGATGATGGGCTACGGCTTCGACCCGGCGCTCAGCGAAGGCTCGCTGAAGCCGCCGGTGTTCCTGACCTCGACCTTCGTGTTCGAGAACGCAGCAGCCGGCAAGCGCTTCTTCGAGGGCGTAACCGGCAAGCGGCCGGGCGGCGCCGAGGGCCTGATCTATTCGCGGTTCAACGGGCCCAACCAGGAAATCCTCGAGGACCGCCTGTGCGTCTGGGAAGAAGCCGAGGACGCGCTGACCTTCTCCAGCGGCATGTCGGCGATCGCGACCCTGCTGCTGACCTTCTGCCAGCCCGGCGACGTCGTCGTCCATTCCGGGCCCGCTCTACGCCGCGACCGAAGGCGCTGATCGCCAAGATCCTCGGGCGGTTCGGCATTTCCTGGCTCGACTTCCCGGCGGGAGCGACGCGCGAGGAGATCGAGAAGGTTCTGGCCGCGGCCAAGGCAAAGGGCCGCGTCGCGCTGATCTATCTCGAAAGCCCGGCCAACCCGACCAACGCGCTGGTCGATGTCGAGGGCGTCGCCGCCGCTCGCGACGCCGCGTTCGGCGACGACAAGCCGCCGATCGCCATCGACAACACCTTCCTCGGGCCGCTGTGGGCGCATCCGCTGCAGCATGGCGCCGACCTCACCATCTACAGCCTGACCAAATATGCCGGCGGTCATAGCGACCTCGTCGCCGGCGCGCTGACCGGTCGGCAGGAGCTGATCGACCAGGTGCGCATGATGCGCAACACGATCGGCACGATCTGCGACCCGAACACCGCCTGGATGCTTCTCCGCAGCCTGGAGACGCTGGAGCTGCGCATGACCCGCGCCGGCGAGAATGCCGCGAAGGTCTGCGAATTCCTGCGCACCCACCCGAAGGTGGAGAAGGTCGGCTATCTCGGCTTCCTCGAGGAGGGCTCGCGCCAGGCCGACATCTTCAAGCGCCATTGCACCGGCGCCGGATCGACCTTCTCGCTCTATTTGAAGGGCGGCGAGAGGGAAGCGTTCGCCTTCCTCGACGCGCTGGAGATCGCGCATCTGGCGGTCAGCCTCGGCGGCACCGAGACGCTCGCCAGCGCGCCGGCGGCGATGACGCATTTGTCGGTGCCCGACGAGCGCAAGGCCGCGCTTGGCATCAGCGACAATCTGGTCCGCATTTCGATCGGCGTCGAAGACCCCGACGACCTCATCGCCGACTTCGCGAACGCGCTGAACGCGGTTTAGCCCCAGTCCTCGATCGCCCACCCGCGCTGCTCGGCGAGGCTGCGCAGCTTGCCGTGTGGATTGACGGCGACCGGCTCGTCCGACCATTCGAACGCCGGCTGGTCGGAGACGTGGTCGGAGTAGAAGCGGATGTGCCCATGCGCGTTCTTGAGGCCGGACGCGTCGAGCCAGTCGGCGATCATCCGCATCTTGGCGGGGCCGTAGCAATTCTCGCCGGCGATCCTGGCGTGCACCCGCTCGTCGAGGCCGATCGCCGAGCCAGTGCCGATCACGTCGTCGAAGCCGAGTCGCTCGGCGATTGCATCCGCGTAGAGGCGGTAGGATGCGGTCGCCAGCACGATGCGCCGCCCTTCCGCCTTGTCGCGGGCGATGGCGCGGTGGGCGCCTGGGCGGATGTTCGTCGCGACCTGCCGCTCGGCGAAACTGTCGACCAGCGGCTTTAGTTCGCGTGGATGGATCGCCGGGCCAACCAGCAGCCGATGATTGATCTCCTTGAGCCTGGCGCGGTCGATCAGCTTCGCGACATAGGCGAGCATCGACCCGGCGACGAGCGGCAGGAACAGCAAGCGCCACGGCGCTCGGCGCAGCGCGCAGTGCAGCAGGAACGGGGTGTAGGTCGCACGCCGCGTGACGGTCCGGTCCATGTCGTAGATCGCGAGGTCGGTCATGCCCGGCCCGCCGAAGATCGCTTCGGCGAGGTCGTGGTCCTCGGGCTTGTCGACATCAACGCCCGCCAGCGGATTGGACAGGCAAACCGCGGTCACCGTCAGCCCGAGCTTGCGTCCCAACCGCGCAAGCACGGCGTCGAGGCTCAGCAGCCGCAGCGCCGCGCCGACGAGAACCGCGGGCCCGAGCAGCGCGACCAGCCGCCAGCCTTTCTTGCGGTCCTGCTCGGCCGAGCGCCACAGCTTGATCGCCGGAGCAACTCTCGGTGAGGCTAGGGCGAACAGGTTCGCTCCCGTGAACGCACCCCCGCGGAACCTCAGCCAGGTCCGCTTCGATTGCGGCAGGCGGCGCATCAGATTACCACGTTCGACCACGCCGATCGCGAGGTCGCTCCCCTCGGCACCGCGGCAAAACTCCTCGATCGTCGCAGCGTCCAGCAGCGCATGGTCGGCGGTTGTGACGAGCAGAGGCCACTGCAGCCCGGGATCGCCGATCAAATCCAGCATCGTCGCGGCGATCGTTCCGTTCGACTCCCGCACTTCGATCCGTTCGTCATCCGGCAGCACGGATGCGATCCGCTCGGGCGACTGACTGAGCACGATGACCCGGTCGATAGACGGACTCGCAAGGAGCGCGCGAGTGGGACGCGCTACCATCGGATTGCGGCCGACCGGGATCAGCGCCTTGAGGTCGGTCCCGAACTGCTCGGCGAACGCATCACGGCCCGGACGCGAGCCGGCGAGCAGGATTGCCGTGTGCCTGGTTGGCCGCGGACGAGGCTCGCTTGTCATGCCCGGCGCATAATGGCGCGGGCCGGCCCGCGAAAGTGCCGGGGGCAGCGGCGCACTTGCCGGGCCTTTCCATTTCGCGCACTAATCCGGCGCGAATGGCGCAGCTCGAGCATCCTCCCGGCGAAGACGGCAATGGCGGCACCTACGTCGCCACTGGCGCGCTCACCATCACCCGCGCCGGGAGCACGCAGCGCGAGATCGACGCTCTCCCTGATCCGCTGACCATCGACCTCACCGATGTCCAGCGGATGGACACGGTCGGCGCGTGGCTCGTCTATCGCGCCATCCGCGACCGCGGCGCCAAGGTCGTCGGCGCCAGCCGGGTCGAGACCAGCCTGCTCGAGCAGGTTGCGGACTACGACGTCCCCGCCCGTGTCCGGCCCGAACAGCCCGCCGGCTTCATCCGGCTCCTTGCCGAGCTCGGCACGTGGATCGCCGAAGCTGGCATTACCTTCGTCGGGCTGCTCGGCTTCTTCGGCGCGACCCTGGTCGGCTTCGGCAACCTCATCCGCCGTCCGCGCCGGTTCCGGCTCAACGCCGTCGTCCAGCGCTTCGACGTCGTCGGCGTCCGCGCTCTCGGGATCATCGGCCTGATGAGCTTCCTCATCGGGATCGTCATTGCCCAGCAGGGCTCCGTGCAGCTCGCCCAGTTCGGCGCCGAGGTCTACACGATCAACCTCATCGGCCGCATTACCGTGCGCGAACTCGGTACTCTGATGACAGCGATCATGGTCGCCGGCCGGTCCGGCTCCGCTTTCGCCGCGCAGCTCGGCACGATGAAGATCACCGAGGAAATCGACGCCATGCGCACCATCGGCGTGTCGCCGATCGAGGCGCTGGTGATTCCGCGGATGATCGCGGCGGTGCTGATGATGCCGCTGCTCGCCTTCTGGGCCATGCTGCTGGCCCTGCTCGGCGGCGGCGTGTTCGTATGGCTGGCGCTCGGAATCCCGCCGGTCACCTATATCCAGCACCTGCAGGAGGTGGTTCCGAGCACCGATCTTTGGGTGGGCCTGATCAAGGCGCCGGTGTTCGGCTTCATCATCGCCTTGTCGGGCTGCTTCCAGGGCATGCTGGTGCAAGGCAACAGCGAAGAAGTGGGCTCCCGCACCACCACCGCCGTCGTCCAGTCGATCTTTCTCGTCATCGTCCTCGACGCGGTCTTCGCCGTGTTCTTCTCCAACATCGGCTGGATATGATTCCGAAGGATTGCGATCCCGTCATTACCGTCCGCGGGCTGCGCAACAGCTTCGGCGATGCGGTGATCCATGACGGCATCGATTTGACGCTGTGCCGCGGCGAGATCCTCGGCGTGGTCGGCGGCTCGGGAACCGGCAAGTCGGTTCTGCTGCGTTCGATCATCGGCCTCCAGACACCCGACGCTGGCGAGATCGAGGTTCTCGGCGAGAACATGGTCGGTCGCAGCGAGGATGAAGCCAAGAACATCCGCCGACGCTGGGGAATCCTGTTCCAGAACGGAGCACTGTTCTCGACGCTGACCGTCGCGGAGAACGTCGAGGTTTCGATCCGCGAATATTTCCCGTTCATCCGTCCGCCGCTGCTGGACGAGATCGCCTCCTACAAGATCGCGATGAGCGGGCTCCGTCCCGACGCCGGCCCGAAATACCCGTCCGAGCTTTCTGGCGGCATGATCAAGCGCGCTGCGCTCGCCCGAGCGCTGGCGCTGGACCCTGAACTCCTGTTCCTCGACGAGCCCACTGCCGGGCTCGACCCGATCGCCGCGGCCGGGTTCGACGAGCTCATCAAGTCGCTCCAGCAGCGGCTCGACCTCACCGTCTTCCTGATCACCCACGACCTCGACACGCTTTATGCGATCTGCGACCGGGTTGCGGTCATTGCCGACCGCAAGATCATCGCGGTCGGAACAATTCCGGAACTATTGGCTTTGGACCATCCTTGGATACAAGAGTATTTTAGAGGGCCGCGCGGGCGCGCTGCAGCCGTCACCGCAGAGGAGCACACGACCGCCTGATGGAGACCCGCTCGAACTATGTGATGGTCGGTGCGGTGACCATGGCGCTTCTCGTCGGCGCGTTGATCTTCATCGTCTGGCTGGCGAAGCTCAACACCAACGAGAACAAGTGCTTCGACATCTACTTCCCGGCGGTCGGCGGCATTGCCAAGGGATCGAACGTCAGCTTCTCCGGCGTTCCGGTCGGCCAGGTCGACAAGGTCTCGCTGCTTCCGAACCGGCCGGAATTCGTCTGGGTCCGAATCAGCGTCGATCCGCAAACTCCGGTGCTCGAGGGCACGACGGCGCAGATCAAGAGCATCAGTCTCGCCGGCGCGAACGAGATTCAGCTGAACGGCGCGGTCAAGGGCAACCGGCCGATCACGCAGACGGGCCCGCAGGGCTGTCCGGTCATTCCGGCAAGCACCGGCGGTCTTGGCGCCTTGCTCAATAGCGCCCCGGAGCTGCTCGAGCGGATCCAGCGCCTGACCGAGCGGCTGACCGAATTGCTGAGCGACAAGAACCAGAATTCGATCTCCGACATCCTCGAGAATTTCGACCGCACGAGCAAGGTTCTCGCCGACCGTGCACCGGATCTCGCCAACGCCATCGCGGATGCGCGGGTCGCCGTGCACAATGCCGGAGTCGCGGCGCAGAGCGTGACTGCGCTCACCGACAACACCAACCGCCTGATCAACGAGCAGGGACGGCCTGCCGCCGAGGACATGCGCAAGGCGATCGGCTCCGTTCAGCAGGCCGCCGACAACCTCAATGCGGTGATCAGCGATGCCCGTCCAGGCATGCAGAACTTCAGCAAGTCGACTCTGCCGGAAGCGAACCAGTTAGTGCACCAACTGCGCGACCTCGCGACCTCGCTCAAGGGCGTCTCGGACCGGGTCAACCAGCAAGGTATCGGCGGCACACTGGGACCGCCCAAGCTGCCCGACTACAATCCAGGAAAGAGGCGCAAATGAGGTCGTTGACGCGGTTCGCAGGCGCCTTTGCACTCGCCCTCGCGGTCGGCGGCTGCTCGCTCGGCGGACTGCTCGGCGGCGGCAAGGCTCCGGCTTACCTGCTGACGCTCACTCCGGAAGCGGCCGATCCCGGGCCGATGAGCCGGAGCGCGGCGGCTGGCCAGGCAATCACAATCAACGCGCCCGTCCTGCCCAAGGAATTGCAGACGCGTTCGTGTGCCGGCGCAGGTCACTCCGACGGCGGTCCAGTACGTCACCGACCTCACCATGGTCGACACGCCCGACCGCCTGTTCGAGAACCTGCTTTCCGAAACCATCCGCCGGACGACCAACCGCGTCGTCCTCGACACGGGCACGACGACGCTCGACCCGGGCCTGGTCGTCGGCGGGCAGCTTCAGCGCTTCGGCTATGACGCTCAAGCGGGACAAGTCGTCGTCGAGTTCGACGCCGCCGTGTCGGCGAAGCGACGGAACGCGCGTCCAGACGCGCCGCTTCGTCGCGCAGCAGCCTGCTGATGGCACTGCAGCCACGGTCGGCCCCGCGCTCAACCGCGCCGCCAACCAGGTCGCGACCGAAGCCGCGCAGTGGATCGGCGCAATCTCGCTCTAGCGCATGGCCTCAGGCGAGGCTCTTCGACACCTGCTCGAACGCATCCTTCGATAGCCCCGGCGTCGCTGCGATCCGCTCGAGTTGCTGGCGCATCATCGCTGCGCGCTTGGGCTCGAACCGGCGCCAGCGCCCGAGCGGCGGGACCATGCGCGCCGCGATCTGCGGATTGAGCTTGTCTGCAGCGATGATCATGTCGGCGAGGAACGCATAGCCGCGACCGTCCGCGCGGTGGAACGCCCAGTGATTGCCGCCGAACATGCCGGCCAGCGACCGCAGCCGATTGGGATTGGTGATCGTGAAATCCGGGTGCCTCGACAGCCGGATGACTTCGTCGACAGTGTCCGGCCGCTGCGCTGCAGCCTGCAGCGCGAACCACTTGTCGAGAACCAGCGGATCGTCCTTGAAGCGCGCGTAGAACGCGTGCGAGCGCCTCGTCGCGTTCGGGCGCTTGCAGCGACACCAGAACGCCGAGCGCGCCCTGCCGGTCGGTCATGTTGTCGGCGCTGTCAAACTGCGCTTTGGCGAGCTTCGCCGCTTCCGCTTCGTCAGCGGCGGCAATCAGCCCGAGCGCAACGCTGCGCAGCCGGCGAACGCCCTTCGCACGCGGCGACAGATCGTCGCCCTCGACGCCGCCGAGCCCGTGCGCGGCGAGCAGGTCATCCTTCAGAGCGGACCCGATCGACTGCCGCAGAGTTTCGCGGGCGGCGTGGATCGCGTCCGGATCGACGACCTCCATCCGTTCGGCAACCAGCGCATCGCTGGGAAGCAGTATGGCTTCCGCCTTGAACGCCGGATCAAGGGCGTTCGAGCGCAGCGTCGCGGCAATCGCGCGGATCACCGGCTCGGCATCGACCTCGTCCCCGCGGGCGCCTGCGGTCAGCGCCGACATCATCAGGTCCTGGATCGCCTCGTAACGAGCGAACGGATCGGTATCGCTCTGCGCGAGGCGCTCGAGCTCGCCCGGCCTGACGGTCCGCGTGAACGATGATAGGCGCCGAGAAGTCTCGGTTGATGGACAGCAGGGGCGGCTCGTCGACATTGTCGAACGTCACCGATGCACTCGGCTGGTCGAAGACAATCAGCCGCTCGGGAGCGATCTCGGCGCCGCTCTGCTCGCCGATCAGCGCCGTCTTGAGCGGCAGCGGCATCGGTTGCTTGTCCGGCTGGCCCGGAGTCGGGCTTTCGTGCTGCTCGAGGTGCAGAGTCGCTCGCCGCGCCGAGGCGTCATGCTCGAGCCGGGCGCGCAGCTTCGGCGTTCCCGCCTGGCTGTACCAGATCTTGAACGGGCTGAGGTCGACCCCGCTCGCATCCTCGAGCGCCTTGACGAAATCGTCGCAGGTCGCGGCCTCGCCGTCGTGGCGTTCGAAATAGAGATCGGTGCCGGCGCGGAACCTGTCGGGGCCAAGCACGGTGTGGAACATGCGGATCAGCTCCGCGCCCTTGTTGTAGACCGTCGCGGTGTAGAAGTTCGAAATCTCGATATAGCTGTCGGGCCGCACTGGATGGGCGAGCGGTCCGCCGTCTTCCGGGAACTGGGCGGCGCGAAGCACGCGAACATCCTCGATCCGCTTGACCGCATGGCTGCCCATGTCGGCGGAGAAGCTCTGGTCGCGGAAGACGGTGAAGCCTTCCTTCAGGCTGAGCTGAAACCAATCGCGGCACGTAACCCGGTCGCCAGACCAGTTGTGGAAATATTCGTGCGCGACGACCCGGGCGATATTGTCGAAGTCGGCGTCGGTCGCGGTGTCCTGGTCCGCCAGCACATAGGCGGAGTTGAAGATGTTGAGGCTCTTGTTCTCCATCGCGCCCATGTTGAAGTCGCTGACGGCGACGATGTTGAACTGGTCGAGGTCGTACTCGCGGCCATAGACCTCCTCATCCCATTTCATCGCGGCCTTGAGGCTGGCCATGGCGTGCGCGGTCTTGGGGAGGTCGGCTTCACGCACCCAGATGGCGAGATCGACCTTGCGCCCGCTCATCGTGGTGAAGCTGTCGCGGTTCGCCTGGAGGTCGCCGGCGACCAAGGCAAAGAGATAGCAAGGCTTGGGGAACGGGTCCTGCCATTCCGCCCAGTGACGGCCGTCCGCGCCTTCTCCGGCGGCAACCCGGTTGCCGTTGGACAGCAGGATCGGGAACAGCGTCGCATCGCCTTCCATTCGGACGCTGTATTTCGACAGAACGTCGGGGCGGTCCGGGAAGAAGGTGATGCGGCGGAAGCCTTCGGCTTCGCACTGCGTGCAGAGCATTCCGCCCGACGCGTAAAGGCCCATAAGCTTGGTATTGGCGGCGGGCCTGATCTCGACCTCGGTCTCGACCGTCGCGCGGCTTGCCGCAATGTCGACGACGAGTTGATCGCCCTCGAAGCGGTGGTCCGCATCCACGCCGTCCAGCTTCACCGAAACCAGCTTCACCTCGGAGCCATCCAGCCGAAGCGGGCGGGCGTGTTCACCGTTGCGCTCGACCTGCAGCGTTGCGCGGACTCGCGTGCACTCGGCATCGAGGTCGAAGTCGAGCCTGATCTCCGGCACCAGCCAGTCCGGTGGCCGGTAGTCCTCGCGGCGGATCGCGACGTGCGTCGGGGACGGCGGTGCTTCCGGCGCGGTCTGCGCGTCGGACAGCGGCGGGGTGCTGCGGATATCGGCCATGACGGCGGGCTTAGGCCGCGTCGGGGTCTGCGACAACCGAGCGCGGTCGGCTGAGCGCTCCAGCCATTCCGCCGAGCGCGAGAACCGCCCCGACAATCGCTGTCGGCGTCCATCGGTAATGCTCGAACCAGGTGGAGAAGCCCATCGCGAGGATCGGAACGATCGCGCTCGAGTAAGCGGCCTTGGCGGGGCCGATCTTCCGCACGACCGGATAGTAGAGGCTGAAGGTCAGCACCGACGCGGCGAGCGCCAGGTATAGAACGCCGACCCAGTAGCCGAAACTGGGGTCGAACACCGGTGGACCGCAGAAGACGTAGGCGACGACACCGTCGATGACCGCCCCTGTCGCCATCGACCAGGCAAGCAACCCATAGAGCGGATAGCGGCGGATTTCGGGCCTGGCCTGGAGGACGTTGGCGATCGATGCGCCGATCATCCCGACGACGGTCAGGCCGATGCCGGCAATGACGGCTCCCGACGATGCCGCATGTTCGTGGATTTCGTGGAGGAACAAGAGGACGATGCCGGCAACTGCAACCAGCGAGCTCCACATGAACCGCACCGTCGGCCGGTCGCCGAGCCAGACCCAGCCGAGCAGGGTCGCGGGGATGAGGAGCAAGGCGAAGACCGTCGCAACGACCCCCGACGTGATGTGCCGTTCGGCGAGATAGACGGCATTGTAGTTCACGCAGAACTGGCAGAAGCCGAGCACAAGCGCGGCGAGCAGGCCGCGGCGGTCGAGCCGCAAGCTGTCTCGCTTCGCCACCGCCACCGCGGCCATCGCAACGGCCGAGATGACGAAGCGGTAGGTGACCGACCATTGCGCCGGGACGACGCCGAGGCCGTCGCGGATGACGATCCAGGTCGAGCCCCAGATCGCCGTGAAGATGATGAAGGGGATGGCGACGGTCCGCAGCTCGGACCGCTGCGCGTCGCTCATAAAGTGGCGATCGCTGCGGCGAGGCGCTCGACCGGTTCGCCCTGCTGGTCCCAGCTGGTGACGAGCCGGATCTCGCCGGGCGCCCAGTCGTAAAAATCAAACCCTGCGGAGCGCAGGCTCGCCGCTTCCTCGGGACTGACGCGGAGAAATACCTCATTGGCTTCGACGGGATAGACGAGGCGATCCGGAGCGGCTTTCGCAAGCATCTGCGCCGCCGCGTTGGCGCTCCTCGCATTGTCGAGCCACAGCGCCGCCGTCCAGCATCGCGAGGATTTGCGCGGCGCACATCCGGCCCTTGGACAAGAGGTGCCCGGCGCGCTTGCGGCGGATCGCGACTTCCTCGGCAAGCTCGGGACGGAAGAGGATCAGCGCCTCGGCGTTGAGGCCGCCGTTCTTGACGAAGCCGAACGACAAAGCGTCGACCCCGGCTCGCCAGGTCACGTCGGCGGGGCTTTCGCCGGTGCTCACCAAAGCATTGGCGAAGCGGGCACCGTCCATGTGGAAGGCCAAGCCGCGGCTGCGGGCAAGCTCGCCGAGCGCTGCCACCTCTTCGGACCGGTAGGCGAGGCCATATTCGGTGGCGTTGGTGATCGACAAGGCGGCCGGCTGGACCTGGTGGACGTCCTTGCGGACGCGGTCGCAGGCGGCGGCCACCGCGTCCGGAGTGACCTTGGCGCCCTCGCCGTCGACCAGCATCAGCTTGGCGCCGTTGGTGAAGAAGGCGGGCGCTCCGGCTTCGTCATTCTCGATATGGGCGTCGCGGTGGCAGACGATGGCGCCGAACGGCGGGCACAGCGCTGCCAGGGCGAGGCAATTCGCCGCCGTGCCGCTGGTCACCCACAGCGCCGCGACCTTGGTCTCGAACAGGTCGGAGAAGGCGGCATCGAGGCGCTTGCTCCACGCATCGCCGTCATAGGCCGTGTCCATCCGGTTGGACGCGGCGATCGCCTCGATCACCCTCGGGATGGGCCGCCGCCGCATTGTCGGAGAAGAAGCGCATCAGGAGTCCTTCGCCGGCTTGTCATGGCGGGTCTCGCGGGCCTGGGCCTTGCGCCGCTTCAGGTTCTCGCGAAGTGCGGCGGCCAAGCGTTGGTCGCGCTGCTGGTCTTTCGTGGTCATGCCGGACCGCTGCCGGACTTGGGTTGACACATCAAGCCCCGCCCCGTCATAGGCCCGCGTTCCTCGCAAAGTGCTGCCGTAGCTCAGTGGTAGAGCGCATCCTTGGTAAGGCTGAGGTCGTGAGTTCAATCCTCACCGGCAGCACCATTTCTCATTAAACTTTCATTAGGAGCAACTCGCTCCCCCGTGGTTCTTCTCTCCCCGGCCGAATGACCGGCCTTTTTTGGGGGTTGCTATGAAGAACATCGTGTTGGGCGCCGCGGGCGCCTTTGCCGTTGCGTGCGTCTCCATGCCGTCCGTTGCTGAACCCTATGTCGATTACACTCCGCAGAAGGGCTATTGGACAATCAGCGCCATCGAAGTCGATCCCAACCACGTCGACGACTACCTGACCGGCTTGCGCAGTTCGCAGGCCTCGGCGTTCGAAGTGCTGAAGCGTCGCGGGCTGATCGATGACTACCGGTTCATGGTTCGGGACGGGTACGTCAAAGGGTCGCCCAACGTCCTCATCATGACCCATTCGGCGAGCACCGGCCTCAAGGACCCCGACCAGGCCCGGGACCAGGCCGTCGAGAAGGAAATCTACAACGCCTTCAGCAAGGAAAAAGGCCAGGCCGCGGTCCGCGGCTACGAGAAGTATCGCACCTTCGTCGACACCGGTGATTGGGGCGTCGTAACGATGAAGTAATCACCCGAGGAACTCCGGGCGGGCGCCGGCTGGTGCCCGTTCGGAATTCTTCGGTTCGCGACGTCAGGCGTCGCGGTCGCGCATCTTCGGCTCGCCCAAAGCAGCGTCGATGCTGCCGGCGAGCAGGTCGCCAATGTAGATCATCCCGCCGAGCAGGATGATGGCGAGGACAAGCTGAAGCGCGGTAATCACGAATCGTTCTCCACGATTCGTCAATAGCGACAAACGGTTAAATCCGCAATTAACGCGAAGTGACTATCCTGTCACAGTTCGGCCTGTCACGAATTCTGGCCTGTCACAGTTCGGGACGGCGCTAGCCCTCCTCACCGATGGGAGCGCAGGCCCGCTGCAGCCAGGCGAGATCGTCCCCCGACAGCCGCGGACCGATCTTGGCGAGGACATGGGCATGGTAGCAATTGAGCCAGCCCAGCTCCTCGCCGCTCAGCATCCCGGCGTCGATCAGGCGGCGGTCGATCGGCGCGAAGGTCAGGGTCTCGAAGCCGAGCATTTCCTTTTCCGCCCCCTCGATCTCGCGCGGCACCACCAGCACCAGGTTCTCGATGCGGATGCCGTACTCGCCGGTCTTGTAATAGCCGGGCTCGTTGGAAAGGATCATGCCCGCCTGCAGCGGCTCGTCGCCGCCGCTTTGCGAGCTTCCGACCGGCGAGATGCGCTGCGGGCCTTCATGGACGGCAAGGAAGCTGCCGACTCCGTGGCCGGTGCCATGGGCATAGTCGAGGCCCGCTTCCCACAGCGGCCGCCGCGCGAAACTGTCGAGCTGGCTGCCCCGCGTGCCCTTGGGGAACACCGCCGTGGCAAGCGAGATATGGCCCATCAGCACCCGGGTGAAGCGGTCGCGCATCTCCTCGGTCGGTTCGCCGACGGCGACGGTGCGGGTGATGTCGGTGGTGCCGTCGACATACTGGCCGCCGGAATCGACCAGGTAGAGCGTGCCGCTTCTCGAGCTTGCGGTTGGTCTTCTCGCTCGACTTGTAGTGGACGATCGCGCCGTTCGGGCCGGCACCGGAGATGGTGTCGAACGAGAGGTCGCGGATCTCGGGGTTCTCGCGGCGGAGGGATTCGAGCTTGTCCGACGCGGTGAGCTCGTCGATCTGGCCGCCCGGAGCCTCGGTCTCGACCCAGCGCAGGAACTTCGAGATCGCCGCGCCGTCGCGCTCCTGGGCGGCTTTCTGGCCGGCGATCTCGGCGGAATTCTTGATCGCCTTGGGCAGGATGGTCGGGTCGCGCAAAGTCACAATCGTTGGCGCCCGCGCGCTCCAGCGCGTCGAAGATCGCGGCGACGGCGCGCTCGGGATCGACCGCGACAGTGTGACCTTTGAGCTTGCCAAGCGCGCTCTCGAACTCGCGAACGCTCGTGGAGGCGGACGCCGTTGCCGAGGTGCTGGCGGACGTCCGGCCCGATCTTCTCCGAGGCGACGAACAGATCGGCGGTGCCATCGGCATGGACCAGCGCGTAGGCGAGCGCGACGGGCGTGTGGCTGACGTCGGCGCCGCGGACGTTGAACGCCCAGGCGATCGAATCGAGAGCGGAGAGGACGGCGGCATCGGCGTGATTGTTCGCCAGCCAGTCGCCGATCTCGGTGCGCTTTTCGGCCGCCGACTTGCCGGCGAGAGCGTCGGGCTGGACGACGAGGTGCGCGTCTGAGGCTTCGGGCCGGTCGTTCCAGATGATGTCGATCGGGTTCTGCTCGACCGCGACCAGCTCGGCGCCGCGGCTGGCGAGCGCCTCGCGGGCTTTCTTCACCCAGTCGCGGGTGTGAAGCCACGGGTCGTAGCCGATCCGCGCGCCCTCCGGCGCATGGTCCTTGAGCCAGTCGGCGGCGCTGGTCTCGGGCACCGACTGATAGCTCCATTCGGTCGGGCTGACCTGCTGGCGGACCTGCAGCGTGTAGCGGCCATCGACGAAGATCGCGGCTTCCTCGGGCAGGACGACCGCGGAGCCGGCCGAGCCCTTGAAACCGGTGAGCCAGGCCAGCCGCTGCGCGTAGCTGCCGACATATTCGCTCATATGCTCGTCGGTCAGCGGGACGACGAAGCCGTCGAGGCGGTCGGCCTTGAGTTGTTCGCGAAGGGCCTTGAGGCGGTCGGCGTAGCTGGACATGGCTTGATCCCCTTGGGGCGACTCCCTTATCCGTCAGCTAAGCTCTGAAGCGCCATTGTTAAAGGGCCGTCCCGAGATTCGCCGCCTGCGCCTGTGACACGTGCTCGGCCTGCCCCCGGCGGGCCTGCGGGCGTGTCACCCTGACTGAGTGAAACGGGGGGTCCTTCCACTTCCTCCACTTTGTAACCCTGGCCGGGACGCTGTTGCGAGGCGGCGCAATGCCGGGAGGGTGACAGCCCGGCGTTCGAGAAGCGCGGAAGCTAGGGTGACAGTTGGTTTCGTGTCCGTTGGAATGGGCAGGCTCATGGCGCGAACGAACCACAGAAAGCGGCCTGTAGGACAGAGAATTCCGTTCGACGTCGGCTTCGGGTGGAAAGCTGGCAATCGGTCGACGTATGAAGTTCGTATGACCACCTTTGACTGCATAGACGAAGTGCAACCGTCGCCGCAGTTCGGCAACTCCGGCCCGGACGGCTTCGGCTTCACACTTTGGGGCAGCGCCAACTGTGCCGAGGACGTTCATCGCCGGTCGCTAGAGCGATTGGCTCCGGCTTATCCCGAAGTAGAGCTGAGCCTCCCACCTCGACTCTGACCGCGAAGACCTAATCGAGGGTTCGTTGACTTGGGACGACGCGCCGGTTTGGGTTTGGTTCGAAACCAGCCTAAATCATACCTGGTTATGGTCCGCTAACCGAGCAGCGTTGGTTAGCCTTAGGGAAGCGATGCTTCCGATTGCCCAATCCGCCTAGCGGCAGGCATGGGTGGGAAGCGGCCGTTAGCCGACATAGCTAACTCGCTGGTCACTCCCGTGATTCAGCTGTCTACGACATTGACCAGATTGCCTGCGGGATCGCGGAAGTAGAAACGCCGCAGACCCCATGCTTCCGATACCGGCCCGTAAACTATTTCTCCGCCCGCGGCGCGGACGGCGGTCTCCGTGGCAGCAAGGTTGTCGACACCGATTGAGACCACAGGCAATTCGGTCCCGCAGCCGCCTTCCGAGGCGGTGTGCAGTTCGATTTTCTGGCTCGCATCTCTGTTCAAGAACGCGATCCAACCCATCTCATGCGGCATATCGAGCCCGAAGGCCTGTCGGTAGAACCTGGCAAGGCCAACTGGATCCTGCGCGGCGAGATTGGCGACGATCCTGGTGACTGCCATCCTTGCACCTCCGGCTTCAGACGGTTCAGCTTCGCGAAGTCACGCCATGTCTGCAATGGGTCGAAAGCGGACATTGGCCTGCCTCTCTCCTTCGTCATTCCCGCGAAGGCGGGAACCCAGCTAGACAGACATCATGCGCGAAGACTTCCAGCCTGCCGTCGACTGGAGAGACCTCGCGGAAGAA
Source organism: uncultured Alphaproteobacteria bacterium (assembly GCA_963824845.1). Classification (GTDB taxonomy): domain Bacteria; phylum Pseudomonadota; class Alphaproteobacteria; order Sphingomonadales; family Sphingomonadaceae; genus Sphingomicrobium. Next base: position 85,509 of record CAWGRB010000037.1, read on the forward strand.
TTCGGCTTCGCTGCGCTCATTTGATTGTTTGCCGGCTGGGTCCCGCCTCCGCGGGGATGACGAGCGGGGTATCAGACTGTCTGCAATGGGTCGAACGCATAGATCGGCGCTCAGTCAGCGAGCGACAGCAGCGCCTCGGCGAGTTCGGGGGCCGTCGAATAAAAGGGCGAATGGTCGGATTGCAGCGTGATCACCGGATCGCACGGCAGAACGGCCTGCATGTCGCGCTGCATTTCGAGGCTGATCGCCTGATCGTCCGCCGCCTCGACATAGGCGCGTGGGACTCGCCCGAACCGTTCGGCGGTGAGCGTCACCGGCGTGGTGAACGCCGCCACCGGCTGCGCGACCAGCCGGTCCACCGCGGCTCGCGCGTCGTCTTCGGACATATCGTTGTAGAAAATCCCGATGGCTTGATCCGGATCGACGATCATCTCGCCCGCCACCTCTGTCGGGCGCAGCGCCTTGGCAGGTCCGACGTCGGGGTAACGATTGGCGACGTCTGCAAGCGACTGGCCCGACGGCAGCAGGAAAGCCGTGAGGTACACCAGCCGCCGCACCGCGTCCGGAACGCGTTCAGCGACTTCGCTGATCACCACGCCGCCGAGACTGTGGCCGACGAGAATGACGGGCTCGCCGGCGGAGGTCGCGAGCTCGGCGACGAAGTCCGTCCACTCGCCGAGCGGATCGCTGCCGTGCTCGCGCGTGTCGGCTCCCATCCCGGGCAGGTCGGGCGCAAGCACCCGGTGGCCTTGCGCGACAAGCAGCGGAGCAACCCGCTCCCAACACCAGCCGCCGTGCCACGCGCCGTGAACCAGAACGAATGTCGCCATGTCGCCTCTCCCCCTGTGTGCGGATTTAGCACGCCGGACGGTACCGGCCCAGCGAATGCTGCAACCCGAATGACGGACGCTCGCGAAGACCGGGCTTCGCTGCGCTCCTTTGCGCCGGGCGAGCATGGCGATAGGTATGCAAAGGTTGGGCCGCGCATTTCCGGCCACAGGAGGGGCTGAGGTGCGGATCGCGCTGGTGGTATTGAGCATCTTCGCCGCCTTGTGGGCGTGGGCGGCGATCCGGTTTTCGGGAGGCGCGGCGGGGCTCGTCGTCATCCCGATCGCGATTTCGCTGGCGCTGCTCGCGTTCGGATGGCGCGGGTCGGGATTGGTCCCGTCGCGCGGTCCCCATGTCGGCAAGGTGGTCGGGCTGTGGACCGGCATCGAGGTGGCGGCGCTGGTCGTCACCGCCAACGTGCTCGAGCATAGCCATCGCGCCGACCTGATGATGCCGCTCGGCGCGATCATCGTCGGGCTTCACTTTTTCCCGCTCGCGCGCGGGATTCCGGTGCGGGCCTATCATGCGACGGGCGCCGGGCTGGTCGCCGCCGGCGTTGGCCGGGCTGCTGCTGCCGGCGGGCGAGCGGCCGCTGGTCGTTGGGCTGAGCGCGGCGATGGTCCTGTGGGGGACGGCGCTGCTCTTCGTCCTGGCGTCGAGGAAAGCGGCGGAGGCACCGTCGGTCGCGTGATGCGGGTGCTGGTGGTTGGGTTGGGCGATATTGCGCGCAAGGCGTATCTGCCGGTGATTGGCGGCGTGCCGGGCCTCGAGCTGCACCTGGCGACGCGCGACCGCTCCGTCCTGGACGCGGTCGGCGACGCGTACCGGATCGTGCACCGGCATGAGTCCGTTGGCGAAGCGCTCGATGCGGCTCTCGTTCGATGCGGCGTTGGTCCATGCGGCGACGGCGGCGCATCCGGCGATCGTCGAGCAGCTGCTGCGCGCGGGCGTTCCGGTGCTGGTCGACAAGCCGCTCGCCGACAGCTTCGACGAGGCGGCGCGGCTGGTCGAGATTTCGACGATCCGCCGGGCGGCTGCTGATGGTCGGGTTCAACCGGCGATACGCGCCGGACTATGCCGCGCTGCGGGACCAGCCGCGCGATGTCTGCCTGATGCAGAAGCATCGGCGCGGGCCGCTCGATGGGCCGCGACGGACGGTGTTCGACGACTTCATCCATGTCGTCGATACGCTGCTGTTCCTGGCGCCGGTGGCTGCGGAGCGGGTGACGATCGAGACGGTTGTGCGGGATGGTCTTCTGCAGTCGGTTACACTGATGCTGGCATCCGACCGCCACGTCGCCATCGGCAGCATGAACCGGGACAGCGGGCTCGACGAGGAGCGGCTCGACGTCATCGGCGGCGGCCGGAAGCATTCGGTGCTCAACCTGTCGGAGCGGCGGGAGCAGGCGGATGGCATCGAGAGTCTCGACCCGGCGTCCGGACTGGGCTCCGATCGGCCGCCAGCGCGGGTTCGAGGCGATGTGCGCGGACTTCCTTCAAGGCGTGCAGGACGGCTGCGCGACGGCGTCGGACGACGTCCTCGACGACGCACCGGCTGTGCGAAGACATCGTCCGTCACGCGGAGGCGACCGCCGGCCGCGGGTAACGCTTTCACAAAATGCTCACGCGCGGCTCATGACGCTCACCGCTCGCCGCGGCAGCTTGCCCGTCGAAACAGGCGGAGAGCGACACATGTTGAGACTAGATGGCGAACGGACACCGGGTTCCAAGCTGGCGCTGGCGATCGGCCTCGCCTTCCTGCTCTCGATCCCGCTGTTTTCGATCTATTTGCTGAATTACGGCCGGCAGTCGGAGTCGCGCGAGGCAACTCAGTCGATCACGTCGGGGTGGGGCGGACCGCAAACCATCGGCGAACCAGTGCTGGTCATTCCGTACAAGACGACGACCAGTTCGACGGCGGTCGAGAACGGCCAGAGCGTCACTCGAACCACGCAGGTCGCGCGGCAGCTGACCCTGGCGCCGGAAGCGGTCGAGCTGGCGACGGAGCTGCAGTCCGCAGCTGCGCAGCCGCTCCATCTACGAGGCTGTGATCTACCAGGCGGCAGTGTCGGGGAAGGCGCGCTTCACCCTGCCGCCCGATCTTGCGCGCTCCGGTGTCGATCCGGCGCAGATGGACCTCAGCCACGCCGAATTGCGGTTTGCGGTCAGCGACCCGCGCGGGCTTGGCAGCAATCCGAAAGTCAGCGCAGGCGGCATGCCGCTCCGGCTTCAGCCGGGCGGCGGCAGCAATGGCGGCGGCGGCGGCTTTTTTGGCTGGACCGATGCGAGCGGCCTCGCCGGCAAGCCGCTGGTCGTGGATTTCGCCTATGACATTCGCGGCAATGAGGCGCTGAGCCTGGCGCCGCTCGCCGGCGACACGCGCTGGTCGGTGCGCTCGTCGTGGGCGAGCCCGAGCTTCGGCGGCGATTTCCTGCCCGGCGCGCGGCGGGTCGGCGACCAGGGCTTCGAAGCGACCTACCGGATCGGCAACCTCGCGCTTGGCCGCTCGCTGATCGCGACCGGCGACGCAGCGCCGCCAGCCGATGAGGCACCGGACGATGCGGCGAGCTCTCACGCGTCCAAGGCGCAAGTCGCCGAGATCGAGCTGATGCAGTCGGTCGACGTCTATTCGCAGGTCGACCGCTCGACGAAGTACGGCTTCCTGTTCATCGGCTTCACGTTCCTCGCGCTGCTGATGTTCGACGTGATCGGCGGAGTGCGCGTGTCGAGCGTCGAATATCTGCTGATGGGCGCGGCGCTGGTGCTGTTCTTCGTGTTGCTTCTCGCGTTCGCGGAGGTCATCGGCTTCACGCTGGCCTATGTCGTCGCGGCGGCGGCGATCGCGGGACTGAACACCGCTTATTCGGCGGCGGTGCTGGCGAGCTGGCGGCGGGCGGGCTTCATCGGCGCGCTTCTGGCCGGCCTCTATGCCGTGCTCTACGTGCTCATCAGCCTGGAGGCCTACTCGCTCCTGATCGGCTCGCTGCTGCTGTTCGCGGCGCTGGCCGGGGTGATGTACGCGACGCGGCGCATCGACTGGGGAGCCCGGGCGGAGGCGGCGGCCTAGAGGGCGGACATTTTCGGCTGGACGGGCGGCGGGCAATGCTGCTTTCGGGATTGCCATGGACCATCCAGCCGACCTCCCCCAGCCGCCCGCCGCCCAGCAGCGCCCCTACAGCAGCGAACATCACGGAGTGACCATCGAGGACCCGTGGCACTGGCTGCGCGATCCGAAATATCCGGAGGTCGATGACCCCGATGTGCTCGCCTATCTCAAGGCCGAGAACGCTTACTTCGACGGCTGGAAGGCGAAGCATCAGGGGCTGCTCGACACCCTGTTCGAGGAGATGAAGGGCCGGATCAAGGAGGACGACAGCTCGGTTCCGATCCGCGACGGCGAGTGGATGTACTGGTGGGCGTTCACGCCCGGCGCGCAGTACCGCACCTGGTGGCGCAAGCCAGTCGGTGGCGGCGCCGACGAGATCCTGTTCGACGAGCCGGCCGAAGCCGAGGGCAAGGATTATTTCCGGCTTGGATCGCTAGAGGTCAGTCCCGACGGCAAGCTGCTGGCGACGCTGATCGACGACAACGGCTCCGAGCGATTCCAGCTGCGGGTGCGCGATCTGGCGACCGGCAAGGACATCGAGACGGTCACAGACGTCGGCATCGGCCAGCCGGTGTGGACCAGCGGTTCCGACGGACTGGTGTTCACCGAGGTCAACGACAATTGGCGAAGCTATCGCGCCCGCTTCCACCGGCTCGGCTCGCCGGCGTCCGAGGACATCACGCTGTACGAGGAGGTCGAGGAACTCGGCTTCTCGGTCGGCGCCGGCAAGTCGCACGACAAGAGCCTGATCATCATTTCGACCGGCGACAATGCGACCAGCGAAGTCCGGTTCGTTTCCGCCGAGGATCCGACCAGGCCCCTGACGCTGATCTCGCCGAGGAAGCCGAACCGCGAATATCACGTCGACGCGGCGCACGGGAAACTGTGGATTCACACTAACGATGATCATGTGAACTTCCGCCTTGCCGAAGCCGACATCGCGACGCCCGATGCGTGGCGGACGGTGATCGCGGGGTCAGACCGAGTCTATCTGACCGGGGTCACGCCGTACCGCGACCATCTGGCGATCAGCAGCCGGGTCGACGGCCTCGATCGGCTCAGTTTGCGGACCTATGCGGGCGAAGACACGGCCATCCCGTTCGGGGAAGCGAGCTACAGTGCCGGCTTCCTCGGCAATCCCGACTTCGCTCCGGACTCCTACCGCCTCGGCCTATTCGTCGATGGTCACGCCGGCGACGGTTTACGACTACCACCCGGAATCCGGCGAGCTCGAGGTCCGCAAGGTGCAGGAGATCCCCTCGGGCTACGACGCGTCGCTCTACGCGACGGAGCGGCTGATGGTGCCGGCGCGCGACGGCGTGCAGGTGCCGGTGTCCGTCGTCTACCGCAAGGGCTTCGAGAAGGACGGCTCGGGCAAGCTGTTCCTCTATGCCTACGGCGCCTACGGCCACGCCATCCCGCCGGTGTTCAACTCCAACCGGATCAGCCTGCTCGACCGCGGCTGGGCCTGCGCGATCGCCCACATCCGCGGTGGCGACGACCTCGGCTACAAATGGTTCCTGGATGGCAAGCTGACCAAGCGGACCAACACCTTCAACGACTTCGTCGATGTCGCGAAAGGCCTGATCGCGGCAAAGTTCACGAAGGCGGGCAACATCGCCATCAATGGCGGCTCGGCAGGCGGCGAGCTGATGGGCGCGGTGGTGAATTCGGATCCGCAGCTGTGGGGGGCGGTGGTCGCAGACGTGCCGTTCGTCGACGTGCTGAGCACGATGCTCGACGATACGCTGCCGCTGACTCCGGGCGAGTGGCCGGAATGGGGCAACCCGATCACCGACAAGGCGGCGTTCGACTATATCCGCAGCTATTCGCCCTACGATAACGTCACGCCGCAAGGCTATCCGCCGATGCTGATCACCGGCGGCCTCACCGACCCGCGCGTCACCTATTGGGAGCCGGCGAAGTGGGCGGCCAAGCTGCGCGCCACCAAGACGGACCACAATCCGCTGTTCCTGAAGATCAACATGGGCGCGGGCCACGGCGGCAAGTCGGGCCGGTGGGAGAAATTGCACGAGGTGGCGGAAACCTATGCGTTCATGCTGACCGAGGTGGCGTGAAGACGGAAGAGCCCTCACCCGCTCGCCTGGCGGCGAGTTCGACCTCTCCCGCGTGCGGGAGAGGTGTAGTGGTCTTCCAGCTCACGCTCACCGCCGGGCCCGAGCACATCGACGAGCTGGGGCACGTCAACAATGCGGTGTGGGTGCAGTGGGTGCAGCAGGTGGCGGTCGCGCACTGGGAGGCGGTTGCCGACCCGCGGCACAAGGACGCTTACTTTTGGGTCGTCGTGCGGCACGAGATCGATTATTTGCGCGCGGCTCATGACGGCGACCGGATCAGCGCGCGAACCTGGGTCGGCGATGCGCCGCACGGGGCGCGGTTCGATCGCTTCGTCGAATTCACGAATGCCGACGGCAAGGTCTGCGTCCGCGCGCATACGCAGTGGGCGATTATCGACAAGGCGCTTGGTCGACCGATCCGGGTGCCGCCGGAGGTGGTGGCGCCGTTCCGAGGCGAGGAGTAACGTCAGCTGATGAAACGGCGCCCCGTGCTCTACGATTACTGGCGATCGTCGGCGGCCTACCGGGTGCGGATCGCTCTGAAGCTCAAGGGCGTCGACTATGAAACCCGGTCCGTCGACCTACTGCACCAGGAGCAGGCGTCGGACGCGTATCGCGCCGTCAATCCGCAAGGCCTGGTCCCGACCCTGGAGATCGACGGACATCGGCTGACGCAGAGCCTGGCCATCATCAACTATCTCGACATCCGCTACCCTGTTCCCCCGCTGATTCCGACATCGGCCGCCGAGCGCGCTCACGTCGTCGCGCTGGCAATGGCGATCGTCTCGGACATCCATCCGCTCAACAACTTGCGCGTGCTTCGCTATTTGAAGGGCGAGCTTGGCCGTTCGCAAGAGGAAGTCGATGCCTGGTATGCGCACTGGGTGCGCGAGGGCCTGGCGGCGCTGGAGGCGATCGCGGCGCCGAAGGCCGGGGATTTCCTGTGGGGAAACGGGCCGACCGGAGCCGACGTCTGCCTCGTGCCCCAGATGTACAATGCGCGCCGGTTCAACGTGCCGATCGACGACTTCCCGACATTGCTGCGCGCCGACGCCAACGCGAACAAGCTCGAGGCGTTCGCCGCAGCGCACCCCGATGCCCAGGAGCAGCCGCAATGAATCGGATCGACACGATGACCCGCGGAATGGGCGGGCTCACTGCCCTCAACTCGGTCGAGATCCCGTCGCTGGAGGGCAAGGTCAGCGACGAGGAATGGGCCATCCGGGTCGACCTTGCCTGCGCCTACCGGATGATCGCTCATTACGGCTGGGACGACCTCATCTTTACCCATCTGTCGGCGCGGATTCCGGGGCCGGAACATCACTTCCTGCTCAACCCGTACAACCTCATGTTCGAAGAGGTGACGGCAAGTTCGCTGATCAAGGTCGATGTCCACGGCAATCCGGTTGACCCGACCCCGTTCGTCACCAACCCGGCGGGCTTCACCATCCATTCGGCCGTCCACATGGCGCGCGAGGACGCACAGGCTGTGATGCACATTCACACGCCCCAGGGGCAGGCGGTGAGCGCCCATGCCGAGGGGCTGCTGCCGCTGACTCAGGCGGCGATGATCGTTCGCGAGGACATCGCCTATCACGACTATGAGGGGATCGCGGTCGACCTTAGCGAGCGCGAGCGGCTGGTCGCCGACTTGGGCGCAAAGAACCTGATGATCCTGCGCAACCATGGCACGCTGGCGGTCGGAGCGACCATCGCCGAGGCCTTCATTCGCCTCTACACGCTCGAACGGGCGTGCCAGGCGCAGGTGATGGCGCTGACCGCAGGCGAGGCGATCAACCGGCCGCCGCAGGGCTCGCCCGAGGTCACCGCCCAGCAGGGCGCAGTCGGGTTGCCGCTTGCGGGCAAGCTGCTGGCGTGGCCGGCGCTGAAGCGGAAAGCGTACCGCCTCGATCCGAGCTTCGCGAGCTGAGTTGGCGAAGCGCGCAGCGAGCGTCAGCGACTATCGGGCGCTCGCCAAGGCGCGGCTGCCGCACTTCCTGTTCGAATATGTCGATGGCGGCTCGTACGACGAGCAGACGCTGCGGCGGAATGTCGCGGACCTGCAGAGCATTGCACTGCGCCAGCGAGCGCTGCGCGATGTTTCGGCGATCGATCTCGGCTGCGAGCTGTTCGGAGAGCGCTATGCGATGCCGGTCGGGCTCGGACCGGTGGGGCTGGCGGGATTCTATGCGCGGCGCGGTGAAGTCCAGGCGGCGCGGGCTGCCCGCGAAGCGGATGTCCCATTCGCCTTGTCGACGGTCAGTGGCTGCCCTCTCCGCGAAGTCGCGTCGGCCGGGACGCCGCCATGGTTCCAGCTCTATTTCGTCAGGGACCGCGCCTTCGTCGCCCGGATGATCGAGACGGCCGCGGAGGTTGGCTGCCCGGCGCTGATCCTGACGGTCGACCTGCCGATGCCCGGCGCGCGATATCGTGACGCGCGGGCGGTCGGCAGCGGGCTTCGGCGAGCAATGGAGCTTGCCGCCAGACCGGCGTGGCTATGGGACGTCGGGCTGAACGGCCGGCCACACAGGTTCGGGAACCTGGAGCCGATCGTCGGCAAGAACGCGCCGCTGTCCGATTTCCAGGCTTGGGTTCACGCGAATTTCGACCCATCCGTGACCTGGAAAGACCTCGAATGGGTCCGCAAGCAGTGGAAAGGACCGCTGCTCATCAAGGGCATCCTCGATCCGGAGGATGCGTTGGCGGCCGAGGCCAGCGGCGCTGACGCTCTGGTCGTTTCCAACCACGGCGGCCGCCAGCTGGACGGCGTCCTTTCAAGTGCCAGAGCCCTGCCGCGCATCGCGGAGGCGGTTGGCGGCCGGATGCGCGTGCTCGCCGACGGCGGGGTGCGGTCCGGGCTGGACGTGGTGCGGATGCTCAGCCTCGGCGCCGACTTCGTTCTGCTCGGCCGCGCCTGGGCCTATGCACTCGCCGCCGCGGGGGAGGCCGGAGTGGCGCACGTGCTCAAGCTGATCGAAGCGGAGATGCGGGTCGCGATGGCGCTGACCGGGACGACTACGATCGATGAGCTCGGCCGCGACACGCTCGAGAGTCCCTGATCAAGCGACGTTCTGCATCCCGAGATTGTCGTCGCGGAACAGCTGCTCGACGTCGCCGAGCGACATCGGCTCGGCGAACAGGAAGCCCTGCACCGACGAGCAACCGTGGGAGCGGAGCTCCATCAGCTGGGCGGTTTCCTCGACCCCCTCCGCCGTGGTTTCGATATCGAGCGCGCGGGCAAGCTCGGTGATCGCGCGGACGATGGCGCTCGCACCGTCGCGGGTCAGCAAATTCTGGATGAAGCTGCGGTCGATCTTCAATTTGTCGAACGGGAAGCTCTGCAGATAGCTGAGCGAGGAATAGCCGGTTCCAAAATCGTCGAGGGCAATGCGGACTCCCAGGCTGCGCAGGGAGTGGAGCAGCTTCAGGGTCGCGTCGCTGCCTTCGAGGAAGATCGATTCGGTGATCTCGACTTCGAAGCGGGCGGGGGCGAGGCCAGTGTCGGCGAGCGCTCGCAGGATCGTCTCCTGAAGTGCGGCGCGGTGGAACTGGACCGGCGACACGTTGACGGCGACCCGGACGTGCTCCGGCCAATGCACGGCTTGCGAGCAGGCCTCGCGGATCACCCACGCACCGATCGGGATGATGAGCCCGGTGTCCTCGGCGACCGGAATGAAATCCAGCGGCGAGATCAGCCCACGCTCGGGTGGCGCCAGCGGATCAGCGCTTCGAACGAGCAGATGCGGTTCTGGTCGAGGTCGAACAGCGGCTGGTAGAAGAGCTCGAACTCGCCGCGTTCGAGGGCGGAGCGAAGGTCGGTTTCGATCTGGCGGCGCTGCTGCGCCCGTTCGTTGAGGCTTTCCTCGAAGAAGGCGAACGTGCTTCGGCCGGCTTCCTTGGCGCGATAGAGGGCAAGGTCGGCGCTGCGCAGGAGGGCTTCGGCCGTGGTGCCGTCTTCGGGCGCGATGGCGATGCCGATGCTGGTCGAGGGAATGACTTCATTGCCGTCGATCCGTACCGGCTGCCGCATTCTGTGGAGGATGTCGGCGGCGAGGCGGTCGATGGCGTTGCGGTCGCCGCCGAGCACCTGCAGGACGACGAATTCGTCGCCGCCGAGACGCGCGACGAAATGACCGCTCGCCGCTTCCATCAGCGCGATGGCCCGATTCGACCAGAAGCAAATCGCCTGCGGGATGGCCGAGCGTGTCGTTGACGACCTTGAACTGGTCGAGATCGAGGCAATGAAGCGCGAACTGGCTGCCGTTGCCGCCGGCGACGCGCAGCAGATGCTCGAGCTGCTGCTGGAACATGGTCCGGTTGGGAAGCCCGGTCAGGACGTCGTTGAACGCGAGCTGCGTAATCCGCTGCTCGCGCTCGGTGATCTTGCCGACCATGTCGTTGAAGCTTTCGGCGAGCCGCGCGAGCTCGTCGGATCCACGCACGCGGACGTGGACATGCTCGCCGGCCGCGAGACGGCCCGCGGCTTCGTCGAGACGAGCTAGCGGCTGGGTAATTCGTCCGGCCGCACGCCAGGTGGCGATCGCCGCCGCGATCAGCCCGAGCAGCGTCATGACGGCAAGCGCGATCTGGAGCTTGCGGGCGTCGGCCAGCGCTTCGACCTTGGGATAAGAGAGCAGGAGGATCGCGCCACCGTTGCCCGAGAAGGTCGGCAGCGGCTTGGCGAGCGCGATCGAGGCTCGCCGCCCACGGTCATCTCGAACGCGGACGTGCTGCCCACATGCCGTTCGGCGAGAACGGCGGACGAGCGGCTCAGCGCCGACATGCTTCCGGATGCTTCCGTCCACGCGCCATTGTCCCGCGCAATCACCGCAGCGTGGAGCGGGATTGCGGACAGTCGCTCCAACGAGCGCATCTCATGGCTGTCGAGCGCGGGCGCGAACACGACCCAGCCGATCAGAGTCGGCGCCATGATCGGCGCGGCGACCAGCTGGCGCGGGCGGCCGGCAAGCACGGCGACGCCCGAGAGCCGGCCGTCGTCGAGCGGATTCCACAGGCCGGCGGCTTCCGACGCCGGCACGCTGTTGTCGATTCCGGCGACCTTGCCGTCGGCGCTGACGATGAAGGCGGTGCGCACCTTGAGCCGCGCCGAGGCATTGCGAAGCGCGGATTGGATCGTCGCCTTGTCGCCGGTAGCAACGGCTGCGCGAAATCCGAAGTCGCGCGCGAGCAGCTCGGCAGCGTTCTGGAGCTCGCGGGCCCGCTGCTGCCATAAACGGTCGTACACGGCGCCGCTCGACTGCAGCTGGCCGGCCACCTCGCGCGAAGCGGAGCCCGCAATGAAGGTCGACAGCGCCGCCGAGACGCACAGCATGGCGACCGCGAACAGGAGTGCGAACTGGACGGTAAGGCGGGCGCTGAGGGAGCGGAACGGCCGCACGTCAGTAATCCGACATCGGTCATCGGCGCCGGCGGCGGGCGCAGCCGGGCTTGGAATTTCAGCGACCGGTGGCCTGCGGCACCTGCTGCTGAAGCATGCCCGCCGGGCGCCCGCAGATTGGCCTGCCAGACCGTAAGTCGGCCCGGGCGCGGCCGGAGCGTCGCCGAACACCACCAGCCCCTGCGCATTGGTGCGGCCGTCCAGGCGCTGTCGGTGACGATGATGAAGGCGCTCATCTGGTCATGGATGTTGCAGCCGAGCGCGACCACCCCCGGCCTTGTCGAACCGCACGGTGCGCGACTGGTCCTTCGCGAACAGCTTCAGCTCGAAGCGCTTGGCCGGAGAGAAGGAATAAACGTGATGCTTGGTCGGATCGTAGTTCGGGAAGGAGACGTCGGCGCCGACCGGAACGATCGACAGGAACGGCTGGAACTGCAGGTTGCGCTGGGCAACGACGTAGCGGCCGCCGCCGTGAGCGGGGCGTGCGGCGGTTCCGGCCGGATAGAAGGTGACGACCGCATCGGGGACCGGTTTGCCCGATCCGTCGACGATTCGCACCGACAGCGGCGCGGCAAGCGCCGCCGCGGCAGGCCAGGCCTGCCGCGAGAATCAGGAGGACGCGCATCACAGCGGACAATTAATCCGCGGGACAGTAAACGCCTGCCCTACCGAAGGTGGTTACCAGCGAATTCGCACTTCGCCCTGGAACTGCGTCTGCTGCTGCCGCGGCGCCAGCCCGAGCTCGTCCCGCTCCTCGCGGCGGCTCGACACGTGAAGCAGCTCGACGAGGCCCGTCACTGGCCCCCATTCGCGCTTGGCGGCAAGCATTCCTGCCCATCCATTTTCGTCGTATTGTCGGTGGCGAGGCTGCCGCGGTTGCGGGTGTCGAAGCCCTCGATCCGTGCGGCGAGCCCGAATTGCCGATGGGCGGCTGGCCAGCAGATAGGCCGAGCGGAAGCGCGCATCGACCCAGCGCCGTCCGTCCTCGACATAGCCCATGCGGGTGGTGCCGGTCATGGCCTGGGTCTTGAACTCGAAGCCGCCGAGATCGGCGGCGGCGGCGACCTGGTCGAAGCGGGTGCGCCAGCCCCATTCCATGTCGCCGTCGACGTCCTGGGGGTTCGCCCGATTGTCGTAGCGGAACAGCTCGATCCGGAGCGGAACGGGCGGCTGCCAGGCGAGCTTCGCGTAATAACCGGGCCGGTGCGCGAAGCCGGAATGGAGGTCGACCAAGGGATGCGTAAAAGGTGCCTGGATGCCGCCAAGCTCGCCATCCAGCGGCGGCAACGGCTGGCGCCGGAAGGCCAGCGTGACACGGTCATGAAGCGCCCAGCCGCGGAACGTCAGCAGCGTCCCGGCGGTGTCGTTCGCCGCCATCGCAGCGGCGGTGAAGCGCAGCGTGTGACGGCCGAGCTTAAGCGCGGCCGTGCCTTCGGCGGCGACCGGCCGCACCTCCTCGCCGACCCAGCTGTTGATCGCCGAGGGCGTGATCGAATCGCGCACGTGCCAGTCGGCGCCTTCGTGTTCCAGCGAGATTGGCGGCCACATCAGCCCTGCCCGGCCCGAGAAGGCGATCCGGCTTGCGCGCATCGGCCTGAAGGTCAGGAAGGCCTGGCTGAGCCCGGCCTCGGTGCGCTCGCCACCCTCGATGACGCCGACCACCGTCGCCGCCCAGCGACCAGGTGAAGCGCGGCTGCCAGGCGAGGCTGAGGTTGCCGAGTTGAGGCTGGACGCGGAGGGCGCCGTCGCTTCCCGAGCGGAGCTTGCCGTAACCGCCATCGAGCCAGCTTCGCTCGCCATCGACGGCAACGAAGCGCACGTCGCCACTGAGCTGGACCGTATCCGGCGAAAAGAGGTCGAGGTCGGGACCGGCGAGGGCCGGTGTCGCGCACAGGCCCGCGAGCACGCAAGCCGAAGCGGCCGCGCTGCGCGTGAGCAGGCGTTTGGCGACGCACACCATCGGGCGAGCTTAAGCGAAGAGGGTTAAGATACCGCTCGGCATGGCTGCGGTCTTCGCGCTTTCGCTTCGGAAGCGCTGCGGATCGACTTCGCTTCAGGTGTCCGCCGGACACCTGGCGAAGTCGATGGTCGGGGAGAGAGGATTCGAACCTCCGGCCCCTGCCTCCCGAAGACAGTGCTCTACCAGGCTGAGCTACTCCCCGACCGGAACCCACCGATGCGACATGTGTCGCGGCGGGAGCCAAGGCCGCGGCTGAATAGGAGGAGCGTCCGCCAAGCGCAAGCATGTCCTGAGCTTGCCGAAGCGCGACGCGTCAGCGGCCGAGCGCATCCAGCCAATGGTCGACCCGGACGAACTTCTCGCGCGGCGAGCCCGGGCGCGCCTGGGCGACCTCCGCCTGCTCGATCTTGCGCCAGTCGTCATAGTCGGTCGCCATGACTCCCCGCGCGGCGAGGAGCGTCTTCAGGCCCTCCACGCCGGGCCGGCTGGAGCTGGTGCCCGCCGGCATGTCGGCCGCGATCCGGTCGGCGACTTCATAGCCGTCGGGCCGGTTCGTGCCGATCGTCCCGGTGGGTCCGCGCCGAGCCCAGCCGACCGCATAGAGCCGGTCGGCGATCAGGCCCTTGTCGTTGACGAACTTGCCGCCTTCGAACGGCACGTCGGCGATCGGCGAGGTCGAATAGCCAATCGCGGTGATGACCAGCGACGCGGGCAGGGTGTAGGTCTCGCCGGTGCCTTTGGCCGAACCCGATTCGTCCAGTTTTGTGCGCTCGACGACGATCCGCTCGGCTTTGCCGTCGCCTTCGATCGCGACGGGCTTGGCGAAGAAGTCGAAGACGATGCGCTTGGGCTTGCCGGCGGGCAGGTCTGCGAATCCGCGAAGCAGGCTCACCGACTTGCGCAGACCAGGCTCCAGCGCGTCGTCCGTTTCTACAGGCGGGAAATCTGCAGGATCGACGATCGGCACCGCGGCTTCGAGATGCCCGAGCTCGCCAAGCTCCTTGGGAGTCATCGCGATCTGCTGCGGGCCACGGCGGCCGAGCATCGTGACGCTGCGTAGCGCGGAGGCATCCAGGGCGTCGAGCGCACCGCCGACGATGTCCGACCCATGAAATTCGTTGCGGGTTTTCGACAGGATCCGGGCGCAATCGAGCGCGACGTTGCCGTTGCCGACGACGACGGCGTCGCTCCCGCCGAGCGGCGGGTTGAGGTCCGCGAATTGCGGATGGCCGTTGTACCAGCCGACGAACTCGGCCGAGCCGAGAACGCCGGGCAGGTCCTCGCCGGGAATGCCGAGCTTGCGGTCGTGCGGCGCGCCGGTCGCGAGGATCACGGCGTCGTATAGATCGAGAAGCTCGGCGACCGACAGGTCGCGGCCGACAGTGACGTTGCCGACGAAGTCCACTCCGGCGCTTTCGGCGACCTTGTCGTAGCGCTTGCTGACGGCCTTCAAGGATTGATGGTCGGGAGCGACGCCGAAGCGGATCAGGCCATAGGGCACCGGATAGCGGTCGATGATATCGACGCGGGCACTCTCCCCATAGGCCCGCTGCAGCGCCTCGGCCGTGTAGAAGCCGGCGGGCCCCGAGCCGACGATCGCGAAATGCCGCATGCTTTTTCTCCTCCCTGTTGCGTAGCAATGGGGAGGTGGCAGCGCAAAGCGCTGACGGAGGGGCCTCTCTCACCAGGCTCGCTACGGTCGCGGCCCCTCCACCATCGAATCTTCGTTCGATGGTGCCCCTCCCCAGCGCCTGCGGCGGCAGGGAGGATTTAGCTGGAATGATCCTCGAGCAGGACGCTGCCCCTGGATTGCAGGGCCGCCTGCAAGGGGCCGGCAAACATGCCGAGCAGTCCGGGCAGAAGCATTGTCAGATGGACCTTGCTTTCCTGAACGTCGACGGTCGCCTGGACGGAATCGCCCATCGCCGCCACGCGCATGTTGAGCTGGTCGCCGGTCCAGCCGCTCTCGACATGACCGCCGCCCGGAATGTGCTCGGCAAGGCGATGGATGTTGTTGGCGATCCGGCGGCGCGCCTCGTCCTTGCCGAGGTTGTGCGGCAGGTCGACTTCGATGGACTGTGACATAGGCATAACACAGTGGGAGGCCTTTGAACGCTTTTCAAGGCGGCAGGGCGGACTATGGTCGAACCATGATTGCCCTTCTAGCACTCGCAGTTGCCGGTCAGGCGGCACTGCAGCCGACGCCTTTTCCGTCACCACAGGCACAAGTTGCGCCGCCGTCGGATCCCGCGGCGCCTTACGTGATCCATGGACAGGACGAACCCGGCTATCGGTCGTGGTATCTCGCCGACCCGTCACGGGAGGCGCAGGTGAAGGCCTTCAACGCCTATTTGGTCTCCGCCGAGGTCGGCGGCGTCCTGCCGACGTGGCAGCTGCTCCGCACCGCGAGCTCCTGGCAGGATTGCGGCGGCCAGCCCTTTGAAGTGCCGCC
The DNA here is from genome assembly GCA_963824845.1 of uncultured Alphaproteobacteria bacterium. Taxonomy (GTDB): domain Bacteria; phylum Pseudomonadota; class Alphaproteobacteria; order Sphingomonadales; family Sphingomonadaceae; genus Sphingomicrobium. The sequence continues at coordinate 101,331 of CAWGRB010000037.1, forward strand.
CCCCGCCGAATGGCCACACATCATCCAGACCCTGCGCTACGTCCGCGATTATGTGGTGCCGGCCATCGGGCCGGTGGAGGCGGTCTCGGTCTATCGCAACCCCGTGCTGAACAAATGCGCGGGCGGGGCGCCGGAGAGCGCGCACAAGCTCGAACTCGGCGATCGACATGGTGCCGCTTCGTCCGACCACCCGCGAGGCGCTGATGCGGACGCTTTGCGCGATCCATTCCGAGCACGGCGCTCCATACAATGCGGGGCTCGGATTCTATGCGTTCCTGCGCTTCCACGTCGACAGCACCAAGTTCCGGCGCTGGAACATGGACCCGGCGGTCGCCGCCGCCTGCCCGCCGATCCTCCACCCTGGGGATGCCGCCTCGTCCGGCCAGCCGCTGCCTCCGCAGCGGGCGCCGGCGATCATTCCTCCTGTGACCGCCCCGGCTCCAGTCACGACCCCGCCCGAGACTGGTCAGAAGCCTCCACAGCCATAAAGTTCACCTTGTGTTGCCGTTCTGCCACACCATATGCGGGGTGAAGGAATTGAGGGGTAACGTTCGATGGATTTTGAGAAGCTCACCGACCGCGCCCGCGGCTTTCTCCAGGCCGCGCAGACGATTGCGGTCCGCGAGCATCAGCAGCGGATCGCTCCGGCCCATTTGCTGAAGGCGCTGCTCGACGACGAGCAGGGCATGGCCGCCGGCCTGATCGAGGCGGCCGGCGGCGATGCGAAGGTCGCCAAGCGCGAAGCGGACGCGCTGGTCGCGAAAATCCCCGCGGTGACCGGCAGCGGCGCCACCCAGGCGCCGGGGCTCGACGGCGACACCATCCGGATCATCGACCAGGCCGAGCAGATCGCGACCAAGGCCGGCGACAGCTACGTCACCGTCGAGCGAATCCTGCTGGCGATGGCGCTTGCCGAGGAACACCGACGTCGGCGCAGCCCTGAAGAAGGCGGGTGTCACGCGCGCAAACGCTGAACGCGGCGATCGACAAGCTGCGCGGCGGCCGGACCGCGGACACACAGGGCGCCGAGGACCGCTACGATGCGCTCAAGAAATACGCGCGCGACCTGACCGAGGCGGCACGCGCCGGCAAGCTCGATCCGGTGATCGGCCGCGACGAGGAAATCCGCCGCACCATCCAGGTGCTGGCCCGCCGCACCAAGAACAATCCGGTGCTGATCGGCGAGCCCGGCGTCGGCAAGACGGCGATCGCCGAGGGCCTCGCGCTGCGCATCACCAACGGCGACGTGCCCGACGGCATCAAGGACAAGAAGCTGCTCGCGCTCGACATGGGCGCGTTGATCGCCGGCGCGAAATATCGCGGCGAGTTCGAGGAGCGGCTAAAAGGCGTTCTCGACGAGGTCCGCCAGGCCGAGGGCGACATCATCCTGTTCATCGACGAGATGCACACCTTGGTCGGCGCCGGGAAGTCGGAAGGCGCGATGGATGCCGGCAATCTGCTCAAGCCGGCGCTCGCGCGCGGCGAGCTGCACTGCATCGGCGCGACGACGCTCGACGAATATCGCAAATATATCGAGAAGGACGCCGCGCTGGAGCGGCGCTTCCAGCCGGTGTTCGTCGGCGAGCCGACGGTGCCCGACACCATCTCGATCCTGCGCGGCCTCAAGGAGAAGTACGAGCTTCACCACGGCGTTCGCATCACCGATGCGGCGATCGTTGCCGCGGCGACGCTCAGCAACCGCTACATCACCGACCGCTTCCTGCCCGACAAGGCGATCGACCTGATGGACGAGGCCGCGAGCCGGATCCGGATGGAAGTCGAATCGAAGCCCGAGGAGATCGAGAACCTCGACCGGCGGATCATCCAGCTCAAGATCGAGCGCGAGGCGCTGAAGAAGGAGCAGGACCGGGCGTCGAAGGACCGGCTTGGCGCAGCTGGAAGAAGAGCTGGCCAATCTCGAGCAGCAATCGGGCGAGCTGACGCAGCGCTGGCAGTCCGAGAAAGAGAAGATCGCCGGCGAAGCCAAGATCAAGGAGCAGCTCGACGCGCGCCCGGCTCGAACTCGAGCAGGCCCAGCGGGGCGGCGACCTCGCGAAGGCCGGCGAGCTCCAGTACGGCCGCATCCCGCAGCTGGAAAAGCAGCTCGGCGAGGCCCAGGCGGCGTCGAAAGGCGCGATGCTTCGCGAGGAAGTCACCGACCAGGACATTGCCGGCGTCGTTGCCCGCTGGACCGGAATCCCGGCCGAGCGGATGATGGAAGGCGAGCGCGAGAAGCTGCTGCAGATGGAAGCCACGATCGGTGCGCGGGTAATCGGCCAGGACGACGCGGTGAAGGCGGTGTCCGCCGCCGTCCGCCGCGCCCGCGCCGGACTTCAGGACCCCAACCGGCCGCTCGGCTCGTTCCTGTTCCTCGGGCCGACCGGCGTCGGCAAGACGGAGCTCACCAAGGCGCTGGCGGAATTCCTGTTCGACGACGACAGCGCGATGGTCCGCATCGACATGTAGCGAGTTCATGGAGAAGCATGCGGTCGCGCGGCTGATCGGCGCTCCGCCGGGCTATGTTGGCTATGAGGAAGGCGGCGTCCTGACCGAAGCAGTGCGGCGGCGGCCCTATCAGGTCGTGCTGTTCGACGAGGTCGAGAAAGCGCATGGCGACGTCTTCAACGTGCTTTTGCAGGTGCTCGACGACGGCCGCCTGACCGACGGTCAGGGCCGCACGGTCGACTTCACCAACACCATCATCATCCTGACCTCGAACCTCGGCAGCCAGTATCTGGCGGCGCTTGGCGAGGACGAGCCGGTCGAAAAGGCCGAGCCGCAGGTGATGGACGTCGTGCGCGGCCATTTCCGGCCGGAGTTCCTCAACCGCCTCGACGAGATCATCCTGTTCCACCGGCTGGGCGCGGCGCACATGGGTCCGATCGTCGATATCCAGGTCGGACGGCTGCAGAGGCTGCTGGAGGACCGCAAGATCACGCTGGAGCTGACCGACGGCGCGCGGGCGTGGCTGGGCCGCGTCGGCTACGACCCGGTCTATGGGGCGCGGCCGCTGAAACGCGCGGTGCAGAAATATTTGCAGGACCCGCTCGCGGACAAGATCCTGGCCGGCGAGATACCAGATGGATCGACGGTGCGCGTCAACGAAGGTGACGGCGCGCTGATCCTGGACGCAGGTGCCGACACCGAGGCACCGCAAAAGGTCGCCTAGGCTGTCGATCCCGCGCCGGCGCTCTGCCCTGCCCGCGCACCGGGCTTGACTCGCGCTCGTCGCTGCAGCTGTTTGTAGCTGCTGCTGCTGCGAGCGAAAGAGGGGCCTCCGATGAAGACACTGTTGTTGGCGACGTGCTGCGTTGCGCTTTTCGCCGGACCCGCGCTCGCCCAGGAAACGCCGCGCAGTCCCGATTCCCGCAGGGGTTCGGTCGAGAACGACAAGCCGAGCGCACTCAACACCGCCTCGCCAAATCGCGGCGTCCTGTTCCAGCCGTCCAGCGTCGTCAGCCAGGGCCTGGTCGACGTCGAGGGCAGCCGAATCGCTTACCGCGCGGTGGCCGGCACCATCGTCGTTCATCCCAAGGGCTGGGATGACGCTGCGTGGCGGGAGCGCCGGCTCGCCAGGGAGAATGGCGACAAGACCGACAAGAGCGACGACAGCGACAAGAACCCGGATGCCGAAGCGTCCATATTCTACGTCGCCTATTTCAAGAACGGCGTTCCGTCAGCCAACCGGCCGATCACCTTTTTCTACAATGGCGGGCCCGGCTCATCGACGGTCTGGCTGCACATGGGCGCGTTCGGCCCGCGGCGGGTCATCACCAGCGACCACAGCCACACGCCGGCGGCGCCTTATGCTCTGGTCAACAACAACTACAGCCTGCTCGACGCGACCGACCTGGTATTCGTCGACGCGCCCGGCACGGGTTTCAGCCGGATCGGCGGCAAGGACAAGGAGAAGGCCTTCTACGGAGTCGACCAGGACGCCTATGCGTTCAGCCAGTTCGTGATGGGCTTCCTGTCGCAATACGGCCGCTGGAACTCGCCCAAATATCTGTTCGGCGAAAGCTACGGCACACCTCGTTCGGCCGTCCTCGTGAACGAGCTCCAGAGCGACAACTCGATCGATTTCAACGGCGTCATGCTGCTGTCGCAGATCCTGAACTTCGATCTCGACGTGGACGGCCCTGAGGCGAATCCGGGCATGGACGAGCCTTACGTGGTCGCGCTGCCGACCTATGCCGCGACCGCCTGGTACCATAATCGGCTGCCGGGCCAGCGGCCTGCCCAACTTGAGCCGTTCCTTCGCGAGGTCGAGCAGTTCGCGACGACGGATTATGCGGCGGCGCTCCAGCAGGGCTCGGAGCTCGACCCGGGGCGGCGCCAGCAGATCGCCGAGAAACTCGCGCAATATACCGGCCTTCCGGTCGGCTACATCATGAAGGCCAATCTGCGCGTCAGTGGCGGCGAGTTCGAGAAGAACCTTGAGGGCAACGAGGACGTGACGACCGGCCGCCTCGACACGCGGTTCACCGGGCCGACCATGGACCCCCTAAGCAAGACTTCGGACTACGACCCGCAATCGGCGGCGATCAGCTCGGCCTATGTGTCGGCGTTCAACGACTATGCGCGCCAGCAGCTGCGCTATGGCGGCGACGAGACTTACAAGCCGGAGATCGACGTCTTCAAATATTGGGATTTCAAGCACAAGCCGCCGGGCGCGGACGTCGCCTTCCCGGGCTCGACCAACGTCATGACCGACCTTTCAGCGGCGATGAAGTACAACCCGGATCTCAAGGTGTTCGTTGCCGGCGGCTATTTCGACCTGGCGACGCCCTTTTACGAGGGATGGTACGAGATGCACCACCTGACCATCCCGCAAGGGCTGATGGGGAACCTGGAGTTCCACTATTACCCGTCCGGGCACATGGTTTACGCCAATGAGGAATCGCTGCATCGCCTGCACGACGATGCAGCGAATTTCATTCGCCGGACGGACAATCTGGCCAGCCGCTAGCCGCGGCTACCCATAGCGGACGCACCCGGGCTCCCGGCCCGGGCGCGGTCCGATAAGCCTTTAGTGGCCGTTGTAGTCCATGGTGCGCTCGGACTGAGTGCGCTCGGTGGCGCTGACCTGGTCGCGGCGGATTTGCGCCCACTGCGAGCGCGTATGGCAGATCTTGTGCGCGGACAGCCGGCTGCCGGTGTCTTCTTCCCGTTCGCAGATGACCTTATCCGCGTCGTCGGCCTTCGGCGCCTGGGCTTGAGCCTGGGTCGGCGCCTGAGTTTGGGCGACTGCCGGGGCGGCCGCCGAAATTGCGATAACGGCGAATCCCGCCAGCACCTGTCTCACGATTAATCTCCTGATTGCGCAAGAAAAATCCACTCTTATCGGGTCCTTAGCCCCCAATCAAGCTGGTGTCGGCAAGCCGACTTTGCAACGTCCCGATTCAGATCGGGTGGGCGACGTCGAAGGCGATGGTGAGCCGCTCGCCGGCAGCGAAGGGCCGCGTTCCGTGCCACATCCAGGACGGAAACAGCACGAGCCGCCCGGCCTTCGGCTCGATTTCCCTGACCGGCGGCAACGGCAGGCCGAGTTCGGTCTGCGGCTCACCGAGAGTCAGCCAACTCGCCGACTTTGGCTCGGCGGTGCCGCGCTCCGGCAAGCGGACATAGAGAGCCGAGCTGATCCATCCCTGCGGATGGACGTGATTTGCGTGGAACCCCGAGCCGCGAAGCAGGACGGACCAGCTGCCGGAGAAGCGAATCCTGCGGTCCCGGCGCGGCGCGAGCAGCGGGTGAGCGCCGTCCCTCGGCGGGAGATTGTGGACGTGCCGTTCGACTGCCCCGACGACGGCGCGGCGCAGCGCCTGAATTGCCGGATCGACCCTGGTGAAGAGGGGCCCGTCGGTCTGGGAGCCGCCGCGGACCGACTGGTCGAGGTATTCGCCACCGCCGATATGGAGCTTGCGAAGCGCCTGCTCCAATCCGGCGAGGTCCGGAAGTTCGGCCGTGAGATCGACGATCGAAACCAGGGAGTCGAGATCGCCTTCGAGCCATTCCGAGCGCGGGTCGCCCGCCAGCCGCCAGGCGGCGGCTGCATATGGCCAGACGTTGGGCGCAAGATCCGTCCTGAGCGCTGCATCGATCGCCATGCATGCCTCGCCAATCCGTCCGGACCGAAGCAGGTGGCGGATTCGATAAACCTCCAGCGAGCGCCGGAGGTCGGTGCCCAGGCCTGCGAAAAGCCGGTCTGCGCGGGCGGTGTCGCGACGCTCGGCCGCGGCGATGGCTTCGTAGATCAGCAGCGTATCGGCTGCCCGCAAATGGGGCCGTGCCCGAGCCACGGCCTCGTCGAGCGAGTCAAACTGCTCCGCTTGGACATGCAGCCGAAACAGGGCGACCCAGAGCTGCTCCTGGCCAGGATGTTGCTGGATCGCGCGCTCCAGCGACGCCGTCGCCCGATCCTTGTTCCCCATTCGCGAGCGAAGCTGGGCGAGTTTCATATGCCCCTCCGTCCACAGCGGCGAGCGCGCCAGCGCATTGTCGAGAGTCGCTTCTGCCGTCCCGCAGCCGTCCGTCGGCGAACAGCGACGCGGCGTAGCCGAGCAGGACATCGCCGTCGCTCGGCGACAGCTGCAGGGCGCGCTGGAAGAGGATCTCCGCCGGTACGCCGGCCTCCAGCGCGACGCGCGCGCGGCCATGAGCGATGCTCTTGTCCGTCGGCGCCAGCGCGGCGGCCTCGGCCGAACGCAGCGAGCGCCGCTTCATGTTCGTCGAGCGCGCGGTCGAAGCAGGCCCGTCCACTGCCAAAGCAGAGCGCTATCGCAGACGCTCGCGCGGCACCGTGCAGAACTGGCAGAGCCAGCGTCTTCCGCCCTTCGGCAAGAGCGGCTTGGGCAAGGTCCGAAAGTGCGTCTTCGTCGTCGCGCCGGTATCGTGCAGCGATGAGCGCTTGATCGAAGGTCACGGCCGCTCAGCTGCTCCGGTCACAATGCGCCGCCCGGGACGCCGTCGGACTCGATCAAGGCCGTGATTGCCTGGCGCTCGACCGGGGCGAGATCGGGATGCCAAACGTCGAAGATGAACACGACCCGGAGCTGGTCGGTAGGGTTCACCGCCTCATGCTCGATCGTGTCGTCGAAGATGAAGGCCTGTCCACGCTCCCAGAAGCGCGTCTCGGCGCCGACCCGGAACCAGCAGCCTTGCGGGACGACCAGCGGCAAGTGGCAGACGAGCCGGGTGTTGTTCACGCCGACGTGCGGCGGGATCACCGTGTGCGGGGCGAGAAGCGAAAACATCGCGTTCGGCGAGGCGCCGCGGATGTCGCGGCTGATCGAATTGCTGGAGGAGACTCGAGAGTGCGCGGGCAGAGCCGCGCGTTGGCTTCGATCCGCTCGCCGTTCTGAAGCAGATGGATCGCGGTCCAGTCCGCGTTGTTGTTCAGCTCTCGCCACTGATCGAGCGGCAGATGATCGGCATATTGAATGTAAGGAACGAGTTCCGCCCGTTCCGCGGCCATGACCGCTTGCATCTCGGCAGCAATGACGTCGGTCGCCTGCTCGAGAGCCTCCAGCCATGGGAAGAGCGATCGAGGATAGAACTCGCGCTCGGCAAGTTCGGGGAAATGAAAATGGGTTGGCTCGCTATGGTAGGGCCGAGTGCGGCGCAGCACGTTGCTTCGGAAACGAGCGAGCCGCTGCTGCTGCTGCGGGTCGGCAGCTTGCTCCGGGACCTGCCATCGCCGCTTTCATCCTTGCTCTCGCGCTCGGCGGTCCATTGCTCGACGCGCGCTTCCCCCGTCGCGACGACCGGCTGCAGGTGCGGCGGCAGGTCGCCTTCGGCTTTTGCGCGAGCGCGTGGCTCCAGGCTTCGGGCGCCTCCGGCTGGTTCATCCGGTCGAGAAGGCTCGCGCGCAGCAGTAGAGCGGTGAAGTCCAGCGGGCTGATGGTCAGCGCCCGGTGAACCGTCGCCAGCGCAGCATCGGACCGACCGGTCGCGCGCTGCATGGCGGCGAGCTTCAAATGGAGCGAAACGTCATCGCGGCGCTCTGCGCTGGCCTTGGCCAGCAGATTCTTCGGCCCGCTGCAGATTGCCGGCGGCCGTTGCCGCATCGGCTTGCATCGACCAGGGCCGCGGCAGCTCGCCATCAGATCTCGTAGCCGAACGTCTCGATCCACGGCTTCAGCACCGGCAGGATGGGCTCGAGATGCGCGCGATAGTTGCTGCCACCGTCCTGACGACCGCGAATAGATCGGCTCCGCCACTTGCGAATAGCTCGCGGTCTTGATCCGTCCGCGGTTGCAGCGCCGTCGTCTGGTGATCGAGGACGTTGCGAGTGCCAGTGAGGCCGAGAAAATCGAACAGCGACTTCAGCTCGGCTCTCGCGGTCGGCGACGACCTGTCTCGTAAAGGACCGTGTGCGTCGGCGATCGGCAGCACGGCGCGCGCGCGTCTCGAAGTTGCTGAAGCGAGATCGTAGAGTTCCGCGGTGGTGTCGAGCCGAAGGAAGCTCGACATGCCGTCGTTGAGCTTGAAGTTGGTGGTGAAGCAACTCAGCGCGACGTCGCACGGGTGGCGGACGCGCAAGGATGATCTTGGCATCCGGGAAGAGGCGACGGATCAGCGGCACGGCACCCATCAGCAGCGGGTTCTTGTCGACGATCAGCTTGCCGGGCGCCATCGGCGTCCGCTTCGCGACCTCCTCGAAATAGGCGTCCCGGGCGGCCGGCACCACGTCCGCCGAGGCGGTCGGGCATGTGCGGGTAGTCGGCGAGCAGCTTCGCCGGAGCGATGGAAGGTCGGCTCCTCCTCCAGGACCTCGACCTCCGGGTGCCCCATCAGCATGGTGTCGAGAAGCGTCGTTCCCGAGCGCGGGAAGCCGACCAGGAACACGGGGCTCGGACGGCCGTCGGTGATTTCAACGTCGATCCAGGCGCGCGCCCACTCGTGGCGTGGTCGCCTCGAAATTCCTGCCGGAGCGACTGGCGATAGGCGGCCGCGCGCTCCTCCGGCCGGGAGGGATCGGCGCGCTGGATTTCGTTCATGCGCGAGAAGGCCTTCCATGCCTCGTCATAATTGCCGGCGCCGTCGTTCAACTGGCCGAGCAACTGCGCCTGGCGCGCCGTTTCGATGCTCGGTCGAGACAGCGGCCAATCGCCGCGAGGCCTTCCTCGAAAGCGCTTGGCGCGCCGGTGGTCGAAAGCCCGGATGAAGTTGACGATGTCCGGGTCCGCGCCGCGCGCCTCCGCTTCGCCAACCAGGCGGGCGAGGTCTTCGGTCCGGTTGGACAGCTCATGCGACGACCGCCAGACCGAGATTGCCGCTGGGGTTCGCGCGGATCGCGGGCGACGACCTCGCTGATAGGCCGCTGCGGCGCCCGGATTGTCGAGCAGGAGCAGGCGCTGGCTGGCAACAGCAAGGATGAGGTCGAGGTCGTCGGGATTGCGCCTGCTCGCCTCCTCGATTGCCTCGAGCGCTTCTTCCTCGCGGGCCTGGGAGCGAAGAAGGACGTGCAGTTCGCGCAGCGGGCGCCAGTCGTCAGGGAAGTCCTTGGCCATCGCCTTGAATGCCGCCTCGGCTTCGTCCGCCTTCCCCGCCGCGACAAGGGCATTCGCCAGGTTCAGCCGAACCGGCGGCGAGTTCGGCACCTCGGCCGCGGCGCGGCGGAGCGCATCCACGGCACCGTCCGCAGGTCGCCGGCACAGCGGCGGCTGTTGCCAAGATTGTTCCAGCATTCCCAGTCGTCGGCGGAAGGCCGCGACGACGCGCTCATACGCCTGGATCGCGGCCGGGATAATCCTCAAGCGATTGCGCGGCGAACGCCGCGGAGACGCTGAAGCCGCAAGCGTCGGATCGGATGCGGCCAGACCTCGGTGCGCGCACGTCGAGCGCTTCCTTGAACGCTGGCCGAGCTGGACCAGCGCGGTCGCCAAGGTTGAGGGCGATGAGGACGTCTTGGGGCCGCTCGGCGTGGGCGATCCGCAAGTGGTGCGCCGCCCGCCTCGAAGTCGCCGGCTCGCCGAGGCAAAAGGTGCCGAGCATCGCATTCAGCGCAACGGCATCGCCGCCGGTCGCGAGCGCGTCTCTCGCCGATCGCGGCGCGCGTCGGCAATGCGTCCCGCTCGTGGCGGCGGCCATGCGCGTCGCGGATCGCGGCGGCGGTATCGGGGTCGAGTGTAGTCGTCGTTGCCATGCTCGCCTTGTAGCGCGGTGCCAGCAGCGACTGCCAGCCGGAGCGCGCTCATGAATACGAAAAAGGGCGGCGGCGAAAGCCCACCGCCCTTCTCCTTGTCTTTCGCTACCGCTTAGCGGCCGCGCTCGCCGCTCGTGCCGGGCGGGGGCGGAGGCGGCGGCGGCGGCGGCAGCCGGGCACGTATCCGTTGCCAGGATCACCGAACCGTCAGCGCAGGTCTGCGTCGCCGGAGCAGCAGGCGGCGGAGGCGGCGGCGGCGGCGGCGGCGGCGGCGGCGGCGGAGCGGCGTGGTGGCCGAAGGTCACCGTCGCACCGGCGTAGATGAACCGCCCGAGCGCGTCATATGCCGTGACCCAGGTGTTGTTGTTGCACGGACCGGCCGGGCACTCGCCTCCGCTCGGAACCAGCGGCGGGATGCGGTCGAACACGTTGTTCACGCCGGCCCGCAGGTCAACCATCCGTCGAACAGCGAGTAGGTCGCGCGAGGTCGAAGTAGTCGTACGCCTGGAAGTGCGCTCGCCGAGCACGAACTAGTGCGTGCCGGCAGGCGAGCGTCGAGTTCGTGCTGTAGCCCTCGTACAGTAGCGCTCGACTGGTGACGCCACTGACCGGAGATCCCGATGCCGAACGGCGTATCCCAGGTCAGCCGCAGCCTTGTGCCGGTACTTGAAGATCGGCGTTCCGCAGGTGCTGCCATAGAGGCCGACGCAATCGTACGGCTCGGTCAGACCGTTATCGACCTTGAAGTTCCGCACCCAGGTACCCTGGTAGGACAGGGAGAAGTTGCCAAGACCGCCGAACCGCCGCGAGTAAGCCGCGGTGACGTCGATGCCGTCCGTCTTGTCGCCGCCCACGTTATGCGGAAGGTCGATGACATAGCCATCAGGCGACAGCCACAGCGACCCGGCCGGGTTGCGGTGGATCAGATCGCACGACGGAGCGGCGGACGTTGCCGTCGAGTTGGCGACGCAGTCCGCCAGGATGGCATCCGCGCCGAAGCCCTGGATGGCGCCCTTGAGGTCGATGTTGCAGTAATCGACGGTCGCCGCGAACCGCGGAAGGAACCGCGGCTGGAGAACGACACCGACGGTCTTCGTGGTTGCGCTTCTCCGGACGCAGGTCCGGGTTGCCGCCGACAAAGCCGTTGTACTGGGCGGCCGGATTCGCCGGCGTTCCTGCACCAACCGCGAGCCCCTGAGCGATACAGCCATATTCCGTGGCCGTGATCGTGTGGCCGGCGCACGGATCGGTACCGCCGTCGAGAGCCACCGTCTGCGGTCCGAACAGCTCCTGGATGTTCGGAGCGCGAACGGCCCGGTTGTACGCAGCCGCGGAACCGGATGTCGCGGATCGGCGCGAACTCGCCCGGCAGGTTGTAGGTATCCGTGTTGTACTTGCGGCCGGCGCTCGTCTTGTACCACGACTTGCGGTAGCCGCCGTGGATGGTCAGCTCGTCGATGAACGAGTGCTGCACGATCGGGATCTGGATTTCGCCGAACACTTCGTTGACGTCGAAGCTGCCGCTGACCGGAAGCGTCGCCGCACCCTGACCGGCGAGATCGTTCGTCTGGAACGACTGGTCCGGGCTGAGCTCGAGCGATTCCTTGCGGTACTCGTAGCCGACGTTGACGCTGACTCCGTCGGTCGCCCACGGCAGGCGTCCAACCCATGTTGCCGAGGTCGCCCGTGAAGTTGATGTCGGCGACCTGCTCCGAGGTGCGTCCGGTCATCACGCCGAAGACGTTCAGGTAGTTGATCGCCGCAGCCGACGGGCCGCCGGCGCCGAACACGTCGTAAGGCACGCAGTTGGTGTCGGTCCCAGCGAGCACCGAACGGCACTCGATGACCGAACCAGCCGTGCCCACCGGCACCACCGCGCCCGTCGCCGGGTCGACATTGACGACGTTGAGCGCGTTGTTCAGCCGCGAGACCGAAAACTCGTTCTCGTAGACCTGCTGATACTCGGTCCGGCCATACTGATAGTAGGCGTCGTACGAGAACACGTTGCTGAGGTCGCCGCGCATTCCGAGCACACCGCGGTAGCTGGTGTGGGTCAGATCCGCGACGCGGTTTCCGCCTTCCGTGTTGCGGCGGAGAAGCTGGAAGTACGCAGCGTTGTAGGTGTTGCCGCGCGCATCGAAGAAGTTGACCGGAGCGTTACCCGGGTTCGGGTTGTACCCGGCGCCCGTCGCAAGCGGGAAGTTGCCGAGGAAACCGTTGATCAGGTTCGCCGAGTTGCAGATTTCCGTCCGCTGAGCAGCACTCATCAGCGGGTTGTCGCAGTTGATCGTGAACGTGTTTCCGAAGTCACCCGACGGAGCGATCTGCGCCCGCGTGTGATCGTCCATGAACATGAACTCGAGGTACGGCTTGAGCGCCGGCGTGATGTCGTAGTTTGCGAAGACACCGGCCGTGTAGCGCTCGTCCGGACGCTGGAAGTAGTTCAGCGGTCCGAAGTTGAAGACGTTGTTCGTGCCCCGCGCGATCGTTCCCGGCCCAAGCGCGCCGATGGTCGACGTGCTGGTCTGTCCCGGAATCCAGTACAGGACGTTGCCCGGGTTCGCCGTCGCCGAACCGGCGCAGCTGTTTGCAGTGTGCGCGCGATTCTCACCGATCGAGCAGGAGCTGTAGTTGCGGTCGGCGCCCGAGACCGGCTTGATCTTGCGGTAGCCGAAGTAGCCGACGACATGGCCGCGGCCATCGTCGAAGCCCGCACCGATCGACACCGTGCCGTCGATCGAACGACCGCCCGAGTTGCTGCCGGTCGGATACGGGAAGTTCTTCGCATCCTGGATGCCGTTGACCGTCTGTCCGCCGATCAGGTCGACGTCGCGGTTGTTGTGCTGGTAGATCGACCAGGTGCCGTCGAACTTCACACCCTCGAAGTTGGTGTCCATGATGAAGTTGACGACGCCGGCGACGGCGTCGGCACCGTACACCGACGAAGCGCCGCCCGTGAGGACGTCGATACGCTTGATGAGCGCGGCCGGGATCAGGTTGATGTCGGCCGCTTGCGTAACTGCTGTTCGGATCGCCCGGAGTCATGCGGCGGCCGTTGACCAGGGTCAGGGTGCGGTTCGAACCGAGATAGCGAAGGTCGATTTCGGCGGTGCCCGTGGCGCCGTTCGAGAATCCGGAGTTCTGGTCGGCGGCGGCCGACGGAAGCTGCGACAGGACGTCCTCAACGCGGCTGGTGCCGGAGAGCTTGATGTCCTGGTTGGTGACGACCGAGACCGGAGCAGCGGACTCGAGGTTCGGCTGCGGAATGCGGCTGCCGGTGACGACGATGTCTTGCGGAGCGCTCACCGGAGCGCCCTAGGCGTTGGTGCTCGGCGTCGGCTGCGCCGCAATCGGGCCAGTCGGCGGAGCCTGCGGTGGCCGGAACAGCGGAAGAGTCGGGTGGGACGGGCTGGGCGTCCTGCGCAAATGCCGGCGTGGCCAGCATGCTTGCGCCGACCAGAAGGGTCGTTGTCAGTAGGCGCTGACGATAATCGAGCTTCATATTTAATCCCCGTTCAGTTGCCGAACGCCCCGCAGGGCCGTCGTCGAACGGCAAAGCGATTTGCCGAACTGGGCCGGTTGGTAGGCGAATCGTGGGGAGCGATGCAACGTTTCGGAGTCGGTACATCCAAGTCTTCGAACGAGCGTAGCAATTCTGCAACACCGGCAATTGGCTCGGGAATTGGCTTGCCGGCGAGCCTCGGCGGCCAACTGGCGTCGCCTCCGCGGCATTGCCCGGGAGGTCTCGAACCAGCGGGTGCTAGCGATGTTCTGGCAAGCTTTTCAAAGGCCTGAGTGCGCCGCCAGAGGCGAGCGCTGCCGCAGGTCCACAGCGTCCGCGAAGGGTCAGCGGTGCTCGCGTTCCGCCTTCAGACTGGCCTCGGCATCGACGTAGGGTTCCTGCCGTTCGATGCTCCAGTAGCGAAGCTCGTGCAGCGGGATTTGCGCGCCGGTGACGGCGCAGACGACATGATCGCCGTCGGACAGCAGCCGGAAGGTGCCCGGCCAGATAGTGAACGTCGCGCGGCCCGGCCGGCTCCTGTCATCAGCATCGCGTCACTCCTCTCCGGCGTCGAACAGGCCCGGCTGCGGAGCGATGTAGGATCGCCGCGGCTTGCGCTCAACCGGCGCGGGGCGCCGCGCTTCCGTCGACCGCGGCGTCAACGGCTCCATCGCCGAAATGGAGCGTCACTCGTTTCTCCGCGCGCGCGTCGCCCGCGCGCGTGAGGGTGCGCCCGTCGATCGCGGTCACTCGCACAAAGCCGCGGCTGAGCGGCCGTTCGGGATGGACCAGGCTCGGCCATCTTCCAGGCCGCCGCAAGCTTGTCCGCACAGCCGCGCGATGCGCTGGTCGATGAGCTCGCGGCGGAGACGCCCGGCGACGAGGTTCATGTCGGCGCGGGCGCTGCCCGCCCGCGCTGCGAGCGAGCGCGGCAGCCGCTCGCCGATCTCGTCGAGACGCTGCGCGGCCGGTGCGAACAGGGCTTGTGGCTTCGGGCCAGCGGCAGACCGTCAGGTCGAAGCGCTCGCGGCTGCGTTCGGCGCGGCGGGACACGCAATTGCTGCGCGCGGTGCGTCGAGCTCCTCGAGCTGCGCGAGCAATTCCGAACGCACCGGCACCGCCAGCTCGGCCGCGGCAGTGGGCGTCGGCGCGCGCAGGTCGGACGCATGGTCGATCAGCGTAGTGTCGGTCTCGTGCCCGACGGCGGAGATCAGCGGGATCGGCGATTCCGCCGCGGCGCGGACGACCTCTTCCTCGTTGAACGCCCACAGATCCTCGATCGAGCCGCCGCCGCGGGCGACGATCAGCAGGTCGGGCCTGGGCACCGCGCCGCCAGCTTCGATCGCGCCGAAGCCGCGGATCGCCGCAGCGACCTTCGCAGCGGCGCCCTCGCCCTGGACCGGCACCGGCCAAACACGACCTGCGTCGGGCAGCGGTCGGCGAGGCGATGGAGAATGTCGCGGATGACCGCGCCGGTCGGCGAGGTGACGACGCCGATCACGCGCGGAAGGAATGGCAGCCGGCGCTTGCGCTGCGGATCGAAGAGGCCCTCGGCGGCAAGCGCCTTGCGCCGCCGCTCGAGCAACGCCAGCAGCGCGCCCTCGCCGGCAAGCTCCATCCGCTCGACGACGATCTGGTACTTGGAGCGCCCGGGGTAGGTCGTCAGCTTGCCGGTCGCGATGACCTCGGCGCCGTCCTCGGGCCGGAATGCCAGCGCGCCGGCGCTCGTCCGCCAGATCACCGCGTCCATGCACGCGGACTCGTCCTTCAGGCTGAAGTAGCAATGGCCCGACGAATGGCGCTTGAACCCGCGAGATTTCGCCACGGACGCGGACCTGGCCGAAGGTGGTCTCGATCGTCCGCTTGAGCGCGCCGGACAGTTCGCTGACGCTGAGCGCCGGCGAATTGTCGCCGGGAGCGACGTTCGCTAACAGGCCGGCACGCGCGTCGTCGGGGAGATCCATGAATATTCTGCTGCTGGGCTCGGGTGGACGCGAAGATGCGCTCGCCTGGCGCCTTAGGCAATCGCCGAGCTGCGGCCAATTGCTTGCCGCGCCGGGCAACCCGGGCATCGCCCGCTGGGCGGAGTGCGTAGCGGCAGACCCGTGCGATCCGGCCGCGATCGTCGACCTTGCGCGCGCAGCAGCGGGACCGATCTCGTCGTCGTCGGGCCGGAAGCGCCTTTGGTCGCCGGCGTTGCCGACGCCCTGCGCTCGGCCGGCATTGCCGTGTTCGGCCCGAATGCTGCGGCGGCGCAGCTGGAAGGCTCGAAGGGCTTCACCAAGGACCTGTGCCGCGCCAACGGCATCCCGACCGCCGATTATGTGCGCGTCGAGCGGCTGCCGACGCGCATGCGGCGCTTGGCCGCTTCGGCATTCCGGTCGTCATCAAGGCCGACGGTCTCGCCGCCGGCAAGGGCGTGACCGTCGCGATGACGCGCGCGGAAGCCGAAGAGGCGATCGACGCCGCCGGCGACGGGCCGCTGGTGATCGAGGAGTTCCTCGAGGCGAGGAAGCTAGCCTGTTCGCGCTGGTCGATGGCGAGACGGCGGTGCCGCTCGCCTCGGCCCAGGACCACAAGCGCGTCGGCGAAGGCGATACGGGGCCGAACACCGGCGGCATGGGCGCCTATGCGCCGGCGCCCGTCCTGACGCCGGAGCTTCAGCAACGGGCGATGGACGAGATCGTGCGGCCGACGGCGCGCGCGCTCGCCAAAGCTGGAACGCCGTTCAGCGGAGTGCTCTATGCGGGCCTGATGCTAACATCCGAGGGCCCCAAGCTGATCGAATATAACGTCCGCTTCGGCGATCCCGAATGCGAAGCGATCATGCCGCTGATCGAGGGCGATTTCGCCGAGCTTCTTCATGCGGTGGCCACCGGCCGGCTCGGCGACATCGAGCCGCCGCGCCTGTCGGGCAAGCACGCGATGACCGTCATCGTCGCCGCGCGCGGCTACCCGGGGACGCCGGCAAGCGGCGGCGCGATTGCGAATCGACGCTGCCGAGCAGGTCGAGGGCGTCACCGTCTTTCACGCCGGCACCGCCCAGGGCGATCAGGCCTGGTTGCCAAGGGTGGCCGGGTGCTCGCCGTCACCGCCGTCGCCGAGACTTCGCCAACGCCCGCGCGCGGGCCTATCGCGCTGTCGACCAGATCGACTTCGCCGACGGATTCCACCGCCGCGACATCGGCTGGCGCGAGCTGGAGCGGAGCAGGCATGAACGCCTTCTGGAGCTTCTTCTGGCCGATGATCGGCTTCGGCCTGCTGGGGCGTGATCGCCGGCCTGATCGGCTATCGCCGCCGCCGCGGAATGCTTCTGGTCGCCTATCGCAAGCGCGGCCTGCGCGTGCCGGTTGCGGCGGGCTCGCCTGCGTCCTCGCCGCTCTGCTGTGGACGGGACCGCTCGGCGGCGCCGACCGCTTCGTCGCCGCAGTCGATCGCGAGGTCCGGTCAATCTCTGGTCTATAACGAGATGACGATGATGCAGGCCCACCTGCATCGCGGTCCCCTGACCCGCCAGATCGCTTGTCCGGTCCCGCCGACGATTTCCAGCGCGGCGCACTGGCCGAGGCGCTCGAGCGCCTTGCCGGGAGTCGAGCAGCGCCCGCTGGGGCGGCGGCCGACGGCGGCCTGCCGCTGGTCGTCGAGGCGGCCATCGCGGCGCTGCTGGGTTTCGCAATTGGTTTGCTGCTCGCCTACGGGGTCGAGCTTCGCCGCCGGTACAATGCGCAATGGAGTTGGTGATTGATGGATCTCTCGCGAATAACTGGTGGATCATCGTCCTGGTGGTCGTCGTGCTGGCGATCCTCGCTTTCGTGCTGCTGCGGCCGCGGCAACGCGTGGAGCTGACCGACAAGACCCCGACGCGCCCGCACATGTCGCAGTCGAGAGCGCTCGGCGCCTGAAGGGCGGGGCCTGACCGGTGAAGCGGCTGCTGCGACCAGCGACCTCACCGGGACGATCATCGAAGCGCCCGTGCATCGCGAGCTCGACGAAGGCGATGAACGGCGGCGACGACTTCACCCGGATGAAGGGCGTGGGGCCGCGGCTCGCAGAGTCGCTGCACGGGCTGGGGTTCAACCGGTTCGAGCAGCTGGCGGCGCTGTCCGACCGGAGATCGAACGGCTCGACGAGCGGCTCGGCGCCTTCAAGGGCCGGCTGACCCGCGACCGCGTGGTGGAGCAGGCCGATTATCTCTCGCGGCAGGACGTCGACGGCTACGAGCAGAAGTTCGGCAAGCTCTAGCTGGCCGCTTCCGCGCTCGTTGCTCGCGCGCTTGCCTCGCGCGGTCCGCGAGGCGATCAGCTTATCGATCTTGCGGCCGTCCATGTCGACGACCTCGAACGACCAGCCGTCGTGCCGGAACGTCTCGCCCGTTTCCGGCAAATGCTTGAGGACGGACAGCGCAAACCCCGCGACCGTCGAATAGTCGCGATCCTCCGGCATGCCGCATGCCGAGCCGGTCGGAGAGCAAGTCGGCGCTGGCTGCGCCGGACACCAGCCAGCTGCCGTCCTCGCGCTCGACCAGCGGCGCATCGTCGCCCTCCTCGACGTCGTTGGCGAAGGTGCCGGCCAGTGCCGCGAGGATGCTGCCGGGCGTGACGATACCGTCGAAATGGCCGTATTCGTCGTGAACCAGCGCCAGCGGAACATCGGCGCTGCGCAGCACCGCAAGGGCATCCATCGCGTCCATCAGGTCAGGAATGACCGTCGCCTGGCGGCTGAGCTCGCGCAGGTCGAGCGAACGCGCCGCCAGCATCGCCGCCATGACATCGCGTACCTGGATGACGCCGACGATATTCTCGACCGACCCGTCGGCGACTGGGATTCGGCTATGCTGCGTGTCCAACAGCGCCGCCCGGATTTCCTCCTCGCTCGACGCGATGTCGATCCAGTCGACCTCGGTGCGCGGAGTCATCACCTCGCGGACCGGCCGGTCGGCAAGCCGCACGACGCCGGAGATGATCGCGCGTTCGCTCTCCTCGAGGACGCCGGCGGTCTGCGCCTCGGCAACTACCAGGTGGAGCTCCTCGGCGGTGACCTGGTTCTTCGATTCCCGGTCGAGGCCGAACAGGCGGAAGATCAGCGAGCTCGTCCTGTCGAGGAGCCAGACGAACGGGGCGGTGATCCGGGACAGCCAGTGCATCGGGCGTGCAACGATCACAGCGATCGGCTCCGGCGAGCGAAGCGCGACCTGCTTGGGGACGATCTCGCCGATCACCAGCGATACGAAGGTCGTCACGATGATGACAAGCGTGAAGCCGAGCGTGTGCGCGGTTTCGGCGCTCAGCCCCAGAACCTGCAGCCGCTCGGCAGCAGGCTCGCCGAGCGTCGCTCCCGAGAAGGCGCCGTTGAGGAAGGTGATCAGGGTAATCCCGCTCTGCACCGTCGACAGGAAGCGGCCCGGGTCGGACGCGAGCTCGAGCGCGGTCTTCGCGCCGCGGCTGCCGTTCCTGGCAAGCGCCTTCAGCCGCGCCTCGCGCGACGACACGATCGCCAGTTCGCTCATCGACAGTACGCCGTTGAGGAGGACGAGCACGAGGATCAGGAGAACCGCGAGCCAGGGTATGGGGTGCAAGTGATCGGTCATTGAGGTGGGCGGCGAGTCTAGCCTGTCGCCGGCTGTTCACAATATGGTTAGTTGCACAGGCGGAACCACCCCCGCCGTGCCGGTTTCATCTGCCTGCCCCAAAGCCATTCCGGAGCCTCCATGATGCCCTCGTCCCGCTTTGCCGTTGCCCTGGCCGCGGCCACCATCGCGCTTTCGGGATGCGGCACGATGTTCGGCGCTCCGCCGCCGCCGGTGCCGCGGCCTGCCGCGTTCACGGCGCTCGGCCTCAGCGCGGCTTACCTCAACGGCGACGTCATCGGCGGCCGCAGCGCACGCGCCGCCAAGCTGCGGGCGGCGAAGATCCGTCCGCTGACGCCGGCCGCCGCCGCAGTGACCATGCAGCGGCTGGACCGCGAGCTTCGTACCCAGACCGCCGGGATCGGGGTGGACGTCCTGAGCATGCCGGACGGCCTGCTTATCCGGATCCCGGCGAGCTTCACGTTCGAGATCGAATAGCAGCGTGCTCCGTCCGCAGTTCGATGCAACGCTGCTCGAGCTGAGCCGGACCCTGAAGCTCTACAACCAGACCTATGTCGACGTTCTCGCCCATACCGACACCAGCGGCTCGGCCGACTATAATCTGAGCCTGTCGCAGAAGCGGGCTGCCGCAGTCGCCGCCTATCTCGGCAGCCATGGCGTCGCGCGGGCGCGCCTCGCATCGCGGGGCCTTGGCAAATCGGCGCCGCTCTACAATCCCGAGACCAGCGAGACGCAGCAGGCGGCCAACCGCCGAGTCGAAATCCGGGTCATCCCGTACCGAACGACCGACCGGCGCTAGCGCCGCTGCTCGAAGAAGCCGCGCAGCTGGCGCGCCGCCTCCTCTTCACCGATGCCGCCGAGCACGTCGGGCCGGTGATGGCAGGTCGGCTGCGCGAAGATGCGGGGGCCGTTGACCACGCCGCCGCCCTTCGGGTCCTCGGCCGCGAACCGCAGCGCCTTGACCCGTGCGATGGCAAGCGCGGCGGCGCACATCGCGCAGGGCTCCAGGGTTACCCACAAGGTGCAATCGTCGAGCCGCGACGTTCCGAGGCGCTCGGCGGCCGCGCGGATCGCCTGCATTTCCGCGTGGGCGGTTGGATCGAACAGGCCGCGCATCGCATTACGGCTTTCGGCGACGATCTCGTCCCCGCGGGTCACGACCGCGCCGACCGGCACTTCGCCATCCTCGGCCGCCTGTGCCGCAAGATCGAGCGCCCGGCGCATCGGCGGAGGCAGTGGAAAGCTCATGTTCCGGCCAGCGCTAGCCGAGATCGCGGAGCGCTTGTCAGCTACCGGCTCCCACCCTCCACCGCCGCCCCATTGGAAGCGTCCGCGTCGGCCGGCGGAGTGACATGGACGTCCGGCACCTTCACCGTCGTGTTGCGGGTGCCGACCTGGACGGAACCGGTCTGGACGTCGAACGCCGGCGCCTGCCCGCCCTTTGCGGTAATGCCCTTGCCGGCGGTGCTGACCTGGGGGGCGCGCGCCGGGCGCACCTGGTTGATCTGGACCAGGCCGGTCGCGACCGCGATCAGCGCAATCGCCACCACGACGATGATGACAAAGATCAAGGCGCGCATCGTCGTTGCTCCCAAGCGTCGTCAAAAGGACCTTCAATCCTAACGTATGCAAAGCCGGGCAGTTGCGGCCACGCGGACGGCGCGACGTTGACGAGGGCGCCAGGAGCAGCTAACGGGCCACGCTTTCCGGGCGCACATACGCGCTCGTCCAAAAACCAGGATTTACACCATGTCGCGGGTTTGCGAGCTGACCGGCAAGGGCCGGCAGGTGGGAAACAACGTTTCTCACGCCAACAACAAGACCAAGCGCACGTTTCTGCCGAACCTGCAGAACGTGACCCTGATCTCCGACGCGCTTGGCGAGAGCGTCAAGCTGCGCGTCTCGACGCACGGGCTGCGCTCGGTCGAGCATGTCGGCGGACTCGACAACTGGTTGGCCAAGACCAGCGACGACAAGCTTTCGCCCAAGGTCCGCAAGCTGAAGCGCGAGATCGCCAAGAAGGCTTCGGCGCAAGCGGCCTGACGGTCGGCCCCTAGCGGCCGGCATTTTCCACCTCACAGTCCGGACGCGGCGCACGGCGCTGCGTCCGTTTTGCTGCGTCCAGTCCAGCCGCTGCATTGATGAACCGCGGCTGCACTCCGCGTTCAGCATCGATTGCATGCGAATCGCACATAAGCCCTTCATCCGGTAGGGTTTTCCCCTTTCCCTGCCGCGGTCGAAAGACCGACCAGTTCCCTCGCGTCGCGTAACGAGGGGGGCCCGGCGCGCGTAGTTGCGCCGGGCCCATTTTTATTCCTCCGCGGAACGGGGAGGTGCGGCCGAAGGCCCGCGGAGGGGCCCTCCGGCCACGCTCGCTGCGCTCGCGACCCCTCCACCATCCTGCGGATGGTTCCCTCCCGGTTCCGGGGAGGATCAGCTGTCTCCAAACAACGTCGCCAGTTGCTCCATCATCGCTCCGGCGAGCTGGTCGGCGTCCATGATGGTGACGGCGCGGCTGTAGTAGCGGGTGACGTCGTGGCCGATGCCGATGGCGATCAGCTCGACCGGCGAGCGGCTTTCGATCCACTCGATCACCTGCCGCAGGTGGCGTTCCAGATAGCTGCCGTTGTTGGCCGACGCGGTCGAATCGTCGACCGGCGCGCCGTCCGAAATCACCATCAGGATGCGTCGCTCCTCGGGCCGGGCGATCAGGCGGTTGTGCGCCCAGAGCAGCGCCTCGCCGTCGATATTCTCCTTGAGCAGCCCCTCGCGCATCATCAGGCCGAGGTTGCGGCGCGAGTGGCGGTAGGCCTGGTCGGCGCGCTTGTAGACGATGTGGCGAAGGTCGTTGAGGCGGCCCGGATTTGGCGGGCGGCCCGCGGCCAGCCACGCCTCGCGGCTTTGGCCGCCCTTCCAGCCGCGGGTGGTGAAGCCGAGCACTTCGGTCGCGACTCCGCAGCGCTCGAGGGTGCGGGCGAGGATGTCGGCGCAGATCGCGGCGATCGCGATCGGACGACCGCGCATCGAGCCTGAATTGTCGATCAGAAGCGAGACCACGGTGTCGCGAAACTCGGTCTCGCGCTCGACCTTGTAGGACAAGGAGTGAGCTGGATTGACGACGATCCGCGCCAGCCGCGCGGCGTCGAGCATGCCTTCCTCCTGGTCGAAGTCCCAGCTGCGCGCCTGCTGCGCCATCAGCCGCCGCTGCAGCCGGTTGGCGAGGCGGCTGACGATGCTCTGCAGCCCGCCCATCTGCTGGTCGAGGTAGGCGCGCAACCGCCCCAGCTCCTCCTCGTCGCATAGCTCGGTGGCCTCGACGGTTTCGTCGAAGCGGGTGGTGAAGACCTTGTATTCGGTCTGGGGCGACTGTTCCCAGTTGCGACGGCCGGGCGAGGCGAACAGGCTGTCGCTGAGGTCGTCGCCGGGGCTGCCTTCGTCCTCGCCCATCTCCTGGTCGTCGGCGCTCCGGTCCTCGCTCGATCCTTCCTGCTTTTCCTCGCCCCGCATCTCGGCTTCGCCGCCGCCGGGCGAGGATTGCTCCTGCTCGCCTTCGGATTCCTCGTCGCCGGCCTGATCGCCCTCCTCGTCGTCACCGCCCTCTTCCGGCTCCTGCTCGCTGGGCTCCTCGGCCGCGGCGAGATCGAGGTCCTCGAGCAGGCGGCGCGACAGGCTGGCGAAGGCCGCCTGATCGTCGAGGGTCAGCGCCAGCGCGTCGAGTTCCGCCGCCGCCTTCTCCTCAATCCACGGAGCGACCAGCTTGAGGCCGGCAAGCGACGCTTGCGGCGGCGCCTCGCCGGTCAGCCGTTCGCGGGCGAGCAGGCCGACCGCGGTGGCCAGCGGCACTTCCTCGGCGGTTCGGGCGCGAACGATGGCGTCGCCCCGCACGCGGGCCTCGGTGAGGTACGAGAGGTTCTCGCGAACGCCGGCCATGGTGCGGGCGCCGAGCGCCTCGACGCGGGCGGTCTCGAGAGCCTCGAAAACGGCGCGAGCGTCCGAGTCCATCGGCGCGACCCTGGCGTGGAGGGCAGGATCGTGGTGGCGCAGCCTGAGGCCGAGCGCATCGGCGGCGCCGCGCGCCTCGGCGACCAGGCGCGGCTCCAGGCCCGGCCCAGGCGACGCAACGCGCGCAGTTTTGCCCGCAGCCGGGCCCGATTCAGACGCAAAGACGACATCGACGTCGGGATCCCTGGCGATCGCCCGGGTTGCGCCCGCGAGCGCGCGGCGGAACAGGTCGATCCGGTCGGCCACTAGAATCTGCTCCCAAAGCGGGCGAAAGGCCCCAATGGTCACGGTCCTACGCGTGCGCGCGCGAGTCGCCTGCGCGGCAATCGGAATTGGCGGCGGCAATGCGGTGACCATCCGGGCCATCGGCGAAGACTTGCACAAAACGGCGGCTGTAGGACAGGCCACCCGCGCCTCAGCCCGCCTTGGCTGCCACGCTCTCGGGCAGGTCCTGTCCGAATACCCGCTGGTAATATTCGGCGATCAGCGGGCGCTCGGTTTCGTCGCACTTGTTGAGGAACGACACCCGGAAGGCATAGCCGAGGTCGCCGAAGATATGCGCGTTCTGCGCCCAGCTGATCACCGTGCGCGGGCTCATCACCGTCGAGATGTCACCGTTCATGAATCCCTGGCGGCTGAGCTCGGCGACCTTGACCATCTTGTCGACGATCGCCTTGCCGCCGGGATCGTCATATTCGCCCGACTTGGCGAGAACGATCTGCGCCTCGACCTGCGCGGGCAAATAGTTGAGCGTGGTGACGATGTTCCAGCGGTCCATCTGGCCCTGATTGATGGCCTGGGTGCCGTGATAGAGGCCGGTGGTGTCGCCGAGCCCGACGGTGTTCGTCGTCGCGAACAGGCGGAACCAGGGGTTCGGCCGGATCACGCGGTTCTGGTCGAGGAGGGTGAGCTTGCCCTCGGCTTCGAGGACGCGCTGGATGACGAACATCACGTCCGGACGGCCGGCATCATATTCGTCGAACACCAAGGCCACCGGATGCTGCAGCGCCCAGGGGAGCAGCCCCTCGCGGAACTCGGTGACCTGCTGGCCATCGCGAAGGACGATGGCGTCGCGGCCGACGAGGTCGATACGGCTGATGTGGGCGTCGAGGTTGATTCGGATCAGCGGCCAGTTCAGCCGCGCTGCCACCTGCTCGATATGGGTCGACTTGCCGGTGCCGTGATAGCCTTGGACCATGACTCGCCGGTTGGCCCGAAAGCCGGCGCAGATCGCCAGCGTGGTGTTGGCGTCGAAGACGTAGGTCGGGATCGAGATCGGGGACGCGCTCGTCGGCTTCGCTGAAGGCCGGCACTTCCATGTCCGAATCGACGCCGAACGCGTCGCGGACCTTCACCAACTTGTCGGGGCTGGCGAGCAGGGTCTCGCTCCGGCTTTCGGAGTTTGCGTTGGGAAGATCGGTCATGCGGTCGCCTTAGAGAAAGCCGCCGCCCGCCTCAACGTGCAGCCTCAACTGGCGTGACTTTGGCCGGCAGCGGGAAGAGCGTCACGAAACGCCTGGCGAGCGCCATGTCTCCCTCGACCGTGATGGTATCGAACGGCGCGCCGCCGTGGATGACCGCGGCAATGTCGTTCGAGCTTCCGCTGAAGGTCACGGCGCAATCCCTCGCCTGGGTGCGTTCGACATCGAGGCGGTCGCCGGCCAGACTGGCGACATATTCGACCGGTCCGAAGCGGAAGCCGATGCGCGCCGCGAGCCCGGCAGCCTGCTCCGGCGAAAACAGGGTTTGCAGCGACATCATCACCGAGACGTGGCTCATGGGTTGATTGGGATTGTGGAGCGGGCTTCGCGCGGCCCATTTGCCCATTGCACCGATCAGCGGCGCCACCTCGAGCCCCCATTCCGTCGCTTCGTATACCTGGACCGAGGCCGGCGGCGGCAGCCGGGTGCGGCGGACGATGCCGCGCTGCTCGAGCTCGGCGAGGCGCTGGGTGAGAACATTCGCGCTGATGCCAGGAAGGTCGGCCTTGAGGCCGGAGAAGCGGCGCGGACCGTAGGCGAGCTCGCGGATGACGAGCATCGCCCACCGCTCGCCGATCAGCTCCATCGCATGCGCGAGGCCACACGCATCGTCGTAGCGCTTCTTCTCCTCGCTTTTCCGAGATTTAGTTACTTTTCCTGACTTCACGGTTGTAATTTAGGACCACGAGCGTAGAAATGCAAGCGAATCGAGTCGCGAAGGAGGGAAGCAATGGCGATGCCCCGGATGATTTTCGTGAACCTGCCGGTCTCGGATTTGGAGCGGTCCAAGGCCTTCTATGAGGCGATCGGCTTTCGCAACGAGCCCAAGTTCAGCAACGACGCGGCGGCGATGATGGTGCTCAGCGACACCATCTCGGTGATGCTGCTGACCCATCCCTTCTATGCGACCTTCACGTCGCAAGCCGATCGCCGATGCGCACGGCAGCAGCCAGGTGATGCTGTGCATTTCCTGCGATAGCCCGGCGGAGGTCGATCGGATCATCGACGCCGCGGCCGCGGCCGGCGGCAAGATCGACCAGTCGCTGCGGAGCGAGACCGAGGGCGGCCCGATGTACGGCCGCGACTTCGAGGACCCGGACGGCCACCAGTGGGAGCCGATGTGGATGGACCCCGAGTTCGCGGAAAAAGGCGCACACCCCGTCGAAACCGCGGACGCGAACTGAAGGAGCGAGGGCGATGCCGATCAACCCCAATGCGGCGATCGAAGTCACCGCTCTCGCCTGGGTCCCGCCGCTGGCACAGGGGCTGGTCAAGGACCTGCGGGTGCGATGGGCGCTGGAGGAAGCCGGGTTCGACTACCGGGTGCGCCTGCTCGGCGGCGAGCGCCCGTCCGACTATGTGAAGGAGCAGGCGTTCGACCAGGTCCCGAGCTTTCGCGATGGGGCAGTCCAGTTCTTCGAGAGCGGCGCCATCGTGCAATATATCGGCGAGAAGAGCGAAGCGCTCCTGCCGCGCGATCCGCAAGGCAAGTACCGGGCAATCCAGTGGAGCTATGCGGCGGTCAACAGCGTCGAGCCGGCGGTGCAGAACCGCGTGCTGCTCGACAGCTTCTATGCCGACGAAGAGTGGGCAAAGCTGTACACGCCGACTGCGGACCAGTTCGCCCGACTCAGGCTGAAGCGCGTCTCCGACCGGCTTGCGGGCAAGCCTCTGGCTGGAGGGCGATCGCTTCACGATCGGCGACCTGATGATGATCACGGTGCTTCGGCTCGCCGACTGCGGCGGACTGCTCGGCGATACCCCGAACCTGGCCGAGTACATGGAGCGCGGACAGACGCGCCCGGCGTTTCAGACCGCGCTCGACGACCAACTGGCGACCTATCGCGTCAACGAACCGAAAGGAGAAGCAGCATGAGCTATATCGACGGATTCATCCTGCCGCTGAAGGACGAGAAGCTCGACCAGTATCGCACGATGGCGGAGACGTTCGCCCGCAAGGCCGCCCAGCACGGCGCGATCGGTTCGGTGGAATTGCTCGGCGACGGCCTCGAGCATGGCCACACCACCGACTTCTACCGGGCGGTTCAGGCCCAGGACGGCGAGAATGTCGTCTTCTCCTTCGTCGTCTGGCCCTCGAAGGACGTCCGCGACGCGGCCTGGGAGAAGATCATGGCCGACCCCGAGATGCAGCCCGGCGCGCAGCCGATGCCGTTCGATGGCAAGCGGATGTTCTGGGGCGGGTTCAAGCCATTCGCTCAGCACGCCTGACAGACGCTGGAGGCGCGAGCATGCCTGACGCTCGGGGCCAAGCTACATCTGGTACGAGCTGATGACCACGGACGCCGAGGGAGCAAAAGCCTTCTACGACGCGGTGGTCGGCTGGGACATCAAGGAGGGCGCGCCCGAGTTCCAGGGCTATCGGATGATCGGCCGTGCGGACGGCGGCTTCGCCGGCGGTGTCCTGCCGATCAGCGAGGAGATGGCGGGCCACGGAGCCAAGCCCGGCTGGCTCGGCTACATCCACGTCGAGCGACGTCGACGACGCGGTCGCGGCGATCGAGGCGGCCGGCGGCAAGACATGGATGCCGCCACCGACATTCCCAATGTCGGCCGGGTGGCGCTGGTCGACGCGATCCGCAGGGCGGCGCCTTTCTACGTGATGAAGCCGACGCCGCCCGCCGGCAATGCCGATGCGCAGAGCGACGTCTTCTCGCCCGACGGCCTTGGCCGCTGCGGCTGGAACGAGCTTCAGACCAGCGACATCGATGCCGCCCGGCGCTTCTACCGCGAGCAGTTCGGCTGGGGCAGCGACGAGTTCATGGATATGGGCGAGCACGGCGTATACCGTTTCTTCGACCACGACGGAACGCGCATCGGCGCGCTGTTCAGCGCCGCAAGGGGCCAGATGCCGCACTGGCGCTATTACTTCCGCGTGGAGTCCATCGCGGCCTCCAAGCGCACCGCCGAAGAGAAGGGCGGAAGGGTCCACATCGGGCCGCACCAGGTGCCCGGGGGCGACTGGATCGTCGTCGGCACCGACCCGCAAGGCGCGGAGTTCGCGCTGGTCGGCGGCGAATGAAGGAGGGTACATGATGGATCCGAAGATCAGGCCTTGCCTGTGGTTCGACGGCAATGCCGAGGAGGCCGCGCGCTTCTACGCCGACACCTTCCCCGACAGCCGCATCGACAAGCTGTCGCGCACGCGCCGCGACGATTATCCTGCCGGCAAGAAGGGCGACGCGCTCGTCGGTCGAGATGACGATTCTCGGATCGCCGTTCATGCTTTTGAACGGCGGGCCAGACTTCACGCTTCGACGAGGCGGTGAGCTTCGTGGTCGCGACCGAAGACCAGGCGGAGACCGACCGCTACTGGAGCGCGATCGTCGACAATGGCGGCGAGGAGAGCGTCTGCGGCTGGTGCAAGGACCGTTTCGGCCTCAGCTGGCAGATCACGCCGAAGCGGCTACCGAGCTGATGGCGGAGCAGGACCCGGTGAGCGTCGAAGGCCGCGTTCCAGGCGATGATGACGATGCGCAAGATCGATATCGCGGCGCTCGATGCGGCGGTCGAGGGGGCGTGGCGGCGTGACCGACCTCAAGCCCGCCGCCGAGCTTGCCGAGAGAGGCAGCAAGCCCTTCCCCAACGAGAGCCCTGAATATCGCGACGCGCGAACCAGGCTGCTCGCCGAGGAGATCGAGCTTCGCCGCCACATCCAGCGGGTCGCGGCGCATTCGCCGCGAGTTGCCCGACGGCGGCGAGGCGAGCGCGATTATCGCTTCTTCGACGCCGAGGGCAAGGAGCGTAGCCTTGCCGATCTGTTCGGACGGCACGACACGCTCGTTCACCTATTTCTGGATGTACGGCCCGGAGCGCGAACGCCCCTGCCCAATGTGCACGTCGTTCGTCGGCTCGCTCGACATCCCGGCGCCGGATATCGAGCAGCGCGTCGCGCTGGCGATCATCGGACGGTCGCCGGTGTCGCGGCAGCTCGAGTTCGCGCGCGAGCGCGGTTGGACCCACCTCAAATTCTACCAGACCGTCGGCGACGATTTCGCGCGCGACTACCGCGGGCTGCAGGACGACGGCAGCGAATGGGCGATGGTCCTGGTCTGGAAGCGCCACGGCGACAGGGTGCGGCTGTTCTGGGCGGCCGAAGGCGGCTTCGAGACCGCCGATCCGGGCTTCGACCCGCATCTCGCGCCCGACCCGACGCCGCTGTGGAACATCCTCGACTGGACGCCCGGGCGGACGCGGCACCGACTGGTACCCGAAGCTGGAGTATGGCGCGTGAGCCTCGAACTCTTCGGTCACCCCTTCTCGTCCTACACCTGGAAGGTCCTGATCCCGCTCTACGCCGACGGGACGGAGTTTCAGTTCCGCCAGGTTCCTGAAAATGAGCGAACTATGCCGAGCTCAAAACGCATCTGGCCGCTCGGCAAATTTCCGGTGCTCGTCGACGATGGTGAGCCGGTGATAGAGACGACCTGCATCATCGAACATCTTCAGGCCCATCATCCGGGCCGCAATGCCTGGATCCCGGATGGTGAACTCGGGCGGCGGGTGCGATTCCTCGACCGCGTCTTCGACCTCCACGTCCAAGGCAACATGCAGCCCGCGGTAAACCATGCGTTGCGGCCGGAGGGCATGGGCGATGCTTATGGCGCCGAACAGGGCCGCGAGAAGCTGCGCGTCGCTTACGACTGGCTTGAGGCGAACCTGCCCGAGAGCGGCTGGGCAGCTGGCGACACGTTCACGCTGGCCGACTGCGCCGCCGCGCCCGCACTCTTTTATGCCGACTGGGTCGAGGAGATCGGCGAGAACGTCCCAAGTTGAAGGCGTATCGCGCCCGGCTGCTGGCTCATCCGCAAGTCGCCCGTGTCGTCGAGGAAGCCCGGCCCTACCGGCCCTATTTCCCCCTTGGCGCTCCGGACCGCGACTAGGCGAAAGCGGCAGCCGTCTTGCAGCAACTGATAGGCGTCAATGACCCGGCCGAGCCGCTCTTCCTGCGAGCGGTCGCCGCCGTTGCGATCAGGATGGAAGCGCCGCACCAGAGTCGAATAGCGCTTGCGCACGGCATGGCGGTCGGCATCCTCGCCGAGTCCGAGGATCGACAGCGCTCGCTGCTCCTCGCGAGTGAAGCGCGACGTCTGCGGTTCGGCCCGGCGCCGCCCGAACCGTCCGGCAATCGCGTCGAGAGGGTCGGAGAAATCGCTCCATGCCGGCGGCGGGTCGGAGCCCGCTCGCGGAGAACCGGCGGCTCGGCCGCTCCCAGCCGGCAAGCGGCGACTGCGCCTCGGTGATCTCCTCCGGGCTCATGCCCTCGAAGTAATTGTATTTCGCATTGTGGGCGCGGACATGCTCCAGGCAAAGGAAACGCCACGCGCCCGGCCCGTCGAAGCCGGACGGCGACAGCGGCGCCTTGAACTCGCCCGGCTCGTC
The DNA here is from genome assembly GCA_963824845.1 of uncultured Alphaproteobacteria bacterium. GTDB lineage: Bacteria > Pseudomonadota > Alphaproteobacteria > Sphingomonadales > Sphingomonadaceae > Sphingomicrobium. The sequence continues at coordinate 131,450 of CAWGRB010000037.1, forward strand.
GCAGCCGGGCACGGCGCAGCAGGCCCCCGCGCCTTCGATCCGCCCATGCAAGCGCGACGGCTTCACGCCATTGCTCCTTCCCTCCACTCGAGCACTAGGCTCTCGGCGCGAGCGAGCTCCGACCATTGCTGGCGAAACTCGGCCAGTCTCGCGCGAATGCGATGCATCGCTGTGTCGGAGACCTCCGGTGCCGGCACGAAGGATCGTTCGCACGCGGCAGCGAGAACTGCCCGGAACGTCTCGGCATCGCCCTCGCTGCTGTCCCACAGATCGGCCTCGAAGCATTCGACAGCACGTTCCACCTGAACAATCTCGACAATCGCGGCATCGGGTATGCCCGCGCGCTTCGCACTCGCATGTCCGGCCGCTTTGGCGATGGCCGCAATCTCTTCCGGGTGCCGCCCGGCAGCGACCATTCCCCAAAAGCCCCCTCCGACGCCCAGCTCTGACTTGACGACGAAGTGGACCAAGTCGTGCGGCAGCGGACCCTTGTGAGGAAAGGTCGTCACGACACGGCTGCCGTCCCCGCGCAGCACCTCTACCGGTCATCGGTCTCGCCCTTGGTGATCGTAATCTGCATGCTGCCCTTCGCTGCCGGCGCTCCTATATAGGCGCGATGAACGCGCCTTCCACGGGACCAATCGCGGCTGAGATGCTCCGGCGGCTCAGCTCGGCGCTAAATCCGACGCGGCGTCGAGCTGATCGACGACAGCGAGCAGCATCGCGGCCACGGCGGCTACAACCCGGCCGGCGAAAGTCACTTCAGCTTGCGCATCGAAAGCGCGGCGTTTGCGGGCAGGAGCCGGGTCGAACGCCAGCGCATGGTCTATTCGGCGCTCGGCGAACTGATGCACGAGCGCGTCCACGCCTTGTCGATCCGCGCCGCCGCGCCGGGCGAGTGAGAGGAGCGGCGAACGCCGCCCCTCTTCAGATCGCGACTAGAACGAGAGCTGGAACCCGGCCCGTGCGCCGATCGAGGCGCGGCCCTGCTGCTCTTCGGCGTTCACTTCGGCCATGAGGCCGATGCCGGCGCCGCCGCCCGACAGGCCGATCGCGCCGCGCCATCCGTCGGTGCGCGCGTCCGGCGTCAGCGTGAAGTCGTCGCCGCCCTGGAAGTGAGCGACCGTGTTGCCGAGCGAACCGCTGAGGATCTGCCGGCGACCACCCTCGATGCTTGAGGCGCATCCACGGCTCGCGGGTGTTGGTGGCGAGGAAATCGTAGCCGAGCGCGATGCCCGCGGAGGCAGCCGCTTCCGTCGCTGGTCCGGCCGGCAACGGTCAGGTCGAACGCCGACCCGCCGCCGGTCTCGCTGTAGCCCTTCTCCTTGAGCCGGTAATATTCGATCATTGCATTCGGGCGGGCTGTCAGTCGCCCGGTGCGCAGCTCGTAGGAGAGGCCGCCGGTCGCGGAAGTCAGCGTGCCGCTCCACTTTCCGTCGGCGTTGCGGGTGACGTCCGCGCCGTCGACGGTGCCGCTGAAGAAGCGGGTCGCGTCGAAGCTGATGTGACCGACCGTGCCGCGGGCAAAAGCGTGGAGATGGCCAAGGTTGGCGCGCCAGTAGACGCCGCCCTCGACCTCGTTCCCGGTCAGCTCGTTGTCTGCCCTGGTGTCCTTGCTCGCGTAATAAGCCGCCATCAGGCCGACGCTGCCGAAGCCGAGGCTGTGCTCGACGCCGCCGGCGGCGCCCCAGGCCGACAGCTTGTACGACGAGGTGTCGCCGATCGACTTGCTGCTGCCCCAGGCGACCTGCTGCGCCCAGATGCCCATCCCGCCCTGGTCGAGAACCGGCGATTGCGGGTCGGCGAGGATCTCCGCGGTCAGGCGCGAACCCTTGGTCGCGTTCTCGAAGGCGCCGCCGGCATGATCCGGAAGCATCTGCTGCAACGACGCGCGCAGGCTGGCGCTGTCCTGCGCGCCGATGAAGACCTGGGCGACCGGAGCGTCCGAGTTCGCCGCGGCGACGACGGCATCGAGGATGCTGGCTTCGGACGCGTTGAGCCCCAGCTCCTCGAGCGCTCTTGAGCTGAACCTGGAGCGAGACCTGGCCCGGCGTGCTGGTGATCAGGCTGCTCGAGTAGAGGAACGGCAACGCGACGTCCGATGCAACCAGGTTGCCGGCGCCATTCAGAGTCCCGGCCTGGATGATCTGGTAGGTGCCGGCCACGTCGCCGAGGCTGAGCAGGTTCGCCTGCACGTTGGTTCCCGCGCCGAAGTCCGCGACCCCGGAGACGTTGAACAGGGCGAGCTGGTGCCCTGGCCGAGCTGACGCCGAGCGTCGCACCGGCGCCCGTGGTCAGCGACGCGAGGTTCGCGGCGCCGGTCCCGCTGAGGCCGAGGGTGCGCCCGGCGCCGACATTCGCCGTCGCGGCGGAGCTGTTGGCGAGCGTCCCGTGGAAGGCCGACGTCCCGGACAGCGCGAGAATGTCGGCGCCGCCGCCGAAGTCGATGCTTCCGGTCGAGCACCGAGGTGCCGGCGAGCTGGACCAAGTCCGCGCCCGTTCCGAATTGCACGGCGCCGCTCATCGCCGCGTCGCCAGACAACAGGAGCTGATTGTTGCCGGCGCCGAAGCGCGCCGCGCCTTTGACGGTGCCGGCAGAGACGTCGAGAATGTCGTTGCCGCTGCCGAAGAGCAGAGTGCCAGCGATCATCGGCGCCGGCTTGCCGCTCGCGGCCGCGACCTGCTGGACACTTGCTCCGCTGGTGTTGGCGCTGAGGTCGATCGCCACCGCGCTGTCGCCGAGCGCCGCGGCATTGGCGACGCCGATCGCTCCCGAGTTCTGCACGAGGAGACCGAGCCGCTCTTGTCGACGATCGCCGAAGCCGTTCCCGTCGTTCCGTTGAGGTTCGCAGCAATGGTGCCGCTGTTCAGGATGGTTCCGACACTTGCCCCCGAATTGATGAGGATGGCGCGGGCGCCCGCGGTCGCCGCTCCGCCGCCGGCGGCCTGTACGGCCCCGGTCACGTTGAGGGTCGGCACCATTGCTCCAGCGCCGAGATACAGGGCGGTCGCATCCGCCGCGGTCGCGCTCGCGCCGATGCTGCCGGCGACGGTCATGCCGCCGTCGATGGTCACGGTATGGCCGAGGCCGCCGATCTGAAGCCCTGTCCCGGCAACGCCGGAATACACGCCGTAGCCGTTGATCGTGCCCTTGGTGACAAGCCCGTCGCCCGAAGATGCAAGAGGGCCCACCGTCGTATCCGCCGTCGTCGACCCGATCAGCACCGCCGGAGCGGAGCCGTAGGTCGAGATCGAGGCGGTGCCCTCGCTGGCGTCGGGAATGCCGTCGCCATCCTCGTCGGCGTTGGTCGTGCTGTTGTCGGCGGGTCGGGCATCGAAGATGATGCCGTGGGCGACGTTGCCGGAAATCACCACTGCGGAGCCGCCCTGGAGCAAGTCGTCGGCGTCGAGCTTCGACGGATCGGCGGGAGCCGTCGTCGACCGGTAGCCGGTCGCTGCTGATCACGTTCTGGATCGACGACCGTGCCGCCGATATCGCCGGCAAGGTCGACCCCGACCGAATTGCCGCCCTGGACGGCAATCGTGCCGTTGATCAGGCTGACGTTGCCGGTCACGGCCGCGGTCCGGATGGCGGCGCTGTTGTCGCCGATGACCGAGATGGTGCCGGCGCTCATGGTCAGCGATCCGGCGAGCGCGCTGTCGATCGCGATGCCGGCCGACTGGTTGCCCTCGACGGTGATGCTGCCGCTGGTCAGGACATTCCCCGTGAACGTCCCGCCGCCGAGCACGTGGATGCCGAAGCGGTTCGTCCCCTGCGCGAACGGACCATCGATGTCGCCGTCCTTGTCGGTGTCGGTCGCCGTATAATTCTCGTCGATGGTGATCGTGCCGGAGTTGGTGATGGTGCCGGCAAGGTTGGTGTTGGCGAGGATGCCCGTCGAATTGTCGGCTCCAGTTATCCCGATGGTGCCGGCGTTCGAGACACTGTTGCTGCTGTTGATGGTGACGGCCGCGCCGCTCGTCGGCTTCACTGAACCGGTCGAGGTGATGCTGACGTCCTGTCCGGAGGTGGTCACGGGCGTCGTCACGGCGGTGCTGATCGTCTGTGCCGCCGTCGCCGGTGTCGCAAGCATCGCTGCAAGAGCGCCAATGCCGGTCGTCGTCAACAGAAAGCGCATGAGTTATTTCCCCTGTTCGCGCGCGGCAAGGAGCCGCGGCGTTGATGCACGTGCAAGTCCACACCCGCCGACATCGTCGCGGCTGCGAACTTAGGATGTTGAGGATCAGGAAGAGCGGTGATCCCGCCCCCGTTTTGCCCCCGGAACGGCGCCGATAAGAGCTTCCAAATCTGAAGCTCCGATGAACATCGGGCAAGCCACTGTTTTACTGGTGTAACTCAGCCGGACTTCCGCCGGTCGGCCGCCGGGGTTAAGCTCGGCAAATCATGGATTCGGCATTCGAAATGATCGTGACTCCGGTCACTCACGACCTTGGCGATTTCAAGGTGCGGCGGGCCTTGCCGGCTCGCGAGCGAACGATGGTCGGTCCCTTCATCTTCGTCGACGAGTTCGGCCCGGCGCGGCTACCTCCGGGTGCCGGAATGGACGTTCGCCCACATCCGCACATCAACCTCGCGACTGTCACCTATCTGTTCGACGGCGCCATCGAGCATCGCGACAGCATCGGCTCCCACCAGGTGATCGAGCCAGGCGCGATCAACCTGATGACGGCGGGGCGCGGCATCGTCCATTCCGAGCGTTCGCCCGAGACGCTGCGGCCGGACGGGCCCAGCCTGTACGGGATGCAGACGTGGATCGCGCTTCCCGATGGCCGCGAGGAGGTCGAGCCGGCGTTCGACCATGTCCCGGGCGAGGAACTGCCGCTGGTCGAGGACGGAGCATCCTCGGCACGAGTTCTGATGGGGACGTTGTGGGGCGCGAGCGCGGCGACGCGGTGCGACAGCGAGACCATCTATGGCGACGTGCTGCTCGGCCGCGGCGGATCGGTCCCGATCGATGCCGAGGCCGACGAGCGCGCCGTGATGCTCGTCGATGGCACCGCGGAACTGGATGGCCAGTCGCTCGATCCTTTCACGCTCTACGTGCTTCGCCCGGGCCATGCGGCTCGGCTGACCAGCGCGGACGGCGGGCGGGCGATGCTGATGGGCGGCGAGGCCTTCGCGACGCGGCGCTACGTGTTCTGGAACTTCGTGTCGTCGTCGCGCGACCGGATCAACCAGGCGAAGGAAGACTGGAAGGCGCAGCGGTTCCCGCTGGTGCCCGGCGACGATGAAGAGTTCATCCCGCTTCCCGAAGTTCCGATTACCGTCAGCTATCCCTAGTCACGCAATAGCTCGTTGATGCTGGTCTTGGAGCGCGTGCGCTCGTCGACCTGCTTGACGATCACTGCGCAGGCGAGGCCGGGGCCGCCGTCTTTGCCCGGCAGCGTTCCCGGCACGACGACCGAATAAGGCGGGACTCGGCCGTAGCGGACCTCGCCCGTGGCGCGGTCGACGATCTTGGTCGAGGCGCCGAGGAACACGCCCATCGACAGCACCGAGCCCTGCTCGACGATCACGCCTTCGGCGACTTCGGAGCGGGCGCCAATGAAGCAATCGTCCTCGATGATCACCGGCCCGGCCTGAAGCGGCTCGAGCACGCCGCCGATCCCGGCGCCGCCGGAAATGTGGACGTTCCGGCCGATCTGGGCGCAGCTGCCGACAGTCGCCCAGGTGTCGACCATGGTGCCCTCGCCGACGCGAGCGCCGATGTTGACGAAGCTCGGCATCAGCACCGCGCCGGGCGCGACATAGGCGCCGCGGCGGACGATGGCGCCGGGGACCGCGCGGAAGGCGGCGTCGGCGAACTCCTTTTCGCCCCAGCCGGCGAACTTGGACGGCACCTTGTCCCACCAGTGCGCGCCGCCCGGGCCGCCGGCGATCGCCTCCATCGGGTTGAGCCGGAAGGACAGCAGCACGGCCTTCTTCAGCCACTGGTGGACGATCCACTCGCCGTCGACCTGTTCGGCGATCCGCGCGTCGCCGCGATCGAGCGCGGCGATCGCGGCATCGACCGCCTGGCGGACCTCGCCCTTGGTCGAAGCGCCGATTCGTCGCGCCGCTCCCAGGCATCCTCGATGATCGATTGCAACTGGTCGGTCATTCGTCGGTCCCCAGGATGGTCTCGAGCCAGTCGGCGACATCGGCGATGCGATGGTCGGCGATGCCCTCTTCAAAGCCGTGATTGCCGCGCTCGGAGCCGTTGTCGACCCACACCGTCGTCATTCCCAGCGCTTTGGCCGGGCGCGAGGTTCTGGATCATGTCGTCGGCGAGCAGGGCCTGCGCGGGATCGATCCCGAAGCGTCGCACAGCAGAGCATAGCCGTGCGGGTCGGGCTTGGGCCGCAGGTCGCTGGCGTGGATGTCGTGAAGGGCGTCGAAATGGCCGTGGATTCCGATCCGGTCGAGCACCCGCCGGGCATAAGGGCGCATCGCCGTTGGTGAAGACGATCTTGCGGCCGGGCAGCTGCGCAAGCGCGCGGCGAGGCGGGGGTTGGCGTCGACGCGGTCGAGCGCGAATGTCGTGGACGTCGGCGAGGAAGTGCTGCGGGTCGACGCCATGCTCCTTCATCAGGCCCGGCAAGGGTCGTGCCATGCTCGTGGAAATGCGCCTTCTGAACCCGCCGCGCCTCCTCCGGCCCGCAGCTCAGCAGCCGCTGGATATAGGCCGCTCATGCGCTCGTCGATGAGGTCGAACAGCCCGCGCCGATGCCGGATAAAGGCAATTGTCGAGGTCGAAGATCCAGTCGCGGACGTGGGCGAAGGCGGGTCCATCGCGCGGCCGTCCCTAGCGCGCTGATGGGCTTCAGGAAAATGTAAGCTTTCGTAACCATAATGGATGCTGGGAAGCCGTGCGTTTTCAGCGGCTTAGCGGAGACGGGCAAATGAACAACCGGGTTTTGGCTCGACGGCGTGCGCGGTCGTCCTGGCATTCGGCCTGTCCGCGTGCGGCGGCGGCGGCGGCGGCGTCAATCGACGTCCAGCTCCGACTTCGCCGACGCCAACTCCGACCCCGACCCCGACGCCGACACCAACCCCGACGCCGACTCCGACCCCCACGCCGACTGCGACCCGCCCATCAACTACGACACCGCAGGAGTATCAGGCAACTCCAACTACGCGACGGCGGCCAACGCGATCACGGCTTACAATGCGGGCGCGACCGGCGCGGGCGTCAAGATCGGCATCGTCGACAGCGGCATCAATCCGAAGCTCAGCGAGTTCGCCGGCAAGATCGATCCCGCGAGCGGCGACGTCGCCGGAAGCCGCGGCGTCAGCGACGAAGGCGGCCACGGAACGGCCGTCAGCGCGGTCGCAGCCGCGGCGCGCAACGGCTCCAACACGATGGGCGTCGCATTCGACGCGACCATCGTCAGCGAGCGTGCCGACGATCCCGGCTCCTGCGCCAGCCAAGGACGGCTGCCAGTTCTACGACAGTGCGATCGCCAGCGGCATCGATGCCGCGCGGCAGGCCGGCGCGCGGGTCATCAACCTGTCGCTCGGCGGCTCCAGCCCGGCACGGCGTTGCTTGCCGCGATGCAGCGGGCGGTGAACGCCGGCATCGTCATCGTCATCTCGGCCGGCAACGACGGCCGATCCGACCAAGGGCACAACCCCGATCCGTTCGCGCTGACTCCGGCCCAGCGATTTCCCGGGCCAGGTGATCATCGCCGGGTCGGTCGGCGTCGACAATGGCTCCGGCGGCACCAACACCAGCGACATCTCCGACTTCTCCAATCGTGCCGGGACCGGCGCGCAATATTATCTGATGGCGCTCGGTTATCAGGACCGTGCGCCCGACCAGACCGGCAAGCAATTTCTGTGGTCGGGCACCAGCTTCTCGGCGCCGACGATCAGCGGCGCGGTCGCACTGATGGCGCAGGCCTTCCCGAACCTCACCGGCAAGCAGATCGTCTAGCTGCTGTTCCAGAGCGCCGACGATCTCGGCGCGCCGGAGTCGATTCGACCTACGGCCACGGCCGGCTCGACCTCGCAGCGGCCTTCGCGCCCAAGGGCACGACCAGCTTCGCGCAGCCAAGGTCGCGGTCAGCACGACCTCGAACGGCGACCTGCCGGCGGTCGCCGGCGACGCGGGCACCGACCCAGTCGTTCGGCGCCGTCATCCTCGACGGCTACAAGCGCGCCTACGCGCTCAACCTCGCGCAAGACGCTGAGCCGGGCGCCGCAGGATCGGCCGCTGTCGCGCGCGCTGCAGGGCGGCATGCACAGCGTCGACAGTGCGTCGGCGGCCCGATCAGCGTGGCGATGACGGTCAGCGAGCGGCACGACCTCGCGCAGGGCTATGGGCTCGAGCAGCTGAACATCGGTCCCAGGATGCGCGTCGGGCGCGGCTGGTCGCCGGCTCCGCGGTCGCCCGGCTCGACAAGACGACGGCGATTGCGTTCGGCTTTTCCGAAGGCGCCAAGGCGCTGCAGCGGCGGCTGAGCGGCGCCGAAAGCGGCGCATTCCTGATCGCCAAGGACGTCGCCGGCGATCCCGGCTTTGCGACCAGTGCGCAGCAGCAGCCTGGCCGTGCGGCACCAGTTCGGCGGCACCGGCGTCACGTTCGCTGGCGAGAGCGGCGACGTCTGGCAGGACGTTCCGACCGACCGGTTCGGTTCGCCTTATCGCTACGCCGGCATCCCGTGGATCGGCGGATCGGCCGCAACAGGGTGTCGGTTGGCCTTAGCCGGCTGACGAGAATCGGACACGCTGCTCGGCGGGCAAACGAGCGCGGCGCTCGGCGGCGGCGGCGCGGGCACTCATTCCTCGACGTCGAAGCCCGGCATGATTTCGGCGGCGGCTGGAGCACCGGCCTGGCGGCGCGGCGCGGCTGGACCAGCTTCGCCGGCGGCAGCTTCGAGACCGGCGCCTATGGCATCGACCTCACCAAGACCGGCCTGCTCGGCGACGGCGACCAGTTCGGTCTGCGGATCGCCCAGCCGCTGCGGGTCGAGCATGGCGGCTTCGCAATGCTGCTGCCGACCGCCTACGATTACGCGACGGAGACGGCGACCGACAGGTCAGCCGCTTCTCGCTGACGCCCGAGCGGACGCGAAGTGGATGCCGAACTCAGCTACGGCATGGGCGTGTTCGGGACGCGGCTGGCTCGGCGGCAACCTGTTCGTCCCGCCGCCAGCCGGGGCACATCGCCGACTGCGCCCAACGATGTCGGCGGCGCGGTGCGCGCTGTCAGTCTCCGCTTCTAGCGGTGCAGCCTGCGGCCGGCGCGGCCGCCGATATCGAAGCGGACGATGATCGGCGCCTGGCAGCCGCCGACGTGCCGGTAGACGGCCATGTACATGTCCGCGCGCCGGAAGCTCGTCGAGATGGCGAAGGACGCAACGGGCCGCCGCGCCGAGCCGCTTCGTAGCGGCTTGTCGGCGGGCAGATCTGCGAAAGCGGTCCGTCCGGGTTGATGACCGGCATCTTGCCCGGCTGCTGCTGCGATGGAATTACGGGCTCGGCGACGGCGGCTGGCGGTCGTGAAGAGGATCGCGGCGCCTGAGAGGACAACGAGGTTCATTCTCCCTCTCCTTCCGTGAGGCGCCTTACCAGATGCGCCCGAGTCGCCTCAAACGGTGAAGCTCTCCCCGCATCCGCACGGACCCTTGGCGTTCGGGTTCTCGAACACGAAACCGGCGGCGAAATCGTCCTCGCGCCAGTCCATGACCGAGCCGATCAGGTAGAGCACCGACGCACCGTCGACGTAGAAGGTGCCGCCGGGCGTTTCGATCTTCTCGTCGAATGGCTGCTCCTCGGTCACATAATCGACCGAGTAGGCGAGGCCCGAGCAGCCGCGCCGCGGCGTCGACAGCTTGACTCCGACCGCACCCTCGGGCGCGCGGCCCATCAGCTCGGCGATGCGCGCTTCGGCGCCGGGCGTCAGCGTAATCGCCGCCGGCCGTGCGCGCAGTTTGGTTTCCTTGTTCATAGCATTCCCAGTTCGAGGCGCGCCTCGTCGCTCATCTTCGACGGATCCCAGGGCGGGTCCCAGACGACGTTGACGATGGAGTCGCGGATGCCGGGAACCGAGAGCACGCGAAGTTCGACCTCGTTCGGAAGCAATTCCGCGACCGGGCAGTGCGGCGTGGTCAGAGTCATGGTGATCGTCGCGTCGCCGTCCTCGGAGATGTCGACGTCGTAGATCAGCCCGAGCTCGTAGATGTCGACCGGGATTTCCGGGTCGTAGACCGACTTCAGGACCTCGACGACAGCGGCCTGGAGGTCGCTTCCCGCGCCGCCCTTCGGCTCGTCCTTTTCGCCCGCGAGGAAGCCGGCGAGATAGTCGCGCTTGCGCTCGAAGGTCTCGGCGACGGTCTCCGGGGACCCGGCCGCGCGGCGGCGCCGGCACCGAGTCCACCTCTTGCGTTTCGATCTTGCGCTCCTCGTTCATCCGAAAATCCGCTTCACTTGTTCGATCCCGCGCACCAGCGCCTCGACGTCCGAGCTGTCGCTGTGAGCGGCGAAGCTCGCCCGGGCGGTCGCCTCGACACCGAGCCAGCGCATCAAGGGCTGCGCGCAATGATGGCCGGCACGGACGGCGACGCCCGCATCGTCCAATATGGTGGCGGTGTCGTGCGGATGCACCCCGTCGACGTTGAAGCTGACGATCCCGGCGCTGTCCTCGGGGCCGTAGAGAGTGACTCCCGGCATGGAGCGCAACGCCGCGCGGGTCTCCGCAACCAGCGCGCATTCGTGGGCATGGATCGCCTCGAGCCCCACTTGCCCGACCCAGTCGATGGCGGCGTGGAGGCCGATGGCGCCGACGATGTGCGGCGTTCCCGCTTCGAAGCGGGCGGGCGGGTCGAGGTAGGTGGTCTCCTCGAATGTGACCTTGTCGATCATCGAGCCGCCGCCCTGCCAAGGCGGCAGTTGCGCCAGCAGTTCGGCCCGCCCCCACAGGCAGCCGATGCCAGTCGGCCCGTAAACCTTGTGCCCCGAGAAGGCGTAGAAGTCCGCTCCGAGGGTCACAATGTTCACGTCCAAACGGGGTGCCGCCTGGCAGCCGTCGAGCAGCAGCAGCGCGCCCTTCGAATGAGCGATCTCCGCCGCCCGCTTCGCGTCGAGGACCGAGCCCAAGACGTTGGACACGTGGGCAAATGCCACAAGGCGATGCTCTTCCGTGAGCATTGCTTCGGCTGCGTCGAGGTCGATCTGACCGTCGGGAGTCAGCGGAACGACGTCGATTTCGAAGCCGGCGAGCTGCCATGGCACGATGTTGCTGTGATGCTCGAGCTGCGAGAGGAGGACGCGGTTGCGCCCGTTCTTCGGCAGGCGTTGCGCGACGAGATTGATCGCCTCCGTCGCCCCGCGGGTGAACACCAGTTCGTTGGGCTGGCCGCCAATCAGCCTCGACGCAGCGGCGCGCGCCGCTCGTAAGCGTCGGTCATCGTCGCCGACCGCTCGTAGACGCCGCGGTGAACGGTCGCGTAATCGCGTGAATAGGCCTGGGTGATGGCGTCGATCACGGCCTGCGGCTTCTGCGCCGTCGCCGCGCTGTCGAGATAATGCCACTCGCCGACCGCCGGGAACTGGCCACGCACGTTCAGCGCGGAGTTGATGCGGGCTGGCGCGTTCACACGACTCTCCTCAACGCATCGCGAGCGGCTTCGCCAATGGCGTCGCCGTCAGTGGCGCCATCCCACAGGCCCATGACGAAGCCTTCGAGAAGCAGCGCCCGGGCGCTTGCCGGATCGAGGCCGCGGCTTTCGGCGTAAAAGAGCTGCATGGCGTCGAGCTCGCCGACCGATGCGCCGTGCGCGCACTTCACGTCGTCGGCGTAGATTTCGAGCTCCGGCTTGCAGTTGGCCGTGGCGCCGCGGTCGAGCAGCATGGCCTTCACCGATTGCTCGGCATCGGTCTGCTGGGCGCCGCGAGCGACCTCGACCTTGCCGAGATAGGAGCCGACCGCCTTGCCGTTCAGGACCGAGCGGATGGTCTGGCGGGACTGCGCCGAAGGGGCCGAGGTGCTTAACCGTGGTGACGAACTCGTTGGTCGAGACGCCAGCGCCGATATTGGCGCCGAACAGCGCGAAGTCCGCGCCTTCGGCGAGGCTGACCTCGAGCTCGACACGGCCATAGACCGGCGCAATGTTGAGGGCGAAGATGCGGGCGCTCGCGCCTTCGCCGAGCGCTAGGCGGACGCGGCGGAGCTGGACGTCGTCGCCGTCGGAAGCCAGACCTCTTCGAGGCTCTCGCCGGCGGCGACGGTCAGCGTCAGCGGCTCGGCGAAGTGCTCCCAGACCGGCTTCAGCGCATCGAGGTCGGCGTAGCGCCAATCCTCCTGCTTGCGGGTTGGGAACGGCGCGGTCACGCCGCCGCCTCCGCATAGCCTTCGCGCTCGAGCTCGCGGGCCAGCTCGGGACCGCCGCTGCGGACGATGCGGCCGGCGGCGAGCACGTGGACCCGGTCCGGCTCCACATAGTCGAGCAGGCGCTGATAGTGGGTGATCAGCAGCACGCCCTTGCCGGGTGCGCGCATGATCCGGTTGATGCCGGCGCCGACGGCCTTCAGCGCGTCGATGTCGAGCCCGCTGTCGGTCTCGTCGAGCACCGCGAACTTGGGGTCGATGATGCCCATCTGGACCATCTCGGCGCGCTTCTTCTCGCCGCCGGAAAAGCCGACGTTGACCGGGCGCTTGAGCATGTCGGCGTCCATGCCGAGCAGCGCCGCCTGGCTTGCGCGCGAGCTTGATGAACTCGGCGCCGGACAGGTCCGCTTCGCCGCGCGAGCGGCGCTGCGAGTTGAGGCTCTCGCGCAGGAACTGCAGGTAGGAGATGCCGGGGATTTCGACCGGATACTGGAAGCCGAGGAACAGGCCGGCGGCGGCGCGTTCGTGCGGGTCGAGGGCGAGCAGGTCCATTCCCCTCCCTGGAAGGGAGGGGTTAGGGTGGGTCGGCGAGTCCGCGTCGGCCATCGAGGCCACGCTGAGCTACCCACCCCCGGCCCCTCTTCCAGGGAGGGGAGAGAAGGTCACCGCCCTCCGTCACCTCATACCCCGGCCGGCCCGCCAGCACGTAAGCCAGCGTCGACTTGCCCGCGCCGTTGGGGCCCATGATCGCGTGCACTTCGCCGGCGGGGACGTGCAGCGTCAGGCCGTTGAGGATCGGCTTGCCGGCGACGGTCGCGTGGAGGTTGGTGATGTCGAGCATGGCTAGCGGATCAGCTCCTTGCCCGCCGGGCAATTGGTCAGGAAGTAGCGGCGCATGGTGTCGGTGGCGTCCTCGCGAAGGCCTTCGAGCATGCGGCTGTCGTTGAGCGCCTTCTGGCGGTCGTCGAGGTTGGCTTCGTCGAGCTTCAGCGCCTTGTCGTCGGCCGCGCTGGGCGAAGCGCTCTCGCGCCAGGCGCGGCGGCGCTCGGCAAGGTCGGCGCGGTCGGCAACGATCGCCTGCTGCTCGCGATAGGCCTCGATCAGGAACTCGCTGCGGCGCGCGCCCTCACCGCGAACACCGGATTGGCCGCATTGCGGTCGCAACGCGCCACCGCCTGGTCGAGCGCGCCGAGGTCGGTTGAGGCAGCTGCGAGAAACAACAGAGGCATCATCCAACCGAACCTTCCAAACTGATCCCCAGCAGCTTCTGCGCCTCGACCGCGAACTCCATCGGCAGCTGCTTCAGCACTTCGCGGGCGAAGCCGTTGACGATCAGGGCGACCGCCGCTTCCTGATCGAGGCCGCGGCACATCGCGTAGAACAACTGGTCCTCGCTGATCTTCGAGGTGGTCGCTTCATGCTCGATCTGCGCGGTCGGGTTCTTGACCTCGATGTAGGGCACGGTGTGGGCGCCGCATCTGGTCGCCGAGCAGCAGGCTGTCGCACTGGGTGAAGTTGCGGACATTCTCGGCGCGCGGGAGCACGCGGACCAGCCCGCGATAGGTGTTGTTCGACTGCGGCCGGCGCTGATGCCCTTGGAGACGATGGTCGAGCGCGTGTTGGCGCCGATATGGATCATCTTGGTGCCGGTGTCGGCCTGCTGGCGGTTGTTGGTCAGCGCGACCGAATAGAATTCGCCGACGCTGCCGTCGCCCTTGAGGATGCAGCTCGGATATTTCCAGGTGATCGCGCTGCCGGTCTCGACCTGGGTCCAGCTGACCTTCGAGCGGTCGCCCGCTGCACAGCGCGCGCTTGGTGACGAAGTTGAAGATGCCGCCCTTGCCCTCGGCGTCGCCCGGATACCAGTTCTGGACGGTCGAGTATTTCACCTCGGCGTCCTCGTGCGCGAAGATCTCGACCACCGCGGCGTGCAGCTGGTTCTCGTCGCGCATCGGCGCGGTGCAGCCTTCGAGGTAGGAGACGTAGCTGCCCTTGTCGGCGACGATCAGGGTGCGCTCGAACTGGCCGGTATTCTCGGCATTGATCCGGAAATAGGTGCTGAGCTCCATCGGGCAGCGGACGCCCTCGGGCACGTAGACGAAGGTGCCGTCGGAGAAGACCGCGCTGTTGAGGCAGGCGAAGTAATTGTCGCGCTGCGGAACGACGGAGCCGAGATATTTGCGGATCAGGTCCGGGATGTTCGCGGATCGCCTCGGAGATGGAGAGGAAGATGACGCCCGGCCTTCTTCAGCTCCTCGCGGAAGGTGGTGGCGACGCTGACGCTGTCGAACACCGCGTCGACCGCGACCTTGCGCGCGCCCTCGACGCCGGCGAGCACCTTCTGCTCCTCGATCGGGATGCCGAGCTTCTCGTAGACGCGCAGGATTTCGGGATCGACCTCGTCGAGGCTGCCGAGCTTCGGCTTCGCCTTGGGCGCCGCGTAATAATAAGCGTCCTGGTAATCGATCGTCGGGATGTCGAGCTTGGCCCAGTCGACCTCCTCCATCTCCAGCCAGGCGCGATAGGCCTTGAGCCGCCAGTCGAGCATCCATTCCGGCTCGTTCTTCTTGGCGGAGATGAAGCGGACGGTGTCTTCGCTGAGGCCCTTGGGCGCGAAGTCCTGCTCGATGTCGGAGACGAAGCCCCATTCGTAATCGGCGAGCTTCTCGCGCGGCCTCGTGCGCCTCGCGGTTGCGGAGCAGTCGTCGGTCATCGCGCGCAGCTCCGTCAGGCTGACCGGCGCCGAGCGCGCCGCGCACCGCGTTGCCGACGACGCCCATGTGCGGCTTGACCCGGCAGTGCGCGTCGAGCGCGCAGTCGGACGCATCCTCGTGGCCGCAGCAGTCGGTCATCGCGATCGGCCCTTCGACCGCCTCGACGATGTCGGCGAGGCTGATCTCGGCGGCCGCCCTGGACAGCGCGAAGCCGCCGCCGGCGCCGCGAACGCTGGTCAGCAGGCCCGCAGGCGGCGAGCTGGCCCATCAGCTTCTGCGCGGTCGGCAGCGGCACGCCGGTCTCGCTGCGCCAGCTCGGTCGCGCTAAGCCGCGCGCCCGCCGGGCGGCGGGCGGCGGCGGTCATCAGGACGACCGCATAATCGGCAAGGTGGCTAAGGCGCATGTCTAATTCGGAGCTTTCCAGTCCGATTTAGTGCGTTGCGCTCGGAAACTCAACCTCGTCGTCACCCTGAACTTGTCAGGGTCATTTTCGATCAGGCTGACGCGCGGATGCTGACATTCAGCATGACGCGCGGGTGCGCGCTTTATCCGCTCCTCCGCCCGCTTGCCTTCGCGCTCGACGCCGAGCGGGCGCATCGCGCGACGATCGGCGCGCTGAAGCTGCTGCCGGCCGCGCCGCCCGCCGAGGTTCCCGACATCGCTCGCGTCGCAGCGGTCGCCGGGCTCGACTTCCCAATCGCCGGTCGGGCTCGCCGCCGGGTTCGACAAGGATGCCGAGGTGCCGGCGCAGATGCTCGGCGCTCGGCTTCGGCTTCGTCGAGGTCGGGACGCTGACGCCGCGGCCGCAGCACGGCAATCCGAAGCCGCGCCTGTTCCGGCTGGCCGAGGACCGGGCGGTGATCAACCGCATGGGCTTCAACAATCACGGCCAGCCGCGCCGCGCTGGAATGGCTCCGGCAGAGCCGGCACATGCGCGGCATCGTCGGGGTCAATGTCGGCGCCAACAAGGACAGCGCGGACCGGATCGCCGATTATGTCGCCGGGCGTCCGGCGCGATGAGCGCCGGTCGCGCGACTACATCACTATCAACATCAGCTCGCCCAACACGCCCGGGCCTGCGCGGCCTGCAGGACGAGGGCGCGCTCGACGAACTGCTGGCGGCGGTGCAGCGAAGCGCGCGGCGGACGGCCGCCGGTCTTTCTGAAGGTCGCGCCCGACCTCGGCGAGGGCGATCCCGAGCGGATCGTCCGCGGCGGCGATCGACCACGGCATCGACGCGCTGATCGTCGCCAACACGACCATCTCGCGGCCGCCGCTGGGGTCGCGCTACGCGGGCGAAGCGGGCGGCCTGTCGGGCGCGCCGCTGAAGGCGCTGGCGCTCGAAGCGCTGCGCGACTTCCGCCGCGCGATCGGGCGGCGAAATGCCGCTGATCGGCGTCGGCGGGATCGCCAGCGGCCGACGACGCCTGGGAGCGGATCCGCGCCGGCGCGAGCCTGGTCCAGCTCTACACCGCGATGGTCTATGAAGGGCCCGGCATCGCGCGGCGCATCGCGCGCGGGCTCGCCGAACGGCTGGCGCGCGAAGGCTTCGCCAGCATTGCCGACGCGGTCGGGACCGGGTAGCGCGCGCGCCATGCGCCTGCCTCGCTGAACCTCGCCGCCGCTGCTCGCCGCTCGCCGGCTGCGCCGCGACTCCCGACCAAGCCCGGTCGCCCGCGCCGCACGCAGCGCGAGCTCCCGGCATGGTCAGCGCCGCCGATCCGCGCGCGGCCGCGGCCGGCGTCGAGATGCTGCGCGAGGGCGGCAGCGCGGCCGACGCAGCGATCGCGACCATGCTCGCGCTGACCGTGGTCGAGCCGCAAAGCTCGGGCATCGGCGGCGGCGGCTTCCTTGTCTATTCGCGACGCGGCGGCGCGCCCGTCACCTTCGACGGCCGCGAGACGGCGCCGGCGGCGGCGACCGGCACCTGGTTCTTCAAGGACGGCCAGCCGATGGCGCTTCAGCGACGCGCAGCCGGGCGGCAAGAGCGTCGGCGTGCCCGGCAACATGCGGATGATGGCGCTGGCGCACCAGCGCCATGGCAAGCTGCCGTGGGCGGCGCTGTTCCAGCCCGCGATCCGGCTCGCCCGCGACGGGTTCGCGATCACGCCGCGGCTCCACAATGCGCTCGACCGAGTATCCGGCGACCGGCGCGTTCTCGGCCGAGGCGCGCAGCATCTTCTACAATCCGGACGGAAGCCGCAAGCCGGTCGGCACCGTGGTGCGCAATCCCGGCGTTCGCGCGCCTTCCTGGAGCAGCTCGCCGCGCGCGGGCCGGACAGCTTCTACGTCGGGCCCGAATGCGCAGGCGATCGCCGCGGCGGTCAGCGGCAGCCCGCACAATCCGGCGCCGATGACCGCCGGCGACATCGCCGGCCTACGAGGCCAAGCCGGAGCCGCCGGTGTGCGGCACCTATCGCGGCTACCGCATCTGCGGCATGGGCCCGTCCGTCGTCGGGCGGGACGACGGTGTTCGCGATCCTGAAGCAGCTCGAGCGCTTCGACCTGGCCGCGCTCGGGCCGCGTTCGCCCGGTCGGCCTGGCACCTGATCGCCGAATCGATGCGGCTCGCTTATGCCGACCGCGACCAATATCTCGGCGATGCCGATTTCGTCCGCGTGCCGCGTCGCCGGCCTGATGGATCCCGGCCTATCTCGCCAGCCGCTCGGCGCTGATCTCGCCCGACGCGGACGATTGCCGCACGTCGCGGCCGGCACGCCCGCCGGCGCGCCAGAGCAGCGTGCGCGCCGGCGCGCCAGCCCGAGCACGGCACCTCGCATTTCGTCGTCGTCGACCGCTGCCGGCAACGTCGCGTCCTAGACCTCGACGATCGAAAGCTCGTTCGGGTCGGGCATCATGGTCAACGGCTATTATCTCAACAACGAGCTGACCGATTTCAGCTTCGTGCCCGACGAAGGACGGCTGCCCGGTCGCCAACCGCGTCGAGGGCGGCAAGCGGCCGCGCAGCTCGATGAGCCCGACCATCGTCTACGGGCCCGACGGCCATGTCCGGCTGGCGGTCGGCGCGGCGGGCGGCGCGACCATCCCGGCCCAGGTCGCCAAGGCGATCATCGGCGTGATCGACTGGCACCTGCGCGCGCAGGAAGCGATCGCGCTTGCCGATGATCTTCGCGCCGGGCGACACGGTTTACGTCGAACGCGGCACCTTCCTCGAAGCGATGTCGCCGCAGCTGCAGCGCGCTGGGCCACACGAGGTCGCACGTCGCCGCCGGGCACGTTCAAGGCCAATGCGATCGAGTGGATCAACGGCCGCTGGGTCGGCGCCGCCGATCCGCGCAGCGAAGGCGCGGCGGTCGCGCAATAAGCGAGGGAACTGGCTCGGCAGCTCGAACGGTTCGACAATCTCGTCGCGCTGTTCCTGACGCGCGCCGCCGAGAAGGGCGACAAGCCGTTCCTGTGGGCGAAGCGCGACGGCGCGTGGCAGTCGATCAGCTGGGCCGAGGCGGCGCGGCAGGTCGCGGCGCTCGCCGCAAGCCTGAAGCGCATCGGCCTGCAGCCCGGCGACCGCGTCGCGCTGGTCAGCGAGAACCGGCCCGAATGGCTGATCGCCGACCTCGGCATCATGGCCGCGGGCTGCGTCACCGTCCCGACCTACACCACCAACACCGACGCGCGATCACGCGCACATCCTCGGCAATTCGGGCGCGCGCGGCGGTCATCGTCTCGAGCCAGAAGCTGGCGAAGAACGCTGGTCCCGGCGGTGCTGACCTCGACCGAGTGCCATCATGTCATCGGCATCGACGACGATCCGCACCGGGCCAGGCGCCCGACTGGGTCAACGTGCCATCGCTGGGCGAAGCTCGCTGGCGGCGAGGCCGACGTCGACGCGCTGGCGAGCGCAGGTCGCAGCGGTCGGCCGCGGCGACCTCGCCTGCATCATCTACACCAGCGGCACCGGCGGCGCGCCGCGCGGCGTGCTGCAGCACCACGGCGCGATCCTCCACAATGTCGAAGGCTGCACCGACATCATCTCGACCGATTTCGGCTGGGACGACGAGGTGTTCCTGTCGTTCCTGCCGGCCAGCCACGCCTACGAGCATACCGGCGGGCAGCATTTCCCGATCGCGCTCGGCGCCCAGATCTATTACGCCGAGAGCCTCGAGAAGCTCGCCGCCAATATCGAGGAAGTGCAGCCGACGATCATGGTCGTCGTGCCGCGGCTGTTCGAGATGCTGCGCGCGCGGATCATGAAGTCGATCGAGAGCCAGGGCGGGCTGTCGCAAATATCTGCTCGGCCGCGCGCTGAAGATCGGCGGCGACAAGCACGACGGGCGGCTGCAAGCCGTGGGACCTGCCGATGGACGGCATCCTGTCGCTGACGCTGCGGCGCAAGATCCGCGACAAGATCGGCGGGCGGCATCAAGGCGTGGGTCTCGGGCGGGGCGCCGCTCAATCCCGAGGTCGGGCATGTTCTTCCAGTCGATCGGGATCACCTTCCTCCAGGGCTATGGCCAGACCGAGGCCGGGCCGGTGATCAGCTGCAACCGGCCGAGCGCCGGCATCCGGCTCGACACGGTCGGGCCGCCGGTGATGAACATGCGAAGTGCGGATCGCCGAGGACGGCGAGATCATGGTGCGCGGCGAAAAGGTGATGCACGGCTATTGGCGCAACCCGGAGGAGACCGCGCGCGTGCTGCAGGACGGCTGGCTGGCGACCGGCGATGTCGGCCATCTCGACGACAAGGGCCGGATCGTCATCACCGACCGCAAGAAGGACCTGATCGTCAACGACAAGGGCGACAATGTCTCGCCGCAGCGGATCGAGGGGATGCTGACGCTGCAGCCCGAGATTGCGCAGGCGATGGTCTATGGCGACCGCCGGCCGCACCTCGTCGCGCTGCTCGTTCCCGACCCGGAAATCGCCGGCAGCGCCCGACCTGCAGCAGCGGCTCCAGAGCGCGGTCGACCGGGTCAACGCGGACCTGTCGGTGATCGAGAGGGTGCGCCGCTTCATCCTCGCCGACGAGCCGTTCACGATCGAGAACGAGCAGCTGACGCCGTCGATGAAGATCCGCCGGCACGTCATCGGCAACGCCTACGGCGAGCGGCTCGACGCGCTTTACAAGCGTAGCCTTGCCGGAGCAGGTAGGCGATCGACGCACGGCGCGGAGGCGCTGAGCTGCGCGCGCGTAGGGAACGATCGCCGAACACGCAGCTGCCGACGGTCATGCCGCTGGTCGGGTCGACGACCTGCGCAATATCGCCGCGGCACAGGTCGCTGCGTCCGAACTGCGGGTGACCAGCGCATAACGGCCGCCGCCGAGCCCGTTGCAGGGCCCTGCGATGTGGTTGACGATAGACCGGCTGCTGCCGTCGCGGAAGACGACGGTGTGCTCGTCGATCACGGTCATGTCGTTCGGCCGTAGCTCGGCAGGCACTGACCGGCGGGCCGGCGACCTTGCCGGCGAGCAAGCTGCTGCATAGTGCGCGCTGGCTCTCGGCGCTGCGCGCATCGGGGCGGGCCGGCGCCGTCGTGCAGGACGCCGAGCGTCGGCGCCGAGCAAGACAGGAAGAGATGCTACGCATACTCGACCTCCTCATTTCGTTGCGCCGCCAATCTGGCGACTTCGCGTTCATGAACGGAAGCTGTCTTTCTCCGCCCTCAGCGCGCGAACTCTGCCACGTTACTGGCCCGAACGAAGGGATTGGTCGCGCGTTCCTCGGCGACGGTGGTCGGAAGCGTGATCTCGCCCGCGTCGCGCAGCGCCTCGACTTGCGGCCAGCCGCGCCGCGATCGCCGCGATTGTCCGGCTCGGCATGGGCGGCGAAGCGCGCGTTGGCGAGCGTATATTCGTGCGCGCAATAAAGCGCGTGTCCGCGGGCAAGTCGGCGAGCCGCTGCAGCGAGTCGTACATCTGCTCGCGGCGTGCCTTCGAACAACCGGCCGCAGCCCATCGCGAACAACGTGTCGCCGACAAAGGCGATCGCGGTCATCGTCGAAGATCAAGGCGATGTGGCCGAGCGTATGGCCGGGGACTTCGATCACCCGGCCGACGTGCTCGCCGAGCCGGACTTCGTCGCCTTCGGCCAGAGGCACGTCGCGCGCCGGGGATGCGCTCGGCCGCGGGCCCGGAGATGCCGCGCCGGTCGCCTCCTTGACCGCGAGGTTGCCGCCGGTGTGATCGGGGTGCCAGTGCGTGTTCCACACTTGGCCGATGGGCCAGCCGCGGCGCTCGGCCTCGGCCAGCGCCGGCGCGGCATCGCCGGGGTCGACCACCGCCGTCTCGCCGCTCGCCGTCGTCGTGGACCAGCCAGAGGTAATTGTCGGTGAACGCCGGGACCGCGACGATCTGCGAGCATCACCATTCGCCGCTGTTGGGCATCGACGCCCACGGCTCGGCCGGCGCCAGCGCGCCGCCCTTCTGCAGCAGCTCGATCGAGATGTCGTCGGGCGAGCGGACGAACGCCATGCGGCCGTCGCGCGGCGGGCGGTTGATGGTCACGCCGGCATCCATCAGCCGCCGGCAGGTCGCGTAAATGTCGTCGACCTGATAGGCGAGGTGGCCGAAGTTGCGGCCGCCGGCATAGCCGCGCTCGTCCCAATTATGGGTCAGCTCGACCTCGCCGCCCTCGTCGCCCGGCACGCCGAGGAAGATCAGCGTGTAGCGGCCCGCCTCATTTCCATCCGGCGCCGCTCCTCGAGCCCGAGCAGGTTGAAGAAGCGGATGGTGGCGTCCGGGTCGCTGACCCGCAGCATGGAATGGAGGAAGCGCATGGCGCGCTATTTAGGCCGGTTGCGGCTCCGTTTTCACCGTCGGGGTGACGCCGAGCATCTCGATCGCCTTGGCCGCGGCCTTGCCGATCGCGCCGTTCGGGATCGCGCGCCGCGGCGCGCGTCCAGTAGCTGCGCGCCTTGTCGTCGTCGCCGGTGAAGTGCGCGACATGGCCGGCTTCGAACAGGATCGTCGGGTCGGACGGCGCCAGCGACAGCGCCTTGTTGATCGCCGATTGCGCGGTCGCCGCGATCGCCTTCGCGGATCGCGAGCGCCGCCGAGAAATACCAGTAGAAGGGATCGTCGGAGATGGTCTGCGCGGCTTCGTTGAGCTTGGCGCGAGCGGTCTTGAGGTCGTCCTGCGCTTCGGCGGCGCGGGCGCGGTCGAGCAGGGCTTCGCCGCGCTGCTCGGCTTCGAGCCCCGGCAGCGCCAGCGCCTTGTCGAGGTCGAGCGCGGCCTTGCCCGGCTGGTCGGCGGCGATCCACAAATTGCCCGCCGCGGCGCACATGCGCGCGGTCTTGGGGTCGCTTGTCGGGCGAGGCCTTGGCGGCTTCCTCGAAGGCCTGCGCGGCGGCTTCCGGTCGCCGCGCTTCTGCGCCTCGAGCGCGCGGCAGACCAGCGCTTCGGGGGTGACGAGGTCGGGGCAGGCGGCGGCGGCGGCGGCGCGGCGGCGGCAAGGGCGGCGGCAAGCAAGGATCATCGGCGGCTCCAGCAAGGCGGCGACGGTGCGCAGGATCGCGTCGATCTCGTGCGGCTCCGACAGGCGATGGCCGCCGCCCTTGATCACCTTCAGCTGGACATCGGCTGAACGGAGCGCGCGCATCGCCGGAAGGCGACGTCGAGCGGCACATCCTGTCGTTCTCGCCGTGGACAGCCGGACCGGGCAGTCGATCGCGATCTCGCTCGTCGAGCAGCAGCAGCTGCTGGCCGGATTCCCAGAAGCCGCGGAGCGGGATGCCCTGCGTCGCTCGGCGGCCTGCGCCATCGGCGAAACCCCATTCGGTGAAGTCGGGCGCCGCGGCGATGCCGACGAGCGCCGCGACGCGCTCGGGCCGCAGCAGCGCGAAGTGCAGCGCGATCCAGCCGCCCATCGACGAGCCGACGAGGATCAGCGGGCCGCGTCAGCCGGTCGATCGCGCGAGCGCTTCCTCGAGCCAGAGCGCGAGCGTCCCGTCCTCGAAGCGGCCGCCGCTCGACCCGTGCCGAATAATCGAAGCGCAGCATCGCGAGGCCGCGCTCCCGCGAAGCGTCGAGCGCGAGCGCCTTGCGCCCTCCATGTCCGACGCGTAGCCGGGCAGGAACATCAGATCGGCGAGCGCCGCGCAGCGATAGGCGATGCGCCGTCCCGACCTCGACGTCGGAGCTCGGATCCGAGCCGCACGTCCCGATCGCGGACGCGCGGCACGCGCGTCGACCGCTGACGAACGGCGACGTCGCCATCGGCGGCGCGACATGGCAGTGCATGCCGCCCGCAGACGGAATACGCGAGTGTAGGGCAGCCTTCGGCGTCGGACGCCGGAGCCGCGGCGGCGGACATGCGGCCCGTTCGGGACCGCGACCAGTCCGGCAGCACCAGCGCCGGCGTCGACGGCTCGCAGCCAAGCCTCCGGCACCCCCTCACCGTCGAAGCGCCTGGACCGCAATTCGATCTCCCCTCGCCTTCTCCGCATATTAGCGCGCATGAAGTCGAGCAACGTTCGCTCCCTAAGCAGGAACGCTGGGGCCCGTGCGCGGTTCGAACAGCGAAGGAGACTCGGCAATGAAATACCGCAAGCTCGGCGACAGCGACCTCGAAGTTTCGGAAATCTCGCTCGGTTCGTGGCTGACCTACGGCGTCGGCGTCGAGGCCGACAAGGCGCGCGCCTGCCTCGACGAGGCCTTCGAGCAGGGCATCAACTTCATCGACACCGCCAATATCTACGGCCGCGGCGCCGCCGAGACTTCCTCGGCGAGGCGCTGCAGGGCCGGCCGCGCGACAGCTACGTGCTCGCGACCAAGCTGTATCTTCCCGATGAGCGATACCGACCGCGGCCTGTCGCGGGCGCAGGTCGAAAAGCAGCTCGATGCTTCGCTGAAGCGGCTGCGGACCGACTATGTCGATCTCTACCAGTGCCACCGCTACGACTACGACACGCCGCTCGAGGAGACGATGGAGGCGCTGACCCGCGCGGTCGAAAGCGGCAAGACCCGCTATATCGGCTTTTCCGAATGGCCGGCGGACCAGATCCAGGCCGCGATCGACATTGCCGGCGCGGGCAGTCGCGAAGTTCGTCTCGAGCCAGCCGCAATATTCGCTGCTGTGGCGCGAGCCCGAGGAGGAGGTCATCCCGCTCTGCGCCGCCAACGGCATTTCGCAGATCGTCTGGTCGCCGCTCGGCCAGGGCGTGCTCACCGGCAAATACGATCCCGACCAGCCGCCGCCGAGGGACTCGCGCGCGGCGAGCGAGGAGATGGGCGGCTGGATGGACCGGCTGATGCAGCCCGAGTGCTGCGCGCGGTGCAGCAGCTCAAGCCGATCGCCGAGGAGGCCGGCCTGACCCTGCCGCAATTCGCGCTCGCCTGGGTGCTGCGCGAGCCCAACGTCGCCTCGGCGATCATCGGCGCGTCGCGGCCCGAGCAGGTGCGCGAAAATGCCGCGGCCTCGGGCGTGGTCGTCGACACCCAGCTGTTCCTGCGCGCCGAGACGATCGTCGACGAGGCGCTCGAGCAGGGTCGAAGCCTGAACAGAGGAGGAGAAGAACATGGCGATCACGCGTTCGGCAACGGCTCGGTACGAGGGCGCCGGCAAGGACGGGAAAGGGCACGCTAACGACGCAGTCGGGCGTGCTTCACGACCAGCCCTACGGCTTCAAAACGCGCTTCGGCGACGAGCGCGGCACCAACCCCGAAGAGCTGATCGCCGCGGCCCATGCCGGCTGCTTCACCATGGCGCTGTCGTTCGCGCTGGCGAAGGAAGGCATCACCGACGCTCGGCTGGAGACGACGGCGCGGGTCAAGCTCGAGCAGGACGGCGAAGGCTTCAAGGTGAGCGCGCTCGGACCTCGAGCTCATGGCGGATGTGCCGGACCTCGACGAACGCGGCTGCGCGCGCTCGCCGAGGATGCCAAAAAGAATTGTCCGATTTCCAAGCTGCTCAATGCCGACATGGACCTGACCGTAACGTCGGCGCGGCCGCGACAGCCTAGCGCAGCGAAGGCGTCGACCGCCGCGGCGAAGGCCTGGGGCTGGTCGAGCATCACGAAATGGCCCGAACTCGGCGATCGGCACGACGGTGAGGTGGCGGCGCCTTGGCATATTCGCCGCGGTAGAAGGGCTCGGCGCGCTCCTTCGGCATCGCCGCCGAATAGGGCATGACCAGCGTGATCGGCGTGGCGATCGAGCGCCATGTCCGGGCGCAGGTCGGTAGTCAGGTCCTCGTACATTGCCTCGCCGGACACCCGCGCGTCGGCCTTTCCCATCCACGTCGCGACTTGCTCCTGCGCAGCCGGGGTGAGCGCCATCCGCGCGCGATCGCGGCGTTGCTGGATTGGGCTTGCCGAAGCTTGCCGCGATCTGGTCGCGCATCGCCTTGGCCTGGGGCTCGAGCTGGGCGACGGTCGCGCCGGCACGAAGATCGTCACCGACATAGGGCAGCGCATCGACCATCATCACTGCGGCGGTGTCGCCTGGGTGCGCCTTGGCAAGCATCAGCGCGACGAGGCCGCCCATCGAATGGCCGATCACCTGCGCCGGCGCGACTTGTGCTGCGGCGAGGCAGGCGTGGAGGTCGGCGACGATGCCGTCGAGAACGCCCGGCTGCAGGTTCGTGCCCGGATCGTCGCCGCCGAAGCCATTGACCTGGACCAGATCAGACCTGGTGCGTCGCGGCGAGCGCGGGCGCGATGCCGTCCCACACCGCGCGCGGGCTCGACAGGCCGGGGATCAGCACCACCGGGCTGCCCTGCCGATCGCCAGGACCGAGATGTGCGCGAGGCGCCGCTCGGCGGAGGCGGAGGAGGCGGTGGCCGGTGCCGGCATGCGGGCGGGCATGACCAGTTGAGCGTGGACGCCGCGCAGGCGGCAAGCATCAGTGCGAGGCGCGCATGGATATTCTCCTGTTGGGTAGTTGAGAGGTCAGATGGCTTTCGAGCTGCGGTGCGAAGGGGAGACGAAAATCTCCTCGATCGGCAGCTCGAACAGCTCGGCGATGCGGAAGGCGAGGGGCAGCGACGGATCGTATTTGCCGGTCTCGATCGCGTTGACGCTCTGGCGCGAGACTTCGAGCCGCTCGGCGAGATCCTGCTGGCTCCAGTTGCGGGCGGCGCGAAGAACCTTGAGGTTGTTCAGCACGACGGCTCCTTCCGGAAAGACGCGGCCGATGCCCAGCCCGACCGCCCACAAGGGACCACCGCCCATGCGTCGATGCTCGGCGCGAGGTCGAAGGCGTTGAGGAAACCGTAGAGCGTCGCCACGTGAGCAGGATGCCGGTCGCGACCAGCGATTCTCGACCAGCCGCATGCGCAGAAATTCGTCGGTTTCCTCGCGGATCAGCAGGGCCATCGCGCGAATGATGAACAGCACTGGCAACGCGGCGGCGATCGCGAGCAAGACGCGGACCAGCGTCGGTGGGTCGAAAGTAACGGGCGAAGCCCATGCTGCCGAACAGCACCACGACATAGGTCATCCCCGCCACCAGGACGCGGCGGTTGTAGGTGCGCATTGCCTTCGAGGTGAAACCGCACGCCGCCTGCGCCCGCTCCGCAGAACGGACCAGCGGTACGAGCAGCAGGAATGAAGCGAGGAACAGCGCCATCCCGGCCAGCCCGGCACGATTCCCTGCTTCATCAGCAGGGCGGTGCCAAAGGTGGCGATCAGATAGGCGCCGAGCCAAAGCCTGACGGTCGTACGTGGCGAAACTTGGTCTGTCATTGCAAGCGTCCTTCACATTTAGTAAAGGTCGCTTTACGAAACGCGACGCTTTTCGTGTCAAGCGTCCTTTACGAGCTCCATTGAAATTTCTGTGCGATGCGGGACAGCGGCGCCACCGCAGCCCCATGATCCGGCGTTCCACCAGCAGGTGCACCGCCCATCCGGACTCCGACGGCAAGCGCGAGCCGGGCCGGCCAGGTCAGCGCGATGCCGTAGGCGATCAGCGGGTGGAAAAGATAAATCGAATAGGATGCGTCGCCGATCTTCACCGGCAGGTTGAACATCCGGTGCTCGAACAGCAGCTCGAGCGACAGCGCGCCCCACAGGATGAGCGCAGCGGGCAAGCCCCATTCGGCGACGCGCCAGATGGCGGACTGCGGATCGAGCGCGACGGCAATCGGCCCCGGTTTCGGGTGCCGTCGCCGCAAGCATGGCGATCGCGACCGGAACGAGCAGGCCGAGCGCCGGCCGTCGCGGCAAATGTGCGACGATGACGCCGAGCAGGAACTCGAGCGCCATCGGGCTGCCGATGAAATAAGAAGCGCGTTCGAAGTGGTCAGCGCGCCGGCCAGGCACAGGGCATAGAAAATCAGCGGCACTGCGCTGCGGGTCGCGAGCGCGAGCGTCACTCCGCCATAGAAGAGAAGCTCGAAGCTCAAGGTCCAGCCGACCAGCAGATGCGGTGGGAAATAGCTGCCGCCGTAGATCGGCCAGAGCGTCAGGCTCGAAGCAATGAAGGCGGGGCCGCGCGGAAGGAAGAACAGCCACGGAAGCACCGCGATCCACCACAAGGGATAGATGCGCCACAGCCGGTCGCGCAGGAACTGGCCCGCCGTGCGGCCTTTCGAAACGCTGGCCATGATGAAGCCGGAAATGACGAAGAACAGGTCCACGCCCGCGGCGCCGAAGCCGGCGTTGCCGACCGGCCCGCGCACGTCGGGAAAGGCATGGAGGAAGACTACGGCGCAGGCCGCGAGCGCACGTAGCACCTGAACCGATCGCAACCGTTGCACTCTTCCCCCGCGATCGACGACGACCGGCATTCGGGATAGTTAATCGCGATTAAAAAACCGTGTGCGGCCCGAGCGCGGGCAGGCGCCTTACTCCGAGTCCGGAGTGTTCCTGCAGATGTCGAACAGGGCATCGGCCTGGTCGCGCGACAGCGCCGGGCGATATCGTGCGGAGCGGTCGAAGCTCGCCGCGAAGCGGCTGGCGCGCCTGGTGCTCAGCGGGTGGCTGCGCAGGAACTCGGCGCTGTAGGACAGGCCCTCGCCCTGTTCCTTGGCCAGCCGGGTGAACAGCGCGGCAGTCGGCCGCGGCGAAATGCCCGCGCGTTTCAGCATCGCGATCGCATCGCCATCGGCCTGTGCTTCGTTGCCGCGGGTGTAACTCAACGACACGATCTGCTCCGCATTGGCGCCGAGGTTGCCGGCGAACATCCGGATCAGCGCGCCGATGCCGAGCTCGCGCAGCAGCGCCTCGGTGACGTGGCGGCGGCGGACGTGGGCGATTTCGTGCGCCAATATGCCCGCCAGCGCATCGGGCTCGGTCTCGGTGATCGCCGGCTTGAACACGACGATATAGCCGCCCGGAAGCGCCGCGGCATTGAATATGGGCACGTTGAGCGCGGCGACCTTGAGGCCCTCGGGTCCCTTCGTCGCGCCGGGAGCGACGCGGTCGACCAGCGCGTCGAGCGCCTGCTGGCCCTTCGCGTCGCGACAGCGCAATTTGCCGAAATCGCCGACCAGCGCGCCGCCGACATTGCGCTCCCAGCTCATCGGCACATGGGGCGCGATCCAGTGCGGCGCCATGTAGCCGAGCGCGACCACCGCGGCCGTAATCAGCGCGCCGCCGACCAGCGCCGGGGCCAGCCCGATGCGGTCGATCCAGCGGCCGTAACGCTCGTGCTTGCCGAGCAGCGGACCGAGCTCGCTCTCCGCTTCGGCCGGAAGCAGCAGCCGCCAGCCGGGCTGGTCGCTGCGGCCGAGGCGCAGCCCGGAGCCCTCGATGCGCTGGAGCAGGTTTGCATCGACGCGGTCGCTCCAGCCGCTGTCCTGGCTAAGCTCGATCACGGCGCTCGACGACCGTCACCCGCACGCGATGGGGGTGCGCGGTCGCGCCGTCGTAGAGCTTGCCTTCGATCAAGGCTCAGATCGCGCCGACGTCGAACGCATCGGCGAAGCCCTCCGCCTCGCGCGGCGCGTGGGTGGTCGACTGCGTCAGCGCCGACACGTCGATGGTGCCGTAGAGCCTGCATGGCGGACCATGAACGACCAGTTGCGATAGCCCCAATAGGCAAGCCCGAAGCCGAGGGTGACGACGGCCAGAGCGAGATTTCCGAGGAACAGGCCGAGCCATTGCAGGGTCGTCGCCTCGAATCCGAACTGGAGATCGCCGAGCGACGTCGCGGCGGCGGCGTTGCGATAATAAGCGGCAAACCAGTTGAGCGTCATCAGCGGGATGGCGACATAGAAAAGCACGAATGCAACGCCGAGCACGGCGACGAGGCCGACGGGTGCGCCCTTCGTACCATTCAGCGCCATGCCGCGCCATCGCGGTCGCGGCCAGTGCGACGAGCAGCAGTCCGATCGGCGCCAGATAGACGAGCGCCCAGCGGCCCTTCAGTCCTCGGCATCGAGGTTGGCGCGGAACTGGAGCGGCCCGAAGCTCATCGCGTTCCAGCGCCCGTTCCACAGCCGCGTCGCGGCCCACGGGAAACATGATGAACATGGTCATGAAGGTCAGCGCGTAGCGGCCGAGATATTCGCCGCCGTAATTCCAGCCGGAATCGTTGCTGCCGCCGCGGATGCCGTGCCAGTAGGTTCGCGAGAAGCGGTAGCGAAGCGCCCGGAAGCGCGCGAAGCCGCCGAGGTAAAGCAGGCCGATCTCGAACAGGAAAATGACGCCGAAAGCCGCATCGGCCTTGCCGCGCGCGATCAGCGCCGGGAACAGGAACTGGATGAACAGGAAAAAGGGTGCGAGGACCGCGATGACGATCAGGAAGCCGAAGAACAACTCGCGCCCGGTGCCGGTCCACTCGAGCGAATCGTCGATCACCTCGGTGTGCGACCACAAATAGCGCCGCTGCCGCGCCGCCGCCCAGAAGCGGTAAATGCCGAGCGTGACGATCGTCAGCAGCACATTGGTGACCGCGATCGGCAGATATTCGCGCCAATTGCCGGTGAAGCGGATTGCGCGGTCGTCGGCCGGCGCCGACGCCCCAGTCATTGCGTCCATCGAAATTGAGTCCCCGTTCCCCCCGAGCGAAACGAAAAGTGCAACGGGGGCAGGCGTTTGGCAAGGCCGGCGTCGATCGCGATCGCGACGGCGTGAGCAGTTGAGAGCATCGCTGCCGGTCGCTACATGCCGCTGCGCATGACCAGGATGTTCAAGATCGCGCTTCCCGACGGCTCGGTGAAGGAAATGCCCGAGGGCTCGACCCCGGCCGATGTCGCCGCGGCGATCGGCCCGGGCCTCGCCAAGGCGGCGCTCGCCGCGAGGGTCGACGGCGAGGTGCGCGACATCATGCGCCCGTTCGAAGGCGACGCCAGCCTCGCGCTGATCACCTCGCGCGACGAGGCGGACGCGCTCGAGCTGGTCCGCCACGATTCGCGCACATCCTCGCCGAAGCGGTGCAGAAGCTGTTCCCGGGCACGCAGATCACCTTCGGCCCGGCGACCGAGGACGGCTTCTACTACGACTTCGCGCCGACCGCCGAGCACGGCCCGTTCACCGAGGAGGAGCTGCCGGCGATCGAGGAGGAGATGCGCCGGATCATCGCCGCGACGAGCCGCTGATCCGCGAGGTCTGGACCCGCGAGGACGTGCGCGACTTCTTCGAAGAGCAGCGGCGAGGCGTTCAAGGCCGAATGGGTGATCGAGCTGCCCGAGGGCGAGCCGATCACCATGTACCGTTCGGGCCGGCGAGGCCTGGATGGACCTCTGCCGCGGGCCGCATCTCGCCTCGACCGGCAAGCTCGACCCGCAGGCGTTCAAGCTGACCCGCGTGTCGGGCGCCTATTGGCGCGGCGACCCCAAGAACCCGATGCTGAGCCGCATCTACGGCACCGCCTGGCTCAACAAGAAGCAGCTCGACGCCTATCTCGTCCGGCTCGAGGAAGCGGGGAAGCGCGACCATCGCAAGATCGGCGCGGAGATGGACCTGTTCCACCTCCAGCCCGAAGCGCAGGGCTGGGTCTTCTGGCACCCCAAGGGCTATGTCATCTGGCGCCAGCTCGAAGCCTATATGCGCCGCCGGCTCGACGCCGCGGGCTATGACGAGATCAAGACCCCGCAGCTGATCGATTCCAAGCTGTGGGTGCAGTCGGGCCACTGGGGCAAGTTCCGCGAGAACATGTTCGTCGTGCCCGACGAGTTCCCGTCGACCGAGGAAGGCAAGCCGGTGATCACCGGCGATGCCGAGCTGCTCGCGCTCAAGCCGATGAACTGCCCGGCCCACATCCAGGTCTTCAAGCAGGGCATCACCAGCTACCGGGAACTGCCGCTGCGGCTCGCCGAGTTCGGCTGCTGCCACCGGAACGAGCCGCACGGCGCGCTGCACGGGATCATGCGCGTGCGCCAGTTCACGCAGGACGACGCGCACATCTTCTGCACGCACGAGCAGCTGGTCGAGGAGACGAAGGCGTTCTGCGCCCTGCTCGACATCGTCTACCGCGACCTCGGCTTTGCCGATTACGAGGTGAAGCTCGCGACCCGGCCGGAGCAGCGAATCGGCACCGACGAGGAATGGGACCGGGCGGAGAAGGCGATGGGCGAGCGGTCGCAGCGGCAGGGCTCAACACCGGACTTCGTCTATGAGGTCCTGCCCGGCGAAGGCGCATTCTATGGGCCCAAGCTGGAATTCCACCTGCAGGACGCGATCGGCCGTACCTGGCAGTGCGGAACGCTGCAGCTCGACCCGGCTGCCGCAGCGGCTCGGCGCGAGTCTACGTCGGCGAGGACGGCGCAAAGCACCGTCCGCTGATGCTCCACCGCGCGATCCTCGGCTCGTTCGAGCGGTTCATCGGCATCCTGATCGAGCATTATGCGGGCAAGTTCCCGCTGTGGCTGGCGCCGGTGCAGGCGGTGGTCGCGACGATCGTGTCGGACGCCGACGATTATGCGCGCGAAGTGGCGGCGAAGCTCGCCGCTGCCGGCATTCGCGTCGAGACCGACCTGCGCAACGAGAAGATCAACTACAAGGTGCGCGAGCACAGCCTCGCCAAGGTCCCGCTGCTGCTGGTCGTCGGCAAGCGCGAGGCCGAGGAAGGCACGGTCGCGCTGCGCCGGCTCGGCAGCGAGGAGCATCAGAAGATGATGGGCCTCGACGAAGCAGTGGCGATGATCCGCGACGAAGCGGTTCCGCCCGACCTTCGCCATGACGCTGAGTGCGCCACAGGTCGCGGCAAAAATGACTCACGATTTACTCACGCGCACTTTTCATCCGGCGCGCGAGTGCCTAATTCGCACGCTGATCCAACAACTATTTCGGAGATCGCTATACCACCGCCCTATCCGCGCCGAGGAATGGCGCCGCCGCCGCCGATGAGCGGCCCCCGCTTCAACGAGTTCATCCAGTCCCAGAAGGTCAGGGTGATCGACGAAAACGGCGAAAACCTGGGCGTGATGTTTACGCGCGAAGCGATCGAGCAGGCCAGGGGGTCGGGCTCGACCTGGTCGAGATTTCTCCCAACGCGGATCCGCCGGTCGCCAAGTTCCTCGATATCGGCCGCTACAAGTACGAGGCGCAGAAGAAGGCCAACGAGCAGCGCAAGAAGCAGAAGACGCAGGAGATCAAGGAGATCAAGATGCGTCCGAACATCGACGACCACGACTATGACACCAAGATGAAGAAGGTGTTCGAGTTCCTCGAGGAAGGCGACAAGGTGAAGGTCACCATGCGCTTCCGCGGCCGCGAGATGGCGCATGGCGAGCTCGGCATGGAGGTGCTCCGCCGGGTGCAGGAACAGACCGCCGAAATGGCCAAGGTCGAGGCCCATCCGCGCATGGAAGGCCGCCAGATGCTGATGGTGCTCGCGCCCAAGTAGCCGATGGCAGCCGCTCGCTCTCCTGCCCGCGCTGCGGCGGATCGATGGAGCACGGCTTCATCGTCGATGAAGGCTACGGCAAGAAGCTGGTCCGAAGTGGGTCGCGGGCGAGCCGCGAAGAGCTTCTGGGCGGGCCTGAGCTCGCCGCCAGGACCGTCGAGGTCGCGACGTACCGCTGCCGCAGCTGCGGCTATCTCGAAAGCTACGCTTAACGTAGCCGCTACTTACACTCGTGTTGCCAAATTGCTGCAGCGACGCGCCATTGTTGCGGCGCTGGCGCTGCAATCGCTTCCTTTGGTCCGCATCAGGATTAGCTTCTCCCCAACCGGGCGGTCTCGCCCGAGGGGGAGAGAGAACATGATCCGCAAGTCCGCTTGGCTGGTGTCGGCCGGCCTGTTCGCTCGACGACTCCGGCCTTCGCCCAGACCGCAGTCCAACACCGACACCGACAAGCAGACCGCGCAGCCGACGCCGGCGCGACCGAAGGCGCGCCGCGACCCAGGACCAGGCGCGTCGAGCAGCAGCCGGTCGATACCGGCGACATCATCATCACCGCGACGCGCCGCAACCAGGCGCTGTCCGACGTGCCGATGGCGGTCAGCGCGGTCACGGCGGACAATTTGCGCAACACCGGCGCCACCGACATCCGTCAGCTCAACCAGTCGCCCGTCGCTGCTGGTGTCCTCGACGTCGTCGGAAGGCGGCGCGGCGGTCGCGCCACATCCGCGGCATCGGCACGGTCGGCGACAATCCCGGCCTCGAAAGCTCGGTCGGCGTCTTCATCGACGGCGTCTATCGTTCGCGCGCGGGCGTCGGCCTGACCGAGCTCGGGCCGCTCGACCGGATCGAGGTGCTGCGCGGTCCGCAGGGCACGCTGTTCGGCCGCAACACCTCGGCCGGCCTGATCTCGATCATCACCGCCAAGCCGCGGTTCACGCCGGAGGTCAGCGGCCAGGTCGACGTCGGCAATTACAACTGCGCCGCATCGAGGCGGCGTCACCGGGCCGCTCAGCGACACCATCGCGGCGCGCCTGGACGGCGTCTATTTCAAGCGCGACGGCTTCCTGAAGGACGTGATGTCGGGCCGCCGAATCAACGACCGCGACCGTTGGCTGCTGCGCGGCCAGATGCTGTTCCAGCCGAACGACAATCTCTCGTTCCGTCTGATCGGCGATTATTCGCAGCGGAACGAGGAATGCTGCGGCGCGACCTACCTGCCGGCGCAGGACGTCACTGCGGCGGGGCCGCAGCCCTCGACTATCGCCGCGATCGAGCGGGCGCTCGGCGGAATCATCAATGACGACACCTTCTCGCCGCGATCGCGATCACGCCCGGGCGCGATTATCGACTCGCAAGGTCAGGGACTATGGCCTGTCGGGCGAGCTGACCTACGACTTCGGCGCAGCCGAGCTCACCTCGATCACCGCCTATCGCTACAACAAATATACGCGCGGCAGCGACGCCGACTACAACAACCTCGACATCCTCTATCGCGCCAGCGACGGCGGCTCGTTCAACCGCTTCAAGACCTTCACGGAAGAGCTCCGGCTGCAGGGCAATGCTTCGGACAACCGGCTCGACTGGCTGGTCGGCGGCTATTACGCGAACGAGAAGCTCGCGGTCGATGACAACCTGGCTTACGGCGACGATTACGCGCGCTACGGCAATTGCCTGGTCGCCGCGAATTTCGCGCCGGCGGCGCCGACCAGCCTTGCGCCGGGCGCGTCGCCGACCTGCTTCAATACGGCGGTTGCAACCGGCGTCCGGTCGGCGCTCGTCGCCCAATACAATGCTGCCCTGGCCGCCAGTCAGTTCACGACTGCGGCCAATATCGGCTCGAACATCACTGCGCTTCGGCGCCTTCGCCGGTCTGACTCGAGCACCGGCGTTCCGCTTGCCCGGACTTCCGGCGGTCAATTTCAGCGCGGCACCGTTCGGCACCAGCGGCTTCACCAACCTCGCAATCGCCTTGGCGGCCGAGCTTCGTCGGCTCGACCCTCAATGGCGTGGCGCTTGACGATTCCTATCGGCAGACCAGCAACAACTGGGCGCTGTTCACCCACAACATTTTCTCGATCACCGACCGGCTGAAACTGACGCTCGGCGCGCGCTACACGCACGAGAAAAAATCGCTCGCTGCCGCACTTTGCCGACAACAACCGGCTTTGCGCGGTGCTTTTCGGGCATCTCTCTGCAGCAGCTCCGTGCGTGATCCCGAGCGCTCCGGGCGGCACCTTCGGGCATCGACGATTCGCGCGAGCGAATCAAGGTGTCCGGCACCGCGGTGCTCAGCTACAAGCCGACCGATCGTCTGCTCACCTACGCGAGCTATTCGCGCGGCTACAAGGCCGGCGGCTTCAACCTCGACCGCTCGGCGCTGTGGCGCGCGCAGCCGATCCCGACGACGGTGCCGGCGACGCCGGGAACGACGGTGCTGGGCACTCCGCCGCTATCCGGCAGCGGCGCAATCTGCACCAGCGCCGCGCAGACGGGTTGCCAGGGCATTGTTGCGTCGGGCGCGGACCTCCAGTTCAAGCCCGAGATCAACGACGCGTTCGAGGCCGGCCTGAAATTCCACGGCCACGGCATCGACCTCAACCTCGGCGTTGTTCCAGCAGGTCTTCCGCAACTTCCAGCTGAACACGTTCAACGGCCTCAATTTCATCGTCGAAAGCATCAACAGCTGCAGCGACGACCTGGGCGGCGCCGACACGGACACCAATTCGCGCACCGGCGCGTGCACCGGCAAAGTCCGCGGCGGCGTTCGCAGCCAGGGCTTCGAACTCGAAGCATTCACCCGTCCGATGCAGGACCTGGCCATCAACGGCGGCGTGACGATGGCCGACATCAAGTATCGCAATAACCTGGTCGGAGCGAGCGGCAGGCCGCTCAACGATTATCTGTTCCAGCTTCCTGGACGGCGGATGTCGAAGCGCCGCAATGGACGGCGACCGGTTCCATCGCCTGGACTCCGCGGATCGGCGGATCGGGCCTGCGCGGCCTCGTCTATTTCGATGGCCGTTACATGAGCAAATATAACACGGGTTCGGACCTCGACATCGAGAAGACGCAGAACGGCTATACGACCTTCAACGGCCGCATCGGCGTTCATGGGCCGGACGATAGCTGGGCAATCGAATTGTGGGGCCAGAACCTGTTCGACAGCCACTTCATCCAGGTCGCGTTCGACTCGCCGCTGCAGGGCTCGGGCACGACACGGCGGTGCCCAGGCGGGCTTCTATCCGGCCCGCTCCACGCAGCTCTACAGCGCCTTCCTCGGCGAGCCGCGGACCTTCGGCGTGACCCTGCGGGCAAAGACCGGCTTCCATCATGCGCGCCGCCGCCGGCCACCGCCGCCGCCTCCACCGCCCCACCGCCGCCGGCAACGCAGACCTGCCCGATGGCTCGGTCATCGAGGCAACCGCGACCTGCCCGGCGCCGCCGCCGCCGCCTCCGCCCCCGCCTCCGGCGCGCGGCAACGCGGCGCAATCTAAATAGGGAAGGCCTCGCCGACCGGCGGGGCCTTTTCCTTATGCGGCTTTGCGCTTCGCCGGCTCGCGGGCCGCTTCGAGAAGGGCTGCGCGCAATTCCTCGATCTCGCTCGGCGTCAGTTTTTTCCCGTCGGCACGCGTCAGGTAGAAGACGTCGACGGCGCGCTCGCCGTAGGTCGCAATATGCGCCGAGTGGATGTCATGGCCCTGGCCGTGGAGGCGGCGGCAAGCCCGGCCAGCAACGCCGGCCGATCGCGCGCATTGACTTCGACAACGGTGGTGCGGGTCGAGGCGCGATCGGCGATCGCAACCGAGGGCGCGACCTCGAAGGCCGAGGTCCGGCGCTGCGGTCTCGCCGACGGCAGTGCAGGCGGCGCCTCGCTGCTCAGCGCCGCTTCCACCGCCTTTGCCAGCCGCGCTCGCAAGCGCCGGTCGGAATAGGCTCTGCCGCGGCCGTCGAGCACCAGCAGATTGTCGAGCGCCATGCCGTCGCGCGTCGTGTGGACTCGCGCGTCGATGATGTTGGCGCCGGCCGCCGCAAGTCCCGCGCAGATGCGGTAGAACAGCGCCTCGCGGTCGGGCGTGAAGACGCTCACGCGGGTCGCGCCGCTCTCGGGATCGTCTTCGACGACGACATTGGGCTGGCCGTCGCCGATATGCGCTTCGGCCGCCGCGACCTGCCGGGCATTGGCAAGCTGCCATGCCGGCGGCTCGGCAAGCCAGTAGCTGTCGGGGAGGCGCCTGGCGTGGGCCCGGGCGGCGCTCGCTTTCCATCCCAGCGCCTGCGGCCAGTTCCTTCTGCCGGTCCTCGACCGACTCGCACCGGCCATGCTGCTTGTGGCCGAGCCGAAGGCGCTCCTCGGCAGCTTCGAACAGGTCCGCAGCAGCGTCCGTTTCCACTCGTTCCAGACGCCGGGGCCGACGGCGCGGATGTCGACCACGGTGAGGATCAGCAGCAGCCGGAGCCGCTCGGGGCTTTGCACCTGGTGGACGAAATCCTCGATGGTCTTGGGATCGGCGAGGTCGCGCTTGAACGCGGTCGACGACAGCAGCAGGTGATAGCGGACCAGCCATGCCACGGTCTCGGTTTCGGCCGCATCGAGGCCGAACGCGGGGCAGAGCTTGAGTGCGATGTCGGCGCCAAGCACGCTGTGATCGCCGCCCCTGCCCTTGGCGATGTCGTGCAGCAGCACGGCGACATAGAGCACTCGCCGCGACGCGATCTGCTTGAAGATCGCGGTCGACAAGCGGGTGGTCCTGCTTCAGGTCGCCCCGCTCGATTGCCGCGAGCAGGCCGATGCGCGCGGATCGAATGCTCGTCGACCGTGTAATGATGGTACATGTCGAACTGCATCTGCGCGACGACGCGGCCGAAGTCGGGAACGAAGCGGCCGAATACGCCGGCCTCGTTCATCCAGCGCAGCACCGTTCGGGATGGTCGACCGAAGTCAGCACTTCCATGAACAGGGCATTGGCGCGCGGGATCGTCGCGGACCTCGCGTCGATCAGTTCGGCATCGCGGCTCGCGGCCCGCATCGCCCGCGGGTGGACTTCCAGCCGTTCGCGCGCGGCAAGCGCGAACAGCTCGAGCAGCCGGACCGGATCTGCCTGGAAGAAATCGTCGGCCGGGAATGGAAATCCGGCCGCGGTCGAGCGACGAAACCGCCTAGCCGCTTTGGCCGGCGGCGGATCGTCGGAAGCGCGAAGCGGAAGCCCTTCTTGCCCAATTGCTCGTCGAGCTGGGCGAGGAAGACGCCGGTCAAATCGCCAACCGTCTTCGCGTTGAGGAAATAGAATTGCATGAAGCGCTCGACCGCGGATTTTCCCGGCCGGTCGGCGTAATGCATGATCTCGGCAATGCGCGGCTGATAGTCGAAGTTCAGCCGCTCCTCGGCGCGTCCGGCAAGCTGGTGAAGGTGGCAGCGGACCGACCAGAAAAAGCGCTCGGCGCGGTCGAAGCGGCGGAATTCGGCGGCGGTCAGCAAGCCGGCCTTGACCAGTTCGGCCGGGCGTTCGACGCCGTGCACATATTTGCCGATCCAGTAGAGCGTGTGGAGGTCGCGCAGGCCGCCCTTGCCGTCCTTGACGTTGGGTTCGACGACGTAGCGGCTGTCGCCCATGCGTGATGTGCCGTGCGTCGCGCTCGGCGAGCTTGGCGGCAACGAACTCCGCCGCCGTGCCCGCGACGACCTCCTTGCGGAAGCGCGGCACGGCGAGGTCGAACAGCTGCTCGTCGCCCCACAGCCAGCGCGCTTCGAGGAAGGCGGTGCGGACCGTCATGTCCTTCTTCGCCAGCGCGATCAGCTGGCGGACCGAGCGGACCGAGTGGCCGACCTTGAGCTTCAGATCCCACAGCAAGTGCAGGGTCGCTTCGGCGGCGCGCTCCTGGTCGGCAGTGGGCGCCTTCGCCGTCAGGAACATCAGGTCGAGGTCGCTGAAGGGCGCCATCTCTCCGCGGCCGGTGCCGCCCAGGCCGACCAGGGCGACGCCGCCGGCGGGCGGTTCGCGATCGCTCGCAGACGAAATCATAGGCGAGGCGGACGATCTGGTCGTGGAGGAAGGCCGTGGCGTGTGCGGCCGCCCGGCCATTGCCCGGCTCGACGGCCAAGCGGCGCGCGACTCCGCGCGGCCGGCCGCGAGCGCCTCGGCGAAAATCGGCGCAGCCTCACTGGCGATCTTCCTTCCGCTGCTCAGCCGGCCAGGCGGTCCGCAACGCGCGCCGGTCGATGATCGCGCGCGGCTCGGGGATCGCCTCGGGCCGGTGAGAGGACATGGACGTTCATTGCCATGACACCGCCCTTCGGCCCAACCTTTAAGCCGATCGAGGAAGCGCCGGCCCTTCAACGGAGCTTCCTATCGACCGCGAGTGATCGGCTCTTGTAGGGTGCCGCCATGGTCCACGAGCAAGCCGAAGCCATCCTGCAGGAAATGCTTGCACCGCTCACAGCGGAGAAGTTTTTCGATTCGGTCGGACGCGCTTGCCTCGAGGTGAAGGGCGGCGCCGGATCACCCGCGCAGCCGCCTCTTCGGAGACGACCCCAAAGCAGACCGTGCTCGACGCCTTTGGCACGCATGCAAGCGAACTCGACTGCCACAGCGAGTCGCCCAAGCAACCGCCACCTCAAGCGCGGGCCGTCTCGACCTCCGATGAATTCCTGAAGCTGATCGAGAGCTTCCACGACCGCGGCTACACAGTCCGCGTCCCCGACGTGTTACCGCTCTCGCCCAAGCTCCAGCGCTTCGCCCGCGCGCTCGAATGCCTGCTTCATCAGCCGGTTGGCTGCTCGCTATTCTGGAGCCGGGCCGGCGCGAAGGCGGCCGTTCATTACGACAAGCGCGACAATATCATCGTCCAGCTCG
Organism: uncultured Alphaproteobacteria bacterium; assembly: GCA_963824845.1. Taxonomy (GTDB): domain Bacteria; phylum Pseudomonadota; class Alphaproteobacteria; order Sphingomonadales; family Sphingomonadaceae; genus Sphingomicrobium. The sequence continues at coordinate 171,037 of CAWGRB010000037.1, forward strand.
AGGGCCGCAAACGGTGGTTCATCTCGTCGGACCCTCCCGGGCTTGCAGAACAATTGGCAGCAGGTGGGAGAGCCGCTGCCGCACCTGCAACGCCATCGCGTCGTCGATGTCGAGCCGGGAGACCTGATCTATATTCCGCGCGGCACGCCGCACACGGTGGAGTCGACCACCGAATTCCCTGCACCTGGCGATCCTGTTCGTGCCCCTGACGCTCAGGGACGCGATCATCGCCGCCGTCGACCGCCTGTCGGACAGCGACCGCGCCTTCCGCGAGACGGCGGTGGGGCGCATGCGGGCTGCCGACATCGCTGCACTGACCGCAACCATTTCCGCCGGAGTCAGCAGCTTGCTGGCGCATTGCCGGACGGACGCGTTTGTTGAGAGCGCGCTGCAGCTTCGCTCGTCGCGAATGATCGCCGACCTGCCGGCGCTGCCGAAGCCGCAAGCGCCACCGCGTAGCATCATGCGCGAAACGCGCGTCAGGCAATCGCCGCTGGCCATTTGCGATCTCCGCTCTTCCTTCGGCTCGATCGACTTCAGCCAGCCGGGCGGACACGTGGCAGTCCACCCGGGCGTTGAGCCGGAGCTTCGAATTCATCGGTTCGACAGCGTCATTCCGGGTGCGCGACATACCCGGCCAGTCGTCGGACGAGGTGAAGCTGGCGCTTGTCGCCCGGCTGATCGCCAGCGGGTTTCTCGAAGCTCGTCGGAATGACTTTTACAGTGCCGGACCCGATGAATCGGCGAGCCGCTTCAGCTCGTATAATTTCTCCAGAGCCTCACGCGGCGTGAGCCGATCGGGATCGACGGCGTGAAGCGCGGCGGCGAGCGGATCGGCGCCGTGCTCAGGCTCCGCCGCCGCGGCAAATAGCGGAAGATCGTCGAGGCCGGCCGCGATACCGCCAGTAGCATCACGTCCGGCTTCGAGCTTGGCAAGGACCGAGCTGGCGCGCGCGACGACTGCCGGCGGCAAGCCCGCGAGCTTGGCAACGGCGATGCCGTAGCTGCGGTCGGCGGCGCCGCCCGCGACTTCGTGCAGGAGGACGAGGTCGCCCTTCCATTCGCGCGCCCGGACGTGGTGCAGCGACGAGGCAGTCGAGCCGTCCAGCAAGCCGCGTCAGCTCGTGATAGTGGGTCGCGAAGAGCGTGCGGCACTTGCAGCTGGTCGTGCATCGCTTCGACCACCGCCCAGGCGATCGCCAGACCGTCGTAGGTCGAAGTGCCGCGGCCGATTTCGTCGAGGATGACAAGGCTGTTCGGCTCGCCTGCGCCAGGATCGCCGCGGTCTCGACCATCTCGACCATGAAGGTCGAGCGGCCGCGGGCGAGGTTGTCCGACGCGCCGACGCGGCTGAACAGGCGATCGACGATGCCAACTTTCGCGCGCGCCGCGGGGACGAAGCTCCGGCCTGAGCGAGCACGGCGATCAGCGCCGTCTGGCGCAGGAAGGTCGATTTGCCGCCCATGTTGGGGCCGGTGATCAGCCACAGCCGGTCGTTCGGACCGAGCGAGAGATCGTTTGCGACGAACCGCTCGCCCGCGTCGCGCAGCGCGGCCTCGACGACCGGGTGCCGGCCGCCGTCGATCTCCAGGCAGGGCTGGTCGGTCAGCTGCGGCAGCGCACCAGCCGCCTTCGGCCGCGCGATGGGCGTGGCTCGCCGCAACGTCGATGCGGGCGATGGCCTCTGCCGTCGCGGTGATCTGCGGCGCCGCGGCGACCGCCAGCGCGGTCAGCTCCTCGGCGTGCGCGGCTTCGGCGGCCAGCGCGTGGCCGCCGGCCTCGATCACCCGGCTCGCTTCCTCGTGCAGCTCGGGCGAGTTGAAGCGCACGACGCCGGCCAGCGTCTGGCGGTGCGTGAAGCCGCTGTCCGGCGCCATCAGCCGGTCGGCATGCCTGGCCGAGACCTCGACATGATAGCCGAGCACCGCATTGTGGCGGATCTTCAGCGAGCTGATCGCCGGTCGCATCGCGGTAGCGCGCTTCGAGCGCGGCAATCGCCCGGCGCCCGTTCGACGCCGCGTCGCGAAGCACGTCGAGCTCGGCGTCATAACCTTCGGCGATGTAGCCGCCCTTCGACGCGTCGATCGGCGGCGAGGCGACCAGCGCGCGCGACAAGGCGGTCGACGAGCACATCGTGGCCGCCAGGCGCGGCAGCAGGCTTGTCGAGCAGTGGCGGACGATCAGGCTCGCCGTCCAAGCTCACGCTGCAGCGCATCCGCCGCGGCCAGCCCGTCGCGAAGGAGCGCGAGGTCGCGCGGCGAGCCGCGGCCTGCCGCAAGGCGGGCGAGCGCGCGTGCCGATGTCCGGCATGGCCTTGAGCGCTGCCCGCACGCGCTCGCGCCGGATCGCGTCCTCGTGCAGCCATGCAACCAGCGCCAGCCGCTGCTCGATCGCGCTGCGGTCGGTCAGCGGCGCGGACACATCTTCGCACAGCAGCCGCCGCCCGGCCGCCGTCTGGCAACGGTCGATCTCCCCAAGCAGGCTCCCGCTGGCGCTGCCGCCGGTCGAGCGCGTCAGCTCGAGGCTCTCGCGCGTCGCCGCGTCGATCGCCATGTGGCTCGCCCGCGCAATCCGCCGCGGCGCGTCGAGCAATATGCCCGCGCCTTTCTGCGTTGCGTCGAGATAGGCGAGCAGCCCGCCCGCCGCGGCCAGCTCCGCCCGCGACGGCGCTCCAAGGCCGTCGAGCGTCGCCAGCCCGAACCGGCGCCTTGAGCGAGCGCTCGCCGGCGAGGCTGTCGAAGCCGCCCTTGCCGGCCGACGTCCGGATTCCCGGCACGGACGAAGTCGGCAATCGTCTCGGCCGGCGACAGCCGCGCAAGCTCGGCGGCGAGTTCGCCCGGCCCGCAGCCGATCAGCTCGAAGCGACCGGTCGAGATGTCGGCCGCAGCGACCGCCCAGTCGTCGCCGACGCGCCCGACCGCCGCCAGCCAGTTGGCCGACGCGCTTTCGAGCAACGTCTCCTCGGTCAGCGTGCCCGGCGTGACCAGCCGGATGATCGCGCGATCGACCAGCGCCTTGGATCCGCTCGCCTTGCGGGCTTCGGCCGGGCTTTCGGTCTGCTCGGCAATCGCCACCCGATGCCCGGCCTTGATCAGCCGCGCGAGATAGGCTTCGGCCGAATGCACCGGAACGCCGCACATCGGGATCGGCTCGCCGGCATCCTCGCCGCGCTTGGTCAGCGCGATGTCGAGGCGTCGCCGACGCCGCCTTCGCATCGTCGAAGAACAGCTCGAAAAAGTCGCCCATGCGATAGAACAGCAAAGCGTCGCCGGCCTCGTCCTTGAGGCGCTTGTACTGCGTCATCATCGGTGTCGGAGCGTCGCCGCGGGCCATGGGCCTGCGTACCTTGTTCGTCATTCCCGCGAAAGCGGGAATCTGTGTGGTTCACGCGGAGGCGCGGAGACGCAGAGAGTTCATGTCGGCTGGATCTCTCTGCGCCTCTGCGTTTCTGCGCGATTTGAAACAGGTGCAGCTGGGCCCCGCTTTCGCGGGGGTGACGATATGGGCGGATAACCGCTAAGGCCCTCCACCATGTCCGAAAGCAACGTCAAATTCTCCGAAGAGGAAGCCCTCGAGTTCCACTCGCGCGGCCGGCCGGGAAAGCTCGAGATCGTCGCCTCCAAGCCGATGGCGACGCAGCGCGATCTCAGCCTCGCTTATTCGCCGGGCGTCGCGGTGCCCGTGCAGGCGATTGCCGACGACCCGGCCTGCGCCTACGATTTCACCGCCAAGGGCAACCTCGTCGCCGTCATCTCCAACGGCAGCGCAATCCTCGGGATGGGCAACCTCGGCGCCCTCGCTTCGAAGCCGGTGATGGAAGGCAAGGCGGTGCTGTTCAAGCGCTTCGCCGACGTCGACGCCATCGACATCGAGGTCGCTACAGAGGATGCGCAACGCTTCATCGAGGCCGTCGAACTGCTTTGGCCGAGTTTCGGCGGAATCAACCTCGAAGACATCGCCGCCCCCGACTGCTTCGTGATCGAGCAGACGCTCAAGGAGCGGATGAACATCCCGGTCTTCCACGACGACCAGCACGGAACCGCGATCATCACCGCCGCCGGCCTCATCAACGCCTGTCACCTGACCAATCGCGCGCTCAAGGACATCAAGGTCGTGGTCAACGGCGCCGGCGCCGCGGCAATCGCCTGCACCGAGCTCATCAAGGCGATGGGCGTTCGCGGCGACCACGTCATCATGTGCGACCGCAAGGGCACGATCCGCAACGGCCGCACCGACCTCGACCAGTGGAAGTCCGCGCACGCGGTCGCAACCGACGCGCAGAACCTCGCCGAAGCGCTGGTCGGCGCCGATGTGTTCCTCGGCCTGTCCGCCGCCGGCGCGCTCAAGCCGGAGATGGTCAAGGCGATGGCGAAGGAGCCGATCATCTTCGCAATGGCCAATCCGGACCCGGAGATCTGGCCGCCGGACGCGATCGCGGTTCGCCCCGACGCGATCATCGCCACAGGCCGCTCGGACTTTCCGAACCAGGTCAACAATGTCCTGGGCTTCCCGTTCATCTTCCGCGGCGCGCTCGACGTGCGCGCGACGGCGATCAACGACGAGATGAAGATCGCCGCCGCCGAGGCGCTCGCCGAGCTCGCCCGCGAGCCGGTGCCCGAGGAAGTCGCGGCAGCTTATGGCGGCCGATCGCAAAGCTTCGGGCGCGACTACATCATCCCGGCGCCGTTCGACCCGCGGCTGATGGAGGTGGTCGCCTCGGCGGTCGCCGAAGCCGCCGTCCAGACCGGAGTCGCGCAAAAGCCGATCGCCAACATGGAAGCGTACCGGCAGGAGCTTCGCGCCCGCCTCAACCCGACCGTTGGAGTCATGAGCCTCGCCTATGACGCCGCCCGCGCCAACCCCAAGCGGGTGCTGTTCGCGGAAGGCGAGGAGCCGAACGTGCTTCGCGCCGCCATCGCCTTCAAGGAGGGTGGTTACGGAACGCCGGTGCTGGTCGGGCGCGAGGACGTCTATGACCGGCTGAAGGACATCGGCGTCGACAACCCCCACGATTACGAGGTCCTCAACAGCCGCAACTCGCCGCTGGTCGGCCGCGCGGTCGATCACATCTACCACATGCACCAGCGCCACGGCATGCTGCGCCGCGAAATCGAGCGCATGGTCAACCAGGACCGCAACTATTTCGCCGCGGCGATGCTCGCGCTCGGCGAGGCGGACGCGATGATCACCGGCACCACCCGCCCCTTCAGCCAGTCGCTGCGCCAGGTCCGCACCGTGATCAACGACGAGCCCGGCGCAACGCCGTTCGGAATCAACGTCATCGTCGGCCGCCACCACACGGTACTGATCGCCGACACCGCCGTGACGGAGCGTCCGACCGCCGAGCAATATGCGGCGATCGCGATGCGCGCCTCCGGCTTCGCTCGCCGCATGGGCCTGGAGCCGCGGGTCGCGTTCACCAGCTACACGACGTTCGGCAACCCGCCGGGAATGCACGTCGAGGGCCTCCGCGAGGCCGTTGCGCTGCTCGACAGCTTCCATCCCGATTTCGAATATGAAGGCGAGATGGCGCCCGACGTCGCGCTCAATTTCGACATGCAGAAGCGCTATTATCCGTTCAGCCGACTGTCGGGGCCGGCCAACATCCTCGTCATGCCGGGGCTTCAGTCGGCCAGCCAGTCGGCCAAGCTTCTGAAGGAACTGGGCGGCGAAAGCGTGCTCGGCCCCTACGTTCTGGGGCTCGAGCATCCGGTCCAGATCGCGCCGATGACTGCAAGCGCGTCCGACCTGGTGATGCTCGCCGTGCTGGCCGCGGGCGACGCCCACGCCCGGTCGCAGCGCGAGGCGGCGCGGCGGTAGCCACTAGCCCCTCTCCCACGAGGGAGAGGGGCTTTAGATCCGCTCGACGAACTGAATCGGGTCGGCTTCCCGCAATGCCGCGACGATCGAGTGCAAATGCGCGAGGTCGTGGACTTCGACGTCGAGGTTGAAGGTCTGGAAGCTGCCGTCGCGGTGGATCAGCGCCAAATTGACGATGTTGGCGTGCTTGGCGCCCAGGATGCTCGACATCGTGCCGAGCGCGCCCGGGATGTCGCGAAGGATCACCGCCAGGCGCGCCGCGCCGCCGTCCGAGCCCTCGCCCCAGGCGAGGTCGAGCCAGTCGGCGTCGATCCCGCTCGCAAGCGTGTCGCAGCCGATGACGTGGACCTCGATTTCCTCGTCCTCGCGCCTGAGACCGACGATCCGGTCGCCTGGCACCGGGTAGCAGCATTGGGCGAGGTGGTAGGCGACGCCGGCGGTCAGGCCCTTGATCGAGATCGCCTTGCGCTGTCCGAGCGGCCGCGGCGAGACGTCGGCGCCCGCCGAGCCGGGCATCAGCGCTTCCATCAAGTCCTCGTCGCGGACCCGCTTGCGCGCGATCGCGATCATCAGCTCGTCCTCGTTCTCGATCTTGAGCTTCTTCAGCGCCCGCTTCTGCGCGTCCTTGTCGAGTTCGGCGGGGAGCCGCTGGACGATCTCGTCGTAGATCTTGCGGCCAAGCTCGACCGTCTCCTCGCGTTCCTTGTGGCGGACGAAGCGGCGCACTCCGGCCCGCGCCTTGCCGGTGGCGACGAAGCGCAGCCACGAGGGTTGCGGGTGCTGCGCTTCCGAAGTCAGGATTTCGACCTGGTCGCCGTTCTCGAGCATCGTGCGCAGCGGCACCACCCTGCCATTGACCTTGGCGCCGACCGTCAGGTCGCCGAGCCCGGTGTGGACGGCATAAGCGAAATCCACCGGAGTCGCGCCCTTGGGAAGCTGGATCAGCTCGCCCTTCGGAGTGAAGGCGAAGATGCGATCCTGGTACATCGCCATCCGGGTGTGCTCGAGAAGCTCCTCGGGGCTTTCGGCATGTTCGAGGATCTCTACGAGGTCGTCGACCCATGGAACGTGAAGCTCGGCCGACGGCTTGCCTTCCTTGTAGGCCCAGTGCGCGGCGAGCCCGCGCTCGGCCTGCTCGTGCATTTCGCGCGCGCGGATCTGGATTTCGATCCGCATCTTCGAATCGTGGATGACCGAGGTGTGCAGCGAACGATAGCCGTTGCGCTTGGGCGTCGAGATGTAATCCTTGAACCGTCCTGGGACCATCGGCCAGCGGCTGTGGATCAGGCCGAGCGCCCGGTAGCAGTCGCCGACCTCGTCGACGATGACCCGGAACGCCATCACGTCCGACAATTGCTCGAAGCTGATGTGCCGTTCGGCCATCTTTCGCCAGATGGAGAAGGGGTGCTTCTGGCGGCCGGTGACCTCGACTTCGAGGCCGTTGTCGGCGAGATAGAGCTGGAGGCCGAGACCAATCCGGCTGACGAGATCGCCGCCCGACTCGGTCAGTTGCTTGAGCCGGCGGGTGATCGACGCATAGGCGTCCGGCTCCAGTTCCCGAAACGCCAGCGACTGCATCTCGGTCATCATCTCGTACATGCCGATTCGCTCGGCGAGCGGCGCGTAGATATCCATCGTCTCGCGGGCGATGCGCCGCCGCTTCTCTTCCGACGGGATGTGATAGAGCGTGCGCATGTTGTGCAGGCGGTCGGCGAGCTTGACCAGAAGCACCCGGATGTCGTCGGATAGCGCCAGCAGGAATTTGCGCAGGTTCTCCGCCGCCCGCTCGCTTTCCGACTGGGCCTCGATCTTGCTGAGCTTGGTCACCCCGTCGACCAGCCGCGCGACGTCCTTGCCGAACAGCTTCTCGATCTCTTCGGGAGTCGCGACCGTGTCCTCGATGGTGTCGTGGAGGATCGCGGTGGCAATCGTCTGGTCGTCGAGCTTCAGGTCGGTGAGAATTCCGGCGACCTCGATCGGGATGGCTGAAATAGGGATCGCCGGACGCCCGCTTCTGCGAGCCGTGCGCCTTCATCGAGAACACATAGGCGCGGTTGATCAGACTTTCGTCTGCATCCGGATCGTAGGACCGGACCTTCTCGACCAGCTCATATTGTCTCAGCACAGGGCTTAGATGGTGGCAGCGAGCGGTATTGTGCAAGCGCGAAAACAAATCGCGACGCCAGGGCGGGACATGCTCATCTCTCCGGCGGCTCGAAAGCGTGCGCCATTCTGGTTGCGGATTGCAACTATCCAACGGGGCTCGCTTGTGCTTTCATGCGATTCGAAGGGCTTGGGAGAACGGGGCGATGCCGGGTGACCGGGAGGAAACACGCATCGACGCTTTCAGGAAGGCGGCACTGTCGTGTCCGATACCTGCAGCGGTCGAGCTGGTCGGCGAGAAGTGGGCGTTCCTGATTCTGCGTGGAGCGTTCAACGATCTCTGCCATTTCGAGGAATTCCAGGCGGGGCTGGGGATCGCCCGCAACATCCTGTCCGACCGACTCGGCAAGATGGTTGCCGGAGGCATTCTCGAACGCCGCTCCGACCCTTCGGACCGCCGCAAGGTGATCTATTCGCTGACCGAAAAGGGTGAGGCGCTGATGCCGGTGGTCGTCGCGCTTCGGCAGTGGGGCGAGCAATGGGGGCACGGCAGCCCGGGAATTGTGCTGGCCGACCGCCGCGACCGCAAGCCGATCCGGAAGATGTGCGTCCAGTCCGAAGACGGCCGGCCGCTCCAGCCCGGCGATCTGGTCTGGATCGAGGATTCGCAGGCAACCGGCGCACAGCAAGCCGCCGAGTAAGGACTCTCAAACTGTCCGAGGAAACAGCGCGCCCGTCTGAGCCGACGAGCGCTGCTCAATTACTCGTAGTCGCCGCCCGACGGGCTGGGGCGCGGCGGAGCGGCAGCGGTAAGGCGAAGCGCCTCGGCGGCATCGCTCAGCGACGCCAGCTCTTCCGTCTCGTCCTCTTCGTCGACCCGGACCTTCTGAAGGCCCGAGATCACCGCTTCCTTGAGGTGCGGCGGACTTCACCGTTTCGTCGGCGATCTCGCGCAGCGCGACGACCGGGTTCTTGTCGCGGTCGCGATCGATCGTCAGGTCGGCGCCCGACGAAATCTGCCGCGCACGCTGCGCCGCAAGCAGAACCAGGTCGAACCGGTTCGGCACCTTGTCGACGCAATCTTCAACCGTAACGCGCGCCATTCGTCGCCTCGCAAATATCTCGAACGATAGGGAAGCCGGCGAGTTAGGGAGCACCCTCCCGAAAGTCAATGAATTCGCGAGTTGCTACCGGCCTTGCCATGCACCGCTTCCACGGCCAGACGAAGGTCATGGCGGACGGGGATCGCTCAGTCACTATCGAGGGCAATCGCCTGACGCTGATCCCGGACGGGCCCGGCCGTCTAAAGCAGCTGATGGCGCTGATCGACGGTGCAAAGACCTCGCTGCGCCTGCTCTATTACATCTACAGTGCGGACAGCAGCGGCGACCAGGTGCGCGACGGCCTGCTTCGCGCGATCGATCGCGGCGTGAAAGTCTCCCTGCTGATCGACGGCTTCGGCAGCGGCGACACGCGCGCGGACTATTTCCGTGAACTCAGCGAGCGCGGCGCGCGCTTCTGCCGGTTCAACCCGGCCTATGGCCGCCGCTACCTGCTCCGCAATCACCAGAAGCTCGCGCTGGCCGACGCCGAGAGCGCCGACAGCCGGGTGCTGATCGGCGGCTTCAACGTCGCCGACAGCTATTTCGCCGAAGCTGCCGACGGCGGCTGGCGGGACATCGGCCTGCTCGTCGAAGGTCCGGCCTCCGCGCGCCTGATGCCCTATTACGATGCGTTGATGGACTGGTCGCTCTCCAAGAATTCCAAGATGAAGACGCTGCGCCGCGTCGTCCGGAAGTTCAGCGAGCACGAGGGAAGGCTGCAATGGCTGTTCGGCGGCCCCATGCAACTCAAGAGCCCGTGGGGACTCGCGACCCTGCACGATCTCGCTGCGGCCCGCGACCTCGAGATGATCGTCGCCTACTTCGCGCCGATGGGCAGCATCCTCAAGCGCATCGGCGCGATCGCCGCGCGCGGCAGGGCGCGGATCATCATCCCGTCCAAGTCCGACAACCCGCCGACCATCGATGCCGCGCGCAGCACCTACGCGCGGCTGCTCAAGCGCCGGGTCAAGATTTTCGAATACCAGCCGACCAAGCTTCATTCGAAGCTTCTGGTGATGGACGACGTCGTCCACATCGGCTCATCCAACTTCGACCTGCGCAGCCTCTATCTCAACATGGAGATGATGCTTCGCGTCCGCGACGCCGACTTCGCGATCATGATGCGCAGCTATTTCGAGCTCGAACTCGGCGACTGCGTCGAGATCACGCCCGAGCTCTACAAGGAACGCGCGACCTGGCTACAGCGGCTGCGCTGGCGAATCGCCTGGTTCCTGGTGACGTCCCTCGATTACACGGTGACGCGCCGCCTGGCGCTGCGCGTTCCTTAGGGCTCAGCCCTCTTTCGGCTCCCGCCACGCCCAGAACAGTGTCGCCGGCGGCACGTTGATCCACTCGAAACCGCGATCGATCCGCTCGAAATGCGGCTTGATGAAGTCGAGCACCTTGGGGCTGAACTGATAGACCAGGAACGCACCGCCCAGGCGGATCACCTTGCCGGTCGCCTTGGCGATCGAATCGCCGACGCCCGGCGGCAGGGTCGAGAATGGCAGCCCCGACAGCACATAATCGGCCGAGCCGAGATTGCGGTCGGCAAGGATCGCCTCGACGTCCGCCGCCGACCCCGTCACCGCCACCAGCCGGGGATCGTCGATCGACTCCTTGAGGTAGCGGGTGAATTCCGGGTTGGTGTCGATCGTCACCAGCGTCGCATCCGCCGGCAGCCGCTCGAGGATCGGCCGCGTGAAGGTGCCGACGCCGGGGCCATATTCGACGAACAGCCGCGTCGTCTTCCAGTCGACCGGCCCAAGCATCTTGTCCATCAGCTTGCGGCTCGACGGGATGATCGACCCGACCATCACCGGATGCTTGAGGAAGCCGCGCAGGAACTGCCACTGCGGATTCGCGGCGCGCCGGTCGCGGCGCCGCGCCAGCCGGCGGGGACCTTTCAACGCACGCGCGGATGAAACTGGCATGGATGCTCCGTCAAGGATCGTGAAGGCCGCGAGCGTTCGCAAATGCAGCGCGGCTTGGCAAGTTACCGAACGAGATACCGAACGCGCACGGCCCCGCTCAGCCTCAAACTAACTGCGAAACGCGCGAATATTACGACAAGGGGCTGCCGAGCGCTCAGTCCGGCTTGCCGCCGGGCCGGGGGTGCAGCATCCCCGGAAGAACGAAGCCGATGCCGCCCATCGGACGCACCGCGTCGCTCTTCAAGGTCTCCTGGATGCGCGAATATTCATCGAGCATCTCGGCGGTGACCGAGGCCCGCGTTTCGGTGAGCGCGCTCTCGAAGTCCGCCATCGTCACCTCGCCGGCATCGAGCCCGCGGCGAAGCGCGGTCATGCCGGCGCGCCGCACCAGGTCCTCGAGGTCGGCGCCGGTGAAGCGGTCGGTCCGCTTGGCAAGCGCATCCAGGTCGACATCCTTGGCAAGCGGCATGTCGCGCGTGTGGATCGCGAGGATCCGGCGCGCGGCCGGCCTCGTCGGGCGTTCCGACATAGATCAGCTCGTCGAAACGGCCCGGCCGAAGCAGCGCCGGGTCGATCAGCGTCGGCCGGTTGGTCGCGCCGATCACCACGACGTTCTGAAGCTCTTCGAGCCCGTCCATCTCGGCGAGGATGGTGTTCACCACCCGCTCGGTCACCTGCGGCTCGCCAAGTCCGCCGCCTCGCGCCGGCACCAGGCTGTCGAGCTCGTCGATGAAGATGATGGTCGGCGCCACCTGGCGCGCCCGGGCAAACAGCCGCGCGATCTGCTGCTCGCTCTCGCCGTACCATTTGCTGAGCAGGTCGGACGACTTGGTAGCGATGAAATTGGCCTGCGCCTCGCGCGCCGCCGCCTTGGCGAGCAGAGTCTTGCCGGTGCCGGGCGGTCCATAGAGGAGGAAGCCCTTGGCCGGCCGGATGCCGAGCCGCCGGAACGCATCGGGATGCTTCGAGCGGGAGCTCGACGCCTTCCTTCAGCCGGTCGCGCGGCGCGTCGAGGCCGCCGATATCGTCCCAGCCGATAGTCGGCGCCTCGACCATCACTTCGCGCATCGCCGACGGCTGAACTCGCTTCAGGGCATTGTCGAAGTCGTTGCGCTCGACCGACAGCGCGTCGAGCACCTCGGTCGGAATGACCTCCTCGGCAAGGTTCAGCTTGGGCATGATCCGCCGCACCGCCTCCAGCGCCGCCTCGCGCGTCAGCGCCGCGAGGTCGGCGCCGACGAAGCCGTAGGTCCGCCGCGCGAGGTCGCCGAGATCGACGTCGGCCGCCAGCGGCATGCCGCGGGTGTGGATGCCGAGGATCTCGCGCCGCCCGGCTCGTCGGGCACGCCGACGACGATCTCGCGGTCGAAGCGGCCGGGGCGGCGAAGCGCCTCGTCGATCGCTTCCGGCCGGTTGGTGGCCGCGATGACCACCAGGTTCTGCCGCGGCTCGATGCCGTCGAGCAGGGTCAGCAGCTGCGCGACCAGCCGCTTCTCCGCCTCGCCGGTCGACCTGGCCGCGCTTCGGCGCGATCGAATCGATCTCGTCGATGAAGATGATCGACGGCGCCGCCTGCGACGCCTGCTCGAAAATCTCGCGCAGGTGCCGCTCGCTCTCGCCATAGGCCGAGCCCATGATTTCGGGCCCGTTGATCAGGAAGAACTTGGCCGCGCTTTCGTTGGCGACCGCGCGCGCCAGCAAGCGTCTTGCCGGTGCCCGGCGGGCCATGCAGCAGCACGCCCTTGGGCGGATCGACGCCGAGCCGCTGGAACAGCTCGGGGTGGCGGAGCGGCAGCTCGACCATCTCGCGAAGCGCGTCGATGGTGTCGCGCATGCCGCCCAGATCATCATAGGTGACGTCCGCCCGCCGTTCGCCGTCCTGCTCCTTATATTCGGGAAGCAGGTCGACGGCGGTCTTGCCGTCGATGTGGACGATGCCCTTGGGGGTCGTCGAGACCACGATCAGTCGCAGCTCCTGGAGCGCGAAGGCCGGTGCGTTGAGCATCTGCCGGATCGGCTCGGGCATGTCGGCATTGACCCGCTGGTGACCGGTGGTCGCTACCGTGTCGCCCTCGCTGAGCGGCCGCCCGGCGAACGTCCGCTTGAGCGCATCGGCCGATCCCTGAAGCCGCACGTTCGGCTGCGCGGGCGCGAACACGACCTTGGTCGCGGCCTTCGATTCGGCCTTGCGGACCTCGACGAAATCGCCCGAGCCGACCCCGGCATTGGCGCGCTGCAGGCCGTCGAGACGGATGATGTCGATGCCCTCGTCTTCGCCATAGGGCCGCACGGCGATTGCCGCGGTCGAGCGCTTGCCGACGATCTCGATGGTGTCGCCCTCGTGGATTCCGAGCGCTTCCATGGTCGTCTGCGGAAGCCGCGCGAAGCCGCGGCCGCTGTCGCCCGGCGGCAGGCTCGCCACCTGCACCTTGCGCGAGGTCACTCGATCCATCGTGTCGGTCTCAGCCATGGGTGCTCCTGCTCGCGCTCTCTTGCCCGCACCGGTAACGGCGCGGATGCAGCGCGGGTTCAAAAATCGAGGTCAATATTTGATCGCTCCGGCGATCTTGCGGACGACGGAGCGCGGCGCGAACCGCGTGCTCGCTGCGCCGACTTTGTTGATTGTGCCGGGCACGACCACGGCCTTGTTCTTGTCGAGACCGGCGAGACCGGCAGTCACGACCGGAGCGGCCTGCATCGCCACCCGGTCGAACATGCCGTTGCCGCCGAACCCCGCCACATCGCCGAACTCGGTGCGGGTGGGCCCAGGGCACAGCGCCGTCACGCGCACGCCGTGAGGCTTCAGCTCTTCGTGGAGGGCCTCGGTGAACGACAGCACATAGGCCTTGCTCGCGAAATAGACCGCCATGTTGGGCCCAGGCTGGAACGCGGCGGTCGAAGCCACATTGAGGATTCCTCCCGACCTACGCTCGATCATGCCGGGCGCCACGGCACGGCACAGGTCCGTGAGCGTCCCGACGTTGAGGTCGATCATCTCCCGCTGCCGCGCACCGTCCAGGCTTGCGAAGCGGCCGATCTGCCCGAAACCGGCATTGTTGATCAGCAGCTCGACCTGTTCGCCGGCGGCATCGAGGTCCGCCATCAGCCGTTCCGCCGCGTCGTGCGCGGACAGATCCAACGCCACGACGCGAGCATTGCCGACCTCATCAGCAAGGTCACGCAGCCGGTCCTCTCGCCGGGCCACGAGCACCAGCCGGTCGCCACGCCGAGCGAGCTGCCGGGCGAACTCGGCGCCCAGCCCGGCCGAGGCGCCGGTGATCAGGGCGACTTTGGTCATTGCCGTCCTTCGAGACGGGCCTTCGACTCGCTTCGCGTGCTCAGTCCCTCCTCAGGATGAGCGGGTACAATAGTAAGTCCGCTCATCCTGAGGAGCCGCTGAGCATGTCGAAGCGGCGTCTCGAAGGACCAGCCCAAATCAGGAAACGCTCGCCTTGACGATCCGCCCCGGCTCGCGCGGCGGTTCGCCTTTGGGCAGGTTGTCGACATGCTCCATCCCGCTCTCGACCTGCCCCCAGACGGTGTATTGGCCGTCGAGGAAGCGGGCATCGTCGAAGCAGATGAAGAACTGGCTGTTGGCGCTGTTCGGGTCGGGCGTGCGCGCCATTGAGGCGGTGCCGCGGACATGCGGCTCGCGGCTGAACTCGGCCTTGAGGTTCGGGAGGTCGGATCCGCTGGTACCGGTGCCGGTCGGGTCGCCGCCCTGCGCCATGAAGCCGGGGATCACGCGGTGGAACGGGACATTGTCGTAGAAGCCGCTGTTGGCGAGCTCCGTGATGCGCTGGACATGGCCGGGCGCAAGGTCGGGCCGGAGCTTGATGACGACGTCGCCGCCACTCGAAAGTTTCAGGGTCAGGCGGTCGGCATCGGCCATGGGTCACTCCTCGGTTCGTCTGGAAGGCGCCGATTTAGGAAGCCTGTGCCGCTTGCACCAGAACTCCCCCCGGCAATAGGAGGGCGCACGACGGTCGGCTTGGCAATTCGGGGGTGAGGATGAGCGAGAGCGAGAACATCGCCGCCGCCGTCCCGCCGGAAGCCGAGCACTCCGCCATCGACGCCGAGGACCGGCTCCGGCCGGCGTTCGTCGACAAGGTCCTCGATGCCGTCGAGGCCGGCGACGACGAGACCGCCCGCCGGCTCGTCGAGCCGCTTCACCCCGCCGACATCGCCGACCTGATCGAGCTTGCCGCCCGCGATGAGCGCGAGGGCCTGGTCAAGGCGCTCGCCGGAATTGTCGGCCCGGACGTCCTCGCGGAAATGAACGACTTCGTCCGCGAAGGTCTGCTCGACGACATGGAGCCGCAGCAGGTCGCGGACATCGCCGGGCAGCTCGACACCGACGATGCCGTCGCGCTGATCGAGGACCTCGACCGCGACGATCAGCAGGCGATCCTGCGGGCGATGGAGCCCGACGACCGCGCTGCCGTCGAGGAAGCGCTGAGCTATCCGGAAGAGTCCGCCGGCCGCCTCATGCAGCGCGACCTGTGCGCGGTCCCCGAGCACTGGAAGGTCGGCCAGGTCATCGATTACCTCCGTTCGACCGCGGACCTGCCGACCGATTTCTGGGAAGTGTTCGTCGTCAATGCCGGCCCACCACCCGGTCGGCACCTGCAAGCTTTCGACCATTCTTCGCACGCCGCGGACGATGCTCGTCGGCTGACATCATGGCGCGCGAGCAGACCCTGATCCCGGTCGACATGGACCAGGAAGACGTCGCTCTCCGCTTCCAGAAATATGCGCTGGTGTCGGCTGCCGTCACCGATGAAGTCGGCCGCCTGGTCGGCATGATCACCGTCGACGATGTCGTCCACATCATCCAGGAGGAGGCCGGCGAGGACGTCCTGCTGCTGTCCGGCGCCGGCGAGGGCGACATCAACGAGCCGGTGCCGCTGACCGTGCGCAGGCGGCTATTCTGGCTGGTCATCAACCTTGGCACCGCGATCCTCGCTGCGAGCGTGGTCAGCCTCTTCCAGGGCGAGATCGGACGCTATGCCGTCCTTGCGGTTCTGATGCCGATCGTCGCCGGAATGGGCGGCAATGCGGGGACTCAGACGCTTGCGGTCGCGGTTCGGGCGCTGGCGACCAATCAGCTGACGGAATCGAACACCGTCCGCGCGTTCGGCCGCGAACTGACGATCGCGCTCGCCAACGGCCTGTCGCTCGGCCTTCTGATCGGCAGCGGTGTCGCCCTTGTGTTTGGTGTGGTTCATCCGACCCCCGACGGCTTCCTGCTCGGAGCCGTCATCGGCGTCGCCATGGTCATCAACAATCTCGCCGCAGGACTCGCGGGCATCCTCGTCCCTGTGACGCTGGACCGCTTCGACATCGACCCGGCCGTATCCTCCGCCGTATTCGTCACAACCGTCACCGACGTGACCGGCTTCTTCAGCTTCCTCGGACTTGCTGCGCTCGCTGGACTCGGCAGCTAACCCATTGCAAATCATGGCATTGCTCGCCATCTCGAGCGAGTGCCGAAGCTTCACCTGACCAAGGTCGCGTTCGCCTGCCGCGATCTCGAAATGCTGCAGGCGCGGATCGCCGGCCGAGCTCTCGACGGCGAGGTTCGCGTGGCCACCCGGATGCGCCCCAAGCGAGCGGCGGAGCTGATCGGCGGATCGCTCCACTGGATCGTCAAGCATCGGCTGGTCGCAGCCCAGGAAATCCTGCGTCTGGACGACCGTGACGACGGCCGCATCGACATCGTCTGCTCGGCCGAACTGGTCACCGTTTCGCCCATGCCGCGCCGCGCCCATCAGGGCTGGCGCTACCTGGAGGATGCCGACGCGCCAGGCTCCGACGACGACGGAAGCGGTCTCGGAATGCTCCCGCCGCGGCTCTACGGCCGCCTCGCCGCCCTCGCGCTCGTCTGACCTACTGGGACTTGCCGCAGCCGGTGACGCTCGCCGAACCGCCAAGCTTGACGATGCACGCCGGGTTCCCGCTCAGGGTCACTGCCGCTGGTCCGGACGCGTCGATCTTCGCGGAGTTGGTAACTCCGGCCTTGATCGTCGAAGCGCCATTGGCCGCGATGGTTGCGTCCTTGGCGACCAGGCCGGAGCCGTCGAACGACGACACGCCCTGCGTGGTCAGCTTGAGCATTCCGGCGCGGCCGGCAATGATCGAGCTCGCGGTTCCGACCAGGTTCACGCTGAACTGGTCGACGTCGGCGCGGGCGATCGCGACCTGACCCGACCCCTGCACCGAGACGTCGAAGGACAGGCCCTTCACCGCGTTGATCTGAAGCAGTCCCGCGCCCATCAGCACCGCCGCATTGAGGTCATGCGTGCCGATCTCCACCTCAACCGGCCCAGCGTTCTGGGAGTCGGACGAGCTGCCCCATACCGACAGGTTGTTGTGGATGACGAGCGTTCGGCCGATCAGGTCGACCGCGACCCGGTCGACGCCGGACTGGGGCCCCGACACGCTTGCCGAGGTCGGCACTCCGGTCGTCAGCTTGACCCGGAACGGCCCCTCGACTCGGACCTTCTCGAACCCCGCGACTTCGAAATGACGCGTGGCCCCGGATGCCGGAGCCGCAGAGAGGATGGCGACGAGGATCATGGAAAGGCGAGTGCGCATGCGCCCACCTTCCACGATCATGGTTAAAGCGCTCTTAAGCTCAGCCGCAGCGGACCGAACCCGAGCCCTGCTTGCTGATCGAACATTTGGCGCCGCCGGTCACGTCGACATCGCCCGAGCCCATGATGCTGACGTCGGCGGTTCCGGTCGCATGAGCCGCGACGCTTCCCGACCCGGCGATCGACACGTTCGCGGTCTCGACCTGGAGTCCCTTGGCGTCGATGCCGCCCGATCCGCCGATATCATACTTCGCCGATTGCGCCCTTCCGCTCGCCGCCTTCACGTCGCCCGATCCGGCGATCGCCAGCTTGAGCGTCTGGACGTCGACCGAATCGAGGCCGAGGCTTCCCGATCCCGCGACCGATCCTTCGAAGGCCTGGCCCTTGACCTGGTTGACGCGGATGTCGCCCGAGCCGGCAATCGTCGCGCCCTGCAGCTGCGGCACCGTCACGTCGACGTGCACCTTGCCGCTGGAATGCCAGCCCATGTGGAAGAAGCCGTGCTGCTCTTCGGGGTGGATCAGGAGCTTGTCGCCCTTCACCTCGACGACCAGGCGATCGATCATCTTGCGCGGGCCCTTGGCCGAAACACCGGGATTGCCCCCGGTGTTGACCTGGACCTCGTAAGGCCCGGCGACCTCGACCGAGGTGAAGCCGGCGACGTTGTAGTTGCGCGACGTCGCCGGACCAGCGTCCTCGCTTCTCGCCTGGCTGCACGCGGCCAGCGCGGCGGCCGCCCCCAGCATCGAGATCACCACAACCTTGCGCATCTGCTCGCCTCCGGAACTAGTGTGTTGGCGGACTATAACAGAGCTACACGTGTAGCGCAAACGAAAAGGGCGCGCCCTTGCCGGACACGCCCTTGTTCATTCCGAAGAGCCGTAGAGCCGCCTTATGCCGGCTCTTTCGCCTTCTGGTGAATGACGGCTGCGGCGTTGAGGATCTCGAGGATCTTCGCCAGCGCCGACTTCTCGTCGGTCTGCTCCATGGCGCCAAGCTCGCGCGCCAGGCGCGACGAGGCCGCCTCGAAAATCTGCCGCTCCGAATAGCTCTGCTCGGGCGCATCGTCCGGGCGGAACAGGTCGCGCGTGACTTCGGCGATCGACGTCAGGTCGCCCGAGTTGATCTTCGCTTCATATTCCTGCGCGCGGCGCGACCACATGGTGCGCTTGACCTTGGGCTTGCCCTTCAGGGTCTCGAGCGCGTCCTTCATCGTCTTGTCCGACGAAAGCTTGCGCATTCCGACCGAGTCCGCCTTGTTGACGGGAACGCGGAGAGTCATCTTCTCCTTCTCGAACCGGAGCACATAGAGCTCGAGCCGAGCCCCGGCGATCTCGGTGCTTTGCAGCTCGACGACCCGGCCAACGCCATGCTTGGGGTACACGACATAATCGCCAACGTCGAAGCTAAGCGCCTGTGTAGCCATTGCTTACCTTTCCATTTAACGGCAGCCCGAGCCGACACATCCGCGTCGTCCCCCATAACGACCAGTGGCCGTGGCTCAGTGCCTGTTCCGTCGCTTCCTGCGAGTTCGAGGCCGGCGCGGGATGCTGCCGACCTTCTGGGACAATTTTATATCACAACTGAATTCAAATTTCCAGTCCAAGCTGGGCCGGTTCCCCTCCGCGGACTCATCCAGGTTATGGAGCCCGAGCCCGAGCAGGCGAATGCCCTTGGCGAGCGGAAACAGGGCGGAAAGCAGCGTCTGCCCCGCAGCGGCGAAGGCCGCGACGTCCGTCACCGGCGAGGGGAAGCTCTTCGAGCGCGTGATCAGCGTGAAGTCGCCGTATTTGATCTTGAGGGTCACCGTCCGGCCGGTCACCTCGGCCCGCTTGACTCGGTCCCAGGCATAGCCTGCAATTCGCTCCAGTTCCGCTGCGAGCCGGCTCCGGTCGCGCAGGTCCTCGTCGAACGTCCGCTCGGCGCTGACTGACTTGTAGGGGCGGTCCGGCTTCACCTCGCGCTCGTCGATCCCGCGGCAAATCCGCCAGTACCAGTCGGCGGAGCTTCCGAAATGCGCCTGCAGCTGGAGCAGCGACCAGGCGGCGAGGTCGGCGCCGGTCTCGATGCCCAGCGCCTCCATCTTGCGCGCCGTCACTGGCCCGACGCCGTGGAAGCGCGCGACCGGCAGGGACGCCACGAACTCGGCGCCGCGCTCGGGCGTGATCACCGTCAGCCCGTCGGGCTTGCGATGGTCGGAGGCGAGCTTGGCGATGAACTTGCAATAGCTGACGCCGGCCGAAGCCGTGAGCTGGCACTCCTCCCGGATTCGCCGGCGGATGTCCTCGGCGATCGCCCGCGCGCTGCCGAGCCCAAGCCGGTCCTCGGTGACATCGAGATAGGCCTCGTCAAGGCTCAGCGGTTCGACCAGCGGCGTGTAATCGGCGAAGATCGCCCGGATCTGCTGGCGAACGGCGCGATAGACGTCGAACCGCGGCTTGACGAAAATGAGATCCGGGCAACGCCGCTTGGCCGTCACCGACGGCATCGCCGAGTGAATGCCGAACTTGCGCGCTTCGTAGCTCGCCGCGGCGACGACTCCGCGATGCCCGCCGCCGACCGCAACCGGCTTGCCCTCGAGCACGGGGCGTCGCGCTGCTCCACGGACGCGTAGAAGGCGTCCATGTCGACATGGATGATCTTGCGGACAGAGCGCCTCTCCCGCTCTGCGGGAGAGGGAGGGCCCCGTCGCGAAGCGATGGGAGGGTGAGGGTCTGTCTCGGCCACCGGCGGATTTGTCTGTCCTACATCGATAGCACGAGTTTAGGCGGAGGATGCGGCTGAGGAAATGCGCACCCAAAGGTCGCGAGGGTGACAAAGTGGAGGAAGTGGAAGGACCCCCATTTCGAGCAGTCAGGGTGACAAAAGCCGGGATCAACGGGCCGCTCGCTTTGCATCGGGGCCATCATTCTGCTTAAGGGCGCGCCCATGAACATCCACGAATATCAGGCCAAAGAGCTGCTCGCGAAGTACGGCGTCCCGGTCCCCGCCGGCTTTGCCGCGATGAGCGTCGACGAGGCGGTCGCCGCCGCCGAGAAGCTTCCCGGACCGCTCTGGGTGGTCAAGGCGCAGATCCACGCCGGCGGCCGCGGCAAGGGCAAGTTCAAGGAGCTTGGCCCGGACGCCAAGGGCGGCGTCCGCCTCGCCCACTCGATCGACGAGGTCCGCGAGCATGCGGCCGAGATGCTCGGCAAGACGCTGGTCACCGTCCAGACCGGCCCGGCCGGCAAGCAGGTCCAGCGCCTCTACATCACCGACGGCGTCGACATCGCCAAGGAATTCTACCTCGCCCTGCTCGTCGACCGCGAGAGCGGCCGGATCGCCGTCGTCGCCTCGACCGAGGGCGGCATGGACATCGAGAACGGTCGCCCACGACACGCCCGAGCAGATCCGCACCATCACCATCGACCCGGCGACCGGCCTGATGCCGCATCACGGCCGCGAAGTCGCCGATGCGCTCGGCCTCACCGGCGACCTCGCCAAGCAGGCCGGCAAGGTCCTCGCCGGGCTCTACAAGGCATTCCTCGGCACCGACGCCTCGCAGATCGAGATCAACCCGCTCGCGGTCACCGACAAGGGCGAGCTGCTGGTGCTCGACGCCAAGGTCGGCTTCGACAACAATGCCGAGTTCCGCCACAAGGATCTCGCCGAGCTTCGCGACCTCAGCGAGGAGGACCCGATGGAGATCGAGGCGTCGAAGTACGACCTCGCCTACATCAAGCTCGACGGCAACATCGGCTGCATGGTCAACGGCGCCGGCCTCGCCATGGCGACGATGGACATCATCAAGCTGAACGGCGCCTTCCCGGCCAACTTCCTCGACGTCGGCGGCGGCGCCAACAAGGAAAAGGTCACCGCGGCGTTCAAGATCATCCTGTCCGACCCGGCGGTGAAGGGCATTCTCGTCAACATTTTCGGCGGCATCATGCGCTGCGACATCATCGCCGACGGCATCGTCGCCGCCGCGCGCGAAGTTGATCTCGAGCGTGCCGCTGGTCGTCCGGCTCGAAGGCACCAACGTCCAGCAGGGCAAGGACATCCTCGCGAACTCCGGCCTGCCGATCATCGCCGCCAACGATCTTCGGCGACGCTGCGCGGAAGATCGTCGCCGAAGTGAAGGAGCCGGTCGCGGCTTGAACTCCTCTCGCCCTTGCGGGAGAGGGCCGACTTACGCGCAGCGTGAGCGGGCTGAGGGGAAGCGCTCGCAGGCGAGCGCGCGGCGCAATGCGCCGCTACCCCTCATCCAACTTCGACTAAGCGGCAGAGCCGCTAAGTCTCCGTATCCTTCTCCCGCAAGGGAGAAGGGATGGGAAGGGAATGCAAATGAAGGTGCTCGTCGCGGTCAAGCGCGTGATCGATTACAACGTGAAGCCGCGGGTGAAGATGGACGGCTCCGGCGTCGATCTCGCCAACGTCAAGATGAGCATGAACCCGTTCGACGAGATCGCCGTCGAGGAAGCGATCCGCCTCAAGGAAAAGGGCGCGGCGACCGAGATCGTCGCCGTCTCGATCGGCCCGGCCAAGGCGCAGGAGACGCTGCGCACCGCGCTGGCGATGGGCGCCGACCGCGCCATCCTCGTCCAGACCGACGAAGAGGTCGAGCCGCTGGCCGTCGCCAAGATCCTCGCCAAGATCGCCGAGGAGGAGCAGCCGCAGCTGGTCATCCTCGGCAAGCAGGCGATCGACGACGACAACAACGCGACCGGCCAGATGCTGGCCGCGCTGCTCGGCTGGCCGCAGGGCACCTTCGCGTCGAAGGTCGAGATGTCGGACAGCGCGACCGTGACCCGCGAGGTCGATGGCGGCCTCGAGACGGTGAAGCTCAACCTGCCGGCGGTCGTCACCACCGACCTTCGCCTCAACGAGCCGCGCTACGCCTCGCTGCCCAACATCATGAAGGCCAAGTCGAAGCCGCTCGCGACCAAGTCGCCGGCCGACTACGGCGTCGACGTCGCGCCGGCGCCTCGAAACGCTGAAGGTCGTCGAGCCGGCCAAGCGTCAGGCCGGGCATCAAGGTCGGCCGCGTCGACGAGCTGGTCGAACGGCTCAAGGGCCTGGGGATTGCGAAATGAGCGTACTCGTCCTCGTCGAGCATGACGGCAGCACCATCAAGGACGCGACGCTTGCGACCGTCACCGCCGCGGCGAAGCTGGGCGACGTGCAACGCCCTGGTCGTCGGCAACAATGTCGATCGCGGTCGCCGCAGGCCGCGGCGAAGATCGCCGGCGTGTCGAAGGTCTATGTCGGCAACGCTCTGCGCGCTGGAGCACCAGCTTGCCGAAGCCGTCGCGCCGGTCGCGGTCAAAGCTGATGGACAGCCACGACGCCTTCGTCGTTCCGGCCACCACCACCGGCAAGAACATCGCGCCGCGCGTCGCCGCGTTGCTCGACGTCATGCAGATCAGCGACATCCTGTCGGTCGAAGGGCCGGACACCTTCACCCGGCCGATCTACGCCGGCAACGCCATCGCGACGGTCAAGTCGAAGGACGCGAAGAAGGTCATCACCGTCCGCACCACCGCGTTCGAGAAGGCGGCCGCCGACGGCGGCTCGGCATCGATCGAGCAGGTCGATGCCGCCGGCGATCCCGGCACCAGCAGCTTCGTCGGCCTCGAAGCCTCGAAGAGCGAGCGCCCGGAACTCACCAGCGCCGAAGATCATCGTCTCCGGCGGCCGCGCATTCGGCAGCAGCGAGCAGTTCCACGCGCTTGCTCGACCCGCTCGCCGACAAGCTCGGCGCCGCGGTCGGCGCCAGCCGCGCCGCGGTCGACGCCGGCTATGCGCCCAACGACTACCAGGTCGGCCAGACCGGCAAGATCGTCGCTCCCGAACGTCTACATCGCGATCGGCATTTCCGGCGCCATCCAGCACCTCGCCGGAATGAAGGACTCGAAGACCATCGTCGCGATCAACAAGGACGAAGAGGCGCCGATCTTCCAGGTCGCCGACCTCGGCCTCGTCGGCGACCTGTTCAAGATCGTGCCGGAGCTGACGGAGAAGCTTTGACGGAACGCCAATTCGTCGCCTAGCCTGCGCCGGCTCGGTGACGAGGGGGGTGACATGCGTATCCGATCGATCCTTGCCTGCGTCGGCGCGGCGCCGCTGTTGATCGCCGCGGCCCACCCGTTGCGGCTGCAGCCGTCGAGCCCGTGGGACGTGGATTATGCGGAGAACAGCTGCCGGCTGATCCGGGTCTTCGGAACCGGCAACAGCCAGATCAAGCTGGCGTTCGAGAGCGATGCGCCGGACGAAATGGACATGCTGGCATTCGGCAAGCCGCTGGAGACATATGACGAGCAGGTGCCGGCAAAGTTTCTCCCGGTCGGCTCCAGGACCTTCGACGGCCGCGTCGCCGCGACGGTGACGAAGGGCGATCCGGCGATCCTGTGGTCGAACATCCCGATGCTGCCCGCCGAGACCCTGGCGAAAATCGAGCAGCGGCAGGACGAGCGGAAACGCAACCCGGGCGTCCGGCCCGCTCCCGTCCCTCTTGCGGAGCAGGCCGAGTGGAGAGCGCAGCGACAGCAATTCGCGACGGCCGTGACCGAACTGGAGATCGACTCCCGCCGCAACCGGCCGGTCGTTCTCGAAACCGGCTCGCTCGGCGAAGCCATGGCGGCCTTCGAACAGTGCGGCCGCGACTCCCTCAAGGACTGGGGAGTCGATCCGGCCGTCGAAGCCAAGATCGTCCGGCCGGTCTGGGCGATCAATCCGACGCAATGGCTGTTCGAAAGCGACTATCCTCGCGACATGCTTATGCGCGGCAAGGAGTCCGAAGTCGCAGTCCGACTGCTGATCGACGCGTCCGGCAAGGTCAGCAGGTGCACCAGCCTCAGCCATTTCACCGAGGAAGAGTTCAACCAGATCACCTGCGCCACGATCGTCAAGCGCGCCCGGTTCGAGCCGGCCGAGCTAGCCGACGGAACCAAGGTCCCGAGCTACTACACGAAACGGGTAGTCTTCCGGATCGCTCACTAGCTCTTCTTCGACGCATGCTCGGGCTTACCCTTGCGGCTCGTCGAAGCCATCTTCTTGAGCTCGCTTTCACTCATTGAGGACATCGACTTGGACGCGCCGTGAAGCTTGCTCTTCGGCGCCTTGCCTTCCTTGACTGACAAGGCGATCCCGGCGGCCTCCTGCTGGGCTTTGGATTTTGCGGGCATTTCCACCTCTCCTCGTTCAGGCCTGGCGGATAAAACGCTCCAGCCCGGCAAACGCTTCGTCGTCCGGCATCTGCCGCGGCGGGTGCTTGCAGAAGGCGGAGGCGGCGGGGTGGACCGGGCCGGCGAGGCCGCGGTCCTTCGCCACCTTGGCGCAGCGGATAAGGTCGATGGCGACGCCGGCGCTGTTCGGAGAATCCTCGACCGACAGGCGAAGCTCCAGGTTCATCGGCACGCCGCCGAACAGCTGGCCCTCCATCCGCAGGAAGCAGACCTTGTTGTCGTTCTGCCAGGCGACATAGTCACTCGGGCCGATGTGGATGTCGTCGGGTTCGAGCCGGTGCTCGGCGACCGACTGCACGGCCTCGGTCTTGCTGATCTTCTTCGACGCCAGCCGCTTGCGCTCCAGCATGTTGAGGAAGTCGGTGTTGCCGCCGGTGTTGAGCTGGTAGGTGCGGTCGAGCCGGACGCCGCGCTTGTGGAACAGGTCGGTCAGAATGCGGTGGACGATGGTGGCGCCGAGCTGCGCCTTGATGTCGTCGCCGATGACGGGGACCCCGGCCTCCTCGAAGCGCCGCGCCCAGGCTTCGTCGCTGCCGATGAAGACCGGCATGCAGTTGACGAACGCGACCTTCGCATCGAGCGCGCACTCCGCGTAGAATTCGGTCGCCTGCTGGCGAGCCGACGGGCAGGTAGTTGACCATGACGTCGGCTCGCGGTGTCGCGAAGCACTTCCACCACCTCGTCATGGTTCGGCTCGCGCTGGCCGTCGGCGAGCATGAAGCTGCGTTCGTCGGGGTAGTCGGCCATGTGTTCGGCGACGCCGTCGAGAACCTTGCCCATGCGAACCGTCGTTCCGGTCTCGGGCACGTGCTCGCAAAAAACGGCGGTGCAGTTCGGCTTGGCGAAGATCGCTTCGGAAACATCGCGGCCGACCTTGCGGCGGTCGATGTCCCAGGCGGCGACAATCTTGAGGTCCTTGGGCCGGTAGCCGCCGAGATCCCAGTGGGAGAGCCCGATCTGCTCGTTGGCGCCGCCGTTTGAATAATGAGCAATCCCCTGGATCAGCGAACTCGCGCAATTGCCGAGGCCGACGACGGCGACATTGATCGGGTTGGTTGGGGACAGCATCAGGCAGCGCTCCGTTCGGCGGCAAGGCGCTCATCGCGGTTGAAGTGAAGGGGCGTGAGTTCGGGGGCGTGGACCTCGATGCCGTCAGGCAATCGGGGTGGCGCGACAGCCGCCCGCTGCCCTTGTGAGGGTGCGTAGCGGTCGATCATCCAGGCGCAGAAGTCGGCGAACGCCTGCGGGTCGCGCGCGGCGCTGGTGTGATGCGGCGCGATTCCGAGATGCTGTGGCGTGAAGCAGAAG
Source organism: uncultured Alphaproteobacteria bacterium (assembly GCA_963824845.1). Lineage (GTDB taxonomy): Bacteria > Pseudomonadota > Alphaproteobacteria > Sphingomonadales > Sphingomonadaceae > Sphingomicrobium. The sequence continues at coordinate 197,124 of CAWGRB010000037.1, forward strand.
GTCAGCGTGACATCGAAGTCGGCGAGCGCCTCCATCTGCCGGTCGAACCAGTCGATCGCGCCCGGCCGGAAGCTATCCGCCCAAGAGAGTCCGGTGCGGATGCGCCTGGTGCCGAGCCGCTTCATCCAGTCCACCGCCTCGTCGAGGCGGGGATCGTGGAAGTGGAACCACTGCATCAACCCGACCTCGGCGGCGTGGCGCGCATAGACCTCCAGCGCGGGCTTGGGGCTGCCGTCCTCGCGGATCAGGCCCAGATAGAAGTGCCGGTAATAGGACGATCCTTCGGCTTCACGGTGGCGGGTCTCGGCGCCCCACGACTGCGGCAGGTCGAACAGCGAATACCAGAAGATGCGCGGGACGACGCCGGCCAGCAGCTCAACCGTGCGTTCGAGCCCGAACACCTGCACTTCCTCGGCGCCGAAGCTGCTGACGCCCACTTCGGTCACCCAGACCGGCTTGTCGGTGACGGCCTGGATCTCGGCGATCTTGTCCGGCCAGGCGGCAAGCGGCCACAGGTTCCAGTCGAGCGGAAAGCCGTGGACCGCAACGACATCGACCGCCTCGAGCGCCCCGAACGCTTCGATCCGCTTCAGCCAGTGCGGGTCGATCGGGGACATGCCACCCAGCACCCGCGTCATGCCCGGGTTGACGCTCTTGATCGCGTCGCCGGCCGCACTGACGTGCTCGGCGAACTTCGACCAGTCGGGATCGACCGCCACGTCCCAATGTGACTTGTTGTTGGGTTCGTTCCAGATCATTGCCGCTTCAATCATGCGAGCGGCTCCCTCGCCGGATAGACGGCCGCCGGACCATATTTCGCGTAAGGACGGTCCGCGACTTTGCAGAGGTAGACTTCTTCCTCGATCCGCTTGTCGATCGTGAAGCCCGCCGAGCGCAGCATCGCCTCGGTGCAGGCGCGGTTCGGGACCCACCAGTTGGTCCAGTCATGGGAATATTCCCGCTCGACGAAATGAAGCTTGGGGTAGCCGGTCTCGAAGAAGATCGACGCTTCCTTGAACTCGTAGTCGGGCTCTAGCGGCAACACGTGTTTCGACCCACGCTGCATCGACTGGAACAGCATCAGGTCATCGGCGACATGTTCGCGAATGAGGTCGAGCGCGAGAAGCGGGTGCCGCAAATGATAAAGCACGCCCATGAAGATCACGAGGTCGAAGCGCTCGCCGAGCGCGCCAACGTCATAGACGTCCGCGATCCTGAACTCGATGTCGTCGAAGCCGAGCGTGTCGCTCGCAAGCCGCGCCTGGGCGAGATAGCGCTCGTCGCTGTCGATGCCGAGAACCCTCGCGGCGCCGCGACGCTTCATCTCGATTGCGTAAAAGCCGGCGTTGCAGCCGATGTCGAGCACGCTCTTGCCGGTGAGATCGGCCGGCAGATGCGGTGCGAACCGGCGGAACTTGGCGCCGGGATAATCGCCAAGAAAGTGGTCCGGCGCCGTCCACACGCCGTCGAGTTCCATGTTGTGGAACCACGGCGCGAGCGCCTCGATGCGATCTTTCAGATCATCGCCAGCAGTCTGTTCCAGTCTCCTCGCAGCTATGTCCATCAATCGCCTCAGCTCCCATTTGTCGCGCCGCGACAAACAACGAAGGACGCGGCGATCGGTTCGGTTTTGCAATGATCGTCGGATCAACGGGCGGAACCGTCCGAACCGAGGTAAGTTCCCTGAAAGGAACAACAAAGCTTGCTTGTTGTTCAGCCCAGGTGAGCCAAAATTCACCAATCCCGGAGGTGTCGCCGGCGGACGATCAAGCCTGGGTGGCGAACTTCGATTGGGTTACCGATGAGCTCGCGGTCGGCGGCCGTTTTCCGATCGGAAGCGCCGCCGAATTCGGCCAGCAACCATGGCATCGGCGCGATCATCGACCTTCGCCAGGAGGAGTGCGACGACGAAGCCATGCTTGCCGCCGCTGGCTTAGCCTTCCTTCATCTCCCGACTCCCGATCTCGAGCCGGCGACCGTGCCGATGCTGGATGCCGGCGTCGCCTTCGCTTGCGAGCGCATTGCGCTGGGCCAAAAGCTGCTGATCCATTGCCAGCACGGCATCGGGCGATCCGCGCTTCTCGCGCTTTGCGTGATGGTCGACCAGGGCTGGCAGCCGCTCGATGCGCTCATCAGAGCGAAGGACCGGCGCGCAGCCGTGTCGCCGAGCCAGTCGCAGTATCAGGGCTGGGTCCGCTGGCTCCAGCATCGGGGTGTCGCGGCGCCGGATTTCCACGCATTCGGCTGCATTGCCTATCGGCACCTGGCGAAGGGCTGACGCGGTGCTCGTTTTCGGGGACCGCAGCGAGCACGCCGATCCAAGCAAGCGGCTGGCGACGATCGGTCGCGGCCTCGGCGAGCTGGAGACCATGGCCGGCGGTCTCGCTCGCCATAGCGCGATCGCCGCGCTGCTGATCGACAGCGGCTGCCTGCTCCAGGGGTTCGCCGACGCGGATTTCCAGCAAGCGGGGGAGGACCATTGGACGCCGCAGACGGACGCTTTGGGCTCGTTTGTCCTTGGGTTGGCTCGAATGCTTTGCCGGTCGTGGGACAGCGGGTTCTCGGAGTTTGGCGAAGCTCCGCCTGTGCCGCAGATTTCCGATGCTCCGGAAACCGTGCAACTGAAGACGCCCGAGGGCTTCGCCTTCTACGCCGTCTACCCGGAAGCTTATATCGAGGCGGCGCGGCGGCTCCGCCTGATCGCTCCGCCGCGGGTGATCGGCATCCGCAGCATCGGCACGACGCTCGGTTCGGTCGTCGCAGCCGCGCTCGACGCGGAGCCGCCGGGGACCGTTCGGCCGTTCGGGGATCCGTTCGCCCGCCGGGTGGCTGTCGATGCCGGCCTCGAGCGACGCCTGCTCGATGGCGAGGCACATTACATCCTCGTCGACGAAGGTCCCGGGCAGTCCGGCAGTTCCTTTGGAGCCGTCGCCGACTGGCTGCAGCAGCGCGGAGTCCCGCTCGAGCGCATCGCATTCCTGCCGAGCCACGGCGGAGCGCCGGGCGAGCAGGCGAGCCGTGCACATCGGCAGCGTTGGGACGTCGCGCAGCGGGAGATCGCCGATTTCGGCGATCGGCTACCGCAGCTCGTTGCCCAATGGGCGAGTGGGCTGATTGGCCCGGTCGACCGCGAACCCGACGATCTTTCAGCGGGGGAGTGGCGGCGCCTCGCGTTCGCGAGCGGAGGCGAGTGGCCGCCGGCAATTGCGACCTTCGAGCGCCGCAAGATCCTGCTTGCGCATGGCAACGAGCGCTTCCTCGCGAAATTCGCGGGTCTGGGCGGCACCGGCGAAGCCAAGCTGCGGATGGCCCAGACGCTCTTCGCCCGGGGCTTTGTCGCGGAGCCGGTCGGGCTCGCGCATGGCTTCCTTGTCGAGCGTTGGCGTGGCGATGCGAAGCCGCTGCCCGCGAGCGACCGGCCAATGCGCGCGATTGGCGACTATCTCGGAGCCCGTGCGCGTCTGTTTCCCGCAACCGCTGCCGATGGCGCATCGATTGCCGAGCTGTACGCAATGGCGCGGCGGAATGTCTCGCTCGGGCTCGGCGAGGACGCTGCGCGCGCGCTCTACCGCTGGGAGCCGAGAGTCGCGGCACTGCAGCGCCGGGTCCGGCCCGTCCGCACTGACAATCGGCTCGACCGCCACGAATGGCTGCGGAGGGCCGATGGCCGGCTGCTCAAGGCCGACGCTCTCGACCATCACCAGGCACATGACCTGATCGGCTGCCAGGACCTCGCCTGGGACGTCGCCGGCGCGATGGTCGAGTTCGATCTCGAAACCGAGGAGGCCGAGCGGTTCATCGCTGCCAGCGAACAGGCGTGGGGCACAATCCTCGATCGCGAGTTGCTCGATTTCTGTCTGGTCGCCTACCCGGCGTTCCGCCTCGGGCTCGCATCCATCGGCGCTGGTCTGGCGAGCGGCGACGCCGCCGAACGGGGCCGCCTGCTAGCCGCAGAAAAGCGCTACCGCCGCAAGCTTCAACTTCTTCTTGAATGCTCCTCGCCAGCGACTCGGCAGGAAAGCTTGGTCGGTTGAACCGCGGAACGAACCGGCCTTGGAACAACCTCGGCAAAAGTCGGTTGAAGAAGAAGATGCGGGGCTAACCTGCTGATCCAGCTAACCTAAGTTACTTGCCGCAAGGAAAGGGAAAGCCGTTGGTGGAGCAGGTCCTGGTCACCGGAGGCGCAGGATTCATCGGCCGCGCCGTCACTCGAGAGTTGCTTGCGCGCGGCAACCGGGTCCGCATCCTCGACAGCCTGATCGAGCAGGTTCACGGCGACCGCGAGCGGCCCGAGGACCTGCCCGACGACGCCGAGTTGATCGTCGGGGATATCCGCAACAAGGACGTCGTCACCCGCGCGCTGCAGGATGTCGACAGCGTGGTACATCTCGCCGCCGAAGTCGGCGTCGGCCAGTCGATGTACGCGGTCGAGCGCTACACCTCGGTCAACGAGACCGGGTCCGCCGTGCTGTTCGAAGCGCTGATCGACAAGCCGGTTCGGCGGGTCGTCACCGCCTCGTCCATGAGCATCTATGGCGAGGGCCTCTATCGCGACGAGGACGGCAAGCTCGTGCAGAACGCCGAGCGTGCGCCGCGCACGTCGCCGGACCAGAGCTGGGACCCGCTCGACGAACAGGGGCGGCCGCTCGCGCCGGTGGCGACGCCCGAGTGGAAGCAGCCGAGCCTCGCCTCGATCTACGCGCTCGGCAAATATGTGCAGGAGCGCCAGACGCTGATCATGACCCAGGCCTATGGCATGGAAGGCACCTGTCTGCGCCTGTTCAACGTCTATGGCCCGGGCCAGGCGCTCTCCAATCCCTACACCGGCGTGCTTGCGATTTTCTCCTCGCGGCTGGCAAACGGGCAGCGCCCGCTGGTCTTCGAGGATGGCGGGCAGCGCCGCGACTTCGTCCATGTCGGCGACGTCGCCCGCGCCTTCTGCGATGCACTGATCGACCCGAACGCTGTGGGCGAAGTGTTCAACATCGGATCCGGACACGACCGCAGCGTGTCCGAGGTCGCGCGGTCGATTGCGAAGGCGATGAACCGCAACGCCATCGAGCCGGAGATCGTCGGCAAGTCGCGCATCGGCGACATCCGCCACTGCTTCTGCGACGGGTCGAAGGCGGCGGACAAGCTGGGGTTCACGGCGCGCAAGGACTTCGATGAAGGCCTCGCCGAGCTTGCCCAATGGGTCGCCAGCCAGGACGCGGACGACAATGTCGAGCAGGCCCGAGCAGAACTCGAGGCGAAGGGCCTGGTCGCGTGACCGCGCCACTGGTCAACGGGGCCGACGCGCGGCCGATCCTGATCACTGGTGGTGCCGGCTTCATCGGCTCCAACATTGCCGACCGGCTCGCCAGCGAAGGGCATGCGGTGCTCGTCTACGATGCGCTATCGCGGCCGGGCGTCGAGCGGAATCTGGAATGGCTCAAGGGCCGACACGGGAGCCTCGTCGACAACATCGTCGGCGACGTTCGCGACGAGGACGAGCTCGCGCGCGCCGTCGCCGAGGCAAAGGCGGCATTTCACTTCGCGGCGCAGGTCGCCGTCACCACCAGCATGGTCGACCCGCGCGACGACTTCGAGACCAACGTCCGCGGCACGATCAACCTTCTCGACGCGGTTCGCCTGCGCGGCGAGCGGGTGCCCGTCATCTTCGCATCGACCAACAAGGTCTATGGCGACCTCGGCGACGTCACCTTCACGTCCGGTGAGGAGCGCCACGAGCCGATCGGCCCCCTCGCCGACACCGGCATCGACGAAAGCCGGCCGCTCGACTTCCACACGCCCTACGGCTGCTCGAAGGGCGCCGCCGACCAATATGTGCTCGATTACTGCCGCAGCTTCGGGATTCCGACCGCGGTTTTCCGGATGAGCTGCATCTACGGCCAGCGGCAGATGGGAACCGAGGATCAGGGCTGGGTCGCGCATTTCCTGATCCGGGCGCTCGAGGGCCAGCCGATCACAATCTACGGCGATGGGCGCCAGGTCCGCGATATCCTCGACGTCGAAGATGCAGTCGACGCCTACATCCGGGCATGGCAGCGCATCGACCGCGTGCAGGGACGCGCCCACAATCTCGGCGGCGGTCCGGCGAATGCGATCAGCCTTCTTCAACTGCTCGACGAAATTCGCGCGATTACCAGCCGCGACGTCGATGTGCGCTTCGAGGGCTGGAGACCCGGCGACCAGCGTTGGTATGTCTCCAATACCGCGGCCGCCCGGCAAGCCCTCGGGCTTGGGGCGCCGCGCGGCTGGCGCGATGGCGTGGCGCGGCTTGCGGGCTGGCTCGCCGAGGAGCGCAGGCTCGACCTGAAGCCCCAGATTCAACTCGCGAGCGTCGCCCGATGACGGCGCCGCGCAAGCTCCGCGTTCTCGTGACGACCGACGCGGTCGGCGGCGTCTGGGTCTACAGCCTCGAGCTTGCGCGAGCCTTGGCACCCCTCGGCATCGAGGCGGTACTCGCCGTCATGGGACCCTCGCCCGACGAGGCGCAGCGATGCGAGGCCGGCGGCATCCGGCTGATCGACACCGGGCTGCCGCTTGATTGGGCCGAGGCCAGCCGGGCCGAGCTTGCGCGGGCCGGCCAGACGCTTGCGGCCATTGCCTCGCAAGAAGCCGTCGACCTCGTGCAGACGTGCAGCGCCGCGGTGCTTGCCGAAGCCACGTTCGAGCAGCCGACCGTCGCAGTCCAGCACAGCTGCGTTGCCAGCTGGTGGGCGAGCGTTCGCGGCACGTCTCTCCCGGCGGAGTTCGAATGGCGCGACGATCTCGTTCGTGCCGGGCTGCGCCGCGCCGACGCCGTGGTCGCGCCAAGCGACGCATTCGCCGTCGAGACGGCGCGACTCCATGGCGTCGACCCCGTCCTGGCCGTTCACAATGGCCGAAGTCCGGCGGCAACCGCCCCGACCGAGCAGCGGAATGTCGTACTGACGGCGAGCCGTTTGTGGGACGACGGCAAGGACGTTGCAACGCTGGATGCGGCCGCTGCGCACGTCGACGTACCCTTCCACGCCGCTGGCGCAGTCTACGGCCCGAACGGCGCCAGCATCTGGCTGGAGCATCTGCAATGGCTTGGGCATGTTTCCGAGTCACGCCTGGCGGGCCTGCTCGCCGCTCGCCCGGTGTTCGCCTCGGCCGCACTGTACGAGCCGTTCGGGTTGTCGGTCCTCGAAGCGGCGCAGGCGGGTTGCGCGCTGGTGCTGTCAGACATCGCCACGCACCGCGAGCTGTGGGGCGACGCAGCGCTCTATGTGCCGGCGCGCGACGCCGACGGGTTCGCAGCCGCCATTCGTCGGCTGCTCGACGATCATGCGCTGCGCACCGAAGCCGGCGAGAGAGCGCGACGGCGGTCCGCTCGTTACACTGCGGCGGCGATGGCTGCCGCGATGGCCTCGCTCTACGTCGAGGTACTTGCCGCGGCCGCAAAACCCGTTCGTTCGCTGCAGCTTGCAGGTGCGGCATGAAAATCGTCTATTTCACGCACTCGCTGCAGTCCTGCTGGAACCACGGCAACGCGCATTTCCTGCGCGGCGTGCTGAGCGAGCTGATCGCCCGCGGCCATGATGTTGAAGCCTACGAACCTGCGGAATCCTGGAGTTTGTCAAACCTGCGGAAGGATGCCGGCGACGAGGGCCTTGAGCCCTTCCGCTCGCACTACCCTGAGCTGCAGCCGCGCGAATATGCGCCTCGCGCGGACGTCTCGGCGCTGGTGGGCGATGCCGACCTGGTCATCGTTCACGAATGGAACGAGCCGGCCCTCGTCGCCAGGATCGGCAAGCTGCGGGCGCTGGGCGGTCGATTCCTGCTGCTGTTCCACGACACGCATCATCGCGCGGTATCCGCCCCCGAGGAGATGCGCGCGTACAACCTTGACGGCTATGATGGGGTGCTGGCGTTCGGCGCCGCGCTCGCCCGCGTCTACGAGGACTGGGGCTGGGCGGGACGCGTGTTCGTCTGGCACGAGGCCGCCGACATCCGGCGCTTCCATCCGCCGGCGAAGCAAGGAACGCGCGAGGGCATTGTCTGGATCGGCAACTGGGGCGACGACGAACGCAGCCAGGAGTTGGTCGATTTCCTGCTGCGGCCGGCACGAGAGGCGGGCCTGCCGCTCGACATCTACGGCGTTCGCTATCCCGACGGGGCGAAGCGCATGCTGGCGGAGTACGGCGCTCGCTACCACGGCTGGCTCGCCAATGCCGCGGCTCCCGATGCGTTCGCCCGCCATCTCGCGACGGTGCACGTGCCGCGCCGCTTTTACAGGGAAGTGCTTCCGGGCATCCCGACCATCCGCGTGTTCGAGGCGCTCGCCTGCGGAATCCCGCTGGTTTCGGCGCCGTGGAACGATTGCGAGCATCTGTTCCGGGCTGGCGAGGACTTCCTGATGGTCCGCGATGGCAGGGAGATGGCCGCTGCGCTGACGCAGCTGAAGTCCGATCCCGAGCTTCGGTCCAGCCTCATCCGCAACGGCCTCGAAACGATCCTCGCACGGCACACCTGCGCTCACCGCGTCGACGAACTTTTGGCGATCGCCGAGCAGCTACGTGCCCCGCAATTGCGGAGCGTCGCGTGAAGATCGCCTTCTACGGATCGAGCCTGCTGTCGTCGTGGTGGAACGGCGCCGCGACTTACTATCGCGGGCTCCTCCGCGACCTCGCCGGCCGCGGCTACGAGATCACTTTCTACGAACCGGACGCTTACGAGCGGCAGCAGCACCGCGACATGGAGCCGCAGCCGTGGGCGAGGTCGGTCGTCTATCCCGCAACTGCCGACGGTGTGCGCTCGGTATTGGAGCAGGCGGCCGCCGCCGACATCGTCGTCAAGGCAAGCGGCGTCGGGGTGTTCGACGACGAGCTGATCGCCGGAATCGTCGAGCATGCTCGTCCAGGTGCGCTGAAGATCTTCTGGGACGTCGACGCCGCGGCGACGCTCGACGAAATGCGACATGACGCGGACCATCCGGTACGCAGGGCGCTTCCGGATCTCGACCTCGTTCTCACCTATGGCGGCGGGCCACCTGTGATCGAGGCGTACGAGGGCTTCGGCGCGCGCCGCTGCGTCCCCGTCTACAACGCGCTCGATCCCGCCACTCACCACCCGGTGCCGCCGGACGCGCGCTTCGCCGCCGATCTATCCTTCCTCGGCAACCGGCTTCCCGACCGGGAAACGCGGGTGGAGCAGTTCTTTCTCGAGCCTGCAGCGGCGCTCGCGGACCGCAGCTTCCTGATCGGCGGCAATGGCTGGGAGTCGAGGCCAATGCCGGCGAACGTTCGCCACCTCGGCCACGTCTTCACCAACCAACACAACGCGTTCAACTGCACGCCAATGGCGGTGCTCAACGTGGCGCGCGATAGCATGGCCAGCATCGGCTTTTCTCCGGCGACGCGGGTGTTCGAAGCGGCCGGCGCCGCCGCCTGCCTGATTACGGACGCTTGGGAAGGCATCGAGCAGTTCCTTGTTCCCGGCGAGGAAGTCCTGGTTGCCCGTGATGGGCAGGACGTCGCCGAGCAGGTTCGAACGCTGACGCATGACCGGGCGCGGGCGATCGGTTCGGCTGCTTTGAAACGCGTGCTGGCCGAGCACACCTACGCACATCGCGGCGCGCAGGTGGATGCGCTCCTCCGCACGGAGATGGCGCAGCGGATGGAAGAGGTGGCGGCGTGAAGCTCGTCGTCCTCGGTCTCAGCTTGTCCTCGTCGTGGGGCAATGGCCATGCGACGACCTTCCGCGCGCTGCTCAAAGCACTCGCCGCGCGCGGCCACGATATCCTGTTCCTGGAACGCGATGTCCCCTGGTACCGCAACAATCGCGACATCGCCGACCCGGAGTATTGCAGGCTCGAATTCTACGGTTCGCTCGAGGAGCTTGATCGCTGGCGACGCGAGATCGCCGGCGCCGATGCGGTGGTCGTCGGCTCCTATGTGCCGGAAGGCGTGGACGTCGGACAATTCGTGCAGCGAACAGCGAGCGGAGTCACGGCATTCTACGATATCGACACGCCGGTCACCCTCGCGAAACTCGAGCTCGGCGATTTCGAATATCTCTCGCCCGAACTCATTCGCGGGTACGATCTCTATCTGTCGTTCACCGGCGGTCCAACTCTGCAGCGGCTGGAACAGCAATATGGATCGCCGATGGCGCGCGCGCTCTATTGCTCGGTCGACCCCAGCGCCTATTCCCCGCTAGATGTGCCGAAGCAGTGGGATCTAAGCTACCTCGGCACCTACAGCGACGACCGACAGCCGGCGCTCGAGAGATTGCTGATTGAGCCCGCCCGGAGGCTGCCGCAGCTGAAGTTCTGCGTCGCCGGGCCGCAATATCCGGACAGCATCGACTGGCCCGCGAATGTCGAGCGAATCGAGCATCTGCCGCCCTCCGAGCACCCGCAATTCTACGCGGCTTCCCGATACACGCTGAATGTTACACGGGCCGACATGATCGCGGCGGGCTGGTCGCCCTCGGTTCGCCTGTTCGAAGCCGCGGCCTGCGCGACGCCGGTCATATCCGACGAGTGGGAGGGCCTCGACCACCTGTTGAAACCCGGACGAGAGATCATCCTCGTCGACACGAGCGAGGACGTCGAGTCGCGGCTAACGTCCGGCGCGGACCCCCGCGCTGTGGGCGATGCGGCGCGAGTGCGCATCCTTGCCGAGCACACATCCGCACACCGCGCGTCCGAACTGAAGCGCCACATCGAGGACGCTGCACAAGCGGCAAGGCAAGGCGAAAGCAAGGAGCAGCGAGTGAAGCGTCGTCACGAGAAAATCGCGCTTGTTACCGGCGGCGCCGGGTTCATCGGATCGAACCTGTGCACGCGCCTGATCGCCGAGGGCGCGCACGTCATCTGCCTCGACAATTACCAAACCGGACGCGCCGAGAACTTGCGCCATCTCGAGGATGACAGCGGGTTCGAGTTCGTAGAGCACGACGTCGTCGATAACCTCCCGCAGTGGCTTCGCGGTGGTCGCACCCGGCTCACCCACATCTACCATCTCGCCTGCCCGGCGTCGCCGCCGCACTACCAGGCCGACCCCGAGCACACGATGCTGACCAGCGTGCTCGGGACCCGCAATGCACTGCGGCTGGCGGAAGAGACCGGCGCTCGGCTGCTGCTCACCTCGACCAGCGAGGTCTATGGCGATCCGGAAGTCCATCCGCAGCGCGAGGACTATCGCGGCTGGACAAGCTGCACCGGTCCGCGCGCCTGCTATGACGAAGGCAAGCGGGCCGCGGAGACACTGGCATTCGACTTCTTGCGCGCCCGGCGGGCGGACGTGCGGGTCGCGCGGATTTTCAACACCTATGGCCCGCGCATGCGCTGCGACGACGGACGCGTGGTCTCCAACCTGATTTGCCAGGCTCTGTCGGGCGATGACATCACCATCTACGGCGACGGATCGCAGACCCGCAGCTTCTGCTACATCGAAGACATGGTCGAGGGCCTGAGCCGGCTGATGAGCAGCGACCGCGCCGTCGGCATGCCGGTCAACCTCGGCAATCCCAATGAGCTGTCGATAAAGGACCTGGTCGACCTGGTGCTGGACATGACGGGCAGCAGCTCGAGCGTGAGCTATCACCCCCTCCCCGAGGACGACCCTCGCCGGCGGAAGCCCGACATCGGTCGCGCTCGCGACCTGCTTGACTGGCGGCCCACGGTCGATCTCGAACAGGGGCTGAAGGCGACGATCGAGTGGTTCACGGACGAGGCCAACCGAATCGTCCAGCCCATGTACGTCGATGCCCCGCTGATCGCTGCAGCGGAATAGCCGTGGCCGGCGAACTGATGCGTGCCGCGGTGGTCACCGGCCCCGGCGAGCTGCACATCGCGGACGTACCGGTTCCGGAGCCGGGTCCTGGCGAGGTTCGCGTCCGGCTGGAAGGGAGCGGCGTGTGCGCCTCGAACCTGACGCCATGGGCCGGACCCGAATGGATGCAGTTCCCAACCGAGCCGGGAAGCCTCGGCCACGAAGGCTGGGGCGTTGTCGACGCCGTCGGGAAGGATGTTTCCGACCTCCGGCCCGGCGACCGCGTCGGATTGCTCAGCGGCAAGGCTTTCGCCCAATATGATCTCGCCGACGAGGGCGCAGTCGTGAAGCTCCCCGACGAGCTCGCGGGCCTCGATGTTCCGCTGGAGCCGTTCGGCTGTGCGATGAACATCTTCCACCGCAGCGACATCCGGGCGGGACAGAGCGTGGCGATCGTCGGCATCGGCTTTCTCGGCGCTGCGCTGGTCAAGCTTGCCAGCGATGCGGGAGCGCGGGTGATCGCCATATCCCGCCGCGACCAATCGCTGGAGCTGGCGCGAAGCATGGGCGCCTCCGAGACGATCCCGATGACCGACCATTGGCAGATCATCGAACGTGTCCGCGAGGTGACCGATGGACGCTTCTGCGATCGCGTGATCGAGGCTGTGGGCAAGCAGTGGCCGCTGGACCTTGCAGCCGAGCTCACGGCGGAGGGCGGCCGGCTGGTGATCGCCGGCTACCACCAGGACGGGCCGCGGCAGGTCAACATGCAGCTGTGGAACTGGCGCGGCTTCGACGTCGCCAATGCCCACGAGCGGGACCCGGCGGTCGCCGTTCGCGGCATGCGGGAGGCCGTTGCCGCAATCGCCTGCGGCCAGCTCGATCCAAGGGCGCTGATCACCCATCGCTACCCGCTGGAACAGCTCGCAGAGGCGCTCAATGCGACCCGGGACCATCCGGGCAATTTCGTCAAAGCCGTCGTCGTCCCGGCGTGATCCGGCTGGGGTTCCTTGGCACCGGATGGATCGGCCGCAACCGGATGGAGGCGATGCTGGCGACCGGAGAGGCCGAGGCGGTGGCAGTCTGCGATCCGAACGACGAGATGGCCGCCCATGCCCGGGAGCTCGCTCCCCAGGCTCGGCGCGTGGACTCGCTGGAGGAAATGCTCGCCCTGAAGCCGGACGGCGTCGTCATCGCGACACCGAGCGCCCTGCACGCCGCGCAATGCGTCCAAGCATTCGATGCCGGCGCTGCCGTCTTCTGTCAGAAACCGCTCGCCCGCACCGCAGCGGAAGTCGCGGCGGTCCTCGATGCTGCGCGGCGCTCCGACCGGCTGCTCGGCGTCGATCTCTCCTACCAATTCACGGCGGCGATGCAGGCGATCCGCAAGCAGGTGCAGTCGGGCGAGCTCGGCCGGGTTTTCGCCGCCGACCTGACCTTCCACAATGCCTACGGGCCCGGCGCCGGCTGGTTCTGGGACCCGCAATTGTCCGGCGGCGGCTGCCTGATCGATCTTGGCGTGCACCTCGTCGACCTCGCCTTGTGGCTGTTCGATTTCCCCGACGTCGAGACCGCAACCGCGACCCTCCTGCGCGATGGACGGCCAATCCGTGCCGGCGAGGTCGAAAACTATGCGATCGCCGAGCTCGCACTTGCGAATGGAGTGCAGGTGCGGCTGGCCTGCTCATGGAACCTGAGCGCTGGCCGGGACGCGGTGATCGATGCGACCGTGTTCGGCACACAAGGTGGCGCCGCGATGCGCAACGGAGGCGGGTCGTTCTTCGATTTCTCGGCAACGCAATTCCGCGGGCGCGACAGCACCCCGATCGCCTCGCCGCCGGACGAATGGGGCGGCCGCGCCGCCGCCGACTGGGTCCGCAAGCTCGCTATCGGCAGGCGCTTCGGCGCCAGCACGGACGGGCTCCTCGAAACCGCAAATGTCCTGGACCGCCTCTATGGCCGCCGCTGAGAACCGTCACACCCGGGCGCGGTTCTTTCGGACGATCGCGAACAGGATCAGAAGAAAGGCGGCAAGACGGATCAGGTAGATGGAGCTTCGCTCCTCGACCGGGATATTGCCGAGCGCAAGCAGCGCCTGGCCGGCTCCGAGCAGCCAGAAGGCAACGGCGAACCAGATGAAAAGGCTGTCGCCGCTCCGCTTCCAGAAGCGCAGAAAGAATAGCCCGGCAACGACAAATCCGCACGACACAAAGCCTGACAGGAAGTCGTAAAGCGTCATCGCCGTCACTCGTCCTCCAGGTTCCAGATGAAGCCGAAAATGATCACCGCGACCGCGGCTAGCGCAAGCAGCAGCCTTGCGAGCCGAAGATCCAGGCTCGGGAACACGACGAGGTCAGCGACGAGCAGCAGGTTGTTGCCGGCGAGGAACGCAAAGCAGGCCGCGCTCCAGAGCAATAGCCTGGCGCGGGTGCGCACATAGCTCCTGCCGAGCAGCCAGGCGCAGGCAGTACTCGTCAGGAAGCACAGCGCGTAAACCGCGGTTGGAAAGAACGCCCCCATGCCTAGTCCTTACGCAAGCGAAATGCGTCGGCAAAGGCCGCAATGCCGGACTTCGACGTCATCACGATGGTTCGCCGCACTGCGTCGGGCTTCGAAGCGTAAGCCCTCTCCGTGTGCTCGACCAACCGCGCTATGCCTTCGGACGCAGGCGCATAGGACACTCCGCTCTGGTCGGCGGTAATCAGGCCCGCCCGCACTAGCGCGCCGATCGCCTGGCTGAGAACGAGATCGCTGGCGCGAAGCGCAGTGATCAGTTCGTCCGGTGACCATTTCCGCTGCTCGCTTTTGAGCAGCAGCAAGAGTTCGAGCGCCCAAACCGAGTGGAAGCTCGACGCGATGAAACTCGAAAGCTCCGGATTCATGCCGGGCTACGGCGGCAACGCTGTCGCATCCGGATGCCCGTAGCCTTGGGGAGCCTCCGCAATCAACACGAAGCGCCGATTATCCCGCCAGCGACGGATTTTTTCAGCAAGCGTAAACCGAATCCTCCTGATATGTATGGGCTTCGCGGCCGGGGGGCTGCAATGACGAGGGCGGGGGAGAGTTCGGCCACGGAGAGTTAAGTGAACGCTCAGAACCCCCGCGAATTTCTCGACCGGCGGCAGCTAGTGACCGCTCTCCGGGCGCTTCGGCGTGGCGATTTCGCCGTCCGCCTGTCGGAAGACGGCGAGGGCATCGACGCCGAGATCGGCTCGCTGTTCAACGAGGTCGTTTCCCTCAACGAGGAGATGGCGCAGGAGTTCGAGCGTCTCTCCAAGGTGGTCGGCAAGGAAGGCAAGATCACCCAGCGCGGACGCGTGAAAAACGCCCGCGGCGGGTGGGAGACCGCGGTCCGCTCGGTCAACGAGCTGATCGACGACATGGTGCAGCCGACCGCCGAAGTGGCCCGGGTGATCGGCGCCGTCGCCAAAGGCGATCTTTCCCAGTCGATGGCCGTCGAAATCGATGGCAGGCCCCTGCGTGGCGAGTTCCTGCGCATCGGCAAGATCGTGAATACGATGGTCGAGCAGCTCGCCTCGTTCGCCTCCGAAGTGACGCGCGTCGCCCGCGAGGTCGGCACCGAGGGCAAGCTCGGCGGCCAGGCCAACGTGAAGGGCGTCGCCGGCACCTGGAAGGACCTGACAGACAACGTCAACGCCATGGCGACGAACCTCACCGGCCAGGTCCGCAACATCGCCGAGGTGACCACCGCCGTGGCTTCGGGGGACTTGTCCAAGAAGATCACGGTCGAAGTGAAGGGCGAGATCCTCGAGCTCAAGAACACCATCAACACGATGGTGGATCAGCTCAATTCCTTCGCCTCGGAAGTGACCCGCGTCGCCCGCGAGGTCGGCACGGAAGGCAAGCTCGGCGGCCAGGCGCGCGTCGAGGGCGTCGGCGGCACGTGGAAGGACCTCACCGACAACGTGAATTTGATGGCCGACAATCTTACCGGCCAGGTTCGTAACATCGCCGAAGTGACGACTGCTGTGGCGTCGGGCGACTTGTCCAAGAAGATCACCGTCGACGTGAAGGGCGAGATCCTCGAGCTCAAGAACACCATCAACGTCATGGTCGACCAGCTCAACGGCTTCGCATCGGAAGTCACCCGCGTCGCCCGCGAGGTCGGAACCGAAGGCAAGCTCGGCGGCCAGGCGCAGGTGCCCGGTGTCGCCGGCACTTGGAAGGACCTGACGGACAACGTGAACCTCATGGCCGATAATCTCACCGGCCAGGTCCGCAACATCGCCGAGGTGACGACGGCGGTCGCGTCGGGCGATCTGTCCAAGAAGATCACCGTCGACGTGAAGGGCGAGATCCTCGAACTCAAGAACACCATCAACGTCATGGTCGACCAGCTCAACGGCTTCGCGTCGGAAGTGACCCGCGTCGCCCGCGAGGTCGGCACGGAGGGCAAGCTCGGGGGCCAGGCGCAGGTTCCGGGGGTCGCGGGAACCTGGGCCGATCTCACCGACAATGTGAACCTGATGGCGGCCAACCTCACCGGCCAGGTCCGCAATATCGCCGAGGTGACCACCGCCGTCGCGCGCGGCGACTTGTCGAAGAAGATCACCGTCGAGGTGAAGGGGGAAATCCTTCAGCTCAAGGACACCATCAATACCATGGTGGATCAGCTCAACGGCTTCGCGTCGGAAGTGACCCGCGTCGCCCGCGAAGTTGGCTCGGAAGGCAAGCTCGGCGGCCAGGCGAAGGTCGAGGGAGTCGCAGGCACCTGGGCCGACCTCACCGATTGGTGAATCTGATGGCGGGCAATTTGACCGACCAGGTCCGCAATATTGCCGAAGTCACCACCGCGGTTGCCCGCGGCGACTTGTCCAAGAAGATCACCGTCGACGTGAAGGGCGAGATCCTCGAGCTCAAGGACACCATCAACGTGATGGTCGATCAGCTCAATTCGTTCGCGTCGGAAGTGACCCGCGTCGCCCGCGAGGTGGGTTCGGACGGCAAGCTCGGCGGACAGGCGAAGGTGGAGGGCGTCGGCGGCACCTGGAAGGACCTCACCGACAACGTCAACGCCATGGCCGCGAACCTTACCGGCCAGGTCCGTAACATCGCCGAGGTGACGACGGCGGTGGCGTTGGGCGATCTGTCCAAGAAGATCACCGTCGACGTGAAGGGCGAGATCCTCGAGCTGAAGAACACCATCAACACGATGGTCGACCAGCTCAACGGCTTCGCATCGGAAGTGACGCGCGTTGCGCGCGAGGTCGGAACCGAAGGCAAGCTCGGCGGGCAGGCGCAGGTGCGCGGGGTCGCCGGTACCTGGAAGGACTTGACCGACAACGTCAACCTCATGGCCGACAACCTGACCGGCCAGGTCCGCAACATCGCGGACGTGACCACGGCCGTGGCACGCGGCGACTTGTCGAAGAAGATCACCGTCGAGGTGAAGGGAGAAATCCTTCAGCTCAAGGATACGATCAACACCATGGTCGACCAGCTGAACGGCTTCGCGTCGGAAGTGACGCGCGTTGCGCGCGAGGTCGGAACCGAGGGCAAGCTGGGCGGACAGGCGCAGGTGCCGGGCGTCGGCGGCACGTGGAAGGACTTGACCGACAACGTCAATTTGATGGCGACGAACCTAACAAACCAGGTTCGCGGTATTGCCGACGTCGTGACCGCGGTGGCTCAGGGCAACCTCAAGCGGAAGCTGACCGTGGACGCCAAGGGCGAGATCGCCGCCCTGGCCGAGACCATCAACTTCATGATCGAGACGCTGTCGACGTTCGGCGACCAGGTGACCAACATGGCCCGCGAGGTCGGCATCGAAGGACGGCTAGGCGGACAGGCCCGGGTGCCTGGTGCCGCCGGCCTGTGGCGCGACCTCACGGACAACGTGAACCAGCTCGCCGCGAACCTTACCAACCAGGTCCGGTCGATCGCCGACGTGGCGACGGCTGTGACCAAGGGCGACCTCACCCGATCCATCGCCGTCGAGGCGTCGGGTGAAATGGCGGCCCTCAAGGACACGATCAACGAGATGATCCGCAACCTCAAGGATCAGACGCTGAAGAACGCCGAGCAGGACTGGCTCAAGACCAACCTCGCCCGCTTCAGCCGCATGCTGCAAGGCGAACGCGACCTCACCACAGTGTCGAACCTGATCATGTCCGAGCTCGCGCCGCTGGTGAACGCGCAATATGGCGTGTTCTATGTGACGACCCGCGAGGAAGAGGAGACCAAGCTCCAGCTCGCCGCGAGCTATGGCGCCGACCGTGCAGACGAGCTGAAGAAGGAGTTCAGCCTGCGCGAAGGACTGGTCGGACAAGCGGCGGCGGACAAGCGGCCGATCCTGCTCAAGGATGCGCCGCCGGACTTCATCCGCATCGGCTCGGGGCTCGGCCATTCCAAGCCGGCCAACGTCAACATCCTGCCGGCGCTGTTCGAAGATGACGTGAAGGCGGTCATCGAACTCGCTTCGTTCAGCGAGTTCAGCGAGACCCACCAGAGCTTCCTCGACCAGTTGATGGAATTCGATCGGCATCGTCTTGAACACGATCGCCGCGACAATGCGGACCGAGGGCCTTCTCAAGCAGTCGCAACTGCTGACCCAGGAGCTCCAGGCGCGCCAGACCGAGCTCACCACCAAGCAGGAAGAGCTGCACGCGACCAACGAGGAACTTCAGGAGAAAGCGCAGCTTCTGGAAAACGAGAAGCGCCAGGTCGAGGGCAAGAACCTCGAGATCGAAATGGCTCGCCGCGCGGTCGAGGAAAAGGCCGAGCAGCTGTCCCTCACGTCCAAGTACAAGTCCGAGTTCCTGGCCAACATGAGCCACGAGCTGCGGACCCCGCTCAATTCGCTGCTGATCCTGTCGAAGCTGCTCAGCGACAACCCGCAAGGCAATCTCAACGACAAGCAGGTGGAATTCGCCAAGACGATCCACGGCGCCGGCTCCGACCTTTTGAGCCTGATCAACGACATTCTCGACTTGTCGAAGATCGAATCCGGAACCGTCACCATCGAAGTCGGCGACATGCCGCTTGCGAGCCTCAAGCAGCACATGGAGCGCACCTTCCGGCAGCTCGCCGCCGACAAGGGGCTCGACTTCAACGTCAACTTCGATGCCGAACTGCCTGAGGCGATCCGAACCGACGAGAAGCGTCTGCAGCAGATCGTCCTCAACCTGCTGTCGAACGCGTTCAAGTTCACTGCCCAGGGCGCCGTTACTCTGGACGTTCAATGCGTCTCGGGCGGCTGGAGTGCCAACCACTCGGTCTTGCGCAATGCCGACCGGGCGATCGAAATTGCGGTCACCGACACCGGCATCGGCATTCCGGCGGACAAGCAGAAGCTGATCTTCGAAGCGTTCCAGCAAGCCGATGGGACGACCAGCCGCAAGTACGGCGGCACGGGTCTCGGCCTGTCGATCAGCCGCGAGATTGCACGGTTGCTCGGCGGCGAACTCCAGGTGCGCTCGAAGGCCGGTGAAGGATCGACCTTCAGCCTGTTTGTTCCGCTCGAGGCGGCTGCTACCGACGGAATTCCGAGCGGCGCAACCAGCGCCCGGTTCGAGAACAGCGGCGCGATGGTGCCGTCCTCCATCGCTGCCGAGCTGGAGATCGTCGACGACCGCGACGACCTCGGCAGCGGACCGTTCGTCCTGATCGTCGAGGACGATCCGACGTTCGCAACGATCCTTCTCGACTTCGCACGCGATGCCGGGCTCAAAGGCGTGATCTCCACCGCGGGCGCGGGTACGCTGGCGATGGCACGCAAGCTCCAGCCGAACGCGATTACGCTCGACCTCGGCCTCAGCGACATCGACGGCTTCGTTCTGCTCGACCTGCTCAAGCATGACGCCGAAACGTCGCACATCCCGATTCACGTGATCTCGGGCGCCGACCGCACCGCCAGCGTCCTCGACATGGGGGCTCTCGGCATGACCGAAAAGCCGGCCGAGCAGCAGGAACTCGCCAAGCTCTTCCGCGACCTCCTGCAGAAGTCGAAAAAGCAGCCGAAACGCCGGCCGGCCAAGGTCGAGCCAGCGTCCACCCGGAAAGTGCCAGAGCTTGCCGGCGCCAAGGTGCTCATCGTCGACGACGACATCCGCAACATCTTCTCGCTCACCAGCGTGCTCGAAAGCTACGATGTCGAAGTGCTGCACGCCGAGCGCGGCCGGGACGGGATCGACATCCTCGAGCGCAACGGCGACATCGACATCGCCTTGATCGACATCATGATGCCGGAGATGGATGGCTATGAGACGATGCAGCAGATCCGCAAGAACCCGGCTCTGTCCAACCTGCCGCTGATCTCTGTGACGGCCAAAGCAATGAAGGGCGACCGCCAGAAGTGCCTGGATGCGGGGGCGTCCGACTATATCGCAAAGCCCGTCGACATCGAGCTGTTGCTCGCCTTGCTACGGGTGTGGATCGCGCGGTCGCGCGAATTGGCCGAACCGGCGATGCCCAACGTCGTCGCTGCGGAATAATCGTTTGAATTCGCCTTCCCCAGTGAGCGCCAGCATTGGCGACGGCCTGATGGACCCGGCTTCGCCCCGGCATGAAGAGGGCGGCGAGCGCCCACGCGTGCTCGTCGTCGACGACGACGAACGCAACCTCCTGGCAATCAGCACCGTGCTGGAAGATGTCGCCGAAGTCATCGTCGCCCATTCCGGCGAGGAGGCGCTTCGCCAGCTTCTCAAGGGCGAGTTCGCGGTCATCCTGCTCGACGTCTACATGCCCGGTCTCGACGGCTACGAGACCGCGCAGATCGTCCGCAGCCGCGAGCAGACCAAGCGGATCCCGATCGTCTTCCTGTCGGCGGTCAACAAGGAGACCGAGCACCTGATGCGCGGCTATGAGATGGGCGCCGTCGATTACGTGTTCAAACCGGTCGACCCGATCGTGCTGCGCTCGAAAATTGCGGTGTTCGTCGACCTGTTCGCCAAGACCAAGGAGATCGAGCGCAAGGCGCGGCAGGAGCAGGCACTTCTCGATGCGACCATCCAGGCTAATTCCGAGCGCCTGAAGGCTGAGCAGGACTTGCGCCGCGCCGAGCAGCGTCAGGCGGCGATCATCCAGTCGCTTCCGATCGTCCTCTATCTCGAGCCGCTCAAGTGCGAGCCGCGCTGCCCGAAGTTCGTCAGCGGCAATCTCGAGGCGATGACCGGCTATCATTTCGGTCAGGTTCTCGAGAACCCGACGCTGTGGGCGGACCGCCTCCACGAGGATGATCGCGAGCGTGTCCAAAGCGCCCTTGCCCTTCGCAGCTCGACCGGCCGTTTCTCGGTCGAGTACCGCTGGCGCTGTGCCGACGGCAGCTACAAGCATTTCCACGACCAGGCGGTGCTTCTCCGCGACTCTCGCGGGCGGGCAGTGGAGTTCGCCGGCACGCTGACCGACGTCACCGAGCGTCGGTCGCTGGAAAGCCAGCTCGTCCAGGCGCAGAAGATGGACGCCGTCGGCAAGCTGACGGGCGGTATCGCGCACGACTTCAACAATCTCCTGGCGGCGGTGCTTGGCGGGCTGGGACTAATCGAGCGGCGCGCCGAACTGCCGGACGAACTCGAGAAGATCCTGGCGATGACCAAGCGCGCGGCCGAGCAGGGGTCGGACCTGGTTCGGCGCCTGCTCGTCTTCGCGCGTCGCCAGCAGCTCGAACCGATGCGGGTGGACATTCCTTCGCTCCACGAGGGCGTCGACGACCTCCTCAAGCACACGCTCGGCGGCCTCGTCGAGCTCGCCTGGGACATCGCTCCCGATGCCTGGGCGCCTCACGCGGACCAGTCGCAGCTCGAGCTCGCGCTGATGAACCTGATCATCAATGCACGCGATGCGATGCCGGCGGGCGGAACGATCACCGTGTCCGTGGAGAACCGCAGCGTCGAAGCGGAAGGCGCGCTTGCAGCCGGCGACTATGTGGTGATGGGCGTTTCCGACGCCGGTTGCGGCATTCCCGCCGACATCATCGAGCAAGTGCTGGAGCCGTTCTTCACGACCAAGGAGATCGGCAAGGGGACCGGCCTCGGCCTCAGCATGGTCTATGGTTTCGCCAAGCAATCGGGCGGCACCTTGCGGCTGCACAGCGAAGTCGATCGGGGCACTTGCGCCGAATTGTGGCTGCCGCGCTCGTCGGCGGAGGCTCCGCCGCCGGCCGCCGCCGAGCCGGACAAGCCGGACGTCGCGGGCGGCCGCGAACTGCGCGTCCTGCTGATCGACGATCATCCGGAAGTGCGGCAGACGACCGCTGCGATGCTCCGCGACCTTGGTCACGACGCCGTCGAGGTGGCGAGCGGGTCCGAAGCGATCGAGATGCTGCGAGGAGCGGAACGGCGCGTTCGACCTCCTGATCAGCGATTATGCAATGCCGCGGCAAAGCGGGACCGAGGTGGTCCGGCTGGCCCGCGAAGCGCGCCCGCAATTGCCGGCGGTCATCATCACCGGTTATGCCGACGGCGAGGAGATCGGCGGCCGCCCGGCCGACGTCGGCTTGCTCATGAAGCCGTTCACCCTCGCCGAGCTTTCCGGGGCCGTGGACCGCGCGTTTGACGGTGTGACCGCCCCTTAGCGCGAACGCGCGGTCGATTCTTGCGCGCGGGCTTCAACGACCTGCTGGCACTTAACGTCGTCTTCCGCCGTTTAGTCGGTGTCCAACGATGATGTACAACCAATCCATGGCTGACAGCGGCACGGCTGGCTTCGGCGCGCTCGCGTCGGGCGGCGATTCAGCGACCCTCCCACTCCGCGCCAAGGAATTTGCGCAGCTGCCGATCTTTGCGGGGCTGGGCCCGGATGTTCTCGACGAACTGCTCGCCCAGGCGTCGACGCGGCCGTACCGTCCGGGCGAGTTGATTATCCGCGAGGGCGAGTTCGTGCCCGCCCTCCGCATCGTCCTCCGCGGTATCGTCGATCTCACGCATCTGTCGGGAAAGTCCGAGTGCGGAGTGCTTCTGCTGTCCTCCAAGGACCTGCTGCTTCCGGCCACGACGATGTTCCATGAGCCGGCGCTCGTGTCCGCTCGCGCGCTCACCAACACGAAGGTGCTGATGCTCGACGGCACTCGCGTTGAAGCCGTCCTTGCTCGGTCCACGGTCCTTGCCGCCAACCTCATGAGGGCGATGTCCGGGCAGTGGCGGATGGCCGTGCGCAACAGCCTCGATCTCAATTGCCGAAGCGCTGCCCAGAGGGTCGGCGCGTTCCTGCTGAGGCTTGCCGACCTGCAATCCGATACGGCCGCACCGGTGCTGCCGATCGCCAAGCGCCACCTCGCGGTCCGGCTCGGCATGTCCGCCGAGACGCTCTCGCGAATGCTGCAAACCGTTGCCGCGCACGGACTTTACTTGCGTGGCCGGACGATCGTCATTCGCGACCGGGGCGCAATAGAGGAGTTTTGCGGCCCCGATCCCTACCCCGACAAGGACGAACGGCCGCTCGACGTCTTCGCGATGTAGAACTGCGCGACCCCGAGCGACGATTGTGAACTCGAATTTAATGGATCGTTCCGCTCGCCAATCCGTATCCTTCGCGAGGGTTCACCCGAACAAACCTGCTTGATGCGGGTCAAGTCTGGGAACGCTGAACTTCCATAGCTCGCTGTGGGGAGTGTGCGGCCGGTGTCGAAATGAGCGTCTGTTCAGCCGATGAGCTGCACCGCCATGCAGCAACGGTCGACGTCGCTCTATGAGTGGGTGCTGAGTGCCGCAGGTCTTTTCGAGGACTGCGGATACCTGGCTGCGCGCAATCGCGCTCGGAGCATTGATCTGCGCAGCCGTGTTCCTGCTCGCCGCAATGGCGTTCGCCCGCTCGCAATATTGGGACGTAACCGCCCGCACGCCGCTGCAGCCGGTACCGTTCAGCCACAAGCATCACGCCGGCGATCTCGGGATCGACTGCCGCTATTGCCACACCACCGTCGAGACGAGCGCAAATGCGGGATTCCCGGCGACCCACGTCTGCATGACCTGCCATTCGCAGCTGTGGACCAACGCTAAGATGCTCGCGCCCGTCCGAGAGAGCCTGGCCGAGAACCGCTCGATCGACTGGCACCGCGTCGCCCGGGTGCCGGACTATGTGTATTTCCGCCACGACATCCACATCGCCAAGGGGATCGCCTGCGTCGAGTGCCACGGCCGCATCGACCGCATGCCGCTGACCTATCGCGCCAAGGCATTCGAGATGAAGTTCTGCCTCGATTGCCACCGCGACCCGGAGCCGCACCTGCGGCCGCGCGACGAGGTCTATAATTTCGACTGGAAGCCGCCCGCCGACCACGCCGCGCTCGGCCGCAAGCTGATGGCCGTCTACAGGATCAAGTCGCCGGCCGAACTGACCTCGTGCGGGACGTGTCACCGATGAGCGGCGGCAAGACATTCTGGCGCTCGCTCGAGGAGTACCAGCACAGCGACGCCTTCGGCGAGATGCTGAAGGCGCGAGTTCCCGTCGATCTTCGAGCTGTGGACCGTCGACCGGCCGCCAGGTGCTCCAGGTCATGGGCGCCTCGCTGGCGCTTGCCGGGATGACCGGATGCAAGCCGGTGCGCTCGGACGACGTGGTGCCGTTCGTCAATCGGCCGGATGGCTTCATCGAGGGGCGCACCGAGCATTATGCGACGGCGGTGCTGTTCGACGGCTACGCCCAGCCGGTGCTCGCGACGACCTCGGCGGGGCGTCCGATCAAGCTCGACGGCAATCCCGAGCATCCGGCGTTCCGCGGCGGCAGCACGCCGTTCATGCAGGCGGCGATCCTCGACCTTTACGATCCGGACCGAAGCCAGGCGCCGCTGATGGGCGGGCATTCGGCGAGCTGGGCCGATTTCGACGGGCAGATGGCGCGCTGGCGGGCGGAATGGGCGAAGAATGGCGGGGCCGGCCTGCGCATCCTGGTCGGTCCAACGACATCGCCGACGCTGTTTCGGCAGATCGCCGAGCTCCGCACCGCCCTTGCCACAGGCGCGCGTGCATCTGTTCGATCCGACTCGGCACCTATGACGCGGCGGCGACCATCCGCCTCCGGCCGAATCGCTCGACGGCCCAAGTCGTCGTCAGCCTCGACGACGATCTGCTGGGGCCCGGGTCCGTCGCAGGCGATCCACGGCCGCGCCTGGGGCGAGCGGCACGGGGATGCGCCTGCGAACGGGCGGCTGCGGCTGTTCATGGCTGAGACGACGCCGACGCAGACCGGGGCCAAGGCGGACGCGCAGCCTGGCCGTGCCGCCTTCGCGATTGCCGATGCTTGCGCAGGCCGTCGCGGCGGCTGCAGGCGTCAGTGGCGGAGAGGTCGCGCTGACCGACGCGGAGTTGACTTGGGCGAGGCAGGCCGGCGCGGCGCTTGCGAGCGCGCGCGGGCGATCGCTTGCTGACGGTCGGACGCTTTGCTCCGCCGCAGCTGCACAGCGCTCGCGTTGCAGGTCAACCAGGCGCTCGGCAATCTCGGCAAGACTTGCGACATCGCGCCGCAGCTGAGCTTCGTGCCCGATGCCGGCGGATCGTTCCTGGACCTCGCACGCGACATCCACGCGCGGCGGGTCGCGGCGCTGTTCGTGCTCGGCGCGAACCCGATCTATCAGTCACCCGGCGACATCGACTTCGCCAAGCTCTACGCGAAGGTGCCGCTGCGCGTGCACGCCGGCACTGCACGTCGACGAGACAGCGGCGCGCAGCAACTGGCACCTGCCGACTGCCTCATGCGCTCGAGGACTGGAGCGACGCGCGCTCGCCGGACGGGCTGGCGACGATCATCCAGCCGCTCGTGCAGCCGCATGTACGACAGCCGCTCGGCGCACGAGGTACTCGCCGCCCTGACGCGCGATCACGTCGCAGCCCGCTCGCGAGATCGTGCGGCAGACCTGGGCGAGCCCGCTGCGCGACGATGATGCGTGGGCGAGCGCGCTCAAGACCGGTTTCGTCGAGCTATGGCGGCCGTCCGGCAGCCCGCCTGCGGCAGCGCCGTGGCCGCAGCGCAGCCGGCCAGCCGTACCCCGATGGGCAGGTCGAGATCGTCTTCCGACCCGACCCGACGATCCACGACGGCAGCTACGCCAACAACGGCTGGCTCCAGGAGCTGCCAAAGCCACTGTTCAAGACGACGTGGGAGAATGTCGTCGCGATCAGTCCCGCGCTGGCGTCCCGAGCTCGCCGATCGACGAGCGGCGACATCGTCGAAGTCGCGAGCGACGGCCGCGCCATCGAGGGCCCGTGCCTGGGTGCTCCCCGGGCAGCCGGAACGGCGTCGTCACCCTGTTCCTCGGCTACGGCCGCACGCGCGCGCGGGCGGATCGGTACCGGGATTGGATATGACGCCTACCGGCTGCGCAGCGCCGCCAGCCCGTGGCTCGCCGCTCGGCACGGTAAAGCGCGACCGGCGCGACATGTCCTGCTGGCGACGACGCAGGACCATCACCTGCTCGACGCCGAAGGCGAGGACATCGTGCGCACGGTGACGCCGCAGCAT
Organism: uncultured Alphaproteobacteria bacterium; assembly: GCA_963824845.1. Taxonomy (GTDB): domain Bacteria; phylum Pseudomonadota; class Alphaproteobacteria; order Sphingomonadales; family Sphingomonadaceae; genus Sphingomicrobium. Next base: position 223,283 of record CAWGRB010000037.1, read on the forward strand.
CCCTCGGCGCGCCGCGAGGGCGACGGCAACCAGGACAGCTTCTATCCAGCCGTGGCCCGAGGACAAGCCGGCGTGGGGCATGGTCATCGACCTCGACCGCTGCATCGGCTGCAACGCCTGCGTCAGTCGCCTGCCAGGCTGAGAACAACGTGCCCGGTCGTCGGCAAGGACCAGGTCGCACAAAGGCCGCGAAATGGCACTGGCTGCGGGTCGACCGCTATTATGCCGGCGACCCGGACGAGCCCGAGACCTACTTCCAGCCGGTGCCGTGCATGCATTGCGAGCAGGCGCCGTGCGAGATGGGCTGCCCGGTCCATGCGACGGTGCACAGCCCCGAGGGGCTGAACCTGATGGTCTACAACCGCTGCATCGGGACGCGCACCTGCTCGAGCTACTGCCCGTACAAGGTCCGCCGCTTCAACTGGTTCGACTACACCACGCGACGCGCCGAGCCCGACCGAAGCGCAGCGCAACCCCGACGTCACCGTGCGCGGCCGCGGCGTCATGGAGAAATGCACCTACTGCATCCAGCGGATCGAGGGCGCGGAGGTGCAGGCCGACATCGAGAACCGCGCCGGTTCGCGACGGCGAGGTGATGACCGCCTGCCAGCAGGCGTGCCCGGCCCAGGCGATCAGCTTCGGCAATCTCGCCGACAAGGGCAGCGCGGTCCGCAAGCAGCGGTCGAGCAGAGCGCAATTACGCGCTGCTTGGCGAGCAGGGCACGCGACCGCGCACGACCTATCTCGCCCGTATCGAGGCGGAGGGTGGCGATGGCGAGTAGGGTACGGCCCGCTTCCGCTCGACGAGTCGCTGCGCGACATCACGACCGAGGTCGCGCGCGTCCCGCTGCAGATGCCGGCGCGGGTGCCGTGGCTGATCGCGCTCATTCTCAGCCTCGCGCTGCTGTCGCTCTTCCTGGCGTCGATCACCTATCTGTTCGCGCGCGGCGTCGGCATCTGGGGCCTCAACATCCCGGTCAACTGGGCCTTCGCGATCCACCTCTACGTCTGGTGGCTTGGGCTCGGGCATGCCGGGACCCTGATCTCGGCGATGCTGCTGCTGATGGGCCAGGACTGGCGCAACAGCCTCAACCGCTTCGCCGAGGCGATGACGGTCTGCGCGGTGATCTGCGCGGGCATGGAGCCGATCATCCACCTCGGCCGGCCGTGGTTCCTCTACTGGATGTTCCCCTACCCCGCGACGATGGCGCGTGTGGCCGCAGTTCCGAAGCCCGCTCGAATGGGACGTGTGGGCGGTGATGACCTACCTGATCGTCTCCATCGTCTTCTGGTACATCGGCCTCGTCCCCGATCTCGCGACCGTGCGCGACCGTGCCAGGAAGCGCGGCTGGCAGGTGTTCTTCGGCATCTTCGCGCTCGGCTGGCGCGGCTCGGCGCGGCACTGGGCGGTGTGGAACAGGACCTACCGCACGATCGCGGCGATCGCCGTCCCGCTGGTCGTCTCGGTGCACAGCGAGGTGTCGCTGCTGTTCGCCGCGGGCCAGATCCCCGGCTGGCACTCGACGATCTTCCCGCCTTACTTCGTGCTCGGCGCCGCCTATTCGGGCTTCGCCATGGTGGCGATGATCGCGATCGTCATGCGCCACACCTTCCAGCTCAAGCAGATCGTCACCGAGCGGCACCTCGACGTTCTCGCCAAGGTCATCCTCGCGATGGGGATGATGACCGCCTACGGCTACGTTTTCGAGATTTTCGACGGCTATTATTCGGGCGACGCGCACGAGATCGCGACCATCCACGACCGCTTCTTCGGCATTTACGCGTGGAGCTTCTGGGGCGCGGTGATCTTCAACTTCCTGCCGATCCAGGGCGCTGTGGTCGCGCGCGTGCGGCGCAATCCGGTGCTGCTGTTCCTGATCAGCACCTCGGTCGTCGTCGGCATGTGGCTCGAGCGCTACATGATCCTCGTCACCAGCCTCTACAAAGACTTCCTGCCCTCCTCGTTCGGCCACTACACGGCGAGCTTCTGGGACTGGAGCACCTTCATCGGGATGCTCGGGCTGTTCATGACGCCCTTCCTGCTGTTCGTTCGCTTCCTGCCGTCGATCTCGATCTTCGAGGACAAGGAAGTGCTCGCCCGCGAGAAAGCGGAGGCGGCGCATGGCTGAGCCCACCCTCGGCCTGCTCGCGGAGTTCGACAGCGCCGAGGCGCTGCTCGAGGCGACCAAGCGCGCCCGCGACGAGGGCTTCCGCAACATCGACGCGTTCAGCCCCTATCCGGTCGAGGGCATGGCCGACGTGCTGGCGCTCAAGGGCGATCACCGCGTCGGCTGGATCACGCATCGCCGGCGGCGCTTTCGGGTTCCTCGGAATGCTCGCGGTGCAGCTGTTCGTGAACTGGGATTATCCGATCGAGGTCGGCAACCGCCCGCTGTTCGCCTGGCCGGCCTTCTTCGTCGTCGATTTCGAGCTGATGATCCTGTGCGCCGTGCTGTTCGCGGTCGTCGGCATGTTCATCATGATCGGCCTGCCCAAGCTCTATCATCCGCTGTTCGGAGCACCGCGGTTCGGGCTCGCGTCCGAGGACCGGTTCTTCCTTTACATCGACGCGCGCGATCCCGAAGTTCGACCGCGACAAGGACGCGGAGCTTCCTCGGCAGCCTCGGCGCGCTGGACGATCGAGGCGGTGCGGCCATGAGAGCGGCTGTTCCTCGTCGCGCTGCTGGTCGCTGTGCGCCTGCCACCAGAACCTGACGATGAGCGACCAGCGCAAGCTGTCCGAATGGGAGCGCTCGGACGTGTTCCGCAACGGCAAGGTGCTGCAGACGCCCGGCGCCCGGAAGCGTCTCGCGGGAGCAGGACACGGCAGATGTGCTGACCGAAAAGCCGCCGATGACGCTGGCGCTCGTCCAGCGGGGCCGGCGAGCGGTTCAACATCTTCTGCTCCGAATGCCACGGCTTCGGCGGCGATGCCGACGGGATGGTCGTCCAGCGCGGCTTCCCGCGGCCGCCGAGCTTCCACGAAGCGCGGCTGGTCAATGCGCCCGACGAGCATTTCGTCGACGTCATCACCAACGGCTACGGCGTCATGTACAGCTATGCCGACCGCGTGCCGCCGGCCGACCGCTGGGCGATCGCCGCCTACATCCGCGCGCTTCAGCGCACCAAACCGGCGATTGCCTCGACGACACCCTTCCAGGGGCCGACGCGATGACCCGCGATCGCGCGCTCATCATCGGGGTTGTCGGCCTCATCGGTTGCGCGATCGGCGTGCTGCTGGCGCCGCGCGATGCGCTTGTCGCCTGGCTCGTCGCATGGCTCGCGCTGGGGCTCGATCCCGATCGGCTCGCTCGCCGTTCTGATGCTGGTCGCGCTGATCCCGGGCAGCTGGCGCGAGCTGTACGTGCACCCGCTGAGCGATCGGCACCACCCTGATGCCGCTGGTCGCCATCGCGATGATCCCGCTGCTGATCGGGGTCGCCGTCATTTACCCGTGGACCAACCCATCGGTCGGCGGCGCGTTCACCGGCTTCAAGGGCGCGTGGCTATCGACCGGCTTCTTCGTCGTCCGCACCATCATCTATCTGGTCGTCCTCAGCCTGTTCGCCTGGGGACTGCTTGCAGCGAAGCCCGAACTCAGGGCACCGATCGCGGCGGTCGGCGTCATCCTCTACGCGCTGATCGGATCGCTGATCGGCATCGACTTCGCCGGAATCGACCGAGCCGCAACTTCCATTCGTCGATCTACGGACTGCTGGCGCTCACCAACCAGTGGCTTGCCGGCATCTCCTTCGCGATCCTGCTGGGCCTGTGGAGCAGCGACGGCAAGGCGCCGCGCGCTGCCGCCGGCGTGCTCGTCACCGCCATCCTGATGTGGGGCTACATGCACGCGATGCAGTACATCGTGATCTGGGCCGGAGACATTCCGGAGGAAGCGCGTTGGTACCTCGAGCGCGGCCGCCACGGCTGGGTGGGCGCTCGCCTGGACTTCTTTACGGGCTGCAGGGGCTCGTCGCGTTCGGCGCGCTGCTGTCGCCGAGCGTGCGCAACAGCCGCCACGCGATGATGGGGCTCGCGGCGCTGACGCTGCTGATGCGGCTGGTCGAGAACGCCTGGTTGGTGCTGCCGGGGATCGCGCGCATCGACTGGATCGTTGCTCCACTGATCCTCGCCGCATCGCTGGCCATGTTCGGCTTCGGCTGGGTCGGCGCGCCATCGTGCTCAGGCCGCGTGCGGGAGAATGGACCGAGAGCGGGTGGGGACGTCAACCGAGGAGTGCGCCATGAGCAGCAAGCCCGAAACCGTCGTCGTCACCGGAGGAACCGCCGGCATCGGCCGCGCAACGGCGCGCGAGTTCGCGCGCCACGGCTGCAACGTCGCGGTGCTCGCGCGCGGCCAGGACGGCCTCGACGCCACCAGGCGCGACATCGAGGAGCTCGGCGGCAAGGCGCTGGCGATCCCGACCGACGTCGCCGACTGGAAGGCCGTCGAGGCGGCGGCGGACCAGGTCGAGCGCGAGTTCGGCCCGATCGACGTCTGGGTCAACAACGCCTTCGCCGGCATCTTCTCGCGCTTCATGGACGTCACTCCGGAGGAATATGAGCGGGTCACGCAGGTCACCTATCTCGGCCAGGTCAACGGCACCCGCGCGGCGCTGAAGCGCATGCTGCCGCGCGACAAGGGCGCGATCGTGCTGGTCGGCTCGGCGCTCGCCTATCGCGGAATCCCGCTGCAGTCGGCCTATTGCGGCGCCAAGCACGCGATCCAGGGCTTCATCGATTCCGTCCGCTGCGAGCTTCTGCACGACAAGACCAACGTGACGATCACCATGGTCCAGATGCCCGGCGTCAACACGCCGCAGTTCGACTGGATCAGGGCCAAGCTGCCCGGCCAGCCGCGCCCGGTCGGCAAGGTCTATCAGCCCGAGGTCGCCGGCCGCGCGATCTATTTCGCGGCGCACGACGGCCGCAAGGAGATGCTGGTCGGCCTGCCCACGGTCGAGGCGGTGTGGGGCAACAAGGTCGCCTCGAGCGCTGATGGACGACTATCTCGCGGCGACCGGATTCGAGCTCCAGCAGCGGCCGGAGCGGGTCAGTCCCGACCGCAAGGACAATCTGTTCGAACCGGTCGCCGGCGACCACGGCGCGCATGGCAGCTTCGACGACGAGGCGGTCGACAGCAGCGCGGAGCTGTGGATCAGCGAGCACAAGACGCAGCTTGGCCTCGCCGCGCTCGGCGCGGCGGCCATCGCCGGCGCCGGGTTCATGCTTGCCGGCAAGGCGGCCAGGTCCGACGAGCAGCGCCGCGCCAAAGCCAAAGCGCGGAGCTGAGCCTTGCTTGCACCGCGCCAGCCCGAGCCTTCGCGCCGGCCGCTGCTCGCGGTCGGCGCTGTGCGGCGTCGCCGCCGCGGCCGGCGATCGGCTGGCTGCTGCAGCGGGCGTGGCGCCCATCGGCGGACCGCAACCTGCGCGCTGCCGAAGCGCTCGGCGCCGGCGCGGCGATCCTGTGCCTCAGCGTCGCGCTCGACAGCGGCATCGAGCATTATCGCGGCCAGTTCAAGGATCGCGCGATGTTCGTCGGCCCGACGATGGCCGCTGCTCGGGCTTGGCCGCGGCCACCTACATCGCCTTCCGGCCCGCGAGGGCGCGAGAAGAGCCTGCCGAGGATCGCCCTGATGACCGTCGGCGCGACCGGCCTGATCGGCCTCGGCTTCCACACCTACAATATCCTCAAGCGGCCGGGCGAGCTGGACGCGCTCAATCTGTTCTATGGCGCGCCGATGGGCGCTCCGGCGGCACTGACGCTCGCCGGGCTTTACGGCGTGATCGCCGGCGAGATGCTGAGCGGGCGCGACTACGTGCGCACGCGGCTGCCGCGGCACACCGCCGGGCTGATCGCCTTTTCGCTGCTCGGGCACGATCGCCGAGGCCGGGCTGCTTCACTTTCGCGGCAACTTCCAGAACCCGGTCATGTACGCGCCGGTGACCGTGCCGCCGCTTGCCGCGATCAGCATCGGCGCGGCGGTGTTCATCGCCGCGCGCCGGCCGTCGATTGCCGAGCCGCTGCTCAAGGCGACGGCGCTGCTCGGGATCGCCGGGCCGATGTTCCACGCCTACGGCATTCACCGCAACATGGGCGGCTGGCGCAACTGGAGCCAGATGATCCTGCAAGGACCGCCGCTGCCGGCGCCGCCCGCCTTTCTCGGCATCGCCGTCGCCGGTCTCGGCATCCTCCCGGCTTTACGGGAGGGCGGTGAGCAGTGAGCGAGTTCCGAACGCCCTATCTGACCTATGACGTCCTCGACAAATGGGACTCGCCGTCCTGGAACGACCAGACTCGCGAGACGGTGCGCGCGCGGCTGGAGGAGGTGCCGGAGCGCCGGTTCCTCAGCGCCCAGGAATGGTCGCTGCTTGAGGCGATCGTCGATCGTTTGGTGCCGCAGCCGGACCGCGAGGAGCCGGTGCCGATCGTCCCCTGGATCGACGACATGCTCCACCGGGACCGACGGTCCAGGCTATCGCTATGCCGACATGCCGCCGATGCGCGACGCCTGGCGGCAGGGGCTCGCCGCGATCGCTGCCGAAGCGCGCTATCGCCACGGCAAATGCTTCGAAGAGCTCGCGCCTGACGACCGGGACGACCTTCTGCGCGATGTCGAGAACAACCGTATCGAGAGCCGCTACTGGGGCGACCTGCCAGCCGGGCGGCTTCTTCAAGCATCACCTGCTGAAGCAGGTCGTCGCGATCTACTATTCACACCCCGCCGCCTGGAGCGAAATCGGTTTCGGCGGTCCGGCGAGCCCCCGCGGCTACGCCCGGCTGGGTCCCGACGAGCGCGACCCGTGGGAAGCCGAAGAGCTCGACGTCGGAGATGCCGATGCTTGATGTGACCGAGCTGCGCGCCGTGGACGGCCATGCGCCCGATGTCTTCCGGCAAGGCAAGTGGGTGCCGATGCGTAGCTATGCCGATAGCGAAGAGGTCGACTTCGCGATCGTCGGTACCGGCGCTGGCGGCGGAACGCTCGCCTGCAAGCTCGCGGAAGCCGGCTTCTCCGTCGTCGCATTCGAAGCCGGGCCATTCTGGCGGCCGCTCGAGGACTTCGTCTCCGACGAGCGGTCGCAGGGCGGCCTGTTCTGGACCGACGACCGCATCACCGGCGGCGCCGACCCGGTCGAGCTCGGTTCCAACAACAGCGGCCGCGGGGTCGGCGGAAGTACCGTTCACTACACGATGATCGCCCTCCGCTGGCGGCCGGAGTGGTTCAAGGCGAAGTCGAAGCTCGGCTACGGCCGCGACTGGCCGATCAGCTTCGACGAGCTCGAACCCTATTACGAGGAAGCCGAAGAGGCGCTGAAGATCTCGGGCCCGATCAGCTATCCGTGGGGCAAGCGGCGCAAGCGCTATCCCTATCGGTCGCATCCGGTGAACGCGCCGGGGCTGGTGCTGGCGCGCGGCTGCGAAGCGCTCGGCATCAAGTGGTCGCCGATCCCGCTCGCGACGCTGTCGGCGCCGCGCGGCATGGCGCACCCCTGCGTCTATCGCGGCTTCTGCGCCTACGGCTGCTCGACCAACGCCAAGCAGAGCGTGCTCGTCACCTTCATCCCGCGCGCGATCAACGGCCGGCGCCGAGATCCGCGACCTGGCGATGGTCGGCAAGATCGAGATGGGCAAGGACGGCCGCGCGACCGGGCTGACCTATCATCGCGGCGGCCAGTGGCGGCATCAGAAGGCACGCAACGTCGTCGTCGCCGGCTATGCAATCGAGAACTCCGCGCCTGCTTCTCAACTCGAAATGCGGCCAGTTCCCGGATGGCCTTGCCAATGAAAACGGCCTCGTCGGAACGCACGTAATGATCCACTCGGGGCCCGGCGTCTGGGGCATGTGCGAGGAGAACCTGCCGCCAGTACAAGGCGCCGCCGTGCATGGCCGTGACCGAGCACTGGAATTACGACGACAGCGACAGCAAGGATTTCCACGGCGGCTATGCCTTCATGAGCCAGGGGCCGCTGCCGGTCGGCTGGGCGCAGGCGATGTCCGTGCAGCGCGGCCTGTGGGGCATGGCGCTGCGCCAGGAGATGACCCGTTACAACCATGTCGCGGGCCTGCGGATCGTCGGCGAGACCGAGCCGCAGCGGCACAACCGGATCGAGGTGGCCGACGAGAAGGACCAGTACGGCCTGCCGATCCCGCGCATGACCTTCTCTTATTCCGACAACGACCGGCGGCTGATCGAGCATTCGAAGGGCTCGATGCGCTCGGTGCTCGAAGCGGCAGGCGCCAAGGAGCTGTGGGACGATGTCGACACATCGCACCTGATGGGCGGCTGCCGAATGGGCGAGGACCCCAAGGACAGCGTGGTCAACAAGGACGGCCGCAGTTGGTCGATCCCGAACCTGTGGGTGTGCGACGGGTCGCTGTTCCCGACCAGCGGCGGCGTCAATCCGTCGCTGACCATCCAGGCGCTCGCCTGCCGAATGGGCGACCGCATCGAGCAGATGGCGAAGCGGGGCGAGCTATGAGGAAGCCGCCCTCCAGCATCGCCAGCATCGAGGACCTGCGCAAACGCGCGCACGCCCGCGTGCCCAAGCCATTCATGGACTATCTCGAAGTCCGGCTCCTTCTCGCAGATCACGCTGCGCGAGAACCGCCGCGACCTCGACTCCATCCGCTTCCGCGAGCGGGTCATGTTCGACGTGTCCAACCGAAAGCTCGAGACCACCATGCTCGGCGAAAAGGTCAGCATGCCGGTCGCCATCGGCCCAACCGGCATGTGCGGTGCGGTCTGGTCGAACGGCGAAATCCTGTCGTGCCGCGCGGCTCACGATTTCGGCATCCCGTTTTCCTTGTCGACCAACGCCTTGCTGTCGATCGAGGACGTCCGCACCTCGGTCGACCGGCCCTTCTGGTTCCAGCTCTATCTCGAGAAGGACCGCGGCTTCTCGAGGGACCTGCTGGAACGCGCGAAGAAGGCGGGCTGCCCGGTGCTCATCCTGACCATGGACCTGCACGTCGAGGGCACTCGCTATTGCGATGTTCATAACGGGCTCGGCGTGCCACCCAAACTCACACCCGCGAACATCTGGAGCATCATCAGCCACCCGCACTGGGCATTCGCGATGCTTCACTCCAAGCGCTGGAGCTTCGGCAATTACGCCGACAAGGTGAAGAGCGGCAACGTCAAGGAAATGGCGGAGCTGGTCAAAAGCCAGCTCGACAGCTCGTTCGACGTGAAGACCCTCGAATGGGTGCGATCGCTGTGGCCGGGCAAGCTGATCGTCAAGGGCATTCTCGATGTCGAAGACGCGAAGATGGCGGTGAATTCCGGCGCGGATGCCATCCTGGTCTCCAATCACGGCGGCCGCCAGCTCGACAGCGCCCCATCAACCGCGTCCGTGCTCATCAAGCATCGTCGATGCGGTCGGCGACAAGGTGGAAGTCTATGTCGACAGCGGCGTCCGCTCCGGTCTCGATGTGCTCAAGTTTCTCGGCCTCGGCGCCCGCGCCTGCTTCATCGGCCGGGCCTACCTCTACGGCCTCGGCGCCTACGGCCAGGCGGGGGTCACCAAGGCGCTCGACATCCTCAAGGACGAGCTCAGCATCGCGATGGCGCTGACCGGCGTCACCGACGTCACCAAGGTGCCGCGCGACATCATCCTCCGCCGTCCACCGGACCCTGGCGGTTCGGCAAGCCCGACCAGCGGCGGACCCTTCCGCGACATCCGCGATTTTCAGAACAGCTAAGCAGGAGATACGACCATGGCCAAGACCGGCGGCGACATCCTCGTCGAAACGCTGATCAAGTGGGGCGTGGATACCATCTTCGGCATTCCCGGAGACGGCATCAACGGAGTCTTCGAAGCGCTTCGCGAGCGCCAGGACAAGATCCGCTTCGTCCAGGTCCGGCACGAGGAAGTCGCGGCCTTCGCGGCCTGCGCCTACGCCAAGTTCACAGGCCGTCTCGGGGTCTGCCTGGCGACCTCGGGCCCCGGCGGCATCCACCTGCTGAACGGCATCTATGACGCCAAGCTCGACAACCAGCCGGTGCTGGCGATCACCGGTGCGCAGCACCACGATCTGATCGAGACCTACACCCAGCAGGACGTCGCCCTCGACAAGCTGTTCATGGATGCGACCGCTTATTCGGTGCGCGTGATGGGCCCGGCGCATGTCGAAGACGTCGTCGAGCAGGCGTGCCGCACGGCCCTTGCCTACCGCCAGCCGACCCACGTCATGATCCCGGTCGACTTTCAGTCGCAGCCGGCAAAGGACCGCTCCGAGCGCAACGTCGCCGACCACGTTTCGAACATCATGGCCCACGGCGGCCACTTGCCCAATCCGGAGATGCTTCAGCGCGCCGCCGACATCCTCAACAATGCCAAGAAGCCGTTCATCCTCGCTGGCCGCGGATCGATCGGCGCGACTGCCGAGCTGCTCGCCATCGCCGAACGCCTTCAGGCACCGATCGGCAAGCCGCTGCTCGGCAAGCAGGCCGTTCCTGACGACAGCCCCTTCACCACCGGCGGCGTCGGAATGCTCGGCACCAAGCCGTCGCAGGAAGCGATGGAGAGCTGCGACACCCTGCTGATCGTCGGATCGACCTTCCCTTACATCGAATATTACCCGAAGCCGGGACAGGCCAAGGCGGTCCAGATCGAACTCGACCCCAAGCGGGTCGGTCTTCGCTATCCGGTCGACGTCGGCCTGGTCGGCGACAGCAAGACGGTCCTGTCTGAACTGCTGCCGCTGCTGCGCAAGAACGACAGCAGCAAGTTCCTCGAAGGCGCGCAGAAGGATATGCACGACTGGCGCGAACTGATGACGGAACGCGGCACTCGCACCGATACGCCGATGAAGCCGCAAGTCGTAACCCACGAGCTCAACAAGCTGCTCGACGACGACGCCATCGTCATCACCGATAGCGGCACGATTACCGCGATGACCGCGCGGCACGTCGACATGCGCGGCTCGATGCAGTTCAGCTGCTCGGGGACCCTCGCCAGCATGGCCTGCGGCTTGCCCTATGCAATCGGCGCATCGATTGCGTTCCCGGACCGCCAGGTGGTCGCGGTCATCGGCGACGGTTCCGCGGCGATGCTGATGGGCGACTTTGTGACGCTCAGGAAGTACAATCTCAATGCCAAGATCATCGTCATCAAGAACAACGCCCTCGGTCAGATCAAGTGGGAGCAGATGGTGTTCCTCGGCAATCCCGAGTTCGGCTGCGAACTCGAGCCGATCGACTTCGCGCGGGTCGCCGAAGGCTGCGGCATCGGTGCCGTTACAATCGAGGATCCCGCGCGCTGCGGCGACCAGCTACGGGATGCGCTGGCAAAGCCGGGACCCTGCCTGATCGAAGCGGTGGTCGATCCCTACGAACCGCCATTGCCGCCGAAGATCGAAGCGAAGCAGGCGCTGAACATGGCGAAGGCGCTCGCCAAAGGGACGCCGCACGCCATGAAAACGGCTCTGACGCTGGGGTCCGACACGGTGCGCGAACTGGTCTGATGACGCGCGAGCAGCGGCTCGAGACGCGGTCGGCCGACGGGCAGGTGCTGCTCGAGTTCGACCGCTATTCCGCCGACGCGGCGAAGGCGCTGCAGGCGGATCTCGAGCGCGCGCTCAAGGCATCGGTGGATTTCGGGCGGCAGGCAAGGGCGCTCTACGCGACCGATGCCTCCAACTATCGGCAGGTGCCCATCGGCGTCATCTATCCGCGCTCTCGGCAGGAGGTGGTCGAAGCCGTCCGCATCTGCCGCGAGCACGATGCGCCGCTCCTCGCGCGCGGCGGCGGCACGAGCCTTGCCGGCCAGGGCTGCAACGTCGCCGTCTGCATCGACTTCTCGCGCCACCTTCATCACGTCATCGACATCGACCCCAACGCGCGGACCGCCCGCGTCGAACCCGGCTGCATCCTCGACCGCCTGCAGGACGCGGCGAAGCCTCACGGGCTGATGTTCGGGCCCGATCCGGCAACGCACGATCACAACACGCTCGGCGGAATGATCGGCAACGACAGCTGCGGCGTGCATTCGGTGAAGTGGGGCCGGACCCTCGACAATGTCGGCCGCCTCGATGTCCTGACCTACGACGGGCTCCAGCTCGAGCTCGGCCCGACCCCCGATCAATGGCTGGGGCGGCGGCTCGACGAACTCGGGCGGCGCGGTGACATTTACCGGACGTTAGTGTCGTTGCGGGACCGCTACGGTGCCCTCATCGAGGAGCGCTTTCCAAAGATACCCCGGCTCGTTTCCGGCTTCGAGGGGCTGGCGGCGCTGCTCCCCGGAAACGGTTTCAACGTCGCGCGCGCCGTGACCGGGACCGAAGGCACCTGCGCCATTATTCTCGACGCCGTGGTGAATCTCGTGCCTCGCCCGAACGCGCGCGCCATTGCCTTGCTGTCGTTCGACGACGTGTTCGCCGCTGCGGACGCGGTACCGGCGCTGCTGGAGCAAGAGCCGGACGGCGTCGAGGGCTTCGACGACAAGATGTTCGATGCGGTGCGCAAGTCGCGCTCGGCGGGCGGACTCGATGCATTTCCGCCGGGTCACGGCTTCCTGATCGTCGAAGCCGGCGGTGAGACGTCGAAGGAAGCACAGGCAAATGTCGGCCGGATGGTCAAGCGCGCGGGCACTGACGGCCGCTTCCATGTCGTCACCGATCCCGCGGAGCAGGCCCGGGTATGGGAGGCGCGCGAAGCGGCACTTGGAGTTACCGCATTCGTTCGCGGCCAACCCGAGCATTGGCCCGGTTGGGAGGACAGCGCCGTTCCGCCGGCCAAACTCGGGGCGTACTTGCGCGATCTCGAGCGGCTGTTCGCGGATCACCGGTACACCGCGGCGCTCTATGGCCATTTCGGGGACGGGGTGACCCACTGCCGGGTCAACTTCGATTTCGACAGCGACGCGGGTCTCGCGAGCTACCGCCAATTCATGCGGGAAGCGGCGCACCTGGTGCATCGCTATGGCGGATCCTTGTCGGGCGAGCACGGCGACGGGCAGGCGCGTGCGGAACTTCTGCGCATCATGTACGGCGACGAGCTGCTGCAATGCTTCCGCGAGTTCAAGGCGATCTGGGACCCCGGCAACCGGCTCAATCCCGGCAAGGCGATCGAGCCGTTTCCGATCGATTCCAACCTGCGGCTCGGCCTGACCTACGATCCCGCGGAGCTCGAGACGCACTTCCGCTTTCCCGACGATCACGGCTCCTTCGCTCATGCGACGACGCGCTGCGTCGGGGTCGGCAAGTGCCGGCGACGCGCGGTCGGGGACGAAGTGATGTGCCCGTCCTATCTCGCAACCGGCGAGGAGAAGCATTCGACCCGCGGGCGCGCGCATTTGCTGCACGAAATGACGCGGGGCGAGGTGATTGCCGACGGTTGGGACAGTGACGCGGTCGAGGAGGCTTTGTCGCTTTGCCTCTCTTGCAAGGGCTGCAAGGCGGACTGCCCGGTCGGCGTGGACGTCGCGACGTGGAAGGCCGAATTCCGCTCCCACCACTATGCCAACAAACGCCGTCCGCGCTCGGCCGTGGCGATGGGACACATCGACCGCTGGGCGAAGCTCGCGGCCTACATGCCGGGCGTCGTCAACGCCGTCTGCGCGACGTCGCTCGCGAAGCGGTTCGCCGGCATCGATCCGCGCGCGCACCTGCCTCGCTTCTCGTCACAGACCTTCCGCGAGTGGTTTCGCGAGCGTGGGAGCCGAGGCATCGGTAATGATCGCGTCCTGATCTGGCCCGACACGTTCAACAACCATTTTCGGCCCGAGACCCTGATTGCCGCGACCCAGCTGCTGGAGCGCGCCGGATTCAAGGTCGATATCCCCGCCGAGCCGCTGTGCTGCGGACGACCGCTCTACGACTGGGGCTATCTCGACCGCGCCAAGCAGCAGTTCGAGCGGACCTTCGGCGTGCTGGCCCCGGAAATCGCCGCCGGCACGCCGATCGTCGCCTTCGAACCGGCCTGCGCATCCGCCTTCAAGGACGAGCTGCTCAACCTCTATCCCGACCGCCCCGATGCGAAGCGGCTGTGTGCGCAGGTGCACTATTTCGCGAACTTCGTGGCCGACCGCATCGACCGCTTCCCGCAGTTCCTGCGCGGGGGGTCGGCGCTGGTACAGGCGCATTGCCATCATCATGCGGTGATCGGTTTCGGGCAGGAGATGCAGCTCCTCGATCGCCTCGGCATCACCGTCGAGCAGCCGCTCCAAGGCTGCTGCGGGATGGCCGGGGCATTCGGCATGGCCAAGGAGACGTTCGCGCTCGGCAGAGCGATCGGCGAGCGCGTGCTGCTGCCGCGGGTTCGCGAGCTGCACCACGACACGATCATCCTCGCCGACGGCTTCAGCTGCCGCGAGCAGATCGAGTTGAACGGCGGTCGTCGGACGACCCACATCGCCGAGTTGCTTCGGGAGCGGATGATATGAGCAGGCGTTCCGCTCAGCGAGGTGCCGTGCGGTTCGAACCGTCCGACGTGCCGCCCCTCCTCCCGCTCTGGCTTGGCGCTGGCTTGGGCGGATGCGTCATCCTCGTCGTGCTCTGCATCACGTTGTTCTATCCCCTCGCCGACAAGCAGGAATTTCGCGGGCCGCTGCAGCACCTGCCGCAGGCGCCGACGCTCGAAGTCGCGCCCGGCGAGCATCTCGCGCGCTACGATGCCGCCAAGGCGCGGGAGCTGCAGCACTCGCCGGTCCCGATCGACCAAGCCATGCGGGCGACCGCCGAGCAAGGCTGGGGGCCAGGGAAGTGAAGCTTGCACCGTCGCTAACCGCGCTGGCCTTGGTCTGGTCGTCACCGGGCGATGCCCGAATCGACCCCAGCGCCTTTGCGAGCCTCGCATTTCGCCAGCACCCTGGTGCGCAGCTTCCGCTCGGCGCGCACTTGCGCGACGAGAGCGGCCGCGCGGTTGTGCTGGGCTCGGCGTTCGACGGCCGGCCGACCATCCTGGTGCTCGAATATCTGCGCTGCCAGAATCTCTGCAGCCTCGTCCTCAGCGGCACCACCGCGGCCATGGCCCAGGCACATCTTCAGCCCGGCAAGAACGTGAACCTGGTCGCCATCAGCATTGATCCCCGCGACACCCCCGCCGACGCCGCCGCTTCGCGCGCAATGTATGGCCGCCGCTTCGCAAATCCTGAGGCGGCCGCTGCCGGCATCCGCTTCTTCACCGGCGCGCCCGACCAGGTCGCAAGCATCGCAAAGGCAGTGGGCTTTCCCTATCGATTCGACCGCCAGACCAATCAGTTCGCGCATCCGGCAGGCTTTGTCGTCGCGACCCCGGACGGCAGGATCTCGCGCTACATCCTCGGGCTCAATCCTCGGCCGGCACTGCTCAGGCAAGCGGTCGACACCGCTGCAGCCGAAAAGGTCGAGCCGCCCGCGCACCCGCTGCTCTGCCTGTGCTTCGGCTACGACCCCGACGAAGGCTCGGTCGCGGCGCTGACCTGGCGGCTGGTCCGCTGGACATCGCTCGGACTTGTCCTCGCGTGTGCGCTCCTGATCGGTTCGCTCGCCCTTCGGCGGCGGGCGGCATAGCGATGGGCGGGGTGCCGATCTGGCCGACGGAGGCGAGCGCCTATGCCGGCCGGGTCGACTTCCTGTTCGTCTCGCTACTCATCATCTCCGTACTTACGATCGGGCTGGTCCTGTTCCTGCTGATCCTGTTCGCCACCAAATATCGCCACGGCAGCAATGCCTATCGCAATGACTCGGCGACCAAGACCTGGCGGTGGGAGGTCAGCTGGACCGCGCTCACCTTGCTGGTCTTCGTCGGTCTCGCCGTGTGGGGAGCGGACCTTTACCTCCGGCTCTACAACCCGCCGGCGGACGCGTTGCAGATCTTCGTCGTCGGCAAGCAGTGGATGTGGAAAGCCCAGCATCCCGGCGGCCAGCGCGAGATCAACGAACTGCACGTCCCCGCCGGCCAGGACGTTCGGCTGGTCATGGCCTCGCAGGACGTCATCCACAGCTTCTACGTGCCGGCGTTGAGGATCAAGCAGGACGTCGTCCCCGGACGCTACGAGACCATGTGGTTCCGCGCCGACAAGCCGGGGCGGTACCATTTGTTCTGCGCCGAATATTGCGGGACCGACCACGCTCACATGGGCGGCTGGCTGACCGTCCTCAACCCGCGCGAATATGCCGATTGGCTGCGGCAGCAGGGCGGCCAGCAGACGCTCGCCGATCAGGGGCAGCAGCTGTTCCGGCGCTATGGGTGTAGCGGGTGCCACGAGCCGGGCGGGACCGTTCGTGCCCCGCAACTCGAAGGCGTGTTCGGAAGTCCGGTGCCGCTGTCGGATGGCAGCGTGGTGATCGCCGACGATCGCTACATCCGCGATTCGATCCTCAACCCAAAGGGGCAAGTCGCGGCCGGGTACGCGCCCGTGATGCCCACGTTCGCCGGGCAAATCGGCGAGGACGATGTCGCCAAGCTGGTCGCGTACATCGAATCGATCGGGCCGTCGAAATCGGGAGGCCGCCGCTGATGCGCCCGCCCAACGAGAGCTATCTGAACGCGAAGATTGGCATTCGCTCCTGGCTGCTCACGACCGACCACAAGCGCATCGCGCTGCTCTATTTTGCCTCGATCACCTTCTTCTTCGCAATCGGCGGGCTCGCCGCGACGCTGATCCGTTACGAGCTGATCACGCCCGGCCCGACGCTCGGCAGCCCCGATTTCTACAACCGCCTGTTCACCATGCACGGGGTGATCATGGTCTGGTTCTTCCTGATCCCGTCGATCCCGGCGACGATGGGGAATTTCGTCATCCCCTTGATGATCGGCGCTCGCGACCTCGCCTTCCCGCGGCTCAACCTGCTGAGCTGGTACCTGTTCATCGTCGGCGGGCTGATCACGCTGACTGCGCTTCTGCTTGGCGGCCTCGACACCGGATGGACATTCTACGAGCCCTATTCGACCTTCTACGCGACCGGCTACGTGATCCTCGCCATCACCGGGATTGTCGTCGCGGGCTTCTCGTCGATCCTGACCGGCCTCAATTTCATCGTCACCATCCACAAGCTGCGCGCGCCGGGGATGACCTGGTACCGGCTTCCGGTGTTCGTCTGGTCGACCTATGCGACCAGCCTGATCCTGGTGCTGGCGACGCCGGTGTTGGCAATGACCCTGCTGATGCTGTGCGCCGAGCGCGTGCTTCACGTCGGCATCTTTTCGCCGCAGCTCGGCGGCGACCCGATCCTGTTCCAGCACATGTTCTGGTTCTACAGCCACCCGGCCGTCTACATCATGATCCTGCCGTCGATGGGCGTGATCAGCGAGATCGTGCCCGTGTTCTCGCGCAAGTCGCTGTTCGGCTACCAATTCGTCGTGTGGTGCAGCATCGCCATCGCGGCGATCGGCTTCCTGGTGTGGGGCCACCACATGTTCGTCTCCGGGCAGGCGCTCTACGCCAGCCTCGCCTTCTCGTTCCTCAGCTATCTCGTCGCCGTCCCCTCCGCGATTAAAGTCTTCAACTGGACAGCGACTCTTCACGAAGGCTGGATCCGCTTCGACGCGCCGATGCTCTATGCGTTTGGCTTCATCGGCCTGTTCACGATGGGTGGCCTGACCGGCCTGTTCCTCGCCGCGCTTCCGATCGACGTCCACGTCACCGATACGTACTTCGTCGTGGCCCATTTCCACTACATCATGGTCGGCGGCGCGGTGATGGGATATTTCGCGGGCCTCCATTATTGGTGGCCCAAGATCACCGGCCGCCGTTATCCCGAATATTGGGCGCGCTTCGCGGCGATCCTCGCCTTCTTTGGATTCAACCTGACCTTCTTCCCGCAGTTCATCCTCGGCTACCTGGGGATGCCGCGGCGCTACCAGTCCTACCCGCCCGAGTTCCAGGTGTGGCACGTGCTTTCATCAGCGGGCGCAAGCATCCTCGCCGTCGGCTATGCGCTTCCGCTCTTCTATTTCCTGTGGTCGATCCTCAAAGGCGAGCGAGCGCAGGCCAATCCATGGGATGCGACGGGTCTCGAGTGGACGACGAGGTCGCCGCCGCCGCCGGAAAATTTCGACGCGACACCGACCGTCGTTCGGCCGCCCTACCAATACCGACATGGCGAGCCGTGTCCGCAGGCCGGCAATGACTGACGAGGCGCTCACCTTCCAATATGCAACGGCCGAGCAGCAGCGGGAGACGGTGACGCTCGGCATGTGGGCGTTCCTCGCGACCGAAGTGCTGTTCTTCGGTGCGCTGATCGCGGCTTACTTCAACTACCGCATCTGGTTCGGCGCTGAGTTCATCGCCGCCGCGCGGATGACCAAGGTCGTGTTCGGAACGATCAACACCGCGGTCCTGCTGACCAGCAGCGCCTGCATGGCGATGGCGGTCGGGACATTCGAGAGCGGGCGCCGGCGTGCCCCCGTGCTGTGGCTGACCGCCACCGCGCTTCTCGGGCTTGCCTTCATCGCCATCAAGAGCGTGCGAATATTATCTCGAGTATCAGGAGCACCTCGTCCCGGCGCTCAATTTCGACATTCACCAGCATGGCGGGGTCGCCGAAATTTTCTTTCTGTTCTACTTCTGCGCGACGGGTCTGCACGCACTGCACCTGCTGATCGGCATTTCGCTGGTGACCTGGCTGGCGGTTTGGATCGGCACCGGCCGTATCGACCGCAGCGGCTCGACCACGCGCCTGATCAGCCTCTACTGGCACTTCGTGGACATTGTCTGGATCTTCCTCTTCCCGCTCATCTACCTCGCCGGGAGGAGCGGGTGAGCGGCCGCGGGATCTTGCGTTGCTGGGGCGCGCTGATGCTGCTTCTGGCGCTGACCACCGGCCTCGCGTTCGTTCCGCTAGAGTCCGCCCAGCTCGGCGTTTCACTCGCGATCGCCTGCACCAAGGCTCTGCTGGTCCTTCTCCTCTTCATGGAATTGAAGGCGAGCAGCGGCCTTGTCCGGGTCTTCGCCGCTGCCGGCTTTTTCTGGCTGCTGATCATGATCGGACTGACAAGCGCCGACTACACGCACCGCGCGGATCAGCGCGTGCCCGTGGACACGCCGCGCCAGATCGGCTCCTAGTCCTTCGTCTTCTCGCGCTGCTCGCGGATGGGGCGATCCTTGCCGGCAGCGGCGCTCGGCCCGACATGCGCATGGCGGGACGCCTTCTCCAGTCCTTCGTGCAGCGGTCGGTGGACGAACGGCACAAGGATTCCCGTCGCCAATCCCCAGACGAGAATCGATGTGACCACCCCGATCGCGGCGGGGCCCGCCGGAGTCCGTCCGCCGCTGACGATGGGCAGCACAAGCACCGCGCCCGCCGCCCATAGGGCAAAGCCGAACGCCATGCCGAACAGCCATCCGCCGTGGACGTTGTTCGCAGCCCTTCCGAACATCCGGGCGTAAACCGCCCCGGCAATCGCCATGACCAGGCAGCCGATAGCCAGGGTCAGCACCGGCGAATGCCCGAGGATCTGGGCTTCGACTTTCAACGATCCGAACCCGATCAGGATCGGGATCGCCGGTATCGTGGCGAGGATGCCTGAAATCGCGCCGGAAGTGAGAGGGCGCTGGCTCGGGCCCGGATCATAGCCCTGCACGGAAAGGAAGGTCGCCATCAGGCCATGATGTCCTTGAGCGCCGGGCAGTCGCAATATTCCGGCTCGTCGCGGTACAGGTCGATCAGCTGCTTGTAGGCCAGACCGACGGTCCTCGCCTCGCGGTTAAGGTCGAATAGGCCCACCGGATAGACGATGCCGAGCGGCTCGCTGAGGGCGATGCTCCAATCGATCTGGTCGACCAGGCTGTACCAGGTGAAGCCGACCAGCGGCACGCCGGATCGGCGGAGCAGCTGGACGTTATGCCATTGGCGCCAAAGCCAGCGGGGAGCACCCTCTGCGTCGGGCTTGTTGGTTTCGGTATGCATGATCGGCCGCCGGTACCGGTCCCAATATTGGCTTGCGATCACGTACCAGCCGAACAGTTCGCCGAGTGCCAGCGGCTTGCCCTGGCGGTCGATCAGCCGTTCGTTCCACTCGTAATAATCGACCCCGAGAATCGAGCGGCGCGGCACTTCGCGATTTCCGAGGCGGTTGATGTCCTCCTGGGAAATGCCCTGCTGAAGAAGCAGGTCCCTCATCGGATCGCTGAGTTCATGCGCATAAATCAGGTCGAGCGGCAGGAACCGGCGTTCGTTCGCGGCAGCAGCAGCCGCCTGGACGTGCGGATCGGGGCAGCAGGGTTGATAGAACTCGCTGCTCTCGCTGTTGATGAAGATTGCGTCTGGACGGCGCTCGAGGATGGCGTCGCTCATCGCAATGCTCGCATTGGCGAGGTTCCAGGCGGCTCTCGCGTAGGCGCCTTCATCGCGCAGCTGCTCGTTCCACAGGCCATCGAGCGCGCTCATCCGCGAGCACACGTACATCTCGTTGACCGGGGTGTAGAAGCGGACCCACGGGTAACGCTCGGCGAAGGCCGCCGCATACTCGGCAAGCGCCGATCCGATTTCCGGATTCTGGAAGTTCTCCAGCCAGCTTGGCACTCCGAAATGGCAAAGATCGACGATCGGCTCCGGGCCCGCCTCGCGCAATTCCTCGAGCTGCGGGTCGCAATAGTCCCAGTCGTATTGGCCGCGGCCGCGGAACACGAGATGGAGCGGCGGACCGTAGCGGATGTGCGTGATCCCGATCTCTCGAGCGAGCAAGAAGTCGCGCTGCCACATCGCATAATGGCGGGTTGAATCGAGCTCATCGCGCCGCCAGCGGCCCTGCTCGATCGTGGGGTAGCTGCATTCGATTCCCGTCGCGAACATGAAGCGGGCGGTGCGGTTCGGAGACGTGGCGCGTTTGCTTTGCGGCCGGCGGGCGGCCGGAAGCATGGGGAGCGTCCCTGGCGCGTAGCCGACCGGCTTTCGGTAGATCGCGCCCATCGTCACTCCGAACAGGGCGTGCGCGACGAGTAGGTTGGCGATTATTCGAGGCGATAGAGGCGCGAAGAAACTGCGCACCGTCATGGTGACGATGTCGGCGTGGACGCGCATCAGCGCGAGCTCGGGGTAAACGACGAGGATAGCGAGTGAGGCCGGAACGATCGCAAACAGCAGTCCCTGGAGCGGCGGCCGCAGGCGCAGGCGTCCCCAGACGAAGAATGCGTAGAACACCGCCCAGCAGACGCCGATACTGAGGTGGGCTGCAACGGCAGCGGCATCCGCAAGCAGCCAGGAGTTCCCGAAACGCAGATGAGGTCAGCGTTCCGGCAAGGCCAGCTTCGGGTCCGCCGAGCGCCCTCACGGCGAACGTATAGGCCTGCATGACGACCGCGCCGCTCAGGCCTGCGAGCGCCGCCTTCTTCAGGGAAACGACGCGCATCATTGGCGATGCGTCCCGTTGGCGGATCCTTCGGAATTGACGGCGATCAAGCTTTATTCGGTCCTGCGGCGGTCGCCCGGCTCACGTGCGCCGTCGGTCTTTTCGCTTTCCGCCTGGCTCGGGCCGCCCGCGCTACCGGCTTGCATGCCGCCCTCCACCCCGCCGGCAAGGTCGAGCTTCTCGATCTCTTCGTCGGTCAGGTCGTGCCTTCGTTCCGGTGCGGTCTTGTCGTCCGGGAATGCTGGAGGCTTGCCGGTCATCATCTTGCTCCTGGAAGGCTCAACGACCGGCGCGCTCGCGGCGTTCCGGAGTGGCGGGTCGCCCGCTCTCCTTTGGACAGGAGATTGACCGCGACGGCGATAATTGGCGACACTGCCATCGATCATGAGCCGAAAGGGTTTGGCTTGGCTAAGAACGGCTTCCTCATTGCGGCAATATGGCTAGCGGCTTCGGCTGGCGTATCCGCAGCGCCAGCCGCAGCAGCGCAGACTTCCCCTGCACCCCAGAGCGCGCGACGAATTCGAGCTTGCCCTTACCGCCAATGACGTGATCCCGACCGGCAACGACTGGATCGCGCTTCCGTCCATTCGGGCGCGCGACGGGGCGCTTCAGACCTTCAATGTCATCTCCATGCGCTATCGGGGGCTGCTCGAGGTGGCGGGAATTGCCGGCCATCCGCTCATGGCGCCCTTCATCGACATCGCGGGGGTTCGCCGCCCGCTCGCGAACCTTCACTGGTCGCTTCGCGATTACTGGATTCCGACCGGCACGATGGACACGCACGGAGTCCGCGTCCGGCTGACCTATGTTGCGCCGCCAACGAGCCGGGCCGCAATCATCCGGTTCGAGGTGACGAATACCAGTTCCGCTCCCGTCCGCGTCGCCCCGGGCATGGACCTCGACTGGGGCCGGACCAACCGGGTGACCTATTCGCCCGAGCCATTGAGCGGCAGCCGCACCATGTCGCCGACGCCGATCGACACGGACATGGAGATTTTCAAGTACAACACGGACGACACGCAAATGGCGTGGGGGTTTGCCTACGTCGGCTCGCAGGGCACGCTCCACGCCGGGAAGAACAATCCGGGCCTGACGGCGCGGCACCCCGCCACCCTCGCGCCGGGACAGAGCCTCGACGTCCACTTCATCATCGGCGTGGGGGTCGACGAATATAGCGCCGCCTATGCGATGCGCGTTCTCAACAAACGGATCGACCGCTACTCTCTCGACGGCATCATCGACCAGGCGGCCGACGATGCGCATCGGCGGACGCGCACCACGGGCGACCCGCAGCTGGACCAGATCATGAACCGCAACCTGCTGTTCACGACCTATTATGCGTGGGGCCGCGCGATCGACACCGAGCAGTTCGTCGGCATGACCTCGCGCAGCAACCGCTACTACGTTTCCGCCGCTTATTGGGACCGGGATGCGATGCTGTGGAGCTTTCCGGCTCTGCTCGACAGCGATCCGGCGCGGGCGCGCGAGGCGCTCGACTACGCGCTCGGCATCCAGGCGCGCAACATCGGCACGCACAGCCGCTTCATCGACGGCATCGTTCTCGAGGACGGGTTCGAGCTTGACGAGTTGGTGGCGCCGATCGTCGCGCTTGGGTCCTACATCGACAAGACCGGCGACACGACGATGTTCGACCGGCACCGCGATGTGATCGCCACCTTGCTCGAGCGGCTGCGGGCGCAGCGCGACCCCGCGACGGGCCTTTATGCGACCTTCCAGGACTCCCAGGACGAGTATCTCAAGAAGCCGTTCAATACCTACGACAACGTGCTGGTGTGGCGCGCTCTTCGCGACCTCGCCGCCATCGCCAGCCGCGAGCAGCGGGGACGCGATGCGATTGCGCTGACGTCGGAGGCGGCGACTTTGTCGGCCGCGATTTACCGCTACGCGGCTCGCGATGGCGCGCCTGGCGCCCGCGGACCGATCTTCGCTGCTACTGTGGACACGAGGAGCGCCGACTTCGTCGATATTCCGCCCGGCTCGCTGATGAAGCTGCCGGCATTGGGCTTCATCGACGAAAACGATCCGCTGTTCAGGCGCACCTACGACTGGCTGCACTCGCCGCACTACGCCTACAGCTATTCCGATCAGCCCTACGGACTGCCGGGAAGCTACCGCCTGCCCTTTACGACCTCATGGGAAGTCGCCGACCACCTCGGGCTCGAAGCAAGGGCGTGCGAGAGCTCTCATGATCCTCAGGCACAGCCCTTGGGACGGCGGCATCATCACCGAAGGCGTCAAGGCCGACACCGGAATCCCCGACACGCAGGGCCTCGCGTTCGCGACGGCCGCCGGGTACGTCGCGCATTCCATCTGCGAACACTATTGCATCGACCGGTAGCGAGCTTCGGCGGCCGTCAGCGCTCGGCCGCGACGGACGCGCTCCAGACGCTGTCCGGCACAGTGACATCCACCGTCTGCATCGGGGCGTCCGATGAATCACCGAGCATGATCCGGTACACGCCCGCCGTGACGTGCCAATTGTTATTGGCCGCCTCGTAGGTCGCAAGAAGGCGGGGATCGACGGTCACCTCGATGCTCTTTGCCTCGCCCGGTTTGAGCGTCGGTTTTCGCGAAAGCGCCGAGGCGCTTCGGCGCCTCCCAGCCGGCAGCCTTCCAGTCGGCCGGCGCGACATAGACTTGCTCGACCGCACTGCCGGCACGCTTGCCCGTATTGCGCACCGAAAAGTTCGCATGAATCGCCTTGCCATCTGCTCGAGCCGCGAGGCCTGACGTCGCGAACTGCGTGTAGCTGAGGCCATGACCGAATGCGAAGAGCGGCCGGTAGCCTTCGACGTCGTACCACTTGTATCCGATCGCCGCGCCTTCGTCGTAAGTGACGTGCGCGGGCGTTCCGTCGGGCAGGCCGAGACCCGCGAGCGCCGGGATGCGCAAGCTGGTCGGGCGACGCTGGAAAGCTGATCGGCAGATGGCCCGATGGATCTACCTTCCCGGTGAGCACCCGAGCGATTGCCGTTCCGCCGCGGATGCCCGGATAGAATGCCTCGACGACGGCGGGCACGTGCGCCAGCCACGGCATGAACACCGCGCCTCCGCTTTCGATAATGACGATGGTCTTCGGATTGGCCCTGGCGACAGCCGCGACCAGTGCGTCCTGGTTGTCCTCGAGCTCGAGGTGCCGTCATATCCTTCGCTGTCGTGCTGAGTGACGAACACGACTGCAACGTCTGATTTCGCTGCCAGCGCTGCCGCTGACGCGATGTCGGCTCCGGCGTCGAACGCAATCCGCGCGCGGGGCAGCTCGTGCGCCAGGGCGGCGAGCGGCGGCGACGGCAGGAACGTGTCGCTCGTTGATCATGATCGCGCCGCCGACCGGCGTCACGTCGGACGAGCCGCCGCCCGCCATCACGCCCTTGTCGGCATTGCCGCCGATGACCGCGATCGATTTCACCCCGCGCAGGGGCAGCAGGTCGCTGTCATTCTTGAGCAGGACGAGAGACTGCTCGGCGGCCCGCTGCGACACCAGCGCGTTCGCCGCATAATCGATCGGCGTCGCGTGGACGGGATTGTCGACGACGCCCTTGGCGAACAGCGCCCAGAGAATTCGCTCGACCATGTCGTCGAGCCGGCGCCGCGGGATCGCTCCTGACTGAAGCGCGGCCTTCATCCGCTGCGGTCCGAACCACGGCGTGTCGGTCACGCAGCAGAAGCCGGTAAACTGATCGAGGCCGTCGTTTGCGGCGGCGGCGGTCGAGTGGACCGCGCCCCAGTCGCTCATGACGAAGCCCTTGAAACCCCAGTCGTGCTTCAGGACCGTATTGAGGAGATAGTCGTTCTCGCAGCCCCAGCGGCCATTGATGAGATTGTAGGAGCACATGACGGAGCCGGGCTTGCCGCGCTCCAGTGCGAATTCGAAGGCGAGCAGGTCCGACTGGCGCATTGCCTCTGCCGACATGGTGACATCGAGCGTGGTGCGCAGAGTCTCCTGATCATTGACGGCGAAGTGCTTCATCGTCGAGATGATGCGGTTCGACTGGATACCGTCGATCAGGGCGCCGGCCATCGTCCCGGCGAGCAGCGGGTCCTCGCCGGTATATTCGAAGTTGCGGCCGTTGCGGGGCTCGCGCGCGAGGTTCACACCGCCCGACAGCATGGTGTTGTGGCCGGTTGCGCGCGCTTCGGCGCCGATCATGGCTCCCCCGGCACGCGGCACTTCGGGGTCCCAGCTGGCAGCGGTAGCCAGCGACGACGGCAACGCGGTGCTCGGGATCAGGCTGTTGCGGACGCCGATCGATGCGTCGGTCTGCGTCTGGTCGGGAATGCCGAGGCGCGGAACGCCGGGGACGAATCCAGCCGATCCCTTGACCGGCGTGAGCGACGATGTAGCTCTTGAGCTCGGGCGAGACGGTCGCGTCGGGGACCTTTGCGACTTCGGTCACCGCCTGGTCGGAATAGCCGAAAACGAGCCTCAGCTTTTCGTCGAGCGTCATTGCCGCGACGGCAGCTTGGGCGCGAGCCTCCGGAGTTAGATGACGATCCAGCCAGGGCGGTCAGTCGGCCCGACCGGGTGGACCGTGCGCGCAGGCTGAGCCTGGGCGGCCGTGGCACAGCAGAATCGCGATCGACGAGACCAGCACAACGGATTTGCTCACGAGCTTCCCCTTTCAGCGTCGAACAAGATGCCGGACCGGCCTCAGTTGCGTGATGAACTCATAGGCGTCGCCCTCGTCGCGGCGGGCGTCCAGGCCTTGCGCGCGAAGCGCCTCGACATGCGGCGCGAGGCGCGCGTTGAACTCGGCCTCGTCACGCGGGCCTTTCGGCCGCCACGCGACCTCGGCGAAGGCGAGCAGGCGAGGGAAGGTCATGAACTCGAGATAGCGTTCGCTGGCGATGAATTCGGTCCAGATGGCGGCTTCGACGCCGAGCACCTTCGCCGCTTGGGTAGGCGTGAAGCTGGCTGGCACCGCCTCCCAAGACAGGATCTTGGCGATGGACGTCGGGCCGCCATCGTTGCCTTCCCACGGCGCTCCCGGTTCGCCCGGTCCCTGGTGATAGTCGAAATAGACCTTATCGACTGGGGACATGACGAGGTCCGACCCCCGCTGCGCGGCGGCGGTGAGCACGTCGGGACGGCCCTTGCGCCACCATTGGATCACGACATCGTTGGACGCCCCCGCCTCCGCCTGCTCGTCCCAGGCCATCGGCCGCTTGCCGACCGACTTGATGATCTTGACGACGTTACGGACGAAGTAAGCTTCGACGTCCTTCGTGGTCTTCAGCCCCAGCTCGGCCTTCAAACGGTCGACGTCGCTGCGAGTTCTTCCACGCATCGTCCGCGACCTCGTCGCCGCCAAAATGAATGTAGGGCGCAGGGAATAGCCGAGCGACCTCGGTGAAGACGGCACGGGTGAACGCGTAGGTTTGCGGGCTCGCCGGGTCCAGCACGGTCCCGCCGTGAAACAGCTCCGGATAGGCGCCTCCCGCCGCGCCGGAGTGACTCGGCATCTCGATTTCGGGAACGACGATGATGTGGCGCTCGGCGGCGTAAGCGACGATTTCGCGGATGTCATCGGCGGTGAAATAGGCGCGCGTTCCGATCGGCTGCGATTTCGCCCTGAGTCAGCTTCGGGTAGCCCGGGATTTCGAGCCGCCAGCCCGGGTCATCGGTCAGGTGGAGGTGCAGCACGTTGAGCTTGTATGCGGCCATCTCGTCGATGAATTTGAAGAGCGTCTGTTTGCCGAAGAAATGGCGCGCAACGTCGATCAGGAGACCGCGCCAGCGAAAGCGCGGAGCGTCCTCGATATCGACAGCAGGAACGCTGTGGCCGCTTACCATCTGGCGAAGCGTCTGCGCTCCGTAGAAGAGCCCGCGCGGATCGGACGATTCGATGCGGATCCGCGCTGGCCGACGTGGAGATGATACCCCTCCGGGTTTGGGATTCTCGATGCCGGAACCAGAGAGAGGCGGATGCGCGAGGCGCCCCGCCGGCCCGGCTCTGAGTCCGAGCTCCCGGGCAACATAGGACGCGGTGTTTGCAGCGGCGCCGCGGCCATCGACCACCGTATTGGCGCCGAACGCCAGCTTCGCCAGTGCCCCACTCAATGGATGACGGCATTGGGATCAGCGCAGGATGGGCGGCCGCAACGGTACTGCTCGCAAGCAGGAAGATGACGAGAACGAGCACACGCCGACACCGTCCCAAATCGCGCGATTGATGGAAGCGCTTCCATCCGTGTAGTTAGGGACCGTGATGTGCATCTGGCAAGCGCGTTCGGCGACCGTTGCGCGCCGCCAAAACGATTGCCAACCTGCGCGCGCATGAAGAGCAACTCCACCATCGACGACGTCGCCGGGCTGCCGGTGTCGCGCGCGTCACCGTGTCGCGGGTGCTCAACAACGGACGCAAATGTTCGGCCCGAAACGCGCGAGCGCGTTCGACGCGCGGTCGAGGCTCTCGGCTATTCGGTCAACCAGCAGGCGCGGGCGCTTGCGAGCGGAATGGCCCGGCAGATCATGCTGATCCACGCCCACAGTCCGGAGCTCGAGCCAAACAGCTACTACAATTCCGGACTCGAGCTCGGCGCTTTGCGAGGCTGCTCGTCGCTGGGCTTCGATCTTGTCACCAGGGCTGTCGATCCGCAGGACGAAAACCGCGTTCGAATGCTCGCGTCGATCATCGAGCGCGAGCGGCCGGCGGGATTGATCCTGTCTCCTCCGCTGTCGGACGACATCGACTTCATTGCCGCCGCACATGACGCCGGAGTCCAGGTCGTCGCGGTCTCGGCGGGCGAGCGAACGCACGGGCAAAGGTGCTGGCTGTGGGGATCGACGAACGCGCCGGCGGGCATGCGATCGCGCGGCACCTCACGTCGCTGGGCCATCGTCGCATCGGGTTCGTCAAGGGTCCACCAGAGCACCGCGCCGCAGCGGCTCCGCTACGACGGCATTTGCCGAGGCGCTGCGGGAGGCCGGGATCGTCGATGAGCCATGGACGGCAACCGGCGACTTCACGTTCAAGTCAGGCGTGGATGCCGGCCGAGCGCCTGCTTCGCGACGGCGTTCAGGTCACGGCGCTCGCGTGCGCGAACGATGACATGGCTGCGGGCGTGATGCTCGCATTGCATCGCGCCGGACTCGACATTCCAAACGGCATATCCGTAACCGGTTTCGACGATACCCCAATGTCCGAAATCGTCTGGCCGCCGCTGACCACGATTCGCCAGCCGATCAAGGACCTGGCGGAGCGGGCCGTTCACCTGTTGGCCGAAAACCGGCCCAGCGGGGACATCCATTACGGACGTGCTGCCGTTCGAGCTGATCGTGCGCGAGTCCACGTCATCGCCGCCGCCGACGCGACGTACGGCTTGACAGCACTCCGTTCATTGACGCACCAAAATGGAAGCGCTTCCATACAGGGTGGAAGCGAGGGCTGTCGCGTGATTGTCGCGGCAGACCGCACGGGGGAGAGAACCGTTGCCAAATCGTTCGATCGCGTTCGCACCGCGCACTGCTGCTTGCGGGCGGATGTTGCTCGTCATTGTTCATGCTGCCGACCGCCGCGATCGCCCAGGCCATGCCTGCGCAGACGAATCCGGATACGCAGCAGCCGCAGCAGCAGCCGGCGCAGCAGAACGCCGACCACGCCCGGGGAGCCCAATACCACGCAGCAAGAGCGACAGCGAGATCGTCGTCACGGGCATTCGCCGGAGCGTTCGGGACTCGATCGCGATCAAGCGTCGCGAAACAAGCATGGTCGAAGCCGTCTCTGCCGAGGAAATCGGCAAGCTGCCCGACGTCTCGATCGCCGAATCGATCGCGCGCCTGCCCGGCGTCGCCGCTCAGCGCGTCGGCGGCCGCGCCGAGATCATCTCCGTTCGCGGCTTCTCGCCCGATTTCACGACGGTGCTTCTGAACGGCCGCCAGCAGGCGAGCTCAGGCTACAACCGCGGCGTCGAATTCGATCAATATCCGTCCGAGCTGCTCGGCTCGGTCGTCGTCTACAAGACGCCCGACGCCGACATCGCCGGCATGGGCCTCGCCGGGCACGGTCGACCTGAGGACCATCCGGCCGCTCGAATATGGCAAGCGCGCGATCGCCCTCAACCTGCGCGGCCAGTATGATCGAAGGCGGCGGGCGCAACGCGGACTTCTCCAAAAATGGATGGCGCGGAAGCGCCAGCTACATCGACCAGAATCGAGGACGGCACGCTCGGCTGGATGATCGGCTATGCGCATCTCGATGCGCCGAGCCACGTCGACCACACCAAGAACTGGTATTACGAGAATTACGGCGACGGCTCATCCACGGCGATCAGTCACATGTCCTGTCGGGCCAGGAAATCCGTGCGTCGAACGCCCGCGATATTCGCGACGGCGTCATGGGCACCGTGGAATGGAAGCCGAGCGACGCCGTGCATTCCGTGCTCGACGTCTATTATTCGCGCTTCAAGCAGCACACGGTCACCAGCGGCGCCGAGTGGTTCGCGGACGCCTACGCCGGCGACCCCGTCACCTTCAGCAACGTCACGACGGAAACCCGCGACGGCACCGTTTTCGACGTTGCGGACCATGTCGACCAATGTCGTTCCGGTTCTTCGCTGGGACGACAACAGGCGAACCGACCATCTGTTCTCGGCGGGCCTGAACAACGACTTCCGGCTTGCGGAGCACACGCACCTGATCGCCGACCTGTCCTATTCGTCCAACGTGCGCGACGAGACGGACATCGAAATCTTCGGCGGCTACGGCGTCGGGCCCGCTCCTGACGCGGACGCTACGACAGCTTCGATCGCGTGATTCCCGCCAACGGCTTCCCGCAGTTCACCAATTTCGGCCTCGATTATGCCGACCCTAGCCAGGTTTCGCTCGGCGACCGCGCGGCCTGGGGCGGCTATGGTTCGGAAGGGCATCTCAAATCGCCGCACATCAAGGAGACGCTGGCTTCCGGCGATCTGACGCTGAGGCAGGATCTCGCAGAGCGGCTTCTTCAGCAGCATCGAAGCCGGCGTGGATTACACCCACCGCCACAAGGACAAGACGGTCGCCGAGCTCGACCTGTTCCTGAAGAACGGTCGTCAGCAGGTGCTGATCGATCCGCAGTATCTGACGGATCCGACATCGCTGGGCTTCGCCGGCGACATGAATGTGCTCGGCGTCGACGTTCGCGAACCTGGTCAACAGCGGCAATTACTACGACATCGTCCAGCTGCAGGACTGCCAACCACTTCGACAAGTCGTGGGACATCAAGGAAGACATCCTGACCTTCAAGGCGAAGGCGAACATCAATTCCGGGGACCTGCACGGGAATATCGGCGTGCAGGTGGTCAGGCAGAAGCAGGAGTCGTCGGGCCTGCGAATCAACACGGCCGTCGACCCGATCCAGCTCATCCACGTTGACCAAAGCGACACCTACACCGACGTTCTTCCCAGCCTGAACCTGTACTACGATCTCGACCGGCACAGTCGCATCCGGCTTGCCGTGGCCAAGGTCATGGCGCGGCCGCGCATGGACGACATGCGGGCGAACCTGGTTCCGGGCTTCAATGGAGACGTCTGCACCGATCCCAACACGGACTGCTCGCCGGGCGCCACGGTTCATCCGTGGTCGGCGTCGGGAGGCAATCCCAACCTTCAACCGTGGCGCGCGAAGGAGGCGGACGTCGCCTACGAATGGTATGGCGGCAAGGCGACCTATTTCAGCATCAACGCCTTCAACTTCTGGCTCGACAATTACATCTACGACCAGGCAATCCCGGTCGATTTCACCGGGCTCACCCCGCCCCGTCCGAGCTTTCGAAAATTCCGGCCGGAGTCGTGCATCAGCCCGATCGGCGTTCTTAGCGCTCCAGGCAACGGCGACGGCGGATGGGTCCGCGGAGTCGAGGTGAGCGGCGCGATCGAGTTCGGCCAGTTCGCCCGCTTCCTCGACGGCTTCGGCGCGCAGGGCAGCGTCTCGCGCAGCAAGTACAAGCTGAAGCCTGCCGCGGCGTCAGTGATCCCGGTCCTTCCGGGCTTTTCGCCATGGACCTACGATCTGACCGGCTATTATGAAAAGAACGGCTTCCAGGCGCGCGTCAGCTATCGCTATCGCTCCGCCTTCGAGGGCGAGGTCATCGCGCTCTTCACGAACCCGGGCTTCCCCAGATCCTCGCGGACAAGCAAATGGACGCCCAGATCGGCTACACGTTCCAGCCCGGATCGCGGCTGAACGGACTGGGGATCCAGCTGCAGGTCAGCAATGTTCTGAATTCGCCGTACCGAACGTCCTACACGACCGGGCCCAATCACACGAACACGCTCGAAAAGTTCGAGAAATACGGGCGGCAATGGCTGCTCGGCGCCAGCTATCACTTCTAGGCGGGTTTGAGATGACAGCTATGGCCGGCCTTCTGCGGCCGACGGCATTGCTATGCCTTGCGACTGCGTTCGTGGCATCGGGGACCAGCGCGGCTCAAACCTGGCCGCGCGCAGAGGTCCCGCCGCTCTCAACCGAGCGCTCGATGCGCGCGTCCACGCGATCGTCGCCGGCATGACGCTCGAGCAGAAGATCGGCCAGATGACACAAGCGGACATTCGCTCGGTCACGCCCGACGATGTCCGCCGCTACTACATCGGCTCCATCCTCAACGGCGGCGGCGCCTGGCCGGCGATGAACATGCACGCGAGCGTCGGCGACTGGCTCAAGCTGTCGGACCAATTCTACCGCGCCTCGATGTCGACCGACATGAAGGTCAAGGTTCCCGTCATCTGGGGCACCGACGCCGTCCACGGCCACAATAATGTCTATGGGGCGACACTCTTCCCGCACAACATCGGGCTCGGGGCGGCCCACGATCCGGCGCTGGTCGAGCGCATCGGCCGGGCGACGGCCAACCAGGTTCGCGCAACGGGGATCAGCTGGACTTTCGCCCCGACCCTGGCCGTTGTGCAGAATCCGCGCTGGGGCCGGACCTACGAAAGCTACAGCTCCAATCCCGCGCTGGTGCGGAGCTATGGCGAGGCGATGGTCCGCGGGCTGCAAGGGCAGCTCGGGTCGTCGACCTCGGTGGTGGCGACGGCCAAGCACTGGCTCGGCGACGGCGGAACCTGGCACGGCAAGGACCAGGGCATCACGCGAACCAGCGAAGCCAATCTCGCCCGGACCCATGCCGCCGGCTATTACGGAGCCCTCAAGGCGAACGTGCTGACCGTCATGGTGAGCTACTCGAGCTTCACCGATACCGCCGACCGGCAAGCGCTGGGGCAAGATGCACGGCGATCGCCATCTCGACACCGACGTGCTCAAGCAGCGGCTCGGCTTCGACGGCCTGGTCGTCAGCGACTGGAACGCCATCGGGCAAGTTCCTGGCTGCACCAACTGGCATTGCCCGCAGGCGATCAACGCCGGGATCGACCTCGCGATGGTGCCCGACGATTGGAAGAAGTTCATCGCCTCCACGATCGGCGACGTCCGCGCCGGCCGAATCCCGATGAGCCGGATCGATGACGCGGTGTCGCGGATTATCCGGGTCAAGCTCGAGGCGGGGCTGTTCGACTCGTCGCCGGCAACGGGCCCTCATCCCGACGCCTCGGCGCTCCACTCGCCAGCCGTGCGCCAGCTTGCGCGTAACGCGGTGCGGGAGTCGCTCGTACTCCTCAAGAACGACCACCACGCGCTCCCGCTTCGCACCGGTGGCAAGATCCTGGTTGTCGGCGAGGGCGCTGACAGCCTGCCCATGCAGGCGGGCGGCTGGTCGCTCACCTGGCAGGGCGACAAGACGACGACGTCGGATTATCCCTATGCCGACACCCTGCTTGCCGCGCTTCGCAAGACGCTCGGCTCGGCGAATGTCGATTACAGCCGCGATGGCTCCGGCGTCGACGTCCGCCGCTACAGCGCCGTCGTGATGATCGCCGCCGAAAAGCCCTATGCCGAAGGCGCAGGCGACATCGCCTTTCCCGCCTCAATGCGCCACAGCAGCCGCTATCCCGAGGACTTGCGAGCGCTCGACCGGGTCAGCGGCAAGGGTGTGCCCGTGGTCACATTGCTGTATTCCGGCCGCCCGGTCGCGGCGAACGACCTGATCAACCGGTCCGACGCCTTCATCGCTGCGTGGCTGCCGGGAACGGAAGGCATGGGGCTCGCCGACATGCTGCTCGGCGGGACCGCTGGACGGCCGGCTTACGACTTTACCGGACGCCTGCCGTTCGATTGGCCGGCCGGAGACTGTCTGCCGAAATCCGGCGGCGTTCAGTTCCACCGGGGCTACGGCCTGTCACTTCATTCTCGCACGGCCCTTGGTAGGCTTCCTGAGTCGCGGCCCGTCATGGCCTGTCCTGCCGGAAGCCGCTAATCCACCAGGCGATGCAGAAGATTCTCATCGTCGGCGGCGGGACCGCGGGCTGGATGACCGCTGCCCTTTTCGGCAAGCTGTTCCAGGGCCGCTACGATATCGAGCTTATCGAGAGCGAAGCGATCGGCACGGTCGGCGTCGGCGAAGCGACGATTCCGCCGATCAAGACGTACAACGAGCTGCTCCAGCTCGACGAAGCCGAGTTCATGCGGCGCACCCAAGCGACGTTCAAGCTCGGGATCGAGTTCGTCGACTGGCTGGGCGCGGGCCATCGTTACATGCACGGCTTCGGAGTCATCGGCCAGGATTGGGAGTGGCTGCGCTGCCACCAATATTGGCTGAGCGCGCACGAGCGGGGAGCCGCGCGCGACTTCGCCGAATATTCGATCAACAGCGCTGCCGCGCTCGCCAGCAAGTTCGTTCACCCTCGCCCCGACATGGCCGAGTCGCCGATCAGCCACATCACTTACGCATTCCAGTTCGACGCCTCTCTCTACGCCAAATACCTGCGTTCTCTGGCCGAGAAGCACGGCGTTCGGCGCACCGAAGGGCGCATCGTCGACGTCGGCACCGCGGAAAGCGGCGATATCGAATCGGTCACGCTGGACGACGGCCGTGCGGTCGCAGCCGACTTCTTCATCGACTGTTCGGGCTTTCGTGGATTGCTCATCGAGCAGACCCTGAAGACCGGCTACGAGGACTGGAGCCACTGGCTCCCCTGCGACCGCGCGATTGCCGTGCCGTGCGCTCGGACCGACCCGGTGCTTCCCTATACGCGAGCGACCGCGCGTGATTCCGGCTGGCAATGGCGCATTCCGCTTCAGCATCGCACCGGCAACGGCCTCGTTTACTCAAGCCGGCATATCGACGACGATTCGGCGGAAAAGCTCCTTCTCGCCAACCTCGACGCGGAGCAGCTCGCCAACCCCAACCGGCTTCGCTTCACGAGCGGCAAGCGGCGCAAGATGTGGAACCGCAATTGCGTCGCGCTGGGGCTTGCCGCGGGCTTTCTCGAGCCGCTCGAATCGACCAGCATCCACCTTGTCCAGTCCGCCGCTATCCGGCTCGTCCGGCTGTTCCCGAATGCGGCTACCGACCAGGCCACGATCGACGAGTTCAACCGCAAGTGCGACTTCGAATGGGAGCGCATCCGCGACTTCATCGTCCTCCATTATTGGGCCAACCGGCGGCAGGGCGAGTTCTGGGATTTTTGCCGCAGCATGGAGCTGCCGGTCACTCTCCAGCGCAAGATCGATCTCTGGCGCTCGAACGGACGAATTTTCCGCGAGGACGACGAGCTGTTCACGGAGGAGAGCTGGATCCAGGTGCTGATCGGGCAGGGCATCATGCCGCGAAGCCATGACCCGCTCACCGCCATCAAGAGCGATGCGCAGATCGACCAGTTCCTCGGCAACATCGCGGCGACGATCGGCCGTTGCGTGGACGTCATGCCCGCGCACGACGACTATCTCCGGAAGTACTGCCCGGCGGTTGCGCTCGCATGATGCGGTTGGCCGCACTCCTGCTCGGGGCGCTCGTGATTGCCAGCTGCTCGACCGTTCAGCCGATGTCCGCTGCACCTGCCGAGATGTGGCTTACGACGGCGGACGAAACGCAGAAACTGGCGCCCCAGCCATCGCTGGCGCCGCTTGGCCCCGCCATCGGCGATGAAGGCGTCGCCATCGACACCTCGCATCGCTTTCAGACCATGCGCGGATTCGGCGCTGCGATGACGGACGCTTCCGCCGAGGTGCTGAGCCGCCTTCCCACGAACAAGCGGAAGGCGATCATGGCGGAGCTGTTCGGGCGTGGGCCGAATGGACTTGGCCTTTCGTTCACGCGGCTGACCGTCGGCGCATCCGACTTCTCGACCCACGACTACAGCTATGACGACACGCCCGGGAACGTGCCGGACCCGGAGCTGCGCTATTTCTCGATCGCCCCCGCCAGGACCTACGTCCTCCCGCGAGTCCGCGAGGCCCTGGCGATCAACCCGGACCTCCTGGTGATGATCAGTCCGTGGAGCGCGCCGGCGTGGATGAAGACGACGCGAAGCCTCATCAAGGGAGAGCTCGTCCCGCAATATTACCCGGCATTCGCCAACTATCTTGCGAAAACCGTCCAGGCATTCGGCGCCGAAGGCGTTCCGGTGTCGATGCTGACCATCCAGAACGAGCCCAACTTCGAGCCTGAAAACTATCCCGGCGAACGAGTCGATCCGGCCCAGCGTGCCGAGATCATCGGTCGGTACCTCGGGCCGCTGTTCAAGAACTCGCGGGATCGGCACGCAAATCCTCGATTGGGACCACAATTGGGACCATCCGGAGATGCCGCTTGCCGTTCTCTCCGACCCCGTCGCCCGCACATACATCTCGGGCGTCGCCTGGCATTGCTACAACGGCGATGTCGCCGCGCAGTCGCCGGTCCACGACGCCTATCCCGCCAAGGATGCATGGGTGACCGAGTGCTCCGGAGGCGAATGGAGCCCCAAGTTCGCCGACGTGCTCGGCTGGATGACGGACCAGCTCATCATAGGAGCGGCGAACAACTGGTCGCGCGGAACCCTGCTGTGGAACCTGGCGCTTGATCCGAAGCACGGACCGCACACCGGCGGATGCGAAGATTGCCGGGGCGTTGTGACCGTCGATCCGGCGACAGGCGATATCACGCGCAACGTCGAATATTACGTGCTCGGCCACGCCAGCCGTTTCGTGCTTCCCGGCGCCTGGCGCGTCGGTGTCGCCAAGCGTAGTGCGGACGTCGAGGCGGCATCCTTCCTCAATCCGGACGGCAGCCGCGTCGCGATCGTCCATCGCAAATCCGGCAGTGGTCCGGTTACCTTTGCAATCGATGGCGAGCGCTATTCCGCATCGCTCCCGGAAGGGTCGGTCGCAACGCTGCGCTGGAGCGGACGACGCAGCGGCAGGTGACCGGGCGCGGCGAAAGCGAGCACCGCGCATTCCTCGCCTTCGCGGCGATCACCAGCCTGTTCTTCGCCTGGGGCTTCATCACGTCGAACAACGACCCGCTGATCGTTGCCGTCCGCACCGCGTTCCGCCTCGATTACACCGAGGCGCTCCTCACGCAGATCGTGTTCTTCCTCGCCTACGGCCTGCTGTCGCTGCCGGCGGCGTGGGTGACGAGCCGCGTCGGCCCGGTCGACATGATCCTGGGGTCGCTGGCGGTCATGGCGTCCGGGTGCTTTCTCGTCGTCTTCAGCACCAGTGTTGGCGATTTCTGGCCGATCCTTGCCGCGCTGTTCGTTCTGGCCGGCGGATTCACGGCGCTTCAGGTGGCAGCGAACCCGCTCGCGGCCGATCTCGGGAGTCCGGAGCGCACGCACTTGCGGCTGAATTTCGCACAAGCGTTCAATTCATTGGGCGTCGTCCTAGGCGTGCACTTCGGTTCCCTGGTCATGCTCCGCGACCCCGCGCTTCGCGTCGCGAGCCGATCGAGCATGGACCTCGCCCACCGCGACGAATTGCTACGGGCAGTGGACAGCGCCTACGCGGTCATGGGCGCGCTTCTCGCCGGGCTCCTGCTTCTTTTCGTCCTTCTGCGCAGGTTCCTGGTGCGGGTGGCGCCGCTTCAGCGAAGTGCCCGCGGCGCCGAGATGTTCGAAGCGCTGCGCTCGCCGTGGGCGGTGTTCGGAGCGGTCGCGATCGGACTCTACGTCGGCGCCGAAGTGTCGATCGGCAGCATCATGATCAATTTCCTCAACCAGCGCTCGGTGCTGGCGCTGCCGTTCGACGACGCGGGCGCTTATCTCGCCAACTTCTACTGGGGCGGCGCGCTTTGCGGACGGCTCATCGGAACGGCGCTGCTGATGCGAGTCCAGGCGACCCGCCTGCTGTTCGGATGCGGGACCGTCGCGGCGCTTCTCTGCGTCACCGTGCTCGCCGCTGGCGGCCCTGTCGCTGGCTATGCTGCGCTTGCCATCGGCCTGTTCAACTCCATCATGTTCCCGACCATCTTCACGATAACGCTCGAACGGTCGGGCGTGTCGCAGAGTTCGACGTCCGGGCTGCTTTGCGTGGCCATCTCTGCGGGCGCCTTGTTGCCGGTCGCGGTCGGCACAATCGCCGACAGTTTCGGGTTGAGGGCATCCTTCGTCGTCCCGCTCGCCGCCTACGCATTCATCGCCGTCTTCGCTACCGTCGCGCGGAGCCGCGCCGAGCCGAACCGCACAGGAGCTCAATCGACATGATCGCTGCCATTCTCACCGCCGCCGCGCTTGCCGCAGCCGGTCCGCCGCACTCGATCCTCTTCGTCGGAAACAGCTTCACGTTCGGAGCGCTGTCGGACGTAATGACGTACCGCAAGGACAGCGTCACGGACTTGAACGGCGACGGGATGGGCGGCGTACCGGCCCTCTTCAAGCGGTTCGCCGACGAGAGAGGCCTTCGCTACCGAGTGTCGCTCGAGACCGCTGCAGGACAGACGCTGACCTGGCACCTCGCCAACAAGCGCGCGGCGATCGACCGTCCCTGGGACGCGGTCGTGCTTCAGCAATATAGCATTCTGGATCCGAATAATCCCGGCGACCCAGCGGAGACGATTAGCGCGGCGCGCGGCCTTTCACGCCTGCTGACCCGCGACAATCCGAGCGTCGACATCAGCCTGGTGGCGACCTGGACCCGGCCCGATCTTACCTACCCCGCCGGAAAGCGGTGGTCGGGCCAGCCGGTCGCCCGGATGGCGCTGGACCTCAGAAAGGCGGACGACCGGGTACGCGCGGCAGTCCCGTCGATCGACCGGATCATCCCGGTTGGGCAGGCGTTCAACTGCGCCATCGCTCGTGGGGTCGCCGATCCCAACCCCTATGACGGCCTCGCGCCGGGCAAGATCGATTTGTGGGCGAGCGATCACTATCACGCATCGAACTACGGTTACTATCTCGAGGCGCTGACCATCTTCGCGGCAGTCACCCATACCGATCCGCGAAGGCTCGGGCGTGCCGAAGGGGCCGCGCGCGATTTGAAGATCCCGCCGGCGATCGCCGCCAGGTTGCAGGACGTCGCATACCGATCTGCCACGGGGCGCCGCTGCGGCAATCGTTGACGTCATGCTCCGTACGCTGATCAGCCATGCGATACGCACCCTGGTCGGGATCGCAGTTGTCGTCGCAGCATGCCCGCCGGCAGCGGCATCTCACCTGGTCACCGGCAACGGGTTCGGCTTCGCGGTGGTTTCCCCGGAAGCCGGAGCGGCAACGAAGTTCTACTCGCATCCCTATAATTTCATGCGCCCCGATCCAGCGGACTACCTCAGCGAAGGAATCCCGACGCCGAATTTCATCAAGTCGCTTCGCTGGGGCGAGTTGGGCCATGAGAGCTACCGCGGACTATGTCGGCGATTCGCATATCATTCGGATGCGCCGCTCTGACGGGACCGGCTATATATTCATGCCGTTCGGCCTCGACCGTCCTGCGCTGATTATCGGCTGGCAAGCGACGCGGAGGACCACCGGCGGCTGGCGCGTGAATTGGAACCGGCCCCTTCGATCGCAGACTGTCGTCAGCGCCGCCGGAGCAGTGGGCCGCGTCTTGCGGTTCAAGGGGATCGACGAGCCGCTGCTTCTCATTCGCTTGCGCGCGCCGCAAGGCGGAATGGCTCGGGCAGGCCAGCCCTTGTCCGCGAGCTCATCCTGGGCATTGATCGCGCTCGAAAAGAAAGGCGATGCCAAGTCGGCGATCCGCGAATTCGTCCGCTGGCGCGACGGCCTCCCCCTGAGGGGGCTGGTGAATCGCGAGCTTGCCGAGTTCGAGCTCTGGCGTGCAAAGCCTTCCGTGCATTTCAGGAGCGCGAAGGAGCGCCACCTCTGGCGGCAGAGCGAAACCATGCTCCGCATCGCGCAAAGCCGCGAGCCCAACAGCGCGGATCGGCACGGCAACGGCCTGATCGTCGCAGCGCTGCCCGACGTCTATTCGACACCTTGGGTGCGCGACATGGCCTGGTCGACGGTGGCGCTCATTCGCATGGGCCACCAGCGCGGAGGCGCGCGCGGCCCTCCTCGCCTATTTCAATGCCCGGCCGACCGGCAAGATGCGCTCCCAGGTCAACAATGCCGATTACCAGATTTCGGTCGTTCGCTATTTCGGCGACGGCAGCGAGGAGCCCTTCTTCACCCAGGAGGGCAGCACCAACATCGAATTCGACGATTGGGGCGAAGCGCTCTGGGTGCTCGGCGAATATCTCCGCAGGTACGACGATCCCGCGCTGCTGGACGCCGCAACCTTTCGCGGCCCGCTGTACCAGGCCGCCCGGGACTTCATCGTCAAACCCTTGATGGCCAATACGGAGCCGTATGGCGGCGGCCGCATCGTCGCTGCCGACACCTCGATCTGGGAGGAGCGTCAGAAGGACAAGAAGCATTTCGCCTTCTCGACGGCGATGGCCATCGTCGCGATGCGCGAATTTGCCTCCATCGCCGGGCGTGCAGGCGACGCCACTGCGCGCAGCGAGGCCCTCGCCAATCAGTCCCTGCTCGAAAAGGGATTTGCAGCCGCCTTCATCCGCGGCGGAGAACTGCACGGCACCCTCGAGAGCGGCATCAAGAACGACATCGACGGAGCGCTGATCCCGATCATCAATTTCGGCGTAGTCCGCGACCGGAACGTCATCCAGGATACCGTCGAAAGGATGCGGCTCCTCAAGGTCGCTTCGGGCGGCTTCCGCCGCGTCCGAAGCACCTACACCGATCCGGCGATTTTCGAATATTGGTACGAGCGCCAGGAATTCCTGTTCGTCGATCTGAGCCTTGCCGAGCTTTACCGGCGGCTCGGCAGGACCGTCGAGGCGGATGCAATGCTGGGCCGAATCGTCGACAAGGCCGCCGCCGACCACAACATCATTCCAGAGATGTACGTCGCGGTCCCGTGCCAGCTGTTTCCCGGCAAGATCGGCGATCCGACCGGCGCCATGCCGATGGTCGGCTATGGCGCGGGCGCGTTCATCCTCCACATTCTGGATCGCGAGCAGGCGACGAAGACGCCGAGCCAGATCGCGGAGATGGTGCCCAGGGGCGGAATCGAACCACCGACACCGTGATTTTCAGTCACGTGCTCTACCAACTGAGCTACCTGGGCATTCGCGCCGAGCCGGGGCCGTGCCCGTCAGCGACGGCGGTCCCTAACCGTCGTCACCTTCACTGTCCACCCTTGCGGGATCCACGGGCGGACCCGGGATGCGGTAGCCGTCGCCGAGCCATTTGAGCAGGTCGCGATCCTTGCAGCCGCGGCCGCAGAATGGCGCATGTTCGAGACTCTCCGGCTTTCCGCACAGAGGACAGCGCTTCGATTCAGACCGGTTCGGCATGCCCCGCCGACATGGCGATAGTGAGTCGGCCCGCAAGTGGACGGCGCCGCCTATCTGCCGGGCGAACTGCTCGGTCCACTCCCCGGCATGCTCGAGAACCGCAATTACCGCCGGATGCCCGACCAGTCGCTTCGGTCCGGGCGGCTCCACGGCGGCGCGGCGGAGCAGCGCTCTCGCTTCGAACGCCGCCCGATCCTGCGCCAACTCGACAAGCGACGCGCGGGGGCGGGGACGGACGATCTGCACAAAGCCGAACCCGTTGACCGCAGTTCGCTCGAACGGCAGGGGCAAGTGCTGATCGATCGCTGCCGCGGCGGCCTGCCGCGCCGCCTTGCTGCCCGCGGTCGGAAGGTCGATGCCGATCGAGCCGCCGATATCCAGCCGCCGAATCGCTCGCGCCGCCTCTCCGGCACCGCGCACCGCGAGTTCGTCGGGCGCGAGATATCCGTCGACATCGATCAGGGTCATGGCCGGCGTCGCACTGATCCGGATCTGGCCGCCTGCGAAGTCGACAAGGCCGAACCGAGCCTCGTCTGTCAGGTCAGCCCAACCCAGTGTCCCCAGGACGTCGTCGGCGGGGGAAAACGGCACCATGTGGCCGCCGAGCGGTTCGGCCGGCCGAGGCGCCTCGGCGGAAACCCGGCCAAGAGGGCGTTTCCACCGCTCAGCTCCGGGTATCATCTCGCGCGTCACCTCGATCGCGAGCGCAGCCCCTTCCGCGGTGCCCGGCGCGCCGCGCGGCAGGAGATAATCGTTCCCGTCCTCATCGCGCGCGACGGCATTGCGCCCGTTCCTGCCGACGTCGACGAGACGGGCTTCGAGAACGGTGCCGGCCCGAACCGTTCCGTCCAGCTCGACCCGTGCCTCGACAATCTCGCCATCGTCGATCAGCGCCGAGCGGGTTTCGCCGATGCCGCGCTCGATCCACCATTCAGGCAATCGGATATCCCGCCGATTTCAGAAGCACCCGGGTCTCGGCGAGCGGCAAGCCGACGACGTTCGAATAGCTGCCGCCGATATGCCGGACGTAGACCTCGCCATAACCCTGCAGCGCGTAGCCGCCGGCCTTGCCGCGCCACTCGCCGTGCGCGGCGTAGAAGTCGATCTCATCGTCGCTGAGGCGCTTCATCGCGATCATCGTCTCGACGAGGCGCTCCCTCATCCCGTGACCCGGAATGGCAAGGGCGACGCCGGTCATCACCCGGTGCCGCCGGCCAGACAGCAGCCGCATGCAGGCGCGCAGCGTCTGCTCGTCCTCGACCTTCGGAGGATCCGCCGACCGACCGCGACCACGGTGTCGGCGGCAAGCACCAGCGCGTCCGGCTGGCGGCTGGCGACGACCGCCGCCTTCTCGCGCGCCAGCCGCGCGGCATGTTCACGCGGCAACTCGCCCCTCGGCACACTCTCGTCGATATCGGCGGGCAGGACCGCGTCGGGCGCGATGCCGATGCGGGCGAGCAGGTCGAGGCGCCGCGGGCTCGCCGAGGCGAGGATCAGGCGCACGCGGTCTGCTTAACCCGTATAGCCGGGCGGTCCCGCGCGTCCTGGCATGAAGCGGTAGGTGATCCGCCCCTTGGTGAGGTCATAGGGCGTCAGCTCGACCAGCACTTCGTCACCGGTCAGGACGCGGATGCGGTTCTTTCGCATCTTGCCGGCCGTGTGGCCGAGAATCTCGTGGCCGTTCTCGAGCTCGACGCGAAACATCGCATTGGGCAGCAGCTCCACCACCCGTCCGCGCATCTCGAGCAATTCTTCCTTGGCCAAGCGAGTCCTCTCTTGCTGACGAAAAGTCGCGGTGCCTTAGCCGCGCGGAGCTGAAAAGGGAAGGCGCGGCCTAGACGGTGAGGATCGTCGAGCCGCTGGTTTTGCGTGCTTCGAGCGCGCGGTGCGCCGCGGCGGCGTCCTTCAGGGCAAAGCGCTGTTTGACCTCGATCCTGACCTTGCCGCTTGCAACCACGTCGAACAGCGCCGCGGCCGCCTGCTCCAGCTCAGACCTGTCGGCGATGTAGTCGAACAAGGTCGGCCGCGTCAGGAACAGCGAGCCCTTCTGCGACAGCACTCCGGGCGCGATCGGGTCCGGCGCTCCCGACGCATTGCCGAAGCTGACCATCAGTGCCGCGCGGCGCCAGGCAGTCGAGCGACTTCGCGAACGTGTCCCTGCCGACCGAATCATAGACGACCGGCAGCTTGCGGCCGTGGGTGATACGGTCGACCTCGGCGGCGAAATCCTGCTGCTTGTAGAGGATCGGATGGTCACAGCCGTGGGCGCGAGCGAGCTCCGCCTTGGCGTCGCTGCCGACGGTGCCGATCACCGTCGCGCCGAGCGCCTTCGCCCACTGGCAGACGATCAGGCCGACGCCGCCCGCCGCGGCATGGATCAGGATCGTCTCGCCCGGCTTCACGGCATGGACCTGGCGAAGCAGCATGTGGGCGGTCAGCCCCTGCAGCATCATCGCCGCAGCCTGCTCGGAGGAGATGCGTCGGGCAGCCTCACCAGCCGGTCGGCGTCGATCAGCCGCTCCTCGGCATAGCTTCCGAGCGGCCCGGCGTACGCGACGCGGTCGCCGACGCCGACGTTCGTGACGCCGTTGCCGACCGCCTCGACCACGCCCGCGCCTTCGACACCCGGCGTGAACGGCCGCTGCTGCGGATAGAGGCCGGTCCGATGATAGACGTCGATGAAGTTGAGCCCGACCGCTTCGTGCCGCAGCCGGACCTGACCGGGGCCGGGCTCACCGACCTCGACCTCTTCCCACTTCAGGGCGTCGGGTCCGCCGGTCTCATGGATTCGGATGGCGTGCGGCATGGCGGTGCTTGAACGCCTCTCAGGCCCAAAAGAAAAGCCCCGCCTCGGCGAACCGGGACGGGGCCATCCTTTTCTGGCGACGAAGCGCTCAGTGCGCCGCGTGGGCCGCCAGCGCCGCCAGCAGCAGCAGCGCGACGATGTTGGTAATCTTGATCATCGGGTTCACGGCGGGGCCGGCGGTGTCCTTGTACGGATCCCCGACCGTGTCGCCGGTCACGGCCGCCTTGTGCGCTTCCGAACCCTTGCCGCCGTAATTGCCGTCCTCGATATACTTCTTGGCGTTGTCCCAGGCGCCGCCGCCCGAGGTCATCGAGATGGCGACGAACAGGCCCGAGACGATCACGCCGAGCAGCATCGCACCGACGCTGGCGAAGGCGCTGGCCTGCCCCGCGACCAGGTTGATGATGAAGTAAACGACGATCGGCGAGAGCACCGGCAATAATGACGGCACGATCATCTCGCGGATCGCCGCCTTGGTGACGAGGTCGACGGTGCGGCCGTAGTTCGGCCGGCTCGTGCCTTCCATGATGCCGGGATTGTCGCGGAACTGTCCGCGTACTTCCTCGACGACGGCGCCGGCGGCGCGGCCGACCGCAGTCATTCCGAAGGCCCCGAACACGAACGGCAGCATCGCGCCGAGCAGCAGGCCGACGA
Source organism: uncultured Alphaproteobacteria bacterium (assembly GCA_963824845.1). Taxonomy (GTDB): domain Bacteria; phylum Pseudomonadota; class Alphaproteobacteria; order Sphingomonadales; family Sphingomonadaceae; genus Sphingomicrobium. Next base: position 267,649 of record CAWGRB010000037.1, read on the forward strand.
TGACGTACGGGTTGCTGAGGCAGAAAATCGACCGCGAGGGCCGGGAAGTAGTCCGATCTTGAGGTCGGTCGTGTACGCGCCGAACAGCACCAGCGCGGCAAGTGCGGCCGACCCGATCGCATAGCCCTTGGTCACCGCCTTGGTGGTGTTGCCGACGGCGTCCAGCGCGTCGGTGCGAGTACGCACGTCCTCCTCGAGGCCGGACATCTCGGCGATGCCGCCGGCGTTGTCGGTGACGGGACCGTAGGCGTCGAGCGCTACGACCATGCCGGCGAGTGCGAGCATCGAGGTCGCCGCGAAGGCGATGCCGATCACTCCGGCAAGCTGATAGGAGGCGATCACCGCGACAACGATGACGAGCGTCGGCAACGCCGTCGATTCAAGGCTGATTGCAAGGCCCTGGATGACGTTGGTGCCGTGGCCCGTCTCCGACGCCTTGGCGATGCTGCGCACCGGACGATGATTGGTGCCGGTATAATATTCGGTGATCCACACCAGCAGCCCGGTGACCGCCAGCCCGATCAGCATGCAGTAGAACAGGTCCATGCCGGTGAAGCCGGCTGCGGAGCACGCCGGTTGGCGGTCAGATTGTCGCCGGACGCGTTCAGGAAGCCGGCGCCCCCGATGGTCGCGTTCAGATCGCCGAGCACCCACTTGGTCGCCGAAGATCGCGATCGCGGACAGCATCAGGGTCGTGAAGAAGCCCTTGTAGAGCGCGCCCATGATCGAGCCGCCGCCGAGCCGCACCATATAGGTCCCGATGATGGAGGTGATGACGCACACGCCGCCGACAATCAGCGGCAGTGTCATCAGGCTAAGCAAGTCGGCGCCGGATGCGCGGACCAGAAGCGCGATCGAAATCATCGTCACGCCCAGCGTCACGACGTAGGTCTCGAACAGATCGGCGGCCATTCCCGCGCAGTCGCCGACATTGTCGCCGACATTGTCGGCGATCGTCGGCGGGGTTGCGTGGATCGTCCTCGGGGATACCGGCCTCGACCTTGCCGACCAGGTCCGCGCCTACGTCGGCCGCCTTGGTGAAAATGCCGCCGCCGAGACGCGCGAAGATCGAGATCAGCGAAGCTCCGAACGCGAGTGCCGTCAGCGATTCAATGATGACCCGGTCGTTCGGCGCGTGGCCGCCGGGCCCGGTCAGATACCAGAAGAAACCGGCGATCGCGAGCAATCCCAACCCCGCGACAAGCAGCCCGGTGATCGCTCCGGCACGAAACGCAACCGTCAGGCCCTTCTGCAAGGAGCTGCGCGCGGCCTCGGCGGTGCGGACGTTGGCGCGCACCGAGATGTTCATCCCGACGAATCCCGCGACACCGGACAGAATCGCGCCGATGATGAATGCAACTGCCGACAGCACTCCAAGGAACACGCCGACGATGATCGCAATAACGACGCCGACCACGGCGATCGTCGTATACTGGCGGCGAAGGTAGGCTGCGGCCCCCTCCTGGATCGCGGCACCCACCTCGACCATTCGGGCGTTGCCCGGCGACATCGCCAGGACCTGGCGGCTGGTGACGATGCCGTAGAGCACGGCGATGATGCCACAGACGATGGCAATCAGAAGCAGGTTCATCGGCGATTTTTCCCCGTTCGCGCTAAATCGGCCGAGGAGACCGGGCCTTGAGAACAGGGGTCTTTTAGAGGCGCGGGCGGAGCTTGCAACTCCGCTGCCGAAGGCGCTGCTAGTGCAGGAGCAGCGCGGCCGCCATGCCGCACGCCAGCCCGCTAAGCCCGATCAGCCACTGGCGCGCCGGAGTCATTCCGATCGTGATTGCGCGAATGCTCAAAGCCAAGGCTCTCCGGCAGGTCGAGGGGCGCGCCGTTGCTGGTCAACCGCAACTGCGGCCGGCCATCGCGAAGTGTCCCGATGGCCGCAATTCTCGTCGCGGAGGGTAAACAAAGCGTTGCCGCGTCCAACTCGGGCGGAAGCGCTGCAAGCAAGGCATAGTCGTCGCCCCCCGTCGCCGCGAACAGCCGCGCTGCTCGGTCCCCGCCGAATTCGGCAACGAAGGCGCCGGACAGTGGCACATGATCGAGATCGATCTCGATTGCGCAGCCGCTCGCCACAGCCATTCTCCGGGCATCGAGCAACAGCCCGTCCGACACATCCATCATGGCATGGGCAAGCGGCGCAAGCGCGCGGCCATCCGCGAGCAGCGGGACGGGGCGGCGATAGATTTCGACGAGCACGCCGCTCGCGCGCGGGTCGGCGCGGAGCTGCTTCAACCCCGCCGCCGCGTCGCCGATGGTGCCGATCAGCCAGAGGCGGTCGCCGGCTCGGCCACCGGCGCGATCGGGCACACGTTCGGCCGCCCGACCGATCGCGGTCAGTCCAAAGACGCGCGGGCTGCGCGGGGGAAGCGCGATGGTGTCGCCGCCGATCAGCGGCAGCCGGTAGCTCTCGCACGCATGCTCGACGCCGGTCAGGAACTCGGCGTCCCACGCCGTGTCTCCGCCGAGTGCCATCGACAGCAGCGCACCCGCCGGCTCCGCGCCCTTGGCGGCGAGGTCCGAGAAGTTCACCGCGACGAGCTTCCACCCGACGCTGGCGGGCGGATCGGTGCTCAGGAAATGGACGTTCTCGGCAATGCTGTCGTGGGTCAAAACCAGGCCGTCGAGAACGGCCGCGTCGTCTTTCAGGCCCCGCGCCGCGGGATGGGTCGCAATCCGCTGCAGGCGGCCAATGACCTCCGCTTCGTCCACTAGTCGGATTCGCCGCGCCCGCTGCCTCCCGCATCGGCGCGTGCGTCCCTGGCAATCGAATCGAGCAGTCCATTGACGAAGCCGCTCTCGCGCTTGTCGTAAAAGGCGTGGGCGACGTCGACATATTCGGAGATGACGGAGCCGACCGGCACGTCTTTGCGCGCAAGCAACTCATAGGCACCGGCGCGCAGGATCGCGCGCATCGGCCGATCAAGCCGCTCCAGCGACCAGCCTTCGGCGAGGTGCCCGGCAATCTTCTCGTCGATCTCCGACAGGCGCGCTTCGACGCCGCTCACGATATCGTCGAAGAAATCGTGCTCAGCGGCGTGATATTGCGCGTCCTCGATGGTCGCGCCGAGGCGGTGATCGTGGAATTCCTTGAGCAGTCGCGGCACCGGCGTGCCTTCCATTTCGCGCTGGTATAGCGCCTGCACGGCGGCGAGGCGGGCAGCGGATCGGGAAAGCGAACGGCTTTGGGTCATGCGTATCGACCCCCTAACGCCCCTGCGCCGCTCACGAAAGTCCGCTGCAGGCTCAGGACTTGGCTTCGGCGAGCAGCTTGGCGGCCTGCGGGCTCGTCCAGTCGAGATCGCCCACGTAACGCCATACCTCGCGGCCTTTCGCATCGAACAGATACGGACGTCGGCAGCACCTCCGCCTTGAGAGCGCCAGACAGCGCCATCGCCTTGTCCTGATAGGCTTCGAGATTGGTGATCTTGTGGCTCGCAAGGAACGCCTCCACCGATGCGTGCGGGCCCATGTCCTGGCTGATGGCGGCGACCTGCACCCCCACGTTCGGCGCCTGCGACAGCCTGTCGAGGGTCGGCAGTTCCTTGACGCAGGGCGCGCACCAGCTCGCCCACAGGTTCACCAGCAGCGGCTTGCCATGGGCGATCTCGGCGAGGCTGGTCTGCTCGCCATCGCCATTGACGAGCGCGACGTCCGGCGCCGCAGTTCCCTTGTGGCTGCGGTCTGCGCCCTTGGTCAGTCCAGCCTCGCCGGCTGCTACGCCATTGTCCTGCGGCGGCTTGGCGGGGTGACTGCGATTGCAGCCAGCGAGCGCGGCCGCAGCGAAAGCCATTATCGTCAGTCGAAATGCAATCGATCGCACGAGGCTGGTCTCCAGGAACGCCGCAGCGCATCACGCGCTGGCGCCGACCGGCCATAGCCGCTAGTCGGCCAGGCATGAAGCGCGCTCGCTTGCTATTGATCGGGACGGCCGCCGGTCTCGTCGGCTGCGGCAGGGTTGCGGAGCTTCAGCCCGCCCGCGGCCAGCCCATGCCGATCAAGCCGGCAATGGCGCGAACCGCGCCGACGGTGGCCGATCTTCTCGAAGTTCCGACCTACGCGCGCCCGCAGCGAGTCGACGAGCTGATGACCAAGTCGACTCCCGCGCCCCTGACCCGTTCGACCTCCCGCCACCGAGCGGCGGCGCCGCGCCGGACCTCCCGGCTGGCCTCGACTCGCCACCGTCAGCAACGAAACCGGACCGGCAGCACCCAAATGAGCAGCAAAGTTCGCAAGGCCGTCTTCCCCGTCGCCGGGCTCGGCACCCGCCTGCTTCCCGCGACAAAGAGCATCCCCAAGGAGATGATCACGATCGTCGACCGGCCGCTGATTCAATATGCGGTCGACGAAGCGCGCGAGGCAGGGATCGAGCAGCTGATCTTCGTCACTGGCCGCGGCAAGGGCTCTTTGGTCGACTATTTCGACACGGCGTTCGAGCTCGAGGCGACTGATGAACGAGAAGGGCAAGAGCCTCGACGTGCTCGGACCCTCCAACGCGGACTTCGGCGAGGTCGTGACCGTTCGCCAGCAACAGCCGCTCGGCCTCGGCCACGCGGTCTGGTGCGCCCGGCACATCGTCGGCAACGAGCCGTTCGCGGTGCTTCTCCCCGACGAGCTGATGTACGGCAAGCCCAATTGCCTCGCGCAGATGATCGAGGCTTACGGGAAGGTCGGCGGCAATATCGTCGCCGCCCTGGAGGTGCCCGACAGCGAAACCCACAAATACGGCGTCATCGATCCGGGCGCGACCGACGGCCGGCTGACCGAGATCCGCGGCATGGTCGAGAAACCCGCCCCCGGCACGGCGCCATCGAACCTGATGCTGCCGGGCCGCTACATCCTGCAGCCGTCGGTCATGCGCGAGCTCGACGCGCAGGAGGCCGGCGCGGGCGGCGAGATCCAGCTCACCGACGCCATGGCCAAGCTGATCGGCAAGGAGCCCTTCCACGCCTATCGCTTCGACGGCGAGCGCTACGATTGCGGGAGCGCAGGCGGCTTCGTGATCGCCAATCTGGCGATGGCGCTGGAGCGCAGAGACGTCGCGCCTGCAGTGCGCGAGTTTCTCTCGGCTCAGGGTTCCAGCTCGACGTCCCAGTAGAGATAGTCGCGCCAGCTGTCGTGGAGATGGTTGGGCGGGAAGGCGCGGCCATGCTCCTGAAGTTGCCAGCTCGTCGGCCGGATCGGCTCGCGCATGGGGTGCATGTGCGCCTCCGACGGCGTCCGCCCGCCCTTGCGCAGATTGCACGGCGCGCAGGCAGTAGCGACATTCTCCCAGGTCGTCCGCCCGCCCTGGGCGCGCGGGATCACATGGTCGAAGGTCAGCTCCCGCGCGAGCCGCAATAGACGCAGCGGAATTTGTCGCGAAGGAACAGGTTGAACCGCGTGAACGCCGGATATTCATTCGGCCGGACATAATCGCGAAGCGCGATGACCGACGGCAGCTTCAGGGCGCGGCTCGGGCTGTGCACCTCGCGCTCGTAATGGGCGACGACGTCGACCCGCTCGAGGAACATCGCCTTGACCGCCGTCTGCCACGGCCACAGCGACAGCGGGTAATAGGACAGCGGCGTATAATCGGCATTGAGGACCAGTGCCGGACAGCTCTCGGGATGGCGGATCAGCTCGGGATGATACATGCGGGCGCCACAAGCCTTTCGTTCGGTGGTCCGAACTGCAGCTCCCCGGCCCTCGTCGCACGCGCCCCGTCGAGGCCCAGGAAGGAGAGGGCAACGCGGCCCGTCTTCCCTTGTCGACCGCCGGATGCCAAGCCGGCGTGACATGGTCATGACAGCATTTTCCGGGACTCAGCGGTCAAGAGTCCATTCGGCCACAGGTCGCGATGATCGTCACCCGCTTCGCGCCGTCGCCGACCGGGCGGCTCCATCTCGGCCACGCGTATCAGCGCCGTCGCTCGGCCACAGCCAGGCCCGGGCAAGCGGCGGCAAGTTCCTGCTGCGGATCGAGGACCTCGACCAGACGCGCAGCCGGCCCGAGTTTGTCGAGGCGATCTTCCAGGACCTTGCCTGGCTCGGCGTCGACTGGGACCGCGCCGGCCGATCATCCAGTCGCAGCGGACCGCGGCGTACGATGAGGCGCTCGACCAGCTGAAGTCACGGGGTCTCGCCTATCGCCTGCTTCTGCACCCGCGCCGACATCGCGCAGTCGCTGACCGCACCCCACGGCGATGCGGCGAGCGGCTACCCCGGCGCGTGCCGAGGCCTGCCCGACGATCCCGAGCGCCGCGCCGGGACGCCGCATTGCTGGCGGCTCGATTCCGCGAAGGCGCTCGAGATCGCCGGTATTCCCAGCGTGGACGGAGACCGACGGCACGCATTTCACTGCGACGCCGGAGCAGATCGGCGACGCCATCCTCGCCCGCAAGGATGCGCCTGCCTCCTATCACCTCGCCTGCGTCGTCGACGACGCCGCGGCCGGCGTCACCACGGTCGTGCGCGGCGCCGACCTGCGCCCGTCGACACCGATCGCAGCGGCTTCTGCAGACGCTGCTCGGCCTGCCCGAGCCGGCCTACCTCCACCATGCGCTGGTCACTCATGAAGGCGGGCGGCGCCTCGCCAAGCGCGACCAGGCGCCAACTCTCGCGGCGATGCGGGAGCGCGGCGTGGATGGCCGCCAACTCGCCGCCGGGCTCCTTGCCGGGCGCCTGCCGTCTGGCTTTCGTATCCAGGAAGCCTAAAGAGCATCCATGCGATTCCCGCTGCTCGTCCTGCTTCTGCTCGCCATGGCCGCGACGGCCTACGTGCTGGTGCGGGGCGTCATCGCCATGGCGTCCGGCAAGGACATCACCGGCGAACAGCAGCAGAAGTACATGCAGCGCCGCGTGCTCTATCAGGGCATCGCGATCGTCATCGTCATCCTGATCCTCGTGCTCGCCGGCCAGTCGAGCCACTAAGCGGCGGCGGCTTGGTCAAGCTCAACAAGATCTACACACGCACGGGCGACGGCGGCAGCGCCGGGCTCGTCGACGGCAGCCGGGTCAGCAAGTCCAGCCTCAGGATGGCCGCGATCGGCGACGTCGACGAAGCCAATGCCGCGATCGGCGTCGCCATCGCCGCACTCGAACCCGGCGAAATTGCCGCAAGCCTCCAGCGCATCCAGAACGAGCTGTTCGACCTCGGCGCCGACGTCGCGACGCCCGGCGAGATCGACGGCGCATTGAGAATCATTGCCAGCCAGGTCGAGCGCCTCGAGCGGGAGATCGACGCGATGAACGCCGATCTCGCGCCGCTGACCAGCTTCATCCTGCCCGGCGGTTCGGCCGCCGTCGCCGCCTTGCACCTCGCCCGGACGGTCGTCCGCCGCGCCGAGCGATCGGCCGTCGCGCTTGAGCAGTCCGAACCGCTCAACGCCCAGGCGCTCGCCTATCTCAATCGCCTGTCCGACCATTTGTTCGTCGCCGCTCGAGCGGTTGCGGCCCACGGCGAGGGGGACGTGCTTTGGCAGCCTGGCGCGACCCGAGCCTAATCCGCCGCGACTCGGCACAAAGCAAGCACCGGGCCGTTGTCCCGCCGTTCCGCACTCGAAACGGGAGGGTCTCGGATGCCGCTCAGCGCCATCGCCATCAACTGCACGCTAAAGGCCAGTGGCGGCGAGCCATCGTCGACGGACCGCATGATCGGCCTGATCGCCGATGAACTTCGCAAACATGACGTGGAGGTGCGGGACACCATCCGCATCGCCGATCACGACATCAAGCCCGGAGTGACATCCGACGAGGGCCCCGGCGACGCGTGGCCCGATATCCGTCGCCGAATCCTCGATGCCGACATCCTGATATTCGGAACACCGATCTGGCTCGGCCAGCCGTCCAGCCTCGCCAAACGCGTGGTCGAGCGCATGGACGCCTTCTTCAGCGAGACCGACGACAATGGCCGCATGCCGAGCTTCGGCAAGGTTGCTGTCGTCGCCATCGTCGGCAACGAGGACGGCGCGCACCACGTCACCGCCGAATTGCTCCAGGCGCTCAACGACACAGGCTGGACGGCGCCGGCCCAGGCGGCCTGCTATTGGGTCGGCGAAGCGATGCACAAGACCGACTTCAAGGACCTGCCGAAAGTGCCGGACAACGTGCAGGGACTGGCAGCCATCCTCGCGTCCGATGCCGCTCACCTCGCAAATCTGCTAAAGCAGCAGCCCTATCCTGGAGTGCCGAAGTCCTCGTGAACGCCGCTTTCCCGCCACCGTCTGCAGCCGAGGCGGGCCATCTCGCCGCGCGGCTGTTTGCGACTCGCAAGCTGACGCTCGATCTCGCCGCGCCGCTCAGCGATGCCGACGCCAGTCTCCAGCCGTTCACCGAAGCCTCGCCGGCCAAGTGGCACCTCGCCCACACGACCTGGTTCTTCGAGACGTTCGTGCTTCGCGATCACGTGCCGGGCTACCGGCCGTTCGACGAGCGATTCCATTACCTGTTCAACAGCTATTACGAGGGAGAGGGCGCCGGCTCGACCGCTCCCGGCGCGGGATGATCAGCCGTCCGTCGCTCGACGAGGTGCGCGCCTATCGCGCGGCCGTCGACGAGGCGCTCGAGCGGGCGCTGCCGTCGCTCGATGCCGACGCGCTGGCGTTAATCGAACTCGGCATCAATCACGAACAGCAGCATCAGGAATTGCTGCTCACCGACCTTCTCGCCGCATTCGCCGAGAACCCGCTCGAGCCCGCTTATGGCGAGTTGCCGCCGCCGACCTGCTTCGCCGCCGAGCCGCTCACATTTCATCGCAGGCCGCGAAGGCGTCGTGGAGATCGGCGCAGGCGAGAATCGCTTCGCCTTCGACAGCGAGCGGCCCCGGCACCGAATATTCCTCGAACCGCACGAGATCGCCGGACGGCGCGTCACCAACGGCGAGTGGCGCGAGTTCATCGCCGATGGCGGCTACCGAACGCCCGCCCTGTGGTTGTCGGAAGGCTGGGACTGGGTCCGCAGCACCGGCGTCGATGCGCCGCTCTACTGGCGCGACGATGAGACCGAATTCACGCTTGCCGGCCGGCGCGACATCGACTGGACCGCGCCCGTCGCCCACGTGAGCTATTACGAAGCGGATGCCTTCGCGCGCTGGGCCGGAGCGCGGCTGCCGACGGAGGCGGAATGGGAGGACTTCGCCGCCTCCGCCGACCCCAACCTCGGCAATCAGCTCGACCAGGCCGGACCGGTACTGCCGAGGCCCGGCGGCGGCATGTTCGGCGACGTCTGGGAATGGACCCGAAGCGCCTTCACATCCTATCCCGGCTTCGCTCCAGCCGAAGGCGCCGTCGGAGAATACAATGGCAAGTTCATGTGCGGCCAGTTCGTGTTGAAGGGCGCCAGCTGCGCCACGCCGCGCGGACACAGCCGGGCGTCCTATCGCAACTTCTTCCCGCCGGACGCCCGCTGGCAATTCACCGGACTCCGCCTTGCTCGCGATTGCCTGACGCACAGACGAGAGCGTTCCGCGACGACGTGATCGCGGGGCTGTCGTCGAGCATCCCCGCGATTCCTGCGCGCTGGCTCTACGACCAGCGTGGATCGGAGCTGTTCGATGCGATTACGCGCCTGCCGAGCTACTATCCGACCCGCACCGAGACGACCCTCCTTGGCTCCATCATGCCGGAAGTGGCGATGCACGTTCCGGCGGGAGCCGCGGTCGTCGAGTTCGGCGCCGGATCGGCAACGAAGACCCCGGTGCTCCTCGAAGCCGTGCGCCCTTCAGCCTATGTCCCGGTCGACATCTCGGGCGAGTATCTCGAGCAGAGCGCCGCCGAGGTCCAGCAGCGCTTTCCCTCGATCGAGGTCCTGCCGGTCACCGCCGATTTCGCCCGCTCCTTCGCGCTTCCCGAAGCGGTTGCGAGCCTGCCCAAGCTCGGCTTTTTCCCCGGCTCTACCATCGGCAATTTCGTGCCCTGGAGCGGTACCGACCTGCTCCGCAGCTTCCACGACTTGCTCGGCACCGGTGCGCAGCTGCTGATCGGAATGGATCGGGTCAAACCGGTCGACCGCCTGATCGCCGCCTATGACGAAGCGGACGGCGTGACCGCGGCCTTCAACCTCAATCTGCTCGAGCGCATCAACCGAGAGCTGGACGGCGACATTCCGGCCGATGCGTTCCGCCACGAAGCGCGCTGGAACGAGATTCTGTCGCGGGTCGAGATGCATCTCGTCGCGACCCGCGATGTCCAGTTTGCGATTGCCGGCCATAGCTTCCGCTTTGCCCGGGGGAGCTCGATCCACACCGAGAACAGCCACAAATACGGGCCCCGCGGCGCCCGCCTGCTTTTGCTTGCCGGCGGCTGGACCCCGATCGTGGAATGGACGGACGCAGACCAGGATTTCGCAATCATTCTCGCCGAGGCGCAACCGGAGCGATTCGCACCCTGATTTGCCCGTCCGCATCCGCCCCGCTAAGCCGCCGCCATGCTCCACGCGCTTTTCCAGATCGCCCATCTCCTGCTCGACATCCTGTGGTGGGTCGTGATCGTGCAGGTTGTCCTGAGCTGGCTCTTCGTTCTGAACATCCTCAACACGAGCTCGCCGGGCGTGCGTGCCTTCGCTCTGGGACTCGAGCGGGTTCTCGCACCGATCTACCGGCCGATCCGGGCCGTCCTGCCCGACTTCGGCGGCATCGATTTCTCGCCGCTGGTCCTCCTGATCCTGATCCAGGTCGCCGACATTCTATTGGGCGGAGCGGAGGCAAGCCTGATCCAGTACGGCCAATGACGGCGAAGCTGATCGACGGGCGCGCCGCCGCCGCTCGCCTCCGCGCATCGGTTGCGGAGCTGGTCGTGGACTTCAAGGCCGCCACCGGGCGGGCGCCCGGCCTCGCCGTGGTTCTGGTCGGCGAGCACCCGCCGAGTGCCGCCTACGTCCGCTCCAAGATCAAGGCGACCCTCGAAGCGGGCATGGAAAGTTTCGAGCACCGGCTTCCGGCAACGGTCAGCCAGGCCGAACTGATCGACGTCGTCGATCGCCTGAATGCGGACTCGGCGGTCGACGGGATCCTCGTCCAGATGCCGCTGCCGCCGCAGATCGACGAGCGCGCGATCATCACCCGCATTTCGCCCGACAAGGACGTCGACGGCTTCCATCCAGAGAATGCCGGGCGCCTGGCGATCGGACTGCCCGGGTTCGTGCCGTGCACGCCGCTGGGCTGCCTGATGCTGCTCCAACAGGAACTTGGCGACCTTTCCGGCCTCGATGCGATCGTCGTCGGCCGGTCCAACATCGTCGGCAAACCGATGGCGCAGCTTCTTCTTCAGGCGAGCTGCACGGTTACGATTGCCCATTCACGAACGCGCGACCTGCCCGCCGCCGTGCACCGGTCGGACATCGTCGTCGCGGCCGTCGGCCGTCCCGAGCTCATCCGCGGCAGCTGGATCAAGCCCGGCGCGACGGTCATCGACGTCGGCCAGGAGCGCGTCGAACAGCCGGATGGCACCCGCAAGCTGCTTGGCGACGTCGCCTTCGACGAAGCCGTCGAAGTCGCCGGGGCGATCACGCCTGTTCCGGGCGGTGTCGGTCCGATGACCATCGCCTGCCTGATCCGCAATACGTTCGTGTCGGCTGGCCGCCGCGATAACTTCCGATACGAGGCATCGTTATGATCCTTGCCGCATTTCTGCTCGCCGGAGCGACTCACGGAACCGCAGTCGACGCCGAGCACGCCTTCGCCGCCGATGCCCAGAGGATCGGCCAATGGAGCGCCTTCCGCAAATATGCGGACCGCGACGCGGTGATCTTCACGCCGCAGGCGTCCTGGGCGCGCGATTTCCTCAAGGGCCGCAAGGACCCGCCACGCGCCATCCGCTGGCACCCGGCGAAGAGCTTCGTGTCCTGCGATGGCCGCACCGCCGTCAACACCGGCCCTTGGTTCGGGGTAAAGGGCCACGTTGGCGGGTCGTTCACGACCGTCTGGCAAAAAACTCCGGCGGGCTGGCGCTGGGTCTATGACGGCGGCGGTCCGCTTGCCGGATCATCCTCCCGAACGGCGCTACCGGTCGTGCGCCGAGCTGCGTGCACGGGCAAGCCGACCGGAGCGCCGATCGCGCCGCCGCCCCGTCTGACCAACCATAAGGCGCGGACGACGCGGATCGACAACGGCCGCGGCAAGTCCGCCGACGGGACGCTCGGTTGGGACTGGCGCGTCGACGCCAAAGGCAATCGCCGCTTCCGGCTATTCCAGTGGACCGGCCACCGCTACGCCGAGGTTCTCAGCAGGTTGACGCGCGCGAAATGATCGAGCTGTTCGGTTCGGCGCTGGTCACCTTCCTGGTGATCATCGATCCGCCGGGCTGCGCGCCGATCTTCGCCAGCCTGACTCGCGGCGCGACTCCGGCGCATCGCCGGACGATGGCGATTCGCTCGTCCCTGATCGCCTGGGCGATCCTGATGTTCTTCGCCGTCCTCGGGAAGCCGCTCCTTCACGCACTCGGGATCAGCCTCGCAAGCTTCCGAATTGCCGGCGGCATCATGCTGTTCTTCATCGCCATCGACATGGTGTTCGAGCGGCGAACCGAACGTCGGGAGAAGCGCGCCGAGGAGATCGAGGGCACCCCCGAAGCCGACGACATCAGCGTCTTCCCGATGGCGATGCCGATGATCAGCGGCCCCGGCTCGATTGCCAGTGCGATGCTGTGGGTGAGCCGGGCCGAAACGCTTGCCAACGTCGCGGTGGTCCTTGCCGCCATCACCGCCGTCATCCTCATGACATTGGCGACGCTCCTTGCCGCCGGGCCGATGATGCGGCTGATCGGCGATAAGGTCGAAGCGGCGATCACCCGCATTCTCGGCGTCATTCTGGCAGCGCTTGCGGCGCAATTCGTTATCGACGGCCTGAAGCAGAGCTTCCCGCACGTCCTCGCCTGAGGCCTAGCCGACCACCCGCCACATCTTGAAGGGGGAATCCTTCCCGAGGTCCACTGGCGCCAGCCAATCCGGCACCTTGCCGTTCGCGAGCTGCGCGTAAAACCCCTTCGGCGTTTCGGCCATGAAGATCGTCGTCGTCGAGCTGTTGGGGCAGGTCAGCACATAGTTGGAATGATATTTGGCGATCAGCGCATGCGCCTGCGCCTCGCTGCCGCGGAAGGCGTTCATGACATCGGCAATCTGCTGGCCGTTACGATGATAGGGACCGGCGATGGCATCGTGATGAGTGACGGTGATCAGCCGCGGTCCGAAGTCGACGAAGGTGAACACCACGCCCTTCGGCTGGAGCGCGACGGGATGGTAGGCCCACATTGTGTTGCACAGCCGGTTGGCGCGCCCGATGGCGATGTCGCGCGCGCTCGCCTTCTTGCCGGGGATATTGTCGACGATCAGCGGAACGATCGCTCCGGCGCCAATGACCACGACGATGGCCGTGACGAACGGACGCAGGCGATATTCACCGAAGCCGATGTTCGCCCACTTCGCCTCCCAGACAATGGGGACCAGAATCCACGTGAGGGTGGCAGCGCCGACGACGCCGAGCATTTGCGCGGCTGGGCCGGTTCGAACCTGCCAGAATAGGAGCGCCGTCGCCGCGAAGCAGAGCAGGGCTGCACCTAGGATGCGTCGCAGCGTTTCTGCGTCGCGCCGGCGGGTCCACATCAGAAGTCAGCCAGCCGATGCAGCCGGTGACCGGCAGTGCGAGCGTGATTGCCATTGTCTGCCACGTCTGGACATACACCGGCCGAGCTTCGCGAACGTGGCTGAGCCACAGCCGATCGACTTCCGGCGACACGCCTTCGAGCCGTTGCGTGCAGTGCGGCCAGGTCAAGCCGTGGAACGCGGCGATGATCACTCCAGCAGCCAGCGCAAGCAGCAGCCGTCGCCCGCGCTGCTCCGGCGATAGCCAAGCCAATCCGTACATCAGCGCGCCGCCGATCAGGGCATCCGACAGCCAGACCGGAGAGAGTGCATCGCACACCGCCTGCCGATTCGCGTATGACGTGAAGGCGAGGAAACAGACGGCCGTCGCTGCAACCAGCGACAGCGCATAGGCGGAGAGTCGCGGCCGCTCGTCGCGGTCAGCGACCCAGAACAGCACCATCGCGACGCCCGCCAGCGCGAGGTAGATGATCATCTCCAGGCCGATGGCGAGCGAAAGCGCGGTGGAAATGCCGAGCACCAGCCCCCCGCGTGCCCGCTTCGGGTCGGCGAGGGAGGCCATGGACAGCGCCAGCAAGGCCAGCTGCCAGCCGTGATGGTCGATCCGCTCCGGCATGAACATGCTGTTGGTCGAGCCGGCGAAGTAGATGCCGAGCAAGGCGATCGGGTAGGCGAGGGGATGGATCAGCCGGCGCGCCGTGAGCGCCAGCGAGAACAGCAGCAGAAGATAGGGCAGCAACGGGGCGATGCCGACCGCAATGCGCTCTGCCCCGGGCCCTCCAAGCAGCGGCCGAAGCAGCAGGATGAGACCGGCGATCGGAAGGTCGACCAGGCGCGACCAGTGGATGTTCGCACCGAATGGCGGGTTCATCCGGTAATCGCGAAGGTCGAACCAGCCCTGCCCGTGAAGCAGTCCGCGGACCTGCATCATCCGCATGTTGTCGTCGGTATCGCCGAGATTGAAGAAGCGAATGTCAGCCCAGCGACTATAGATGAACCAGGCGCAGAACAGCAGCCAGGCGGCCACGACCACCCATTTCCACCGCCGCTCCAGCAAGGTCAGGCCCCACCCGGCGTTCACGTCCTGCTTGCGCTGCAGCATGATCGCGCTGTAGCCGCTCGGATGCACAGGGCAAACAGGCCGCTTCCAGGTTTAATCGACAATCCATCTTGATGCTTGCGACCATTCCCCAGGACCGCCGGGCGATGCTTTTCCAGCTCGCTCGCTTCGTGATCAGCGGCGTCGTCGTCACGGTGCTCGGGCTCGGCGTCTATGCGCTGATCGCCCTTGTCCTCCGCTGGAACCCGCAGGTCGGCAATTTCCTCGCCTATGTCGTTGCCGTCGCGACCGGCTATGTGATGCACAGCCGCTGGAGCTTCGGCGATCATGGCGGGACACGCGACCATCGCACCAAGATGCGCTTCACCATCGTCTCGCTGATCAGCTTCGCCCTCAACAGTTTCTGGGTGTGGCTTTTGACCCATCCGCTTCACCTTGGGCCCGCGTGGCCGATGTTGCCGATGGTGTTCGCCACGCCGCTGGTCACCTTCACCCTCAATCGGCAGTGGGTTTTCCGCTGATGGAACGCGTCGTCTATGAGCAGATGGCAGAGCTCGACCAGCGCCATTGGTGGTATCGCGCGCGGCGCCAGGTCCTCGCCGAGCTGATCCGCCGCAAGGCCGCGCCGCCGCCCGGCGCGCGCCTGCTCGAGATCGGCTGCGGCACTGGCCACAACCTCGCCATGCTCGGCCAGTTCGGCCCGGTCGATGGCCTCGAGCTCGACGACCAGGCCCGCACCATCGCCGAACGACGGCTCGGCCGCACAGTCATGAGCGCTCCGCTGCCCGAACTCGCCGGCGTGCCGGAGCATTATTACGACCTCGTCGGCGCGTTCGACGTGATCGAGCATATCGACGACGACGAGGCCGCTCTCGAGTCCATTGCGACGCGCCTCAAGCCCGGCGGCAAGTTCGTGATGACCGTGCCCGCTCACCGGTGGATGTGGTCGGCGCACGACGTCGTCAACCACCACAAGCGCCGCTATTCGAAGTCGGCGCTGAAGAAGTTGATCGACAAATCGCCACTGTGCCTGGAATCGATCGGCTACTTCAACAGCCTGCTGTTCCCCTCGCGGTTGCGGAGCGCATGGCCTCGAAAGCCCGGGGCAAGGACGACGCAAATCTGTCCTTGCCGTCGGCGCCGCTCAATTCAGCGCTCGAACACGCTTTCGCCGTCGAGCGTCACCTGATCGGACGGGTTCCGCTTTCGCCCGGCCTGTCGCTCTTCGCCGTCGCCTCGGCGACATAGCCGAGGCGGACCGGCGGCCGCTCGGCGCGCCCGGCGATCTCCTGCACGATGTAGAGCGGCCGCTGCTTCGCCTCGTTGTAAAGGCGGCCGATATATTCGCCCATCAGCGCCAGCACGAACATCTGCACCGCCCCGATGATGACGACGACCAGCATCAGCGACGTCCAGCCCTGGATGTTGTGGCCGGCGAGCCAGGCGTAAGCGATGTAGAGGATCAGGATGACCGAGCCGATCGACAGCGCCAGGCCGACGTGGCTGGCGAGCTTGAGTGGCGCCGACGAAAAGCCGGTGAGCGCGTCCAGCGCGAAGCGGACCATCTTCTTGAGCGGATATTTGGTCTCGCCGGCAAACCGCTCGTCACGGTCATAGGCGAACGGCACCTGCCGGAACCCAATCCAGGCGACCATGCCGCGGATGAAGCGCGCCTGTTCGGGCAAGGCGAGCAGCGCGTCGAGCGAGCGGCGGCTCATCAACCGAAAATCTCCGGCGTCGAGCGGGATATCGACATCCGTCGCCCGCGACAGCAGCCGGTAGAAGCCATGCGCCGTCGCCCGCTTGAACGCGGTTTCGCCGGCCCGGCTCTTGCGGACGCCATAGACCACGTCGGCGTCCTCGCGCTCCATCGTCTCCAGCATTGCAGGAAGCAGTTCGGGCGGGTCCTGAAGATCGGCGTCGATGATCAGGATCCGCTCGCCGCGGCAGATGTCGAGGCCGGCAGTCAGCGCCAGCTGATGACCGTGGTTGCGGGACAGATTGACCGCAACGACGTGCGGGTCCGCGGCCGCCAGGTCACGCATCATCGCCCATGATTTGTCGCGCGACCCGTCGTTGATGAGGAGGATTTCGTAATCGTCGCCCGCGCTCGCTCGCGCAGCTGCAGTGATTCGTCCGTAGAGCTGCGCCAGGCACGGCTCCTCATTATAGCAAGGGATGACGATCGACAGCTTCATGGGTGCAACCGATAGAGGATCGACCCGCCGCCGCGCCAGACCGGCTGCATGCCCTGCGTCGCGGACTCGTCGTACGGCGCGGGATCGACCAGCCAGACATAGTCGAAGTCGCCGCGCGGAATGAGCCTGAGCGACGTATTGAGCTGGCGGTGCAGGCCGTCCCGGCAGTTGTTCGGGCGCACCAGTTCCGACGGGTCGGACGAATAATAGCCGCCGCGGGTGTATTTGAGATCGAGCAGGTTCATGCCCTCCAGGACCCACTGATCGTTGGCGAACCCTTGCCGGCGAACCGTAACCATCGATCCGAGATGGCTGTTTCGCGGCAGCGCCCACGTGTTCGTGCAAGGCAGCGTATAGAGGGTGACCACGCGAGCGCCGTCGGGAACATGGTCGAGGGCCTCGAGCTTGGCGGCCTGGTCGTTCGCTGCGATCGCGAGGCTCAGCGTGTTCCCGCCGAGGCGCACGAGGAAGAAGGCAAGCCCAAGCACGGCGAGCACCCGCGCGACTTTGAGATCCATCGGACCGCGGAAGCGGATTGCGAGAACGATCGTCGCGATGACGTAAGGCAGGAGCCTCATGTCGGCATAGGTCGACCCGAACACGGTGCGCGGCAGCAGCAGGAAACACAACAGCAGCACGAACGCCGTGAACAGCAGGTTGCGCGAAAAGGTCAGGCGCCGACTGAACAGCGCGTAGACGAGAACCAGCCCGACGACACACAACGACCCGACGTCGAAAACATGCCAGCGGTCGCGCAGGCAGTCCTGGAGCCACATCCATTTGAGCTTCCAGTTGAACCAGTCGGCGGTCATTCCGCCGTGGGCCTCGCTTCGCCAGACCAGGGTAATCAGGATCGGCAATGCCATCACCGACGCGTGCAGGGCGGCGTTGACCCCGAGCGAAACCAGCCGCGCCCGCTGTCGTGCTGACGGATCGCTTCGGCGGAAAAGCACAGCAGCCCGAGCATCCCCCACCCGAAGGTGTGCGCGAAGAACACGATGAGCGAGATCGGCACGAACAGCACGGACCGCAGCCGCAGGCTGCCGAGCCGGCCGAGACGGAGCCACAATCCGAAAGCAAGGAAGGCCAGCGCCACCGAGAGTGCAAAATTGACGAAGCCGAACATGAACGGGTGGCTGTAGGCGAACGGCAAGGCGAACAGCGCGGTCGGCGGGATTCGACCGTGCACTTCGCGCGCGACCCACAGGAATCCGAAGACGGTGATCGGCGGGATGGCGAGCACGATCAGCTTGACCGCGGGCTCTAGCCCAATCAGCCGGCCCAGCGGCATCACCAGCAGGTCGACCCCGAGGTTGCCGATCGCCGCCCAGTGAAACCCGTAATAGAGGTGAAGCCAGGGCGACCTGCCGATGTCGAGCTGCACGCGGTATCGGCCCATGTGCCCGAGCAGGTCCACCAGCGGCGGCACTCGCGGATACAGCAAAGGCACCGCCGCGAGCAGCACGATGAGGGCGACGAACCATCGCCGCTCCCACCAATTCGCCGGCCGTGCGGCGGCCTGGATCATGTCGGTGCGAGCGTTGAGCATTCTGCCCTATCGAATGCGGAGACGAGGTTCGGCGCCGTTAGCAGGCAATTGCCGCAGATAGCTAGAAGCCCCGACGGCGAGCATGCCCCGCGGGCGCGCCATGACCCATCCATCGACTTTCACTTGAAAACTTCTCGTTAACCTTGTTTATCTACCAGTCCACGCTTGAGAGGGGGCAACGTGGGCAACAACTTGAAGCTTCGACGCGAGGAGGCCGCGCCAATCGGCGCCCCCGAGACGGCCAGGCTTCACGCCGATCTTGCCGGCCACGTTGTCGCGCCAGCCCGCGCCCATCCGCCGCTTCTCCTCTACGGCGTTCTCCTCTTCTGCCTTGGCATCGCCGCCTATCTGTTCGGCGTCCTTCTCGTCTTCCCGCGTTACCTGCTTGGCCTCAACGCAGTGCTCTATCCGGTCAGCGAGTGGATCGTCTGGTACAGCGGGGTACCGATCGTCGCCGGCGTCGGTCTCGCGCTCGTCGACCTGCTGCTGTTCCTCGGCCACAAGAAGCCGAACGTTCCGGTCCGCTACCGGCCGCTGCCCAATCGCAATGTCACCGTCGCGCTGACCGCCTACAATGACGAGGACAGCATCGCCGACGCCGTCGCCGACTTCCGGTCGCATCCGTTGGTCAAGCGCGTCATAGTCGTCAGCAACAACAGCCGCGATGCGACCTTCGAGCGCGCCGAGCAGGCCGGGGCCATCACCCTCAACGAGACGGCAGCCGGCTATGGCCGCTGCGTCTACCGCTGCCTCGAAGAAGCCGCCCACTTCGACGACACCGACCTCGTCGTCCTGTGCGAAGGCGACCTCACCTTCCGCTCTTACGACATCGACAAGCTGCTGGCCTATGCGCCGCACGGTGACATCGTGAACGGCACCCGCACCGTCGAGCCGCTCCGCCAGTATGTGACGCAGCTCAGCACCTTCATGTATTACGGCAACGTCTTCGTGGGAAAGCTGCTGGAAGCGAAGCACCTCGGGCGCGGCACCATCACCGACGTCGGTACGACCTACAAGCTGTGCCGGCGCGACTCGCTGATGCGGCTGCTCCCGGCGCTCGATCCGGCCGTGAACCTGGAGTTCAACGCCCACTTCCTCGACACCGCGCTTGCCCAGGGGCAGGTTCTGGTGGAATGCCCGATCACCTTCCACCAGCGGGTCGGGGTCAGCAAGGGCGGCAATATCAACAACTTGCGCGGGCTGACGGTCGGATTGAGGATGATTGCCGGGATCGTCTTCGGGTGGAAGCATCTGGCATGAGCTACCACAACTCCCGGCTGGTGAAAGACGAGCGGCGCAGTACCGTCTGGCGCGCGCTATGGCGCAATTACTTCCGCCACCGCATCGCCGCCGACGATTGCGTTCTCGATCTCGGCTGCGGCTACGGCGAGTTCATCAACAATGTCACGGCCCGGCGCCGGATCGGACTCGACGCGTGGGACGGAATTCGCCGCCACCTCGACCCATCCGTCGAGGCGATCGTCGGCAGCGTCACCGACCTCGGCGGAGTCGCCGACCGAAGCGTCGACTTCGCCTTCGCCAGCAACCTGTTCGAGCACATCAGCCAGTCCGACTTCGCCAAGGTCCTCGCCGCGCTCAAATCCAGGCTCAGCGCCAAGGGCACGCTGACCATCCTGCAGCCCAACTACCGTTACGCCTACCGCGAATATTTCGACGATTACACGCACGTGTCCGTCTACTCGCACGTCAGCCTGGCCGATTTCCTGACCGCCAATGGTTACGAGGTCCTGGAGGTCCGCCCGCGCTTCCTGCCGCTCACGGTCAAGTCGCGCCTGCCGGTCTCGGCAGCGCTGATCCGCCTCTATCTCGCATCCCCCTTCAAGCCGCTGGGCAAGCAGATGCTGCTCGTCGCACGCCCGCGCTAGGACCCGACTTCATGTACCATGCTCCGGTTTCTGCGCCGCCCGGGCAGGCTGACGGCCGCCGGCTTCTGGTGGTCGCGGCGATGCTCTTCGCGCTCGCCCTGCTGGCTTTCGATGCACAGGCTTTCCTCGCCGCCGCGCTGAGAGCGATCCGCTACCCGTTCGAGCTCGATTACGGCGAGGGCATCGTCTGGCAGCAGGCGCAGCAGATGGGCGCCGGCCACGCCTATGGCTCGATCACCGGCTTCCCGACGATCGTCTTCCATTACCCTCCGCTCTACCACGCAATCACGCTTGCCGTTGCCGGCGTGTCAGGCTTCGACATGCTGATGGCCGGCCGCATCGTGTCGGTCGCGGCAACGCTGCTGACCGCCGCCTTCGCCGCCCTGATCGCGTACCGAGCGGTGCGCGGAGACATCGCCCGCAAGGCAGCCGGTTTGTGTGGCCTGATCGCCGGCCTCGTTACGCTCACCGTCTGGCCTGTCACCAACTGGGGACCGCTGATGCGGGTCGACATGGTCGCGATGGCGCTGGGCCTCGCCGGCCTGTGGTTGTCGATGCTCGCCTTCACCCGCCCGCGCCTCATCCATCTTGCTGCGCTTTGCTTCGTCGCGGCGGTGTTCGCGAAGCAGACCGCGATCGCGGCGCCTGCCGCGGCATTCCTGACGCTCCTGCTGCTGAAGCCGCGAACTGCGCTTTCAGGAATCGCAACGTCGATCGCGCTCGGCCTGGCCGTTCTTGGCCTGCTCAGCTGGGCGACCGACGGCGGCTTCGTGCGCCACATCTTCCTCTACAACATCAACCGGTTCGACGCGTCCCGGCTCGCCGCGATCGCGACGGTGCTCGCTCGCCACGAAGGCTATCTCGCCGTGGTCGGAATTGGACTGGCGAAGCTCCACAGCACGCGGCAGGCCCCCTTCTCGCTTCGCGAGCTTCGAGGGCACCTCGCGGAGTCACAAGGAGCCGCGTGCCTGCTGCTCCTCCTGCTCTATCTCGCCTTCGCAGTGTTGATGATGTTGACCGTCGCCAAGGTCGGATCGAACATCAATTACTTCCTCGAAGCTCTATGCGCGATCGCCATCCTGGTCGGCGTCGCCTGCCGGGATGCAGCCGTCGCCGTGACCGAGGGTTCGGCCTTCGAGGAGCGCGGAGCCGTGCTTCTCCGGATCGGTCTTCCGCTGCTCATCGGAGTGCAAGCGCTGCTGGTGCCGCCGCCGCTGGCCGCGGAGGTGAAGCCGTCCCGCATGGCCGAGACCTGGCAGCTGGTGCAGATGATCCACGACGCCGACGGTCCCGTCATCTCCGATGACATGGTCCTGATCAAGCGCGCCGACCGCGAGGTCGTGTGGGAGCCGGCAATCTTCGCCGAGCTCGCAAGCAAGGGGATTTGGGACGAGCGGCCGTTCATCGCCCGAGTCCGCCGCGGCGAGTTCGCATTCTTCGTCACGCGCGGCGATCGCGGCGGCGTCCTTTTCGAGAGCCGGTACACGCCCGCTGTCGCCGACGCGATGGACGCCGCCTACCCCGTCCGCCGCCGAATGGCCGGCTACGTCCTGCACCTGCCCCGTGACATGGCGGCGCCACGATGAAGCCCTGGTTCCCGACACAAATCGCGACTCTGGTTGAGGCGCCGGGCGGGCTCGAGCTCCGGCCGCAACTGGATCGACGCACCGAAGCCGTGCGCAAGTGCCTGTTCGTGGCGTCCTTGCTTTCCGCGCTCGCCGCCATCCTGCTTCCGCCTGCGATTGGCATGCGCGCCAACGTCATGTCGTTCCTGCCGCCGTTCGCCTTGCTGCCGTCGGTCGCCATCCTCTGGGTGTGGGCGAACTGGCGCGGATTACCCCGCGCCCGCGCTGCCGCGGAGCTGGCGGTGACTCCGCTTCTGCTCAGCCTGCCGGTGCTCGTCTTTTCCTATTCGGCGATGCGCGCGGGCTTCCCACTCCAGGACGCGCGGCTCGAAGCCTGGGATTCGGCTTTCGGCTTTCATGCCCTCGCCTTCATCGCATGGGTGAACCGCCATCCGACCTTCGCCCATGTGCTCAGCCACAGCTACAGCAGCTTCTTCCCGCAGATGATCGCGCTGCCGACCATCCTGGTCATCGCTGGCCGGCTCGAGCGCGCCTATGCGATGACCTTCGGCGTGCTTCTGCTCGGCGTCATCGGCTCGTGCATCTGCATGTTCTTCCCGGCAGTCGGCGTCTACGTCCACCACGGCATCCGCGACGGCGCCTTTGCGCACGTCCCGCAGTCGCTTGGATTTTTCAACGTCCAGCTCGACGCGGTCCGAACCGATCCGGGCTTCGTGCTCGATGTCGAGCATGCTCAGGGCATCGTCTCGTTCCCGTCCGGGCACGCGGCGATGGCCGTCCTGTGCGCCTGGGCCGCGTGGTCGCTGCGATGGGTGCGCTGGCCGCTACTCGCGCTCAATGCGGCGATGTTCGTGTCCGCCATCCCGCAGGGCGCGCATTATCTCGTCGACCTGATCGCCGGAGCGGCCATGGCGATCGCCGCCATCCTCATCGCAACCCGCCTTCCGGTCATGATAGAGGCCCGCCCGCGACGATCGCTCCGCGGGCAGGATGCTGAACTCGCCGCGCTTTAGCCGGCCGCGTCCTCCAGTACCTTGCTCTTCGCGCCAGGACGCCGCTTCGGCGCCGGCTTCGTCTCCGCGCCCAGCCGCCGATAGCGCTCTTCCGCCTCGGACATATAGTCGCGGGTGATCGGCACCGCGCTGCGGTCGCGCAGGTACTGCACCTGATAATTGCACGCCGATCCGCTCTCGAACATGACGATGCCGCCGGCGAGATAGAATTCCCACATCCGGTAGAAGCGCTCGTCGTACATCTTAACAACAGCGTCGTGTGCGTCAGTAAAGCGCTTCATCCATTCGCGCAGCGTGTAGGCGTAATGGACGCGAAGCATCTCGACGTCGCTCGCGATCAGCCGCGAATGCTCGCTTGCGGTCGTCATCTCCGACAGCGCCGGCAGGTGATAGCCCGGGAAGATATATTTGTCGGTGAAGGGGTCCGGCGCCTTCGACGGTCCCCCGAGCCTTCCAATCGTGTGCAGAAGCATCACTCCGTCGGGTTTCAGGAGCTCGCGGCACTTGGCGAAGAATTCGTCGTAATGGTCGCCGCCGACGTGTTCGAACATGCCAACCGAAACGATCCGGTCGAACCGCTCGGCGAGGTTGCGGTAGTCGATCAGCTCGAACTTGACGTGATCGGAGACGCCGGCTGCCTCGGCCCGCTCGCGGGCGATCTTCAGCTGGTGCTCCGACAGCGTCACCCCCAGCACGTCGACCTTGGCGACCTTGTGCAGGAACAGCGCCATGCCGCCCCAGCCGCAGCCGATATCGAGCACTCGCTGACCGGGCTCCAGCGCCAGCTTGGCGGCGATATGCGCCTTCTTGTCGAGCTGCGCCTGCTCGAGCGCTCATGGCCGGGGTCGGTCCAATAGGCGCAGCTGTATTGCTTGTCGGCGTCGAGGAAGAGGTCGTACAGCTCGTCCTTGAGGTCGTAATGGTGAGCGACGTTGCGCCGCGCCCGCTTGAGGTTGTTGGTCGACAGCAGCCGCTTCAGCGTACGCTTGCCCTTGGTCAGGACGGCGCGGCCTTCGCCGCCATCCTCCCAGCGGTTGGCCCCGACCACCATTTCTATGAGGTCGAGCACGGTGCCGTCCTCGATGATCAGCCGCCCGTCCATATAGGCTTCGCCGAAGCCCAAACGCAGGTTGCGGGCGATGTCGAAGCCGACACGGCGGTCGGTGAACCGAACAGTGAGGTGCTTGCCGCCGCCGGCGCCGAGCGTCTCGGGAGCATTGCCGGGAGTGAGGAGGGTGATGCTGCCTTTCGAAAGCAGCTTGTTCACCAGCTTGCCGATCAACGACATCTGTGACGCCTTTCCAATATCTTCGTCGCAAATTGCCACGGACCCGCGCTCGCGGCAACCGGCAGACTCAGCGATAGGAGTTCGCCGCGAACGCCCAGCGGAGGGTTCCGGCAAGGCCCATCGTCGCGCCGCGGACCGCCGGCGCCAGCGCCGCCGGCTGGCGAAGGCCGTGAAGCTCGCGGGCGAAGCCCGGCATCAGGTCGACGGCGGCCCGCATCAGAAGCCGCTGCACCGGCATATCGCCGAGCGACCGCGGCGGCGCTTTCAGCACCACGTCGCGAAACGCCCGGCTCCGCTCGTCCGCGCGCAATTGCGGCCGGAAATCGTCGATCAGCCGGTCGGCCTCGGACCGCGTCCTTGGCACCGGGTCGGCGCCGAGCCGCTGCGCAATCTCGCCGCTTTGAGCGAAATAGAGGTCCTGGTCGCTGCTACTCATCCGCGGCTCGCCGTAGCGCCGCCAGCTGTCGAGAAACATCATCGCGCCAGCGACATGAACCCAGGCGAGAAGCGCGGGATCGTCGGCGCGATAGCTGCGCCCATCGGGCAACGTTCCGACAACGTGACTGTGGATGTCGCGGACCCGCGAGATCGCCTGCTGTGCAGAATCGCGCTCGCCATAGGTCGTGACCGCGATGAAGCGGGCCGTCCGTCGCAGCCGGCCGAGCATGTCGCTCTCGACCTCGCTGTGATCCCAGACGCCACCGAGTGCCTGCGGGTGAAGCATCTGCGTCAGCAGCGCCGCAATCCCTCCGACCATCATCGAGGTGACGTCCCCGTGCACCCGCCAGACCACCGAGTCTCGCGCAAACAGGGCGCGGTCAGACCGCGGCACCGGCTGCTCGCCCTTGGAGCGATCATTGAAGGTCGAGCGGACCTGCTTCACCAGTGCGCGGCGGAGGGGTGCAAGCATCGGCGACATCCTAGCCGTACGCACGAACGAAGAACACGATCGTGGTCGCGGCGGTCACCAGCAGAGTCCAGCCGCGCACCCATCCCGGCGGCAGCTTCTTGCCCAGCTTTGCGCCGAGCCAGCCGCCGATCACCGACCCGACCAGCATCGGCAGGCACGCCGTCCAGCGCACCAGCCCGACGGTGATGAAAACCATTGCCGCCGCGAAATTGGCGATCGCCAGCATCAAGGTGCGGACCGCGAACATGGCCCGCGGATGGACACCGGCGAGAAGGCCGTAAGCCGCCGTCATCATCAAACCGACGCCGCCGCCGAAATAGCCGCCGTAGATTCCAAGCAGCGACTGGGCCGCGATCAGCATCGGCGGCCCGATCGTCATCCGGCGATGGAGCCACTCGGACGCCGGCTGGCCGAGCAGCATGGCGAGGAAGCCGAGCAGCAGCAGCCAGGGAATGATGAAGTCGAATGCCCGGCTCGGTGTCAGCACCAGCAGCACGCTGCCCGCGAGTCCGCCAATGAACGTGATCGTCCCCAACACGCGGACCGGCAGACCGCCGACCGGCGCCAGTTCGTCCCTGAACTCGACGGCACTGGTTGCCGCGCCGGGGAGAAGGGCAACGTTCGAGGTCGCATTGGCGACGTTAGCCGGCAGGCCGAGCGCAATCAGCGAGGGCAGGGTTGCAAAGGTACCGCCGCCGGCAAGAGCGTTCATCGCGCCGCCGACGCACCCGGCGCCCGCGGCAAGCGCTACTCCGGCGAGGTCAGGCAGCGCTTGCCGCGTGGGCGCGGCGCTTGCGTTCCGCGGCCGTCTTGAGCTGGCCGCAGGCCGCGTCGATGTCGCGCCCGCGCGGCGTGCGCACCGGGGCCGAGATGCCGGCTTCGAAGACGATATTGCTGAAGGCGCGGATCCGATCCGGGTCGGAGCATTCATACGGCGCGCCCGGCCACGGGTTGAACGGGATCAGATTGACCTTGGCCGGCAGCCGGTAATGGCGGATCAGCCGCACCAGCTCGCGCGCATGCTCGTCGCTGTCGTTCTTGTCCTTCAGCATCACATATTCGAACGTGATCCGCCGCGCGTTGTTCGCGCCGGGGTAAGCGGCGCAGGCCTCGAGCAGTTGCTCGATCCCGTACTTGCGGTTCGAGCGGCACGATCTCGTCGCGGATTTCCTTGGTGACCGCATGCAGCGACACCGCGAGATTGACGCCGATCTCCGCGCCGGCCCGCTCCATCATCGGCACGACGCCGCTGGTCGACAGCGTGATCCGACGCCGCGACAGGCCCAGCCCGTCGCCATCCATGACGATCTTCAGCGCGTCACGGACATTGTCGAAATTGTAGAGCGGCTCGCCCATGCCCATCATGACGATGTTGGTCAGCATCCGCCCTTCCGGCTGCGATGGCCATTCGCCGAGCGAATCGCGGGCGAGCATCACCTGGCCGACGATCTCGGCCGGTTCCAGGTTGCGGACCAGCGCCATCGTGCCGGTGTGGCAGAAGCGGCAGTTGAGCGTGCAGCCGACCTGGCTCGACACGCACAAGGTGCCGCGATCCGCATCGGGGATGAACACCATCTCGAACTCGTGGCCGTCGTGCGTCTTCAAAAGCCACTTGCGGGTGCCGTCGGACGAAACCTGCGCTTCGACCACGTCCGGCCGCGAAATGACGAAACGCTCGGCGAACCAGCCGCGCTGCGGCTTGGCGATGTCGCTCATCTGCGCGAAGTCGGTGACGCCGCGATTGTAGATCCAGTGCCAGATCTGCTTGGCGCGAAGCTTGGCCTGCCCTGGATTCGAGCCCGGCCGGCTCCAGCTCGGCCCGGATGCCGTCCTTCGACAGGCCGACAAGCTCGATCCTGCCATCCGCACGCGGGGCTGCGGCGCGCGGAACGGGCACGGGATCGATCGCGCCGGCGATCGGCATCAAGACGGTGTCGGCACTCATGGCGAGGCGCCTATCTAGGTGCAATCAACGGATTTTGCCAGCACCGCGGAGAGCGCAGCGCGCCGCCGCCGCGTCGATCGCCGTCGGCGCACCGTCGAGCGAATAGGGATCGACGAAACGCCGTCCCGCAGCATCGTGGCTCTCGACGCGCATTGTCTCAGCATCGCGAGCGGCGGAGATGATGGCCTGCTCCTGCAGCGGGCCGCTGCTCCACGCCCAGTCGCCGCGCGCCACCAGCAGGAAGGGCTGGCCCCCGACATCGAGCATCACGCTTGCTCCGGCGCGCGGCATTCGCCGCAAATGCGCGTGGAATTCGCCCCAGCGGCGGTGATCCGGAGTGAACGGCGAATCCCGCCGTCGCCTGCACCTTGCCCTTGGCGGCGATTCGCTCCGAACGCGTCAGCGCCACGCACGAACTGCCGCGATCGACCGCCGCCCAAGACCCGCCGGCGAAGACGATCGCGCCCGGAACCGCTGCCACGGCAAATGGCGCGACCGACAGCAAAACCAAGGCTCGGCGAAGGCTCATTCCGCAAACCGTAGCGCGCCGGGCCGCCCCGCGCCACGCCGGCGCAGCTTCCGCCGCGACGGCGGATTAACCCTCCAAACTTGCGGTAAGAACCGGCTTGTGCCAGCGTCCCGGCGCTCGGTCCTGTTTGATTCGCCTGGGGGACCGCCATGGACCGAGACTTTCGCGCACGCCGGCGCTCTGTCCTTTAGCCCGACTTCACAGTGGCAACCGCCGAGATTCCTCGGCCGCATCGCGGCCGAGCTGGCCCTGTTCGCGGGTGCCGGCTTCTTCCTGTTCGGGATCAACGACCTTCTCGTCGACTTGCATCTATTTCGTCCGCCGCGCCTGGCGAGGCGCAACGGTCTACCGCCGACATCGTCCGCGCCTTCGCGAGCTATTGCGGTCTTCAAGGAGGCGCCCGGTTTCATCGCGATCCTGGTGCCGGCCTGGGACGAGGCGGCGGTCATCGCCTCGATGCTCAAGGCGACGCTCAAGCGCATCGATTATGACGATTACCGGATCTTCGTCGGCCATTATCGCAACGATCCGGCGACCGCGGCGGCAATCGCCAGCGTCGCCGACCCCCGCGTCCACGCCGTCGAGGTGCCCGCCGACGGGCCGACCACCAAGGCCGACTGCCTCAACCATCTCTACGATGCGCTGATCGTCCATGAGCTGGAGACGGGCCGCTCCGCCGAAGCGGTCGTGCTCCACGACGCCGAGGATGTCGTCCACCGCTACGAGCTGCAGGATCTTCGACGGGCTGATCGACCGCGCGGCCGTCATCCAGCTGCCGGTCCTGCCGCTGCATCGACCCGCACTCGCGCTGGATCAGCGGCCATTATTGCGACGAGTTCGCCGAGGCGCACATCAAGGAACTCGTGGTCCGCGAGGCCGTCGGCGCCGCGATCCCGCTCGCCGGCGTCGGCTGCGCGATCGAGCGCGCGCGCGCTCGCCCGGCTCGCGGCGCTGCAGGAAGGCAAGCCGTTCGCCGGCACCAGCATGACCGAGGATTACGAGATCGGCCTGCGGCATCGGCGCGCTCGGCCTCAAGACCATGTTCGTCCGCATCCCCGCGCAGCCCGGCGAGCCGCGGCGTCGTCGCCAGCCGCGGCCATTTCCCGGCGACGCTCGGCGCCGCCGTCCGCCAGAAGGCGCGCTGGCTCGGCGGCATCGCGCTTGCCGGCTGGGACCGGCTCGGCTGGAGCGGCGGCCTCGGCGAGCGCTGGATGCGCCTGCGCGACCGCCGCGGGCCGCTTGCCGCCTTGCTCTTGATCGCCGGCTACGCGGCCGCGTTCCTGTGGTCGCAGCTGTGGCTCGCCGAGGCGCTCGGCGCACCGATCCAGGCGCGGATGGACCCGACGCTGACGACCCTGCTGACGATCAACGCCGGGCTGCTTGCCTGGCGAATCCTGATGCGCGCCGCGTTCACCGCCTCCGCCTACGGGCTGGCCGAGGGGCTGCTGTCGATCCCGCGCCTGGTCGTCGGCAACGTCATCGCCATGCTCGCCGCCGTCCGCGCGATCGTCGCTTCACCTCGGCGGCGGCGCCGAAGCGCTGGGACAAGACCCGGCCACATGTTCCCGGCCGAGCTTCCGCAATGAGGCCGTCGCTGCGCTTCCTCGCGCTGGCGGTGGTCGGCTGGGCAGGCGTTCGCGCAGCGACCCTGGGCATGCTCCCCGGCGCCGCGATGTTCCAGCGTCGACCGGCGAGCGAAGCCCACCGGCCGCGCCGCCGACCGTTCGCCGCAACGCAATTCCCGCGCGATCGAGCCGATCGCGCCCGCCGCACGCCGCAGATGCCGCCGTCGATCGCAGCCCGCCGAGCATGCCGTCTGCCGCTTACGCCGGTGCGGCCGGCCGGTCGCCGCTCGGTCCTGGTGCCGATCGGCGAGCGCTCTATGCCAGCGCGCCGTCGCCCGGCACCGCGCCGCGCGCCATTACACATCGCTCGCTCCTGCCCGAGCCGCGGCCGCAATTCTATCCCGCGCATGCCGGCGCTCGACGAATGGCCGCTGTCGCGCCTCGCTCGGCGGCGTCGCCAGGCCGCGCCGCTCCGAGACGTCGTCGACGCCGCTGCAAAGCCCGTGCCCGCGATCCACCAGGCGCAGGCTCGACCGGCTCCAGCTCAGCATGTGGGCGCTCCTGCGCAGCCACGCAGGCGCGTCGGCAGCCCGGTCGCCGTCGCTTGCGCACCGGCGGCATGCTCGGCGGCAGCCAGGCCGGCGCGCGGCTGATCTACAATTTCAACGCGCCAGATCGCCGCGACGCTTCGCACCAGCTCCGAGGTCGGCCGCCGCGGCGGCGAAGTCGCGCTCGGCGTCCGCGTCCAGCCGCTGCAGTCAGATCCCGGTATGGATCACCGCCGAGCGCCGCCAGGCGATCGGCAGATACGGCGGCGGCCGCAGCGCCTTCGCCGCTGTTCGCCGAAGGCGGCGTCTACGAGCGGCCGCTGCCGTGGCAGCTTCGCGCTCGACGGCTATCTCCAGGGCGGGGTCGTCGGCCTGCGCAGCCGCGACCTGTTCGTCGACGGCGGCGCTGACCGTCACGCGGCCCGGTCTACAAGCAATTCTCCGCCGGCTTCGGCGTCTGGGGCGGCGCGCAGCCGGGCGTCTACCGCGTCGACGCCGGCCCGCGCGTCACCATGCAGGTGCGCAAGAACGTCCGGGTCCATTTCGACTGGCGCCAGCGCGCTCGCCGGCAACGCCGCGCCCGGCTCCGGACCGGCGGTAACGCTCGCCGGCGATTTCTAGCCGCGCGCTCGGCACGCTTGGCCCGCGCCGGCACTTTGCGGCTAGTCCTCGGCGCGCGCCGATGGACATCTACCTCCCGATCGCCGGCCAGTCGGTCAACGCGCTGCTCATCGTCGTGCTCGGCTTCCTGGTCGGCGTGCTGTCGGGCATGTTCGGCGTCGGCGGCGGCTTCCTGACCACGCCGCTGCTGATCTTCTACGGCATCCCGCCGACCGTCGCGGTCGCCTCGGCCACGACCCAGATCACCGGCGCCAGCGTCTCGGGCGCGATGGTCCACA
Organism: uncultured Alphaproteobacteria bacterium; assembly: GCA_963824845.1. Classification (GTDB taxonomy): domain Bacteria; phylum Pseudomonadota; class Alphaproteobacteria; order Sphingomonadales; family Sphingomonadaceae; genus Sphingomicrobium. Next base: position 298,208 of record CAWGRB010000037.1, read on the forward strand.
TGCGCCGCGGCGGCGTCGACCTCAAGATGGGCGGCGGTGATGATCGCCGGCGGCCTGTTCGGCTCGGTCGTCGGCGCGGCACTGTTCCGGCTGCTCCAGTCGAGCGGCCAGATCGATGTCGTCATCGGCCTGCTCTACGTCCTGATCCTCGGCTGGATCGGCGGCCTGATGCTCAAGGATTGCGCTGGTCACGCTCGGCTATGCTCGGCGCGAAGCGCGCCGAGCCGGCGCGGCCGCGCCACAACCGCTGGGTCGCCTCGCTGCCGCTGCGCTGGCGCTTCTACAGCTCGGGCCTCTACATCTCGCCGGTCGCGCCGCTTCGCGCTCGGCTTCGTCGCCGGCGTGCTGACCGTGTTCCTCGGCATCGGCGGCGGCTTCATCCTCGTGCCGGCGATGATCTATCTGCTCGGCATGCCGGCGCGCGTCGTGATCGGCACCAGCCTGGTGATGATCCTGGCCGTCAGCGCCGGCGACGACCATGGTCCATGCGCTGACCACCCGCGCGGTCGACATCGTGCTTGCCGGCCTGCTGCTCGTCGGCGGCGTGATCGGCGCGCAATATGGCGCGCTGCTGACGACCGCGGATCAAGCCCGACTATGCTGCGCCTCGCGCTGGCGATCATCATCCTGCTCGTCGCGCTGCGCATGTTCCTCGGCCTCGTTCTGGCGGCCCGACGAGATCTTCTCGATCGAATATCTGTGAGCGCGCCGCCTCGCCTCGCTCGCTGCTCGCGCTGCTGGCGCCGCTGCTGGTCGCCGCCGACAAGCCGGTGCTGGTGCCCGACGTCTCCGCGCGCCAGGTGCAGATCCGCTACAGCTTCACCGGCGCCCAGCTGCTGCTGTTCGGCGCGATCGTCTATCCCGGCGGGCGGCCGCCCGACGCGACCGGCCGACATCGCGGTCGTGCTGCGCGGGCCCGGTCCAGCCGATCCTGGTGCGCGAGAAGCAGAAGATCGCCGGCATCTGGATGAACGCCGATTCCAACCGCTTCCGCTCGGCGCCGTCCTTCTACGCGGTCGCCTCGTCGCGGCCGATCGCGCGACCTCGTCGATGAGCGCACCGCCGCGATCTACGAGCTCGGCCTGCACAATCTGCAGCTGTCGCCCGGCGGCGGCGCGCTTGCCGGAGAAGGAGCGGCGGTTCGAAGCCGGCCTGCTCGACCTGCGCCACCGCCACGGGCCTCTATGCCGAGGACCCGCACGGCGTCGAGATCACCGGCGGCGTGCTCTACCGCGCGGTCATCACCATCCCCAGCCAGGTGCCGGTCGGCACCTACACCGCCGAGACCTTCCTGATCGACCGCGGGAAGGTGCATCGCCGCCGCGCACCCGCGACATCCAGATCAGCAAGTCGGGGTTCGAGCGCTTCGTCGCGCTCGCCGCGCGGCGCCACTCGCTTCGTCTACGGCCTCGCCGCGCGTCGCTGCTGTCGCTCGGTCTCGGCTGGGCCGCCGCCGCCGCCTTCCGCCGCCGCTTCTGAGCGCAGCGCGGTTTCAGATCCCTAAGCCAATCTTAACCGCTCTTGGCTACGCTCCAGTCTCGAATCAGACGGTCTGGAGTGACGACGAGCACATGGACGACCAGCCGAACCTGCGCGAATTCCTCAATGAAGTCAGCAGCTTCAGCGCGACGAATGCGCCGGCCGCGCCGGCCGCCGGCAGCGCGCACCGGCGCTCGACGCCGATCGGCAAGGTCGTCGAGATCGCCGGCTCCGGCTCGCAGATCCGCCTCGACGCCGCCGGCGCTGCACGCACTCCAGGACCACACGCGACCCGTCGGTCGCGATGTCCGGCCAGGTCGGCAGCCAGGTCAAGATGATCGTCGGCAAGCAGCTGGCTGATCGCCAACGTCCGCACGCTTGCGCGCCGGCGACAGCCGGCGAGCTCGTCGCCCACGTCGACTTCCTCGGCGAAGGCACCCGCGATGCGGCCGGCAGGATGAGCAACTTCCGCCGCGGCGTCACCCGCTACCCGATCCCGGGCTCGCGAGGTCTTGCCGGTCACCACCGAGGACCTGCGCGCGGTGTTCGCCGCCAGCGACGAGCCGCACATCGAGATCGGCACCGTCTATCCGACCGACGACATCCGCGGCGCGCTCTACGTCGACCCGATGCTGTCGCAAGCATTTCGCGGTGCTCGGCTCGACCGGTACCGGCAAGTCGACCTCGGTCGCGCTGATCCTGCACCGCATCTCGCAGCTCTCGCCCGAGGGTCACATCGTGATGATCGACCCGCACGGCGAATATTCGGCCGCGTTCAAGGGCTGCGGCGAGCTGTTCAACGTCGACAATCTGCAGCTGCCCTACTGGCTGATGAACTTCGAGGAGCATTGCGAAGTGCTCCTGACCACCCAGGGCGCCGAGCGCCAGCGCGACGCCGACATCCTCGCCAAGTGCCTGCTCGCCGCCCGCACCAAGGGCAAGGACATGAGCCAGTATCGGCAAGGTCACCGTCGACAGCCCGATCCCCTATCTGCTGACCGACCTCAACGCGATCCTCGTCAACGAGATGGGCAAGCTCGACCGCGCCGGCGACACGCTCCCGTTCCAGCGCCTCAAGACCAAGCTCGACGAGCTCCGCGCCGACCCGCGCTACACCTTCATGTTCTCGGGCATGCTGGTGTCGGATTCGATGGCGCAGCCTCCTCGCCAAGCTGTTCCGCCTGCCGAGCCAGGGCCGGCCGATCTCGATCGTCGACGTCTCGGGCGTTCCGTCCGAAATCACCTCGGTCGTGGTCTCGGTGCTCGCCCGCATGGTGTTCGACTATGCGATCTGGTCGCGGACCGAGGCGCAGCGCCCGCTGCTGCTCGTCTGCGAAGAGGCGCACCGCTACGTCCCCAAGGACGAGAATGCGCGACGGCCAGGCGGTCCGCAAGATCCTCGAGCGGATCGCCAAGGAAGGCCGTAAATACGGCGTCTCGCTCGGCCTGATCACGCAGCGCCCGTCCGACCTTGCCGAAGGCGTGCTGTCGCAGTGCGGCACGATCATCTCGATGCGCCTGAACAACGACCGCGACCAGGCCTGCGTCCGCGCGGCGATGCCGGAAGGCGCGCGCGGCTTCCTCGACGCCATCCCGGCGCTCCGCAACCGCGAGTGCATCGTCTGCGGCGAAGGCGTCGCGATCCCGATCCGGGTCCGCTTCGACGACCTCGAGCCCGAGAAGCGCCCGGCCTCGTCCGACCCGAGCTTCGCCCGCCTGTGGCGCGAGACCGGCGACGAAGAAGGCATCATCCAGCGCACCGATCAAGCGCTGGCGCGGCCACGGCCGCTAATCCGAAAGGCCGGTCGAAGGGGCGCCGGCACGCGAGCGCGCCGCATGAAGCTAATTTAGGTCGGCCTAGGGAACTCGCCGGGTCGGATATCCGTATCCGTCGCGCCCCGCCATGATCGAAGCCTTCCTTCGCAAACTGCGCGTCCGCGACGACGTTTCCCCCGAAGAAGAGGCGGCGCTTCGGGGTGCGCTCGGCGAAACCAGGTCCGTCCCCGCCCATCGCGCGGTCATGCGCGCATGGCAGCCGCTTCACGAAAGCACGCTGCTCCTCAAAGGCTGGACCGCACGCGCCAAGGACCTCGAAGGAGGCGAGCGCCAAATCACCGAAATCAACCTTCCCGGCGACTTCGTCGACCTTCACAGCTTCACCCTGAAGGAACTCGATCACGACGTGATCGCGCTGACGAACTGCGATTTCGTCGCCAGTGCCGCACGAGAAGCTGGAGGAGATCACGGTTCGCTTCCCGCATCTCACGCGGCTGCTTTGGTTCTCGACCAACCTCGACGCCGCGATCCACCGCGAATGGATGCTGTCCGCGGGCCGCCGAACCGCGCTCGGCCGTGTCGCGCATCTCTTCTGCGAGCTACTGCTGCGGCTTCAAATCAGCGGCCTGGTCGAGGACGACAGCTACGACTTCCCGCTGACCCAGGTGCAGCTGGCCGACTGCCTCGGCCTCACCTCGGTCCACGTCAACCGCACCCTTCAGCAACTGCGCAAGGACGGGCTGATCGAACTCAGGGACAGGAAATTGCGGATCCTCGACCGCGCCGGCCTCAAGCGCGTTGCCGAGTTCGACCCGTGCTACCTCTATCTGAAGAAGCAGCCGCGCTAGGCGGTCAGCTGCGCTGCCTGCTTGTTCTCGACTGCCGCGACGGCAGGCTCCGTCACGCCCGTCTCTTCCTCGGCGAAATAGGGCTTGCGCCACTTGAGCGGCGGCTTCTCGATGAACGTCCAGGTGCCATGTCCCATCAGCATCATCACCAGGAAAAAGACTACCGCCCAGGGCAAGGCGAGAAGCAGGGTCGGAATGCGCATGATATGCTCGTTCACGAACGCACCGGCCTGCGCGACGAAGAAGAAGTGCAACAGATAGATCGAGTAGCTGTACTCGCCCGCCTTGCCGACCAGCCACATCCCCCGCCACTGGATCGGATTACGGTCGTACCAGGCGATCAGCGGCGCAAGCGTCAGGCCTTCGACGGTCGGCAGTCCGATCCACACTGCGGACGTCGGAAAGTGATAATAGCCGCCCATCCCGTCGAACGCCGCATAGGCGCTCCAGAGCAGCGCCAGCGCCGCTAGTGCAACCTTGCCACTGATGACATCGCGCAACCGGTAGGCAGCGATCCCGAATACGAATTGATCGAACCGCCCGAAGATTGTGCGATAGGCGAGGAACTGGATGTCATAACCCTCGGCGTAGAGGAACAGCCGAAAACCGATCGATGCTGCAATCAGCAGGAGAACGAACTTCGGGCGCGGACGAAGAATCGCCAGGAGCAGGGGAAGCGCCAGGTAGAAATGCAATTCGGCAGTGATCGACCAGGCGCCATTCGGAAGCGTCGGCAGGACGGCGCCCTTCGCCGCCCACACGACAAATCGCTCCCATCCCGGCCGCAACTGCACGGCATAATAGCCAAGCACGACGAACAGCAGCGGCAGCAGCCGGATCGCCCGGTTCCACAGGAACGGCAGGTAGCGAATCCTGTGGTCGCCGATCAGCTTGGCGAACAGATAGCCGCTCAATGTCATGAACAGCGATACGCCGATGTGGCCCTCGTCGAGGATCCCGAGCAGCGGGCTATGGTCGAGGGGGACCGGATAATCGGGCCCCCAGTGCGAGAAGTGCCAGGTGACGACCAGAAAGGCGGCGAGCGCCCGGACGTGGTCGAGGCCGGCATAATAAGCGCCGCTGCTCGACTTCATGGCTGTGTCAGATCGCGCCCGGAGCGCCGCGGCTGCCGATCGCCATCAGCTGCTTGAGCCGGGCGTTGAAGGCCTGCCGCTGCTGACCGTCGACCGGCGAGCGGGACTGGAAGCGCACCGACAACGGATTGACCGGAGTACCGTCCTTGCGAACCTCGAAATGAACGTGCGGCCCGGTCGACAGCCCGCTCGACCCGACATAGCCGATCAGCTGCCCTTCGCGGACGTAGCTTCCCGCCTGGGCGACGATCTCGCTCATGTGCCCGTAGAGGCTGGTCATTCCGCCGGCATGCGCGATTTGCACTTCGCGACCGTATCCCCCCGCCCACCCGGCGGCAATGATTCGGCCATCGGCTGCGGCGACGATCGGGCTCCCCCAGCTGGCACCGATGTCGAGGCCGGCGTGGAAGCGCGTGTAGTGGAGGATCGGGTGGTAACGGTTGCCGAAATATGAGGTGATGTGACCGGCGACCGGCATCATCAGCCCGCTTTCGACCGGAGCCTCGAGGCCCTGATGGGCCGCGTCGATCCACTCGGAGCGGCCGTCGGCATCCCACCGCACCAGCTGCAGGGGCGTTTGTCCGATGCGGGCAAGCCCCGCGTAGAGCAGGTTGCGGCTGCGTCCAAGGATCAGGTCGAAACTGTCGCCCGAAGCAACGTCGCCGACATCGATCTCTGTGGCAAGCGCCGCCAGATAGGCCGCCGCGACCTGCGGCGAGGCGCCGGCTGCCCTCAGCGACCAGTAGAGCCCGTCTCCCACTCGCCCGCGAATTCTGATGGGCCCGGTCGCGGCCGCGACCGCGACCTGCGCCGCAGGAGCGGCCACCTGGAGCGGAACGGCGCGAGTCTCGACGAACGCGATCGGTGCAGCGGCCGCGGTTGGCGCCATCGCCATGCCGGTCCTGCCCTGGCTCGCCAGCGGACTGACCCCAAGCGCCTGCCACTGCAGCTGCTCGCCGGTCGATGCGCTGGTCGCATGCGGAAGCGACGCCCAGGCGACGGTGCTGCACAGCAGCGCGCCCACGCCGAGGCTCTTCCAGCCCGAACGCGGCACGGAAAAGCCCGCGCGCGCAGCGAGTGCGGCGCTTCCGCGACGGCCGAACGCCGGCACCGGTTTCGCTGATGACCACATGAGCGCCGGTGTGCCGAATCGAGGTTAAAACCCCCTTAAAATCCTGTCGCGCCGGGCATTTCGCACCTTGCGTTCTCGCGTCGCGCTGCCACATTCCTGGGCGATGGCGCCGCGTTCAGACGCTACGGTCCGGGCCATCCTCGGACCCACCAACACCGGCAAGACGCACTTGGCGATCGAGCGGATGTGCGGCCATTCGTCCGGAGTCATCGGCTTCCCGCTGCGCCTGCTCGCCCGCGAGGTCTACGACCGCGTCGTCGCCATGAAGGGCGAGGCGCAGGTTGCCCTCCTCACCGGCGAGGAGCGGATCGTCCCACCAAAGGCGCGCTATTTCCTCTGCACCGCCGAGAGCATGCCCGTGCCGACCGGCGATACGCGCGACGAGTCCGACCTCCAGCGCGACTTCGCCTTCGCCGCCATCGACGAGGCCCAGCTCGGCATCGACCCGGAGCGCGGCCACGTCTTCACCGACCGCATGCTGCGCGCCCGCGGCCGCGAGGAGACCCTGATCCTCGGCTCCGATACGCTCCGCCCGGTCATCCGCGAGCTTCTCCCCGACGTCGAGATCGTCCGCCGCCCGCGCTTCTCGACCCTTCGCTACGCCGGCAGCACCAAGCTATCCCGCCTGCCGCCGCGCTCTGCCGTCGTCGCCTTCTCCGCCGAGCAGGTCTACGCGCTCGCCGAAATGCTGCGCCGGTTCCGCGGGGGCGCCGCCGTCGTCATGGGCGCGCTATCCCCGGCCACCCGCAACGCCCAGGTGGCGATGTTCCAGCGCGGCGAGGTCGATTATCTCGTCGCCACCGACGCCATCGGCATGGGCCTCAACATGGACGTCGCCCACGTTGCCTTCGCCGGCCTCGAGAAGTTCGACGGGCGCCGCGAGCGCCGCCTCTAGCATCGCCGAGATGGCGCAGATCGCCGGCCGCGCCGGGCGGCATCAACGCGACGGCACCTTCGGCGCGCTCGGCCTCGGAAACTCGAACGCCGAGTTCACCGAAGAAGAGATCGCCGCGATCGAGGAGCACCGCTTCCGCCCTCTCGACTCGCTCTATTGGCGCAACGCCAACCTCGACTTCACAGATGTCCGCGCGCTGATCGCCAGCCTCGAAGCGAAGAGCGACGATCCGCTGCTCCGAGCCGCGCCCAACGCCATCGATCTCGCCGTGCTCAAGCTCGTCGCCGAGGATCCGTCGATCAGCGCCCGCCGCGGAGTCCAGGCCCGCCGGCTATGGGCGGTCTGCGGTCTCCCGGACTTCCGCAAGGTCGGTCCGATGCACCACGCCCGAATGGTCCGGCGCCTGTTCAGCTACATCGGCGAGGGCGGCCACGTGCCCCACGAATGGTTCGCCGCCGAGGTCGCCCGCCTCGACAATATGAGCGGCGACATCGAGGTCCTTGCCGACCGCCTCGCCGGCATCCGCAGCTGGGCCTACATCGCTCATCGCTCCGACTGGCTGCAGGACCCGGCCAAGTGGGCCGAGCGCACCCGCGAGGTCGAATCGCGTTTGTCCGACGCGCTCCACTCAGCGCTGACCCAGCGCTTCGTCGACCGCCGCACCGCGGTTCTTGTCCGGGACATCGGCTCGCGCGGGGCCGACGCGCTGCCGGTGACGGTCGCCTCCGACGGCGAAGTCAGCGTCGGACCGGAACCGATCGGCCATCTCGCCGGCTTCGAGTTCCGGGTCGACCCGTCCGCAAGCCACGCGGACAAGCGCCTTCTGCTCGCCGCCGCCGAGCGCCGCCTCGGCGACGAACTCGATCGCCGCGCCGCCGCGCTGGTCGAGGCATCCGACACCAGCTTCGCGCTGATCGGGGACCAGGCCGGCGCACTGGCGGTCGGCTGGGACGATCAGGTCCTCGCCCGCCTCGCCCCCGGCCGCTCGCTGCTCGAGCCGGCGCTGCGCACTGCACGAACTCTCGACCGCCTGTCCGCGCAAAGTCGCGCCGCCCTTCGCGAGCGGCTCGAACGCTGGCTGGACGCGCAGATCGCCGCTCACCTCAAGCCGCTCAAGCAATTGGCGGCAGCCGCCACCGATCCGGCCAACTCGCCGGGTGTCCGTGCCGTTGCGGCCATGCTCGCCGACGCTGGCGGCGCGCTCCCACGCAAGGCGATGCTCGGTCCGATCGCCCATCTTGAGCAGGCCGATCGCCAGGCGCTGCATGCGCTTCGCATTCGCCTCGGTCCGCTCGACGTCTTCGTTCCGACCCTGCTCAAGCCCGCCGCCCAGCAGTGGCGCGCCGCGCTTCTCGCCGTTCGCGCGGGCCAGGCCGCCCCTGCCCTTCCGCCGCCAGGCGCGGCGATGCTCGGGGCGGACGCCGATCGCGCGCGGCGCGGCGCTTGCCTATCGCCGACTGGGCCGCCGCTGGATCCGCATCGACCTCGCCGACCGTCTCGCCAGCCATGCGCGCAAGGTGCGCTCGGCAGGCGGTGACGATCCGGTCGACAGCGAGTCTCGCGACGTCCGTCGGCCTCGACGAGGAGGCCATCGCGCTGCTGATGGCGGAAGTCGGCTTCGCTCGTGCCGGCGATGCCTGGAAATGGCGCGGCCGCCGCCACGAACGCCCCAAGCCGCCGTCCCGAAACTCCCACGCCTTCGCCGAGCTGGCGAAGCTCAAGCGCTAAAGCTCGTGCGGATCGACCGCTTTCTCCACTGCATCCGGCTGGTGAAAAGCCGCACCCTCGCCCAGGCCGTCGTCGCCGACGGCTACGTCCGCATCGACGGCAAGCGCGTCGAGAAGCCGAGCGAAGAGGTCCGCGTCGGCAGCGTCGTCGCGCTTCCCGCTTCGAGGCGAGCGTCCGCGTCCTGAAGGTCCTCGCCCTGCCCGATCGGCGCGGCCCTCGGCCTCGAAGCGCGCACCTGCTACGAAGAGCTGGGAATTGACGAGGCCGGAAACGCAGCGACATAGCGACGGCCGCAAAGGGAGCCCGAAGCACATGACCTATGTCGTCACCGACGCCTGTATCCGCTGCAAATACATGGATTGCGTCGAGGTCTGTCCCGTCGACTGCTTCTACGAGGGCGAGACGATGCTCGTCATCAACCCCAACGAATGCATCGACTGCGGCGTTTGCGAGCCGGAATGCCCGGCCGAGGCGATCCTGCCCGACACCGAGAGCGGCCAGGAGAAATGGCTGGAGCTCAACTCGACCTTCTCCGCGCAATGGCCGAACATCACCCGCAAGCGCGAAACCTACGCCGACGCCGACGAGCACAAGGGCGAAGAAGGCAAGTACGACAAATATTTCACGCCCGAGGGCGGCCAGGGCGACTGACGCCGGCCCTACCGCCGGACCGCCGCCGGCTGCTTGATCGTGAAGATGTAATTCAGCCCGACGCCCGCCGACAGCTGGTTGCGTGAGCCGAACTCGCGGACGATCGGCGATTTCGCGGCGTGTCCGACCAGCCGCTCGTAGCGACCATAGCCGAACACACCCCACCGGCTGCTGAACTGGTAGGATGCCCCGCTTTCGAGAGCCAGCGCATGGATGCCGCCGCCGGGCCGGTAAGCCGGCAACCCCGTCGCCAGTGACGCGGCCGGGCTCACGCCGAAGTAAGCGCGCTGATAGCGGGCGTTCGAAAACAGGACCCGCGGGCCGATCGAGAACACATACCGGTCCCCGTCGCGCCAGATGCGGTCGGCGCCGATGCTCCCGACCACTCCATCGTGACCGCCAAGCCCTTTGAGGAGCTTGCCGCGAAGGCGAATGGTCGGGCTGACGTCATATTGGACGAAGCCGCCAAGCTCGAGCGTTCTCCCGACGTTGCCGACAGCTGCTCCAACGTCGGACTCCTTGCGCCGGCCCTGAAGGTTGATGGAAGGTCCGAACGAGAACCCGTTCGCCGATACGACGGCAACGCCGGGGCCGTCGTCCGGCGCGCTGAATCTGAACGGGTCCGCCCCGCGCGCCGTGTTGACGTGGAACAGCGGCGTGACGCCTGTGCCGTCCGCGCCGATGAAATCGGGCTGCAGCTGCGCGCCCAGTCCGACCCGGACGCGAATGACGTTGGTATTATCTTGAGCAGCGGCGGCGCCAGAGCCGAACAGGATCGCAGCCGAAGCAATCAGCAGATATTTCATCCCTGCGAAACTGCCGCCGCGCGGATTTGGTTGCACAGCCGTATCGGCCAGCGCATCGGCCAGCGCGTTCGGCCGCGGATCAGCGCCGGCGCGTCAATTCGTCGACAATCAGTGCGGCCGCGTCCTCCGCGCTCACCACGGTCGTATCGATCCGGATCTCCGGCGCTTCCGGCGCTTCGTAAGGGCTGTCGATCCCCGTGAAGTTGGCGATCTCGCCGGCGCGCGCCTTGGCGTAAAGGCCTTTGGAATCGCGTTTCTCGGCCTCGCCGAGCGGCGTATCGACGAACACCTCTATGAACTCGTCCTCCGGAAGCATCGCCCGGACCATCTCGCGGTCGGCGCGGAATGGCGAGATGAAGGCGGCGAGAACGATCAGGCCGGCGTCCGCCATCAGCCGCGCGACCTCGCCAACCCGGCGGATATTCTCGATTCGATCCTCCTCGGTGAAGCCGAGGTCGCGGTTGAGGCCGTGACGGACATTGTCGCCATCGAGCAGAAAGGTGTGCCGTCCGAGCGCCGCGAGCCGCTTCTCGACGAGGTTGGCGATGGTCGACTTGCCGGCGCCCGACAGGCCGGTGAACCACAGCACGGCCGGCCGCTGCCCCTTGGAGCGCGCATGCGTCTCGCGGCTGACGTCGAGGTGCTGGCGATGGACGTTGAGCGAGCGTCGAAGCGCGAAGTGAAGCATCCCGCAGGCCACCGTCGCATTGCTCAACCGGTCGATCAGGATGAACCCGCCTAGCACCCGGTTGGGGCTCGATCCGTCCGCCTCATAGGGTTCGAACACCAGCTCGCGGTCGGTCGCGATCTCGGCAACCGCAATCGCGTTCAGCTGCAGCGCCGGCGCCGCGAGATGCTCGAGAGTGTTGACGTTGATCTCGAACTTCGGGCTGTGGACCGTCGCCCCGACCGTCTGCGCCGCCAGCTTCAGCCAATAGCTGCGCCCGGGGATCAGCGCCTCGTCCGCCATCCAGACGATGGTCGCCTCGAACTGGTCGGCCGACTGCGGCGGCGCGGCAGCGGCGGCAACGACATCGCCGCGCGAGCAGTCGACCTCGTCGGCGAAGGTCAGAGTCACCGACTGTCCCGCGACGGCCTCGTCGCGATCGCAATCCGCAGTGACGATCCGCGCAATCCGGGTCGTTCGCCCCGACGGCAGGAGCCGCACCTCGGCGCCCGGCGCAATCGATCCCGACACGACCTGCCCGGCAAAGCCGCGGAAGTCGCGGCTCGGCCGGTTGACCCACTGCACCGGCATCCGGAACGGCTTGCCGGCATCGGCAACCGCATCGACCGGCACCGTCTCGAGCCATTCGAGGAGAGTGGGGCCCTCATACCAATCCAGTCCCTCGCCGCGGCCGGCGACGTTGGCGCCGGTGAGGCCGGACAGCGCGATCGGCTGCCAGGCCGCGATCCCGATCTCCTCGGCAAAGGCGCGATAGTCGCTGCAGATCGCTTCGAACGCGCCCGCGTCAAAATCGACCAGATCCATCTTGGTCACCGCCAGCGCGACCTGCCTGATGCCCATGAGCCTGGCGATGTAGGAATGCCGCCGCGTCTGCGTCAGGACGCCCTTGCGGGCATCGACCAGCACGACAGCCGCGTCCGCGGTCGACGCGCCGGTCACCATGTTGCGGGTATATTGCTCGTGGCCCGGGCAATCGGCGACGATGAAGGAGCGCCTGGCCGTCGCGAAATAGCGGTAGGAGACGTCGATCGTGATCCCCTGCTCGCGCTCGGCAGCGAGGCCGTCGACCAGCAGCGCGTAGTCGAGCGCCGCCCCTCGCGTACCATGCCGCCGGCTATCCGCCTCCAGCGCCTCCAGCTGGTCGGACGGCACCTGGCCGATATCGTGAAGCAGCCGTCCGATCAGCGTCGACTTGCCGTCGTCAACGCTTCCGCAAGTGATGAAGCGAAGCAGGTCGGAGTTCAAAAATAGCCCTCCTGCTTCTTGCGTTCCATCGCGGTGCTTCCGCCCTCGCGGTCGATCAGGCGGCCCTGCCGTTCGGAGCTGTGCGAGGCCAGCATCTCGGCGATGACCGCCTCGACGCTTGCGGCCTCGCTCTCGATGGCGGCCGACAAGGGATAGCAGCCGAGCGTCCGGAACCGCACCTTGCGCGTCCGCACCGCCTCCCCTTCGACAAGCCGCATGCGCTCGTCGTCGACCATCAGCAGCTGGCCGTCCCGCTCCACCGTCGGCCGCTCCGCCGCGAAATAGAGGGGCACCACCTCGATCCGCTCGCGCTCGACATATCGCCACACGTCGATTTCGGTCCAGTTGGACAAGGGGAACACCCGCATGCTCTCGCCCGGCCCGACCCGCGCATTATAGAGCGCCCACAGCTCCGGCCGCTGCCGCTTCGGGTCCCAGCGGTGATTGCGGTCGCGGAAGCTGAAGATCCGCTCCTTGGCGCGGCTCTTCTCCTCGTCGCGGCGAGCACCGCCGAACGCCGCGTCGAAGCGGTGATGATCAAGCGCCTGACGCAAACCCTGCGTCTTCCACATGTCGGTGTGCAGCGCGCCGTGGTCGAACGGGTTGATGCCCTGCGCTTCCGCCTCCGGATTGCGCCAGACGATCAGCTCGACACCAGGCTCCGCTGCGATCCGGTCGCGCATCGCGTACATGTCGCGGAATTTCCAGGTCGTATCGACGTGCAGCAACGGGAACGGCAGCGGGCCCGGGAAGAACGCCTTGCGCGCGAGGTGAAGCATCACCGCGCTGTCCTTGCCCATCGAATAGAGCATCACCGGCCGCGCCGTCTCGGCGACGGTCTCGCGCAGGATGTGGATGCTCTCGGCCTCGAGCCGGTCGAGGTGGCTAAGTGCGTGCATTCGCGCGTTGGATAGGGCATCGGCGCGCCAGAGCAACCCGGCGCGCATCCGAGCGCCGCGCGGCCCGGGTTCACCGCGCAGCAATGTCCACCTGCAGTAAAAGCCGCCACCCATTCCAGCGGGGCCAGTCGCCGCCGCACCTCGAAGGAGAACAGCTCATGACCGCATTCACTGCCTATCGGCTCGCCGCCGCCGGCGCCGCTCTCGGCCTCGTCGCCATGGCGCCCGCATTCGCCCAGACGACTACCAAGCCCGCCGCAGCCGCGCCTGCGGCGCCGCAGCAGGTCACCCGCGCCCAGGTCGCCCAGCAGCTCGACGCCGAGTTCAAGGATCTCGACGCCAACAAGGACGGCAAGCTCACCAAGACCGAGATCGAGACGGCGATGAGCCGCCGCGCCGCCCAGGCCCAGGCCGAGGCCCGCCAGCAGCTGAAGACGGTGTTCGACAAGATCGACACCAACCACAACGGCTCGATCAGCCTCGCCGAGTTCCAGGCGCAGCAGAAGATCACGATGAACCCGCAGATGGTCGACCAGCGCGTCCAGCAGCTGGACACCAACAAGGACGGCTCGATCTCCGCCGAGGAATATCGCAACGGCACCCTCGTCCAGTTCGACAAGCTCGACACCAACCATGACGGCATCGTCTCGGCCGCCGAAGCCGGCGCCGCAGAATCGGGCGGCGGCCGCTAGGCCTTCCACCGGAGCCGCTCGCCATCCGACTGGCGCGCGGCTCCGGACCGGCCTATCGCCGGTCTTCCCCGGGGAGCCATTGAGGGAATGCCGACAGTGCGGGGCACTGTTGGACCTCGCAGATGGCTGAGAGTCGACCGCTGGGATGAGCCCACGGCCGAGACCCGTCGAACCTGATGCCGTTAGCGCGGCCGTAGGGAGGAAGACGATGGCAGACGTCCCTGCTCGTACCGAGCTCAAAGTCACGACCGGTCCGATCCGCGGCTCGCGCAAGGTCTACGTCGAAGGACGCGACGGCCTTCGAGTCGCCATGCGCGCCGTCGACCTCGAACCCTCGAGCGGCGAGCCGCCCGTCGTTCTCTACGACACCAGCGGCCCCTATACCGACCCCGCCAACCGCATCGACATCATGGCCGGCCTTCCGGAGCTTCGCGCGCAATGGGTCCGCGCCCGCGGCGACGTCGAGGAAGTTCAGCAGCGCGCCATCCGCCCCGAGGACAATGGCCAGCTCGGTCCCGACAGAAGCGGCGGCGTCCAGCCCTTCCCCAACGTCCGCAAGCGCGTCCTTCGCGCCAAGCCCGGCACCAATGTCACCCAGATGCACTACGCCCGCCGCGGCATCGTCACGCCCGAGATGGAATATGTCGCAGCCGAGAGAATCTTGGCCGCGAAGCCGCTCTGGGCACGCATCGCGACGGCGAGTCCTTCGGCGCTGCCATCCCGGACTATGTGACTCCGCGAATTCGTGCGGGATGAAGTGGCGAGAGGCCGCGCCATCATCCCCAACAACATCAACCACCCCGAAAGCGAGCCGATGGCGATCGGCCGCAACTTCCTGGTCAAGATCAACGCCAACATCGGCAACAGCGCCGTCGCCTCCGACGTCGCCGCCGAAGTCGACAAGATGGTGTGGGCGATCCGCTGGGGCGCCGACACCGTCATGGACCTCTCGACGGGCCGCAACATCCACGACACCCGCGAATGGATCGTCCGCAACTCGCCGGTGCCGATCGGCACCGTCCCCATCTACCAGGCGCTGGAAAAGGTCGGCGGCATTGCCGAGGACCTGACCTGGGACGTCTATCGCGACACCCTGATCGAGCAGGCCGAGCAGGGCGTCGATTATTTCACCATCCACGCCGGCGTCCGCCTGCCCTACGTCCCGCTTGCCGCCAACCGGGTCACCGGAATCGTCAGCCGCGGCGGCTCGATCATGGCCAAATGGTGCCTCGCCCACCACCGCGAGAGCTTCCTCTACGAGCGCTTCGACGAGATCTGCGAGATCATGAAGGCCTATGACATCGCCTTCTCGCTGGGCGACGGCCTCCGTCCCGGCAGCACCGCCGACGCCAACGACGAAGCCCAGTTCGCCGAGCTCTACACCCTTGGCGAGCTCACCAAGAAAGCGTGGGCACAGGACGTCCAGGTGATGATCGAGGGCCCCGGCCACGTGCCGATGCACAAGATCAAGGAGAATATGGACCGCCAGCTCGAAGTCTGCGGCGAGGCCCCCTTCTACACCTTGGGCCCGCTCGTGACCGACGTCGCCCCCGGCTACGACCACATCACCAGCGGCATCGGCGCCGCGATGATCGGCTGGTTCGGCACCGCGATGCTTTGCTACGTCACGCCCAAGGAGCACCTCGGCCTCCCGGACCGCGACGACGTCAAGGTCGGCGTCGTCACCTACAAGCTCGCCGCTCACGCCGCCGACCTCGCCAAGGGCCACCCGGCCGCCCGGGTGCACGACGACGCGCTGTCCAAGGCCCGCTTCGAGTTCCGCTGGCGCGACCAGTTCAACCTGTCGCTCGACCCCGAAACCGCCGAGCAATATCACGACCAGACGCTCCCGGCCGAAGGCGCCAAGACCGCCCACTTCTGTTCCATGTGCGGCCCCAAGTTCTGCAGCATGAAGATCAGCCAGGAGGTCCGCGAGTTCGCGAGGCTGCAGGACGCCGGCCTCTTGAACTCCAGCTCCGTTCGTCCTGAGCCTGTCGAAGGACCGTCCTTCACTTCAGGGGAAGAAGCTCAAGGCAGCGGTTCGACAAGCTCACCGCGAACGGAAGAGGAAGCGGAGTCCGGCATGGCCGAAATGAGCAAGCGCTACGTCGAAGGCGGCAACGAACTCTACATCGGCGCCGGCAACCGGACACACGACTAATGGCCGATCTCTACGCCAAGCGCCTCGAAACCGAGCGCAAGGCGCTTTGGGCCACCTGCCGCCTCAAGGGCCTTCCCAAGATGTCAGCGGAACGCCAGCGCATCGCCGAGCTCGACCGGCTTATAGACGAGCATAAGGCCAAGACGGTTGGACCAGCGCCATCCGGCCCTACCGCTCATCCTGAGGGCGACTGAGTAGCCCGGGAGGGCGTGCCGAAGGCCCTCTCGAAGGAAGGCGCCTCGCGAACGACCGCGCATGGGCGCTCGGTCAATCCAACTTGCACGTCATGACCGGCTACGCGATGCTGAGGAAGGAAGGCGTCGCGATCGGCAAGGCGGATTACGGGCCGCACATGTTCGGGCATTTGCGGGCGGAGGCTCCTGGCGGCAAGGACGTCGGCAAGAACTCGGGCCTGTCGGAAGGCTGGCTCCCGCCCGATCCGCCGACCCGCCACGGCAGCCACGATTACGTCTTCCAGCTGCTGGCGCTTCGCGGCGCCTCCGAAGGGAACGACCATTCCCCCGGCCGCTCCGACTTCATCGACCATGTGGCGGGCCGCATCCTCGCCGCCGGAGTCCTCGTCGCCACCTACGCGCGCGGCGAGGAGGCCGTGGTCAGCGGCGCCGAGATCGGCGCACCCGCCATCGCCTGAGCGGCTCTCGCCCGTCGCATCGAACCCCTGTCCTACAGCCCCCATTCTATGCCTTACCCGCGCGATGGCCGAGCATCGCATTCGCGCCGACGGCTGGACGGCTGAGCGGCAGGTGGCGTTTCTGGCGGCGCTCGCCGCCACCCGCAGCGTGACCGCAGCGGCGCGGGCCGCCGGCATGAGCCGGGAGAGCGCGCATCGGCTGCGGGGCCGACGCGACGGCGCGCTGTTCGCTCACCTTTGGGACCTGGCGCTCGCCCCAACCCCGCGGCCCCCGCGCGAAGGTCACACCCCCACACCCACCGACGGTCAGCTCGCGCGCCTGCTGGGCAATCATTATCGGCGCGAAAGAGGGGATTTCTTGGCGCCGGCGCCGCAGCTGCCAAGGCCTGCGCGGGGTGATCGGACGTCAACATCGTGACCTTTCGCGGCGCTCCGGCGGCGTTCACTGGTCCGCAGCCCATTGCTGGCGCTCGCGACTTGTGATGTCTTGTCCAGGCAATTTCAGGGGGATGCACACGATGTCCGGATGGAAGCCCGCGGCCGCCGCACTGATCGCCGCCGTTCTCGCCACCACCGCGATGGCGCAGGATTCGGACATCGCGAGCAAGATCATCAACGACCCCGGCAATCCGCAGGTGACCGGCGCCAGCGCGCGGCTGATCGACGACGCGGGCGTGCAGGGGGGAAAGGCGCTCCGCATCCAGGTCGCGCGCAAGGGCCAGAACCCGTGGGACGCAACGGTCGGCGGCGCCATCTCCAGGCCGGTCAAGGCCGGCGACAATCTCGTCCTCGTCTTCTCGGCCAAGCTCGAGAAGGGCGAGAACGGCGCCACCACCGCGGCCCTGCCCTACAACGCCCTCCAGCTCGCGTCGGCACCCTATTCGAACGTCATCAACGCCAGCAGCGAAATCGGTCCAGACTGGAAGACGGTCCAGGTCACCGGAAAGGCCGACAAGGACTATGCGGGCGGCGCTCTCAAGGTCACCATCCAGCTCGCGACTGCCCGCCAGACGATCGATTTCGGGCCAATCGTCGTGCTCGACATGGGGCAATAATCCGCCCCGATCAGGCGAACGCCTCCCACAGCGCCCAGGCCGCCGTCGGCACGCCGAAGATGCCGGCGGTCACCGCCAGGCTCTCCGTCCACTTGAGCCGGAAGTGCTGTTTGTGCTCCGCCATGAACGCCTCGAGCTTGGGCTTCAGCGCCTCGTCGCCGGTCAGCATGCCGACGTCGAGGTGGCGGCCGGTCCGCAGGAAGCTGATGACCTCCTGGGTCTCGTCCTCGCTGAGGCGCGGGTAGCGGTCGATCAGCGCGGCGACGTGCTGGCGGTCGGCACGAAGCGCCCGCGCCTCTTCGGCGTGCATGGTCTGATGGGTCACGATGATACTCCTCGAATGGTGATGGTGATGGCGATGAATGGGAATGTCCGGCGCCCGGTCACGCCGGCTGAAGGCTCCGCGTCCTTGGCACCTTGCGCTGGGCGACCTTGGTCAGTTGCCGCTCGATGGCACGGGCGCGGCGGAACATGCGTCCGTCCATCTCGCGGAAGCGCTCGTCGGACGCGTAGAACATGAAACCGCCGGCGACGCGGACGGCGATTCCGACCGTCCGGCGGTCGAATTCGACGGAAAATCTCTGGGTGATCACTCGACTGAAACTCCGTGCGATCGAGCCCCGGGCGCGCCTCGGCGGCGTCCTCATCGGCTCGGTCGTGAAAGGGGAAGCGCCTCGCCTCGGCGACGCGCGCTCGTCGGAGCGGCCCCAAGCGGTCCCCGCCAGGCGGCGGACGGACGCTCAGGGCGCTAAAGTCGTGCCGTACTGCTCTCGGGGTGCAGGTGCGGCCGATGGACCTTCGGATGCCCAGTCATAGGATCGATATGGACCCCTCGGCGGGGTAATCAAGGCTGATGTCCGAAGCGAGGCGATAGACGACCCGCATTTCCGCTGTCCTACAGGCCGCCTGTTGTGATTTGCTGGCCGCGCGGCTCGACATTCGCCTGGCTCGCCATCCCTCGATGGCGGTTGCCCGACGCCCTGAAATCCAACGAAGTGGAGGAAGTAGAAGGATCCCCGTTTTCACTCGGTAGATGGCGAGACTCTGTCCATTTCCGCGCGCGGGCCGCCGGTCGTCGCAGGCATGATCGTTCGTCCCGTGCCGCAGTCCTACGCCACGCGACCGGCTTGCCCGCCGACCGGGCGAAGCGCATGCTATCGGTCAATCCGTCGAGGAGTGCGTTCATGCTGTTGGTCCTGGCAGCGCTTGCGGGAGCGATCGCCGCGCTTCCTGTCACCGCCGCGCAGCCGGCGGCGCCCCCGTCGGGCGAGGACATCGTCGTCCAGGGCACCCGCGTCGGCAAGCAGGAAATCAACGACTTCATCAAGGCCGTCACGCAGGCTCCCTACGAAGGGCAGCTCGGCCGCTTCGACGATCCGGCCTGCCCGACCGCAATGGGCCTGCCTCCGGCGCAGAATGCCGCCATCGCCGAGCGCATGCGCCGCGTCGCGGCCGCCGCCGGGGCGCGGGTGGCGCCCGCCCGCTGCAAGCCCAACATCTTCGTGATCGTCGCACCCGACAAGGCGGCCGCGATCGAGGGCCTCGACAAGCGCTATCCCGCCTACTTCACCGACATGTCGTCGCGCGACGTGAAGCGGCTCGCGGCGGGGCCCGCGCCGGCCGTCGCCTGGCAGGTCAGCACCATGCTGAGCGCCGACGGCCAGCCGCTGGCAAGGCCGGTCGGCACCGATTACTACCGCGTCCAGGGCACCGAGAACCCGTCGCGGATCCGGTCGCCGACCAAGCCGACCTTCGTGGTTTCGGTGGTCGTCATCGACGTCAAGGCCGCGGCTGGCCTGACCGTCACCGAGCTTGCCGATTATGCCGCGATGCGGACGCTCGCCGCGACCGATCCCGACCGCATTCTCAAGACCGGCGCGCCGAGCATCCTCGGGGTTCTCGCGCAGCCCGACGATGCGGTTCTGCCGCTGTCGCTGACCTATTGGGATCTGGCGTTCCTGAAGTCGCTCTATTCGACCGACAACGCCTATTTCGCCCGCTACCAGCGCGGCGACATGGGCCGCGTGATCGAGCAGGAGCTCAAACGCTCGCGAGGGGCGAAGCCGCCGCCTCGATAGCCGCCTCGCGCCGCTCGGCCGCTAGTTCGCCTGGTGGGAGGCGAACTGCTTCTTGAGGTCGGCCTTGATAGAGGCGCCGCCGAGGTGGGCGTCGACGTTCGAATACCCCTCCTGGCGCAGGGTCTTGCGGATCAGGTCGAGGTTGTTGGAGCCGCGCGCAAGCTGGAACGCGCGTTCGATGATGTTCGGTGTCTGCATCAGTGATCCCCGAGAAGTTTCGCTCCCGTCATGAACGAGTGGGCGCGGCCCTAAGTTCCGCGAGCACCGCGAACGCGGCCGAACGAGCCCCTCCTCAGGTCTCCAGCGTCTCAGGCAGCGAGCGAGGCGATGAAGGCTCCGATCAGCATCAGCGCCGTGCCTCCGATCAGCACGACGTCCCTGAACCCGGGTTCGACATATTCCTGGTGATCGCCCTCGCCGAAATCGTCGCGGCGGCGAAAGTGCATGATGTCGCCAATTCGTTGCATGGCGCACCTCCTCTTCCGAGGCTGTCCGCTATACGCCCTTTTTGCCGCCGCTGCGAGCAAGACCCGCCCAGTGGCGAACCGGCAGCCTCAGTCCTTGCTAAGGCCGCCCGATCCCTTGGTCGAAGGATTGGCGGCGATCGTCTTGACCTTCGCCTTCTTCGGTTTGCGGGCTTCCTTGTTGGACTTCATCTGACCCTTGGCCATGCTTCCCTCCTCGCGGCGTTGCCGACCATCAGCATAGCCGCGAAAGGGACCGTGCCTCAATGGCCGCCGCGACCCGCAGTTGCATTGTCAGCAATTGCGGGTCGCGGTGCGGCAGGGGATCAGAGGCCGGTGATCTTGAGGATCTGGCCGGCGCCAGGCGGTGCTCCGAAGCCGGCGTTCGACACATAAAGCGCCCCGTCCGGTCCGAACGTCATCGCGGTCGGAACCGACAGACCATCGACGACGACCGTCTTCTTGCCCGACGGCTCGACGCGGACGATGTCGCCAAGGCCCGGCGCCGGTCCCGGCGCTCCGACGGTGTTTTCGAGGACGTACATCCGGTTGTGGGAGTCGAACGCGACTCCGGTGACGATGGTCAGCCCCCACACCACCGTCTGCATCTGGCCGGCCGGGTTGATCTTGATGATCTTGGATGACCCGCTGACGATCGGGAAGGTGTTGAGGTTGCCGACGTAGAAATTGCCGCGATAGGCGATGGCAGTCGGCACGATGTGGCCATAGGCGGAGCTGATGTCGGCGACCCGGCTGATGCTTCCGCTTGTGGTGATCTTGTCGAGTTCGCCATGGTTGGGCTCGACGGCATAGAGCGCCCCGCGGACCGCGATCATGCTGTACCAGGTTCCGTCCGGCTCGAAGTCGTCAGCCTCGGGCTGCGCGACAGGGTGCGCCTTCTGGAAAGCGGACAGATTGGCGATCATCGTCTTGCTGCCGTTGGCGCTCACCCGCCAAACGCCGTTGTTGGTTCCGGCAAGGCCATGCGAGCAGCCGCTGCCGGCCGTGATCGCGTACATGGTGCTGCCGATGAAGGCGATGTCGGCAACGCCGCTGGTCAGGCCGCCGGACAGCGGGTTGGTCTGGCTCGACGGGAAGCTCGCGGTCACCGTCGTGCGGTGGCCGCTGCTGTCGACCTTGGAAATCCGGCCGCCGGTATGGCTACCGGAATAGGGACCGATGGGAGGCGGGAACCTGCTGGCACTGCCCGACGTCTGCTGCGTTCCGCCGGTGCCGCCCTCGGCGACATAGAGGTAGCCGTCGGGCCCGAATTTGAGTCCGCGCGGATTGTTGAATCCGCTCGAAAAGACCGAAACAGTGGCGGCCGCTCGCGGCGCTGCTCGGCGCGACGAATGTCCAGAGTGAAAGCTGCGGCGGCGGCGGCTCCCCGAAGCAAGCGGCTACGCGACGACGATGAGTGTCTGTTGGTCATTGGCTAAAGCCCTCCCTGTTCGCGCAGGATCGCCGGCGCGGCAACAAAAGGGCCTGGCCGTGCCGGTCAATGCGCTTCACAGACGCACTCGGAAAGATAACGCAATTGGCAAGCTGCTCGACGGGAAGGGCGGCAAATTGGCGCGGAACGGCTGCGAGACTCGACGGCGAGAAGGCTGACGCCCGCGTGCAAGGATACTCCGCCCATCGGTTTCGTCAAATTAACATTAAGTCTAGACCGTTAATGCGAATTTCCGAGTGAACCCGGGCGCCGGCTGAGCGCGTTCAAGCCTCGGGAGCCCAATAGTCGACGGAGAGGACGCCATGTCGAGTGCGACAACCACAACCAGCCACGAGACCATCCGCAAATGGGTCGAGCGCCACAAGGGCCACCCAGCCTGGTTCGCACCGGAAGGACGGCGGCGTCTTCAGGATCGACTTCGACGAGCCCGGCGGCAACGACGATACCCGCCTCGAGCGGGTCGGCTGGGACGAGTTCTTCAAGGTGTTCGACGACAGCGATGTCGCCTTCCTTCACGGCGAGGGCGACAGCCGCTTCAACAAGTTCGTCGCGAAGGAATCCGCCGAGGGCTAACCTACCGCCATGGAAAAAGGGCGCCCGCGTAAGCAGGCGCCCTTCGCTTCAACGCGTGCTCTCGCGCGAAAGTTACTTGGTCTTGTTGTCCGTCGTGTTGTCGGCCGAGTTGCGAAGCGCGTCCGCCTTGTTGTCGGCGGCGTTCTTGACCGCGTCGGCCTTGTTCTCGGCGGCGTTCTTGATGTCCGACGCCTGGTTGGAGGCATTGGCGGTCAGGTTGTCGGCGGTGTTGTCCGCATTGGCGGTGATGTTGGCCGCCGTGTTGTCGGCATTGGCCTCGATCTGGTCGGCATTGTTCTCGGCCGGAGTCTGCTTGTTGCAGGCGGCGAGTGCGGCGAGGCCGGCGGCGATGACGAGCGTCTTGGTGAACTTCATTGGATTTCCCCTGGTGGCGTAAAACAGCTGCTAGAAGCGCGCAGGCGGCCTAACGGTTCCGTTGTGACCGGCGCATTGCCGCAAGGTTAACTCTTGAGCGCGCGAACGGCGGCCAGCGTCTTGGCGACGTGCTGGCTCCAGTCGAGGTCCGAATGGACCATGACCACGCGACCGTCGCGGCCGATGACATAGGAGGTGCGGTTGGTCAGGCCGGGCGCCTTGTCGAAGGCGACATCATAGGCGCGGATGGTCGCCGGAGTTGCGGTCGCCACCGGGAAGGCGCTTCGGCATTCCTTGACCGAGAATTGCTCGAGCGTCGGCAGGTTGTCGGCCGACATGCCGATCACTTCGGCGCCCGCCTTGTGGAATTCGGCAGCAGCCTCGCTGAAGGCATGGGCCTCGAGCGTGCACCCCTTGGTGAAGGCCTTGGGGAAAAAGTAGAGGACCACCGGGCCCTTGCGGAGCTCGCGCTGGAGATCGAGCTTGAACGCCTTGCCGCCGACCGCTCCGGTGGTGACGATCTCCGGCGCCTTGGCACCGACCGGAAGAGCGGCGCCTGCAGGCGCTGCGAGACTGGCAAGGGCAGCGAGGGCAAAAAAGCGGCGCATTACGAGTTCTCCTCTTCGGTGGCTGCAGTCAGTCCGCCTCCACGCCGTCCGAAGTCAACGCTCCGGAGTGACGAAACCGGCAATGAGATAGAGCAGGACCATCAACGGTCCGGTCAGCAGCGTCGCGGCGACGAAGCCGAGGCGGATCAGCGTCGGATCGACGCCGGTGTAGTCGGCGAGGCCGGCAGCGACGCCCATGATTTTGCCGTCGCCGCGGTTGAGAGTGAAGCGTGCAGTCATCTCGAATGTCCTGGAATGAGCGATTGCGCTTAGGCGATCGGCAGCGAAGTCGCGGCGGAAACGAACAGCATCGCGGCGATGAAAGCACCGGCGAGAGCGGTTGCGGCCTGGCGGCTGGAGCTGAGAGTTGCGAACATTGGAAATCCCCTTCTTGAAACTGTGAGACCCGACCATCGGGCCTGCCCAGTTCATTGCAGGGATCGTGCCAATCCGAAAAAGTGCTTTTAATTCAGTGTCTGGTCGCCTGAACAAGCTGGAATGCTTGGCGCCAATCACCGCCAGTTGGGGAATTTTCCCAACCCTCGTTCAGCTAGAGGTGGTGTTGCCGCCGTCCGGGTGAAGGATTTGCCCGGCCATGTAGCTCGAAATCCTCGCAGGCCAGGAACAGGAAGCAGGGCGCGACCTCGTTCGGCTGACCGGGCCTGCCCATCGGCGTGTCCTTGCCGAACTCGGGAATCTTGTCCTTGGGCTGGCCGCCGAACGGGTTCAGCGGTGTCCAGATCGGTCCTGGAGCGACTCCGTTGACGCGAATTCCGTCCTTGACGAGGTTCTTTGCAAGCGACCTCGTGAAGCCGAGGATGGCGCCCTTGGTGCTGCTGTAGTCGAGCAGCAGCTTGGAGCCCTGGTAGGTCGTCTCCGAAGTCGTGTTGATGATCGCCGAGCCCTTTTTGAGGTGCGGCCGGGCGGCTTGGGTCATGAAGAACATGCCGAAGATGTTGGTCTGGAAGGTGCGGCGAAGCTGGTCCTCGGTGATGTCGGTGATGTCCTTGTCCGGATGCTGTTCGCCAGCGTTGTTGACGAGGATGTCGAGCTTGCCGAGCTTGTCCACGGTCTGCTGCACCGCCTGATCGCAGAACGACTTGTCGCCGATATCCCCGGCAATGGTGAGTGCGCGGCGGCCTTCCTTCTCGACGATCTGCCTGGTCTTGGCGGCATCGTCATGCTCGCAGAGATAGACGATGGCGACGTCCGCGCCTTCACGTGCGAACAGCGCGGCGACCGCCCGGCCTATGCCGCTGTCGCCGCCGGTGACCAGCGCCACCTTGCCATTGAGCCGCCCGGAGCCCGGATAGCGCGGCTGCCACTCGGGCTTCGGTTCCAGCTGGCTCTCGTGGCCGGGCTCCTGGTCCTGATGGACCATTGGCTCCATGACGTCAGACATCGCCGTTCACTCCTTTGATCGAGGAGGAAACCGCCGCCGAAGTTGCTCGGTTCCGCTCAGCCGCGGCGAGCATCGGCGGGAAGGACTCGCGGTTCGCGAGAGCGCTCGGCGGATGCCGGTAGGGCGCTCTTGCGGCATTGCGCGAGGAGGGTCGGGAAGTCGAAGGCGTTATTCTCGTTGAGCGCCTCGACCGTGGCGGCGTTGCACTCGGCCGCGCTCGAATAGCGCGTCGGCAGAGTCGCCACCGGCGTGCACGCGGTGCCGCCGTCGGCGCAGCCGAGGATCGCGATGACGAAATAGGCCGGACCCATGATTCATTCCCCGTTGACTTGCCGTTGAGAACCGCCGGTTTGTCCTTTGGTTCCAGTCGGTTCGTCGCAGGTTTGCGGGTAAGGGGCAGCATTCCTACCTAAGGGCGCAATGACAGATCAGCAGATGCAACCGGCGCCGCGGCCGAAGGGCGGCTTCAGCGCCTTGTGGCGCTTCCTGCCGATGCTTTGGCCGAAGGACGACACGGAACTCCGCGCGCGTGTCGTTATCGCGGTGGTTCTGGTTCTCGCCGGCAAGGCGGTCGGATTCGTCGGACCCTATGCGCTCAAGGTCGCTGTCGACCGGATGACGGGCCACGCGGCGTTCGCCGTCGTTGCCGGCCTCGTGCTGGCCTATGCCGCCGCCCGCTTTGCCGGCGTCCTGTCGGACAACATCCGCAACGCGACGTTCGAAAAGGTGGGACAGGATGCCGCACGGCGGCTCGCAGGCAAGGTCTTCCGCCACGTCCACGATCTATCGCTTCGCTTCCACCTCGAGCGGCGGACCGGGTCGCTCACCAAGATCGTCGAGCGGGGAACCAAGAGCATCGACATGATGCTCTACTTCATCCTGTTCAACATCGCTCCGACCGTGATCGAGCTGGCCGGCATCTGCGTCATCTTCTACGTGAAGTTCGGAGCCGGCCTGGTCGCCGCGACGCTTGCCATCGTTGCCATCTACATCGCCTTCACCCGCTGGGTGACCGATTGGCGCTCCGGCATTCAGCGGCAGATGAACGAGGTCGACAATCGCGCGATCGGCCGCGCCGTCAATTCGCTTCTCAACTACGAGACGGTGAAATATTTCGGCGCCGAGGACCGCGAGGCGAAGCGCTACGAGGAGGCCGTCGGCGCTTTTGCTCGAGCATCGGTCCGCAACGAGGTGTCGCTCGCCTGGCTGAACATCGGCCAGTCGCTGATCACCAACCTGATGATGGCCGGGGCAATGGTGTTCACGGTGTGGGGCTGGAGCCGCGGCAAATTCAGCGCCGGCGACGTGGTGTGGATCAACGGCTTGCTGATGCAACTCTTCCGGCCGCTCGACATGCTCGGGTGGGTGTACCGGTCGATCCGCCAGGGCCTGATCGACATGGAGGCGATGTGGGAGCTTCTCGACACGCCGGCGGAGATCAATGATGCGCCCGGCGCGCGAGCCCTCAACGTCGAGCGCGGCGGCATCCGCTTCGAGGACGTTCGGTTCGGCTACGAGGACGGGCGCGAGATCCTGAAAGGCCTCTCCGTCGATATTCCGCCGGGGACCAGCTGCGCCATCGTCGGCCCGTCGGGAGCCGGCAAGTCGACGATCGCCCGGCTGCTTTACCGCTTCTACGACCCGCAGTCCGGACGCATCCTGATCGACGGGCAGGACATTGCGGCCGTCACCCAGGCGAGCCTCCGCCAGGCGATTGGCATCGTCCCCCAGGACACGGTGCTGTTCAACGACACGCTCGGCTACAACATCGGCTACGGGCGCGAAGAGCCGAGCCAGGGCGAGATCGAGGCGGCGGCACGGGGCGCGGCGATCGAGCGTTTCGTCGACGTGCTTCCGGATCGCTATGAACTCGATGGTCGGCGAGCGCGGCCTCAAGCTGTCGGGCGGCGAGAAGCAGCGGGTGGCGATCGCCCGCACGCTGCTCAAGAACCCGCCGATCCTGGTGCTCGACGAGGCGACCAGCGCGCTCGACAGCCGGACCGAGCAGGCGATCCAGGAGACGCTGGACCACGTCGCTGAGAGCCGCACGACGATCATGATCGCCCACCGCTTGTCGACGGTCGTCAACGCCGACCAGATCGTTGTGCTCGATGAAGGGCGCATCGCCGAGCGCGGAACGCACGAGCAGCTGCTCGACGCCGGCGGCCTCTACGCCGACCTGTGGTACCGCCAGCAGGCGGAGCAGCTTGAAGAAGCGACCGCCGAAGCGGCGGAGTAGGCTCACTTGCGCTTCAACCCGCGCAGCACATTCCCCTCGGTGGTGAGATACAGCCGGCGGTAATCGACCCGCGGCGCGTTCGCGAACATCAGGTAGTAATATTTCATCTGCTCCGACCACCAATAGCCGGGGCAGTGATCGCTCTGCCGTTTGGGCGTGGCGGTGACGTCGGCGAGGTCGGCATAGCCAAAGCGGGCCTTGTTCCAGCGCTTCATCGCGAGGAAATGGTCGCGGGCGATCGCTCGCCATTCGTCGCGGCCGTCGAGCAGCCACAGGTTCAACGCGGCATCGGCAAGCTCCGGGCGGAGCGCGTTCGTGAGGCTGACCGCTTTCATGGTCGCGGCGTCGATCTCTTCCGGGAGCACGCCGAAGCGCTGCTGAACCGCGGCCCAGCTGCGCGTGCAGGCGGCGCCTGACGCGTGCGCTCCGCCCTGGGCGAGCAGGCCGCCGTAGAAGGATGCAAGTTCGTCCTGCTGCCAGTTGATGCGCTTGCCGGTCTCGAAATCGACGTCGACGAACCAGAGGCGGCCGTTCACGCGCTGCGCCTGGTGCTTCAGGATCGCCGCGGTGACCGTCCGGTACATTGCCAGGCAGTCGCGGTCGCCGAGCAGGTCCCAGCCGTCCCACAGATATTCGTAATAGCTGTCGGACGGCGGCCCGAAGGTCGCGCGGCGGCTTGTCCACTCGCCGGTCATGCAGTCGATCGCGTCGGCGAGCAGGCCGATCTTCGAGCGACGGTCGAACATGCGATCAAGGCCCTCTTGGCGGCGGCGCGATAGCGGTCGTCGCCGGTGGCGCGGCTGAGGAAGCCGAACTCCGGGATGAAAGTGCCGGTCTCGGCGGGATTGGTTTCGTTGCCGCGCACGGCGCCCGTACGCAGGTTGATGAAGCGGTGCGGAATTCCGAGCGGCGAGGCATTGAAGCTCGGCAGCAGCCGGTCAGCAAGGCCCTTTGCCTTGGCGAGAAGCACCGGATCGCCGCACGCGTGGAAGGCAGAGAGGAGGCCGCCGACCAGCCGGATCGCGGTTTCGAACACCGAGACTTCGCCATCGACATCGAAGTCGAGATTGGTCTTCACCCAGTCGACGCCGTCGTGGAACTCGTCGTCGAGGCCCATGATCCACAAGGTGTCGAGCGCCTCGACGATGGTCAGGCCGAGATGATGGTCCTTGAGCGGGAAGCTTTCGAAGCCGCCACTGATCGGCTTGATCTGGTCCTTGCCCCAGGCGTGCTCGCGATAGTTGCGCCAGGCCCAGCGCATCTCGCTCCGAACATCCTCGCCGAGCCCGTGCCAGTCCTCGGTCGGCGGCTAGCGCCGGTCCGCCTGGCTCAGAAGCAGCGCCGAGGTGGTCGCTGCCGAGCAGCACACGGCGGTCAGTGATGGGCCGACCGGCATTGCTCCAGGCTAGCGGCGTGAACGGCTGGGCGCTACTGCCGGTCGATCGCGGCTTGCTCGGCGCGTTTTCCAGAGAGAGTCGATGGCCGACCCGCACACGATCCTCAAAGAGACCTTCGGCTTCGACCGCTTCCGCGGCGTTCAGGAGCAGGTCGTCGACCGCGTCCTTAGCGGCGAGCACACGCTTGCCGTGATGCCGACCGGCGCTGGCAAGTCACTCTGCTACCAGCTGCCCGCACTGGCGCGGCCGGGGACGGCGCTCGTCGTGTCGCCGCTGATCGCACTGATGCACGACCAGATCCGAAGCGCGGATGCGCTCGGTATCCGCGCCGCATCGCTGACCTCCGCCGACAGCGATCGCGAGCGAACCGCGCAGCGGCTCCGGGATGGCGAACTCGACCTCATCTATGTCGCGCCGGAGCGGGTGAACACGGGCGGCTTTCGCCAGTTGCTGCGCGACGTGCCGCTGGCGCTGATCGCGATCGACGAGGCGCATTGCGTCAGCGAATGGGGGCACGATTTCCGGCCCGACTATCGCCAGCTGAGAACCCTTCTGGACGACTATGCGGACGTGCCGCGCCTGGCCTTGACCGCGACGGCCGACGAACGGACGCGCGCCGACATCCTGGCGCAGCTGGGCATCCCCGACGGAGGGGCTGATCGTCGCCGGGTTCGACCGGCCGAACATCCGCTATCACATCAAACACCGCGAACAGACCGGCAAGCAGCTCCGCGAGCTTCTGGCTACGCGGCCCGGCTCCGCAATCGTCTATGCGCCGAGCCGCAACAACGCCGAGAAGATCGCCGAGCAGATCGCCCGCGACGGTCGGCCGGCGCTCCCCTATCACGCCGGCCTCGAGCCGCCGGTGCGAGCGCGGAACCAGGCGGCGTTCGTCAATTCGGAAGAGCTGGTGATCGCGGCGACGGTGGCATTCGGCATGGGCATCGACAAGCCCGACGTCCGGCTTGTCGCTCATGCGGCCATCCCCAAGAGCATCGAAGCGTATTATCAGGAGACCGGCCGCGCGGGGCGCGACGGCGAGCCGGCGGAGGCGTGGCTGTTCTGGGCGTCGCAGGACTTCGCGCGGGCTCGGCAGCGGATCGAGCAGGAGGTCGAGCCCGAGCGGCGACCGACCGAGCGCGAACGGCTCAATGCCCTGGCGGGGCTCGTCGAGACGAC
The DNA here is from genome assembly GCA_963824845.1 of uncultured Alphaproteobacteria bacterium. Lineage (GTDB taxonomy): Bacteria > Pseudomonadota > Alphaproteobacteria > Sphingomonadales > Sphingomonadaceae > Sphingomicrobium. Next base: position 327,777 of record CAWGRB010000037.1, read on the forward strand.
CGAATGCCGCCGCGCCGTGCTGCTTCGGTATTTCGGCGAGGACCCGCCGGAGCGCTGCGGCAATTGCGACAATTGCCTCGAGGCGCCGGCGACCATCGACGTCACCGAGGTCGCGCGCAAATTGCTGTCGGCCGCCTTCCGGACCGAGATGCGGTTCGGAGTCGGGCATCTTGCCGAGGTGCTCGCCGGAAACGACAGCGAAAAGGTGCGCAGCTTCGGCCACGACCGCTTGTCGGTGTTCGGCATTGCCACAGCCGACGAACTGGCGCTGGTCCGCCCGACGGCGCGCGCGCTGATCGCAAGGGATGCGCTACGCGCCGACGCCTATGGCGGGCTGAGTTTCGGGCCGGGCGCCAGGCCGATCCTCAAGGGCGAGCAGACGGTGACCATCGCCGTGCCGCCGCCGAAGCGGAGGCGCCGCCGCGACAGCTCGTCCGAGGGACCTGCCGATCCGGTCTTCGAACGGCTGCGCGCCGCCCGCCGCGCTCTCGCCGCCGAAGCACAGGTGCCTCCTTATGTCATCTTCCACGATTCGACCCTTCGCGAGATCGCGGCGGCCAACCCCACGAGCCTCGATGAGCTTGCCTCGGTGCAGGGCGTCGGCGCCGCCAAGCTCACCCGCTTCGGCGAGGCGATGCTGGCCGCACTGCGCGAAGGCGATTGACTTCGGCGCCCCGACGGGCCGAAGCGATTCGCGATCCGATGGAATTGTCTGGGGAGTATCGATGGTTCGCGCTTGTCTTCTCGCCACTGCGGCCCTTGCCGTGTCCACTCCGCTAGCGGCCGCCGGTCCGCGCAAACCAGCCGTCGCATCGGCGACGCTTCCAGCCTCGAACCCGTTCGCCAGCCCGAGCACCCTGCCGTTCCAGGCGCCGGATTTTTCGAAGATCAAGGACAGCGACTATCTGCCGGCACTACTCGCCGGAATTGCGCAGCAGAAGGCCGAGATCGCCGCGATCACGAGCAATCCGGCGACGCCCACGTTCGATAACACCGTCGCGGCGATGGAGCGTTCCGGCCAGATGCTGGAACGCGCAAACCTCGCCTTCCAGGCCGTCAACGGCGCCAACACCAATCCGGTCCTGCAGCAGACCGACACCAAGATCTCGCCGCACTGGGCGCCGGAATATGCGCACCCCGATTACATTTATCTCAATGCCAAGCTGTTCCAGCGCTTCAAATATCTGCACGAGCATCAGGCCGAGCTTAAGCTCGACCCGGAGCAGGCGAAGCTTCTGGACGTCTATTACGGGCAGTTCGTCCACGCCGGTGCCGAGCTGCCGGCTGCCCAGCAGGCGCAGCTGAAGGTCATCAATACCCGGCTGAGCAGCCTGCAGAGCGCGTTCAACCAGAAGCTGCTTGCCGCCGCCAAGGCCAGTGCGCTGCACTTCAAGGACGCCGCGCCGCTCGACGGGCTCTCGAAGGAGGACCTCGCCGCCGCCAGGCAGGCTGCGCAGGATCGCAATGTGGACGGCTATGTCCTGCCCATGCAGAACACAACTCAGCAGCCGGCGCTGGAATCGCTGACCAGCCACGCAACCCGCCAGGCCTTGTTCGATGCGAGCCTCAACCGAGCCGAGCACGGCGATGCCAACGACACCAGGGCGACGATCAGCGAGATCGCCCAGCTGCGCGCGCAGAAGGCGGCGCTCTTGGGCTATGCGAACTGGGCCGACTACACGCTGTTCGACCAGATGGCGAAGAACCGGCAGACGGCCGTCGCCTTCCTCGACCGACTGGCGCCGGCGACCGCCGCCAAGGAACGCCAGGAAGCCGCCGACATCCGGGCCCTGGCCAGGTCGCAGGGCGCGACGTTCGAGGTCACTCCGGCCGACTGGAACTTCTATTCCGAGCAGATCCGCAAGAGCCGCTTCGCCCTCAACAACGACGAGCTGAAGCCCTATTTCGAGTTCAACAAGGTGCTGACCGACGGCGTCTTCTACGCCGCCAACCAGCTCTACGGCCTGACGTTCACCGAGCGGAAGGACATTCCAACCTGGAACCCGGACATGCGCGTCTTCCAGGTCGACGACCAGGACGGCAAGCCGCTGGCGATTTTCTACATCGACCCGTGGAAGCGCGACAACAAGCAGGGCGGCGCGTGGATGTCGAACCTGGTCAACCAGTCGTACCTCCGCGGCACCAAGCCGGTCGTGTTCAACGTCGAGAATTTCACCAAGCCCGCGCCGGGCCAGCCGGCGCTGATCAGCTGGGACGACGTGACCACCATGTTCCACGAGTTCGGCCACGCGCTGCACGGCATGTTCGCCGCGCAGACCTATCCGACGCTGTCCGGCACCAATGTCGCCCGCGATTTCGTGGAGTTCCCTTCGCAGTTCAACGAGAATTGGGCGCTCGATCCCAAGGTGCTTCCGCATTACGCGGTCAACTACAAGACCGGACAGGTGATCCCGCAGGAGCTGGTCGACAAGATCAAAGCCTCGAGCACGTTCAACCAGGGCTATCTCAACGGCGAGGCGTTGGAGGCCGCGCGGCTCGACCTCGACTGGCACTCGCTTCCGGGAAGCGCTCCTAGGCAGGATGTCGACAAGTTCGAGGCGGATGCGCTCGCGCATAGCGGCTTCGATGTTGCCGACGTGCCGCCGCGCTACCGCTCAAGCTACTTCCTGCACATCTGGAGCAACGGCTATTCCGCCGGTTACTATGCCTATGCCTGGACCCGCATGCTGGCGCAGGATGCCTTCGCCTGGTTCGAGAACAACGGCGGCCTGACTCGCGCCAACGGCCAGCGCTTCCGCAACATGGTCCTGTCGCGCGGCAACACGCTCGACCTTGCCGCGATGTACCGGGGCTTCGCCGGTCACGATGCAAGCATCCAGCCGTATCTGGAATATTACGGGCTTCCGACTGACGCCGGCGCGGCAACCCCGCAGCCGGCACCTGCTTCGACGGCGCCTGCGCCGCCGCACGGCGAACGAGGGCGCTGAACCATGATCCGCACGCTCGACGACCGAACCCTGGTGAGCGGCCAGATCGCTCCGGACGAGGTCGGCGGGCTTGCGGAGCAAGGCGTGACGATGCTGGTCAACAACCGCCCCGACGGCGAGGATTCCGAGCAGCCGCTTGCCTGCGAGATCGAGGCCGCGGCGGACGCTGCGGGGATCGCTTACCGGTTCGTGCCCGTGCTGCGCGGCATCGGACCGGCCGAGATCGACGCGATGCGCGAGGCGATCCGCGCGGCCGGCGACGGCAGGATATTGGCCTTCTGCCGCTCCGGAACCCGGTCGGCGCTGACGTGGGCGCTGGCGAAGCGAGCCGACGGCGAGTCAGCAGAGAGCCTCGTGCGCCAGGTCACTCAAGCTGGATTCGATCCGGCGCCGATCGCGCACCTGCTTTAGGCGTCGCCGTCGCTTAAGAGGCCCCGCGCCTGGTCAAGGTCCTCCTCCAGGACCATCAGGCGCACCGGCATCATCGGCCCCCAGCCGAAGCCGTGCATTTCGGCATCGAACAAGACGGCGTCGATTCCCTCGCTCTCGAGATAGAGACGCGCGAGGTCGGCTTCGACTCGATTGTCGTATCGCCCGGCTTCGACAAGACCGCTCACCAGGGCGTGACCTCGCCGGCCGCCACTTCTTCGGGCCGAGGCGCCCGGCCGAGCATCCCGTTTCGATGCGGGAACCGGCCGAAGCGGTCGATGATGTCGCGGTGCAGCTTTGCGAAGTGCAGCATCTTCAGGTCGCCAAGGGCGGTGAACAGAACCAGCGAGCGGTCCTGGTCGTCCATCCGTTCGCTATGCTCGAAAGGCATGTACAGAAAGCCGCGCTCCTGCAGCTGCAGCTGTGCGTCGAAGCCCTTGTCCAAAGCGCGCTTGGCGATCGCCAGCGCCAGCGGATCGGTCGCGAACTGGTCGGCGTGGCCGCGAAACATGTTGCGCGGGAACTGGTCGAACAGGATCACGGCCGCGAGCGCCGTCAGCGGATCGGTAAGGAAGGCTTCGGCCGGAAGCTGCCGCTTGTCCGCCCAGAGCTTCAGGAAGCGCTTGCGGATGTCGTCGTCGAGTTCCGGCGTCCCGTTCCACCATTTCGGCTCGGACAAAGCGAACCAGTATTTGAGGACGTTGGCACGCCAGTCCGCTGCAGCCATCAGGCGGCGGTACCTCCAACGGTCAGGCCGTCGATCAGCAGCGTCGGCTGGCCCACCCCGGCGGGAACGCTCTGGCCGCCCTTGCCGCAGACGCCGACGCCGGTGTCGAGCGCCAGATCGTTGCCGATGCCCTTGACCCGGGTGAGGACGGTCGGTCCATCCCCGATCAGCGTGGCGCCCTTGACCGGCTCGGCGATCTTGCCGCCGCGGATCCGGTAGGCCTCGGTGCAGGAAAAGACGAACTTGCCGCTGGTGATGTCGACCTGGCCGCCGCCGAAGCTCTTGGCGTAGATCCCGTTGGGCACGCGCTCAACCAACTCGGCCGGATCGTCGTTGCCGGCGAGCATGAAGGTATTGGTCATGCGCGGCATCGGCGCATGGGCGAAGCTTTCGCGGCGGCCATTGCCGGTCGCCTCCATCCCCATCAGCCGGGCATTGAGCCGGTCCTGGAGATAGCCCTTGAGGATTCCGTTCTCGATGAGCACCGTGCGGCGGGTCGGCGTCCCTTCGTCGTCGATCGACAGCGAGCCGCGGCGCTGGTCGATCGCGCCGTCGTCGATGACGGTGACTCCGGACGCCGCAACGCGCTCGCCGATGCGCCCGGAGAAGGCCGAGGTCCCCTTGCGGTTGAAGTCGCCCTCTAGCCCATGGCCGACCGCCTCGTGCAGGAGCACGCCGCACCAGCCGGGGCCGAGCACGACCGGCATCTCGCCGGCCGGAGCAGCAACGGACTCGAGATTGACCAGCGCCTGGGCAAGGGCGATGTCGATGCCATCGCTCCAGGTCGCCTGGTCGAACAGCCGATCGTAGAGATAGCGTCCGCCAAGGCCGTGAAAGCCGACTTCGCGGCGGCCGTTCTGCTCGGCGACGATCTGGATGCCGAGGCGAACCAGCGGGCGGACGTCGGAGCCGACGAAGCCATCCCCGCGCACGACGTCGATGACGCTCCAGCTTCCTGACAGCGAGACGCTGACCTGCGACACGCGCGGATCGCGGCCACGCGCCGCCGCGTCGATACGCTCGCAAAGCGCAACCTTATCAGCGAACGGCACCATGGAGAGCGGATCGTCGGCACCGTACATTGATCGGTTGGTTCGTGGGGGCGGCGGCGCTGGTTCGCCTTTTGCCGGATCGAGCAGCTTCAGGGTCGCGGCGGCGCGTTCGATGGCCGCCTCGCTGATCTCGTTGGCATGGGCGAAAGCAGTGGTTTCGTCGGTAACTCCGCGCAGACCGAAGCCCGAGGAACTATGATAATCGGCGGTCTTCAGCCGGCCGTCGTCGAAGCCGAATGCCTCGCTGCTGCTGTACTGGAGATAGAGCTCGCCGTCGTCGCAGGCTGAGAGGTGACGGGCCGCGAGCGCGCGGGCGCTGTCAGGGTCCAGGTTCCGATAAAGAAACCGGCGCGGGTCCGCAGCCGTCATGCCGCCTGGCTGTCCGCAGGTCCCCCGATGAACACGAAACGGCGGTCGCAATAGCCGCACTCGACGAAGCCGCGCTCGGGATCCATCCTGAGATAAACTCGCGGGTGACCGAGCGCGGGCGCGATCTCGCCGGACCCGTCGCAGGCGACCTGCACAGTGGAAACGCGGAGCACTTCGGGTGGCGGCGGCATCTGCATGCGCGGGAAGTAGCAACCCGCCGGCGCGGGTTCAATCTCGCCCGTCTACATCGCCGATTGACGGCGGGGTTTACTGGTAGTTGGCGCTGACGTCGAAGGTCGCCGAATAGACGCCCTCCGGCTGGTCGGCACCAATCTGAAGGACTCCGCCGATCCCGAAGAAATAGGCATGAGTTGTCGGGTCGATCGTCTTGCGGGCGGTTCCGTCGAGCGTCAGCGCAAGAACGGTGATGGTATCGCCTGCAGCATCGGTGAGTTCGGTCGGCGGATTGATCGTCACGATGACCTGCTGGTTGGGCGTACCGGCGCCGCCGAAATAGGCGCGATGGCCAATGGCGCTGGCCGCCCCGGTTACCCCGCCGCCGAACGTGCGGGCGCCAGTGGTCGCGTTGATCGAAACGAAGCCGGACACAGGCGACGGAACCAGGGTTCCGAAATCGAGGTCGTCGATCTTGGTCAGGGTCAGCGGCACCAGGACCAGCGCCTTGCCGCTGGCATCCTTGTTCGGCGAGACCGGCTGCGCGCCGACCGTTGCCTCCGCGGGCACGGCAAAGGCCATGGCCGCTGCAGCCGTGATGATGGTTCCGTTGCGCACTGTACTGGTGTCCCCACTTGGTCCGATGGTCGGAGCGCAATCATGGAGAGCTGGTCTGACGGTCTGTTGAAGATTGTCGGTAGACGGAAAATTAACCGTCAACGTCAACCGTGTCGACGGCGTCAAGGATATTGGACGTCGACCGTGAACGTGCCGATGTACCAGCCTTCCGCCTGGTTGGCGTTGACGTGGAGCGTTCCCCCAACGCGAAATGTGAAGGCCGTCTTCGACTGCACCGTGCGCCGGTTTGTCCCGTCGATCGTCCATTTGTCGACCGTCATCGTCTCGGTCCCGCCGATGCGGGTCAGGGTCGTCGCGGTTTTGGGCAGGCGCACGATGACGATCTTGCCGGTTGGCGCGATTCCCTCGAACAGGGCGGCGTGGGGCGTGCCGCCGACCGGCACCACTCCGCCGGTGGCCGTCAGCGCATCCGTGTTGGGATCGAGCACGATGGTGCCGGCAGCGGTGACGGTGGCCATTCCGAAATCCAGGCCCTTGTCGTTTTGCAGTCCGAGCGCTGCGTAGATCGTCGCAGCGGCCGTTGCCGCGCGGTCCGGAGGCGTGGGCGCGGCCGCTGCCCGCGAAGCCAGGGCAACGCTTGCCGCCGGAAGCAGCATCAGGCGATAGATGGACCAGCGGCTCACTGGCGGCTGGCTAGACGGTTAACGTCAAGATCATTCTATTTCTTAGGGTAAACGGCGCGTTTACCCTGCCGCTTGTCGCCGCGAGGCGCCTCTCCTATGCCGCGCCTGGCCATGACCGAGCCCGCAATCCGCATCGAATCCCTGAGGAAGACCTATGCGGCGCAGGGGGCGGAGCCGAAGCAGGCGCTCGATGACGTCAGCTTCGATGTGCCCCGCGGACAGATTTTCGGGCTGCTCGGACCGAACGGTGCCGGCAAGTCGACGCTGATCAACATCCTCGCCGGCCTCGTGGTGAAGAGCAGCGGTGCAGTCTCCATCTGGGGCTTCGACATCGACGAGCACCCCCGCAACGCCAAGCGGTCGATCGGCGTGGTCCCGCAGGAAATCATCTTCGACCCGTTCTTCACCCCGCGCGAGACGCTGGAGATCCAGGCGGGGCTCTACGGCGTCCCTTCCTCCGAACGGAAAAGCGACGAGCTGCTCGCGGCGATGCACCTGACCGACAAGGCGAACGCCTATGCACGGACCCTGTCGGGCGGAATGAAGCGGCGGCTGCTGGTCGCCAAGGCAATGACCCACTCGCCGCCCATCCTGGTGCTGGACGAGCCGACCGCCGGCGTCGATGTCGAGCTTCGCCGGCAGCTGTGGGACTACGTCCGCAAGCTCCACGCGCAGGGCGTCACCATTGTCCTCACGACCCACTATCTCGAGGAAGCCGAGGAACTCTGCGACCGCATCGCGATCATCCATCACGGCCGAGTGATCGCCAACGAGCCGACCCGCCAGCTGATCGCCAAGGCCCAGGACAAGGCGGTCGTGGTCACGTTCGACCGCGACATCGTCAACGTCCCGACCAACAGTTGCTTCGAGAATATCGCGCTGGTGGATCCGCGCACGCTCGAGATCAGCTATCGCAAGGACAGGGTCAACGCCGGCGAGGTGCTTAGCGCGCTCGCGGCGAATGGCCTCGGCATTGTCGACGTGACGACCCGCGATCCCGACCTCGAGGATGTGTTTCTCAGTCTCGTCGGTTCCGACCAGGCCGCGGCGTGAGCATCTCGGCAGACGTCCTCATCGTCGGATCGGGTGCCGCCGGGCTCACGGCAGCGCTGAACCTCGCCGAGACTCACACGGTCGCGGTGATTGCCAAGGGCGCGCTCGGCGACAGCGCCACGGGACGAGCGCAGGGTGGCATCGCCGCGGTGCTCGAGCCCGGCGACAGCTTTGAATCCCACGTCAACGACACGATGATCGCGGGGGCGGGGCTCAACGACGTTCGCGTAGTCGAGCATGTGGTCGAATCCGCGCCGCGCGCGATCGAGCGCCTCATCGAGCTCGGCGTGCCGTTCGCCACCGAGGGCAATGCGCTCCACCTGACGCGCGAGGGCGGCCATACCCATCGCCGGATCGTCCACGTCGCGGACGCCACCGGCTATGCGATCCAGCAGGCGCTCGAAGCTGCGGCTGCGAAGCATCCGAATATCACGCTGGTGCCCGACATGGTCGCGATCGACCTCATCACCGGGCGGCACGCGGCCGATTTTTCGACGAGCGGCGCCGTGCACGGCCTCTACGCGTGGAACCGCCGAACCCGGCGCGTCGAGCGACTGACCGGCCGCGCGACCTTGCTCGCCACCGGCGGAGCGGGCCGGGCCTATTTATATTCGACAGCCCCTAGCGGCGCGACCGGCGACGGCATTGCGATGGCGTGGCGGGCGGGTTGCCGGGTTTCGAACATGGAATTCATGCAGTTCCACCCGACCTGCCTCTACAATCTGGAGGTCAAGAACTTCCTGATTACCGAGGCGGTTCGGGGCGAGGGCGGCCAGCTCAAGCTTCCACCCGGGGTCAAAGGGGGCGGCACGCGGTTCATGAGGCGCTTCGACGACCGCGCCGAGCTTGCGCCGCGCGACATCGTCGCCCGCGCCATCGACCACGAGATCAAGCGGCTCGGCCTCGACTACGTGCACCTCGACATCTCGCACCGCGACCCGGAGTTCGTGAAGGCGCACTTCCCCAACATCTACGACAAGCTGCTGGGACTCGGGATCGACATCACCCGCGAGCCGATTCCGGTGGTGCCGGCCCAGCATTACACCTGCGGCGGAGTCCTCGTCGATCTCGACGGCCGGACCGATGCGCCCGGCCTTTACGCCGCTGGCGAAGTCACCCAGTCCGGCCTTCACGGCGCCAACCGTCTCGCCTCCAACAGCCTGCTCGAATGCCTCGTCTTCGGCGAAGCGGCGGCGCGGCACATCGTCGCCAATTTCGCCGACCTGCCTGACGTGCCCAAGGTGCGGCCGTGGGACGAAAGCCGCGTCACCGACAGCGACGAAGAGGTCGTCATCGCGCAGACCTGGGGCGAAATCCGCCGCTTCATGTGGAATTACGTCGGCATCGTCCGCTCAACCAAGCGGCTGGAGCGGGCCAAGCACCGGATCGACATGCTTCGGCGAGAAGTGCGCGACTATTACGCGCATTTCCGGGTCACTCCCGACCTCATCGAACTGCGCAACCTAGTGGATGTCGCGGACCTGATCATCCGCTCCGCCCTGTCGCGCAAGGAAAGCCGCGGGCTTCATTACACGATCGATTATCCGGACTTGCTTCCAGTGGCGAAAGACACGATTCTTGTTCCATAACGGGACGCGCGTTAGTGGCGTTGCTTGAGTTAATGTTAACTCACGAGACTTGAACAAAAATTGAATATGAGTGTTTAATCCAGCCGATGAGCAGGGAGTCCGAGTTGCAAGCAAGCCCAACGCCGCCATCCGGCCGGCGAGCACTGGGATTCGGCGGATTGCCCGCGTTCACCGCCTTTGCTGCGACGCGGCGGGGCAAGACGACGCTCGGCGCCTCGGCGGTGGCTCTATTGCTGGCCGGCACGCTGTCGACCGCCTCCTACCTGGGCACGGACCTTGCACGTGAGGCGCTGAAGGCCGGGCAAAGTTTCGCCCACATGATGCAGCAGCGCTCGCCGGGCGCGCGCACCGGCGACAAGCTCACCAAGACCAAATCGAGGCACTTTGCCGTCCTCGCCGCCTCGGAGCCTGCTCCGGAGAAGCCTAGCGCCGCCGCGGCCCCGCCGCCGGTCGTCTCGCAAGTGCTTCCGGCAGCGGCGGCGCCGGTGATCAAACTCGCCGATCTCGCCCCGTTCTACGCGCCGCCCGTCATCAGCGGCATTTACCTGCCGCCGTGGGGCGGCGGCGGTGGGCCTCCGCAGGGGAATAGCGACTGGCCCCCGCCGGATTGCTGCTCGGGCGGCGTTCCTCCGCCAGGACCTCCCGGCCCGCCGGGGCCGCCCGGACCTCCGGGGCCGCCCGGACCTCCCGTGCCCGGCGTGCCGGAGCCCGCCACCTGGGCGATGATGCTTCTTGGATTCGGCATGGCCGGGTGGTCGATGCGCGTGCAGCGGGCGCGCGCGGAACGGGCGAGCGCGTGCGCGTAATCCTTTTGCTGGTGCCGGCGCTGCTCGTCAGCGGCGCAGTCTTGGCCGACGTCACGGCTCCAGGCCGGGCGGCCCATTCGCAGGCGCAGCCGAACCATTCGGTGGGGACGGCGCCGCTTGCCGCCGGCCGCATCCGGCTGACTAATGAACAGGCGCGCGAAGCGTTCGCGACCGGGCAGTTTGCAAGGCCGATCTCCACTCTTCTCGACGTCCGGACGCCCCTTCGCTTCGGCGAGTATCGCTGGAACGACGCCGGCGTTCCGGCCAACCCGACCTGGATCAGCATCGATCTGCAAAGGCAGCTGATTTCGGTCTTCCGCGGCCCGCATGAAATCGGCACGGCGGTCATCCTGTTCGGAGCGACCTCGCGCGAGACGCCGATCGGCACCTTCCCGATCCTGGCGAAGCTCAAGCATCACACGTCGGCGACCTACGATAATGCGCCGATGCCTTACACGTTGCGCCTGACTCGCGATGGCGTGTCGATCCACGGCAGCAATGTTCGCGACGGCTATGCAACCCACGGATGCATCGGCGTCCCCGTCGAATTCGCGGCGAAGCTGTTCGATGCAGTATCCCGCGGCGACAAGGTCGTCATCGCCGATCCCGACACTCGCCGGGGCGCCTAGAGCGGGCACTGCGAAAGGCGCCAATCGTGGACCGCCTTTTAATGAACCGAACGCTCAAGATGTAACCCAAGTGACTCAGGACGCTCCCAAAAGCGTGCTATGCGGAAACGTCGGGTGAGCGACTTGCCCGATTTGCGCTGACCATCGGGGGGTGGGCATATGGCTACCGACTTCGAATATTTCAGCCGACGGGCCAGGGAGGAGCGCGCCGCGGAATCGCGCGCCGTTCACGCCCATGTGCGAATTATCCATCGCGAGCTCGCCGAGGCTTATGAGCGGCAGGTCCAGGTGCTATCCGCGGACATCCGCCGTGCCGAAATGCATCTGGTGAGCGCGGCCTGACCTTCCCCGCCGGGCGCCAGCGAGCGCACCGATCGCCACTGCTGGCCTCGCGGCACGGCGCCCGCTAGACCCGCTGCTTCATGTCTGAAGCCCAGTCCTCCCGCACGCCCAACGACAGCACGCCAGCCGCGGCGCAACCCCATCTCTACCTGGTCGACGGGTCGAGCTACATATTCCGTGCCTACCATCGCCTGCCGCCCCTGACCAACCGCCATGGCCAGCCAGCGGGCGCTGTCTACGGCTACACGACGATGCTGTGGAAGCTCGCGGACGGTCTCAACAAGGCCGACGGGCCGACCCACATGGCGGTCATCCTCGATGCGTCGGAACAGACGTTCCGCAACGAGATGTACGACGGCTACAAGGCGCACCGGCCGCCGCCGCCCGAGGACCTTGTCCCGCAATTCCCTCTGATCCGCACCGCGACGCGCGCCTTTTCGATCCCGTGTATCGAGGAAGCGGGCCTGGAAGCCGACGACATCATCGCCTGCTACGTGACCGCGGCTCGCAACGCCGGCTGGAAAGTGACGATCGTCAGCTCCGACAAGGATTTGATGCAGCTGGTCTTCGATCACGAAGTCGACATGCTCGACACGATGAACGACCGCCGGATCACCGAGGCCAGCGTCATCGAGAAGTTCGGCGTCGGCCCCGACAAGGTCGGCGACGTCCTGGCGCTGATGGGCGACAGCGTCGACAACGTGCCCGGCGTTCCGGGGATCGGCCCGAAGACCGCCTCCCTGCTCATCCAGCAGTTCGGCGATCTCGAAACCGTTCTCGCCAGCACCGACCAGATCACCAAACCCAAGCTCAAGCAGTCGCTGATCGACCATGCCGACGCCGCCCGACTGTCGCGCGAGCTGGTGCGGCTGGTCTGCGACGCCAATCTGCCCGAGCCGCTCGACGCCTTGTCGCTGCAGGGCATTCCCGACGCGCCCCTTCGCGAATTCCTGACCGAGCAGGGCTTCAAGGCGCTTCTTAACCGGCTCGACGGCGGCGGGCCGAGTGGCGGACGAAGCAGCAGCGGCGGCGGCATCAATGGCGTCATGGCGGCAATGGAGCCGAAGTCGCCGGGACCCGCGCCGGCCGAGCAGATCGAGGTCGACCGTTCGAAGTACGAGACGGTGACGGACGAAGCGGCCCTCGACCGCTGGATCGCCGAGGCGAAAGCGCAGGGCTATGTCGCGCTCGATACCGAGACCGACTGCATCGATTGCGTGATCGCGCGGCTTGCCGGCATCAGCCTCGCCACGGCGCCGAACCGTGCCTGCTACATCCCGGTCGGCCATTCCGGCGCCGACCTATATTCCGACGCGCCGAGCCAGTTGCCGATGGTTCTGGTCCTGGACCGGTTGAAGCCGCTGCTCGAGAATCCTGCTGTCATCAAAATCGGGCACAATTTCAAATATGACTGGGTGATGTTCGACAAGCTCGGCATCGACGTCGCGCCGATTGATGACACGATGGTCATGAGCTTCGCGCTCGATGCCGGGCGGTCGTTCGGCCACGGGCTCGACGAGCTTGCGAAGATTCACTTCGAGCACGAGTGTATCACGTTCAAGCAGCTGTGCGGGACGGGCGCCAAGCAGATCACGTTCGACAAGGTGCCGCTTGGGCCGGCGACGGAATATGCCGCCGAGGACGCCGACGTTGCTCTGCGGCTGTGGCTGAGGCTGAAGCCCCGGCTGGCGCAGGAGAATGTCGCGCGCGTCTATGGCCGGGTCGACCGGCCGCTGGTGCCGGTGCTCGGCCGGATGGAACGGCGAGGAATCAAGGTTGACCGCGACTATCTCGCCAAGCTGAGCCGCGAATTCGCCGAGGAGACCGCACGCCTCGAGGAGCGCATCTACGAGGCGGCGTGCGGACCGTTCACGATCGGCTCGCCGGCACAGCTCGGCGAGGTGCTTTACGGGCGGCTCGGCCTGAAAGGCGGGCGCAAGGGCAAGAGCGGGCAATATTCGACCGACGTCAACGAACTCGAGCGGCTCGCAGGCGAAGGCGTCGAGTGCGCGAACCTGGTGCTCGAATGGCGTCAGCTGACCAAGCTCAAGTCCACCTACACCGACGCCCTCCAGGCGCAGATCAATCCGGAGACGGGGCGGGTCCACACGAGCTATTCGATGACCGGCGCGCAAACCGGCCGCCTGTCGTCGAACGATCCGAACCTTCAGAACATCCCGATCCGGACCGAGATCGGCCGCAAGATCCGCGATGCCTTCGTCGCCGAGCCGGGCTACAAATTGCTCTCCGCCGACTACAGCCAGATCGAGCTTCGGCTGGCCGCCCATATGGCCGACGTGCCGCAGCTCAAGGATGCTTTCCGGAGCGGCGTCGACATCCATAGCCTGACCGCGGAGGAGCTGTTCGGCAGGGTCGATCGGGACACGCGCAACCAGGCCAAGACGATCAACTTCGCCATTCTCTACGGAAGCTCGGCGTGGGGCATCGCCGGCCGGCTCGGACTGCCCAAGGAAGAAGGCAAGGCGATCATCGATCGCTATTACGAGCGTTTTCCGGGCATTCGCGCCTTCACCCACAGCACTTTGGCATTCGCCCGCGACCATGGCTTCACGAAGACTCTGTTCGGGCGAAAGACCCATTTCGAACCCAACATCCGCTCGCCGAACCCCTCGATCCGCGCCGGGGCCGAGCGGGCGGCCGTCAATGCGCCGATCCAGGGGACCAGCGCCGACCTTATCAAGCGGGCGATGTCGCGGATGGACGAAGCGCTGGCCGCTGCGGGGCTCGATGGCGTGCGGATGCTTCTTCAGGTGCACGACGAATTGGTGTTCGAAGTTCCCGACGGTCGCGAGGAGGAAGCGGCGGCAGTCATCAAGCGCGTGATGTCGCAGGCCGCCGAGCCGGCGATGACGCTGGACGTGCCGCTCGACGTCGAGGTGGGTTGGGGCGAGCATTGGGGCGCCGCGCATTGAGCGACGCCGAGAGGACTGCGGGCGGCGCGACGGTCGCGCAGGAAAGCGCCCCTCCCGACGCCGATATGGCGACCCTCGCCGCCGGCGGCCGCCTCAATATCTTCGGCTTCGTCCTGCGGCTCGCGGGCATGGTGCCGTTCCTCTTCATCGGCGGACGAATCTACGGGCCGGCGGCGCTCGGCCGCTTTGCCTATGCGGTCCTGGTCGTCGAATTCGCAGCCCAGGTCGCAGCGCTCGGATTGCGCCGCGGGCTCGCCCAGCTGCTCGCCGACGAGAAGAAGCCGCAAGCCTGCATCATCGCCGATTCGCTGCTGGTGGCCGCCGTGGGCGCCATCATCGGAATGGCGATCCTAATCCTCTTCCCCAAGGCGATGTACCCAACCACGTCGGTCGAAGGCCTCGATCGCCTGCTCGCAATCACGGTGATTGCGATCGCCTGGACCGACATCGCTCTGGCCGCGCTCGCCTATCACAACGACGTCGCCTCGACCGTGCGCGCGCGCTCGGTCGTGCAACCTTGGGTCATCAGCATCGCCGCGTTCGCGCTATCCTTCTCTCCGCTCATGGTGAAGCGTGGAGACGGCCTGATCATCGCCTATGTGCTGTCGATGGTCGCGGCGCTGGTTGCTGCCTTGATCCCGCTGATCCGCTGCTACGGGTTGCCGCACGGCTGGAAGCCGGACCTGCCGACGGCCTGGCGAACGGCCGTCCACAATGCACCCCTCGCCGCCGCGGACACGGTCGAATGGGCATCTCGCCGGATCGACCTGGCGGTGCTGGGCGCATTCCTGCCGGCCAGCTTCGTCGGCATCTATTACGCAGCGCAGCAGGTCGCGACCTTGCCGGCCAAGCTCAAGACCAGCTTCGAGCCGGTCCTCGGGCCTGCAATCGTCCGGCGGCTGGCGCAGAACGACCGCCCGGGCGTGGCCAAGCAAGTACGGCAGGTCACCTACTGGATCATCGCCGCCCAGGCAGGGATCGCGCTTGCGCTCGGCATTCCCGGACGAGCGGTGATGGGCCTCGTCGGCTCCGAATTTACCGGCGGCACGGCGATGCTCGGCTTCCTTCTCGCCGCCGAGGTCATTGCCGCCGCGGCCGTCGTCAGCGAAGCGGCCCTGATCTACGTCGATCGCACCCGCAACATGATCATCAGCTTGATCATGCTCGCAATGGAGGCCGGCCTTGCTGCGGGTCTGATCCTGCTCATGCGCGGCGAACACTTTCCGCTGGCGTTCCAGGCGACGGGACCGGCGATCGGCCTGTGCATCGCCTTGGCCTTCGCATCGATCACCAAGTCACTGCTACTGCGACGCAGGCTGGACGCGCCGGTCTCCGGCTGGCGCTGGGACATCGCCTGGGCGACCGCGGCGGCGCTCGTCGTCGGCGCCGGCGTTCACTGGCTCCTTCCCGACCTGCTGCAGCTGGTGATCGGCGTGCCCGCGATTCTCGTCGCGTTTGGAGCGGTTTTGTGGACCAAGGGCTTCGGCCCCGAGGACCGGGAGCTATTCCGGATGAACAAGCACGAGGTGCGGGAGCTGCGCGAAGCAGAGCAAGCGGCGGAAGCTCGCGACCAAGCCGGGGACGACCTGCTCTAGCAACCGGCTAGTGCCGGAAGTGCCGCATCCCGGTGAACAGCATCGCAAGGCCGGCCTCGTCGGCAGCGGCGATCACCTCGTCGTCGCGAATGGAGCCGCCAGGCTGGATCACCGCGGTGGCGCCCGCTTCGACCGCCGCCAGCAAGCCGTCGGCGAACGGGAAGAAGGCGTCCGACGCAACCGCCGAGCCGATCGTCCGCGGCTCGCTCCAGCCGTGGGTCTCGGCCGCTTCCCGAGCCTTGGCCGCGGCGATGCGGGCGGAGTCGCGCCGGTTCATCTGACCGGCGCCGACGCCGGCGGTCGCCCCGTCCTTGGCATATACGATGGCGTTGGACTTGACGTGCTTGGCGACCGTCCAGGCGAACAGGCAATCGCGGATTTCCTGCTCGGTCGGCGCGCGCCTGGTCACGCACTTGAGCTGCTCGCGGTCGATGCGGCCATTGTCGCGATCCTGAACCAGGATCCCGCCGGCGATGATCGCCATGGTCTGGCCGCCGCGGGCGGGGTCCGGAAGGCCGCCGGTGAGCAGCAGACGCAGGTTCTTCTTGCGGGCGAAGATTGCGCGGGCGCCCTCGTCGGCGTCGGGCGCGACCACGACCTCGGTGAAAATCTGGGTGATCGCCTCCGCGGTCTCGGCATCCAGCGGCCGGTTGCTGGCGACGATACCGCCGAACGCCGAGACGCTGTCGCAGGCGAGCGCTTGGCTCCAGGCGTCTATCAGCCGCTCGCGCGTGGCAACACCGCAGGGATTGGCATGCTTGACGATGACGATGGTCGGCTCGGCATCGCGGAACTCGGCGGCGAGCTCCAGCGCGGCGTTGGCGTCGTTGAGATTGTTGTAGCTGAGTTCCTTGCCCTGCACCTGCTCCGCCTGAGCGATTCCCTGCGCCGCCGGGCCGACCGGCACGTAGAGGGCGGCTTGCTGGTGCGGGTTCTCGCCGTAGCGAAGCGGCATCTTGAGCGTGCTTGCGCGGGTCCAGATTGCGGGAAACCGCTCGCCCTGGTCGGCGAAGGCAAACCATTGCGAGATGGTGGAGTCGTAGGCCGCCGTCAGGGCGAACGCCTTTGCCGCCAGCCGCTTGCGCAGCCGAAGTGACGTCGCGCCGCCATTCGCGTCCAGCTCCTCGAGCAGCGCTCCATAATCAGCGGGGTCGGTGACGATGGCGACGTGGGCGTGGTTCTTGGCGGCGGAGCGGACCATCGACGGGCCGCCGATGTCGATATTCTCGATGATCGTGTCGCGATCGGCACCGCTCAGCACCGTGTTGAGGAACGGATAGAGGTTGACGACGACGAGGTCGATCGGAGCAATGCCGTGATCGGCCATTGCGACGACATGCTCGGGATTGTCCCGAACGGCGAGAAGGCCGCCGTGGACCTTGGGATGAAGGGTCTTCACCCGGCCGTCCATCATCTCCGGGAAGCCCGTCAGGTCGCTGATATCCCTCACCGAAGCTCCAGCCTCGCGCAACTTGGCTGCAGTTCCGCCGGTCGACACCACTTCGATGCCATGGCGGGTCAGGCCAGCGGCAAGCTCGGCCAGGCCGCTCTTGTCCGACAATGAAATGAGTGCCCGCCGAACGGGGACGAGGTCCGTCATTGCTGTTCCTTCTAGCTTGTGCGGCGAAGCTGCCAGCCGATTTCTCCGCCGAGGCTCGAGACTTCGCCGACCACGACGATCTGGGTCGATCGCTGCGGCTCGCCGCGGCCGTCGATCCACAGGCTTTCCTCGGTCGTCAGCATGCCGCCGCGGCAGCGGAAGTTCCACGGCGGCGCCCCGCGGGAACGCAGGATGGCGCCCATGCCGTCGGCGGTGATCGTCGCCTCGACGCCCGGCGCGAGGTGGAAGCGGACGGCATAGGCGACCGACTCGCGGATCTTGCGGCGGCCCCTGGCGATCAGCTGGTCGGCGCCGCGCAGCTCCTTGCCGTCATTGCCGAGCATGATGCTGCGCTTGTGAACGAGGCCAAAGGCGCGAACGTAGCCGTCATGGCTTGCCTCGAGCCGGCTCGCATCATTGTCCTCGCTGCGGTCGATGGTGACGTCCTCGACGCCGCGGCCGAGCGAGCCGTCCGGCTGGATATTGGTCGAGTTGGTGTCGGATAGCACCAGGGTGCTGTGCGCGGCGGTCGTCCGAAGCGCCTGAGCGAGTTCGGGCGGCAAATCGGTCGGCAGCGGTCCCGGTCCGCCGCAATTGACGATCAGCCGCTGCCCCCCGTCGGACATTTCGAATGCGAGCGTGGACGCTGAACCCTGTGCGGCCATGCGCTGGGGCGGCGGCGGCGCAGCGTCGAGCACGACGATCGTGCCGAGCGCCGACAGTCGCTGGTAGCCCCAGCCGCGGGCTTGCCGAAGCGGGCGGGCCCGAAGCCCGCAGCCTTCGATCAACGCAGTCAATCGCGCTGGTTCGCCGGGGTTGCAGCCTTGCCAGCTCGACAGGGCACCGTCGCCGAGCATGACGCCATGGAGGGCTGCAAGCGCGGCCGAGGCCGCGGTCTCGATGCCGTCGGGGATCGTCTGCTTGGCCGCGATATAGCAGGCGCGCAGCATCCCGAGGCGGTCGACCAGCACCGCCTGCTCGAACGGTGAGCGGCTGATCAGACCGCCGTCCTCGAACTGCGCGGCCGCCAGCGCGCGCGCGAGGCCGGACTCGCCGCGGGCCACGCGCACGACGCCGCCCTGGACGAGAAGTCCGGCCGCAACGACGCCGCACCAGGCCGTCACCCTTTTCAATCCGGCCGGAGCCTTGTCGGCCGAGCTGTCGAGGTGGCGGGCGCCGCGGGCGAGCGTGTTGAGGAGCGCGGAGCGATACCCCGCGTCCGTGCTCGACAGGATGTAGGGCGCATAGGCCGCCCAGAAGAGAATGCGCTCGCCCCAGAGGTGCGGCAGCCAGGCGCCGTCGACCCGCGTGCCGTGGGCGAGCAGCCAGCGGCCGAGGATCGCCTCGGCAATGGCCGCTCCGCGCTCGCGCGCGGCGGCGGCGGCAAGGTCGCGCAACCAGGAGAACCCCTGGAGATTGTCGGCAAGCGAGGTGCCGCCGGTCGCAGCTGCAAAGTCGAGGTCGGCGAGCCACAGGGCGTCGGCGCCGAACGTGAAGCGGCCGCCGGCAAGCGCCTCGCCGCGCTGGCGATCGCCGGGAACATGGTCGCGCGGCACCGCGACCAGCTTGAGCGGTTGCCGCCCTGAACGGGTAAAGCGCGAAAGCAACGAGCCCCGCGCGAGCTTGCTGACGATCGCCCGGTCGGCGGCCGAGCCGTCGGTGTTCATTGAGCGTCCTTAAGGGCACGGATGTTCGCGGCGTAGCAATCGGGACCACCGCGAAAGGCTGCCGTCCCCGCGACGAGAGCGGTCGCTCCGGCGTCGACGGCCCGACGAGCCGTCTCGGGATCAATTCCCCCGTCGACCTCGAGTTCGGCCGGGAGATTCTGTTTGGCGATGCGGTTGGCGATCGCCTCGATCTTGCGGAGCTGGCCGGTGATGAATTTCTGCCCGCCGAACCCCGGATTGACGGTCATCACCAGGACGAGGTCGACGTCCTCAAGAACATAATCGAGCGCCTTGGCCGGAGTTGCGGGGTTGAGCGACACGCCTGCCTTCTTGCCGAGCGCCTTCACCCGCTGCACGGTGCGATGCAGATGCGGGCCGGCTTCGGGGTGAACGGTGATGATGTCCGCGCCCGCTTCCGCGAACGCGTCGAGGAACGGGTCGACCGGCGAAATCATCAGGTGGACGTCGAAAGGCTTGGGGCTGTGCGGGCGTAATGCCTTCACCACGGCCGGTCCGATCGTGAGGTTGGGGACGAAATGGCCGTCCATGACGTCGATGTGGATCCAGTCGGCGCCGGCCGTATCGATCGCGCGCACCTCCTCGCCGAGCTTGGCGAAGTCGGCGGACAGGATCGAGGGCGCGATGATCGGCATGGGCCCGATTAAACGGGTTCAGCCCCTGGCGACAAGGCGCGCCATGAAGAAGCCGTCGAGGCCGCCTTCGGCTTCGAGCAGACCGGGCAGAATTCGGACCCAGCCGTGATCGCCGGGCGGGATCGCGACCGGCAAGTCACCCACGATCGGCGGTTGCAGTTCGAAGGCGGGATTCGCTTGCAGAAACGCCGCGATGCGCTCCTCGCCTTCCTGCGGTTCCAGCGAGCAGACCGAATAGACCAGCGCGCCGCCGGGTTTCAGCCACTGCGCGGCCCGATCGAGCAAGCGCGACTGGAGCGCGCTGTTCTCGGCGACGATCGGCGGTCGCGCCCTGTACAGCACCTCGGGATGGCGCCGGTAGGTTCCGGTCGCCGAGCACGGCGCGTCGAGCAGGATCGCATCGAACTGGCGCTTTGGCTTCCACAGCAAGGCGTCCGCGGTGACGAGCTGCGCGGAGAGATGGGTGCGGTCGAGATTCTCTCGCAGTCGTCCAAGACGACTTTCGGATGAGTCGATCGAGGTGACTCGGTGACCGGCCGCTGCCAGCTGCATCGTCTTGCCGCCGGGCGCAGCGCAAAGATCGAGCACGTCCTTCGCGCCAGGCGGGATCAGGCGCGCGGGTAGAGACGCGGCAAGGTCCTGGACCCACCAGCCGCCGGCGCTGAAGCCCGGCAGCTCGGCGACGCTGCTGCTGTCCAGCCGCACGTGCCGCGGTGCCAGCGACCGACCGCCGTTCGCCTGCGCGAAGGCGTCCGCCGCGCCGGCGTCCGCGAACGTGAGATCGAGCGGCGGTCGCCTCGCAATCAGGCGGCGCGCCGCAAGGACGGCGTCTTCCCCCCAGGCCGCTCGCCAGCGCTCTTCGACCGTATCTGGCAGGCGACACCAGTCCATCGCCGGCAGACCGCGCCGAAGCAGCGTGCCGAGGACGCCATGAACCAATCGGCGCGGCCCGCCGTCCACCAGCGGCAAGGCGGTCGCAACGACGGCGTGGTCGGGCGTGCCGAGGCCGATCTTCTGCGCGAGGGCGAGGCGAAGCACGGTCCGGGCCTTCGAATCGTCAGGAAGCCGCTGGCGGGTTGCGCTGTCGATGAGAGCATCGAGGTCCGGCAGCCGCCGCAGGGTCTCGCCGGCGACTGCCATTGCCAGCGCCCGATCGACGGGGACGAGGTTGGTGGCCCGGCCCGCCGCGGCTTCCAGCGTCTGGCCGCGGCGAAGCACCGCATCGATCATTTGCAGCGCCGCGCGACGGGCAGGGACGCCTTCAATTCTCGGCTCAGTGCTTGGCATTGCCCATCCCGACCATCATCTTGGCGTCATGAAACGCCCCAAGCACCTCGATCCGCCCGCGCATCTCAGTCCCTCGCCGCCGGTGCCGAAGCCTGAGCCGAATGCACCGGCAGTGCCGCCTGCCGGGGAGGAGCAAAAGCTCGACCCGACGCGCTACGGCGACTGGGAAAAGAAGGGCATCGCGGTCGATTTCTAGACTGCCTCGACCTTCGGCGGCCGCGCCAGCAGCGCTTCGAGCACCGCCTCCACGCTGCAGCGGCCCGCGATGAGATCGGCGACCGCCGCGACAATCGGCATGTCGATTCCTGCGTCGGCCGCGATCCGGGCCAGCACCGCCGCGGTGAAAGCCCCTTCCGCAACCGTGCGCTGGTCCGCGAGCAGCTCGGCCGCCGGCCGGCCCTCGCCGATGCCCTTGCCAAGCGAATAGTTGCGCGAGCTTGTCGAGGAGCAGGTGAGAACGAGATCGCCGAGTCCGGACAGGCCGGCGAGAGTCTCGCGGTTGGCCCCCCGCGCAAGCCCGAACCGGGTCATTTCCGCAAAGCCCCGAGCGATCAGCGCTGCCCGCGCGTTCTGGCCGAGGCCGCGGCCCTCGACGACTCCGCACGCGATCGCCAGCACGTTCTTCACCGCTCCGCCGATCTCGGCGCCGGCGACATCGTCCGACACATAAATACGGAACTCGGGCTGTGCGAGGCGATCGCGGAGCTGCTCGGCAAGGCGGAGGTCTTGGGCCGCGAGAGTGACGGCCGTCGGCAGGCCTTTCGCCACCTCGTGAGCGAAGGTCGGGCCGGACAGCACCGCCAGCCGTGCGTCCGGGCACAGCTCCCCCGCAATCTCGTGAACGAGCTTGCCGCTGCGCTCCTCGATGCCCTTGGCACAGAGCACCAGCGGCACGTCCGACCGCGGCGCCTGACCGAGGACGGACCGGATGTGTTGCGTCGGAACGACGACCAGCCAGGCGTCGCAGCCTCCAAGATCGCCAAGGTCGCCGGTTGCGCGGATCGCGGGATGGAGCGGAACGTCCGGCAGGAACAGCGGGGTTTTCGTGGCCTGCATTAATGCCCGCGACCACGTCGGCCTCGCGTGCCCACAGCAGGGTTTCGCGCCCGCCACTCGCAGCTACCTGCGCAAGCGCCGTTCCCCAGGCGCCTCCGCCAATCACGCCCGATCCGATCGAAGTTCATGCCTTGACCCCCGCTCCCCGCACCTTTTCGGCGCTTTCATCGAGCGGCCAGCGCGCGCGCGCGGGCGCGTCTAGGCTGTCGCACATTCCGGCTGCGAACCGCTCCGCGCCGGCCCAGCCGATCATCGCTGCATTGTCGGTGCAAAGCCACGCCGGCGGGACGCTGAACCTGCGCCCCCTGCTCACCGCCAAGGCCGCGAAGTCGGTCCGGATGGCGGTATTGGCGGCGACTCCGCCGGCGACCACCAGGGTCGGCGCCTCGCTGCGGCGAAGGGCGAGGCGGGTGCGGTCGACGAGGCAATCAACAACCGCCTGCTGGAAGCTGGCTGCGATGTCCTCCGGCCGAAAGTCGCCTGCGAGGCGACGGCGCGCTGAACCGCGCTCTTGAGGCCGGCGAAGGAAAAATGCGGCTCCGGCGAGCCAAGCAGTGGACGCGGAAGCGGCACGGCACGCGGATCGCCCCGCGCCGCCAGCGCCTCGATCGCCGGGCCGCCGGGATAGCCGAGGCCGAGCAGCTTGGCGGCCTTGTCGAACGCCTCGCCGGCAGCATCGTCGATGGTCGTCGCGAGCCGCCGGTAGTCACCGACGCCGCGCACTTCGAGCAACTGGCAATGGCCGCCCGACACCAGCAGGAGCAGATACGGGAAGCCGAGGTCCGGATCGGCCAGCCGCGGGCTAAGCGCGTGACCCTCGAGATGATTGACGGCGATCAGCGGCTTGCCGGCCGCGAGCGCGAGGCCCTTGCCGGCAAGAAGCGCGACCATGACGCCGCCGATCAGGCCGGGCCCGGCGGTGGCGGCGACAGCATCGACATCGCGAATAGAAACGCCGGCCTCGCAGAGGACGTCGCGGATCAGCGCCGGCAGAATCTCGACGTGCGCGCGGGCGGCGATTTCGGGAACAACGCCGCCATAAGGCTGATGAGCCGCAGTCTGGCCGACGACTTTTTGGGCAAGGATGTGCCGATCCGCCGTGACAAGCGCCGCGGCGCTGTCGTCGCACGAGGATTCCAGTCCGAGGATCACAGTCATTGCAGGGTTTTTCAACGATTTCCTTTGGCGGCCCTTTGCCTGAATGCCTCGCCATGCACTAGGGGTGGGGAATGCAGGGACGGTTGAAGCTTGGAACTCGGGGTTCGCCGCTGGCGCTCGCCCAGTCGCGCAAGGTCGCCGCGGCGATCGAAACCGCGCAGCGCTGGCCGGAAGGCTATATCGAAATCGTGCCGATCGCGACCACCGGCGACAAGGTCCAGGACCGGCCGCTGGCGGAGATCGGCGGCAAGGCGCTGTGGACCAAGGAGCTCGACCAGGCGCTGCTGAATGGCGATGTCGATTTCTGCGTTCACTCGATGAAGGACGTCGAAAGCATCCGTCCGAGGGAAATCCATATCGCGTCGGTTCGCCCGCGCGGCGACGTTCGCGACCGGCTGATCGGCGCCGAGTCGATCGACAAGCTGAAGCAGGGCGCAGTCGTCGGCACCTCGTCGAAGCGGCGGCAGGCACAGCTGCTTGCAATGCGGCCCGACCTCAAGATCGTGCCGCTGCGCGGCAATATCGAAACCCGATTGCGCAAGGTCGAGGAGGGCGAGATCGATGCGACCCTGCTCGCCTGCGCGGGCCTCAAGCGGCTCGGCATTGCGACGGGCGCGGCGATCCCAACCGAAGTCATCCTCCCGGCGCCGGCGCAAGCGGTGATCGGAATGGAGTGCCGGACCGATGATATCGCAGACCAGAGCGTGCTCACCACCGTCAACAACCAGATCACTTATTGGTGCGTGATGGCCGAGCGGGCATTTACGCGAGCGCTGGGCGCGACCTGCTCCTCGCCGGTCGCGGCCTTCGCAGTGCTCGAGGACGGCGACCTGCGCATTCGCGCCCAGATCTTCAGCGAGGACGGCAAGGATGTTGTCGAGCAGCGCGCCGTTTTCGATTGCGGCGACGAGAAGACGCCGCGCGGTCTCGCCAAAGAGATGCTGGACAAGGCGCCCGAGTCCATCAGGAAGCTCTTCTCACCCGAATGAGCCAAATCGTCGTGCTGCGCCCCGAGCCGGGCGCGAGTGAAACGGTGGAACGGGCCAAGACCCGCGGAACTCGATGCTGTTCGCATTCCCCTGTTCGAGATCGAGGCGGTTGAGTGGCAAGCGCCCGACGCCAGTGGCTTCGACGCACTCCTGATGACGAGTGCCAACGCGCTTCGCTTCGGCGGCGAACAGTTGGCGAGCTTTCGAGGGTTGCCGGTTCATGCCGTCGGCAAGGCAACCGCCGAGGCGGCGCGCGAGGCCGGCTTCGACATCGCCAGCAGCGGAGACGGTGGAGTCGAACGGCTGCTTGGGTCGCTGGAAGCCGATCTCAAGCTTCTTCACCTGTGCGGAGAGGATCGCTCGGCGACCCGCGGCGTCCGGCAGGAAGTGACTGCAGTGACGGTCTATCGCATCGAAGACGATCGAACCGGCACCGGATGTCCGCGAGGCAGCGGGCTCGATCGTGATGCTCCACTCGCCGCGTGCCGGCACGGCGCTTCGCTGCTCTCGCGAAAGAGCAGCAGCTCGATCGGCGGCACGGATTGCGATCCTCGCCATCAGCAATGCCGCTGCGCAAGCCGCCGGACCCGGGTGGGAGCGTGTGAGATGGCGGATCAGCCCAGCGACGACGCCCTTCTGGCCCTTGCCGGAGCGGCTGTGCGACAAGCGGCGGCAGGGATGAACGCGACAAGCTACCGGAGGGGAACGGGCTGGGGCGCCCGGCTGGCGATCGGCATCGCCTTGCTGCTCGTCGGCGCCGCTGCGGCGACCTGGGCCCTCGCCCGCTACCACGACGCCGCACGCTTTCTCGGCGTGACGCCAGCCGCGCAGCCGCTGCAACGGATTGTCGTGCCCCAACCGCATTCTCAATGCAGCGCCGGCCCGTCCCCTCCGAACCTCGGACGAACAAAGGATCGCCACGCTCGAACAGCGGTTGGCCCGCGTCGAAAGCGCAACTCAGCAGGCGCAAGGATCGGCAGGCCGAGCCGATGCGTTAGTCGTCGCCTTTGCCGCACGCCGTGCGATCGACCGCGGCCTTTCACTCGGATATCTGGAGCCGCTTCTGGCAATCCGTTTCGGACCCCAGCACCAGCAAGCCGTCGCGACTGTGATTACTGCCGCGCACCAGCCGGTCCGCCTCAACGACCTCATCACCCAATATGAATCCCTCGGGTCCCCAGCTGCGGGCCGGCGGGCCGAGCGATGGCTGGTGGGACGGATTCAAGCGGGAGTTCGGCACGTTCGTCGAGGTGCACCGCGCCGGCCGGCCGCCGATCAACTCCCGACGCCCGTTATACCCGCGCGCTGCAGCAGCTGTCGGGAGGCGATGTCGACGACGCGCTGGCCGAGACGATGCGGCTGCCGGGCGCGCAGGCTGCAACCGGCTGGATCGCGAGCGCGCGCCGCTACATCGCCGCCCATCGGGCGCTCGACGAGCTGGAGACCGCCGCGCTGATGGGCGGGACGCCGCCTCAGCTCTGACACCCGGTCGGTTCCGCTCGGCAGAATCGCACCTGCAGCTCTGCACAGGAGAAGTTCAGCTGGACGGCCCTAGGCCATTGCAAACCAAAACAGCGTCGGGGAGCGGTGGGATCATGACGTCATTTCGCAGGCAGCTGGGATTCGGCTTGGTGTTTGCCGCCCTTGCCCAGGTTGCCGCCTCGGCATCAGTGCAGCCCGATCCCCTTGCGCCGCTCCCCAGGCGGCCGTCCGCGAACCCACATGCGGGTCGCGCTCGTGCGCACGCTCCGGCCGTCTTGCAGAACCAGCTCACCGCTCTCGGACGCAAGTTCGACGGCAAGGCAGGCATCGCGGTGGTGTCGCTTCGGGACGGATGGGAAGCGGACTGGAACGCGACATCGCTGTTCCCGCAGCAGAGCTGCTCGAAGCTATGGGTCGCGATCACCGCTCTGGACGCCGTCGATCACGGCAAGGCCAGCCTCGACACGCGGGTCGCGCTCGACCGCAGCGACCTCACCCTCTTCCATCAGCCGCTCGCAGCAAAAATCCTCGACGGCAGCCTGCAGAGCATCACTCTAGGC
Source organism: uncultured Alphaproteobacteria bacterium (assembly GCA_963824845.1). Lineage (GTDB taxonomy): Bacteria > Pseudomonadota > Alphaproteobacteria > Sphingomonadales > Sphingomonadaceae > Sphingomicrobium. The sequence goes on from CAWGRB010000037.1 coordinate 354,137, forward strand.
GAGCTGATGTTCACCGCCATCACCCAAAGCGACAATACCGCGAACGACAAGCTGCTGCGCTCGATCGGTGGTCCGCCGGCGGTGCGGCGAATGATCGCGCGCAAGGGCCTCGGCGCAATCCGCTTCGGCAATGGCGAGCGCTCGCTGCAGTCGCGCATCGCCGGCCTGACGTGGAATCCCAGCTATTCGATCGGGAGTGCCTTCTTCGATGCACGAACGGCACTGCCGATGGCGTCGCGCCAGGCCGCGTTCAAGCGCTACATCCACGATCCCTACGACGGCGCGTCGCCGCACGCGATCGCCAACGCGCTTGCCTCGCTGCGCAGCGGCGGCCTGCTCTCGCCGCAATCGACCGACCGCCTGCTGTCGACCATGGGCCAGACGAAGACCGGAGGCCTGCGGGTCCGCGCCGCCCTCGCCCCGGGCTGGGAGTGGAACCACAAGACCGGAACGGGGCAGGAACTCCAGGGCAGGATTGCCGGAATCAACGACATCGGCCTGCTCACCGCGCCTGACGGAGCGGTCTATGCGGTCGCCATCATGACCATTCCCGACAACAACAGTAGCGGCGATGCCCAGAAGCTGATGCGCGACGTCGCGCACACCGTCGAGGCGTTTCACGAGGGCTCCAGGGCCGGCTGACCGCTACTCGACTCGGCTGCCGTCGGCGTTCTCGAGCGGCCGGACGTGCACGCTCTTGATGTTGACGAACTCGCGAATGCCATAGCCCGCGCACTCACGGCCATAGCCCGAATGCTTGACCCCGCCGAACGGCATTCGCGGGTCCGAACGGACGTTCTCGTTGACGAAGCTGAGGCCGGCATCGAGGTCCTCGGCGGCGATCCGGCGACCGCGGTCGACATCGCCCGTCAGCACTCCGGAGCCGAGCCCGAACTCGCTGGCATTGGCGATTCGCACGGCGTCCGCCTCATCGTCCGCGGCGATGATCGCGGCCACGGGCCCGAACACTTCTTCATCATGCGCCGGCTGTCCGGGCCGGACATCGCCAAGGACGGTTGCCGGGTACCAGGCCCCTGTGCGTTCGGGGATTTGTCCGCCGAGCAGCAGGCGGGCGCCCCCACGGACGCTGTCGGTGACCTGGCGGTGGATTTCGTCGCGGGCGGCGACGCTCTGCATCGGTCCGAGCCTGGTGCCGGGCTGCGCGGGATCGCCCATTGCATAGCCGCGCATCTCATCCACCAACGCGGTCTCGAAGGCATCCACGACGCCGCGAACAACGATGAAACGTTTGCCGGCAATGCAGCTCTGCCCGCCATTGACCATGCGTGCGGTCGCCGCGACCTTGGCGGCTGCGCCGACGTCGACATCCTCGAGAACCAGGTAGGCGTCGGAGCCGCCGAGCTCGAGCACGCACTTCTTGAGCACGCTGCCCGCTGCGGTGGCGACGCTTCGGCCGGCGGCGACGCTGCCGGTCAGGGTTACGGCCGCGATAGTGTCGTCCTTGATCAGCGCCTCGACTTCGCTGCTCGGAAGCAGAAGTGTGCGGAACAGGTCTCGCGGCACGCCGGCGTCGCGAAGCACGGCCTGAATCGCGAGAGCGCAGCCGGGCACGTTGCTGGCGTGCTTCAAAAGCGCGCCGTTGCCGGCCATCAGTGCCGGCGCGGCAAAGCGGAACACCTGCCAGAACGGAAAATTCCACGGCATGATCGCAAGCACGACGCCGAGCGGGTTGAAGGTGACGAACGCTTCTGGCGCCGCCGAGATCGACCGGCTGGCGCGCGAGATAGTCCGCGGCGTGGTCCGCGAACCAGTCGCAATGAAACGCGCACTTCTCGACCTCCGCGCGGCCGTCGTCGAGGGTCTTCCCATCTCGTCGGTCATCAGGCGAGCAAACTCGTCCTTCCGCGCGCGCAGGATGTCCGCGGCGTTGTGGATCATCGCCGCGCGCTCGTCGAAGGAAGTCCGCCGCCACGCTTCGAACGCAGCACGAGCGGCCTTCGCGGCAGCCCTTGCGTCGTCGATGTCATCGGGATCGTAGGATTTTCCGGGCTCGCCGGTCGCCGGATTGACGGTCTGCGATGCGTGCCCCGGTCCTGGACGAGAGAGTTCAGCCTGTTCGGCCATGATGCGTCTCCTCGGGCTCCAGATAGGAAGCGCAAGGGCCAAGATCGCACGAAAGGACCGTGACAGCTGGAGCGGGCGAAGGGATTCGAACCCTCGACCCCAACCTTGGCAAGGTTGTGCTCTACCCCTGAGCTACGCCCGCTCGGCGCTGACGCCGGTGCTCGAAGGCTGACCGGCGGAGGTGAGGCGCGCGCCTAGCATGGGCCCGCGCCTTCCTGCAAGGCCGATCGGCGCGCTTGTGGCGGCGCCATCGCCGCCCATATGGGCCGCGAAAGCGCACTCGAAGGAGCACGAACCGCCGTGGCAACTCTGGGGCTGACCGAATCCGAACGCGAGGGATCGAGCGGTTCGAACGCGATGTTGTCGACGCCCTCGATGGACGCGCTGGTCATCCTCGACTTCTGGGCGGACTGGTGCGGGCCATGCAAGCAGCTGTCGCCAACCCTCGACAAGATCGCGGCGGACTATGCCGACAAGGGCGTGAAACTCGCCAAGATCGATGTCGACAAGGACAAGCTGGTCGCCGCCCAGTTCCGGATCCAGTCGATCCCTACTGTGTATGCGATCTATCGTGGCCAACCGGTCGCCGACCTTACCAATTACCGCAGCGAAGGCCAACTCAAGCGCGCGATCGACCAGCTGCTTGCGCAGCTTAAGATCGAAGGCGAAGGCGCGGCGTCGAGGCGGAGATCGAGCCGTTGGTCGCCATGGGTGAGCAGATCCTTGCCGAGGGCGATGCCGCCGGGCCATCAACGTGTTCCGCCAGATCCACGAGATGGCGCCGGACGGTCCCGACGTGATCGGCGGCCTTGCCCGGGCGCTCATTGCCGCCGGCGAGACGGACGAGGCGCGCGAGCTGCTCGATCGGCCGGCGCGAGAGAGTTGCCGGGAAGGCGGAGGTCGCACGTGCGCGCGCCGCGCTGGAGCTCGCATCCGCGGCTCCCGCCGCGGACACGTCGGGGCTTGCCGCGCGGCTCGAGGCAAATCCCGACGACCACGAGGCGCGGATGGAGCTTGCCGGGGCGAAAGCCGCGGCGGGTGACCGCGACGGCGCGGCGGATGAGTTGCTCGAACTGATTCGCCGTGACCGTGAGTGGAATGAGCGGCGCGGCGCGGACACGACTTCCTCCAGCTGATCGAAGCGCAGGGGCTCGAGGATCCCTGGTCGGGCGCCCAGCGGCGGCGGCTATCGGCCCTGCTGTTCACATGAGCCGGGCGCTGATTGTCCCCATATTTCCGCTGCCCGGCGCCATCCTCTTCCCGCGTGCGCAGCTGCCGCTGCACATCTTCGAGCCGCGCTATCGCAGCATGGTTCGCGACGCTCTCGACGGAGTCGGGCGAATCGCCATGATCCAGCCGCACCGGCTCGACGACGACAATGCGGCGCCGCTCTATGCGCGTCGGCTGCGTCGGCGACATCGTCAATGTCGAGGAATTGGACGACGGCCGCTGCAACATCGTCATCCACGGCACCAATCGTTTCCGCCTGGTGCGGGAACGCGAAACCGAAGCGCCATACCGCTGCGCCGAAATCGATGTTGCAGCATTCGACGACTCGGAGCCGCCGCCGCTGTCGCTCGGCCAGCGCGCCGAGGTCGAACGCGAGGCACGCCGGCTCGGCGATGCGCTCGGCCTTGCGATCGACTGGAACGCTGTCGGCAGGCTGGACGACGAGATGCTGGTCAATGCCATCGCGCAGGTCGGACCGTTCGATGTCGGCGCCAAGCAAGCGTTGCTTGAACAGCCCGCGCTGGACGATCGCGCCGACCTGCTCGTCCAGCTCATGCAATTCCACCGCGCAGCCGTTAGCGGCGGTGTCGAGGCCGAGCCCACGATTCAGTAATTGCGGGGAGCCTGTCCGGGCGCCAGGCGAGCACAATTATCTAGATCGGCAAGCCGCGCAGGAGCAGCGGCAAATCGCCGCTCGTTCCCCGCGCTTCGGCCATCAGCCGGTCGCGGACGGGCGATATTCGGTCGATCAGCCGCATGCCGAACCGGCGGACCCCCGACGCGGTCTTGCCTGGGATGGCATAGACCCGGGTCAAGCTGTCCGTCGCAAAGGCGACCGACAGCGCGTCGAGCGAGCGCCAGCGCCGGTAGCGGTCGAGAAGCTGGCGATCGCCGAGATCGAGACCGAGGCGCGCACCCTCGACAAGCACTTCGGCAAGGGCGGCGACATCGCGGAAGCCGAGATTGAGACCCTGTCCGGCGATCGGATGGATCGCGTGCGCCGCGTCCCCGACCAGCGCCAGCCGGTCGGTGGTGATCTGGGCGGCGTGATGGAAGCCGAGCGGATAAGACGAGCGCGGCGCAAGCATCGCGATCTTGCCAAGGAAGCCGCCCATCGCCGCCTGCGCCTCGCCGGCGAAATCCTCGTCGCTGAGCGAAAGCCAGCCCGCGGCATCGGCGTTCGGCACCGACCACACGATCGCCGAGCGGTGGCCGCCGTCGTCGTCGGTCATGGGCAGGATCGCGAAAGGCCCACCGGGATAGAAAATTTCATAGGCGACGTGATCGTGCGGCAGCTCGTGCCGGAGGACCGAGACGATCGCCTGATGATCGTAGCGCCAGCGCGCGACGCGAATCCCAGCGTCCTCGCGAGTCCGCGAATTGCGGCCATCAGCGGCAATCAGCAACGGCGCAGCCAGCTTGCGGCCGTCTTCGAGCGCGACGACGACGCCGTGGGCGCCGCGGTCCACCTCTGCGACCCTGGCGCCCCACATGAGCCATGCCTGGCCGGCAGCTTGCGCCCTCGCGAGCAGCGCCTCGCGGAGGTGCCGGTTCTCGTGCATCCAGCCGAGCGCCTCGTCGTCGTCCGGCTCGAAGTGGAGCCCGCCCGGCTCAAGACCGTCGGCGACCGCGATCTGGCCAATCGGGCAGCCTGGCTCGACCAGATGGTCGGCGACCCCGATCGCCTTCAGCATGCGCATCGAACTCGACGAGACCGCGCTCGTTCGCCCGTCGAAAGCCGCGGTGGTCCGCTGGCCCGGATCCGCGGGGTCGATAACGATCGTCGACAGCCCGCTACAATCGAGCGCGGAGGCGAGTGCGAGGCCCACCATTCCGCCGCCGAAGATGATCACGTCCGCCCGGTCCATCAGGCCATCTAGTCGCCAGCCGGCCTCATTGCGAGGAGCGAATCGGACGAAGCAATCCGGCAACGCTTGCGGATTGCTTCGCTTCGCTCGCAATGACGTCCTTGACCGGCGAGTCCGCGTGGGGGAATTCTAGCGGCGTAACTGTTGGGGGTGGATGATGGCGACCGTTGCAGCCCGCGCTTCCAAGCGCGATCTGGCGCCCGACTGGCGCGACGCGCTGCGCGATGCGGTGCGGCGGCTTGCCGTGCGCACGATCGGCGTGCTGCTCATCGGCGTTGCGCTCGCGTGCGCGCTGGCGCTGGCCAGCCACAGCGCCAATGATCCATCGCTGACGACCGCCGCCGGCGGTCCGCCGTCGAACTGGCTGGGGAGCGTCGGCGCCTATGCGAGCGACTTGCTGTTGCTGTTTTTCGGGCTCGGATCGATCCTGTTCCTGCCGGTGATCGCGCTGGCCGGCCTGCGCATGGTGCAGCTTCGCGATCCGGGGCGGATCGGCCGCGGAATGCTGATTGCGGCCGCGGGCGCGGTCCTTGCCGGAATCGCGCTGGGCTTGATGAGCGGTTCGGCGGTTTCCGGACTGCCGGGCGGCTGGGGCGGCGCGCTGGGGCTTGCGGGAGCGCGCGGAGTCTCCGCCGCCGTCGACCTCATCCCCAATCCAGCCGTTGCCGGGCCGGTTCACCTGACAGTGCTGCTCCTGTTCGCGCTTGCCGGCCTGTTCCTGGGTTTCATCGCGATGGGACTCGGCGATGAGGAGCGGGGATGGCTCGCCGGCCTCGCTCGCCGCCGCGAGCGGTCGCGCATTGCCGCCCCGCGAACCACCGAGGTCCGCGAGGACCGCCCGGCGGCGGCCGCTCCGCCGAAGTCGCGGCCTACCGTCGCCGTCGTCGAACCGGCTAAATCGACTGCCGCGGCAACCAGGCCGTCAGGACGGAAGACTGGCGCCCAAACTAGCCTGGCGCTCGGCGACAACTACCAGATGCCGACGCTCGACCTGCTCGCGCGACCGCCCGAGAAGGGCAAGCAGCCGATCGACCGAGCCGGGCTGGAGCGCAACGCACGGCTGCTCGAAGCGGTGCTCGACGACTTCAAGGTCCGCGGCGAGATCGTCGAAGTCCGGCCCGGCCCGGTCGTCACCATGTACGAGCTGGAGCCGGCGAGCGGCACGAAGGCGAGCCGGGTGATCGCGCTTGCCGACGACATCGCCCGCAACATGTCGGCGCTGTCGGCCCGGGTCGCGACCATTCCCGGCCGAAGCGTGATCGGCATCGAGCTTCCCAACCCGAAGCGCGAGACCGTCAGCCTGTCCGAGCTGATCGGCAGCCAGGCGTTCGAAGACCAGAACATGTCGCTGCCGCTGATCCTCGGCAAGAATATCGCCGGCGATCCGGTCATCGCCGACTTGGCGCCGATGCCGCACCTGCTCGTCGCCGGGACGACCGGATCGGGCAAGTCGGTCGGCCTCAACTGCATGATCCTCTCGCTGCTCTATCGATACGGGCCGGAGGACTGCAAACTGATCATGATCGACCCCAAGATGCTGGAGCTGTCGAGCTATGACGACATCCCGCACCTGCTGGCGCCGGTCGTCACCGAACCGGGCAAGGCCGTTCGAGCGCTGAAATGGACCGTCGAGCAGATGGAGGAGCGCTATCGGATGATGGCGAACCTCGGGGTCCGCGCGCTGCCGAGCTTCAATGCCAAGGTTCGCGAAGCCAAGGCCAAGGGCTCCAAGCTCGGGCGCCGCGTCCAGACCGGCTACGACGGGTCGACCGGGCAGCCGGTCTACGAGGTCGAGGAGCTCGAATACGAGGTCCTGCCGCAGATCGTCGTCGTCGTCGACGAGCTCGCCGACCTGATGATGACCGCCGGCAAGGAGGTCGAGTTCCTGATCCAGCGGCTGGCTCAGAAGGCGCGCGCTGCCGGCATCCACCTGATCATGGCGACCCAGCGGCCGTCGGTCGACGTCATCACCGGAGTCATCAAGGCCAATTTGCCGACCCGGATCAGCTTTCAGGTCACCAGCAAGATCGACAGCCGAACCATCCTCGGCGAGCAGGGCGCTGAGCAGCTGCTCGGCAAGGGCGACATGCTCTACATGCCCGGCGGCAAGCAGATCATGCGCGTACACGGGCCTTTCGTCAGCGACGAGGAAGTCCGCGCCGTCGCCGAGCATTGGCGCAAGCAGGGCGCGCCCGATTACATCCAGGCCGTCACCGAGGAGCCGGAGGACGGCGGTTATCTGTTCGATGGGCAACCGACGGAGGAAGACGACGCCGAGACCCAGCTCTACCGAAAGGCGGTGCAGACGGTCGCCGAAAGCCAGAAGGCCTCGACGTCCTACATCCAGCGCCAGCTCCGCATCGGCTACAACAGCGCGGCGCGCTTGATCGAACGGATGGAGAAAGATGGACTGGTCGGGCAGCCCGATCACGTCGGCCGCCGCGAGGTGCTGATCGACCCAGACGGGCATCCGATCTGAGCCGAGATCGTTGCTGAACCGTACGGAACCGCGAAGTTCAGTACGCATTCAAGCGCAAACGGCCAGTTTCTCGGCCAAATTTCCCCCGGGAGTCATTGATGAGCTTTTCCAAGTCGTTCGCGCGCGCCCTGGCGCCGGTTGCAGTCCTTGCTGCCTCTGTGCCCGCCGCGGCTGCAGAAAACTCCGATCTCGCCAAGGTCCGCGCGCACATCACCGCGGTCGACACGATGACCGCCGACTTCGTCCAGACGGACGCCAGAGGGCGCTCGGCTGCGGGCACGCTCGAGCTGAAGCGGCCGGGACGAGTCCGCTTCCAGTATGGCAGCGGCGACCTGCTTCTGGTCGCGGACGGCAAGCGCCTTTGGTTCCTCGACTATCAGGTCGGACAGAAGGACAGCTGGGATCTCAACAAGACCCCGCTCGGAATGCTGTTGTCGTCCGACCCCGACGTGAAGAAGATCGGGCGCGTCGTGCCGAACCCGGACAAGCGAATCCTCGTGGTCCGGACCAGCAGTCATGGGATCATCGCGACGGGAACGCTGGTCCTCGCCTTTCTGCGCTCGCCGAGCGCCCCCGGCGGCCTCCAGCTCTACGGCTGGACGGCAATCGACGCGCAGAACAAGAAGACCACGGTCCGACTATCGAACGTCCGCTACAACGTACCGGTGCCGGACAGCGCCTTCAGCTTCAAAATGCCGGTCAAGCGGCGCTAGGAAGCGACGACCGCCACAAAATCCGTTTCAGTTCGGAACTTGTTCATCGCCGCGTCAGGCGCGGCGTTATACAGGGAAGTTCGATCTGCAATGGCTTGGGGTTTCCCCCTGTTACCCGGGCCGCAGGTCCCTTGCGTGACGAACGCTAGGCGGCCCTCGCTCCATGCCCCCGGAGCGGGGGCCTTTTGCTTGGCGGGTCTGACAGGGTAAGCGGCAGAGCGTGAGCACCCGTCTGAAAATCGCGTCCTGGAACATCAATTCGGTCCGCGCCCGGATTCCGCTGGTCGAGCGGCTGATCGGCGACGAGCAGCCGGACATCCTGTGCCTGCAGGAGACCAAGGCTAATGACGACGTCTTTCCCGCCGACCTGTTCCGGGCGCATGGCTACCGCCATCAGCAGCTGAACGGGCAACGGATGCACCACGGCGTCGCCATCCTCAGCCGCGTGCCGCTCGCCGACGCGGGTCGCCACGATTGGCAGGACAATGGCGAGGCTCGGCACATCGGTGTCCGGCTGGAGTGCGGAATTCGCCTCGAGAACGTCTACGTTCCTGCCGGTGGCGACACCCCTGATCGGACCGTTAATCCGAAGTTCGGGCAGAAGCTCGATTTCATCGAGCGGATGACTCGCTGGGCGGAACGTTTGCGCGAGCCGACCATCATTGTCGGCGATTTCAACGTCGCCCCGCTCCAGTGCGACGTTTGGAGCCACAAGGCGCTGATCAATGTCGTCAGCCATACGCCGATCGAGGTCGATGCCCTGACTCGGCTTCAGCAGGCGCACGACTGGATCGATATCGGCCGCCGGTTCGTGCCGGCGCCCGAACGCTGCTTCACCTGGTGGAGCTATCGCTCGCCCGACTGGACCAAGAACGATCGCGGACGCCGCCTCGACCACATGTGGGCCTCGCCCGAGCTTGGCGGCCACCTGAAGGCGCACGTGGTGCTGGAGCCGTGCCGGATGTGGGAGCGCCCGTCGGATCACGTCCCACTGATTTGCGAGATCGACGCTTGAACGAGGCTGCTGCGCGCGTCCGCCGGGCGATTGCAGCCCTGCGGTCCGGACGCCCGGTGCAAATCGGCGATCCCGGCTTGAGGGTGCTCGCCGTCGAGACCGCCACGCCGGAAATCCTCGATCTGCTGGATGCCGACCCGAGCGGCACGGCTGCTGATCAGCGGTAAACGCGCGGCTGCGCTCGCGTTGGCGAACCGCCGCGAAGCTGCCGACGCGGGAGTGCCGACGCTCGTGCATCGCGAGGATTGGCTGGACGCGGCTGCAGCGATGGCGTTGGCAGACCCCGGCCGCGATCTGGATCGAGGCTGATTGGGCCGCTTCGTCCGGTCCCTCTCGGCCATCCCGAGGCCGCTGTGGCGGCGTTGCGGCTTGCCACCGCAGCCGGGCTACTGCCCGCCTTGTGGGTTCTATCGTCGGCAGACGCGGCGGCGGCACTCGGATCCGGACGACATCTCGCGCGACCGAGGGCGCCGTCGAGCTTCTCACTCGCGCCAAGCTTCCTCTCGACGGCCTCCCCGAAACCCAAATCGTCGTGTTCCGCACGCTTGCCGATGGGCAAGAGCATGTCGCGCTCGTCGTCGGCGCGTTCGGGGGCGAGCCGCCGATTGTCCGTCTGCACAGCGAATGCCTGACCGGCGATGTGTTCGGGTCGCTGAAGTGCGACTGTGGACCGCAACTCCGCGAGGCCCTGCACCTGATCGCTGCAGCCGGCGGCGGCATTCTCCTCTATCTCCGCCAGGAGGGCCGGGGCATCGGCATCGCCAACAAGATCCGTGCCTATGCGCTCCAGGATCGGGGCTCGACACCGTCGATGCCAACCGCCGGCTGGGCTTCGCAGATGATGAGCGGGGCTACGCCGAGGCAGCGGCGATGCTACGCGCGCTGGGCGTGGACCGCGTTCGTCTGCTCACCAACAATCCAGCCAAGGTCGCGGGGCTCGAGGGCGCGGGCGTCACCGTCGTCGAGCGGGTGTCCCATCACATGCCGGCCAACCCGCACAACGCCGACTATCTCGCCACCAAGCGGGATCGAAGCGGCCATCTAGTCTAGGTCGAGCAGCCCCCGAACCTCATCGAAACTGTAAGCGATCTCGCGCACGCCGACGCCTCGAAGCAGTGCATCGTGGCCGTCGCGGCAGTGCGATCCGGCGGCAAGCCCGATGACTCGACCGCCCGAAGCGACCGCCCCTGTCGCTCCAACAACCGAATCCTCGAGGATCGCGCACGCGGCAATCGGGACTCCGATTCGGTCCGCAGCATGCAAATAGATGTCCGGTTGCGGCTTGCCCCGCTCGACATGCTCGTGGCCGCTGTAGATGTGATCGCCGAACGCGCCCTCGAGCCCGAGGTGGTGAAGGTGGCCGCGGATCCAACGGGTCGAGCTCGATGACGCCACCGCCCTCGGCAGGTCCGGCGGAAGCGACTGCACGAACTCGACCGCTCCCGCGACGGCGGCGATTCCATCGCGGAGGGCCAGCCGGCTCCGCTCGCGCAGACGATCATGGAACTCTGGTGGAAGCTCGGCGCCGATCCGCGCTTCGATGGCCGCGATGAAGTCCGCGCCCGAAAGGCCGGTATAGTGGAGGTTCGTCTCGGCGATGCTGTGGCGGTGGCCAAGATCGGTCAGCAACTCAGCAAGCTGGCGATTGCCTTCGAACTCGCTTTCGAGAAGAACGCCGTCGAAATCGAAGAGGAGTCCACAGGGCCGCAACGGCTCAATCCTCGAACAAGGCAGTGCCCACGCGGACCGCAGTCGCGCCCAGCATGACTGCTTGCGGATAGTCGGCCGACATCCCCATGCTGAGGCCACTGACGCCATGACGCCGGCCGAGTTCGGCAAGGAGAGCGAAATAGGGTGCGGGCTCGAGCCCGACCGGCGGGATGCACATCAATCCGGCGAGCGGCAGCGGCGAGGCTCGGACGGCGGCGACCAGCTCCCCGAGTTCTGCGATCGCGCAGCCGCCTTTCTGCTCTTCGGCGCCGATGTTCACCTGGATGTAAACGGAAGGGAAGCGGCTGGCTTTCTCCGCCTCGCCGGCGAGGGCGCCCAGCAGCGACAGGCGGTCCAGCGAGTGGATGACATCGAACAGGCGTACCGCGTCGGCTGCCTTGTTCGATTGCAGCCGACCGATCGCGTGGAGGCGAAGCGCGGAATCGCGGGCGAGCAGGGGCGGCCATTTCGCCAGTGCCTCCTGCACCCGATTCTCACCGAAATTGCGCTGGCCGACAGCGATCAGGGGCTCGATCTGATCGACATCCCGGCCCTTGCTGACCGCGATCAGCTGCACATCGTCCGGCTCGCGGCGGGCGACACGCGCGGCCGATGCGATCTTGTCGAGAATGTCTCGTCGGCGGCCGGCAGCGCTGCTCATCGCGGGCCGCTATAGGTACCACGGTGACGGGTCGCCAGAGAGCTTGGCCGCGGCAGTGGCTGATGACGGACGAGCGCCTCGGCGAGCGGCTGTGGGCGGCCATTGCTCGCTTGCCGGACGGCGAAGCCGGAATTGTGTTCCGCCATTATGCGACGCCGGAATACGAGCGGGCCGCATTGCGTCGCGGATTGCGCAGGCCTGCCGTGAAAGACGCATCGCTCTCGCGATTGCCGGCGATGTCGCCCTCGCACGCGCCCTCGGCGCCGACCTCGTCCACAATCCTCGCGAGACCGCAGCGATGCCGCTTCTCGCTGTCGGTCCACAACCTCGATGAAGCGCGCGAGGCGCGACGACGCGGCGCCGCCTTGGTGTTCGTGTCGTCAGTGAACCCGACGCGATCGCATCCGGGCAAGCCTGCCCTCGGCCCCGAACTCGGGGCCGGCCTCGCGCGGGCGGCGGGCGTGTCGGCGATTGCGCTCGGCGGAATGACCGAAGCCGCGTTCAGCGCGCTACCGGACGGAGCGTTCCACGGCTGGGCCGGGATCGACGCCTGGATCAGCGATGGAGACGGTTAGAACTTGAAGGCGGTGCCGACGTAGATCGCCTGGCTGTCGCGCCGCTCGTCCTGGAGAGGAGACAGGCGCTGACGATCGACCTGGTAGCGAACGCCGCCGGTCAGATCGAGGTGGCGGGACAGCGAGTAGGAGCCGCCAACGTCCACGGAATAGGCTTCGCCTTGGCGAAGCGCCGGCAATGGCCGTCCTTCGGGCCGGTCGGCGCCGACGGCGACCCGGCCAGTGAAGCGCGGAACCGAATAGCTGACGCCGACAACCGCGGTCTCCCGGCCGCCGAGAGCGCGGTCGGCAGCCTGGTTCTTGCTGACGTCGCCCGAAACGGCGAAGCGGCGCCAGCCGAGGGCGACACCGAGGTTATAGCTGGTCGCGGTCAGAGCGGTGGTCGCCACCGGCGCAGCCACCGAGGCCACTTCGGCATGCACCGGAGTCGCCGCCCGGGCACGAATGGCGACCCGCAGCTGCGAGGGCCGGCCCTTGGTCGCGGCTGGCGTAAAGGTGAAATCGCTGAGCGACAGCGGCCGGTTGGCAAACGCCTTGGCGAGCCGCGGATCGCCGTTCGCCGGCGTGAAGGATGAGATCGGATCGAAGCTGAGCTTGACCGCGGCGGGGCGCTTCTTGGTGATCGTGGTTGCAGCGAGCGCCGGAGACAGCGCAATTCCGGCCACAGCGCAGAGCGCCGCCACCAGAATTCCCGTCGATCCGCGCATGCCCGGCAAACCCGATCTCCCCTCGCTCGAATCGATATAGTCCGGCGTGGCTGAAGGTTCCATGAGCGGAATCGATTCATTCGCCGGCCTGTTGCCGACTCACCACAATGGCGGCCCCCTGCGGGACACGCTTGCGAGAGGGCCTCGACCGCCTATAACGCACGCCAACCGATCTGACGCTCTTCAAGGACCACGGAATGCACCGCCTGCCCAAAGCCGCTGCCGCACTGATTGTCCTGGCGCTTGCAACCGGCGGCTGCGCCCGCAATCGCAATTTGCCGACCACGCTCGCGCCGTCGCGGGTGACGACGATCGGCGTCAACGCGTACCTGTGGCGGGCAGCGGTCGACACCGTCTCCTTCGCTCCGCTGCTCCAGGCCGATGCAAACAGCGGCGTCATCATTACCGACTGGTACGCCAATCCCAGGGCGCCGGGAGAGCGCGTCAAGCTGACGGTCTCGATCCTCGATCAGGACCTTCGTGCGGATGCGCTGCGCGTCGCCGCCTCGCGCCAGGTTCAGCAGAACGGCACCTGGGTCGACGCTCCGGTGACTGCGGCGACGGTGCAGAAGCTCGAAGACATCATCCTGACCCGTGCCCGCGACCTTCGCCGCGCCGCCGTTCCGGGCTAAGGTCCGCGCATGACCGGGCGCTTCGACCCGAATGCGGCCGACCGCCGCTGGCAGGCGCGCTGGGCCGAGCAGCGCTGCTTCGCGCGCAAACAGCGACAGCGCCAAGCCCAAGACCTACGTGCTGGAGATGTTCCCCTATCCCTCGGGGCGCATCCACATGGGCCACGTGCGCAACTATACGATGGGCGACGTCATCGCGCGCTACCGCCGGATGCAGGGGCACGAGGTGCTCCACCCGATGGGCTGGGACGCGTTCGGGATGCCGGCCGAGAATGCCGCAATGGAACGCAAGGTCCATCCGGGCGACATGGACCTGGTCCAATATCGCCACCATGCGCGACCAGCTGAAGAGGCTCGGCTTCGCGCTCGATTGGGACCGCGAGCTCGCGACCTGCGACCCCGCCTATTACGGCCATGAGCAGGCGCTGTTCATCGACCTGTTCAATGCCGGCCTCGTCTATCGCAAGGAAAGCGAGGTCAATTGGGACCCGGTCGACATGACCGTGCTGGCCAACGAGCAAGTCATCGACGGCAAGGGCTGGCGATCCGGGGCTCCGGTCGAGCGCCGCAAGCTTTCGCAATGGTTCCTCAAGATCACCGACTTCGCCGATGACCTGCTCGACGGCCTTGGAGACTCTGGACCATTGGCCGGAGAAGGTCCGGCTGATGCAGGAAAACTGGATCGGCAAGAGCCGCGGCCTGCAATTCCGCTTCCGTCTCGCCGAGCCTGCGGATGGCATCGACTCGGTCGAGGTGTTCACCACCCGGCCAGACACCATTTTCGGCGCAAGCTTCGTCGCCGTCGCACCCGGTCATCCGCTCGCCTTGGCTGCTGCCGCTGCCGACGAGGGCGCGCGCGATTTCATCGAGGAGTGCCGGACCGGAGGCACCAGTGTCGCCGAGATCGAGACCGCCGAAAAGAAGGGTTACCGCACCGGCTTTGAAGTCGTCCATCCGCTCGATGCCGAGTGGCGCCTGCCGGTCTACATCGCGAACTTTGTTCTGATGGACTATGGCACGGGCGCGATCTTCGGCGTTCCCGGTCACGATCAGCGCGATTTTGAATTTGCGACGCGGTATCAGCTTCCCATCCGCCGCGTGGTTGCAGCTTCGACGGACCTCGCGTCCCAGCCGATCGGAACCGAGGCCGAGAACGGAGCCGGGGTCGCGGTGAATTCGCAGTTCCTCGACGGGCTTCCGACCGCAGAGGCATCCGCCGAGGTCATTCGGCGTGCCGAGCAGGCGGGGTGGGGCCGTGGTACCGTCCAGTATCGCCTGCGCGACTGGGGAGTCTCGCGGCAGCGCTATTGGGGCACGCCGATCCCGATCATCCACTGCGCGTCTTGCGGTCCGGTGCCGGTGCCCGCCGAGCAATTGCCGGTGACTCTGCCGGAGGATGTCAGCTTCGACGTGCCCGGCAATCCGCTCGACCGGCATCCCACTTGGAAGCACGTCGCGTGTCCCAGCTGTGGCGGACCAGCCACTCGCGAGACCGACACCCTCGACACCTTCGTCGATTCGAGCTGGTACTTCATCCGCTTCGCGAGCCAGCCGAGCGACCAGCCATTCGATCGCGCCGAAGCGGAAGCGTGGCTTCCCGTCGCGCAATATATCGGCGGCGTCGAGCATGCGATCCTGCACCTGCTCTACGCGCGCTTCTGGACCCGGGCGCTGCAGCGTATCGGCCGGATCGGCATCGCCGAGCCGTTCCGCGGACTATTCACGCAAGGAATGGTCACGCACGAGACCTACCGGGCCGGGGACGGCAGCTGGCTCAGCCCGGGTGAAGTGAAGCGCAACGGCGACGACTGGGTGCACATCGAAAGTGGCCATCCGGTGACTCCCGGGCGCATCGAGAAAATGTCCAAGTCGAAGCGCAACACGATCGATCCGGAGCCGATCGTCGACCGCTATGGAGCGGACGCGGTGCGCTGGTTCATGCTGTCCGACAGCCCGCCCGAGCGCGATCTCGAATGGTCCGAAGCCGGGATCGAAGGTGCCTCGCGCTTCGTCCAGCGCGTCTGGCGGCTGGTCACGGGGTTGAATGACGGAACCGGCCAGGACGACCCGCTTCGCCGCAAGCTGCACCGCACGATCGCCGCCGTCGGGGAGGCCATCGACGGTCTGCAATTCAACAAGGCCGTCGCGGCGCTCTACGAGCTGGTCAACGCGATCGAGAAGGCGCCGCCGTCCGCAACCCGCGCGGACGCCATTCGCTCGCTGGTGCTGCTGATTGCGCCGATGGCCCCGCACCTCGCCGAGGAATGCTGGGCGGAGCTCGGCGGCGCCGGCCTCGCGGCCGATGCCGACTGGCCCGTCTTCGACCCCGCGCTTCTGGTCGACGATCAGATAACGCTGGCCGTTCAGGTGAATGGCAAGCTGCGCGATACGCTCACCGCCCCGCGCGGTCTCGACCGCGCCGCAGCAGAGGCGCTCGCCCTCGCCTCCGACAAGGTCCAGCGCCAGCTCGACGGCGCGACGCCGCGCAAGGTGATCGTCGTGCCCGACCGCCTGGTAAACGTCGTCGCATGAGGCACTCCGGCGTCCTCCTCGCCGTCGCTCTATCGCTGTCCGCCTGCGGCTTGCAGCCTCTCTACGGTGGCGGCAGCTCGGGTCCGGTTGCCGCCACCCTGCGGTCGGTGGAGGTGTCGCCCATTCCGGAGCGCACCGGCTGGCTACTGCGAAACAAGCTCGTCGATCGCCTCGGCGAAAGCGGGGGCGCCCGACCGGCCTATCGCCTCGACGTCACCCTCGACGATAACATCACGTCGTTCGGCATTCGCAGCGACCAGGCGGCCACTCGCGAGCGCCGGACGCTGCGGGCGCGCTACCAGCTGGTCGATCTTGCCACCGGCACCGTCGTGCTCGATGCGACGGCGGGATCCGACGCCGGCATCGACATTGTCAGTTCGGAATATGCGACGGTCGCTGCCGAGCAAACGGCGGCCGAGAACCTCGCGGATGTCGTGGCCGATCAGATCGTCGCCCGCCTCGGCGGGTTTGCGCTACGCAACTCGGCGGGCCGGTGAAGCTCAACAAGGGAGCGATCTTTCGCGCGGTCGACCAGCCCGACCCGAACACTCGCTTCTATCTGTTCCACGGCCAGGACGAGGCGCATTCGCGTTCGCTTGGCGATCGCCTTTTGGCGGCCCTGGGCGCGAGTCGTTTCCTCCTGGCCGCGAGCGCGGTTCGCTCGGATCCGGCGCTTCTGGCCGACGAGGCTGGCGCTTTGAGCCTGTTCGGCGGGAAGCGCCTGATCTGGATCGAACCGGCCGCGGACACCATCGCGCCTGCGGTCGAGGCGCTGCTCGCCGCAGGTCCGGCGGAAAGCCCAGTCGCGGCCATCGCTGGCCAGCTTGGCAAATCATCCGCGCTGCTAAAGCTGGCGGAAGCTGCGCCGGACGCGATCGCCTTCGCCTCCTACATGCCAGAGGGCCAGGACGCGCAGCGCATGGTCGTCGACCTCGCCCGGCGTGTCGGTCTCAAGGTCGACGCCGGGGTCGCCGCCCGGATCGCCGACGCGTGCGGCAACGACCAGGCGATCGTCGGCCGCGAGCTGGAGAAGTTCGCGCTTTACGTCGACGCGTCTCCGCAAGCTCCGAAGGAGCTGGGCCACGACGTCGTCGACGCAATCGGCGCAGATGTTCCGGAAGGCGAGCTGGTTCACCTCGCCGACCTCGCGCTGGCGGGCAACGTCCAGCAGCTCTCCGAGGAGCTTTCCCGCCTGCCCGGCACGCTCGAGGGGATTCCGGTGGTCCGCTCGCTGCAGCGGCGCCTGATGATGCTGGCGCCGGCGCGCGCGCGGATCGAACGCGGCGAACGCCCCGATGCCGTCATGGCGTCAGTCGGTAGAGCATTGTTCTGGAAGGATAAACCACTGTTCGAAAAGCTTCTGCGGCAGTGGACGGCCGACGATCTCGCCCAGGTTTCGGATCGAGCCGGGGCGCTCGAGCGCGCTCTGATATTCAGCCCCGCTCCGGACCAGGCGATGCTCGGCGAAGAGCTGCTGGCGATCGCTCGCGCAGCCCGCGGCCGGCGCTAGGTCGCTAGATCGGCTCGCCGGAGAGTCTCTGGCAAATCATGTCGAGCTGCTCGAGCGTACTGTAATGCAGCTGGACAGTGCCGCCGTCGCCCTTGTGCTGCACCTTGACGCGAAGGCCGAGAAGATCGCCGAGCTGGCGTTCCAGCGCTTCGATGTCGGCGTTGCCAGTCCGCGCGGCATTGCGCGCGCTTGCTCGTCCGATATCCGACCCGGGTCCAGGCCGAACACGCCTTGCAAGCCGCTCCGCATCGCGGACCGACAGCCCTTTGGAGATGATCTCGCGAGCCAGCTCCTCTGGATCGTCGGCCGCGGCAATCGCCCGCGCGTGGCCCATGCTGATTTCCCCGCGCATCAGGGACTGGCGCACGAATTCCGGTAGATCGAGCAGCCGCAGCAAGTTGGCGACGTGGCTGCGCGACTTGTGGACGATTCGGCCGACATCGTCCTGGGTGTGGCCGTAGCGCTCGATCAGCTGACGATAGCCTTCCGCTTCCTCGATCGCGTTCAGGTCTTCGCGCTGGATATTCTCGATCAGCGCAATCTCGGCCATCGAGGTGTCGTCAATCTCGCGGACGATCGCGGGCACGCTGTGCAGCTGCGCGCGCTGCGCCGCCCGCCAGCGCCGCTCACCGGCAACGATCTCGAACCCGTCCCCGGCACGACGAAGAAGAATTGGCTGGAGCACGCCGCGGGCGGAAATCGACTTGGACAGTTCGTCCAGAGCCTCGTCGTCGAAGTGGACACGCGGCTGGTTGGGATTTGCGCGGATCCTCGCAATTTCGATCTCGCGGACGCCGCCCGTATTGGGCTCCCCGGCGGGCGCCGGTCGCACCGCTTCACCGAGCAAAGCAGACAATCCCATGCCAAGCCCCTTCGGCTGGCGCTCGCTGTTCATGCGGCCTCCGCGAGTTGCGGGCAGCGCCCGATGAGTTCCCGGGCGAGGCTGATGTAGGCCTCAGATCCCGGGCATTTGAGATCGTAGATCAATGCCGGCAAGCCGTGGCTCGGCGCCTCGGACAAGCGGACGTTGCGCGGCACCACGGTGTCGAAGACCGCCGATCCGAGGCAAGCCCGAACATCCTCCGAGACCGCCTGGGACAGATTGTTTCGGCGGTCGAACATTGTCAGCGCAACTCCGAGGATCGACAGCTGGGGATTGAACGCAGTCCGGATTCGCTCGACCGTCTGCAAGAGCTGGCTCAGCCCTTCCAGGGCGAAGAACTCGCACTGCAGCGGCACCAGCAGGTGCTGCGCAGCAACCAGAGCATTCACGGTCAGCAGCCCCAAGGACGGCGGGCAGTCGACGAGGCAAATATCCCACCGGTTCGCCGGAACCGCTGCAAGCGCGCTTTCGAGCCGGCGGGCGCGGTCTTCCATGCCCACCATCTCGATTTCCGCGCCGGACAGATCGACCGTCGCCGGGAGAAGATCGAGCCGCGGCACGCGAGTTGAAACAGCACTCTCCACGACGCTCGCGCTGCCGATGAGGACGTCATAGCTTGACCGCTCGCGCTTGGACGCACTCACCCCCAAGCCGGTGGAGGCATTTCCCTGCGGGTCGAGATCGATGAGCAAGACCCGCGATCCGATCGCAGCGAGCGCAGTGGCGAGGTTGATCGCCGTCGTGGTCTTCCCGACGCCGCCCTTCTGATTCGCGATGGCAATGTGGATCATGATCCCTTGGCCCTCACCCCCGTCCCGACGATGACATAGGAATCCGCGTCGGTGACACTTCGTTCCACGTGAAACTCACCCTGCCACGTCTCCCGCGCTTCGGCCAGTTCCGCCGCAGCGTTGCGTCCCTTGGGAAGAACCCACCGCGTTTTTCCTGTGGACAAGTGATGGGATATCTCGAGCAGCCGGGGCAAGGGCGCGACGGCACGGGCGGTGATCGCGTCGTACGTGCCTGCGACCTTCTCCGCCTTGGCGGTAAGGATTTTGGCGTCGAGTCGCAGCGATTCGCACACCCTGTGGAGAAAGTCCGCACGCAGCCGGCGCGGTTCCACCAGCGTCACCGTGCCGCTGACGAGGCACCCGATGACGATCCCCGGCAGGCCCGCCCCGGATCCAAGGTCGATCCACGACGCGCCGTCGCCGGGTTCGAATCGGACCAGTTGCGCGGAATCGAGGATGTGCCGCTCCCACACCGTTTCGAGAGTCGTGGCAGAGACAAGGTTTTGACGGCTGTTCTCTTCGCGAAGAAGTGCAACGTAGGCCTCGAGCTTCTCAAACGTTTCACGTGAAACACCGCGATTTGCGGCATCGGCGAGCCGGTCGATCACGCCGCAGCCTTGCGCGAAGCCGCAACGTACAGCGCGGACAAAGCCGCCGGAGTAACACCGGGCACGCGCGACGCCTGATCAAGGGTTTCCGGCCGCGCAGCCTCGAGCCGCTCGGCCATCTCGGTTGAGAGACCCGGTATGCCGCGATAGTCGAGAGTCGCAGGAATCGACACTGCGCGCTCGCCGCTCACGCTCGCCCACTCGCGCTGCTGACGTGCAACGTAGGGGGCATAGAGCGCGTCCGCGCGCCCCTCGGTTGTCTGCTCCCAGGCCCCCGACGCGCGGCAACTGAAATGCTGTTCGATCTGGTCTCGGCGCTTGACCGATACGCACTCGGCAACGAGTGCGGCTGTGCCGAGACGCGACGTTGCGTTGTCGGCGCGCAGGGACAGCCGGTGCTCGGCACGGGCCGTCAGCATGCGGTATGGCTCGTTGACCCCCTGCAAAGTGAGATCGTCGATCATTACGCCAATATAGCTGGTCTGACGATCGAACCGCACGGCGTCCTTGTCCTGCGCAACGGCGGCCGCGTTGAGGCCAGCGGCGAGGCCTTGCGCCGCCGCCTCTTCGTAGCCTGTCGTCCCATTGATCTGCCCGGCGAGGAACAGCCCCGGGACGTCGCGTACCTCCAGAGTCGAACCGAGACGGCGCGGGTCGACGAACTCGTATTCGACCGCATAGCCCGGCCGCGCCATTTCGACGCGCTCGAGCCCGGCAATGCTGCGCAGGAACTCCAACTGCACATCAACCGGCAACGACGTCGAGATCCCGTTCGGGTAAATGATTGGATCGTCCAGTCCCTCTGGCTCCAGAAAGATCTGGTGCGCGTCGCGGTCGGCAAATCGCCGCACCTTGTCCTCGATCGAGGGACAATAGCGCGGTCCCCGCCCCTCGATCGCGCCATCGAACAACGGCGAGCGCGAGAAGTTATCGCGAATGATCGCGTGCGTTCGCGCGTTGGTGCGCGTGATTGCACAGCGGATTTGCGGCAGCCGCTGGCCCACCTTAAGCGCCGACATTGCCCAGGGGTCCGCGTCGCTCGGCTGCTCCTCAAGAGCCGGCCCAGTCGACCGTGCGGCCGTCCAAACGTGGCGGGGTCCCGGTCTTCAGCCGGCCCTCGCCGAGGCCGATCTCGCGAATCTGCCCCGCAAGCGGCAAGGAGGCGGCTTCCCCGCGCCGCCCCCCGGCGATAACCTCGTCGCCGACGAACATGCGTGCATCGAGGAACGTGCCGGTCGCGACGACGAGTGCGCGGCATGGCAGCAGCCCGGCGCTCGTATGCACGCCCGCCACGCGGCCGCCGCGCAGCTCGATCCGCAGGGCTTCGGCGATAATCGGCTCGACGCCATTGTCGCGCAGCAACTCGCCGATCGCTCGCCGATACAGCCTTCGGTCCGCCTGGACGCGCGGTCCCCACACCGCGGGTCCCTTGCTCAAATTGAGCATGCGATGATGGATCGCCGAGCGGTCCGCCGCGCGCGCCATCAGACCGTCGAACACATCCAGCTCGCGAACCAGGTGCCCCTTGCCAACCCCGCCGATCGACGGGTTGCAGGACATCTGCCCGGCATCCTCGCGCCGGAACGTGAGGAGACCGGCGCGTGCTCCCCGCCGCGCCGCCGCAGCCGCAGCCTCGCAGCCGGCATGGCCGGCACCAATCACCAGAACGTCGTGCATGCCCCCGCCTTAGCGAAAGACTGTTCCACGTGGAACTATTTGCCGAGGCAGAATCGGCTGAACAGCGCGTCGAGCATGTCCTCAGTCGAAGCGCGACCCGTCAACCGGTCGAACGCCATCCGCGCCTGCCGGAGCTCCTCGGCGAGGATCGGGACCGCCTGCGCCTGCGACGCAGCCGCCAGCGACGCGCGGGCCGAATCCACCATCTCCGCCTGCCGCCGGTTGAGTGCGATCGCTCCCTCGTCCGGCAACAGGTCGCGGGCGAGGCCCCGCACCCGGTCCAGCAGATCGGCGATGCCCGCGCCGGTCAGCGCCGACACCGCAATGGCTCCCGGCGCAGCTTCGGCTCTGTCCTGGAGATCAGCCTTTGACTGAACGACGACGACGCGGCGGTGAGGCGGCGCATCCGCAGCATCGCCAAGCCAGACCAGCAGGTCCGCCATCTCGACCAGCCTCTGCGCGCGGCCAACGCCGATGGCTTCGACCTTGTCGTCCGTGTCCCGAAGGCCGGCGGTGTCCGTGAGGCGCATCGGAATTCCAGCGATCGCCACCGCCACTTCGATATGATCGCGGGTGGTGCCCGGCAAGTCGCTGACGATCGCCCGCTCCTCACCAACTATCCTGTTGATTAGACTGGACTTTCCGACGTTCGGAGGACCGGCGACGACGACCAGGACACCATCCTTGAGAGGCTCGACGCGCGGTCGCTGGAGCCATTGCTGGAGTTCGGACGCCAAATCGCCGGCCGCAGCGAGCAATCCGGCATCCAGCGTCTCGTCCTCCTCATCATAGTCGATCGCCCGCTCGGCAGCAGCGGACAGGTCCAGGACGCGAGCGTTCCACTGCTCGATCTGTAGCCGAAGACCGCCTTCGGCGAGCGCAAGCGCGGCCTTGCGCTGGCTTTCCGTCTCGGCCTCCAGCAGGTCGGCCAGCCCCTCCGCTTCGGTCAGGTCGATTCGTCCGTTGGCGAAAGCCCGGCGCGTGAACTCTCCAGGCCGGGCTGTCCGCAGGCCGTCGATCGAGCCCAAGGCCGCAAGCACCGCGTCGACGACGGCGCGACCGCCGTGGCAGTGCAATTCGACGACGTCCTCGCCGGTCGCGCTGGCGGGCCCATCGAATCGCAGGACCAGTGCCGAATCGAGCACGTCGCCGAACGTCGGATGGCGCAGCTCGCGGACCGCGGCCACCCGCGGCGGCGGGAGATCGCGCGCGATTCGCAGTCCGGCCTGGTGGGCTTGCGGTCCACTCACGCGAATCACCGAAACAGCGGCGGGCGGGCGACCGCTGGACAGTGCGAAGATGGTATCCGCCACGGCGGCGGCTCAGGCGAACAGCGGCGCGATCACCGGCGCGACGTGGCCCGCGCCCTCATAGATCATCTTCACGGCGACCCACAGGATCACAAGCAGGCCGATCCATGCGATCCAGCGATAGCGATCGATATAGCGCGCAATCAGATTGGCGGCGGCCCCCATCAGCAGCACCGACAACACGAGGCCGAAGACGAGAACCCAGGGATGGTCCTTGGCCGCCCCGGCGACCGCGAGCACGTTGTCGAGGCTCATGCTGACATCGGCAAGCGCAACGCCCCAGGCGGCGCTCGCGAAGCTCTTGGCCGGAGCGACTCCCGACTGGTCGCCACCGCCGACGTCGTCCGATCCCTCCGCAGGCTTGTGGCGCAACTCGCGATACATTCGCCACGCGACCCACAGCAGCAGGAGGCCGCCCGCAAGCACCAGGCCAACGATCTGCAACAGCTGGCTGACGACCAGCGCGAAGGCGATGCGCAGCACCAGCGCCGCGAGGACGCCGATCAGGATGACCTTCTTGCGCTGGTTCGCCGGAAGGCCTGCCGCCAAAGCTCCAACGACGATCGCGTTGTCCCCGGCAAGGACGATGTCGATGAACAGGATCTGGAAGAATGCCGCGATTGCGCTCGCGCTGATCAAGCCTGCATCCATCGGGTGACGCTAGCCGAGGCTGATGAGAGTCCTCAACCCCCGGACGTGCTCGCCGCCGACAAATCCTTCGTAGATCATGTTCCCCGCCACCCACAGGATGACGATCAGGCCGATATAATTGATCCAGTGGTAGCGTTCGATCAGCTTGGCGACGTAGCTCGCTGCAAGCCCCATGAAGAGCACCGAGAAGGTGAGGCCGATGAACAGCAGCGCCGGATTCTCCCGCGCGATCGACGCGACCAGGAGGACGTTGTCGAGGCTCATGCTAAGATCGGCCACCGTGATCGCAATTGCCGCCTGAAGCAGCGTCTTGCTCGCGGGCGGGCCTTCGATCGCCGCCGTCGCCGGATCGTCGGCGACCACGGATGGCTTCGGGTGCATCTCCCGCCACATATTGTAGGCGACCCACAGAAGCAGCAGGCCGCCGGCGAAGACCAGGCCGGTGATCTTCAGCAACTGGGTCGCCAGCAGAGCGAAGGCGATCAGGAAGACGAGCGCCATGCCGACGCCGAACAGCAGCACCCTGCGCCGATCGCGCGGCGGGAGCCCGGACGCGAGCGATCCCATGATGACGACATTGTCGCCGGCCATGGTGAGATCGCCGACGATGATCTGAACGAGCTTTGCAAGCCCGGCGGTCGTCAGGACGGCGCCGAAATCCAGCCCTTCAATCACCGGGCCGGCCCCTTACTGGTTCATCGACGCGAAGAAATCCTCGTTCGACTTGGCGTCCTTCATCTTGTCGAGCAGGAACTGCATCGCATCGACGGTGCCCATCTGCATCAGGATCCGGCGCAGCACCCACATTTTGGTAAGGACGTTCTGCTCGACCAGCAGCTCTTCCTTGCGGGTGCCGGACTTGCCGACATCGAGAGACGGGAAGATGCGCTTGTCGGAGACCTTGCGATCGAGGACGATTTCGCTGTTGCCGGTGCCCTTGAACTCCTCGAAGATAACCTCGTCCATCTTCGATCCGGTGTCGATGAGCGCGGTCGCGATGATCGAGAGCGATCCGCCCTCCTCGATGTTGCGGGCAGCGCCGAAGAAGCGCTTCGGCCGCTGAAGCGCATTGGCGTCGACGCCGCCGGTCAGTACCTTGCCGGAGCTCGGAACGACGGTGTTGTAGGCGCGGCCGAGGCGGGTGATCGAATTGAGCAGGATGACGACATCCTTCTTGTGCTCGACCAGGCGCTTGGCCTTCTCGATCACCATTTCCGCGACCTGGACGTGGCGCGATGCGGGCTCGTCGAACGTCGAGGAAATGACCTCGCCCTGCACCGAGCGCTGCATGTCGGTGACTTCCTCGGGGCGCTCGTCGATCAGCAGGACGATCAGGAACACCTCGGGATTATTGTCGGTGATCGCCCGCGCAATGTTCTGCAGAAGGACGGTCTTGCCGGTCCGCGGCGGAGCGACGATCAGCGCGCGCTGGCCCTTGCCGAGCGGCGCGACGATGTCGATCACCCGCGCCGACTTGTCCTTGATGGTCGGGTCGAGCGTGTCGAGCCGAAGCTTCTTGTCCGGATAGAGCGGCGTCAAATTGTCGAAATTGACCCGGTGGCGGACCTGGTCGGGATCGTCGAAATTGATCGTCGTTACGCGGGTCAGTGCGAAATAGCGCTCGCCTTCCTTTGGGCCGCGGATCTCGCCCTCGACGGTGTCGCCGGTGCGCAGGCCGAAGCGCCGAACGATCGACGGCGCGACATAGATGTCATCCGGTCCTGCAAGGTAATTCGCTTCGGGCGAGCGCAGAAAGCCGAAGCCGTCGTTCAGCACCTCGATGGTCCCGGCGCCCATGATCTCGACGCCGTTCTCGGCCTGGACCTTGAGGATCGAGAACATCAGGTCCTGTTTGCGAAGCGTCGACGCGCCCTCGACGCCCATCTCCTCGGCCATTGCGACGAGCTCGGCGGGGGTCTTTTTCTTCAAGTCTTTCAAATGCATCTGTTGGTCTTTTCTCGGGAATTTCGGCGGGATTTCTGGCCTGGATTTGGTGGCAGGAAAGCTCTGGAAAGGCGCGGCAGGACACCGCTTGGGAGGGGCGCAGCAGCCGGCAAAGGGAAGAACTGGCCGAACAGCCGTCTTGAGTCGGAGGTATGTTTCGGCAGCGCCGCTGTCAATCAGCCTGACCGCGCCGCCCGGCGGAATCGTTCAACGGCGGCGGAATTCCACCATGTGTGCTAAAACGGCTTCACGATCACCAGCACGACGATCAGTGCAGCGGCGATTCCTGGTACCTCGTTCAGCATCCGCAAGGTTCGGCCCGACACCGGCCGTTGTCCCTGGGCAAGCTTCTTGCCGTAGAGGCTTAGCCAGCCCTGGTAAGCGCTGAGCGCGATGACCAGCAGGAACTTGGCGTGGAACCACCCCTGCGTCCATGCGCCGATGTCGAAGGCCAGCATCAGCCCGAGGATCCAGACGATAATCATCGCCGGAGTGAGAATGATCGACCGCACGCGCGCCTCGCGCTCGATCCAGGCGCGATCCTCCGGCGAACCCACCGGCGCTTCCTGGTGGTAGACGTACAGGCGCGGCAGCAGAAACAGCCCTGCCATCCAGAAGATCACGAAGGTGACGTGGGCCGCAACCACCCAATAGTGCGCCGGGCCGAGCCATCCGAGCAAATGATCCACTAAGCCCCCTTCACCAGCGCAACCAGATCCTCGACATGCGCGACCGGCGTATCCTGCAGGATGCCGTGCCCGAGATTGAAGATGTGTGGCCGCGCGGCGAAGGCGTCAAGCACACGCCGCGCAGCAGAGCGCAGCGCCTCGCCGCCGGCGAGAAGCGCCAGCGGATCGAGATTGCCCTGAACTGGAAGTCGCGGCGGCAGCTCCTTATCGGCCCAGACCGCATCGACCGTTTCATCCAGCCCGACGGCGCTCACGCCGGTCTCGCGTGCATAGGCGGCGATCTTGCCGCCTGCCCCTTTGGGAAAGCCGATGATGGGCAGATCCGCAAAGCGCGAGCGCAGCTTCTCGACCAGCCTCGCAGTGGGGGCAATCACCCAGCGCTCGAACTCCGCGGGAGCAAGGCTTCCGGCCCAGCTGTCGAACAGTTGCACAGCATCGGCGCCCGCCTCGACCTGGCCGCAGAGATACTCGAATGTCAGGGCTTCGATTCGTTCGATTATCGCCGCAAACGCCGCGCGGTCGCCGTACGCCAGCCGTCGGGCTTCGGCCTGCTCACGGCTCCCTTGCCCCGCAACCATGTATGTCGCGACCGTCCACGGCGCCCCGGCAAAGCCGATCAGGGTCTTCGACGGATCGAGCGCAGCCTTCACCTTGGCGACAGTGGCGTAGATCGGCTCCAGCCGCGCCGGGACCGCAGTCAGATTATCAAGCTTCGCAGCGGCAAGCGGCGGCGTCAGGCGCGGCCCTTCGCCGGCGACGAAGCTGAGGTTCTGGCCCAAGGCGAAGGGCACGATCAGGATATCGGAAAACAGGATCGCCG
The DNA here is from genome assembly GCA_963824845.1 of uncultured Alphaproteobacteria bacterium. Taxonomy (GTDB): domain Bacteria; phylum Pseudomonadota; class Alphaproteobacteria; order Sphingomonadales; family Sphingomonadaceae; genus Sphingomicrobium. The sequence goes on from CAWGRB010000037.1 coordinate 381,227, forward strand.
CGTCGAACGCCGGGAACCGCCTAAGCGGCTGCAACGTCACCTCGGCCGCGGCATCGCTGTCATAGACGAGATCGAGGAAGCTGCCCTTGTCCTGACGCAGCTGCCGATATTCCGGGAGGTAGCGCCCCGCCTGCCGCATCAGCCACATTGGCACGGGCTGACGGCGCTCACCGCGGAGCACGGCAAGCAATGGCTTGTCGGCAGAGTCAGGCGAGCGGTCGTCAGGCATCGAGGCCACTCTACTTCTCTTTCTTATATATAATTTAGAAGAAGATTGATGATGTGATTGGGCGGGGGACAGCGGGGTTTAGGCAGCGCTCCCGCATTTGCCAACAAGCGGGCCGGCGCGCCTTTATCGAAGGAGCCGCGAGTCGCCTCCGGTTGCTCCCGTGATTCACAGGCTGGGGACGAGATTCATCCCCGGGGATAAAGTGTTGAACAAGGATCGGCGGCGTGGCCCGGATTGTCTCCGTTGAGCATGCCCCCAAGTCCGCGCTAGGTCTGCACGACCCTTTTTCCACAAGGTTGTTCAATTGGGCCTGATCCTCGCCTCCGGAAGCCAGATCCGCCGGGAGTTGCTGACCGCTGCAGGCGTCGATCATCGCGTGGTGCGGCCGGACGTCGACGAAGCGATCGTGAAGCGCAGGCTCACCACTGCCGCGGATATAGCGGACGAGCTTGCCGGAGCGAAGGCGCTGGCCGTCAGCGAAACGCACCCGCAAGATTGGGTGATCGGAAGCGACAGCGTCGTCAGCGTCGGCGATCGGCTGTTCGACAAGCCGCTCGATCGTGAGCAGGCCGCAGAGCATCTGCGCCTTTTCTCCGGCAAGTCGATGCGGCTGACCAGCGCCGTTGCTCTTGCGAAAGGCGGTGCGGTCGATTGGCGGCGCGTCGAAACGGCCGACTTGCAGGTGCGGCCGCTGAGCGAGAAGTTCATTGCCGGCTATCTCGACGCCGAATGGCCGGAGGTCGGCTATTGTGTCGGTGTGTTCCGGATGGAGGGTCGCGGCGTGCAGCTTTTCTCGTCGATCGCCGGCGATCACTTCACCATTCTCGGAATGCCGCTATTGCCGCTGCTCGGCGCTCTTCGCGACCGCTCGCTGTTGCCGTCATGATGATGCTGGCGCTCACCGGCTCCATCGGCATGGGCAAGTCGACGGTCGCCCGAATGTTCGAGCGGGCGGGCATTCCCGTGTTCGATGCGGACTGCGGAAGTTCGCCGCTTGCAGTCCGAGGATCCGGAGCTGATCGCAGCGATTGGCGAGCGCTTCCCAGAGACGGTCGTGGCCGGCAAGCTCGATCGCGAAGCGCTTGCCGCGCATGTGCTCGGGCGGCCGCAGGCACTCGCGGCGCTCGAGGCGATCGTCCATCCGGCCGTGCACGCCGCGCGAACGCGGTTCGTTCTCGACAATCGCGAGGCGCCGGCGCTGCTGTTCGACATTCCCTTGCTGTTCGAGACTGCAGGCGAGGAGGCGTTCGACAAGCTGATCGTGGTCGTCGGCGCCGGCCGATGTGCAGCGCGCGCGAGTCTTGGCACGACCGGGCATGACGGCCGCCAGGCTCGATGCCATCCTCGCTCGCCAGATGCCCGACGCGGAGAAGCGCGCGCGAGCCGATTTCGTCATCGACACCGGCGGCGATCTATCCACAACAGAAGGCCAGGTGGCGGAGGTTCTCGCTTGTCTCGGACTGGCCCAGGCGGGATAACCCGGCGATGCGCGAGATCGTCTTCGACACCGAGACCACCGGCCTCAGCCCGGCTGCGGGCGACCGCATGGTCGAGATCGGCTGCATCGAGATCGTCAACCGCATCGAGACCGGGCGGCACTTCCACGCTTACTTCAATCCCGAACGGCCGATGCCGGCGGAAGCCGAGGCCGTGCATGGCCTGTCGAGCACGATCTTCCTCTCCGACAAGCCGCTGCTTTCCCGATCTTGCCGAAAAGCTGCTCGAGTTCATCGAGGATTCGCCGCTGGTCGCGCACAATGCCGGCTTCGATTTCGGCTTTCTCAACCACGAGCTCGAGCCGCTGCGGGCGAAGCCGAGCGTCTGCACGAGCCGCATGGTCGATACGCTGACCATCGCCCGTTCGCGGCATCCGGGCGCCAAGCACAGCCTCGATGCCTTGTGCATGCGCTTCGGGATCGACCGCAGCCACCGCGTCAAGCACGGCGCGCTCCTCGACGCCCAGCTGCTTGCTCAGGTCTATGTCGAACTGACCGGCGGCCGCCAGATCGGTCTCGGCCTCGTCGCCGATACCGAGCCGCTCGACGCGTCCACCGCGACGGCCTCGCCGTTCGCGTTCGTGAACGCCGCGAGCCGCGGCCTCACGCCCCTCTCGTCGAGGAACTCAATCGCCACCGCGCGTTTATTGAGAAGCTCGTCAACCCGCTCTGGTCGCGTTTCGCTTGAACCTCGGTTGACGGGGCTTCGGAGGCGGTCCTAAGCGCCCGCCCAGGCACGGGAGCATGCAAGAGTGAACGTTCGGATTCGGGTCACCAGGTGGACACAGGCGAATCGCTGCGCGAGCATGCAGCGACGCGCATGGCTGAAATCAGCGAGAAATATTTCTCGCGCGGGATTGGGGCCAACGTCACCTTCGGCCGAGGACCGAACAACGATTTCACCTGCGACATCCTGGCGCCGGTCGGCCGTGGTATCGTCCTGAAGGCGACCCACAATGGCCGCGAGTCGCAGATGGCGTTCAACGGCGCCGCCGACCGCATCGAAAAGCAGCTGCGGCGCTACAACCAAGCGCCTGAAGGACCATAACGGCGTCGACGAGGCACGCGCCTATGTGGAGAATGCCGGATACACGGTTTTCTCGAGCGCCGCGGCGACGGAAGGGCAGGAAGCGCCCGCGCCGACGATCATCGCGGAGACTCGGGTCGACATCCCCGATTCGAGCGTTTCGGATGCCGTCATGCTGATGGACCTGCGCAACACCAGCGCGCTCATGTTCCGCAACTCCGCGACCGGCGACTTCAACATGATCTACCGCCGCGAGGACGGGAACATCGGCTGGGTTGAACCGCAGTCCGACTGAACGTCCACAATACAGTCGTTCGCGGTCCATGCTCGAGGAGGTCGCCAAGTCAAAGTGCCTTCGAATGCAGTTGTCGGACTTCCTCGATTTCGATGCGATCACGACCAACTGTCGGCCGGCAACAAGAGCTCGCTGCTCCAGCAACTCTCGAACAGGCCGGCGCAGCGCCTCGAGCGTCGATCCGGCCGCAAGTCCTGGCCAGCGTCAGCCGAGCGCGAGCAGCTCGGCTCGACCGGATTTGGCCAGGGAGTCGCCATTCCGCACGGAAAGATCGAGAGCCTCGGCCGGATCTACGGACTGTTCGCGCGAACTCGCCGAGCCGATCGACTACAAGGCGATCGACGGCCGCCCGGTCGACCTCGTTTTCCTGCTCCTGTCTCCTGCCAACGCCGGCGCCGAGCATCTGAAGGCGCTCGCTGCAATCAGCCGGGTCACGCGCGAATGCCCGACCCTCGAGAAGATGCGCGGCGCGCGCAGCCGCGACGCGCTTGCGGCGGTGCTGATGGGGGCGGATGAGCGCGACGCCGCCTGAGGAATGAGCGGCGATCGGCTAGCGGCCGAGATCGAGGCGGCAGGGCTCATCCGGCGCATCCAGGCGCAAGGCGACTTCGGCGCACGTCCTTCGCAAGGGCGATCCCGAACGCGGCGCACTCCTGCTTGTGATGTACCAGTCGCGGCCGCTCATGTCGCCTGCCTGGAGCGGATCCTCGACCTCGATGGGCGCTATACCTGGCGGCCGTGCGGTCCGACCGAATCGGCGGGTTCCGCGGAAATGGCGGATTTCCTCGCGCGGCGCGCTCGCTTCGACCCGGATTCGTGGGCGATCGAACTGGATATCGCGGCACCCGAACGGTTCATCGCTGAAACGACCGCTCCGGGTTGACCCGTGCCCGGCATCGGTCGGAAACCCTGCGCACAACAAGAGCGGGGGGCACCTTCCGACCGGAAAGAACCGGCGGGGTGCCACGCGAGACGGGGAATCACCAAGGGGAATCGGCGGAAGCATCCGCCCAGTGATCATTACTCTCCATTATTGTGATTCACCGCATGTTTTGCGGATTTCATGTTCATTTCACTTCGATCGTCGGTCATTCTTTGTCTTGCTCTCTGCGCGAGTTCGGTAAGTCCGGCGCTTGCCGGCGAGACAAATAGCCCGTCGGCCCCGGCAACTCAGGCGATCATGCCGCAGGTGCCCGTTCCCGACGTTCTCGACATCGATGGCAAGCCGCAGCTTTCCGGCGCCGATTCCCAGGCCGCGAACTCCTGAACCGGAAGCCACGCCGACTGTGGCAGCTACGCCGGCAGTTGCGCCGTCGGGCGATCTTACCGAAATGGTCGCTCAGCTTCGTGCATCGGACGCCGGCAGTCACGAGCTCGAATGCCTCGCGACCGGGCGTCTATTTCGAATCGAAGAGCGAGCCCTTGGCCGGCCAGCTTGCCGTCGGTCAAGGTGATCGCCAATCGCGCCGAATCCGGCGGCCGCTTCCCGCCGTCCTATTGCGGCGTGCTGTTCCAGCGCGGGCAGTTCTCCTTCGTCCACGGCCACTCGCTGCCGTCCGTGTCGCACTCCAGCCGGCAATGGCAGACGGCGGTCGCGATCGCCAAGATCGTCGACGAGGGTCTGAAGAGCTCGTCGGTCGGCGATGCCTTGTTCTTCCACGCGCGCTACGTGTCGCCGTCCTGGCACCTGAAGCGCGTTGCCGCGATCGGCAACCACATCTTCTATCGTTAAGCGGACGCGGGAGGGCGAGCGGGACTGCGGACGCGGTCCCGCTCACTCGCGTTCGGCGCACAGCGGGATTGGCTGCGTTCCTGCAATGTTCTAGCGTGAGCGCGTGGCCACCCAATTCGATTCATCCTGCTTCAACGATGCGCCGCCGATCGCTGCGGAAGTCGCGCGCGGCGTCACCCGCCTGTTGTGCCGGCACGATCTGTTCGCGATCTGCGAGATGCCGCTCCCCAACGGCCGGCGGGCCGACATCATGGCGATCGACGCAAAGGGCGGCCTGACCATTGTCGAGATAAAGGTCGCCAGGTCCGACCTGATCGGTGACGGCAAGTGGCGCGACTATCTCGATTATTGCGACCGCTTCTACTGGGCGGTGCCGCCGGCGCTTGCCGGCATCCTCAGCGAGGAGCGCTATTTGCCGGGAGAGGCGGGGCTGATCGTGGCCGACCGCTATGACGCGGCGATTGCCCGCGACGCGGCACACCGGCCGCTGGCGCCGGCCCGCCGCAAGGCCGAGGTCCTGCACTTCGCCCGCCGGGCAGCGCGCCGGCTTGCCGCGCAGATCGACCCGACGCTGGGCGAGGGCCGCTAGCGCGCCTTCGGCTTCTTGTCCTGGATCATCTGCTGGATTTCGCGGGAGCGCGTATCGCGCGTCGCGTAATCGCGCGCCGAGAATCCGGCGACGGAATCGGTCTTGTCCGGGTTCGCGCCGGCATCGAGGAGCAGCTTCACAATCCGCGGTTCGCGGCGCTGGACGGCGATGATCAGCGGCGTCTCGCCACGCCGGTTGGCGAGATCGACCTTGGCGCCGAGGCCGAGCAGCCATTCGACAGCGTCGGTGTAGCCGACACGGGCCGCAGCCGATCAGTGGCGTGTCGCCGTCGTGGCCGGTCAGGTTCGGGTCCGCGCCCTTGTTCAGAAGGAACGGCGTGAAGCGATCGTCGGTGTTGCTGATCGCTACGATCAGCGCGGTGTCGCCCTTCGAATCGCGCGCATCGACGATCCGTGGTCCCGAGGACTGCATCAATTGCATCGCCTTGTCGCCGTCGCCGCTGCGGACGGCATCGACGAACTGCAGGCCTTCGACGCCAGTCGCTTGTGCGAGGAGGGGAGCAGAAACGGCTGACAGACAAACTGCCGCAAGGGCGAATTTCAAAGAGTTCATGGACTTAGCCCCAGGCTACCCGCTTGATTGCCGCCGGATAGCAGAGCAAGGATGCCTTTGTCATGAACGCCGCCGCTCCGCGCTTCTGGGAAAAGCCGCTCTCGGCGCTGGATCGCGGCGAGTGGGAAGCGCTGTGCGACGGCTGCGGCCGCTGCTGCGTCCACAAGATCGAGGACGAGGACACCGGCCTGCTCTATGCGACCAACGTCGCCTGCAAGCTGCTCGACCGCCGCAACGGGCGCTGCCTCGACTACAAGCATCGCATGAAGCAGGTCGCCGATTGCGTGAAGCTCGACCGCAAGGCTGTCGACAATCTCGACTGGCTGCCCGAGACCTGCGCCTACCGCCTTCGCGCCGCCGGTGAGCCGCTGCCGGAGTGGCATTATCTGATCTCCGGCGACCGCGAGACCGTCCACGAAGCCGGCCAATCGACGCGCGGCTGGACGGTCAGTGAAGAGGATGCCGGCGAACTGGAATGGCATGTCGTCGATCGGCCGCTCTGACCTCCTCGTCCCGCGCGGCGATGCGCCCGGCGACTTGCCCGTGCCGCTCGAAATCCTACCATTGCGAACCGCTCGCCGGATGCGGCTGCGCTACGACGAGGCACGCGGAGTCCTGAAGCTCACCTGCCCGGCCGCCATGAGCCGCCGCCGCGCCGTCGCCTGGGCGCTCGATCAGCGCGGCTGGATCGATGCCCAGCTGCAGCGGGCGGAGCAGCCCCAGCCGTTCGTTTCTGGAGCGATCGTCCCGCTATGTGGCGAGGACGTGCGGCTGGTGTGGTCCGCCGAGGCACCGCGCACGCCGCAGCGGCACGGTTCCGAGCTGCGTTGCGGAGGGCCGGAGTCCGGCTTCGAGCGGCGCATCGGGACCTATTTGAAGACGCTCGCGCTTGAGATCATGGCCGCCGACGTCGCCGATTACGCCTCGCGGGCCGGCGTTCGGCCGAGCGCCGTCAGCGTCGGCGACGCGGCGTCTCGTTGGGGAAGCTGCTCGTCAGACCGTCGCATCCGCCTGAGCTGGCGTCTGATCCTCGCGCCAGTTGCCGTGCGCCGATACGTTGCCGCGCACGAGGTCGCGCATCTCGTTCACCTCGATCACAGCCCGGCATTCAAGCGTCTCGAAGCGACGCTGTTCGGGACAGGCATCGCGCAGGCCAAGTCGGAGCTACGTCGAGTAGGGCCTCGGCTGCGGTTGTTCGGGCGGCGGCGCTGAGCCGTAGGGCGGCGGCTGCTGCTGCTGGCCAGGATAGGGTGGCCGCTGCTGACGCGGATAGGGTTGAGGCGGATACGGCTGGCGAGTGACGGGCTGGCCCTGCGGCGCCGCCGGCGGGAACGCCTGATCGAGGTCCTGCTGCGAGGGTTCTCCGGTGCCGTCCGGGCGCACCATGCTTGGGGGCGCCGCCGAATCCGCAGGCGGCTGCATCGGAATCGGGTTGCCGTTCTCGTCGACCATCGGCTGCTCGGCGCTATTCTGGTCGATCGCCTCGTCCCCGAACAGCTCCTCCTCTGGCGTCAGCTGCCAGTCGGGCGTCGGCACCTGGGTCTCGAACGGCTCAGGCGGACGATTGGCGACGGCCACGGTCATGAAATCGTGGAAGGCGCGGGCCGGCGCGGTTCCGCCATAGAGGCCGCCGACCGGCTTGGCGTCGTCACGGCCCATCCAGACGCCCGTCGTCAACCCGCTCGAAAAGCCGATGAACCAGCCGTCCTTGTTGAGCGTCGTCGTGCCGGTCTTGCCGGCGACGGGACGCCCGAGCTGGGCCGCGCGGCCGGTGCCGCTCAGTACCGCGGACTGCAGCAAGTCGGTCATCTCGGCGGCGACCCAGGGCGCGACGAGCACGCGATTGTCGGGAGATTCGTGCTGGTACAGCAGTCGCCCATCCGCGGTGACGACCTTGCGGATGCCGTAAGGTGTTACCGCGACACCCTTGTTGGAAATGGCGGCGAAGGCGCGGGTCATATCGATCAGCCGCACTTCGCTGGTTCCGAGCACCATCGAGGGGTAGGTCGAAATCGGAGTTGTGATACCAAACCTGCGCGCCATGTCGGCGATGGTGCCGAAGCCGACCTGCTGGCCGATCTTGGCGCTGACCGTATTGATCGAGCGCGAGAAGGCTTCGCGCAGGGACACGGGGCCGAGGTTCGTCCGGGTATCGTTGCGCGGGCTCCAGCCGTCGATGGTCACCGGCTCGTCGACGATGGTGTCGGTCGGCTTCATGCCCGCTTCAAGGGCGCTCAGGTACACGAACAGCTTGAACGAGGACCCCGGTTGGCGTGTCGCCTGGGTCGCGCGATTGTAGATCGAGTTGATGTAGTCGCGGCCGCCGACCATGGCCCGGACCGCGCCGTCGCGGTCGATCGAGACCAGCGCACCCTGCGCGCCCTTGGGCGCGTTTGCGGAAATGGCTTTGTCGGCGGCTGCCTGCATTCCGGGATCGAGCGTGGTCCAGACGTCGATCGGGTCCTGCGTCTGGTCGATCAGCGTGTCGAGCTGCGGCAAGGCCCAGTCGGTGAAGTAGCGGACGCTGTTCTGCTTGGTCGTCGGCTGGATCCGGATTTGCGCCGGATCGACGGCCTGGGCCGCCGCTTCGCTGATGAAGCCGTTCTTCGCCATCGTCTGCAACACGACGCTCGAGCGGTCGCGCGCCGCCTCGACGTCGGCGGTCGGCGAATAATTGGACGGCGCCTTGACGAGACCGGCGATGATCGCCGCCTCGCCGAGGCTGAGGTGATCGGCGCCGTGACCGAAGAAGCGCCGCGATGCCGCGTCGATGCCGTAGGCGCCGCCGCCGAAATAGACGCGGTTCAGGTAGAGCTCGAGGATCTGGTCCTTGCTGAACTTGCGCTCCAGAGCGAGCGCCAGGATGGCTTCCTTGAACTTGCGGGCGAAGCTCCGGTTGTTGGTCAGAAAGATGTTGCGGGCGAGCTGCTGCGTGATCGTCGAGGTGGCGCTGACCCGGTGATTCTTGGCGACCGCGGAAACCAGCGCGCGGCCGATTCCGATCGGGTCGACGCCGATGTGGCTGCGGAAGCGGCGGTCCTCGGTGGAGATCATCGCCGCCCGCATTTCTGCGGGGATTTGGTCGTAGGACAGCCACTGGCCGAAGCTTGGGCCCATCGAGACCAGCACTTGGCCATTGGCGGCGCGGACGCGGATCATCTGGCCGAGGTCGGAGCGTTTGGTCAGCTCGGAATAGCTCGGCAGATAGGATGTCGCGACGGCGACGGCGACGATCAAAGCAAGCAGCCCGACCAGCGCCGCATAGGCGAGCCACTTGAAAATCGTCACGATGGTGGAGCGCCCGGATCGTCCGGCGGCGGAGGGCGTACGGGCCATTGGCTATGCGGGATAGAAAGTCCGCGGCGACTGGACAATAGCGCTGATCTAGTCGTCCTTGCTCTTGTCGAACGCCAATGCGCCCGAGTTGATGCAATAGCGCAGGCCCGCGGGGCCCGGACCGTCCGGAAAAACGTGGCCGAGGTGCCCCTCGCAGCGCGCGCAGCGGACTTCGGTGCGGACCATGCCATGGCTCGAATCGGAATGTTCGCTGACCGCCTCGCCGGACTTCGGCGCAGTGAAGCTCGGCCAGCCGCAGTGGCTTTCATATTTGCTGTCGCTCGAGAACAAGGGCTCGCCGCAGGCAGCGCAGCGGAATTCGCCCTTGTCCTTGACGTGGAGCAGCGCTCCGCTTCCCGGCGCTTCCGTGCCGGCCTGGCGAAGAATTCGATATTGTTCGGGCGTGAGAGTGGCGCGCCATTCGGCGTCGCTGCGTTCGACCTTGTCCATGCCCGTCCTTTGCTCCGCCTGACGTTAGCCGGGCATTAACCCTGTTTTAGCTCCTCCCCAATAGATCGGCTGCATGGGCCGGCCAGGAATCCTTGCCATCGTGGCTGCGCTTGCGTGCGCTGCCGTCGGCACCCGTGCGCCGGCGCAATGCCGCTTGTGCTCGACCCCGACCACCAGCCGCACCGATCCCGAAGCCACCGACAAGATCGCACTCGACGTCCAGACCAGCCTCAACTTCGACCAGCTCGTCGTCGATGGGGGCGGCGCCGGAAGCGCGCTCATCCGCCCGGACGGCTCGACCCAGAACGCGGGCGCCGTTGCCGGCATCAGCCCGCGCGCAATGGTCGGAACTGTCGTTCTTCACGGCCAGCCCGACCGGATGATCCGCGTCGAGCTGCCGAGCCGGATCGTCCTTCACTCGGTGGACGGCGGCGAAATCAGCTTCGACGATGTCGTCAGCGATCTTCCGTCGGCCCCGCGGCTCGATTCGACCGGCAGCCTGACCTTCCGATTCGGCGGCCGGCTGCGGGTCACCGGCGATGCCGAAGGACAATATCGCGGCGATCTTCCCATCACTGCCGAGTATCTCTGAAAGACTGCTCCGGAACGGAGGCAATCCTAATCCAGCTTTAACCATCCCTTTGAGGGAAGCCGTAAGCGGTCAAGGTTAATGCGATCGCCACGGGTGACCGGGATAACGGCCAGCCGCCAAACGTTCCAAACTGTGGGGATTAGACCAGATGACCAACTTCATTCGCACGACGTCGCTGGCGGCGACCGTTGCATTCCTTGCCGCGGCGGCAACGCCGGCGCTGGCCGTGACCGGCCCGACTCCCGTTTCGCCGGACAAGCAGGCGAAAGCGACCGCGACGATCGTCAAGCCGCTGACGATGACCTGGGTCAGCGACCTCGATCTCGGCACCATCGTGCTGTCGGGCGCAGGTCCGTTCACGGGCGCCGCGGTCGGCATCGATCAGACCGGGACGTTCACCTGCACCGACGCCAACGTGACCTGCTCGGGTCCGGCGAAGAGCGCCAAGTACACGGTGACCGGCACCAACAATCAGGTGGTCACCGTCAACTCGGCGCCACGTCACGCTGACCAATGCGGCCGACCGCGAAGACGCTGGTGCTGACCTCGATGCGCCGGCTACCGTCAACCTCGGCAACTCGGGATCCACGTCGCTCGGGATCGGCGGCAGCCTCAGCCTCGACGACACGACGCCCGACGGCGTCTACACGGGAACCTTCGCGGTGACCGTCAACTATTGATGTGAGTGGGGCGTCCTGGCTCCGGCCGGGTCTGCGCAAGGGAAGGGGCTGCCGGCGACGGCGGCCCCTTTTTTGATGTCCGCCGTGTGCGGCACCGCGCGATTCAAAAGCCATGGTTGACCAAACCTAAACCATTTCGGCGCTAATTCGCAGGCTCCAGACCTATCCCCTTCCGGGAGAGACGACGTGCGGCCTGTCGCCCGAAAGGGCTTGCGAACGATCGGAGCAGCGCTCGCGGCCTTTGCCGCGGCCGCACCCGCGTGGGCCGCGCCGGTGGCGACCGTTTCCGCCCAGGTGGTCCGGCCGGTCGAGCTGACCTGGGTGCAGGATCTCGACCTCGGCACCATCACGCTGGGTCCCGGCACGTGGAGCGGAGCGACGGTCGGGATCAGCCAGACCGGCGTCTTCAGCTGCAGCAATGCCAACGTAACCTGCACCGGGACGACCTCGGTCGCCCAGTACACCGTCGTCGGCACCAACAAGCAGGTCGATCCTGATCCACGCTCCGAACGTCACTCTGGTCAACCAGAGCGACCCGACCAAGACGCTGACGCTGACCGTGGACAGCCCCGGCTCGGTCACGCTGACCAACTCCGGCAAGCCGGGCATCACATTCAGCCTCGGCGGGTCCATTTCGGTGAGCTCCAGCACGCCGTCCGGCGTCTATACCGGCACGTTCGACGTCACCGTCGACTATTGAGCGGCGCACGGTCCGCCGGAGCGCATTTCACGGTCATGGTTGACCGAAAATAAACCATTCCGGACCAAAGACGGTGCCTCGATCCACAATGGACCAAATGAGGCGCGTCATCATGCATCGTTCGCTTTCCTCGCTCATCGCCGTTGCCGCTCGCGGCGCCTCTGCTCGCGCTGTCGACGCCGGCCCAGGCCGGGGTGGGCGATCTCCTCGTCGCTCCGACCCGCATCGTGCTCGACGGCCGCAAGGGGGCCGAGGTCATCCTCAACAACATCGGCGAGGAGCCGGCGACCTACCGCGTGTCGATCGAATTCCGGCGCATGACCGAAGACGGCGGCCTCGCCGACGTCGCCGAGCCGACGGCGCGGGACAAGATCGCCGAGGACATGATCGTCTACGCGCCGCGCCGCGTTACCCTGGTCCCGCACCAGCCGCAGTCGATCCGGATCGCCGCACGCGCGCCGCAGGGGCTGCCCGACGGCGAATACCGCGTCCACATGCTGTTTCGCGCCATTCCGCCGGCCAATCCGGTCGTCGCGGCGTCGGCAAGCGCCGACGATGCCCCCAAGGGCCTGCACTTCCAGCTGATCCCCGTTTACGGCGTGACCATCCCGGTCATCGTCCGCTTCGGCAATCTCGACGCGACCGCGGGGATCGCCAACGTCAAGCTCGATAATGCCGGGGGCAAATCTGCAGTCGACCTCGACCTCAGCCGCTCAGGCAAGCGGTCGACCTTCGGCGAGGTCCGGGTCCTCAAGGCCGGGGTCAAAAATCCGATCGCGATCCAGAAGGCAGTCGCGGTCTATACCGAGATCGGCCTCCGCCACCTGTCGATCCCGCTCGACCCGGCCTTCCAGGGCGACCCGCACGGTCCGGTGACGGTCCAGTATGTCGAGATGTTCGACGACGGCTCGCACGTGATTGCGCAGACCGACGCGGTGCTTCGCTAGGGAGAGCGCGAGGGCGGGGGCTCCATGCAGTGCGGGCGGCCTGAACTGGCTGCGCAAGGCGGTGATGTCGCTGGCGCTCTGCGCTGGCGCCGTTTCCGCGTCCACGGTACCGCCGGTTCCCGCCAAGGCGTGGGTTGCCGACCCTGACGAACAATTCCTGCTCGATGTCGACATCCGCCAGCTCAAGCTCGGCGACGGCGTCCGCGCCTACAACGCGCCGGAAGGCACCTGTGTCGTCTTAGGCGACTTTCTGACCGTCCTCGACGTCCCCATGAAGGTGGACCTCGCCGCGAAGACGGCGAGCGGCTGGGCGTTCAAGGAAAGCAACCGGATCGACATAGACTATGCGGCGATGACGGCGACCCACGCCGGCACCCGCGAGGCGATCGCGCCCGGAACCATCCGCGAAACGCCCGACGGCTGGTGCGTCCAGACCAGTGCGCTCGCCCGCTGGTTCGGTATCGGCGTCAAGCCGATGACCGCCGGGTCGGTGCTGCTCCTCGAATCCGATGCCAAGCTGCCGGTCGAGCTCGCGATGGAGCGTCAGCAGCGCGCAAAGAACATCAAGCCCGCGACATTCGACCTTGCCGGGTTGCCGCAGGTCCGGCTTCCCTACCGGATGTGGCGTGCACCGGCGCTGGATTTCGTGGTCAGCGCCGGCATGACCTATCGCGCCAGCGACGGCGTCCGCGTCGACCGCGAGGCTTCGGTTTATGCCGCGGGCGAGATCGCGCGTCTCTCCTACGACGCCGAGATGACGACCAATGACAAGGGCGTGCCCAGCAACATCCGGGTGCGCGCTTACCGGTCCGACCCTGACGCCGGCCTGCTCGGGCCCCTTCATGCAACACATTTCGGTGTGGGCGACGTCGACGGGTTCGACAGTCCGCTGACCGGCTCGCCGGCGCGCGGGACGCGGGGCCGTGGTCACAAACCGGCCGCTGACTGCTCAGGCGGCGTTCGACCGGACCCGCTTCGAAGGCGACCTGCCGACCGGCTGGGAGGCCGAGATCTATCGCAACGGTGAGCTCCTCGGCTTTGCCAAGTCGGACGGTAGCCAGCGCTATGTCTTTGACGACGTTCAGCTTCTCTACGGCGTCAACCGCATCAGCATCATGCTTTACGGGCCGCAAGGGCAGGTCAAGACGCGCGAGGAAATGATCAACGTCGGCGAGGACAATGTCCCCAAAGGCAAGACCTGGTACTGGGCCGGCTTCAACCAGCCGGGCCGCGATCTCGTGGCGATCCAGAAGCCGCCCGATGCCGCCCTTGCGCCGAAGGCCGAGGCAGCGGTTTCGCTCGAACATGGCATCGACGACAGGACGTCCGTCGGTGCGCTCGCGCGCATGATGCTGATCGACGACGAGCACGTGACCGTGGTCGAAGGATCGGTGCGGCGGTCGTTCGGTCCGGCGATGGTCGAAGTCTCCGGCGCCCGCGAGAATGGCGGCGGATCGGCGGCGCGCGCCCAGATGCTGGGCAAGTTCGGCCCCGTCAATGTTAGCGCACAGACGCTTATCGCGAACGATTTTCATTTGCAGGGCGGTCGCCCGGTCAGCATCCGTGACCAGTCGCTGTCGCTCGACGCGCCGGTCCGGATCGGCCGAATGGTGCTTCCCGCGCACGCCGATGTGCACTGGACCGACCTTCGCGACGGCAGCAGCCAGCTGGCGGCCGCCGCCCGGCTGTCGGCGAACATCAACCGCTTCAATCTTGCAACCGCGATCACCTACAACCGCCAGTATCTCGACCATGGCCCGTCCCCGCCCGGTCAGCTCAACCTGGATTTCATCGGCAGCGGCCATATCGGCGCCGTGCGCGTCCGCGGCGAGACCAACTTCGACATCGCGCCGCACGCCCAGCTCCGCGAGGCCGACCTCTCGGCCTATTGGTCGGCGTCCGAAAACGTCGATTGGGAAGGCACCCTCGCCTACGATGCGCAGGGTCATCGCGCCCGCGTCGGCCTCACCCATGTGCGGCGCTTCCGGAACATGGGCGTGGCCTTTACCGCAGAGGCCGCGACCGACGGCTCGGTGGCGTTCGGGATCAACCTCAACTTCTCGCTCGACCCGTCGCACGGCTTCGCCATGTCGCGGCAGCCGCTCGCCCAGGCCGGAATCGTCCATGCGCTGGTCTATCGCGATCTCAACGACGACGGCATTCGCGAGCCGTCCGAGCCCGTGGAAAAGGGCGCGCTCATCACCACCGGATCGCGGCTCGCCGATCGCGCCACCAATGCGGGAGGCGCCGTGACCATTGCCGGGCTCAGTTCGTTCGTGCCGGTCGCCGTCGGCATCGACGAAACCAGCCTGGACGATCCGATGCTCGTGCCCAAGAAAGCGCTCCAGGTCGTCGTCCCGCGTCCGGGCGTTGCCGCCGAAGTCGAGATCGGCCTGGTCGGCGGCGGCGACATCGAAGGCGCGGTCGTCAAGAGTGGCGGCCTCGGCTACGAAGGCCTGGATCTCGAGCTTGTGGACGCCGCCGGCAAGGTCGTCGGCACCGCCCGAAGCGACTTCGACGGCTTCTTCCTGTTCGAGCGGGTCGCCTACGGGAGCTATTCGGTGCGGGTTGCCAAGGACTCGGCGGCTGCCGCCAAGATCGCTTCCGACCTCAATATCCGCGCCGTCGTCACGGCCGACAAGGCGGTCGTCAGGCTCGGTGCGGTTCACGTGACCAGCATCCCGACCCTCGCCCAGGCGGAGAGCCCGCCCAAGCCTTGAGCTTGTTGTCCTGATGTTGGTGCGGTCGAGAAGACTCGAACTTCCACGGCCTTTCGGCCACAGCGACCTCAACGCTGCGCGTCTACCAGTTCCGCCACGACCGCACGTCATGAAATGAGCGAGCGCACCCGATAAGGCGGCCGCCACTGGCAAGGCGGCGCGTCTAGCAAAGCCCCCCAGGGGGCGCAATGGCGCTGCTTGCCGTTCCTTCGCACCCGATTTTGTCCCTCTGCGGGACTAAGCTTAAGAGCGTCTTTACCATAGCCGCCGTCGCGCGTTACCGCTTGCGAATGCTCTTGCTGTTCGCAGCCGCGCTGGTCACTCCGACCGTCTTGCCATCCTGGGCGCATGGGCCGGTTGCGCCCGTCGTGCAGGCTCGGGCGACGGTGCGGATCCTCTCCGGCGCGACGCTGTGGCTCGGCCATCCGAACCGGATTCCCGGCCAGCGGCTGCGGACGACGCAGGTCACGACGCCGCACGGCATTCGGCCGGCGCGGCTCGTCGAGTTCGAATAATCAGGCTTTCGGCGCGCCGAGCGTGATCGTCAGGTCGTCGCCGCCGGCGGGGACATCGACCTGGGTGCTGTTGAACGGCGTGCTTGCGCGCGGGCCGAGGCTCGGCGCCGGCGGGGTCGATCGTCCAGCTGTAGATGGTCTGGCCGGCACGGTTCTTGAGCTGCGCGTAGATCGGCGGAATGGCGTGGGCGCTGCCCGTCGGATTGATCACGCGTCCGGTCACTGTCAGGGATTCCTGGCCGCTCGCCAGCTTCTGCCGGTCCGGATGCGTGATCATCAGCTCGAGGGGCGTCTTGCCGACGTCGGCGATGCCGACGCGCGTCTTCCACTCGGCGGGCGCCAGGAACCAGAATGCGGCAGCGATCGCGGCGATCACCAGGACAAGCACGGCAATCGTCGCAATCGGGCTTCGGCGGCGGGTCTCGACGAAGTCGCGCTCGGCGAACGGACTGAACTCGTCGTCAGCCTGGGCTTCCGACGCCGGAATCGCATCGGAATCGGCCATCAGCGCCGACACACGAGGCTCCGCCTCTGCCTCGACGCTCTCCATCGCCGGTTCGGCGGCGTCGGCTTCGACCGGCCGCTCCACATCAAGGGGCCGCACCGCCGCTTCGTGCTGTTCATCCGCACCGGCCGTGTCGCCGCCGATCAGGGCCTCCTCATAAGCGCGCTGTTCGGCTTCGGGGCCGCTCCGCGGTTCGATCAGCGTCGCTTCGGCAACGCTTTCCTCCTCGTCGTCCGGGTCGTCCTTCTCCACGGCTTCCGGTTCGCCGATGTCGTCAGACGAGACTTCCTGCTCGGATACTACCCCTGGCTCAGCCGAGACGGCCTGTTCGTCCTCGCCGACCCCGCCAGTCTCTTCGCCGTTCTCAGCGTTCTCGGGATTCTGGTGCCAGCTGTGCTTGCATGCGGCGCAGCGGACCTGGCGACCCTGTGGCGGAATCGCGCCGTCCTTCACCACATATTGCGTTCCGCAACTCGGGCACGTGAGGATCATTTTGCAAAAGCCCTCTTCCGGGACGGTCAACGGCGGGTAAACAGGAATGCGCGGAGCTTGGCAAGGCGGGGGCCTCGCCATGGCCGTATCGAGAGCGGGAGGGACGTCAACTGGCTTCGGTCGCGGAATTCGACAGCGTCGGCCTGCGCTACGGCACGGGCGCCGAAGTCCTGTGCGACCTCGATTTCCGGCTGACCGAAAGCGGCTTCTACTTCCTCACCGGTCCGTCGGGTGCGGGCAAGACATCGCTCCTCAAGCTGCTCTACCTCGCCCAGCGGCCGACCCGCGGCCGGATTCGGCTGTTCGGCGAGGAGATGACGGATGCGTCGCGCGATACGCTGCCCGACTACCGCCGCCGCATCGGCGTCGTCTTCCAGGATTTCCGGCTGATCCGCCATCTTTCGGCATTCGACAATGTCGCCTTGCCGCTGCGCATTGCCGGCGCCAGCGAGAGCGAGGTCGAAGGCCCGGTGCGCGAAATGCTCGCGTGGGTCGGCCTCGCCGACCGCGCCAGCGCCCGTCCCGCGACCCTGTCCGGCGGCGAGCAGCAGCGGGTGGCGATCGCCCGCGCCGTCATCAACCG
Organism: uncultured Alphaproteobacteria bacterium; assembly: GCA_963824845.1. Lineage (GTDB taxonomy): Bacteria > Pseudomonadota > Alphaproteobacteria > Sphingomonadales > Sphingomonadaceae > Sphingomicrobium. The sequence continues at coordinate 398,688 of CAWGRB010000037.1, forward strand.
GCCCGAACTGCTGGTCGCCGACGAGCCGACCGGTAACGTCGACGCCGAAATGGCGCAACCGGCTCATGCACTGTTCACCGCCCTCAACCGCCTCGGGACCACCGTCGTCATCGCGACCCACGACGTCGGCCTGATCAGCGCCACGCCCGGGGCCCAGCTGGTGCGGCTTGAGAACGGGACGATGGTCGACCCGACCGGCTCGCTTCGCAACCCGCCGCCCCCGCGCGAGGACGGTCTGATGCTGGGTGGCTATTCGCCTCCGGTCTCGAGCGCAGGCTTCTCGGCGGCCGCGGCCTCCGCGGCGCGACCCCGTGGCTGATCGCGATCATGAGTTTCACGATGCTGATCGTCGGAGCAGCCGGTCTCGCCCTCGCCAATACCGCCTCGCTGGTCGCGCAGGGAACGGCGTCGCGCTACTCGGTCCAGGTTCCCGATCGGCAGGGCATCGCAAGCGTCGTCGCCGCCGTCCGCCGACGCCCGGTACCTCGTCGGTGGAAACCGTGCCAGCGTCAGAAATGCGCCGCACGCTCGAGCGCTGGCTCGGCCCCGCCGCGGCTTCCGCGGATTTGCCGGTGCCGGGCCTCGTCACTTTCGACGCTCCCGCGAACTTGAACGCGGCGGACCTGCAGTCGCGGGTCGGCTCGATTTCCCCCGGAGCCCAGCTCATCGCCCACCGCGACAGCCTCGGGCCGGTGCTCCGCTCGCTGCGGCTGCTGCAGTGGCTGTCGCTGGCGCTGGTGCTCCTGCTCGGCGGCGCTGCCGGGGCCGCGGTCGTCCTCGCCACCCGCGGCGCCCTCGACACGCACCGCTTCACGATCGAGGTCATGCACGGCGTCGGCGCCACGGACGTCCAGGTCACCCGCCTGTTCCAGCGCCGGATCGCCGTCGATGCGCTGACGGGCAGCCTTGGCGGCGCCTCGCTCGCCGGCGCAGTGCTGCTGGTGATCGCGGCCGGAGCATCCTTCGCGGGTGAACTCACCGGCGGAGCGACGCTCACGCCCGTCGACCTGCTGATCCTGGCCCTGCTCCCCTTCGCGCTGACAGCGCTTGCGACCTGGGTTGCCCGGACCACTGTCCTCGCGGCATTGCGGCAGGCCGTATGATCGCCCGCGCCCTCGCTTTCCTGCTTCTGCTGTATGCGATCGGCTTCGTCCTGTTCGCGGTGACCCTGGGCAAGCCGGCTCCAGCCGACGCGGCTCCGACCGACGCGGCGGTCGTCCTCACCGGCGGACCGGCCGTATCGAACATGCGGTCGACGTCATGCGAGCCGGCAAGGCGAAGCGTCTTCTCGTCGCCGGCGCCGATCCGCTCGTGACCAAGGCCGACATGGCGCGCCGCCTCCCGGGCAGCGGCGCGCTTCTCAAATGCTGCGTCGACCTCGGCAGCGAGTCCGTTGACACCCGCTCCAACGCGGAGGAGGCGGACCGCTGGCTGGCGCTGCATCACTTCCGCTCGCTGCGTCTGATCACCAGCGACTGGCACATGCGCCGGGCACGGTACGAGTTCCGCAAGGTGCTCGGCTCGCGCTACCAGCTGATCACCGACGGGTCCGCTCCAACCCGAGCTTCCTGACGCTGTTCGGCGAGTACAACAAATATCTGCTCCGGCGCGTCGCGGTGTGGATCGACCTCTGATGCCGCTTGTCCGTTCGCTGCTGTTCGCGGCGATCTTCTATCCGGCGACGTTGCTGTGGGTCCTGGCCGGGATGCTGGCCAGCCTTGCCGGCGCCGAACCGGCGCGCCGCGTGGTCATGGACTGGGCGGCGATGTTCCATTGGCTCGCCGGACATCTCCTCGCCATCCGTGTGCCGGTCGAGGGCGCGATCCCGCCGGGCCCGCATCTGGTCGCGGTCAAGCACCAGTCGATGTTCGAGACGATCGAGATGGCCCGCCTCACCCGGCAGCCGATCATCGTCATCAAGCGCGAGCTTGCCGACATTCCGCTCTTCGGCTGGATGACCCGGCGGTATGGCGTCATCCCGGTCGACCGCTCCGCAGGAGCGAAGGCGCTCCGCGATCTGGTCGCGAGGGAAAGGCGGCGGCGGCGACCGGCCGGCCGATCTTGATCTTCCCGAAGGAACCCGGGTTGCAGTCGGCGAGCGCCGCCGCTCCAGTCGGGCTTCACAGCCCTGTATCGAGCGGTCGGCCTGCCGGTCGTCCCGGTCGCGGTGGACAGCGGCCACTTGTGGGGCCGCGGGCTCGTCAAGCGGCCCGGCACGTGACCTTCGGCGTCGGCGAGACCATCCCGCCCGGCCTGCGCGGGACGAGATCGAGGCCGCGTCCACGCCGCGATCAACGCGCTCGAATTAGGCTCGCAGGCGGGCGCCTAGCTTCTCCGCGGCGGCGACGATGCGCTGCGAGACCTCCGCGATCTGCTCCTCGGTGAAACTCTTCTCGACTGGCTGCAGTGTCACTTCGAACGCCAGCGAAGCCCTTCGGGCGCATCGAAGCGGTCGAACAGCCTTGCGCTCGTGATCGCCGCCTTGTCGGCGCCGCGGATCGCCCGCAGCAGGGCGTCGGCGGAGACGCCTTCGGGGACGATGAAAGCGAAGTCGCGGCTGACCGGCTGCAGCGGCGGCGGCGCGAAGGCTCCGCGCGCCCGGTTGGTGGAGCGCTGCGCCGGGACCGCATCGAGGTAGATTTCGGCGGCGACGGTGCCCGCGGGCACATTGAGGTCCTTGCAGGCCGCGGATGCAGCTCGCCGAAGCTGGCCAGGATCGTCTTGGGGCCGAGCGCCGAGCCGGGCCGAACGGCCCGGGTGCCAGGTCGGGCCCGGCATCGGGGAAGCACCTGAAGATTGCCGACCGGAGCGCCGGCGGCCTCAAGCAAGGCGAGGACCTCGCGCTTGGCGTCGAAGGCATCGAACGGCTGTGCCTTGCCGCTGCGCCACTCCCGGCCGCGCTGGTCGCCGGCAAGGACGAAGGCCAACGTCGGGTGCTCGGCTTCGGCGAGATAGCGGCGGCCGATCTCGAACAGCCGCACCGTCGTCGCGCCGCGGTCGATGTTCCGCCGCGCCGCCGACATGAGGCCGGGCAGCAGCGAGGGGCGCATGACCTTCATGTCTTCGCTGATCGGATTGGCAATCCGCCAGGCGCCGCCACCAAAGACAGCCGCCTCCGCCTCCGAAATGAAGCTCCAGGTCACCGCCTCGTCGAGCCCGCGAGCGGCGGCCGTGCGCCGGACTTGCCGTTCGATCAGCTGGGACCGCGTCGCCGTCGGCCTCGCCACTGCCGAGGCACGCGCGAGCGGCGTCGCGGGAATATGATCGTAGCCGACGATCCGCGCGATTTCCTCGACGAGGTCGGCGGCGCCGTCGACGTCGCGCCGCCAGGTCGGCACCGTCGCCGCGTTGCCTTCGACTTCGAAACCCAGGCTGTCGAGGATTGCACGCTGGCGATCTTCCGCGACCTCGATCGCTCCCAGCGCAGCCGTCCGGCCAAAGTCGAAGCCGATGCTGCGGCGTTCTGCAGGGGGCTGGCCGGCGCGAACCTCCGCCGACGGCTCGCCGCCGCAGATGTCGAGGATCAGGCCGCTCAGGATCGCCAGCCCCTCGTCGAGGAAGGCCGGATCGACCCCGCGCTCGAAGCGGCTCCGCGCGTCGCTGGTCAGCGCCAGCGCCTGTCCGGTGCGGGCGATCCGGTCGGGGGTGAAATAGGCGACCTCGAGCATGACGTCGGTGGTGCTTTCGCTGACCCCCGAATCCTCGCCGCCCATGATCCCGCCAATGTCGTGCACGCCGAGAATCATCCGCGATCACCGTCATGAACGGCTGCAGCGCATAGTCCTTGCCGTTCAGCGCCAGCACGGTCTCGCCCGCCCGCGCCGCTCGCGCCGTCAATCCGCCGCTCAGCTTGGCGATATCGTAGGCATGGCTGGGCCGGCCAAGGTCCAGCATCACGTAGTTCGTGATGTCGACCAGCGCCGAGATCGGCCGCTGCCCGGCGGACTTCAGCCGCCGCTGCATCCACTCGGGCGCCGCGCCGTTGCCAAGGCCCCGGATCGCTCGCCCGTAGAAAGCCGGGCAGCCCTCCGGATCCTCGATCCGCACCGGTACCGGACAGGGAAAGCTGCCCTCGATCTGCGGCACTGCAAGCGGCTTCAGCGTGCCTATCCCGGCCGCAGCAAGATCGCGCGCGATCCCGCGAACGCCCATGCAGTCCTGCCGGTTGGGCGTAATCGCAACGTCGAACACCTGATCGTCGAGCCCTGCATAAGCCGCGTAGGCGGTGCCGACCGGCGCGTCCGCGGGAAGCTCGATGATGCCGCTATGGTCGTCGCCAAGCTCGAAGCTCGCGCGTCGAGCACATCATGCCGCGGCTCTCGACCCCGCGGATGGCCGCGACCTTCAAGGTCACGTCGATCCCCGGCACATAGGCGCCCGGCGGGCCGAACACGCCGACCATCCCCGCGCGCGCATTGGGCGCGCCGCACACGACCTGCACCTCGCCGTCGCCGGCGTCGACGGTGAGCACCTGCAGCTTGTCGGCCTGCGGGTGCTTGCCGGCCGTCAGGACCCGCGCAACTCGAAACGGCGCCAGTGCCTCGGCTGGGTTGTACACAGCCTCGACCTCGAGGCCGATCGCCGTCAGCTTGTCGGCAATTTCCTGCCCGGAGGCGTCTGTTTCGAGGTGCTGCCTTAAGCCACTCCAGCGAGAACTTCATGCGCCCACTCCGCCCGACAGGGTCGGCACATCGAGCGCCCGGAACCCGTAATGCTTCAGCCAGCGGATATCGCCGTCGAAGAAGGCGCGCAGGTCGTTCATCCCGTATTTCAGCATTGCCAGCCGATCGATCCCGCAGCCGAATGCGAAGCCCTGCCACTCGTCGGGGTCGAGCCCGCAATTGGCGATTACGCGCGGATGCACCATGCCGCTGCCGAGCACCTCCATCCAGCCGTCGTGCCCGCCGACGACGCGGCGGCCCTTCTCCATCGACCAGCCGACATCGACCTCGGCCGACGGTTCGGTGAACGGGAAGTAGCTCGGCCGCATGCGCAGCACGATGTCGTCGCGCTCGAAGAACGCCTTGAGGAAGGTCTCCAGCGTCCACTTGAGGTGGCCCATGCGTGATGCCCTTGTCGATCACCAGGCCTTCGACCTGGTGGAACATCGGCGTGTGGGTCGCGTCGCTGTCGGAGCGGTAGACCCGCCCCGGCGCGATCACCCGCAGCGGCGCGCCTTGCGCTTCCATCGTCCGGATCTGCACCGGCGAGGTGTGCGTGCGCAGCACTCGCGGCCTCGGTCTCGCCGTCACGCGGCTCCAGGTAGAAGGTGTCCTGCATCGCCCGCGCCGGATGGTTCTCCGGCATGTTGAGCGCGCTGAAATTATACCATTGGGTCTCGATCTCCGGACCCTCGGCAACCGCAAAGCCGAGGTCGGCGAAAATCTCCGCAAGCTCGTCCATCACCTGGCTGACCGGGTGGACCGTGCCGCTGACGCTCTCCGGCGCCGGCAGCGACAGGTCGATCGTCTCGGTCGCGAGCTTGCGATCGAGCTCCGCCGCTTCCAGCGCCGCCTTGCGCTCGGCGATCGCCGCCGTGACGCTCTCGCGCAGCGCATGGATCTTCGGCGCCTCGGCGGCCCGCGTGTCTGCGTCCATCGCCCCGAGCGACTTCAGCTTCGCGGTGATCTCGCCCTGCTTGCCGAGCATCCGGAACGCGCAGCGCCTCGACCGCTCCAAGGTCGGATGCGCTCGCGATTTCGTCGAGGATTTCCGCGGTTCGCCGCCATGTCCGGCCTCTAGCCGCGCTGCGGCGCAAAATGCAAAGCCGTGTGCTAGGATGCGCGGATGAGCGATTGGCCCGAGCTCGACGTCCAGCGCGATCACGAGACGCTCGCGATCCTCCATCTGGCGGCGCAGATGCTCGGCAAGATCCGTGTCGCTCATGCGCCGTGGCTGAATCACGGCTGGCATGTCGCGCTTCAGCCCAACGCGCGCGGCCTGTCGACCTTGCCGACCGCGGCCAGCGGCGGCCGTACGTTCACGCTCGACGCTCGATCTTTGCCGGCATGCGATCGTGCTGTGGGTCAGCGACGGACGCCGCGAGGAGGTGCCGCTGAACGCCGGCAGCATTGCCGCGCTCCATCATCGGCTGATCGACATGCTGGATCGGCACGGCCTTCCATCGAGCTTCAACGGCCGCCCGAACGAAATCGAGGATGCGGTCCCATTCGCCGAGGATCGAACGCGCCGCGCGAGTATGACCGCGACTCCGCGAGCCGGTTCCGCGAAGCGCTCGCCGCCATCGTTCCCGTGTTCGCGCAGTTCCGCGCCGGCTTTACGGGCAAGGCGAGCCCGGTTCATTTCTGGTGGGGCAGCTTCGACCTCGCCGTCACGCGCTTCTCGGGCCGGCCTGCGCCGGCGCATCCCGGCGGCGTTCCCGGCTTGCCCGACCGCATCACACGCGAAGCCTACAGCCAAGAAGTCTCAAGCGCGGGCTTCTGGGCGGGCGGCGTCGCGCCGGCCGAACCGTTCTTCTACAGCTATGCCTATCCCGAGCCGGACCGGCTATCCGATCGCGCACGGTCTGCAGCGGCCGCTTCGACGGGGACTATGGCGAGTTCGTCCTGCCCTATGCCGACGTCCGCGCGTCGTCCGACCCCGGCGGCATGCTCGGCGAGTTCCTGCAATCGACCTACGACGCCGCCGCCGACCTCGCGGAATGGGACCGCGCAGCTCTGGAGCGGGAGCCGGTCGCGCCATAAGAAAAGGGCGCCCGGATTTCTCCCGACGCCCCTGATCTTCTCGCTGAAGCGAAGGCTTAGGCCGCCTTCTTCTCCAGCGCGCCCTTCGCCTGCGCGATGATGGCGCTGAACGCTTCGCGCCTCGTGCATCGCGATGTCGGCGAGCACCTTGCGGTCGAGCGTGATGCCGGCGAGGTTCAGCGCGTGGATGAACTGGCCATAGGTCAGCCCTTCCGCGCGGACCGCGGCGTTGATGCGCTGGATCCACAAGGCGCGGAAGCTCCGCTTCTTCACCTTGCGGTCGCGATAGGCGTATTGCCCGGCCTTCTCGACGGCCTGGCGGGCGATCCGGATCGTGTTCTTGCGACGGCCGTAATAGCCCTTCGCGTTTTCCAGGATCCGCTTGTGCTTTGCGCGGGTCGTTACGCCCCGCTTGACGCGTGCCATGTCGCTCTACTCCTTACTTGAGGCCGTAGGGCGCCCAGGCCTTCACGCGGGCCATATCGGCGTCGGCGAGAATTTCTGTGCCGCGGTTCTGGCGAATGTACTTGGCGTTGTGGCTGATCAGGCGGTGGCGCTTGCCGGCGACCCCGTGCTTGATCTTGCCCGTCGCCGTGAGCTTGAAGCGCTTCTTGACGCCGCTCTTGGTCTTGAGCTTGGGCATTTTCGTCTCCTTTGTGTCGCCACTCGCGGGCGCGACGTTATCCAATCGCCACGGCATGCCTTCCGGCCGGGCCATTGGTTTTCCAACGATCTGGAAAGGCGGCGCCAATACGGCGAAAGCGGCGCGCGATTCTCGGCAAGTGCAGACGGCTCCGTCAGTCGAACAGGCTGGACACGCTCGCTTCGTCGGAAATCCGCTTGATCGCTTCCGCCGAGCAGCGGCGCGATGGTCAGACGGCGGATCTTCGAATCCTTGGGGTCGGCCTCGCCGCTCCAGATCGTGTCGGTGACGACCAGCTCGGTCAGCTCCGACTTGGCGACCCGGGCCGCCGCTGCGCCCGACAGCACGCCGTGGGTGCAATAGGCGGACACTGCGGTCGCGCCCTGCTGCTTCAGCGCCGCGGCGGCGTTGCACAGCGTACCGGCCGAATCGACGATATCGTCGATCAGGATGCAGGCGCGGCCCTCGACGTCGCCGATGATGTTCATCACCTCGGATTCGCCGGCGCGCTCGCGGCGCTTGTCGACGATCGCCAGCGGCGCGTTGTTGAGCCGCTTGGCGAGGCTTCGCGCCCGCACCACGCCGCCGACGTCGGGCGACACGACGACGAAGTCGCGGTTGCTCATGCCGCGCCTGGATGTCGGCGGCGATCACCGGCGACGCGAACAGATTGTCGGTCGGGATGTCGAAGAAGCCCTGGATCTGCCCGGCGTGCAGGTCGATCGACAGCACCCGGTTGGCGCCCGCGGTGGTGATCAGGTTGGCCACCAGCTTGGCCGAGATCGGCGTGCGCGGGCCCGGCTTCCGGTCCTGCCGGGCATAGCCGAAATAGGGCAGCACCGCCGTGATCCGCTTGGCCGACGCGCGCCGCAGCGCGTCGATGCAGATCAGCAGCTCCATCAGATTGTCGTTGGCCGGATAGCTGGTCGACTGGATGACGAACACGTCCTCGCCGCGGACGTTCTCGTTGACCTCGACGAACACCTCCTCGTCGGCGAAGCGGCGGACGCTGGCATCGGTCAGCGGCATCTCGAGATAGTCGCGAGATCGCCTCGGCGAGCGGCAGGTTGCTGTTCCCGGCGAGCAGTTTCATGTCGGCGATCCCCAGCGGAGACGCGCCTTTAGCGGCGCAGCACAAGTCCGTAAAGGTTGCTACGCCGCTTGGGCTCGCTAAATCGCCGCCATGACCGATCGCCTCAGGATCGCGCTCGCGCAGATGAATCAGCGCGTCGGCGACCTCGAGGCCAATGCCGCGGCGATGCTGGAGATGCGGCGCCGGGCGGGCGATGCCGACCTCCTGCGTCTGTCCCGAGCTGCAGCTGACCGGCTATCCGCCCGAGGACCTGGTGCTGAAGCCGGAGTTCGTCCGGCGCGCATGGAATGCGCCGAGCGGCTGGTCGACGCGACCGCCGAACCCGGACCCGCGATGCTGATCGGCACCATCTTCAACGAGGGCGGCCGCAACTACAACGCCGTCCTGCTGGCCGATGGCGGTCGAGTCATCGGCCGAACCTTGAAGCACGAGCTGCCCAATTACGGCACGTTCGACGAGAAGCGCGTGTTCGCCTCCGGTCCGCTCCCGGAGCCGCTGGAGTTCCGCGGCGTCAGGATCGGCGTTCCGATCTGCGAGGACATCTGGCAGGAGGTCGTCTGCGGACACCTTGCCGATGCGGGCGCCGAGCTTCTGCTGGTGCCCAATGGCAGTCCCTACGAGCTCGACAAGGACGACTCGCGCCAGCGGCTGGTCCGCTCGCGCGCCGTCCAGACCGGCTTGCCGATCGCCTACCTCAATCGCGTCGGCGGCCAGGATGAGCTGGCGTTCGACGGCTCGTCGCTCGTGATGCAGGGCGACGGCGAGCTCGTGGTGCAGATGGCCGACTGGGAAGAGCAGCTCCTGGTCACCGACTGGGAGCGCGGCGCGGGCGGTTGGGCGTGCCTGACGCGCGCGGTCCACGCCCTCGACCCTTATCCGGCCGACATCTACGACGCGATGGTCATCGCGCTCCGCGATTACGTCACCCGCAACGGCTTCCCCGGCGTGATCCTCGGCCTGTCGGGCGGGATCGACAGCGCCCTGTCCGCGGCCGTCGCGGTCGACGCGCTCGGGCCCGACAAGGTGTGGGGCGTGATGCTGCCGTCGAAATATACCAGCGGCGAGAGCCTCGACGACGCCCGCGAGTGCGCCCGGCTGCTCGGCTGCCGTCTTGACGTCGTTTCGATCGCTCCGGGTGTGTCCGCCCTCGACGAGATGCTGCCCGATCTCACCGGCCTCGCCGCCGAGAACGTCCAGGCCCGCCTCAGGATGGTGGCCCTGATGGCGCTGTCGAACGCGCAGGGGCACATGGTTCTGACGACCGGCAACAAGAGCGAGATGAGCGTCGGCTATGCGACCCTCTACGGCGACATGGCCGGCGGCTATTCGGTCCTCAAGGACGCTTACAAGACGACTGTCTTCGCGCTGTCCAAGTGGCGCAATCGCGTGAAGCCCGACGGCGCGCCTGGGGCCGGACGGCCCTGTCATGCCCGAACGCGTGATCACCAAGCCGCCGACCGCCGAGCTTCGCCCGGACCAGAAGGACGAAGACAGCCTGCCGCCCTACTCCGTGCTCGACCGCATTCTCGAAGGGCTGGTCGACAAGGAAATGTCGGTGAGCGAGGTCGCGGCGGCGACCGGCGAGGACGTAGCTCTGGTCGCCGAGATCGAATCGAAGATGCTGCAAGGCCGAGTACAAGCGCCGCCAGGCGCCGCCCGGGGTCAAGATCGGCAGCCGCAACTTCGGCCGCGACCGCCGCTACCCGATCAGCAATTTCTTCCGCAGCGGCAAATAGCTGATAGAGTCGTTGCTCTAGGGGAGGGGCGACGGAGATGTTCCGGACAGTCCGGTACTGGTGGAGCGAAGGCAGCGGGCAACGCACAGCGCGCCTGTTCGTCTTTGAATTCGTTGTCGTTGTCGCGGGTGTTCTGGTTGCCCAAGGTCTTGGTGACTGGGCGCATGATCGTGGGGTCGATCGCCAAGTTACGGAAGAGAATGCTCGGATCGAGTATCAGATCGGCCGCACGCAACAATATGACAAGGTGTTGAGCGTTGCCGCGCCCTGCCTGCGCGCACGCATAACCGATCTGATAGAAGCTGTCGGCACCGGGCGGCGCTATCCGGATGACTATCTGACGATGCCCAGCTCTGAGATCTACATGGTTGAACCCGTCTCGCTCGCTCTCGCTCTTCCAATGCGCGACAAGTACGGCGCAAAGCGGATGGAAGCGTTCTTTGCTGCCACGGCCACTGCGGACAACGGGAGGGTGACAGCCAGGGATTTGAGCGACCAGTGGACGAAGTTCGCGCTTCTGAACCCCCGGTATGGAACGCTTGAGAGCGCTGATCGAGCCAGCCTTCGGGCGGCGGGCGCCCAGGCACTGCGCGACCTAAACCGAATTGAGCTCAACGCTGCGATGATGGATTCGATTGCAAAGCAGCTTCGGATCGTTCCGCCAGCGTTGGTCAAAAGCGATCGTGAGCAGAACGTCTTTCCTGCTCATAGCTGCGGCGACATCTGGCGGACGGGCGCTATGTCGCGCGCCACGCGATAACCATGAGTGCCTGACCAGTCTTGCGGGGGAGGCATGAGCGAGCGCTAGCCATGAGTGAGACCAGGCTCTAGGCGTCGCGCAATGTCCGTTGTCACCCGCTTCGCGCCGTCGCCGACCGGGCGGCTGCACGTCGGCAACATCCGCACCGCGCTCCACAACCTGCTGTTCGCGCGAAAGCATCGCGGCGACGTCCTGCTCCGCATCGACGACACCGACCGCGAGCGCTCCACCGCCGAGTTCGATCAGGCGATCCGCGACGATCTCGGCTGGCTTGGCCTGATCCCGGACCGCACAGTTCGCCAGTCGGAGCGCTTCGATCTCTACGAGCGCGAGTTCGAGCGCCTGAAGGCGGCCGGCCGCGTCTATGCCTGCTACGAGACGCCGGAGGAGCTTGATCTCCGGCGCAAGGTGCTGCTCGGCCGCGGGCTGCCGCCGGTCTACGAGCGCAAGCCGGTCGGTACACCTGCGCCGGAAGGCCGTGTCCCGCACTGGCGCTTCCGGCTCGACCATGACGCGGCCGATCGCCTGGACCGACCTCATCCGCGGCGAGCAGAAGTTCGATCCGAAGCTCTTAGCGACCCAGTCGTCCGCCGCGAGGACGGCAGTTGGCTCTACCTGCTGCCGAGCGTCATCGACGATGCCGACCTCGGCGTCACCCACATCGTCCGCGGCGAGGACCACGTCTCCAACAGTGCCGCCCAGATCCAGATGTTCGAAGCGCTTGGCGCCCCGCCGCCCGCCTTTGCGCACGAGGCGCTCCTCGTCGCCGCCGAGGGCAAGCTGTCGAAGCGGTTGGGGTCGTACGGCGTCGAGCAGGTTCAGTCCGCCGGCCTCGAACCGATGGCGCTGCTGTCGGTGCTGGCGCGGATCGGCACGTCGCGCCCGGTCGAGCCGTTCGCATCTCTCGACGACCTTGCGAGCGACTTCGACTTCTCGACGTTCGGCCGGGCGCCCGCTCACTTCGACCCGCACGAGGTCGAACTGGTCAATGCGCGGCTGCTCCACACGCTCGACTTCGCGACCGTCGCCGAGCGTCTGCCCAACGGCGCGACCGAGGCGGACTGGCAGCTACTCCGCCCCAACCTCGAGCGTCTGTCCGATTTCGCCGGCTGGTTCGCGGTGCTGCAGGGCGACATCGACCCGCCCGAGCTCGGCCACGACGAGCGCTTGCTGGTCAAGGAGGCCGCGGCAATCGCGAGCACGCTCGACTGGTCCGACGATGCCTGGCGCCAGCTCACCGGCGCCGTGAAGGCATCGACCGGCAAGAAGGGCCGCGAGCTGTTCCACCCCCTGCGCCTGGCCCTGACGGGCCGCGACAGCGGACCGGAGATGGCGGGGCTTCTCGCTCGGATGGGCAAGGATCGCGCCGTCCGCAGGCTCCACGCCGCAGCCGCCCGCTAGGAGAGACGTCTCCGAAAATCTCCTCTTGCGGAACAAATGTAATGATGTAACATTTCGTTTATCGTTCTGCGATGAAGGAGAGCCCAATGCTTGCCTACGCCGCCAATCGCCCGGACCCTGCCGGACGCCGATCCTCTCCCAACGTGATGCTGTTCATCGTCGCCGCGCACATCGCCGCGATTGCGGCGTTGATGAGCGCGAAGATGGAGGTCGTGCAGCGAATCATCGATCCGCCGATCAAGGTCGACTTCCCGAAAATTCCCCCGCCGCCGCCGCCAAATCCGGTCAAGAACACGACCAGGACGCCCCCGGCCCAGCCCACCGAATGGATCAGCCATCCGACACCGCACGTTGCGACCGACCCGGTTCGACAGCCGCCGGTCGACGTTGGCGGCACCACGACCGGCGATCTCGGGCCCATCCTCGGCCCGTCCACCGATCCCATCCCGCAGCAGCCGATCCCGCTGCCGCTGCCGGTCCGCGTCGGTCCGGCGCTGCTCACGCCCGCATCGGCGCTGCGGCCGCCCTATCCCGCCTCGAAGCTTCTCAACGAGGAAGAAGCGGACCTGCACCTGAAGCTGACGGTCGCCGCCGACGGCCACGTCATCGCCGTCGACTCGATCGGACGCGCCGACCCGGTCTTCCTCGACGCCGCCCGGCGCTACATCATCGCGCACTGGCGCTATCGTCCCGCCACGGTCGACGGCCGCGCGATGGCAACCACGACCGCGATCAACCTGAGCTTCCGTCTCGACGGCTGACCCCGAGGGCGCGGACTAGCCGCAGGCGGCGCCGCGCCCTATCTTTGCCCTCATGTCCGTATTCCCCAGGCCTTCGAGTCCAACCGCAGCCTTCCGCGACCTCGCCGCCTTCATGCGCCAGCGCAGCCGCGAGCAGGTCATCGGCGCGGCGCTGGCGGTCCTCGTCACGATCATCATCGGCATCTTCTTCCTCGTCGACCCCAAGGTGAACACGCAGCCGGGCGAGCAGATCGTCTATGCCGAAAGCTGGCCGCTCAACCGTACCGACGCCCAGATCGCCGCCGACCAGAAGAAGGACGAGGCGGCGATGCTTGCCGCCAAGAAGGAAAAGCAGCGGCAGTTCCAGAAGCTCGCCAAGCAGTTCGGGATTGAGTGACCGTATCGCCTGACGACCGGCGTTTCATGGCGCGGGCGCTGGCGCTCGGCGACGATGCGCGCGGCCTCAGCGCGCCCAACCCCAACGTCGGCTGTGTCATCGTTTCCGCGGGCGGCGAGATCGTTGGACGCGGCGCAACCGCGCGCGGCGGCCGGCCCCATGCCGAGGCCGTCGCGCTAGGAGAGGCGGGCAAGCGCGCGGCCGAAGCGACGGTCTACGTTACGCTCGAGCCGTGTGCTCACGACAGCCCGCGTGGGCCGGCCTGCAGCGATCTTCTCATCGCCGCCAAACCCCGTCGCGTAGTGATTGCGCTCAAGGATCCGGACCCGCGCACTTCCGGCCAGGGCATCGAGCGACTGCGCGATGCCGGCGTTGAGGCTAAGCTCGGCGTCGGCCGATCCGCGGCAAGGCGCTCGCTCGCCGGCTGGCTGACTCGCCTCGAGATCGGACGGCCGCGGATCACGCTCAAGCTGGCGCTGTCGATCGACGGCAAGATCGCGCTTCCGTCGGGCGAATCGAAATGGATTACCGGCGAGGATGCCCGCCGCCACGTCCATGTCGAGCGCTCGCACTCCGACATGATCCTGGTCGGCCGCGGCACCTATCTCGCCGATGCGCCGCGCCTCGACGTTCGCCTGCCCGGCATCGAGGACCGCTCTCCGCGCCGCGCCCTGCTTACTCGCGGCGACGCGGTCGAGGGCTGGGAAAGCCTGCATTCTCCGCAAGATGTCTATCGGCTTCATGACGTCAACGACCTCCTCGTGGAGGGCGGATCGGCAACCGCGTCGGCATTCCTTGCCGAGGATCTGGTCGACCGCATCCTGATCTACCGCGCGCCGATCATCGTCGGCGAAGGCAAGTCCTCTTTCGGCTATGTCGGCCTCGACAGCATCGCCGATGCTCACGGCCGCTGGCAGCTGGTCGAGGAGCAGCGCCTCGGCGTCGACCGTCTGGAAGTTTACGAGCGCGTGCGGGAAAGCTAGGCGCGGCTCATGTTCACCGGGATCGTCACCGACGTCGGAACCGTTAGCAGCGCCGAGCAGCGCGGCGACTTGCGGCTGAGCATCGCCACCGCGTTCGACATGAGCACCGTCGATCTCGGCGCCTCGATCGCCTGTTCGGGCGTCTGCCTGACCGTCGTCGATAAGGGCGCCGATTGGTTCGCGGTCGACCTGTCGGCGGAGACGGTTTCGCGGACGGCCGCGGACCTCTGGCGAGAGGGCTCGAAGCTCAACCTCGAACGCTCGCTCCGGCTCGGCGACGAGCTTGGCGGGCACATCGTCACCGGCCACGTCGATGCGATTGCCTCCGTCGTCTCGGCCGATCCCGAAGGCAATTCCCTGCGGCTTGCCGTCGCCACATCCCGCGCGCTCTCGCCGATGATCGCGGCCAAGGGGTCGATTACGCTCGACGGGGTTTCGCTGACCGTCAACGATGTGCAGGACGGCCCCGAAACGACCCGTTTCACTGTCAATATCATCCCGCACACCGCAGAGCAGACGACGCTCGGCTCCGCCCGGCCCGGCCGACAGCTCAATGTCGAAATCGACGTTCTCGCCCGCTACCTCGACCGCATGATATCGCGCTCGCGCACAGTAGGAACATTCGCGTTCCTGCTTTTCATCACATTATGATGTGATTATTGCGGCTCCATGAGTACGACTCTGATGGAGCGGCTGAACGCCATCATCGAGACCGGGGAGGTCAGCCGCTCCGGCCTCGCCCGCGCCGCCGGCCTTCACCCCAACAGCCTGCGCAAGCTCGGGCAGCCCGACTGGAACCCGACCGCGGACACGCTGACCAGGCTCGAGAAGCTCATCCAGCGCGGCAATGCGGAAGTGCTGGTCGGCACCGAAACGCTGATCAACGAAGCGCGCAACGGCCGCATGTTCATCCTCGTCGACGACAAATCGCGCGAAAACGAGGGCGACCTCATAATCCCCGCGCAGATGGCGACTCCCGACGCGATCAACTTCATGGCCCGTCATGGCCGCGGGCTGATCTGCCTGACGCTGACCAAGGATCGCGCGGACCGGCTCGGGCTCGAGCCGATGACCCGCACCAACCGCAGCCGCAACGAGACCGCGTTCACCGTCTCGATTGAGGCGAAGGAGGGCATCTCGACCGGAATCAGCGCGGCGGACCGCGCGCGCACCATCGCGGTCGCCATCGATTCGGCCAACGGGCCCGACGCGCTGGTCTCTCCCGGCCACGTTTTCCCGCTGGTCGCTCGTCCCGGCGGGGTTCTCGTCCGCGCCGGCCACACCGAAGCCGCGGTCGACATCTCCCGCCTTGCCGGCCTCAATCCCAGCGCCGTCATCTGCGAGATCATGAGCGACGATGGCACCATGGCCCGCCTCGACGGCCTGATGGAATTCGCGCGGACGCACGGCCTCAAGATCGGCAGCATCCGCGATCTCATCGCCTACCGGCTGCAGAAGGATCATCTCGTCGAGCGCGTCGCATCGGCGCCGTTCACCGGCAGCAGCGGCGCGCAGTGGCAGGCGCAGGTGTTCCGCGACAAGGCAAGCGGCGAGGAGCAGCTGGCGCTGGTCTACGGAACCGTCGATCCGGAGAAGCCGGTGCTGGTCCGGATGCACAGCCTCGACCTGTTTGCCGACGTGCTCGGCGAAGCGAACGAGCGTTCGGGCGTCCTCCACGGCGCCATGCGGGCAATCGAAGCCCAGGGCTCCGGAATCCTCGTCGCCCTTCACGCCGCCGCCGCCGGGTCGCTGTCGCGCACCATCGGCCAGCGCTCCGGCAAGCCCGCCGAAGCCGGCGATGCGGTGCGCGGCTACGGCATCGGCGCGCAGATCCTCGCGGCGCTCGGCGTCCGCGACATGATCCTCCTCACCAACACCCACCATTCGCCGGTGGCGCTTGCCGGCTATGGCCTGGCAATCGTCGACGAGCGTCCGATCCCGGAGGCCCGCTGAGCGATGTCGACGATCCTCCTCGCCGAAGCGCGCTTCTACCCGCACCTCAACGACATGCTGCTCGCCGGAGCCCGCGCGGCCATCGAGGCGGCCGGCCACAAGCATGAGACGCTGACCGTTCCCGGCGCGCTCGAGCTTCCCGGCGCCATCGCCCTTGCCGCGCGCAGCGGCCGCTTCTGCGCCTTCGTCGCTCTCGGCGTCATCATCCGCGGTGAAACCTATCATTTCGAAGTGGTCGCCGAGGGAAAGCGCGCGCGGCCTGATGGACCTGACGCTCCAGGGCTATGCAATCGGCAACGGCATCCTCACCGTCGAAAACGAGGAACAGGCGCTCGCCCGCGCGGACCCGGCTCGAAGCGACAAGGGCGGCGCCGCTGCCCAGGCGGCGCTGGCGCTGTTCGACTTGCGCGCGAAATACGCGCCCTGACCGTCATACCCGTCACCCTGAACTTGTTTCAGGGTCCATTTCCGTGAAGGGCAGCCTGCGCATCCAGCATGGATGCTGAAACAAGTTCAGCATGACGGAGCGATTTGACCCGCCATCCCCATCACCCTCACCGCCTCGCCTTCCCGGCCCTTCTGCTCGGCAATGTCGCGCTCGCCTTTGGGCCGTGGCTGGTCCGCCTTGCCGACGTCGGCCCGGTCGCCGCAGGCTTCTGGCGGCTGACGCTGGCGTTGCCGTTCCTGCTGATCGTCGCCAGGGTCACGGATCAGCAGCCGCACTGGCCCAAGCGCGCGCTCCTGATCACGGTCCTGGTCGCCGCGATCTTCTACGCGCTCGACCTCGCCAGCTGGAACGCCGGCATCCGAATGACCAAGCTCGGCAATGCGACCCTGTTCGGCAACAGCGGCAGCTTCGTGTTCGTGATCTACGGCTTGTGGCTCGCCCGGCGGATGCCAACCACGCGGCAAGGCGCCGCTCTCGCGCTGGCAATCGGCGGCGCAGCTCTCCTGATGAGCAGCAGTTACGAACTCTCGCCGAAGAACTTCGGCGGCGATATGCTGACCCTGCTCGGCGGCCTGTTTTACGGCGGCTACCTGATCTTCGTCGAGCGGGGCCGGACGGAGCTTCAGCCGATGCCGCTGCTTGTTGCTTGTCACGCTGTTCGCGATCCCGCCGCTGCTCATCATCAGCGGAGCCGCCGGCGAGCGGATCTGGCCGCACGACTGGACGCCGCTGCTGATCTTCGCTCTGTCGAGCCAGGTGTTCGGCCAAGGCCTGCTGGTCTATTCGATCGGCACCCTGCCGCCGATGGTCGTCGGCCTTGCCCTTCTCACCCAGCCGGCAATCTCGGCCATCATCGGCTGGTTCGCGTATCGCGAGCGGCTGTCGCTGCGTCGACATCATCGGCGCCGTCGCCATCGCCGCCGCGCTGGTGCTGGTCCGGCTTCCCGCAGCGGGGCTTGCGAACGCCGCCGGAGCAGCCCAGTTGAGCGCGATGGACGACCCGAGTCCTCTCGAGCAGCTGCGTCGCCGCCTCGCCCTCGCCGTTGGCGAGAATGCGGTGTTCGACGGCTGGACCATGAAGGCGGTCGACAGCGCCGCCGGCCAGCTCGGCATCGATCCCGTCCAGGCCCGGCTCGCCATGCCCAAGGGTCAGGCGGCGATGATCGACCTCTACATCCAGGAGGTCGATCGCGCGCTCGATGCCTGGTTCACGCCGGAGCGGCTGCGGGCCTCAAGATCCGCGAGAAGATTCGCGCCATCGTCTGGCGCCGGCTGGAGATCATGGCGCCGGCGCGCGAAGCGGTGCGGCGCGCGCTCGCCATCCTCGCAATGCCGCAGAACGTGCCGCTGGCGCTGCGCATCGGCTGGCGGACCGCGGACGTGATGTGGCGGATCGCCGGCGACACCAGCACCGACTTCAACCATTACACCAAGCGGATGACGCTCGGCGCCGTTTATGGCTCGACGCTGCTGGTCTGGCTCGACGACCAGAGCGAAGGGCTGAGCGAGACCGCCGCCTTCCTCGACCGGCGAATCGACAACGTCATGAGCTTCGAGAAATGGAAGGCGCGAGTGGCGCGGCTCGTCCGAGCGCCGGCTCAGCATTTCGCGCTTCCTCGGGCGGCTCCGCTACCCGCCGCGGTGAGCCAATCGGCCGACGTGCAAATCCCGTATGGATATGTTAAGACGTTAATGATAATCACTCGCAAGAATGAACGCACCCTTCGATCCTGGGACGGTCTCGCTCGACCAGCTTGAGCTCGGAACGCGGGCGCGCGTGCTGTCGATCGACTGGGACTGCGCTTGACCAGGGCGAGGCCTGTCGCCTGCGCAATTTCGGCTTCGACGAAGGCGTTGCGATCGAGCCGCGGCACCTCGGACCGTTCGGCCGCGACCCGATCGCGGTGCGGGTCGGTCGGATGACGGTCGCGATCCGCCGCCGCCATGCCCGCGCGCGTGCGCGTCATCCCAATCTGCTGAGCTAAGTGAACCCGCTTCCGCTCGTCGCCATCGCCGGCAATCCCAATGCCGGCAAGAGCGCGCTGTTCAACGCGCTGACCGGCGCTCGCCAGAAGGTCGGCAACTATCCCGGGGTGACTGTCGAGCGGAAGTCCGGCCGGCTCACGCTGGCCGACGGCCGTCCGGTCGAGGTCGTCGACCTGCCCGGCTCCTACAGCCTCGATCCGGTCAGCCCCGACGAAGCGGTCACCCGCGACGTCCTGCTCGGCACGCCAGCAAGGGCGAGCGCCAGCCGGACGCGCTCCTGATCGTCCTCGACGCGTCGAACCTCGACAACCACCTGCGCTTCGCACTTCCAGCTGATCGATCTCGGCCTGCCGACCGTCGTCGCGCTCAACATGGTCGATCTCGCCCGCCGCGACGGGCTCGAACTCGACCAGGCCGGCTCGAGCGGGAGCTCGGCGTTCCGGTGATCGAGACCGTCGCCGTCCGCCGCCGCGGCATTCCCGAACTTCAGGCGGCGCTCGACGACATGCTGTCCTCGCCGCGCTGCGGCGTTCACGTGCGCGGTGAAGAGCGACCTCCTCCATCTCCAGCGGCGCGCGCGCGAAATCGCCAGCGCCGCCGTCGTCAGCGAGACGCCGGTCCGGCGCTGGACCCACCGGCTCGACGCCGTGCTGCTTCACCCCGTCGTCGGCCCGATGATCCTCGCCGCCATCATGTTCCTGATGTTCCAGGCGGTGTTCTCGTGGAGCGCCGCGCCCGTCGCCTGGATCGCCGACGGCGTCGCCTGGCTGTCGGCACACGCGGCGACCGCGCTTCCGCCGGCCTGCTGCGCTCGATGGTCGTCGACGGCGCAATCGCCGGCGTCGGCGCGGTCGATCACCTTCCTGCCGCAGATCCTGATCCTGTTCTTCTTCATCCTGCTTCTCGAAGGCACCGGCTACATGGTCCGCGCCGCCTTCCTGATGGACAAGCTGATGCACGGCGCCGGCCTGTCCGGGCCGCGCCTTCATCCCGCTGCTGTCGAGCTTCGCCTGCGCGGTGCCCGGAATCATGGCGACGCGGACGATCGAGGACCCCAAGGACCGGCTGACCACCATCCTCGTCGCGCCGCTGATGACCTGCTCGGCGCGGCTGCCCGTCTACACGCTGATCATCGCCGCCTTCATCCCGAACCGCCGGCTGGTGTTCGGGGTCGGCCTCCAGGGGCTCGTCATGTTCGGGCTCTACATCGCCGGGATCATCGGTGCGCTGCTCGCCGCGCTCGTGCTTCGCCGCGGCGTCCTCAAGGGCAGCAGCGGCGGCTTCATGATGGAGCTGCCCAAATACCAGCTGCCCTCGCCCAAGGACGTTGCCCTCGGCCTGCTGTCAGCCGCGCGCAGATCTTCCTCAAGCGCGCCGGCACCATCATCCTCGGCACCACCATCGTCCTGTGGGCGCTGGCCAGCATTCCGCAGGCAGCGCCGGGCCAGAAGCAGAGCGAAATGTCCATCGCCGGCCATATCGGCAGCGGCATCGAAACCGTGGTGCGGCCGATCGGCTTCAATCACGACATCGCCATGGCGCTGCTTCCGACCATGGCCGCGCGCGAAGTCGCGGTCAGCTCGATCGCGACGATCTATTCGATCGACTCGCCGGACGAGACGACCGGCGCCAGCAGACCTCGAGGACAAGCTCCGCCACGGCTGGCCGTTGCCAACCGCGCTCGCCTTCCTCGCCTGGTTCGTGTTCGCCCCGCAGTGCATCTCGACCATCGCCGTCACCCGGCGCGAGACCAACGGCTGGAAGTGGCCGCTTTTCATGGTCGGCTATCTGTTCGCCCTGGCCTACATTGCTGCCGGCGCGACCTACTGGACGGCGGTCGCGCTCGGTTTATAGCTGTCCCTCGATTCTAGGGAGAGACACGTGGCAGGCAGCGTGAACAAGGTCATCCTCGTCGGCAATCTGGGCAAGGACCCGGAGTCGCGCAGCTTCGCGAATGGCGGCGAGGTCGTCAGCTTCAGCGTCGCGACGTCGGAGAACTGGAAGGACCGCAGCTCGGGCGAGCGCAAGGAAAAGACCGAGTGGCACAACGTCTCGATCTTCTCCGAAGGCCTGGCGCGGGTCGCCAAGAGCTATCTGCGCAAGGGCTCGAAGGTCTATCTCGAAGGCCAGCTCGAAACCCGCAAGTGGCAGGACCAGTCGGGCAACGACCGCTACACGACCGACGTCGTGCTTCGGAACTTCAACAGCTCGATGGTGCTGCTCGACCGCAATGAGGGCGGCGGTGGCGGCGGCGCGCGCGGCGGCGGTGAGAAGGCTACGACGACGATTTCGGCGGCGGAGCGCCCTCACGGCCGCAGTCGCGTCCGCAACCGGCCGCGTTCGACAGCGACCTCGACGACGACGTTCCGTTCTGACTCCCAGGCTTCGCTGGCAAGGAGGACCTCTCGTTTTCCTTCTTTAGCGCCGCCAAGCGCCGCGAACGGGCCCGCCTGCTCTTCGCTCAGCACGCCCGCTTCCTTGAGCGCCGCCTCCGCGCCGGCGCTGCGCGGATAGGGATCGAGCGCCAGCGCCAGCGTGTCGGCGATCGCCGCGCCAAGGTCGATCGTGCTGCCGTCGTGAAAGACGACGTCGCAATCGGCCGAGCCAAGCTCGACTTCCTCGTCGGATCGCGCCTGCTCGGGTTCAGGCGTGAAGACGATATCGAACGGCTCGTCGACATGCGCCGGCACCGGCTCGCCGGTCACCACGCAGCTTTGCTCGAGCGATGCGTGCAACGCGGCCGTGCGCTTCGACGCGGCGCCCTTGCGAGCGAGCACGGCATGCGCGTCCAGCCGGTCGAGGCTCTCGAGCCGGAGCCGCTCGGCAATCGCCGTCCGCTCCGCCTCCGAGGCCACCAGGTCGATCCGGTCGCCGTCGCGGATCTGGTCGATCTTCAGGCGATGCGCGAAATCGTCGCTCATCCCAATCGGCCTTGCGCGAGCTCGGCGACGGCTTGCCCCTGCAGGCGCGACCACAAGGTCTTCAGTGCTGTGCATGTTGTGGGCTGTTGCACCGTCGGTCGCCTCGTCGTCGCCAAGGCTTTGCCGCGCCGCATCCGAAAAATCGCCGCCGGCAACTGCCGCGCGCCACAGCTCGACCCGCCGCCCCAGCGATGAAACCAGCTTGCGCACCTTGCGTCCAAGCCCCGGGTCGCCAAGCCCGAGTTCGCGGTGCTCGGCCTCCATGATGTCGACGAAGCGCTCGGTCAGCGCGACGCTCGCCGCATGCGCCTCGTCGCCGCCGTCTCTCCAGCCGCACCAGGACCAGCGCCGTAACCGTCGCAAGCACCGCGAAGCGGCCGTCAAGCGAGTCCGCGACGCCGCCCTCCACGTACCAGTGCGGCAGGCGCGCCTCGTGCGTCACAGCCGCGAACAGCTCCGCGCCGCGCGCCGGCTGCGCCGTTAATCGGGGGAACAGGAAGCGGAGCATAGGCGTCGAGTTGTCCGGTTGGCGCCAAGCCTTGCGCCGGCGGTCGGAGCGGGGGATATTGAGGCGGACGCGCTGACAGGCAAGAGCGGCGGCGATTCCCGCGCCCGTTTCCGGCGTCCAGAAGAGGTTCGAACTGATGAAGCTTGCGCTGTTGAAATTCTCCCTCGCGGCCGCCGGCGTGGCGATGCTCGCGGGCTGCGCGGGCGTCCGCGCCCACAAGGGCGCGATTCTCGATCCGCAGCTGATGGCGCGATTCAGCCCGGCATCGACAACAAGGATTCGGTCGCCAAGACGCTCGGCCAGCCGACCTTCGCCGGCGAGTTCACGGCCAACGACTGGTATTATCTGGCGCGCGACACCTCGACCTTCGCCTTCCGCAACCCGCGCGTGACCGATCAGACCCTGATCCACGTCCGCTTCGACGCCGCCGGCAACGTCGTCGCCGTCGACCGCACGGGCAAGAACATGATCGCAAGCATCGATCCGGTCAGCCGCAGACGCCGACGCTCGGCCGCAAGCACGACATCCTCAGCGAGATCTTCGGCGGCATCGGCACGGTCGGCGCGCCGGAATGGCGCCGCCGGCGTCCGGGCGCCCACCCACTAGGCGCGCGAACTTTCTCCGCTCGCGGCTTTTCCTGTAGCGCCGCGTCGCATGACCGCGACGCCCTGCCGGCATGACCTATGCCGATTATCTGAAGCTCGACCAGCTGCTGACCGCCCAGCAGCCGTTGTCCGGCCTTCACGACGAAATGCTGTTCATCGTCATCCACCAGACCAAAGAGCTGTGGATGAAGCAGATGCTGCACGAGCTCGAGCTGGCCATCCCGCTGGTCGACGAGCGACAGCTTCGCCGAGGCCTACAAGGCGCTGGCGCGGATCAGCCGCATCCAGTCGGTGATGACCTTGTCGTGGGAGGTGCTGTCGACCCTGACGCCGGTCGATTACCTCGCCTTCCGCCACGTGCTCGGCACGTCGTCGGGCTTCCAGTCGGCGCAGTTTCGCGAGTTCGAATTTCGGCTCGGCCTCAAGGACGCGGCCTATCTGCAGTATCATGCCGCACGGCGGCGAGGATCGCCGCCGGCTCGAGTCCGCGCTCGAGCGGCCGAGCCTTCGCGATGCCTCGCATATCCGCGCTGGAACGCGCCGGCTTCGATCTCGGCGACCGCTCGGTGGCCGCCGATCGCCGCCGCCTGGCTGGAGGTGTACCGCGATTCCGAGCGCTGGTTCGATCTTTACCAACTCGCTGAAAAGCTTGTCGATCTCGACGACGCGCATGGCGTCATGGCGCCACAAGCACGTGCTGACCGTCGAGCGGATCATCGGCAACAAGACGGGCACCGGCGGCTCGGCCGGCGCCTCCTACCTGCGCTCGACCCTCGACAAGCGCATCTTCCCGGAACTGTGGGCGCTGAGGACCGATCTTTGAGCTTCAAGGCGCTGTTCAGCCGAAGCCTCGCGTGCCGACCCGGATCGGCTGCACTTCGCCGCCCACAGCCACCACCTCTGGCCCGACGCCAGTTTCGACGGCCAGGTCGAGGCGTGGACGGATGCCGCGCGGCTGGCCGACCGCAAGTGGGACAAGGTGATGGGCGAGGTCTGGCCGGAAGCGCAGGCCCACGTCGCCCGCGAACTCGGTACCGCATGCGCCGGACGGCGATCGTCTTCGCGCCGCAACACCCACGATTTCCTCGTCCGGCTCGTGGGCGGCAGCGCCCCGCCGCGGCGCGCGGACCCTTGCGCGTCCTGACCAGCAGCGGCGAATTCCACAGCGCCCGGCGGCAGTTCTCACGCTGGGCCGAAAGCGGCGACATCACGCTCGAAGAGGTCGACGACCGAGCCGTTCGCGAGCTTCTCCGAACGCTTCCTCGCAGCCGCGGCGAGCGGGCAGCCACGACCTCATCCTCGTCAGCCAGGTGATGTTCGGCAGCGGCCGCATCTTCGAGCGCGTCGAGGAGCTGGCCGCTCTCGGACAGACCGGACGGCCCGTGGGTCGTCATCGATGGCTACCATGCGTTCATGGCGCTCGACCGAGCCGTTCGCGAGCCGCAGCGGCGAGCAGCGCCTTCTATCTCGCCGGCGGCTACAAATATGCGATGGCGGGCGAGGGCTGCGCTTTCCTGCACGCGCCGCCGGGCTTCGGCCCGCGGCCGCCGATCACCGGCTGGTACGCCGAGTTCGAGGACCTGACCCTGCCGCCCGGGCAGCGTCGGCTATGCGCCGGACGCCCGCCGCTTCATGGGCGCGACCTTCGACCCCTGCGGCCTGTATCGCTTCAACGCCGTCCAGCGCATGCTGAGCGAAAATGGTCTGACGACCGAGCGGCATCTCTGCGCATGTCGCCGGAGCTGCAAGCGCGCTTGCTTGACCGGATGCCGCGGCACTCCGCTCGGCGATGCCGGAGCTTCTGAATCCGCTGCGAGGAGGACCGCACGCGCGCTTCCTCGCCTTCCGCCACCCGCAGGCGCAGCGTGGCAAGCCGCGCTCGCAGGCGCGGGATTGCATCACCGACGTCCGCGGCGACGTGCTTCGCATCGGCTTCGGACTGTATCAGGACGATGCCGACGTGGAGCGCCTCGTGCGGGCTCCTTCGCGACGCTCTAACTCGCTGAACAACAAAGAAATATGAGGTTCACCCTAGTGCGGTAGACTGGTCCTTGAGGCCGATTGTCGGCGGAACGACACTGCGCGGCGAGCCGTTGGCAAGCTCGAAAGGAGATCTAGTCATGACGCAAGGTCATGCTCATCGCCGGCGTTGCAGCGCTGGCGATTGCAGCCCCGGCCGCGGCCGGCCCGCACGGCGGCATGGTGGCGGAAACGGAGGCGGGCAGCACGCCCAACGCGGCGGAGGACGGCGCACCTCACGGCGGCGGCGGCGGTCGCGCATTCGCCGCACCGCGCCAGAGCCACGGCGGCGGGCCGCGCATGGAGGCCTATCGCGGCCGCCCGAGTTCGCTGCTCCGCGCATGCAGGCCGCGCCAGCGCGGTCGCCGTCGAGCACGGCCGAGGAGGCCACGGTTTCGCGATGCAGCGTCAGGCGATGCAGCGGCAGCGCGGCGAGCAGCGGCAGGCGCGCGCGGTCCAGATGCGCCGAAACGAGCAGCGCCAGGCACAGCCATGCAGGCGCGGCGCAATGACCAGCGCCAGGCCCACGCCATGCAGATGCGCGCGCAACGACCAGCGCCAGGCGCGTGTCATGCAGATGCGCAACGCGCACCAGCAGCAGGCGCACCTCATGCAGCAACGCCGTGAACAGCAGGCCCGTTTGTTCCAGCGTCGCAATCAACAGCAGCAGGCCCGCATGTTCGAACAGCAGATGCGCGGCAATCGCGAGCAGCAGCGCCGCGCTCTTGCGAACAATCGCATGATGCAGATGCAGCAGATGCGGGACATGGCGCGAAGCGACCGCCGGTCCGACCGTTTCGCGATGCGGCAGTATGCCCGCAACGATTTCGCCGGCCGCTATGCGAACGGCGGCCGCGGCTGGACCGACGGCTGCCCGCCGGGGCTCGCGGCCAAGCACAACGGCTGCCTGCCTCCTGGACAGGCGATGAAGCTGCTCGGCTCGCCGCTGTCGCGGGCTGCCTCGTACGCGACGTTCGCGGCGCTGCCGGAATCGCTCCGCTACATGTATCCGGAAACGCCCGATCGTTATTATCGCTACGGCGACGGCTACCTCTACGGGGTCAACCGCAGCTCTGACGTGATCGACTCGATCCTGCCGCTGTTCGGCGGCGGCTACCTGCCCGGGATGACCTTTCCGGCAACCTACATGAACAGCTACGTCCCCGACTATTACGGGATGAGCAGCTTCTATCCGGACACGGACTATGCCGATTACGGTATCTCGACGGCAACGTCTACTCCGTCGATCCGTACTCGGGGATGATCGAGGACGTCATTCCGACCTATGCCTACGGCTATGGCGTCGGGCAGATGCTCCCGGCGAGCTACGGCTATTACAACGTGCCGCAGCAGTACCGCAGCGTCTATTACGACACGCCCGACTACAAATACTGGTACGCGCCGGGCGCAATCTATCAGGTGGATCCGCGCAGCCAGCTGATCACGTCGGTTGCGTCGCTGCTGTCGCCGGGGCTCACGGTCGGTCAGCCGCTGCCGCTGGGCTACGACACCTACAACGTGCCGATGGCCTATCGCGCAACCTATTACGACACGCCGAACGCCTGGTACCGTTACAACAACGGCTACATCTACCAGGTCGACCCGGCGACCCAGCTGGTCACGGCGATCGTCGCCTCGCTTCTGACCTGACGATCTTTTCATGGATCGGGAACGGCCCGGCATTCGTTGCTGGGCCGTTCCGTTATCGAATTGAAGCTGGAGGAACCCGATGAACAAGACGGCGCTCATGCTTGGCCTCGGCGCCGCGCTGGTGCTCGGCGGGCTGCGGCAAGAACGGCAACGGCGGCGGGCCGCACCGGCCAGACGCCCGCCGCCGCGAAGGCGGCCGGATCGCAGACCATCGCCGCCGGCCTTCCCGCCAATAGCCAGTTCATGGTCGCGGCCACGCGCGGCCGGGCATCGACAAGACGCTCGCCGGCCCCGGCCCCTACACGGTGTTCGTTCCCGACGACGCCGCCTTCGCCAAGCTTCCGCCCGGAACGCTCGGCAATTCCGCCGACCCGCAGCAGCGGGCGAAGATCACCCGAATCCTCACCTATCTGATTCTGCCCGGCACCGTGCTCGCCGCCGACATCGGCAAGACCATCGACAACGCCAAGGGCAAGGCGGTGATGATGACGGTCAGCGGCCAGACCTTCACCGCGTCGCAAGGACGGCGACCTCATCGTCCTCACCGACTCCGCCGGCGACACCGCCCACATCACCAAGGCCGGACCAGCAATTCTCCAACGGCGTCGTCCACCAGATCGACGCCGTTCTGATGCCGCCGCAGCCCGGCAGCGCAAGGCCAAGCCCGCAAAGTAGCGCATTCCGTCGCTCGCCCGCGCAATCAGCCACTTCACCGCGCGTGATCGCTCGCTATAGTGACGCCGACGGCGCGGCTGATGGGGCGAACGGGCGATGAAGGCGACGATTGAGCGGGCGACACTCTTGAAGAGCCTCGGCCACGTCCAGTCGGTCGTGGAGCGCCGCAACACCATCCCGATCCTGTCCAACGTGCTCCTCGAGGCGCGCGAGGACGGGTCGATCCGGCTGATGGCCACCGACCTCGACCTCCAGGTCGACGAAAGCGTGCCCGCCAACGTCACCCAGCCGGGCGCCACCACCGTGTCCGCGCACACCCTGTTCGACATCGTCCGCAAGCTTCCCGAGGGCAGCCAGGTCGAGCTCACCGCTGCCGAGGGCAAGATGCAGGTCGTTGCCGGCCGCGCCCGCTTCAATCTCTCGACCCTGCCGCGCGACGACTTCCCGGTGATCGCCGAGGGCGACCTTCCGACCCGCTTCGAGCTTCCCGCCGCGACCCTCCGCCAGGTGATCGAGAAGACCCGCTTCGCGATCTCCAGCGAGGAGACCCGCTATTATCTGATGGGCATCTTCTTCCACGTCGTCGAAGACCAGCTGCGCGCCGCCGCGACCGACGGCCACCGGCTCGCCCGAATCACCATCCCGCGTCCGGACGGCGCCGACGGAATGCCGGACATCATCGTGCCCCGGAAATGCGTCGCCGAGCTCTACCGCCTGCTCGAGGAGGTCGAGGGCACGGTCGAGATCTCGCTGTCGCCGACCAAGGTCCGCTTCGGGCTCGGCAGCGCGGTCCTCACCAGCAAGCTGATCGACGGCACCTTCCCGGACTACAACCGGGTCATCCCGACCGCGCAACGACAAGCTCCTGAAGCTCGATCCCAAGAGCTTCTCGGCCGGCGTCGACCGCGTTTCGACCATCGCCAGCGAAAAGACCCGCGCCGTCAAGATCGCCGTCGACCGCGACAAGGTGACGCTGTCGGTGACCTCGCCCGAAAACGGCGTCGCCACCGAGGAACTGGCCGCCGACTACGGCTCCGACGGCATCGAGATCGGCTTCAACGCCCGCTACCTCCTCGACATCCTGTCGGAGATCGAGGGCGACACCGTCGAAGTCCACCTCGCCGACGCCGCCGCTCCGACCCTGCTGCGCGAGAACGACAAGTCGAACGCGCTGTACGTGCTCATGCCCATGAGGGTGTGAGCTGCCGCGCGTAAGCTAAGCGGACCCCGCATCTGATCCGGGGGAGCGCAGCTTACGCGAGACAGCGAACCCCGACGGCCTGCGCGCCTTGGCGCGACAGGTCCGACGGCGCGGATTCACTCCGCGCCGGCTCTGCGCTAGGCGAGTAACGATGCCCGTCAGCCGGCTGACTCTGACCGACTTCCGTTCCTATGCCGAGGCGTCGATCGCGCCCGGCTCGGGCTTCGTGCTGCTCTCGGGCGAGAACGGCGCCGGCAAGACCAACCTGCTCGAAGCCGTCTCGCTGCTCGCCCCGGGCCGCGGTCTTCGCGGCGCACCGCTCGCCAACATGGCCCGGCAGGGCGGCCCCGGCGGCTTCGGCGTTGCCGCGAAGATCGAGGACAGCGAAATCGGCACGGGGACGCTCGCCAGCGCTCCCGAACGTCGCCGGGTTCGCATCAACGGCGCCCCGGCATCGGTGAACTCGCTCGGCGAATGGCTGTCGATCCTGTGGCTGACTCCGGCGATGGACCGGCTGTTCGCCGGCACAGCGGGCGACCGCCGCCGCTTTCTCGACCGGCTGGTGCTGGCGCTCGAGCCCGGCCATGCGCACCATTCGTCGCGCTACGAGGCGGCGATGCGCGCGCGCAACAAGCTGCTCGCCGACGATGCCGCACCGGACCAGAGCTGGCTGAACGCCCTCGAAGACTCGATGGCCGAGCACGGCATCGCCATCGCGGCAGCCCGTGAGCGCTCCGTCACGGCCCTCGACCAGCGGCTCGTCCTTGCGCCCGACGATGCCTTCGCCCGCGCCCGCATTGCGCTCGAAGGCTGGCCGGGAAGCGACCTCTCACAGGCTCTCCGCGCCAACCGCTCTCGCGACGCTGCAGCCGGACGAGCCACCGAAGGCCCGCACCGCCAGGACCTCGCCGTCCAGCACCGTGCCAAGGCCATGCCCGCCGCTCTATCCTCGACCGGCGAGCAGAAGGCGCTTCTGCTCGGCCTCGTCCTCGCCCACGCCGAACTGGTGACCGAACGTCGCGGTGCTCCGCCGATCCTGCTGCTCGATGAAGTCGCGGCGCATCTCGACCCGGTCCGCCGCACAGCCTTGTTCAGCCGCCTCGAAGGGCGCGGCCAGGTCTGGATGACCGCGACCGAACCGGCTTTGTTCGACGGCATCGGCGCAGCCTCCCGCTTCCACGTCGAACAGGGTACGGTTCACCCCGCTTGATCGTCATGCTGAACTCGTTTCAGCATCCATGTCTCAAGGTGCGGTGTCCGTGACGAAATGGACCCTGAAACGAGTTCAGGGTGACGACAGATGGACATTCGCGGATCCATCCCCTATATCGCACCGCAGCACGAGGCGCTTTTCCAAGCGGCGTGATCGGTCCGGCCCGCCAGTAACGGCAGGCCAAGCGACCGGCCCGCGCCTCGATTTTTAAGTTCTCCACATCACGCGGGGTTCTTGGGTTTCCCGCTCGCCGGGCGCTCAAGCGAGCGCTCGCGGCCATATTACGTGGAAGTTTTCCTAACATGTCATTTCAAAATCTCGGGCTCTCGAAGCCCCTTCTCGACGCGCTTGCAGCAAAGAATTACTCGCAGGCGACGCCGATCCAGCTGCAGGCCATCCCGACGGTCCTGACCGGCCGCGATCTCCTCGGCATCGCCCAGACCGGCACCGGCAAGACCGCGGCCTTCATGCTGCCCTCGCTCGACCGCCTCGCCGCCGCGCGCCAGATCCCGAAGCCGGGCCAGATCCGGATGCTGGTGCTTGCCCCGACCCGCGAGCTCGCCTCGCAGATCGCCGCCAGCGCCGAAGCTTACGGCAAGTTCATGCACCTCTCGGTCGGCGTGATCTTCGGCGGCACGCCCAACAGCAAGAGCCTGCGCACCGTTTCGCGCGGCCTTGACGTTCTCGTCGCCACCCCCGGCCGCCTGCTCGACCTGATCGACCAGCGCGCCTTGTCGCTCCGCGAGCTCGAGATCCTTGTCCTCGACGAGGCCGACCAGATGCTCGACCTCGGCTTCATCCATGCGCTGAAGCGCATCGTCGCTCTCGTCCCGGCCAAGCGTCAGACCCTGTTCTTCTCGGCGACCATGCCGAAGGCGATCAAGGAACTGGCCGACAAATATCTCAAGAACCCGGCGGAAGTGTCGGTCACTCCGGCCGCCTCGACCGTCAAGCGGATCGACCAGAGCGTGACCATGGTCAATCAGGCCGAAAAGACGGCGCTCCTCACCATCTTCCTGCAGTCGAACGACGTCGAGCGGGCGCTGGTGTTCAGCCGCACCAAGCATGGTGCCGACAAGATCGTCCGCCAGCTCGAGGCCGCCGGCCTCGCCGCCAGCGCCATACACGGCAACAAGTCGCAGCCGCAGCGCGAGCGGGCGATCGCCGCCTTCAAGTCGGGCGAAGTGCCCGTCCTGGTCGCGACCGATATCGCCGCGCGCGGCATCGACATTCCGGGCGTCAGCCACGTCGTCAACTTCGATCTGCCCGATGTGCCGGAGCAGTATGTTCACCGCATCGGCCGCACGGCGCGCGCCGGCGCGGACGGCATCGCGATCGCTTTCTGCAGCCCCGAAGAGCGCGGCAACCTGCGCGATATCGAGCGCACCACGCGCCAGAAGATCGCGGTTGCGCCGCTCCCGGCCGACTTCATGGCTCAGGCCGAAACGCTCAAGCGCCTCAAGCCGGCAGTCGTCGCTCGTCCTCAGCAGCCCTCCGGCAACAACCACCGCCGCGACGGCCAGCGCCGCGACCGCCAGCCGCAAGGCCAGCGTCCGCCACAGCGCGCCGGCGCTCATCCGGGTCATCGTCCGGATGGGGGCCAGGGCCGCCGTTCGTTCCGTGGCCGGGGTCGGGGCACCGGCGGCGGCGCCCGCGCTCAGGGCTGATCGCCGAACGCTCTGTCCTACACGCGTGCATTCGTGCCATCCGGTTCGAATGCACGCCGCGTCCCAAGCAGCTTCCGAACCGGGGGTGTCACCCTCGCCACAGTCTTCGCTCGCTCCTCGCGTGTAACCCTCAAGCGGGGGCACGCGGAGGGCGGCGTCGGCCGTCGAAGGTGACGAAGTGGAGGAAGTCGAAGCCCCCCCGATTCCAAGCAGTCAGGGTGCCAGCCGTCGATCCGGCTCACTCTCGTCGGCGGCAGCTTTCGACCCGTACCTGCCATTATGACAGTGCGAGATCTCAGACCCATTGCCGACAGGAGGCCTTCTGTTCTAGCTCTACATGCGCCGGGGATGACACGAGCGGACTCGAGGGAACTTCTGAGCCGTCATGTGCCGGCCTGATTCGATACGCCGAGCTCAGCACAAGCCGACCGCGAGGTCAGGCACGGCGAGCGCCCGTGAGGATTCGATGACGCCCGCTCTAGCATTAATCGTCCTTACCGATGTCACGGAGCTGGGTTTGCGTCTATCCGAGCCTTCGCTGCGTGTTTTCGACATGCCGTGGCTGGAGCCTCAAATTTCGCTGCAGGAATCGCTTGCTCGTGATCAGCGGCTTCGATGCTGACGGTGCTACAGCGGCACTTTCCACGGATTGCCGACATGGGGCCAGAAGAGTCGCTGTATAGATTTCAGTCTTTCGCTTCGATGACAACGGTGGCGCTAATGTCTGTTTTTCCACCCAAAGCAGCCATTGCGTCCACAAAGCGCTGTCCTACAGGCCGCTCCGATGCCAGTCGCCAAGGCTGACTGCCTGCCTTCTCAAGCCTCACGCAGCTCACGCGCACCCGCGCGTAAGACCATGAACTTCGTGAACTTTCGCGCCCCGACTCACGCGTGCGCGTGCACGCGTGCGCGCGTGACTTCCGCCCGAAAATCCCTATATCCGGACTATGGCAACCGACCCCAACCAGAACGAATATGGCGCCGACTAGATCAAGGTCCTCAAGGGCCTCGACGCGGTGCGCAAACGGCCCGGCATGTACATCGGCGACACCGATGACGGCTCGGGCCTTCACCACATGGTGTTCGAGGTCTCGGACAACGCGATCGACGAGGCGCTCGCCGGGCACTGCGACCGCATTCTCATTCAGCTGAACCCCGACGGCTCGGTCACGGTCGAGGACAATGGCCGCGGCATCCCGACCGGAATCCACACCGAGGAAGGCATTTCGGCGGCCGAGGTCATCATGACCCAGCTCCACGCCGGCGGGAAGTTCGAGAACACCAGCGACGACAACGCCTACAAGGTCTCGGGCGGTCTCCACGGCGTCGGAGTCAGCGTCGTCAACGCGCTCAGCGAATGGCTCGACCTGACCATCTGGCGTGACGGCGAGGAGCATTTCATGCGCTTCCGCCACGGCGAAGCCGAAGCGCCGCTGAAGGTCGTCGGCCCTGCGCCCGACGGCAAGAAGGGCACACGGGTCACCTTCCTGCCCAGCCCCGACACGTTCAAAATCACCGAATACGATTTCGAAAGGCTCGAGCACCGCTACCGCGAGCTTGCCTTCCTCAACTCCGGCGTCCGCATGCTTCTCGCCGACGCCCGCCACGAGGAGCGGGTGGAGCATGAGCTCTATTACGAGGGCGGAATCGCCGCGTTCGTGAAGTATCTCGACCGCGCCAAGACGCCGCTGTTCCCCGAGCCGATCGCCATTTCCGCGGTCCGCGACGGGATCGGCATCGACGTCGCTCTCGAATGGAATGATTCCTATTACGAGAACGTCCTGCCGTTCACCAACAACATCCCGCAGCGCGACGGCGGCACCCACATGGCCGCCTTCCGCGCCGCGCTCACCCGGACCATCAATGCCTATGCCGAAAAATCGGGCATGCTGAAGAAGGAGAAGGTCACCCTCACCGGCGACGACATGCGCGAGGGCCTGACCGCGATCGTCTCGGTCAAGCTGCCCGATCCCAAGTTCAGCTCGCAGACCAAGGACAAGCTGGTCAGCTCCGAAGTCCGCCAGCCGCTCGAAAGCCTGATGAGCGACAAGATGACGCGAATGGCTGGAGGAGCATCCCGGCGACGCCCGCACCATCATCCAGAAGGTCATCGACGCCGCCGCCGCTCGCGAAGCGGCGCGAAAGGCCCGCGAAGCCAGCCGCAAGTCAGTGATGGGGATCGCCTCGCTGCCGGGCAAGCTTGCCGACTGCCAGGAACGCGACCCGACCTTGAGCGAACTGTTCCTGGTCGAGGGCGACAGCGCCGGCGGCTCCGCCAAGCAGGGCCGCAACCGCCAGAACCAGGCGATCCTGCCGCTCAAGGGCAAGATCCTCAACGTCGAGCGGGCCCGTTTCGACCGCATGCTCGGCTCCAAGGAGATCGGCACCCTCATCCAGGCGATCGGCACGTCGATCGGTGCCGAAGAGTTCAACATCGACAAGCTGCGTTATCACAAGATCGTGATCATGACGGACGCCGACGTCGACGGCGCCCACATCCGCACGCTGCTGCTGACCTTCTTCTACCGGCAGATGCCGGAACTGATCGCCAACGGGCACCTCTTCATCGCCCAGCCGCCGCTCTACAAGGTCGCCCGGGGGCGGTCCGAAGTCTATCTCAAGGACGACGCCGCGCTCGACGATTATCTCGAGGCGGCCGGCCTCGAAGGCCTGATCCTCGACACGCCCGAGGGACCGCGTTCCGGCAAGGACCTCAAGGTTCTCGTCGACCACGCCCGGCGAATGCGCACGCTGATGCGCTACGCGCCGCGCAAGTACGATCCGGCTTTGGTCGAAGCGCTCGCCATCAACGGGGCACTAACTCCGGACATCAATGCGTCCGGTCGGGCCGAGGCCATCGCCCGCGTCGCTCAATGGCTTGCCGTCGGCGATCCGGAAGCGACCTGGTCGGGCGAAGTGGCAGCCGAAGGCGGCTACCTGCTCCGGCGGCTGTGGCGCGGGGTCACCGACGTCGCGATCATCGAGCCCACCTTCCTGGTCTCCGCCGAAGCCCGCAAGCTCGACACGCTCGCCAAGGAACAGGCCGCGGCCTACTCCGCGCCGTCGACGCTCCGCACCCTCAAGAAAGGTGCGATTGTGGAGCAGGAGCCGAACTCTCGGCGAAGGCGAGGGCGAAGAAGCGGCCGAGGAAGTCGCCGCCGACACCAAGGGCAAGCCGATCGCCATCACCCGCCCGTCAGAGCTGCTCGATGCGGTGCTCGCCGCCGGTCGCAAGGGCCTCAGCATCCAGCGTTACAAGGGCCTCGGCGAGATGAACGCCGAGCAGCTGTGGGAAACCACGCTCGACCCGGCCAATCGCTCCTTGCTTCGGGTGGAGGTCAACCAGGCCGATGTCGCCGACGAGATCTTCACCCGCCTGATGGGCGACGTCGTCGAACCCCGCCGCGAGTTCATCCAGGACAATGCGCTCAGCGTCGCCAACCTGGACGTCTAGGAACCATTCACCAGCAACGGCTATTGGCGCTGGCGTGAGCAGTTGCATCACCCTTGCCAGCTACAACATGCACAAGGCTGTGGGACTCGACGGCAAGCGCGACCCGCACCGGGTCCTCAAGGTGCTGCAGGAGATCGACGCCGACATCGTCGCTTTGCAGGAGGCGGACAAGCGGATGGGGGGCCGCGGCTCGACCGTCCCGCATGAGCTGATCGACACCCACGGGCTCTACAAGCCGGTCCACCTCGGCGTGCGCCACAAAAGGATGTTCGAAAAAGCCCGCAAGCACACCGACCGCCTGCTCAAGCTCGACACCCGCAACATCGGCTGGCACGGCAATGCGATCCTCGTGAAGCCGCACATCGGCGTCCTCGACTGCGCGGCGCTCGAGCTGCCGACGCTGGAACCCCGAGGTGCCGTGATTGCCGAGCTGCTGGTCCACGAGCGGCCGCTGCGGGTCGTCGGCATGCACCTCGATCTCTCCGGGCTGTGGCGGAAGCGGCAGATGCGGGCGATCCTCGACGCCATCGCCCGCCGCCCGCAGAAAATGCCGACGGTGCTGATGGGCGACACCAATGAATGGCGGACGGAGGCCGGCTGCCTCCGAGGGAGATCGAGCCCGAATTCCACCTCGCCCCGACCGGCGCTAGCTTCCACGCTCGCCATCCAGTGGCGCAGCTCGACCGGATCATCGTCCACAAGGACCTCGTCATCGAGGCCGCCGGAGTCCACATGAGCGCTTCGGCCCGCAAGGCGTCGGATCACCTGCCGATCTGGGCGCGGGTGAGTGCCTAGCCGCCGATCTTCCGTTGCCGCCTACGCTGGATCGACGAGCCAATTCCCATCGACCTCGCGGTATTTGACCACGGTCCGGCGAGCGCAGTCGAAGCCTTTCTCCTTCAGCAGGCCGGCGATGGCGTCGTCGCTGAAGATTTCGGCCTCGGCGTCGATCAGCGCCTTGATCGCCGCCTTCACCGCTTCGGCCGCCGCGCCGTCGCCCTCCGCCGACCCGACGCCCGAGCCGAAGAAGTATTTCAGTTCATAGAGCCCGCGGTCGCAGAGCAGATATTTGTTGGAGGTCACCCGGCTGACGGTGGATTCGTGCATCTCGATCGCCTCGGCGACGTCGCGCAGCGTCAGCGGCTTCATCGCCGACACGCCGCGCTCGAAGAAGCCCTGCTGCCGCTTCACGATCTCGGACACGACCTTGACGATGGTCCGGGCGCGTTGGTCGAGCGCCTTGACCAGCCAGTTGGCCGTCACGAGGCATTCGCTCAGCCACGCCTTCGACGCCTTGTCCTGCGGCCCGGACTTGAGCTCCTGGTAGTAGCGGCGGTTGACGAGCACCCTCGGCAGCGTTGCCTGGTTGAGCTCGACCGAGTGGCCGCTGCGGGTGCGGCGGACGAACACGTCAGGCGTGACCTCCGCCGAATCGCGAGCGGGAGAACCGGCACCCGGGTTTCGGGTCATAGGCCCTCAGCTCGCGGATCATGTCGGAGAGGTCCTCGTCGTCGACCCCGCAGATCCGCTTGAGGTCGCTGGTCCGGCCCTTGGACAGAAGGTCGAGATTGTCGATCAGCCGCGCCATCGCCGGGTCGTAGCGGTCCGCCGCCTTGGCCTGCAGCGCCAGGCACTCGGCGAGGCTGCGCGCCGCGATACCCGGCGGGTCGAGCTCCTGGACGATGGCGAGCGCCCGTTCGACCGTCGGCAGCGGCGCACCGGTGAGCGCGGCAATATCGGCCAGCGGCACGTTCAAATAGCCCGTCTCATCGAGCGTCTCGGCAATCAGCCGCGCCAGATCGCCTTCGGCGCCGGACGCGCCGTGCAGCTGTCCAAGCAAATGCTCGGCCAGCGAGGACGCGGCATATTCAAGCCGGTCGAAGTCGAATGCCTCCTCGCCGCCGCCCGAGGTCACGACATCGGCGAAGCTGTCGGTCTCCAGCGCTTCGGCGGTCAAGTCATGGTCGAGCGGGCGGTCGTCCTCGGCCCTCGCCGAAATCAGGTCGTCTGCGCCGGGGTCGTCGGGTGCTTCGTCTCCGCTCGCCTCGTCACTCCCGACATCGCCGGACGCAGCGCCGCCCTCGTCGTCGGCCGGAGATTCCAGCAGCGGGTTCTTGGACATTTCCTCGGCGATGAAGGCATCGAGCTCGAGATTACTGAGCTGCAGAAGCTTGATGGCCTGGGTCAGCTGGGGCGTCAGGACCAGCGACTGGCTTTGGCGGATGCTTAAGGAGGGCCCCAAGCCCATGGTGCAGGGTCGCTACAGCGCGAAGCTCTCGCCGAGGTAAAGCCGCCGGACCTCCTGGTCGGCGACCAACGCTTCGGGAGTACCAGCGAACAGGACCTGGCCGTCATAGATGATGCAGGCGCGGTCGACGATGTCGAGCGTCTCGCGGACGTTGTGGTCGGTGATGAGGACGCCGATGTCGCGCTTCTTGAGCTCGCGCACCAACTCGCGGATGTCCGAGATCGAAATCGGGTCGATGCCCGCGAATGGCTCGTCGAGCAGCATGATGCTGGGGTCGGCCGCAAGCGCCCGGGCGATCTCGCACCGTCGCCGCTCGCCGCCGGACAGCGCCATTGCCGAGGAATGCCTGAGACCGGTGAGGCCGAACTCGCCGAGCAGCTGCTCGAGCCGGTCGCGGCGCGCCTGCTTGTCGGTAATCGCGACTTCGAGCACGGCCATGATGTTGGCTTCGACCGACAGGCCGCGGAAGATCGAGGTTTCCTGCGGCAGATAGCCGAGGCCGAGAACCGCGCGGCGATACATCGGCAGCTCGGTGATGTCCTCGCCGTCGAGGTAGATGCGCCCGCTGTCCGGCTTCACCAGCCCCATCACCGAATAGAAGCAGGTCGTCTTGCCGGCACCATTGGGGCCGAGCAGGCCGACGACCTCGCCGCGGTGGACGTCCAGCGACACGTCGTGAAGAACAGCACGGCGGTCGTAGGACTTGGCGATGGAGCGGACGTGAAGGCCGCCGAGGCTGACCTGCTCCTGCTCGGCGCCGGGGCGGACGATCATGGCGGCCTCGTTCATGACCTAGTGCTGCTGCGGCTGCTGGCGCTGGGGAACAGTGAAATGGCCGGTGACACGCCCGCCGCTGGAGTTCACGCCCGGAGGCCCGCCGTCGACGACGGCGCGGCCCGAATCGAGATCGATCACCAGCCGCGAGCCGTTGATCTGGTTGGCGCCCTGGTTGAGCTGCACGTTTCCGAGAACGGTAATCAGCCGGCGGTCCAGGTCGTAGATGCCGAAGTCGCCCTTCGCCGTCTCCGACGGGCTGCGCACGGTCACCCCGCCGGCAGCGTCGAGCCGGTTGATCTGGACGCTGCTGCCCTTTGACGGGGTCGTCGAATAAGCGACGGTCAGCCGCTGCGTATCGAGAGTGAGGTCGCCCTGCGTCGCGTGAACGTCGCCGACGAACACGGCGCGATCCGCGCGGTCCTGCACCTCGATTCGCTGCGAAGAGACATCGACCGGCGCGCTCGTGTCATGGCCCTTGAGCGCGGACGCCGCACCCTGCTGTTGCTGGGCAAGCGCCGCGCTCGCCGCCAGGCCGGCCAAGGTCAGGATTGTTGCAAGGATCGTGCCGCGCGGATGCATCGCCCTCATCTGACCGCGCCCTGCACGATTTTCAAGCGAGCGCCGCCGTCGAGCACGACGGTTCGGGTGCCAAGGTCGGCGTGAAGGTGCCCCGCCTGGAACTGGCCGAGCCGCATTTCGTCCGCTCACCGGACCGGTGCTTGCCAGCTGGTGCTGCTTGAGGTCGACGGTCACCGCTTCGGTGCCGAGCTTGTAGCCGTCGGGCCCGGTCACCTTCACCGGGCCGGGGATCGAGACCTGCTGCTTGTTAAGGTCGTAGCGGCCGGCATCGGCGGAAATCGTCACCGGCCCGTTCGCGAGGCCGAGCTTCGCGAGCACGCCGTTGATATCGACGATCGGAACATTGGAGCTGCGCTGGATGGCGCGGTCGGCGGTGATCAGGAAATTCTGCCCCTTGTCGTCGGTGCCGACATAATGCGCCGGATTCGAGCCGCATCCGCTCCTGCGCATTCTCGACCTTTTTCTTGTCGAGGATGAAGCTGACGTCGCCATGCTTGTCGAGCGGCGCCAGCGCGAGCACCGCGACCAGGACTCCGACCGCGCTCGGCAGGACGACTTTCGACCATTGGACGAGCCGGTCATGGCCGCTGCCCGGGAGTGCCCAGCGCTGCTTCGCCGCCGGCTGCGGAGGAGCGGCGTCAGCCATCGTGGGCGAAGATGTCCTGCTCGGGCCAGCCGGCGAGGTCGAGGAGCGCGCGAGTCGGCAGGAAATCGAAGCAGGCCTGCGCCAACTCCGTCCGTCCCTCGCGCTCGAGCCGTTCGTCGAGCCGCTGCTTCAGCGCGTGCAGGTAGCGAACGTCGCTCGCCGCATATTCGCGCTGGGCGTCGCTGAGCTCGGGCGCGCCCCAGTCGCTGGTCTGCTGCTGCTTGGAGATTTCGTGGCCGAGCAGCTCCTTGACCAGATCCTTGAGCCCGTGCCGGTCGGTATAGGTGCGGACCAGGCGCGACGCCGTCCTCGTGCAATAGAGCGGCGCGGCCATGATCCCGAGATAGGCCTGCATGATGCCGATATCGAAGCGCGCGAAGTGATAGAGCTTCAACCGGTTCGGGTCGGCGAGCAGCGCTTTGAGGTTGGGCGCCGCATAGCCGCTTCCGCGCCCGAAGCGGACCAGGTGCTCGTCGCCGCTGCCGTCCGAAAGCTGGACCAGGCACAGCCGGTCGCGGCTCCAGATCAGCCCCATCGCTTCTGTATCGACCGCAATCGGACCGTCGCGGAAGGTGACGTCCGCCGGCAGGTCCTCTTCGTGCAAATGAACGGCCATTGTTGCTCCTGAATCCTGTCTTCGGCGATGCTGTCTGCCGTGTTCCGGTGGATGCTTTCCGGAGTCCTTAGTCCGGCGATTGCCCGCCTTGCCAGCCCTGTTCCGGATTCAATCTAGGCCCTGTTGCGATTTTCGGCTAAGGGGGCGGCCGGTGCGTGATTGAAACACGCGCTGTGACCAGTTGCGCCTATGGCCCCAGCGCGTTGGTTTTTATGTTGTTCTGGGCGCACGGAAGTTTGGACGGGCATGGGTTTCGATAAAGGGCGCAAGGGGGATCGCGGCGGTCGCGGCCGTGACAAGCGCGATGGTTTCGGCGACAATCAATCTGGCGATTTCGGCGGCGGCGGCTTCCAGGAGCGCGGCGGCTTCGGCGGCGGCGGCGGCATGGCGGCGGCGGCGGACGCGGCGGCTTCGGCGATCGCCCGAGCTCGGCGGCGGCGGTGACCGCGGCGGCTTCGGCGGCGGCGGCGGTGGCGGTGGTTTCCGCGGCGGCGGCGGCGGCGGCGGTGGCTTCCGCGGCGGCGGTGGCGGCGGTGGCGGATGCCTCCCCAGGTCGTTGGCGAAGGCAAGGGCGTCGTAAAATTCTTCAATCCGCAGAAGGGCTTCGGCTTCATCGTTCGCGATGACGGCGGCGAGGACGTGTTCGTCCACATCTCGGCGGTCGAGCAGGCGGGTCTCACCGACCTTGCCGACGGTCAGCCGCTCGAGTTCACGCTTGTCGATCGCGGCGGCCGGATTTCGGCGACCAACCTTCGAATCGAAGGCGAGCCGATGCCGGTTGAGCGCGGTGGCGGCGGCGGCGCTGGCGCAGGCGCCGGTGCCGGCGGACCGCAGCGGCAGCTGACGGGCGAGAAGGCCAGCGGCACGGTCAAGTTCTTCAACGCGATGAAAGGCTTCGGCTTCATCCAGCGCGATGACGGACAGCCGGACGCGTTCGTCCACATCTCGGCCGTCGAGCGGGCGGGCATGCCGACCCTGAACGAGGGCGACCGCGTGTCGTTCGAGATTGAGGTCGACCGGCGCGGCAAATATGCCGCGGTGAACCTGCAGCCAGCGAGCTGAACGAAAAGGGCCGGAGCGATCCGGCCCTTTTTTCTCGAGGAATCTGCGATGATGCTTTTCCTTGCCTGGGCTGCGGCCGCAGTGGGAGCGGCACCGGTAGCGGGGTCGCCCGCGCACGGCTCGCGTCGACTATGATGTGCAATGCATGATCGCGACCGATAGCGCTGCCGGACGGGTCGACGCAGCGACCAAGGAAAAGCTTGGCCGCCTCCTCATGTTCTATTTTGGCCGAGTCGATGCTGTGGTCAGCGGCGACGCCCTAAAGCGGCAGATGATCGCAGCCGCCAAGCGTCTGCAGGGGCGTCCGCTCGGTCCGGTCGTTCAGGACTGCGGTCAGTTCATGACCGACCACGCGACCGCCATGGAGCGGACCGGACGCACTCTCCAATCGCAAGCGAAGTCCGGCTCGGCGAAATAGTCAGCTCGCCATCGCTTCGAGCGTTGCGATTGTGTCGGCTTCCGCAGCTGGCTTGTCGGTGCGGATTCGGCTGATCCTGGGAAAGCGCATTGCGAGCCCGGACTTGTGGCGCGAGCTGGCGTGGATCGAATCGAACGCCACTTCGAGGACCAGGCTCTTCTCGACCTCGCGAACCGGTCCGAACCGCTGCAGCGTGTGGGCTCGGATCCAGCGGTCGAGCCATTTCAGCTCCTCGTCGGTGAACCCGAAATAGGCTTTGCCGACGGGCAGCAGTTCGCCGCCGGGAGTCGCCGCTCCAGCAGCCGAAGGTGTAGTCGGAATAGAAGCTGGAGCGCTTGCCCGAGCCGCGCGCGGCATACATGAGCACGCAATCGGCGGTCAGCGGATCGCGCTTCCACTTGTACCAGAGCCCGGCACGGCGGCCGCCGACATAAGGGCTGTCGCGGCGCTTGAGCATGATGCCTTCGATCGCGACGTCGCGGGCGTTGGCGCGAAGATCCTCGAGGTCCTCGAAGCTGCCTGCGACGATAAGCTGGGAGACGTCGAATCGCTCCGGATCGAGGCGCGCAGCGAAGGCTTCGAGGCGCTCCCGCCGCTCGTGCCAGGGCCGCTCGCGGAGGTCCTCGTCGCCGTCGAACAGGATGTCGTAGAGCCGGACGAAGGCGGGGTAGGCGGACAGCATCTTGCTGCTGACGCGTCTTGCGGCCGAGCCGTTGCTGAAGCGCATTGAAGCTCGCCGCGGCTCCGCCATGGACATCGGCGTCGCCTTGGTCGTTGCCCCGCACCAGCAACTCGCCGTCGAGCACGCCGGGGGCAGCAAAGGCCTCGGCGACATCGGGAAAGCTGCCCGAAATATCGTCGCCGGTCCGGCTGTAGAGCCGGGTCTCGCCGCCGGAATGGACCAGCTGGGTGCGGATGCCGTCCCACTTCCACTCGGCCGCATAGTCGTCGAGCGACACGCGCGTTTCGTCGAGCGGATGGGCGAGCATGAACGGTCGGAACACGGGCATGTCGCGGACGACCGGGCTGATCGCCGCGGCCCTCCGCCCAGGCGAACAGCTCGAGGTACGGCGGCGCGAGGCCGTGCCAGACCTCCTCGACGGCCTCGACTTCGAGCCCGAACGCGTCGGCCAGCGCCTGCTTGGCGAGCCGGGCGTTGATGCCGACTCGAAGCTCGCCGAGTCGCGAGCTTGAGCAGCGCGAATCGCCCGGACGCATCGAGATGGTCGAGCATGGCGGCGAGGACGCGCGGACCATCCAGCCGCGACGCCGACCGCAGCCGGCCGATGGCGTCGGAAATGCGGACCGTGGCGTCGTCGACTTCGGGGACTCCGTCCGCTGCCGTTGGCCACAGCAGCGCCACGGTTTCCGCCATGTCGCCGACATAGTCGCGGCTCATCGTGCAGAAGCACTGGGTCGATCCGCTCTTCGGCGATGGCGCGCACAGCGGCATGCTTGACCGCCGGGATGCCGAGGCTGCCGGTCAGAGCGGCCAAGCGAAGCCGCGGTCGGGGTCGGGCGTGTGCCTTGAGATAATCGCCGATCAGCTTCAGCTTGGTGTTGCGCGAGCGCGTGTAGACGAGGTCGTCGAGAAGCTGGGAAAATGCGCGCATCGCGGTTCAATGCGCGAGCGGCCGCTACGGTGCCGCAACGGTCGCCGGCGCGGCCGCGCGCCCCGCCCCTTCCGGTTGACAGAATCGGCTGTCATTCGTCAGGAGAGCCGCCGAACGGGCGGCGACATGCCGCTTTTGTTTTTTCAAGCATTTGGGATCTTTCCGATGGCCAAGCCGGCAACCGTCAAGATCAAGCTCGTCAGCAGCGCCGACACCGGCTTCTTCTACGTGACCA
Organism: uncultured Alphaproteobacteria bacterium; assembly: GCA_963824845.1. Lineage (GTDB taxonomy): Bacteria > Pseudomonadota > Alphaproteobacteria > Sphingomonadales > Sphingomonadaceae > Sphingomicrobium. The sequence goes on from CAWGRB010000037.1 coordinate 441,639, forward strand.
AGAAGAACCCGCGCACGCAGACCGAGAAGATGAGCTTCCGCAAGTACGACCCCGTCGCGCGCAAGCACGTCGACTTCAAGGAAGCCAAGATCAAGTGAGGCCCAGCCGCCGAGCGCAGCGAGAGATTTGCACCGCAAATCTCGAGTAGCGCGAAGAGACGGCGCAGCGCCCGGCCGACCACCAGCCCCAGGCTGAGTGGATCGACGTCACGGCTTTAGTCCGTGACGGCGCCGCCCAGGCTTCTCCTCTGAAGCCTCTTCACTCCCAGCTGGATCCGACGGCATCTGCTCGACATGCAGACCGGCGGCCGCTTCGCGGCTGCTCTTGAGCAATTGCTCGACCGTGTCGGCGAACCGCACCACCGAGATCGGCTTCGACACGTAAGCCTGCGCGCCCGCGGCGCGGATCCGCTCCTCGTCGCCCATTGCCGAATAGGCGGTCACCGCCATGATCGGCACCTCGCGACAGCTGGTCGTCGGCCCGGATCATCCGGATCAGGTCCAATCCCGTGACGTGCGGCAGCTGGATGTCGGTGATGACGAGATCGGGGTCGAGGTCGTGCGCGGCGTCGAGCGCCTGGCGGCTGTCGGTCACCGCTTCCGGCTGGTGGCCGTGCGCCGCGAGCAGGTCGCAGAACAGCTTGATGTTGAGGGCATTGTCCTCGACGATCAGGATCTTCGCCAACCCACTCCCCTCAAGCGCACCGGACCCAAGTCTAAGCCATGACCGACGAGACGCCAAACGACCCGTACATGGTCGCGCTCTCCGCGCTCGCGCGCCACGCTCTGTGACGAACGCCGCGCCCGGCGGTTCCTCGACCTGACCGGAATCGAGACAGATGAGCTGAGGGCCCGGGCGGGCGATCCGTCGCTGCTCTCTGCGCTGATCGGCTTTCTCGAGGCGCACGAGCCGGATCTTCTCGCCGTTTCCGATGCTATTGGCGTAGAGCCGGCCGCGATCGTGGCCGCGCGGCGGTCAGCTCGACGGACCCGAGGAGATGGCATGAAGACGATCCTGATCACCGGCGCGACCGCAGGCTTCGGCGAGGCGGCGGCGAGGCGGTTTGCCGGCGGCGGCTGGCGAGTGATCGGCACCGGCCGGCGCGGCGAGCGGCTGCGCGCGCTGGCCGAGGAGCTCGGCGACGCGTTCCTGCCGCTCGAGTCGACATGCGCGATTTGCCGGCCATCGAGTGGCTCGCACATCTCGATGCGCCTTGGGGCGACATCGACCTTTTGCTCAACAACGCTGGCCTGGCTCCGCCGACCGACCCGCTGCCCGACACCGACTGGCAGCGAATCGAGGACGTGATCGAGACCAACGTCACCGGCCTCGTCGCGCTGACCCGCGCGCTGCTGCCGAAGATCGTCGAGCGGAAGGGCGCGATCATCAACCTGTCGTCGGTCGCCGCGACCTACCCCTACAAGGGCGGCGCCGTTTACGCCGGCACCAAGGCGTTCGTCCGCCAATTCTCGCTCGACCTGCGTGCCGACCTTCACGGCACGGGCGTTCGCGTGACCTCGATCGAGCCCGGCATGGCCGAGACCGAGTTCACGATCGTCCGCACCGGCGGCGACGAAGGAGGCCTCGCGAAAAGCTCTACGCGGGCATGGAGCCAATGACGGCCGAGGATATCGCCGAGACCATCTGGTGGGTCGCGACCCTGCCGCCGCACCTCAACATCAACGCGCTCGAAATCATGCCGACCAACCAGAGCTTCGCCGGCTTCGTGGTTCACCGCGAGGGTTGATTTGCGGCCGCTCGAGTGCTTGGGGCTTGCGCCATGAGCATTGACCAGCGCCTTTCCGAACTCGGCATCACCCTTCCCCAGGCGGCCGCGCCCGTGGCTTCCTACGTCCCGGCGGTGGAAGCACGGCGGGATGCTGCACATCTCCGGCCAGATCAGCTTCGCCGAGGACGGCAGCCTGATCAAGGGCCGGCTCGGCGAGGACATGGACCTCGACAGCGGCACGGCGGCGGCCCGCCGTTGCGGCATCATGCTGCTCGCGCAGATCAAGGCCGCGCTCGGCTCGCTCGACCGCGTCGAGCGGATCGTGAAGCTCGGCGCGTTCGTCAACAGCGCACCCGCCTTCACCGACCAGCCGAAGGTCGCCAATGGCGCGTCGGAGCTGATGCAGGAAGTGTTCGGCGAGGCTGGCCGCCACGCCCGCAGCGCCGTCGGAGTCGCAGTGCTGCCGCTCGGAGTCGCGGTCGAAGTGGACGCGATCGTCGCCGTCCGGGCCTGACCCCCTCGACCCCGGCCCGACCGGCTTCGCGCATCGCGGGCTGCACGGCCCGGCAGCCCCCGAGAACAGTCTCGCTGCCTTCACTGCTGCGCTGGAAATCGGCGCTGGAATCGAATGCGACCTCAGGCTCACCGCAGACGACCAGATCGTCGTCTTCCACGACGCGGACGCGCTGCGGCTGTGCGGCAGTCGGCTGGCCATCGGCCGATCGTCGCTCGCCGAACTGTCCGGCCTCAGGCTCGGCGGCGAATCGATTCCGACGCTTGAGGGCTTTGGCACCTGGTCGCGGCCGGTGCCGCTGCTGCTCGAAGTGAAGACGAATGACGACATCCCGCGCTGGGCACCGGCGCTCGCACGAGCGCTCGCCAGCTATCGCGGACCGTTTGGGATCATGAGCTTCGACCCGCAAATCCCGCGCATGCTCAAGAAACTCTTCCGGACGTGCGGCGCGGGCTCGTCATCGGCGCCGATCTGTCGCCTTTCCGTCGCCGGCTGGCCCTCTCGCTCGCGATCGCCGCAATTCGTCGCAGTGGACCGGCGGCCCTTGACCAATCCTGGGTGCAATCACTGCGGCGGCTGATGCCGATCTACAGCTGGACCATCCAGACCGCCGACCAGCGCAGGCAAGCGAACGTTCAGGCCGACGCGCTCATCTGGGAAGCCGATGGCCGACCGTGAAGCGGAAATCCTCGCCAAGATCGCATCGGGCGTAGCGGGCCTGAACGCTCGCGCCTGGGACCGGCTTGGCGGAGGCGCGATCCGTTCGTCAGCCACGCCTTCCTCGCTGCGCTGGAAGATTCGGGAAGTGTCGGGCAGGGGACCGGCTGGACCCCGGCGCCGATCCTGGTCGAGGACGAGGGCTCGCACCTGGTCGCCGCCGCGCCAGCCTATCTCAAGACCCACAGCCAGGGCGAATATGTGTTCGATCACGGCTGGGCCGACGCCTGGGAGCGGGCGGGCGGCGAATATTACCCGAAATTGCAGATCGCGGTGCCTTTCACGCCGGTGCCTGGGCCGAGGCTTCTCGGAAGCAGGCCGCAGCAACTGCTCGCCGCGATCGAGGCGGTGACCGTCCAGAATTCCATATCCTCCGCGCACATCACCTTTGCCGACGAGGCGGGCGCGGCCGAGTGCGAGACGCGCGGCTGGCTGATGCGGCACGGAGTCCAGTATCATTGGTTCAATCGCGGCTATGCGTCCTTCGACGATTTCCTCGGCGCCCTGTCGAGCCGCAAGCGCAAGACGATCCGCAAGGAACGCGCCGCCGCCCGGCAAGGTCTGGAGTTCCGCGCCCTTCGCGGATGCGAGATCGGCGAGCACGAGTGGGACGCTTTCTGGGCTTTCTACCAGGACACCGGCAGCCGCAAATGGGGCCACCCCTATCTGACCCGGAGTGCGTTCGACCTGCTAGGCGAGCGCATGGGCGATCAGATTGTGCTGTTCCTCGCTTGCCGCGACGGTGTGCCGATCGCCGGAGCGCTTGAATTTCATCGGGCCCGGACACGCTCTACGGGCGCTATTGGGGCTGCACGGAGGACGTGCCGTTCCTCCATTTCGAGCTCTGCTACTACCAGGCGATCGAATGGGCGTGCGTGCACGGACTCGCCTGCGTGCAGGCCGGGCGCGCAGGGCGAGCACAAGCTCGCGCGCGGCTATGAGCCGGTGGTCACCCAATCCGCGCATTTCATTCCGAACCGAAGCTTCCGGGCGGCGGTCGCCGAGTTTCTGGAGAACGAGCGAGCAGGCATCGACAACGAAGTCGAATGGCTTCGCGAAGGCCTGCCCTACCGCTCCTCGTCTTCGGAATAGATCGCGATGGTGCGGCCGCTCGAATCGGCCATGCCGCGATACATGCCGGGAGTGGTGAAGCCCCAGGCGGCATCGCCGTCAGGCGCGACCGCGATCAGGCCGCCCGTGCCACCGAGCGAGCGAACGTCGGCCAGCGTGTCATCCAGCGCGCTCTGTAGCGGCTGACCGCCAATGCGGACGCGCTCCGCCAGCTGGTGCGCGGCGACCGCCCGGATGAAATATTCGCCCGAGCCCGGTGGCTGAGACAGCAGCGGAGCGGTCGTCGGCATAGGTGCCGGCGCCGATCAGCGGCGAATCGCCAATCCGGCCCCAGCGTTTGGCGGTCAGGCCGCCGGTCGAGGTGGCGGCCGCGACGTGGCCATCAACATCGACCGCAACCGCGCCGACCGTTCCGTATTTCACCTCCTCATCGAAGCCCGCGTCCGGCGAGCAGCTCGTCGAGCTGCCGCCGCCGCTCCGGGGTCTCGAACCAGTCGTTGCCGACCTGCTCCAGCTTCGCTCGGGCGCGAAGCGGTCGGCGCCGTTGCCGGTCAGGAAGACGTGCGGGCCCTGCTCCATCAGCAGCCGGGCGAGGCTGATCGGCGCACGCGTCGTGCGCAGGCCGGCGACCGCGCCGGCGCGCCGCGGTCGCTTCCGTCCATGATTGCCGCGTCGAGCTCGATACAGCCTTCGGCGGTCAAGACGCTGCCGCGCCCGGCATTGAAGCTCGGATGTTCCTCGAGCGCGCGGACCGCCGCCTCGACGGCATCGACGGCGCGCTTCCCGCCGTGTCGAGGATCGCCGCGCCGGCAGCAAGCGCCTCCTCCAGACCGGCGCGGGCCGCCTCGTTCCTGCTCCGGACCAGCTGCCCCGGCCGCATCGACCCCGCGCCGCCATGAATGACCAGCCGCCAGCGCATTTCGCTCATCGGCACGGCGCCATAGCGGCGGCCGCTAGTCGAAGCGCCAGTTGACGAGCGTCCAGCGATCATATAATTATGATATCAATTTAAGGAGGCTGGAATGGCGGACAAGAAGGTCATCGCACTGACTGCGACCGGCGAGCGGCCGGCGGCGACCATGAGCGGCTACGCGATGCTGCTCGTGCTGCTGCTGGCGATCGCTCGCCGACATCGCCGGTGCGCTTCTCGCAGGTCACGGCCAGGTCGTGATCGGCGTTGTCGATCGTGATCGTCGCGACGATCGCTGTTCATCCTGTTCATGCCGCGGCTTCTACATGCTGCAGCCGAACCAGGCGGCGGCCATCACCTTGTTCGGCGATTATCGCGGGCACCGACCGTACGACCGGCCTGCGCTGGACCTGGCCGTGGATGGGCAAGAAGAAGCTCTCCGTCCGCGCCAACAACTTCATTTCGGACCGGATCAAGGTCAACGACCTGCGCGGCAACCCGATCGAGATCGCCGCCCAGATCGTCTGGCGCGTGGTCGACACGGCGCAGGCCCTGTTCGACGTCGACGATTACCGCGAGTTCGTGAACGTCCAGATCGAGGCCGGCGATCCGGACGATCGGCTCGCGCTATCCTTACGATGATTTCGAGCATCAGGAGGTCACGCTTCGCGGCAACCACGACCAGGTCGGAGGCGAGCTTCGGGCTGAGCTGTCAGGCGCACCTGGCGGTCGCCGGGATCACCGTCGACGAATGCGGCTTCACCTATCTCGCTTATGCGCAGGAGATCGCCGGAGCGATGCTTCGCCGGCAGCAGGCGCAGGCGGTCGTCGCGGCCCGCCAGACGCTCGTCGAGGGCGCTGTCGGGATGGTCGAGATGGCGCTCGACATGCTGTCGGCGAAGAACGTCGTCGAGCTCGACGACGAGCGCCGCGCGGCCATGGTCTCGAACCTGATGGTCGTGCTGTGCGGCGAGCGGGACACGCAGCCGGTCGTCAACACCGGAACCCTCTACCAGTAAGGAGGGCCGGTGGCCGGCGGCGAGCGCAAGGCGTATCCACTGCGCGTCGACCCTGCCCTGTGGGCGGCGGTCGAGCGCTGCGCCGCCGCCGATTTGAGAAGCGTCAATGCCGAGGTCGAATGCCTGATCCGCGAAGCCATGCACGCCCGCGGAATCCGGCTGCAACCGCCGAAGCCGGTCAAGCGCGGGCGTCCAGCCAAGGAGTGAGACGATGTTCATGGCCTTTCATTCGACCGCAATCGCAAGCCGATCCTGATCGCAGCAGCGGTGATGGCGCTACTGCTCGGCCTCGGCGTGGCACTGAGACTCGGCTGGTGAGCGACGGGCCGGGATGGTTTCGACCGAAGCGCTACGGCTACGGCTCGGGCCTGCCGATCAGCTGGCAGGGCTGGGCGCTGCTCCTCGGCTATTTCGTTGTGATCGGCGCGGCGAGCTTCATCATTCGATATAGCTGGCTAGGATACGCCAGCATCATCGTCCTTGCGACGGCGACATTCGTCGTCATCGTCGCGCGAACGACCAGAGGCGGCTGGCGGTGGCGCTGGGGCAGGGAGGACTAGAATGGTTGCAGCAATGATTGCGATGGCAGTCGCCGCGGCGGCAATGACCGCGCCCGGCCCCAAGGGCCCGCTCGAGGGCACGTTCGTCGATGCCGGCAAGGATGCGCCCGTCGTCATCATCATCCCCGGCTCGGGACCGACCGACCGCGACGGCAACAACCCTCTCGGAGTGACTGCAGCGCCTTACCGCCTGCTCGCGGAGCAACTCGCGGCCCAGGGTGTCTCCACCCTGCGCGCGGACAAGCGCGGGATGTTCGGAAGCAAGGCGGCAATCCCGGACGCGAACGCTGTGACCATCGCCGATTATGCGACCGACGCCCACCAATGGGCGCGGGTGCTGCGCGCGAAGACCGGAGCGAAATGCGTCTGGCTGCTCGGCCACAGCGAGGGCTCGCTGGTTGCGCTGAAGGCCGCGCAACAGCCGGACGGGCTGTGCGGGATCGTGCTCGCGTCGGCGCCGGGCCGGAAGCTCGGCGACGTGCTTCGGGAGCAGTTGCAATCCAACCCCGCGAACGCGCCGCTGCTGGCCGACGCATTGCCGGCGCTGGCCAGTCTGGAAGCAGGCAAGCGGGTCGACACATCGTCCATGCCGGCGCCGCTGCTCAAGCTCTTCGCTCCGCAGGTGCAGCCGTTCCTGATGGACTTGCTGAAGCAGAATCCCACCGCGGAAGTTGCAGCAACTTCGCTGCCGGTGCTGATCGTGCAGGGTACCAAGGACCTGCAGGTCCAGCCGGCCGACGCCGAAGCGCTGCACAAGGCCCAGCCGAAGTCGGAGCTGCGCCTGCTGCCGAACATGAACCATGTGCTGAAGGACGTGGCGGGCGAAGACCGCGCCGCCAACCTCGCTGCTTACGCGGATGCGACGGTGCCGGTGGACGCAGGGCTGGTCGACGCCATTGCAGCATTCGTGAAGGCGCCGCGTCGGCCCGAGTGACAGCGCGGTTTTCCCCGGCGGCCCAACGGCCTATATAGCCGGCCATGTCCGCAATCCGTCCCTGGCGCACGATCGAGCGGCGCCCTTCTCGTCAGATCATGCTCGGCGACGTTCCGGTCGGCGGCGACGCGCCGATCACCGTCCAGACGATGACCAACACGCCGACCGAGGACGCGAAGGCGACGATCGACCAGATCCGCCGCTGCGAGGAGGCGGGGGCAGACATCATCCGCGTGTCCTGTCCGACGGCGGCGGCGACCGCTGCGTTGCGCGAGATCGTCCGCGCGAGCAGCATCCCGATCGTCGCGGACATCCATTTCCACTACAAGCGGGCGCTGGAGGCCGCCGATGCCGGCGCCGCCTGCCTCCGCATCAACCCCGGCAACATCGGCTCCGCAGAGCGAGTCCGCGAAGTGATCGCCGCCGCGCGCGCCAACGGCTGCGCGATCCGAATCGGGGTCAACGCCGGCAGCCTCGAGAAGGATCTGCTCGAGAAATATGGCGAGCCGTGCCCGGAAGCGCTGGTCGAAAGCGCGCTCGATCACATCCGCATCCTCGAGGACCATGGCTTCCGCGACTACAAGGTCGCGGTGAAGGCGTCGGACGTGTTCCTCGCCGTCGCCGCCTACCAGCAGCTCGCCGATCAGGTCGACTGTCCGCTCCACCTCGGCATCACCGAAGCCGGGGGCCTGATCGGCGGAACGGTCAAGTCTGCAATCGGTATCGGCAACCTGCTGTGGGCCGGCATCGGCGACACCATCCGGGTTTCGCTATCCGCCGAGCCGGAAGAGGAAGTGCGCGTCGGCTACGAAATTCTGAAGTCGCTCGGCATTCGCAGCCGCGGCGTCCGCGTCGTCTCCTGCCCGAGTTGCGCCCGCCAGGGGTTCGACGTCATCCGCACCGTCGAGGCGCTCGAGAAGCGGCTGCAGCACATCCGCACGCCGATGTCGCTGTCGGTGCTCGGCTGCGTCGTCAACGGCCCGGGCGAAGCGCGCGAGACCGACATCGGCATCACCGGCGGCGGCAACGGCAAGCACATGGTCTTCCTGTCGGGAGTCACCGACCATCACGTCCAGGACGCCGGCATGATCGACCACATCGTTCGGCTGGTCGAGCAGAAGGCCGCCGAGATCGAGGCTGCGAACGAGCCGGCAGTAACCCTCGACGCAGCCGAGTAGAGGCGGCTAGGCGGCGCGGGTGAACCGCGTCGCCCAACATCCCCTGAAAGCCTTCGCAGCGGCGCTGATTGCCGTCGCGACGCTGTCGATCATGGACGCGGTGATGAAGGGGCTGGTGATCGCCATCGGCATCCTCGCCGTCAGCGTCTGGCGAGCGGCGGCGAATTTCCTGATCTCGGCAGGACTGTACCTGCCGTCGCGGCGAGTATGGCCGAGCCCGTCCACCCTGCGCATCCACCTGGTCCGAAGCGTCATCGTCACCCTGATGGCGGGACTGTTCTTCTGGGGCATCGGCCGGGTGCCGCTCGCGCAGGCGATCGCTTTGACCTTCATCGCGCCGCTAATCGCCCTTCTGCTTGCCGCCGCCATTCTTGGCGAAGAGGTCGGCCGACGCTCGATCTTCGGGTCGGTCGCGGCGTTCGGCGGAGTGATCGTGATCGTCGTCGGCCAGGCCCATGCGGCCCTCGGCGGCGAGGTGCTCATGGGCAGTGCGGCGATCGTCGGCTCGGCGCTGTGCTACGCCATCAACATCGTCATGATGCGGCAGCAGGCGCTCGCCGCGAAGCCGCTCGAGATCAATTTCTTCCAGTCGCTGATTGTCGGCGTCCTGTGGCTGTGCGCAGTTTTGTCCGGACTGCCGACCTGGCCCGCGGCTGACTGGCAGTGGGTGGCGGTCGCGGCGGTGCTCTCGACGATTGGCGGCCTCGTCTTCTCCTGGGCCTATGCGCGGGCGCAGGCGAGCTATCTCGCGGTGACGGAGTATAGTGCGTTCCTGTGGGCGTCGGCGCTCGGCTGGCTGATCTTCCGCGAGCGGCTGTCGATGTTGACGCTGGCCGGCGCGGCGCTGATCGTCGCCGGCAGCCTCATCGCCATTCGGCGGGATGCACGGCCGGAGATCGAGGCGGCGGCCTAGCTCGACCCGAGGACGTTGATGGTGAAGGCGAGCACGCCGATGTTGAACACGAAGGCGGCGAGCGAATGGACCGTGACTACCCGCCGGATGGCCGGGCTGCTGATGGTCACGTCGGACGTCTGGAACGTCATCCCGAGCGTGAAGGCGAAATAGACGAAGTCCCAGTAGATGGCTCGGGCGTGTCCGGGAACTCGAGGCCCGCGCATCCGGCAGCGGGCCGGCCGTAGGCGAGGTGCGCATAGTGCAGCGCGTAGAGCGTATTGCTGAACAGCCAGGCGAGCGCGAGCGTGCCGATGATCAGGCCCTTGGTGAAGGGCTCCGGATTGTGGCCGACGGTCTCGGCGGCGACCGCGGTCAGGAGCACCGCCATGACGATGCCGGTGATCGCGAGCAGCATTTCGCGGTTCGCATCATTGTCCTTGGCGTGGCCGCGGATCGCTTCCGCGTGACGGGTCCGAAGCAACGGCAGGCACAGGATCAGGAACAGCGCCGCGGAAAAATCGAACGCAGCCATCGCGCCCAGCGCCCAGCCGCCGATCGCCTTCGACGCAATCGGAAAGCCGATGATCAGCGATCGCGAGGAACGCCATGAAGCGCGGCGGCGCGATCCTGTTGCCGATGGTGCGCCGCTTCGCCATGGCGGGCAGGTTATCGCGTGATTGACGCGCGTCCAGTGAAAGGATGGAAAGGCCGACCATGCCCTGGCTCTGGCTGATCGTTGGCGGCTTGTTCGAAGTCGGCTTCACGACTTCGCTTCGCTTCGTCGACGGCTTTCGCAATCTGCCGTGGACGCTCGCCTTCCTGGCGTCGGTCGGGCGTCAGCATGACCCTGCTCGAAGTTGCGTCGCGGAGCATCCCCATGGGCACCGCCTACGCGGTGTGGGGCGGAATCGGCGCCGTCGGCACGGTGGTCGTCGGGATGATCTGGTTCCAAGAGCCGTCGAGCGCGGTCCGCATCGCCCTCATCCTCGCCATCGTTGCCGCGATCGCGGCGCTGCGGCTGACCGCGCAATGACTCCCGAGGACGCGGGACAGGTCTTTCTCGTCCGCGACGCGGTCCTGCTGCTCGGGTTCGCGCTGGCGTTCGTCCTGCTGTTCCGCCGGATCGGCCTTGGAGCGACCCTCGGCTATCTCCTCGCCGGAGCAGTCGTCGGTCCGAGCGTGCTCGGCATCGTCGGCGGCGCGGAAGAGAAGAACCGCGTCGCCGAGCTCGGCATTACCCTGCTGCTGTTCGTCGTCGGCCTCGAACTGAATCCGTCCCGCCTGTGGAAGATGAAGCGGGACATCCTTGGCCTCGGCCTGATCCAGGTCGCCGCGTGCGGGTTGCTGCTCACTGCTCTCATCTGGTTCGCGGCCAAGCTGCCCCTGGCAGCGTCCCTGGCTCTCGGCCTGCCGCTTGCGCTGTCGTCGACCGCGCAGGTGCTGCCGCTGCTGCAGTCCTCGGGCCGGCTTCGCACGCCGTTCGGCGAGCGCGCCTTCGCCATCTTGCTGTTCCAGGATGTGTCGATCGTCGTTCTGATCACCATCGTCGCCGCCCTGGGCCATCACGCCCCTGACGCCGGCCCGCCCGGCTGGAAGCTGGCGCTGTATTCGGTGGCTGCGATCGGCGGCCTGATCGCGGTCGGCCGGTTTGCTCTGCGTCCGCTGTTCCGACTCATCGGCAACCTCGGCGAGCGTGAGATGTTCGTCGTCGCCGCGCTGTTCACTGTCCTCGCCGCGGCGGCGCTGATGCAATATCTCGGTCTGTCGACCGCTCTCGGCGCCTTCATCGCCGGCGTCATGCTGGCCGACACACCCTACCGTCACGAACTCGAAGCGGACGTCGAGCCGTTCCGGTCGATCCTGCTCGGCCTTTTTTTCCTTTCCGTCGGCATGCTGCTCAACCTGGGCGCCATTGCCGAGCGGCCGTTCTTCGTGGTCGGCATGGCGTTGGCGCTGATTGTCGTGAAGACGCTCGTCATCACCGGCATGGGCCTGACGTTCAGGATGACCTGGCGCAGTGCGCTGGGCCTCGGGTTGTTGCTGAGCCAGGGCGGCGAGTTCGGATTCGTGCTGTTCGCGCAGGCGCAGGCCGGCTCGCTCATTGCTCCCGAGACGGCCAGCCTGTTCGCCGCGATCGTCACGCTGTCGATGGTCACGACGCCGTTCCTGATGGGCGCGACCGAAGAGCTGCGCGAAGCGCCGGTGGAGCGCGACGAGCAACGCGCCGGGCCGGAGGACGACGGCGCCAACGCGCTGATCGTCGGCTACGGCCGCTTCGGCCAGACGGTCGCCCAGATGCTGATCGCCAATGACGTGCCGGTCACCATGATCGACACCGATGTCGAGATGATCGACGTCGCCGGCGATTTCGGCGCCAAGGTCTATTTCGGCGACGGCACCCGGATCGATGTGCTTCGCCAGGCCGGTGCGGAAGAGGCGGAGCTGATCCTGTTCTGCGTCGACGGCGACCAGATCACCGCGGACATGCTGCACGCCGTTCACGACGCCTTCCCGCGTGCCGCCATCTACCTGCGGGCGTTTGACCGGCGGGCCGTCGTCAAGCTCGAGCACGCGCCGGTCTGCTACATCGTCCGCGAAGTTCTCGAATCCGCGATCAAGATGGCGCGAATGGCCCTTGAATCCCTCGATGTGCCTCAGGACGCCATCGACCGCGCCGAAGATCTCTATCGCACCCGCGACCGCGAGCGGTTGCGCAAGCAGATCGAGACCGGCGACCTGCGTTCGGCCCGCGACCGAATCCTCACCCAGCCGCCGAATGCTGGCCGTTAGCGTTTGCCGAAGGTCTTCAACAGCTTCAGCTTGAACTCCATGGGCCTTCGGACCGCATAATCTTCCTGCACGAGCGGCGCATCCAAGCGATGGCGGTTGAGCGACTGGTAACTCTCACCGTGCCGGTCGCAGAGAAGGTCCGGCTGAAGCTGTGCGTGTACGACAGGCTCAGCCAGTTCCAGTAGGCATAGCGCAGGTCGAAGCTCCGGTACGGGCTGTTGTACATCCACTGGAGCTGCGCGACGTCGCCGGGCCGGTCGCCCCGGTCGCGGCCGTCCCATTCGAGCGTGGTGTTGGTGGTGAAGCGGAATTCCGTCGAACCTCGCGCCCTCCACGGCGTCGACCGGAATTCGCTGATCGAAGAGGTTTACGCTTGCGCTGATCTTGAACCTGCCGACGATTGGCGTGCCGAGGTCGATCTGCGCGCCGGTGTCGCGCGAATGGCCGGCGTTGACCTGTCGGAAGACATTGATCCCGTTCACGACCGTATAGGCCGTGCTCCACAAGTCGCTCGTCTCGCGATCATAGACCAGGACGCCGGCATCCAGTTTGCCGCGGTGATAGTGGAGGTTGATCTCGTAGGCATCGGTCGACTGGTTGCGCAGGTGCGGGTTGCCCTGCTTGGCGTTCACCACATCCTCGACGATGGCATAGGGTCTGAGTTCGTTGAGCTGCGGCCGGTCGATCCGCTGGCTGTAGCTTATGGTGAGGTTCAGCGCCTTGCTCAGCGCATGGTCGATGTGCAGCGTCGGGAAGATGTCGGTGCGATCGATGGTGACCTCGGGGTGCCCCGGGCTGGTGATCCGGCGATTGTCTCGCTCGATTCGAAGCCCCGGCATCACCGTCCAGCTGCCGATCGGCTGCTGGAACGTCGTATAGGCCATCAGCTTGTCGTCGATGCCGACGAACTGGTCGGCCGCGACGAATCCGGACAGGCCGCCGGTGTCCTCGCTGGTGAAGCGATAGCGCTCGCTGATGCGCGACCGGTCCCAGGTGCCACCGAGCGACAGGATCTGGCCCTTCCCCATCGGGTGCGGCCCAGTCGACTTGCCCCTTCTGCTCCCTGTAGGCCTTCACGCGCTCGGTGAAGAGTGAGCCGCCGGTGCTGAACTCGGACCGGTCCGTTTCGGGTTGCCGAGGGTTGCTCGAGGTCGTCAGGCTCGCGGTCAGCGTCTCGCCGTCCTTCGATCCCTTGTGGTCGAACGCCAGCTCGCCGATCAGGAACGATCCCGAGCTCGCGTACACTTGATGCTCGTCGAAGGATTCGAAGTCGGGCGTCACCGCCTCGAAGTGCGCGAGGTTCAGCGATCGTGTCCGGTAGCCGATGCCGATGACGTTGGCGGAGATGCTGGTCCTGGGATCGATGTCGTAGCTGATTTTGCCGCTGCCGTAGCCGGAGGTCTCATCGGTCGGCCCTCCGCCGCGTTCCTCATCGATCGTGGCCGGGGTGCCGATCGCATTTTCGACACTGCGGTGCTTGCGATAGGTCGAATGCGTGCGGCCCGTGTCAAAGGCGCCAGCCAGTTCGAGCGTCCACTTGCCGTTCTTGACCTTGAAGCTGGCGTCGCCCCTGCCGTCGCGGGGAGTCCAGATTTCCGCCGTCGCAGTCCCCGACGCACCGTCTGCCCGCTTCCGGCGGAGGACGAAATTGATGATGCCGCCAGTTCCTTCGGCCGAATATTGAGCGGACGGATTGGTGATGATCTCGATCCGCTCGATGTCGCTGCCGTGCAGGGTCCGCAGATATTGCGCGGAGTCGCCGAGATAGGGCCGCCCGTCGACGAAGATCCTGACGTTCGAATTACCGAGAAGCGCGATGCTGTCGTCGGGTGAAACGGTGACCGCCGGAAGACCGCGCAGGAGCTGTACCGCGTCCTTCTGCGCCGAATGCGGAGTTTGCTGCACGCGGTAAGTGCGGCGATCGATCTTCAGCGCCTCGCCGCTGCGCGTGCCCACGACCTCGATGACGTCGCGCTGGTCGACGGGCTGGGCTGGTGTTGCAACCGGCGGCGGATCGGCGGGAAACATGCAGCTCGACCTTGGCGATCCAGCAGCCGGCGCCGCTACCGCTGCGGCTGCATCAGCGGGGCGACCTGCGGATCGTCGGTCTCGATCGACCGGTAGAATCTCGGCGTTGGAAACGGCCCGCGCGCCTGCTCGAACGCATAGCCGAGCGAGAGCAGCCGCGCTTCCGACCACTTCGGGCCCATGAAGCTGAGGCCAACCGGCAAACCCTTGATCAGCGCCATCGGCACGGTCAGGTGCGGATAGCCGGCGATCGCCGCCAGATTGCCTGCGCCGCCTTCGGTGTAGAGGTCCCGATTGACCGCATCGATGTGCCATGCGGGACCGGCTGTCGGGCCAACCAGCGCGGCCACCCTGTACTGTCCTCAGCAGGCGGTCGATTCCGTTCGGCCCGGCGGCCCGGAAGCTCGCCGCGCGCGCCTTCCTGTAGGCAGGACCGGCGAGACCCTTGGTCTTTTGCGCTTGCTCGAAATATTCCTGTCCGAACAGCCCCATCTCCTGGCGCTCGTGGGCCTTGTCGAAGGCGATCAGGTCGGCGAGCGTGCGCACGGCGATCGGCGCCGGACTGCTCCTGAGATAGGTGGCCATGTCGGCCTTGAGCTCGGTCTGCAGGACGACGTTTTCGTTCTCGCCAAGCCCCTTCTGGTCGAAGGTCTCGATGTCGACGAGGATCGCGCCTTTCGATCGCAGGACCGCCAGCGCGGTATTGAAGGCGGGGTCGAGCGTCGGCGAGGATGCGAAGCGGAGTACGCCCAGCCGCTTGCCGCGAAGCGAACCGGCGTCGAGCGATGCGGCGTAATCGATCTTGTGGCGATCGGCGTCGCGCGTCGCAGGATCGGCCGGGTCGCTGCCGGCGATCGCGGTCAGCAGCTCGGCGGCGTCGCGGACGCTCGCCGTCATCGGGCCGGCGGTGTCCTGGCTATGGCTGATCGGAACGATGTGCGTGCGGCTGACCAGGCCGACCGTCGGCTTCAACCCGACGATTCCGTTGATCGATGCCGGGCACGTGATTGATCCGTCGGTTTCGGTGCCGATGGCAAAGCGCACGAAGCCCGGCGGCAACCGCGGCGGCGCTGCCGCTCGAACTGCCGCAGGTGTCGCGGTCCAAGGCATAAGGGTTATGGGTCTGCCCGCCGACTGCGCTCCAGCCCGAGATCGAGTGGGTCGAGCGGATGTTCGCCCACTCGCTGAGATTGGTCTTGCCAAGGATGACGGCTCCGGCGGCGCGCAGCCGCGCGACCAGCGGCGCGTCGCGATTGGTGACGTTGTTCGCAAGCGCGAGGCTACCGGCGGTCGTCGGCAGCGGGCCCGCCGCTTCGATATTGTCCTTCAGAAGTACCGGCTGTCCGGCGAGCGGGCCACGCTGTCCGCTCGCGTCGACCCGCCGTGCCTGCGCCATCGCGGTGGGATCGAGCGCGATGACCGAATGAAGTTGCGGGTCGAGGCGCTGCACGCGCGCAATAGCGGCGGCCGTAGCCGCTTGTGCAGTCCCAGGTCGACAGGCTGGGCTGCGGAGGCGGCGGGGGCCATGATCGCAATCGCCAGAGTGAACCCGTTGATCGCTCCGGCAGTCATGCGCATCATAGCCCCCCGTTCATTGGTCAGCGCGGCGCCAGCAATGCGTCGAGCGTTCCCTCGCCTTTGCCCGTCTTCTGCAGGTGCGGGTAGCGCAGGCCGCCGTGCCAATCGAGGTTCACGGTCTCATAGACGTCATCGTGCTTGACCAGGAGCGCGATCGGAGCCGCGGTGCCGCTTGCCGCCTTGATCGCCGCCTTCAGCGAATTGGCGGAAAAGGTGCGGCCGTTCACTGCCACGACCTGCGTGCCGATGGTCATGCCGGCTTTGAAGGCGGGGCTTCCCCACAGCACGCTTCCGACCTTGCCGTCGGTGCCGACCGTGAACCCGCCTGAATAGGTGAGGTCGCTGTACTTGCCCTGGCTTTCGGCGTTCTTGGTCCACTTGGTCGGCTCCGCCGTATAGATCAGCTGGTAGCCGCCCTTGGTGATCCCCTCGAGCGGGGCCTGCGGTGCGATGTCGTAGACGCGGCGCTGCAAATAGCCGCGCCAGTCGTAAGGCACGATGGAGTTCAGCGTCCGCGCGACATCGTCGACGGTGTAGGTAAGCTCGCCATAGTCGCGGTCGCGCATTCCGAAGAAGGCGCGGGCGAAATCATCGATCGAACGCTTGCCGTGCGACTGCTCGCGGATGATGCGGTCGACGTCGATCCAGATCAGCTGGCCCTCGCTATAATAATCCTCGGAGCGCTGCCAGCTGCGCCAGGGCTGCGGCGCGCGCTGGGCAATGATCGGGTCGTTGGTGGTGTCGACGAGGGCGCGCCACGTCCGCCCTGGAGTGCCGGCGCTATAGGCCGCGGCGGTCGAGGCGATCGCGTCCAGCGTGTCCTGCTTCGACAGCATGCCCGACCGGGCGCCGAAGACGTAGCCCCAGAACTGCGTCTGGCCTTCGTAGACCCACAGCAGGCTGTCCTCCATCGGCATGCGGTAGTCGGGCGTCCACAGGTCCGCGCCGCGGCGGTACTTGCCGTTCCAGCTGTGGGTATATTCGTGCGGCAGCAGGTTGCGGTCGCGCAGCCGCTCGTCCCAGTGCGTGAAGTAGCCGAGCCCGGTGCCGTCCTCCGAACTCCGATGGTGCTCCAGGCCCTCTCCGCCGAGGTTGTCGGAAATCGTCAGCAGGAAGTTGTAGTGATCATAGTGCTGTGCGCCGAACGTCTTCACCGCCTGCTCCACAAGACGGCGGTGGGCGGCGATCTGCTCGGGGGTAGCAGCGAGCTCCGCCTCATTGTCGGCGATCACGTCCAGGGTGACGTCCGGGCTGAGCGGGATCTTGCGGTAATGGGCGCCGGCGATCAGCGGCGAGTCCATCAGGATCTCGTAGCTGGTGACCGGATAGTCGATGCGGTTGGCCGTCTGCGCGCTCGGGCGGAGCGCGGTCGCGACCTTCCAGCCGGTCGGAACGATGACCGATGCCTGGATCGGGATATCGCGCACGTAATAGCCGGCAGGGTACATGGAATTAGCGATCCACTCGATGCTCGCCATGTCCGGCGTCGCCACGACTCGGCCCTGGTTGCCGGCGGTCGGCGACACATACTGGAAGTCGACGTCGACCGCGGTGACACCCTCGGGCACGGTGACGTGGAAGCCATAGACGTCGAGCGTGTCGCGGACCCAATGCAGGTCCTTGCCGCCGGCTGTCGCGCGGAAACCCGCGACCTTGTTGATCTGGCCCTCGCCCGAGTGGGTGCCCGGCAACCACTTCGGATAGAGCAGCACGAGGTCACCCGCGCCGGTGACCGGCACCGTCTCGTGCACCTTGAATATCCCCCTGCGGACGTCGCTTGCGTCGACCGTCAGCTGGATGGTGCCGGGGTAGGCGACGTCGCGGGCGGCTGGAATGCGGTCCACCTTGGGCGTCGGCTGCGGCTTGCTGTTCTGCGGCGGGACGATCTGGCTGTAGGCGGGCGATGTGGCGGCCGTGATCAGCAGCAGGGCAAGCGCGGCGTGACGCATCAGGCAACTCCTCGGGAAGCGGGAAAGAACCCCAGTCTCTACAAAATCGGTGCTGCTGTTGCAACGCGCGGGGGATTGCCGTTCGTCGGTAAGGATCGGCACTTTGTCGAACGTTACGGCGTTGTCAGCAGCCATTCACCTGCCGGGGATAGGGGCGACGCCCATGATTTCACGAGTTTCCATGAGCGCGTTGCTGGCCGGTGCCGCCTTCGTTTCGCCGGCACTCGCCCAGACGCAGCCGGCGGCTTCGTCGCAGCCGACAGCTGCGCCGCCTGCGGCAACGACCGCGCCCGCAACGACGCAGCAAGCCACTGGGCCGGTAGACGTACCAGATGTCCTCGACGAGGAAGGAACGAGCGAGGACATTGTCGTCGTCGGCGGCAGGCCGCGCGGCTCGGTCATCGGCGACATTCCGCCGGAGAATACGCTCGACGCCCGCGACGTCCGCGCGACCGGCGCGACCAGCATCAACGAACTGCTCGATGCACTCGCCCCGCAAATCGGTAGCGCTCAGGGCCGTGGCGGGGAAAAGCCGGTCTTCTTGCTCAACGGCCAGCGCATCTCCAGCTTCCGCGAACTGCGCGACATCCCGACCGAGGCGATCGAGCGGGTCGACATCCTGCCCGAGGAGGTCGCTCTCAAATACGGCTACAGCGCCAACCAGAAAGTGGTGAACTTCGTGCTGCGGCCGCGCTTCCGTTCGACCACCGCGCAAGTCGGCGCCAGCACGGCGACCGACGGCGGCTACACGTCCGCCAACGGCGACCTCACCCGCCTGCTCATTTCGAGGACTGGTCGCACGACCATCAACCTTCATGCGACCGGCAACGGAATGCTCCGGGAGTTGGAACGCAACATCAGGCTCGATCCGAAGCAGCTGGTGGACGGATCAACCGCTGACCAGGATCTCGCCGCCCGCTCTCTGCTCGGCACGAAGCGCGACCTGCGCGCCGGTACGACCTTCAACAGGCAGGTTTTGGGCGATGTATCGGCGACACTGAACACCGAACTCGAACATACCGACGGACGTTCGCTGATCGGCTTGTCCGATAATCTTGTGGAGGCGCTGGCCCGCAAGACGACCAGCGACACTGCCCATGCCGGCGTCGCCTTGAACTGGAGCAAATGGAATTGGCGCTGGACCTTCACCAGCAACGCTGATCTCGAGCACGACACCACCCACACCGATGCCGACGCCGGCAACCAGCGCGCGCATGAGACCACGACCTCCGGCGACTTCATGGCGACGGCCAACGGCAACCTGTTCAAGGTTCCGGCCGGCGACGCCACGACGACACTTCGCATTGGCGGCAGCACGTCGCATCTCAGCAGCGCGACCGATCCTGTTCCGGGCCGGACCTCACTCGGCCGGACGGCCGGCACGGCGGCCGTCAACATCGACCTGCCGATATCCCGTCGCGGACGGGATTTCAGCGCGCTCGGCAATCTGACTCTCAACGCCAATGCGGAGGTCCAGCAGCTCTCCGATTTCGGGACGCTGACGAAAATCGGCGCCGGCGCCAACTTCTCCCCGGCCGATCGATTGAGCTTCGTCGGAAGCTGGACGCGCGAAGATGGCCCGCCGACGATCCAGCAGCTCGGCGATCCAGTGCTGTCGACCCCCAACACCCGGATTTTCGACTTCACCAACGCCCAGTCGGTGCTGGTGACCTCGATCACCGGCGGCAACCCCAACCTGAAGGCCGACCGCCGCACCGTGCTGAAGCTTGGCGGCAACTGGCAGCCTTTGGAGAACACCGATCTCCGGCTGCGCGCAGACTTCGTCCACCAGACCATTGCCCGGCCGATTTCCAACATCACGGTGACGCAATCGATCGAACAGGCGTTCCCCGATCGGTTTACCTACGGCACGGTCTGCGACGACGAAGGCAATAATTGTCACAGGCAGCTGACCCAGGTCGATCTCCGGCCGGTCAATTTCGATCGTTCGGAGCGCGACACGCTGCGTGTCGGGTTCGACTTCTCGCATCCGCTGAAGTCGCACCGGCCGTCGCAGGCGGTCATGGACGAAATGCGGGCCCAGTTGCGGCGGCAGTTCGGCGGCGGCCCGGTTGGCGTGAGCGCGCCGGGCGGTACATCGCCACCCGCAGCCAACGGGGCAGCGGCGCCCAAGGGCACCGCGCCCGCTGCCAACGGATCGCCTCCCGCCGCCGCTCCGGCCGGCCGCCGGCGCGGTAACCGCGGCGGTTCGGGCGGGTTCCGCGGCGGCGGACGCGGCGGCGGCTTCTTCGGCGGACGGGGCGGCGGCAGCCGGGGCCGGGTCCAGTTCTCGCTGACCGACACCATCACCTTCGTCGACAAGGTCTCGGTCGCGCCCGGCGTTCCCGAGATCGACTATCTGCATGGCGGCGCGGCCGGGCAAACCGGCGGCACTCCTCGTCATTTGGTCGAGGCGCAGGCCGGCTATTTCAACAACGGCCTCGGCGCGCGCATCGGCGCCGACTGGCGGAGCGGAACCACGGTCACCAGCCTGACTGGCGGCAACCTCCATTTCTCTCCATTGGCGACCTTCGACCTCAAGCTGTTCGCCAATCCCGGCGACATCCCCGAACTCGTCGTCAAACATCCGTGGCTGCGCGGAACGCAGGTCCGGTTCGAAGTGAACAACGTGTTCAACGCGCGGCCGAACGTCCGTGATGCCGCAGGCGGCGTGCCGCTGAGCTATCAGCCGGGCCTCCTCGATCCGCTCGGCCGAACGGTGATGATCAGCTTACGCAAGCTGTTCCTGCCCTCGCCGGCCTTCTTCCGCCAGCGCCGGGCCCAGGCCGAGCAGCAGGGAACGACCATCCGCTGATTGCCGCCAATCGCCGAACCGCTTAAGCGCCCCCGCGATGAGTTCCCTTCAGCCGGTTCGCGGCACCCAGAGTTTGCTTGGCGAAGACGCCGACCGCCTGCACACGGTGATCGGCGCGTTCGACCGCGTCCGCCGCCTTTATGGCTTCAAACGCGTCGAAGTGCCGATGATCGAGCACACCGCCGTGTTCGCCCGCACCATCGGCGAGACCACGGACGTCGTCTCCAAGGAGATGTATTCGTTCGAGGACCGCGGCGGCGAGGGCATCACGCTGCGGCCGGAGTTCACCGCCGGCATCTGCCGCGCCTATCTGTCCGAGGGCTGGCAGCAATATGCGCCGCTGAAGCTCGCCACCTGGGGCTCGGCCTTCCGCTACGAACGGCCCCAGAAGGGCCGCTTCCGCGAGTTCCACCAGCTCGACGCCGAGATCATCGGCGCCGGCGAGCCGCAGGCAGATGTCGAGCTGCTCGCCTTCGCGCGATCAGCTGCTGAAGGAGCTTGGGATCGACGGCGCGATCCTGCAGCTCAACACGCTCGGCGACACCGAGACCCGCGCTGCCTGGCGCGACGCGCTGCACGAGCATTTTCGTGGCCGCGTCGCCGACCTCAGCGAGGACAGCCGCACCCGGCTCGAGCGCAACCCGCTGCGAATCCTCGACAGCAAGGCGCACCAGGACTGGCCGATCGTCGACGAGCGCCCGGACATCGACGAATTCCTGACCAGCGAGGCCGCCGACTTCTTCGCGCAGGTGACCGCGGGCCTCGACGCCGCCGGCGTGCAGTGGGAGCGCGGCGCCGCGGCTGGTGCGCGGCCTCGATTACTATCGCCACACCGCGTTCGAGTTCGTGACCGACAAGCTCGGTTCGCAAGGCACGGTGCTCGCCGGCGGGCGGTATGACGGCCTGATCGAGGCGCTCGGCGGGCCGCACACGCCCGCCGTCGGCTGGGCAGCGGGCATCGAGCGGCTGGCGATGATGATCGACGCGCCGGAGCCGGAGAAGCCTGACGTCGCCGTTGTCCCGATCGGTCGAGCGGGCTGAAAGCGGAGCGAGCTCGCAAATCGCGCCGGACTCCGCGCAACGGCGATCGTCGCCGAGCTCGGCTATCGCGGCAACATGAAGAAGCGGCTCGAGCCGCGCGCAACGCGCGAAGGCGCGCTGATGCGGTACGCTGATCCGCGATGCGTTGCGACGATGAGCTTCGATCGACGGCATGAGCGCGAGTCAGCTCAAGGACCGAGTTCTGCAAGTTCTCGGCGAGCAGCGGGCCAATGATCGTAGTCCAACTGCTCGCGGAGGCGATCTGCTCGATGACCCAGATCTCCTCCGAACGCATCGCGTCGATCGAGGCTCGGCGGCACGAGCTGGCTGCCGCGATGGCGGCGCAGGATCTCGCGCCAGAGGAATTCGTCCGGCTATCGAAGGACTATGCGGCGATCGAGCCCGTCGCCAATGCCGCCCGCGAAGTGCGTCGCCTGCGAGCCGAGCTCGACGTCCTGAACGGCCTCGTCGCCGACCCTGCCGCCGAGGCCGAGCTTCGAGAGATGGCTGCCGCCGAAGCCGACGAAATCCGTCACAAGCTGCCGCTCGCCGAGCGCGCGCTGGCCGTCCACCTGCTGCCGCGCGACGCCGCGGACGAGCGCGCCGCCATGCTCGAAGTGCGCGCCGGCACCGGCGGCGACGAAGCGGCGCTGTTCGCCGGCGACCTGCTGCGCATGTACCAGCGCTATGCCGAAGCCCAGGGCTGGCGGTTCGAGCTGATTTCCGCGAGCGCCTCGGAAATGGGCGGCTACAAGGAAGCGATCGCGTCGATCAACGGCGCCGGCGTGTTCGCCCACCTGAAGTTCGAAAGCGGCGTCCACCGCGTCCAGCGCGTGCCGGTCACCGAAAGCGGCGGCCGCATTCACACCTCGGCGGCGACCGTCGCCGTCCTTCCGGAAGCCGAGGACGTCGACGTCCACATCGACGACAAGGACCTGCGCATCGACGTCTATCGCTCGTCCGGCCCCGGCGGGCAGTCGGTCAACACGACCGACAGCGCCGTCCGCATCACCCATCTTCCGACCGGACTCGTCGTCATCCAGCAGGACGAGAAGTCGCAGCACAAGAACAAGGCCAAGGCGCTGAAGGTGCTGCGCACCCGACTGTTCGAGCTGGAGCGGGAACGGCTGGCCAGCGAGCGGGCCGGCGCCCGCAAGTCGATGGTCGGCTCCGGCGACCGCTCGGAACGAATCCGCACCTATAATTTCCCGCAGGGGCGGATCACCGATCACCGCATCAACCTCACGCTGCACAAGCTCGAAGAAGTGCTCGAAGGTCCCGGGCTCGGGCAGATCGTCGAGGCGCTGGTCGCCGAGGACGAGGCCGAGCGGCTCGCGGGGCTGGACGAGGCGTGAAGCAAATCGATCGCGCGCTGGCGGATGCCGCGCGCCAGCTGGAGCCGACGAGCGATACCGCGCGCCTCGATGCCGAACTGCTGATGGCGGAGAGCCTGCACATCGACCGCGACCGCCTGATCCTGTCGCCACCGAGCCGCGCCGTGCCCGAGCGCTTCTGGGACATGGTCGAGCGCCGCAAGCGCGGCGAGCCGATCGCCTACATCACCGGACGCCGCGCCTTCTGGAATATCGAGCTTCACGTCGGTCCCGGCGTGCTGGTGCCGCGGCCGGACAGCGAAGTGCTGATCGCGTCCGCGATCGAGCATTTCGAGGGCAGGGAGGGGCCGAGCCGGATCCTCGACCTTGGTACCGGACCCGGAACGCTGCTGCTTGCGGCGCTCGACATCTGGCCGAACGCCAGCGGACTGGGTGTCGACGTTTCACGCCAGGCGCTGTCCTACGCGGCGGCCAACGCGCGCCGCCTCGGCTTCGACAATCGCGCCACGTTGCGTCAGGGCGACTGGGCCGAAGGCATCGCCGAGCGCTTCGACCTGCTGCTGTGCAACCCGCCCTATGTCGCCGAAGGGGCTGAGCTCGGCCGCGGCGTCGCCGAATACGAGCCGGACGAGGCGCTGTTCGCCGGCGAGGAAGGGCTCGGCGCCTACCGCGTGCTTGCGCCGCAATTGCCGAAACTGCTCAATCAGGGCGGGCTTGCGGCAATCGAGATCGGCCCGTCGCAGGCGAAGGCGGTGGTCGGCCTCCTCGCCCGCGACGGGCTTGGCGCCAGCGTTGCCCAGGATCTCGGCGGCCGCGACCGCGCCGTCCTCCTAACGTGGATTTAAACAAATTCACTTGGCAGAAAGAGTTGCGCGCACTACATAACCGTCAGGACCGGGCCCGCTCCAGATCAGCTGCCGAGCGCATCCCGTGCCAACCCCCGACGCAATCGGCGGTTCGATAAGCGCTGAAGCGCAGACCAGAACGAGAGGGTCAGGACCAGCCTCCCCACCCGGAGGGCTGTCCTGTCCGCCTGAGGGGCAAGGGGGCTTAGACACTGCGTAAGGACGTAGGCATTTGATCAACAATCGACAGAACGGCCGCAGGCGTGGTCGTGGCGGTGGCGGACCGCGGGGCCAGAACCTCGGCGGCCAACCCGGTAACCGGCAGGACAATCGCCAGCGCGGCAACGCCGCCCAGCTCCTGGAGAAATACAAGAGCATGGCGCGCGACGCGCAGCTCGCCGGCGACCGCGTGCAGACGGAATATTACCTGCAATACGCCGACCATTATTTTCGCGTGCTCAGCGAGAGCCGCTCGCGCTTCGAGGATCAAAATCCCCGCCGCCAGCGCGAAGACGATCTCGACGACGAGGATGGCGACGAGGAGATGCTCGACGCCAGCGACGATCAGGATGAACGTTCCGAGCGCGGTGACCGTCAAGAGCGTAACGACCGCCAGGACCGCGGAGAGCGCCAGGCGAGCAATGACCGCCAGGATCGCGGCGAGCGCCCGGATCGCGGTAACCGTCAGGACCGTGCCGAGCGTCCAGCCCGTCGTGAGCGTCCGCGCGTCGCTCGCGACGATCGTGGCGAAGACGGCAATTCCGACGCGCCTGCCCGGCGTCAACGGCAACGGCGGCATCGCCGACGTGCTTCCGCCGGCAATCGGCGCCGACAGCGCCCCGTCGCTGACCCCGGACGATGAGAGTCGCTCCGCGTCCGCGCCGTCGCACGCGTGCGGCCCGTCCGCCCGAAGACGACGAGGTCGCCCCCGCCGCCTGAAGCGCTCGCGGCCGTTCCGTCGCTTGACAGCTTAGGTAACATTGTATCATGCTGCCTTCAATCGAAGGGGGCTGATCGATGCGTCATTGGTATCTTGGCTGTTGTGCCAGCCTGATCGCGACTGGCTCCCGGCGCTTGCCCAACCGTCGGTTCCGCCGCCGCAGCAGTCGGCGCAGGGCGACGTCTCCGTCACCATCTACAACAACAACCGCGCGCTCGTTGAAGACAAGCGCGTGCTCAACTTGCCTGCAGGCCGAAGCCGGCAGGAATTCCCCGACGTCTCTGCGCAGATCCAGCCCGCGACCGTGACGCTGAGCGGCCGCGGCGTCGGCATCGTCGAGCAGAATTTCGATTTCGACCTGCTGTCGCCGAGCGCGCTCATGCAGAACGCCGTCGGCCAGACCGTCACGCTGGTGCGGGTCAATCCCGCTACCGGTGCCGAGACCCGCGAGCGCGCAACGGTCCTCGCCGCGAACGGCGGCGTCGTCATGCAGATCGGCGACCGCATCGAAGTGCTGCGCGACGACGGCCTCCCGGCCCGCGTCATCTTCGACCGGGTGCCGCCCGACGCTTCGCGCCCGGCCAACCTTGTCGGTCACGGTCGACACCAGCGGCGGCGGATCGCGGCCGGTTACGCTCACCTATCTGACGCCGGGCTTGGCTGGTCGGCCGACTATGTCGCTCTGTTCGACGAAGCCAACAGCCGGATGGACGTCCAGGGCTGGATCACGCTGACCAACTCCAGCGGTACGCCCTACGTGAACGCGTCGACCCTGCTGGTCGCGGGCTCGGTCGGATCGTCGGATGATAATGACGATGACGGCTACACGCCGCCCCCGCCTGCCGGGCCTGGTGCGTGCGGGAACGCAGACCGCCAACCGCGAGCGGCTCGGCGACTTCTATCTTTATCCGCTGCCCGAACGGACGACGATTGCCGACAAGCAGACCAAGCAGGTCAGCTTCCTCGACGTGCACGACACCCCCGCCCATCGAGGCTACGAGTTCCGAAACGGCTGGCTGTCGACTGCTCCGGAGCCGGTCAGCGCCGATACGGTGCTGCGCTTCTCGAGTTCGCGTGAGCAGGGGCTGGGCGATGCGCTGCCGGCGGGCACGATCCGGGTTTACCAGCGCGATGCGCGCGGCAACCCGCAGTTCGTCGGCGAGCATCGGATTGGCCACACGCCGATGGGCTCCGACATCAGCCTCGCCACCGGCCAGGCGTTCGACGTCAAGGTGCGGCCGGTCGTCGCCTCTCGCCAGACCATCACCTCGGACGAGTGGAAGGCGACGGAGCGCTTCCGCATCCGCAGGGGCGGCGAGACGATCGAAACGGGCACTCTCGAGCGGCCGGTCACCTACTGGCGCACACAGATGCGCTACATCGTCAGCAATGCCAGCCCGGCGCCGGTCACCGTCGATGTTCACCAGGGCGGCCTATCGTGGGACACCCGCGTGACTGCAGGAGAGCCTGCCATCCGACAAGCCCAGTGACGATGAAGCCGTCTGGCACGTGCCGGTGCCGGCGAATGGACGAGACGGTCGTCACTGCAACCTTCGACACCCGTTACTGAGCGGCCGATGCGGCGGCTTGCGCTGCTGATCGGCTTCGCAGCGAGCGGCCAGGGAGCCGCCGCACAGCCGATCGTCACGTCGCCGGCGCCGAGCCGGGTGGCGGTGACGGTCTATCGCGATCCGGACCGTGGGGTTCGCCCGTTCAACCTCCGCTGGCTCGGCGGCTACGCCCTGGTCAGCGAGACCCGGCACGTCAGCCTGCCGGCCGGCGAAGTCGGAGCTGCGGTTCGAAGGGGTGACAGGCGGCATCGTCCCCCAGAGCGCGATCGTCACCGGTCTAGGCGAGGCTGTCCTCGAGAAGAATCGTGACGCGAGGCTGCTGTCGCCGGGCGCGTTGCTCGACGCATCGCTCGGCGAGCGGCTGACCCTTCGCCGGACCTCGGTCGCGACCGGCGCCGTTCGCGAGCAGGACGCTATCGTCCGCGCGGCCGCCGACGGAGTGGTGATCGAGACCGCAGCGGGAATCGAGGCGCTCCGCTGCACCGGACTGTCGGAGACCCTGCTTGCGAACCGGGTTCCGGCCGGCCTGTCCGCCAAGCCTACGCTGTCCGTCCGAATCCGCAGTCCGCAGCCCGTCGAGCGCGACGTCACCTTGTCCTACATCACCAACAACTTCGACTGGCAGGCCGATTACATTGGCGAGCTGTCGGCGGATGGATCGCGGCTCAGCCTGTTCGGCTGGCTGACCCTTGCCAACGGCGATTCGACGGGGCTCTCGGGCGCTGCGACCCAGGCGGTCGCGGGCAAGCTCAACCGCCACCGCGTTTGGGTCGACCCCGGCCGGGCGAGCCCAATCTCGATCCGCTGCTGGCCGAGCGGCACGACCAGCGACATTCCCGAAGCGATGGCAGGAGATCGTCGTGACCGGCCGCCGCGTCTCCGCGGAACGGGACTTCGAACCGGTTCCTCCGCCGCCGGCCCCGCCTCCGCCACCAGCGGCGGCCCCCCTCGCGAAGGTGATGGCCAGCGAGGAGCGGCTCGGCGACGTGCGGCTCTATCGCATACCGATCGCGGTGACCGTCGCTGTCACACTCGCAAAAGCAGATCGCCCTGCTCGAGCGGCCGGCAGTCAAGGTCGAGTCCATTCTTCGCCTGCGCCCGGTCGCCGCAGCCTTCGATGTTGCCGCTCGAGCGAGTCCTGGTCACTCGCAACGACACGTCCGACGGGCTCGGCCTGGCGCTGCCCGCCGGCAAGCTTGACATTGTTCCGGAATGAGGACGGCCGCCGGCTCCTCGTCGGCGAAGGCCGGATGGACGACCATGCCGTCGGCGAGAAGGTCGAGATCGTGGTCGGGTCAAGGCGACCGGAATTCGCGCCCGGCAGAGCGTTCTTCCGTGTCCGGGACATAACGCATGTTTCGCTTGGTCGTTATCAATGACACGCGGACAGCATGGAGCCGTCGAGATCGAGCTGCCGATCCATGCGACCGCGGTCAAAGGCGGACAGCTCGCGAGCAGCGACGGCTG
The DNA here is from genome assembly GCA_963824845.1 of uncultured Alphaproteobacteria bacterium. Taxonomy (GTDB): domain Bacteria; phylum Pseudomonadota; class Alphaproteobacteria; order Sphingomonadales; family Sphingomonadaceae; genus Sphingomicrobium. The sequence goes on from CAWGRB010000037.1 coordinate 469,524, forward strand.
GAGGGTCTGGCGCGTCCGGGTTCCAGCGAACGGCACGCGAACGCTGGTATACAAACTCTAGGTCAGGCAGGATCGACCGCCCGCGGACGGTTGTTGGCGTCGAGCGCGACGAAGGTGAACAGCCCTTCGGTGACCTTCACCTCGGTCGTTCCCAGGTCGCGCTCGGCGACGACCTCGATGCGCACGCCCATCGAGGTCCGGCCGACGCGCTCGACCGTCGCATAGACCGAGATCAGGTCGCGGATGTGGATCGGCGCGATGAACTCCATCGCCTCGATCGCGACCGTCGCGACCGGGCCCTTGGCTCGTCGCGAGGCGACGATGCCGGCCGCGATGTCCATCTGGCTGAGCACCCAGCCGCCGAAGATGTGGCCGTTGGCGTTGATGTCGGTCGGCCCGGGCACCACTCGCAGCACTGGAACTCGCTCGGCATTCGTCATTCGTCATTATCCTCGTGAATATGGGGGGTGGCCTGCT
>CAWGRB010000038.1:0-11712 GCA_963824845.1 uncultured Alphaproteobacteria bacterium
TAGTGAGTCCGAGACCCTCGTCGAGTCCGAGCATCAGGTTCGCGTTCTGCAGCGCCTGACCGGCCGCGCCCTTGACCAGGTTGTCGAGCGCGGCCGCGGCGATCACCGTGTTCGTGCGCTCGTCGACCCAGACGCCGAGATCGACGGCGTTGCTGCCGTGCAGCAGCCCGGGATGCGGCTTCTGGTCAGGCGCACGAACGGCTCGCCGCATACGCTCGCGGTAGAGCGCCTCGGCGTCGGCCTGCGTGAGCGGCTGGCTCAGCCGCGCGTAGGCCGTGATCTCGAGGCCGCGCGAGTGCGGCGCGAGGTGGGGCGTGAACGTGACGAGCCGGGCTCGCCGGCGATCGCGGAGAGCGGCTGCTCGATCTCGGCGACGTGGCGATGGCCCGTCGGGCTGTACGGCTGGACGCCGCCGTCACCGAGGAAGGTGCGTCTTCTCGGAGGGGACGCGGCCCGGCGCCCGAGACGCCGGACTTGCCGTCGATCGCGGGCGGCCCGTCGAGCAGGCCCGCCCGCACGAGCGGCGCGAGCGCGAGGATCGCGGCGGTCGCGTAGCAGCCCGGGTTCGCGACGCGCGTCGCGCCGGCGACCGCGTCGCGCGCGAGCTCGGTGAGGCCGTAGACCCAGCCGTCCGCGAGCCGGAAGTCGGAACCGAGGTCGACGACCGGGGTGCCGACGTGTGCGAGCGCGTTGCCGAAGGTCGCGCTCTCGCCGTGCGGAAGGCACAGGAAGACCATGTCGCAGGCCGCGAGCGCCTCGACGTCGAGCGGGTCGTAGCCCTCGGAGCGCGCCTGCGCTGGCCCACGGTGAAGGCCGGGTGCCCGGCGAGCAGGCGCGGCGAGCTCGCGTCCCGCGTAGCCGGAGGCGCCGGCGATGCCGGCCACGAGCTGCCGCTGGAGCGGCCCTCGCGCTGTTCGAAGGGCGTCGTCGCCACCTGCATGAGTATACACGTTGGCGCATGAGTATGCGGCGCAGTCGGGGCCGCCGGTACGCATCCGACGATGCCGACCTGTGACGCCCGCCGCCCGCCGCGCGCCCGTGCTGCCGCTGCTCGCCCTGCTCTTCGCGGGCCTCGCCTACTACGGCGCGCGCGGTTCGCTCGCGAACTTCGTGCTGTCGTGGGAGCACGCCTACGACGAGTCGCGGCGGCGTCTCGCTGATCGCGACGGCGAGCTTCCTCTCGATCGGTGCCGCGCAGATCGTCGGCGGCAAGCTGCTCGAGCGCGTCGACGCGTGGAAGGTGCTCGCCGCCGGCCTGGCCCTCGGCGTCGGCGGCTACGGCGCTCGGCGCCGTCGCGCCGTCGCTGCCGATCGCGATCCTGCGGCATCGGCGTGATCGCCGGCTTCGGCGGCGGACTGGCGGCCAACTCGACGCTGTCGGTGCTGGTCGACGCAGCTGTTCCGCGAGCGGCACGGCGCGCTGTTCGGCCTCGTCGGCGCGGCCACGGCGGCCGGCTCGGTCGTGATGCTGCCGATCTCGCGCGCGCGTCCTCGACATCTCGCTGGAGGCGGCGCTCTGTTCCTCGCCGGCGACGTCGGGCTGGCGCTGGTCGGCGTGCTGCGTTCCTGCGCGTCGAGGCCGAGCCGCAGGCGGTGCGCAAGGCGCCGGTGCCGCGTCGCGCTCGGTCATGCGCGTGCGCGACTTCTGGCTGCTCGGCCGTCCCGTTCTTCGTCTGCGGCGTCATTGAGTAGCCGCATCGGATTGAACTAAGCGAAGTGCTCTTTCGCCTATGCCATGAACATGCCGAGCAAATGATTGGCTCTATCGAGGCCGCGCCGGTCAACCGGAGGCTCGCGGTCGGCCAATGAGATATCACGCAAGGCAGTTTCTGGCTGACTGGGAATTCGAGCACATCAAGGGCGTGGCGCGTGCGAATTGCGAGGAACACGCGAGGCTCTTGGCAGAGAAGTGTCGCGACGACGCAGCCAAGGCGGGGATCAACAAATGGGCTTTGGAAATCGTGGCAGGGGGCGATCTTATCCGCAAATTGATCGGGGCGCTGAATGAGGCTGAGTTCAGGCACACTGCCGCAATCAGTGGGCCGACTAAGGAGGTTTAGATTAGACTTCCTGCGGACGCCGCGGTCTTCGTATCCGAACTCTCAAACGCGATTTCGCGCGTAGGTGAGAATTCGGAGCAACGGCGTTCGCGGCAGACGACTGCAGCGGGGACAGCAATGCTCATCAGTCAAACGAGCAACTACGCGCGCTCGCCGATATAGAATCAGGAGTTGATATTCTTGACTTGTTCAATAAGAATCGGCCCGAAGCATCACTTAGTGCGATGCAAAGTATATGTTCGAAGTTGAGGTCAAAGCCGAACTCTGAAAAGCGAATGATGAATTCGCTCGCCCACAACGGTCATCTGCTGCGCAGCCGCTGACATGCGCTCAGAATGTCGATGTGTTGATACGGCTTGGCGACGAACACGCTACCGGGGACACAGCGTTCGGGGTCGAATCGCTGGCCTGACATGTAGACCACCGGCATATCGGGTTGCTCCGACCGAAAGCGCTTAGCCACGTCCCAACCGCTTGCCGATCCACCGAGATTGATGTCGGTGAATATCATGTCGATTGACATGCCGGATTTGCACAGTGCGATGGCTTCTTCGCCGCTCTCGGTCTCAATAACGGCATAGCCCGCCTCACGCAGGCAACCTGCGATATCGTATCTCACGAAGAAATCGTCTTCGACGACCAGAACCGCGAGAGCATGGGCACCATTTGCGGCTGATACAGACACGACCGCAGCCTTTCTGCCAAAGCCACTAAGCTCGGCTCGATAGAGACTTTGTATGACGTTAAGGCGCTTGGGATTTCTGTTGGTGCTAAAGCGCCTAGATGAGCGAACCGCTCAGTGGGCCGTACGGTTCCGTACATTTTCGGAATTTGTACCGCTCGCCGTAGCAATCGGACTGCCGGAGGCTTATCTACCACTTACCGCCTGCAGCGACCTTCGGGCGCGGGCGTTTGAGAGACCCTGATGTGCTCTTGCCCCTTTAACGGGAAAAGAGCCATGGCCTCGGTCTCCGCCACTCGCAATTCTTCGCCGCCTCGTAATCAGCTGCTGGCCGCAATGTCGGCCACTGATTTCGCATCATTGCAGCCTCACTTGAAGCCCGTGCCGATGGCACTTCTCAAGGACATGGAACGACCCAATCGACGGATTGAAACTGTATATTTCATGGAGACCGGCATCGCCTCGGTCGTCGCCGTCCAACCCGACGAGACGCGTGTAGAGGTCGGCCTCATTGGCCGCGAGGGCATGAGCGGGATCGCCGTAGTGCTCGGTGGCGATCAATCGCCGCATTCCACCTACATCCAGGTCGCCGGTGAAGGGCAGCGGATCACCGCCAACGAATTGCGCAAGGCGATGAATGCGAGCCAGACCCTGCACAGCTTGCTACTCAAATTCGTCCAAGTCTTCATGGTGCAGACGGCTCACACCGCCATCGCGAATGCTCGCGGCCATATTGATCAGCGTCTGGCGCGGTGGATTTTGATGGCCCATGACCGGACGGGTGACAACACACTGCCGCTAACACACGAATTCCTTTCGCTGATGCTAGGGGTAAGGCGGGCCGGGGTCACCGAGGCGCTGCAAAGTCTCAAGCGGCAGAAGTTGATCGACAACTGGCCGAAACAAGATTGTTGTCCTCAACCGCAAGGGCATTGAGCGGGTGGCGGGGGAATCCTACGGCACGCCCGAAAAGGAATATCGGCGGCTTATTGGAAAGGCTTAGCGTCGTTCGGCGGGGTATACGTTGGCCGCCCTTTGGTACGTTACCGCGCCGACACGGCGAAGTTCTCATGTTATTATTTGGCTACTAATAATAAGGGACACGATCAAAGTCCCCCGAGATTTCAACTCCCGACCGGCACCCAGAAAGGCGACCGTTGCACCCTCAGAAGTTAGGGCGTGTAATATGCCAGAATATCGCATCTACGGCGTTGGTGGCGATGGCCATTTTGTAGACGCCAAAAATATCGAATGCGCCGACGATCAGGAGGCTACCAACAGGCCGTCAGAGCGTTTATCTGATCTGCTGACATTGTCCTATGAACCGATGCTCGCGTGGCGTCTGGATGGGGTCGATCGAATTCTGGAACGCCGGGGCCGAACGACTTTACGGGTTTGCACCGGACGAGGCGGTCGGGCGCAGCAGCCACTCTCTGTTGCAAACCAAATTTCCGATCGAATTTATCGAGTTGCGTTCACAGCTTCGGAGCGAGCGTTACTGGTCCGGGGAGCTGCGACATATCTGCAAGGATGGCCACGAAGTCATTGTGGACAGCCGGATGCAGTTGCTCGGCGATGACACCGTGCTTGAGGTCAATCGCGACATTACGGACGCCAAGGCGCTCATCAACCAGCGCAAGCAGTTCGAGCACGCGCTGCGCGAAAGTGAACAGCGATTGCGTTGGCTTGCGTCTATCGTGGAGTCGAGCGATGACGTAATCATAAGCAAGAATCTCGATGGCATTATCATAAGCTGGAACAAAGGCGCAGAGCGCGTCTTCGGCTACACTGCCGAAGAGGCAATTGGCCAGCCTATCACGATTGTTATTCCGGAAGACCGCCACGATGAAGAACGTCAAATTCTCACCCGTATCAGGCGGGGAGAGCGGATCGAACATCTACGAGACCGTTCGGCGTCGCAAGCATGGCAGCTTGATTGCAGTCTCACTGACGGTTTCTCCGGTAAGAGACGCCGAAGGCAAGATCGTAGGAGCATCGAAAATCGCGAGGGACATTACCGAGCAGAGGCGAAGTCAGGAGCAAATCGCCACGCTCGCTCGCGAAGCGGAGCACCGAAGTAAGAATTTGCTGGCGACCGTACAAGCAACCGTACACCTTTCTCAGTCTGAGACCCCCGAAGGTCTCAAACGTGCAATTGAAGGGCGCATCCAGGCGCTCGCAAATGTTCACTCGCTATTTGTCAAGTCTCGCTGGATCGGAGCCGAGCTATCCACCGTCGCGAAGCAGGAGCTTACGCCCTATATGCAGAAGAAAGAATCACGAGTGAGTATCGAAGGTCCACAAGTGTTGCTAGAGCCAAACAGCGCTCAGGCAATTGCCGTGACCTTGCACGAACTGGCGACCAATGCTGCCAAGTATGGCGCTCTATCTGCGACCGAAGGTCAGATTGAGGTCAAGTGGTCGCATACAGCGGACGGACGCCTCATCCTCCTTTGGACAGAGACCGGCGGACCGCCCGTGAAGGCACCTACGCGCCAGGGCTTCGGCGGGAGGGTCATTAAAAGCATGATTGAACAACTAAAAGGCAGAACGCGTTTTGATTGGCGTCCGGAAGGGCTTGTTTGCGAAATCACTCTTCAGGCGTGAAAATCGACCCTCACGTGCACCGCGCTCACCGATCGATCTGCATCATCATCGCGATTTAACGTACCACACATCGCCTTATTGCGGTGCATGAGTTTGTCGATGGCCCATCACTTCAGATAGTGCATTGCAGGCGATACTTCCGGAATTGGCGGCCAGGCCGACATTTCGCGGACTGTCGTGAAATGCGGCTGCAACCTCGTCACGCCTCGCTTATCGGCGGCGACCGACGCAGCAGCTCCGGCAGCTTGGCGAAGTTCACCGCCATCCGCCGCGCCTCGTCGCGCGTCAGCCGATTGGTCGCCGAGCGGTGCGACGCAGCGATATGTCCGGAATCGGGGGAGAAGCGGAAGTGCGCGGCTTGCGCTTGAAACGACGTTGATGACCCACAATGGAAGTAGAACCGGAATTGTCCGGTGCCCGAGTGCAAAGTTTTCGACACATTTGCCCACTGCCAGGCCTCGAAATTTGCCATATCGCGTATTTGAACTTGCTGGAGCGCGAACCGAGCCGTTTACGCCGCATAGGCGTCGATAGCACGGTAAAGCTGGCGGAGTGCAGGAGCCTCGACACCGCTCTTCTCCAGCAAGGTGCGACAGTCATTCGCCAGTTCGCGCATCTCCCGTGAAGCGGCACGAGCATGGCGGCCAAAAACGTAGTCGGCCATTTTGGAGGCGAAGAAGCGGCGCCAGTAGTAAATGGCGAACGCCGACGGCAGCCATGTAAAGAGCACCCTCAACGCGAAGGGCGCCACGCTGAGCCCAAGCGCCCGCACCGCAGAGTATCCCTCGCGCACCCCCTTCGCCATTAGCACTACGGTCGCTTTATCTTCGGACAATCGGTGACAGTCGCCTCCAGCCATGTAGATTGCGCCGCTGACGGCAGTCACGAAGAAGGCGTGCGCCTTTAGCCACGCGTCCATGTCGCGAGACGTCGTCGTACGAAATCCGGACTGCCGAAATGTTTCTACCAGTTCGCGCAGGCGCGCGGTCCGTCGCCCGTCCAATTCGCCTAGCGTTGTTGGCTGTTGCGCAATCATTGCGTAGCGCACAACGTGGCCATCTCGCGTACCGCCCGCCCCGGGAAAACCCAGCAAAACCCGATCGCGGCCGAGGGCTTGAGCAAGGTCGGTTGTGCCTGTGGGATTGTTCAGCATAAAAATCAATATAGGGATGCGATGATTTGTGGTGAACTCCGGCACGACGCTCGCCACTTGGTCGCGTCTCACCGAAATCAGTGCGATATCGTACTGATCGTTGGGGTCAAGCCGCTCGGTCGTGTCGACTCGCGTGGTCGATCGACCGTGACCAACGATGTCCTCAAGCACCAAACCATAACGGCGGATATCCGCGAGCCGCTGGCCGCGCGCGACGACAGTAACGCGATGGCCACCTTCCTGGAGTCTGGCTGCATAGAGCGTCCCGATGACGCCTGCGCCATATACGATTATCTTCACGGATGCCTCCGGGCATTCGCGCGCCTTACACCACCAACTTTAAGCGCATTGTCCTCGTAGCTCCGTTCACACTATTGTTCCGAACAAGGCCCCGACGCCTGCGGTCACCCCCATGGCCAGCGCACCCCAGAACGTGACGCGTATTGCGCCCACCGTCACACCTGCGCCGCCCGCGCCCGCAGCCAATGCACCCAAAAGCGCGAGGAACAGCAGTGAAGTTCCAGGGACAAGGATAATCAGACTCGACGCCGGGGCTATGGCGGTGACCAAGAGAGGCATGGCTGCTCCAACAGCGAAGCTGCCAGCCGACGCGAACGCAGCTTGAATCGGACGCGCACGGAGAGTCTCGGAGATGCCGAGTTCGTCGCGGGCATGCGCGCCTAATGCGTCATGGGCCATGAGTTGGTCGGCGACCTGTTTCGCGAGCGAAGGATCGAGGCCGCGAGCAACGTAGATCGCCGTCAGTTCCTCGTGCTCGCCCTTGTCGTCTGCTTTGAGTTCCGCGCGCTCACGCTCGAGTTCGGCCTGTTCGGTGTCTGCCTGTGAGTGGACAGACACGTACTCACCGGCAGCCATCGCCATAGCCCCCGCGACCAGGCCGGCGACTCCCGCGACCAATACGTTGCTGCGAGTCCCATGCGCAGCCGCGACACCGAGCACCAGACTCGCTGTCGAAACGATGCCGTCGTTCGCGCCCAATACCGCCGCGCGCAGCCAGCCGATGCGTTCGGTGCGGTGTCGTTCCTTGTGGCGTCCAGGCATTTTCAAAGCCTTTGTCAGCAGCCGTTCGCCATTCTGAGCCTCGTCGGGCGCAATGTCTCCTCCTGGGCCCTTCTCGGACCTGGCGCGATGTCCGACCTAGTCCGAAATTCGCCGTATAACGGACATTGCCGAGCGGCTACTGGCAGTTTCAATTAATGAGTACGCGCCCTGGCGGCCCCCGCTTCGCGGGGGCGGAAGCAAACAGTAGAGATTTCCATGAAACTTTTTTCATTCTGGCGTTCGCTCGCGACTTACCGCGTGCGCATCGCGCTCAATCTCAAGGGCCTCGTGCCGGACGAGGTGGTGGACGTGAACCTCATGAAGGGCGCGCAGCGCGAGGCGGCGTACCGCGCAGTCAATCCGATGATGGCGCTTCCCGCCTTGATCGACGGCGAAGGACCGATCCTGTTCGAGTCGCTGGCGATCATCGAATATCTCGACGAGACGCATCCGAACCCGCCGCTGCTGCCGCGCGACGCTCGGGGCCGCGCGCGTGTGCGGGGCCTCGCACAAATCGTCGCCTGCGATTCACACCCGCTGATCGTGCCGCGCGTGCGCGAATATCTGGAACACGAATTCAAGCTCGATGAGCCGACGCGCATCAAATGGTGCCAGCATTGGCACACGGCCGCGCTCACCGCGCTCGAAGCGCACCTGAAAGACGCCGCCACCGGCCGCTATTGCCACGGCGACGCGATCACGCTCGCCGACATCTGCCTCGCGAGCCAAGCCGCGGGAGCAAAATTCTTCTCGGTCGACACCGCGCCGTTTTCGAATTTCACCCGGATCGCTAATTCGCTCTCGACGATCGACGCTTTCGCCCGCGCGCACCCGCTGAAACAGCCGGGTGCGCCGGCGAGTTGATCTAAGCTGATTGCGGGGTGGCGCAAAGCGCAATTGGCCCGCTGTTAATCAGCGGGTCCAAGGTTCGAGTCCTTGTGCGCCCACCAATGAAAACAATAGGTTAGCGGGAAAAACCGACGGCAAGAGACCGTGAGTTAGCAGAGTAATCTGTGGGGTAACAGTTCGCCGGGCCGCAGTAGTTGTCTAGATGCCGGCGTCGAGCTTGCCCTTCCTTGGTCAAGTGCCGCAAAACGTTTGGTGCACGACTTGATCGGGCCGCGGCGGATCGACGTAGCGGCCGAAGGCCGGTTGATCCTCGTAAGGCATGGAGAGCACCGTCAGCAGACTCTCGAAGGGCGGGAAATCCCCATCGTTCACGGCTGCGGAGATCGCCTCCTCCACCAGATGGTTGCGCGGGATGAAAGCAGGGTTAGCCGCACGCATCGCCGCCCGGCGCTCGTTCGCCTCTCCACCCTCCTCTGCAAGCCGATGGCGCCATCTCGCCGCCCAATCGTCGAAGGAGCTCGGATCGGTAAACAGGCTGCGCACACCCGCGTCGCCGTCGGGGCTGGCAGCGGCGTCGCACAGCCGGCGGAAGATCAAGGTGAAATCGGCGCCGTTGCGGGCCATGCGCTCGAGGAGGTCTTGTGCCAGGGACAGATCGTCCGGCCGCGGTTGGAACAGGCCGAGCTTGCGGCTGAGGCCCGCGGCGTAGGCCGTCTCGAAGCCGGTGGCGAACGCGTCGATTGCCTCTTGCGCCTCTTTGACGGCAGCGTCCTTGTCCTCTGCAAGCAGCGGCAAGAGCGTCTCCGCCAGACGGGCGAGGTTCCACTGGGCGATGCGCGGCTGGTTGCCGTAAGCGTAGCGCCCCATGTTATCGATGGAGCTGTAGACCGTCTCTGGGTGATAGACGTCCATGAAGGCGCAGGGACCGTAGTCAATGGTCTCGCCCGCTATCGACATGTTGTCGGTGTTCATGACGCCATGAATGAAGCCGACGAGCAGCCACTTCGCTATAAGCGCTGCCTGGCGCGAGATCACCAAGTCGAGGAGGGTGCGGTACCGGTTCGCGGCGTCAACCGCCTCTGGGTAATGCCGCGCGATGACGTGATCAGCGAGGCGCCGGATCGCATCCAAATCCCCGCGCGCCGCGAAGAACTGGAAGGTGCCGACACGGATGTGGCTCGACGCGACGCGGGTCAGTACCGCGCCGGGCAAAGGCGTCTCGCGCCAAACCGGCTCGCCGGTCGTCACAGCGGCGAGCGCTCGGGTCGTCGGAATCCCGAGCGCCGCCATCGCCTCGCTGACGATGTATTCGCGCAGGACAGGCCCGAGCGCCGCGCGTCCGTCGCCCCGCCGGGAAAACGGCGTCGGGCCAGACCCCTTGAGCTGGATGTCGCGGCGCACGCCGTCGCGATCGATCACCTCGCCGAGAAGAATGGCACGTCCGTCACCGAGTTGAGGTACGAAAGTCCCGAACTGGTGGCCGGCATAAGCCATGGCGAGCGGCTCGCCTCTCTTGGGCACCCGGTTGCCCGCGAGAATCTCCACACCCTCCGGTGCGGCAAGCTTTCCCGGATCGAGCCTGAGATGCCAGGCGAGTTTCTTGTTCAGCCGAACTAGACGGGGCGCGGCGACGGGAGTGGGCGGAAGCCGCGCAAAGAATCGGTCCGGCAGCCGGGCGTAGCTGTTGTCGAATGCAAAGAAATCGACTGCCTCGATTTGTGCCGTCATGACAGTTCCAGCGCGCGGCGTTTGAGATCGGCAAGATCGACAACATCGAGAGCCGCCTCGTGCGTCGATTGGAGGGTGACGGGAGGCCCGCGATTGATGGCTGCAAACGGTCGATTGGGCCACTCCGGACTCTCCCAAGTAGAAAATCCGGATTGACCGTATGCCGCGCATCCTGCCGTCCGGGACAGGCATGCTACCACCATCATCGATCCAAGAAACCAGTGGCCTTCGCGGACTTGGTCGAGCCTGCATCCCTACTCGTCGTGGACGCTATCGTACAGGAGCTCGAGGAAGGAGTGGACTACGCGGCCAAAAGGCACCCTTCTGCGGGGCGGGATCTGTCATCCGTCCAGCTTCGCCGTCGCTCATCTGAACCTCAAGTTGTCACGGCTCAGCTGGTCGACGGACCGGCAGCCCATCAGCTTCATGTCGCGTTCGATTTCGGCTCGGAGATTTTCAAGCGCCCTTTCAACGCCGGCCTGACCCGCGGCCGCCAGAGCATACAGATAAAGTCTCCCTCCCGAACACGCCTTCGCGCCCACGGAAAGGGCCTTCAAGACGTGGGTGCCACGGGTGATGCCGCCGTCGCAAATCACATCTATTCTGTCGCCGACAGCATCGACGATCTCGGCGAGCTGGTCAAACGGGCTCCTCGACCCGTCGAGCTGACGCCCGCCATGATTGGACACCATGATGGCGGTCGCGCCGATGTCCACGGCACGCTTTGCGTCCGCAATGCTCATGATGCCCTTGAGACAGAACTGCTTTCCCCATTTCTTGCGGACATCCGCGGCGTCTTGCCAGTTCATTGATTGGTCGAGCATCGTGCTGAAATAGTCGCCGACAGATACCGAGATGTTCGAACCCTCTTTCACGTAGTCCTTCAGTTGGGGCAGCTCGAACTTCTCGTGCATGAAATAGTTGGCCGCCCACCTCGGGTGCATGGCGAAGCTGAGGAGGCTTTTGAGCGTCAAGCGCGGGGGCGAGGTGAAGCCGGTCCGCAAGTCACGTTCCCGGTTTCCGCCGGTGATCGTATCGACGGTCAGCGCCAGCACGTCGAAATTTGCGGCGATGCACCGCTCGATCATGCTGTTGGTTAGGCCTCTGTCCTTGTGGAAGTACAATTGGAAGAGTTTCGGCGTGCTGATCGTAGAGCCGATCTCCTCGATGCTTATCGTCCCCAGGGACGAAATGCCGAACATGGTGCCGAACTTCTCGGCAGCCTTGGCGACCGCCCTTTCACCGTCATGATGGAACAGCCGCTGAAGCGCAGTCGGTGCGCAGAACAGGGGCATGTCTATTTTCTGCCCCATGACGGTTATCGACATGTCAATGCTTTCGACACCCGCGAGAACGTTGGGCACCAGATCGCACCGCTCGTAGGCTTCGGTATTTCTCCGATACGTGACCTCATCGTCCGCCGCGCCGTCGATGTAATGGAAGATGGGCCCCGGCAGTCTCCGCCGTGCCATCGAGCGGAAATCCCCGATGTTGTTGCATCGATCGACACGCACTGGCTCCTCCACCTTTGCGAACTATAGAGGCAACAGGTCGAAGTCTTGCGCATGGGC
>CAWGRB010000039.1:0-36050 GCA_963824845.1 uncultured Alphaproteobacteria bacterium
CGGACTCCATGATCAGCGCGCGGATGTCGCCGCTGTCCGGGTCCTGCTCGACCTCGCGGACCTTGCCTTCGATGCGGACGACGCCGCGCGGCTCCGACACCTGCCTCAGGAACTTCGAATAGAGGCTCGCGTCGAAATGATAGGCGTAGGAATAGGTCGAGTTGATCGTCGGCTTGCCGGTTGCAGGGAAGTCGAAGCGGTTGGCCTGCGCGGCCATGCAGGCGAAAGAGAAGTCCTGGATGTCCCAGTCGCGCCCCGCGGCGAGTGAGCGCCGCCACTGCTGGTGGAACCCGAGACCGGCGCCGGCAGAGCCATGCACTCCGAACGGGTGGATATAGGACGAGCCCTTGAAGCCCCAGTCGACGAAATGGATGCCGAGCTTGAAGGTCGCGTTCGTCGCCCGCATCATCTCGGCTTCGTCGATCCGCATGGAATCGTTGAAGTTCTTGATGTGCGGCAGGGTCGCTTCGCCGACTCCGACGATCCCGATCTCGTCCGATTCGACAAGCCGGACGCGGCAGCGGCCGGGCGGCAGCAATCCGCCAAGTCCCGCGGCAGCCATCCAGCCGGCCGTGCCGCCGCCAAGGATCACGATGTCGAGGGGTTCATCCACTGTCTGTTCCGTGCGCGCGGTGCCAATGCGCTAACCTCAGCAGTCCGCGCGCGTCACGCCATTTCGGCCAGAAAAAGGGTGCCGCTTCGCTGAAGCGGCACCCCGTCGCGCTGGCGTGGGTTGCCTACCCCCACGCCCTCGCAAGCTTTCAATCAGAGGCCGCGCTCGCCGCTCGTGGCGGGAGGCGGCGCAGGCGGTGGTGGCGGCGGCGGCACCGGGCAGGCTTCCGTCGCCAGGATCACCGAGCCGTCGGCGCAGGTCTGCGTCGCCGGAGCGCGGCGGCGGAGGCGGCGGCGACGCGACGGCGGCGGCGGCGGCGGCGCGGCCGTCGAAGCCATCTTCCAGCGAACGCCGACGATGAAGCGGCGATCGTTCTGGAAGTAGCCGTTCGGCGTCAGGATGACCTTGCCGTCGGGTGCTGTCCGCGTTCAGGTCGGTCTCCCGTCAGCACTGCTGCAGAAGCTTGGTCCTGCGTGTTGAGGAGGTTGCTGGCCTCGACGCTGAGCTCGATCGCGTCGCTCAGCGCGGTAGCGGATCGACGCGTCGAGATAGCCCGCGCGCCTTCTGCCACACCGGCAGATAGACGCAGCAGTCGACCGCGGTGACGAGGTACTTGCGAGCGCCAGTTGTAGGCGACGCGAGCCGACACCTTGCCCTTCTCGTACATGCCGACGAGGTTGTACGTGTACTTCGAAAGACCCTCGAGCGAGCCCGGCGTCGAGCGCCGTCCGGCGTTGCCCGGGTTGGTGATCGACCGCCCGTGCTGCCGACCGGCGTCAGGTTGGCGTTCGGCACGCCGCTTGTTCTTCACATAGGTGAAGTTGGCCTGGATGCCGAGGCCGCTCGAAGGCCCGGCAGGAAGTCGAAGAAGCGCTGGTAATCGATTTCGAAGCCCTTGATCTTCGCGCCCTTGCCGTTCGCCGGCCCGGTGACCTGCACGGTCCGAGTCGACGCCGCCGTTGGTGATATCGACGGCGAAAGATGCCGTACTGAATGTAGTTGTTGAACTTCTTGTAGAAGGCCGCGACGCTGAACTGTCCGACATTCGCGAAGTAGTTTTCGAGCGACAGGTCGTATTGCCACGCGCTCGTCGGCTTCAGATACGGGTTGTAGGCGTTGGCCGAGTAGCTCGGAGTTGACCCCGGTCGGCTGGCCGTCCGGGCCAAGGATCCACCGCTGTCGTTGAGGTCGCCCGTCGGCAGGTTCATGCGTGATCGCCGTGATAGTTCTTGAGCAAACCGATGTCCGGCCGCGAAATCGCCTTCGACGCCGCGAACCGAATCAGCCATTTCGGCGACAGGTCGACCCGCAAGTTGAAGCTCGGCAGGAAGTCGTGGAAATTGTTCGTGCGCCGAGGTCGGCGTTCCGCCGCCGCTCGCGAATGCGATGGTCGGCGCGCGACGAGATAGCAGAACGCCGGGAAGTAAGCGGCCGCGCGTTCGGCGGAGCCACGAAGCCGGGATCGCGCCGGGATGGGCGCGGTTCCGGTAAGACCGCCAGGCACAAGCGGAGTCGCGGGCACAAGCGTCGGGTTCAGCCCGGGAACCGTCGCATACCGCAGGAAGCCGTTGCTGTCGTCCTCGGTCTCGACGTAGCGAAGGCCGATGTTGCCGCTGATCTTGCAGACCGTCCGAGCATTGCATCGGGACCGCCGAACTTCAGCATCGCGTAGGCGGCCTTGGTCTTTTCGCGGACATTCGTCGACTTCGTCAGGCGTGAAGCAGCTGTTCGGCAGTTCGACCGGCGTACGCCCGGAATCTGTCCATTGCGCTGGCAGATCGGAATGAATGTGCCGACGCCGGTCAGCTCCTGGCTGAACAGATCGGCCTTGTGCGCGTCGAGGAAGTTGAACGGAACGAACGGGAAGCTGCCGAGGTTTCCGCCGAAGAACTTCGACCCGAACGGCTGCACTGTGTAGAAACCGGCCGGATAGCCGTTGAACACTTCACCAGTAGCGGCGCAGGTTCCGCCCGGCTGGCTGTCGATGTTCCAATAAGGGTGCGGGACGCTGCGTCGCTGCAGTCGGTCCAGGTGTTGGCGACGTTCTGCCAGTTATACGTGCTCCACTGCACCAACTGCTTGCGGTCGGCATAACGAGCGCCGAACTTGAGGCTGTTCAGCCAGTCGCTGTGGAAATCATATTCGCCGTCCGCCGCGCAGCGCGAGCTCATGGCCCTTGCTCTGCCTCGAGGTGGTCCATGACCGAGCGAAGATACCAATTGTCGGGATTGGACAGGCCGCCAGCCGACTGGTTGATGTTGGTCGGATCGCTGAGCGTGATCCGCGGCAGGTGCGCCCGTCGCGTCGAGAGCGACATCCGCATACGAGTGCATTTCGACCGAGAGATCGTAATTGTCGACCTGCGAATTCACGTACTGGCCGTCGAAGTTGAAGTGCAGGTCGTTGGTCGGATCCCACTTGAGGTTCAGCGCCGCGTCCTGCGTCATGTCGCGGTTCTGGTTGATCCGGCTGCCGGTGCCGACTTCAGGCGCATAGGCATTGATCTGGTTGCCGTTGGCGTCCTGTCGCGCAATTCGCAGCTCCGCCCCAGGTGTAGCAGGCATTGAACATCGGATCGCCCTGGTCGTTCACACCGAAGCCAACGTTGGTGTCCGGGATTGCCCCACCAGAACTGTCCCGCATTATTGTCACGTAGGACGGAGCCGCTCTGGAAATTACCGTCGGAGTCAAACGTGAAGTCGGGAGTGCCGGGAGCTGGGACCGGAACTCGTCCGCTGAGGCTGCCACCGCTGTTCAGCGGGCCGCCAATCGTCGTTCGAACATTGTATCCGTAAAGGTCCGGGCCGAGGCCGAGTCGCCGAAGTTCCGCTCCTGCCAGTTGTTCTTGTAGAGCGAGCGAAGATATTGCGCGGTGAGCGAGGACCTTGCCGCTGTTGCTCTTCCACTGCGCCGCGCCGCGAGATGCCGTAGCGCTTGCGGTCGTACTCGTTGTTCAGGAAATTGATCGAAGCCGGGAAGAAGGCTGTCGTCGGCCAATCGGGCGAGCCATTGGTCGACGATCGCGGTGCGGCCGTACTGGATGCCCTGCGACAGAGTCGTCACGTGCGAATAGGCGACGTTCGCCATGATGCCGAACTCGCCGCCCCGGTCTGCCAGCGGTTGCTGTAGAAACCGTTGATGTCGGGCGTCCATTTCTTGTCAGGTCGCCGTAATTGGCCTTCGCCGCCGAACTGGATCAGCTGGCCCGGGGCGTCGAACGGAACGCGCGTGCGCAGGTTGACCGAGCCGGCGATGCCGCCCTCGATCATGTCGGCGGTCTGGTTCTTGTAGACGTCGACGCCGGCGAGGAGCTCCGGCGTGATGTCGGTCCAGCTAAGGCCGCGGCTGCTGTTCGCGCTGAACGTGTCGCGGCCGTTGAATTCGGAGCGGACTTGCGGAAGGCCGCGGATGATGACGCCCGACGGCTCGGCGGAGAAGTGCGCGGTATCGCTGGTCGCGGCGAAACGATTGACGGTGATGCCGGGGACGCGCTGCAGCGCTTCGGCGACCGACTTGTCGGGGAATGCGCCGATGTCGGTCGCGGTGATCGAATCGACGACGGTGTCGGCATTGCGCTTGATCTGTTGGGACGTCCGCAGCGCGCCGGCGCTGGCCGGTGACGATGATGGCGCTCTTGCTCGGCGCGCTCGCGGGCGTCGTCGCGGCATTCGCGTCCGTCGTCTGGCTGATCGGCTTGCCGGTGTCCGAGGTTTGCTCCTGCGCGAACGCAGCGCTGGGCTGCAGCATCGCGATGCCAAGAACGATCGTGGATGCCCCGCAGCGAAGTGCGCGGTTCGTTGCAGTGCGAGCCGACAATCCGAACATCAATCTCTCTCCCCTATTTCCCGAGCGAGCGGGAAAGCACTTGCGGCGAACCGCGTGCTCACGAGTTGTGGAGAGATGATAGCGCTACCAGAAACCCCCAAACGCCTACGGAAAGCGTGGTTTTCCAACCTTATTCCGCTTTCCGGCCGCGCTGGTCTGGTGACCCTCTCCCCACTCACTTTCGTGAGCACATGAATTCGTATGCAAAGATTCGACGCAGTCAATCGCGCTGCACATCTTCGTTCCAAGCTCGCATAATTCTGTTGCTCGCCAGCCACAGAAGCGAATTGCAACCGACCGCTTTGCGAACGGCATGTGTCGCGGCGCCGACATTGCGGCGAGTCCGCTTGCCGCTTGTCGGCGAACCGCGCGAACGATACGCCTGCCCCTCTTGCGGGGGATTTCATCAATGTCGCTTTCGACGATCGATGTCGCGGTGGTCGTTCTTTACGCGATCGGCATCTTCAGCCTCGCGCAGTGGGTGTCGCGCGAGAGAGCCGGGCACCAGAAGGACACGCAGCGACTATTTCCTCGCGTCGAAGAACCTGCCCTGGTGGGCGATCGGCACGTCGCTGATCGCGGCCAACATTTCCGCCGAGCAGATCGTCGGCATGTCCGGCTCGGGCTATGCGATCGGCCTGGCGATCGCGTCCTACGAATGGATGGCGGCGCTGACGCTTCTGATCGTCGGCAAGTTCTTCCTGCCGATCTTCCTGCAAGAACGGCATCTACACGATGCCGGAGTTCCTCGAGAAGCGGTACGGCCACGGCATGCGCAACGTGATGGCCGATCTTCTGGCTCGCGCTGTACATCTTCGTGAACCTGACCTCGATCATCTGGCTCGGCTCGATCGCGGTGAACAAGGTGGCGGGCGTCGACTCAGACTCGCGCTTGATCGGCGCTGGCGCTGTTCGCGCTGCGTCTATGCGCTGTACGGCGGACTGAAGGCGGTCGCGCTGACCGACATCGTGCAGGTGTCGCTGCTGGTGCTCGGCGGCCTGGTCATCGCGTACATGACGCTCGACAAGATCGGCGCCGGCGCACGGCGTGCTCGGCGGGCTTCCAGACGCTCACCGCGCGCGCCCCGAGAAGTTCCACATGATCCTGCACGACCGGACGAGCCCGCACTACAAGGATCTGCCGGGCCTCGCCGTGCTGATCGGCGGCATGTGGATCGTGAACGTCAGCTACTGGGGCTTCAACCAGTACATCATCCAGCGCGCGCTCGCGGCCAAGAGCGTCGCACGAGGCGCAGAAGGGCGTCGTGTTCGCCGCGTTCCTCAAGCTGTTGATGCCGGTCGATCATCGTGCTGCCGGGCATCGCCGCGGTGGTGCTCGCGCCCGGCCTCGCGAAGCCGGACCAGGCGTATCCGACCATGATGCGGCTGCTGCCGCCCGGGCATCTCGGCCTGGTGTTCGCGGCGCTGGTCGCGGCGATCGTCGCGTCGATGGCATCCAAGATCAATTCGATCGCGACCATCTTCACGCTCGATCTCTACGCCAAGATGCGGCACGCTCAAGACGCGCGCCGAGGACGGCACCGACCGGACGGCAAGGCGAGGAAAAGCATCTGGTGACGGTCGGCCGGATCGTCGCAGTGGTCGCGATCGTCATCGCACTGATCGTCGTCGCGCCCGCTGCTCGGCAATTTCGACCAGGCGTTCCAGTACATCCAGGAATTCACCGGCTTCTTCACGCCGGGCATCACCGTGATCTTCCTGCTCGGCCTGTTCTGGAAGAGGGCGACCGAAGCCGGCGCGATCGCGGCGGCCGTGGCGTCGGTGATCATCAGCTTCATCTTCTGGTTTCCCGCGCAATATGGCGGCAGCAGCGCGCTCAACGACTGTCTGCCCTTCATGCACCGGATGGAGATCGTGTTCGTCGCGTCGCTCCTGCTCGCCATCGTCTTTTCACTGGCCTTCAAGGGACGCGGCGACGCGAACCGATCACGATCGGACGGCGTGACGTTCAAGACCCACACCGTGCTTCAACATCGGCGCGCTTGGGCGTCGTCCTGATCCTGATTGCGCTCTATGCGGCCTGGTGGTGATTTCATGTTCCGGGAGGTTTTGATGCCGACACGCCGCGAACTGCTCATCGGAACATCCGCGCTGCTCGCCGCGAGCTGCGCGACGGTGCCGCAAGGCCGGCGCCGGACAATTCGTCGCGACCGCGGGAACGCGCTTCAACAGGGGCGGCGTGCGCTATCCTGTCGTCGGGGCCAACATGTGGGCCGCAGCCTACCTCGGCGCGGATGCTCCGATCGGCAATCGCGACCGGCTGAAGCGCGAGCTCGACCGGCTAGGCGCGATCGGCGTCAACAACATCCGAATCCTCGGCAGCTCCGAACTGTCGCCGCTCAAGAACTCGGTCCGCCCGACGTTCCGCGACCGGACGTCGCAACTACAATGAGACGCTGCTTCGCGGCCTCGACGACGCGCTGGCCGAGATGGGCCGGCGCGGCATGACGGCCGTCATCTACCTGACCAATTTCTGGGAATGGTCGGGCGGGATGATGACCTACCTCTACTGGACCAATGGCGGCCACTACATCAACATGAACGACCCGGCGCATCCGTGGCCGGAGTTCGCCGACATGTCGTCGGAATTCTACGCCAGCGCGCCCGCCGTCGCGATGTACCACGATTATGTCCGCGCCGTGGTCGGCCGCCGCAACAGCATCACCGGCCTCCTCTATCGCGACGATCCCGCGATCATGGCCTGGCAGCTCGCCAACGAGCCGCGTCCCGGCGGCAGTCCCGGAACGGCCGCGAGCACATGCCCGCCTATCTCGCGTGGATCGACGCGCACGGCACGGCTGATCAAGTCGCTCGACCCCAACCACCTCGTCTCGACCGGCAGCGAGGGGACGCAGGGCTGCATCGACGACGACCAATGCGTCGTCAACGCGCATGCCTCGCCCGCGGTCGACTATATGACCGCGCACATCTGGCCGCAGAATTGGAGCTGGGCGGATCCCAAGGATCTGCCGGGAACCTGGCCGACGACCGAAGCGAACACCCGCGCCTATTTCGCTCGCCAGGTCGCCGATGCGAGCGCGCTCGGCAAGCCGCTGGTGATCGAGGAGTTCGGCTTCCCGCGCGACGGCGGCAGCTTCGACGCCGGGCACGCCGACGACCTACAAGGACCGCTTCTACGGCCTGATCTACGAGCTCGTGTCGAAGAACATGCGCGCAGGCGGACCGGCGCCGGGCTGCAATTTCTGGGCTTGGGGCGGCGAAGGCCGGGCGCAGCACGCCGACCACCATTTCGTTCGCGGCGACACCAGCTACGTCGGCGACCCGCCGCACGAGCCGCAGGGCTGGTACAGCGTCTTCGACACCGACGCGATCGACCCAGGCGGTCATCCGCAGCTATGCGGCGGCAGTCGAGGCGATCGCCTGACAGCCGCTCAGAACAGCGGCGCGCTTCACCATCTCTCTGGTTAAAACCGTCCGCCCCACGACCGTCTTCGGAACCGGCTCGTCGGTCGGGCTGCCATCGTACTCCCGTCCAGTGAACGGAACCGGGCTTTCGATCGCTCGCTGGAGCCCGCCGCCGGCATCGAACACGCCGATGTCGTGCCAGCCGTGATGTTTGGACGACAGAACCCGAATCGGCGGACGCGTGCGGACAACATAGGACAAGACGCGCCAGTGCCCTTTGCGCTCGACCTCGACCTCGAGCCCGCAGCCGCCCGTTCCGCAATTGGCGTCGCTCGACCACCAGACGATCGCCTCCCTGCGATGATCGTCATTGAGGTCCACCAAAGCGTAGCCGTAGCGGATGGCAAACTTGTGCGCAGGGTTGGCCGAGTCTCGCCCTGTTGTCTCGGCTCGCAGATGCGGGATCAGCCAGTTGCGAAATGTCCGCTCCTCGACCGAACGCGGCGCCGGGGCGTCGGTGTCAGGCGCCAGCGTCATGGTCCAGCGATTGGCACGGAAATCGAAATAGCTCGAGTAGCTGCGCCAGCCGCTGTCGACCCTCTGCTGCCACTTGCACGCATAGCTCGCCGGCCATGGTGCGATGGAAAACAGGCCTTCGCACGCGATGGTGCGAACGTCCGCGGCGCTAACCGATTTGTGGGTGAAGCGGCCGATTGCACTCGCCAGCTGCGCTGCATCCGGACGCCGCGCCGGAGCGTCGGCGTTAGCCGGCGCTGCAGCAGTGAGGAGCAACGCCCCGATCACCGGCTAGGGTGTCGTTCCGGCCGGATCGAGACGGAACATGGCGACTCCATGCGCCTCGACCATTGCACTGATGGCAGCATTCCGCAGCTTCACGTCGCGATGTGCCCACAGGTCGCGCACCCGCGTGCGACCGGTTAGAGGCACGGAGAGCTGCTGCGCTGTCGCGCTGATCGTCGCCGGCTGCTCGCCGCGATTGAACAGGAGGACGCGCAACGGCGCCGTTTGCAAGCGGCTTGGTCCACACTTCGCTGGTGCCATCCTTCACGACGCGGTGTCCCTGCATGCCGAGCGTGTCCTGGTCGACCGCGATCACGTCGCCGTTGAGAAGGATCGAGCGCGTCGCTCGCGTCCATGTGCGCGATGTCGTTGCCGGCGATCAGCGGCGCGGCCATCATCGCCCACAGCGAGAAATGCGAGCGATACTCGGCTGGCGTCATGCCGCCATTGCCGACCTCGAGCATGTCGGGGTCGTTCCAGTGGCCCGGGCCCTGCGATACGGCCAGAGCGGCTCGTTCAGATCGACGATGTCGGTGCACCGGTGCGCCCAGTCGTGCGCCTTGTCCCTGGTCGCGAAGCTGTCCCAGATGTCGCCGGTGGTGCGCCACAGATTGCCGATGTTCTTCGCCCACAGCCACGGCTTGGCCGTGCCCCACTCGCACATCGAGAAGACGATCGGCCGGCCGCTCTGCGCGGAGCGCATCGGCCATCACCGCATAGGCTTCCTTGGCATTGCGGTCGCCGGTGCTGCACCAGTCGTATTTCAGATAATCGACGCCCCAGCGGGCATAGGTCAGCGCGTCCTGATATTCATGGCCCTGGCTGCCGGGCCGGCCGCCGCAGGTCAGCCGCCCGGCGTCGGAATAGATGCCGAACTTGAGGCCGCGCGAATGGACGTAATCGGCCAGCGCCTTGATGCCCGACGGGAACTTCTGCGCGTCGGCGGTGATGAAGCCGTTCGCATCGCGCGGCCCGTGCCAGCAATCGTCGATGACGACATATTGATAGCCGGCGTCGCGCATGCCCGGTCGCGACCATCGCGTCGGCAGTCGCGCGCACGGTCTGCTCGTTGACGTCGCAGGCGAACTTGTTCCAGCTGTTCCAGCCCATCGGCGGGGTCAGCGCGAGGCCGTTCGGCGCCTTGTTCACCACCTCCTGCGTGGTTTCAGCAAGCACCGGCGCGGCTGCAAATGTCAGCGCCGCAAACACCGTTGCCAGGCTCGATATGCGACGCATTCACCCCTCCGTTGTCTCTTCGGCTGCTAGCGCTAACATGGCTTCGGCCAGGGAGGAACGGCTTTGAATTGCATTGCGCGCCTGCTCGCGCCGGTCTCGCTGTTGTGGGCGGGCATAGCTGCGGGCGCGCCCGTCCCTTCCACGCCCTATGTCTGGCGCAACGTCGTCATCGGCGGCGGCGGCTTTTCGCCCGACATCCTCTTCAGCTCCGCCGAGAAAGGCCTCGCCTATCTTCGCACCGATGTCGGCGGCGCCTATCGCTGGGACGCCTCCGAGCAGCGCTGGATCCCGCTGGAAAACTCCATCTGGCAGGACAGCTACTTCGGCATCGAGAGCATCGCGCCCGATCCGCACGACGCGAACGTCGTCTATCTGGCCGCCGGCATGTATTATCGCGACCCCGCCGCGATCATGCGGAGCGCCGACCGCGGCCGCACGTGGCGAATCATCGAAGTGCCCTTCCGGATGGGAGGCAACGAGGACGGCCGCGGAATGGGCGAGCGGCTCGCCGTCGATCCGAACCGCACCTCGACGCTTCTGTTCGGCTCGCGCCACGACGGCCTGCAGCGCAGCGACGACAGCGGCGCGACCTGGCACAAGGTCCAGAGCTTTCCGTGGCGCGGCCTCGGTGCGCCTCAACCGCATCACACGCACGGCGGAGTGTCGTTCGTCATCTTCGACCCGTCGAGCGGAACGGTGGGTGCGGGGTCGCAGGTCATCTACGCAGGGATTGCCGACGCGGCGCGCAACCACCTGTTCCGGTCCCACGATGGCGGCCGAAGCTGGCAGCCGGTGGCAGGCGGCCCGCACTCCGACATGCTCCCGGCCAAGGCCGCGATGGCTTCAGACGGCACGCTCTACGTTGACTACTGCACCGGCCTCGGCCCCAACGGAGTCGACGACGGCGCGGTGTGGAAGCTCGACACCAGGTCCGGCAAGTGGACTGACATCACGCCCGTGCGGGGTCCGGATGCCGAAGGCGGCTACATGGGCCTCAGCATCGACCGCCGCGACGCCGGGCGCCTCGCCGTCTCGACCGTCGACCGCTGGAACCACCACGACACAATATGGCTGTCGAAGGACGCCGGGGCTCACTGGACCAGCCTTCGCGAGCGCAGCAGCCGCGATGTTTCCGAAGTGCCCTTCCTCGGCTCGGAAAAGCCGGAGAATGCGTTCGGCGGGTGGATTGCCGGCCTCGCGTTCGATCCGTTCGACGGCGGCACCCTCGCCTACACGACTGGCGGCACCGTCTACCGGACGGCGGATTCGCTCAAGCCGCATCTCCTATGGACGCCGTGGGTGCACGGCGTCGAGGAAACCGTGCCGCTCAGCCTCGCCAGCCCGACTGCGGGCGCGAACTTGGTCTCGGGCATCGGCGACGTCCACGGCTTCGTTCACGAGCGCCTCGACGCGGCGCCGCCCGCGCCATTCATGAACCCTGATCTGCCGAACACGAACAATCTCGATTACGCCGGCGAGGCGCCGAACGTCTTCGTCCGCAGCGCCTCGCCCTATGTTCGTACGAGCGAAGGCGTGTCGCTCGGCTGGTCGGCGGATGGCGGCCACAGCTGGCACGAGATGGTCGCACCGGCGATCGGTGAAGCGAGCGGACGGCCCGAGCGCATCGACAGCAACGGCGATGCGCCGATCACGGTGTCTGCCGACGGCAAGACCTTCGTCGTTTCCGGACCGGCAATGCTCGCGACTGCGGACCGCGGCCGCAACTGGTGGTCGCCGGCCGGCCTGCCGAGCGACGCGCGTGCCGTCGCCGACAAGGTCGCCCCGCTCGTCTGGTATGCCGTCGATTACCGCCGCTCGAAGCTGTTCGTCAGCCGCGATGGCGCGCGCACGTTTCAGCAGGCCCCGGCGACCGGCCTGCCCGCCGACATGGCCGATCCGCGCCTGAGGTCGCGCGAGACTCCGCCATTCCTCGTCGCGCGCCCCGGACGGGCTGGCGAGTTATGGCTGCTGAGCCGCGGCCGCTTCTATCGAAGCGTGAACTTCGGCCGCTCCTTTTCGGCTGTCGTCCCGAAGGACCCGATCTTTCGCGAGATGTTTTTCGTCACGTTCGGGCTCGGCAAAGCCGCGCCAGGAGCAAGCGCTCCCGTCATTTACGCGTTCGGCGTGAAGGCCACGTTCGGCGGCCTGTATCGCTCGATCGACGGCGGCGAGAGTTGGGCGCGGATCAACGACGACGCGCACCAATGGGGTCTTCGCTACCGGGTCATCACCGGCGATCCACGCATCTTCGGACGCGTTTACGTGGGGACTGACGGGCGCGGCATCTTCTACGGCGACCCAGTACCCGGACCCTATTGCGTTAGCGCTACCAACGCGCGATGCATCGGTCCGGGAAATGGGTCGGACGCTTGCACATTCACCGCTGGCTTGTTGGGCGCAGCGCTCGCGCTCGCGCGCAGTGCCCGCAGCTGCTCAGCCGGCTCCCCTGCCCCACTTCGAGCATCGCGCCGGCAAGTCACGCGCTGATCGTCGACGGCGCGCCCGTTTCTGATGCTCGGCGCGCAGGCGAACAACAGCAGCAATTATCCCGCGGTGCTGCCCAAGGTCTGGCAGGTGGTCGGGCCGCTCCACGCCAACACGCTCGAAATCCCGATCGCCTGGGAGCAGATCGAGCCGCACGAAGGGCGATTCGATTTCTCCTGGGTCGACACGCTGCATCGCGCAGGCGCGGCAGAACAACGTCCGCCTCGTTCCGCTGTGGTTCGGCGCCTGCAAGAACACCAGCGCCAGCTACGCGCCCGAATGGGTCAAGATCGGACACCCGCCGCTTTCCGCGGATGATGACTAAGGACGGCAAGACTCACTACGTGCTGTCGCCGCACGGCGCCGCCACTCTGCAGGCCGACACGCCGCGCGTTCGCGGCGCTGATGCGCCACATCCGCGACATCGATCCGCAGCACACCGTGATCATGGTCCAGGTCGAGAACGAGACCGGCAGCTACCAATCGCCGCGCGATTTCTCGCCGGCGGCGCAGCGCCTGTTCGCACAAGCCGATCCCGGCGGAGCTCGCGCGCAAGACCGGCAAGACCGGCACCTGGACCCAGGCGTTCGGCTGGAAGGCCGACCAGGCGTTCAATGCCTGGTACACCGCGCGCTACGTCGACCAGGTCGCGGCCGCCGGCCAGGCCGAGCTCGACCTGCCGATGTACGCCAATGCGTCGCTCAGCGATCCGTTCAAGGAAGAAGGCGCGCAATATGGCGCGAGCGGCGGTCCCAACTGGAACGTGATCGACATCTGGAAGGTGGCCGCGCCGCACCTCGCGCTCGAGGCGCCGGACATCTACGACCGCGATCCGAAAAGGTCTATTC
Source organism: uncultured Alphaproteobacteria bacterium (assembly GCA_963824845.1). Lineage (GTDB taxonomy): Bacteria > Pseudomonadota > Alphaproteobacteria > Sphingomonadales > Sphingomonadaceae > Sphingomicrobium. Next base: position 13,195 of record CAWGRB010000039.1, read on the forward strand.
GAAGCAGCTCGACCATTACGCCCGGCCGGACAATCCGCTGTTCGTGCCGGAGAACGGCGACGCGCCCGAATATTCGCGCTTCCTCTGGCTCGCGCTCGGCAAGGGCGCGGTCGGCTGGGCGCCGTTCGGAATGGACGCGACCGGCTATTCCAACTTCCCGCTCGGCGCGCAGAAAGCTCGACGCGCGAAACGCTCGAGGCCTTCGCGTCCAAATACGCGCTGCTCGCGCCGATCGCGCGCGACTGGGCGCGGCTGGCGTTCGAGCATCCGACCATCGGCTTCGCCAAGCCCGACGACGGCGCCGACCAGACGCAAGTCCTCGGCCGCTGGAAGGTCACCGCGCAATACGGCCAATGGGAGTTCGGCGAACGCGAATGGACGTGGATCACCACGCCGCCGAACCCGAACAAGGATCGCGCCGGTCGGCGGCGCAGCGCTCATCCAGCTCGGCCCGGACGAGTTCCTCGTCGCCGGCTCCGACATCCGCATCCGCTTCGGGCTGACACGCCGCACGATCGCGGCGACAACGTGCAGTTCCTCGATGTCGAGGAAGGCACATACCAGAACGGCCGCTGGGTGATGGCGCGCCGCTGGAACGGCGACCAGACCGACTACGGCCTGAATCTCACTCGCCCCGTGCTGCTCAAGGTGCGGCTGGGCACTTACCGCTAGGAGCATCGGCTTGAAATTCGCGCGCCTGTCCATTGCCGCATTGCTGCTCGCGTCGAGCGCCGCCGCACTCGCTCAGCCGGCGCCGCTCGCGCCCGACCAGGTCTTCATCGCCAAGGCGAGCGACGGTGTCGCGGTCACGCCGCTGACGGGCCCGGAAGTGCGGCTGCAGGTCTATGGCGACCGCATCATCCAAGTCACGCGGAGCCCGACGCGAAACCTGTCGCTGCCGCCGAGCTTCACCGTCACTGCCCGGCCGGGCAGCGTGCCGTTCACCATCGTCGATTCCCCGGGCCAGGTCACGGTCGCGACGCAAATTCGTTCGAGCGACCGTCGAATTCTGCCGACGGCAAGGTCACCTTCGCCGACGCGTCGGGCCAAGTCGATCTCGCGGAGAGCGCTCCCGGAACCTTCGCGCCGGTGACGATCGACGGCGTGCCCTTCTACGCGATCCACCAGCAATTCAACCGCGGCACCGACGAGGGCCTGTTCGGCCTCGGCCAGCACCAGAACGGGCAGATGAATTACAACGGCGAGGACGTCGAACTCGCCCAGCACAACATGGACGTCGCGATCCCCTTCCTGGTCTCGACGCGCAATTACGGCCTGCTGTGGGACAATCCGTCGATCACCCGCTTCGGCAACCCGCATCCCTACAGCCTCGTCGGCGGCCCGAACGATCCGCTGAAGGTGACCGGCGCGAACGGCGCGCCGGGCTGGACGGCGACCTACACCGTCAACGGCAAGCCACTGGCGACGCGCCAGGAAGCGACGATCGACTATCAATATCTCGAAACGCGCGGGAATTGGCCCGCCGGCGCTCGCAAGCCCGACCTGTCGGGGACCGTCGATGGCCTCAAGGTCGTCTGGACGGGACGCGTCGTGCCCGGCAGCGGCGGCCTGCACAAATTCCGCCTGTTCTCGTCAGGCTATGCCAAGGTTTTCATCAACGGCGAGAAAGTGCTCGACCGCTGGCGGCAGAACTGGAACGCCTTCTACCATAATTTCGACGCCGAGCTCGCCGCCGGCAAGCCAGTCGACATCCGGGTCGAGTGGGAACCCGACAGCGGCTATATCGCCCTCGACCACGACGCACCCCTGGCCGAACCGGACCGCCACTCGATCCAGTTCACGTCCGAGGCCGGCAAGGCGATCGATTATTACTATGTCGGCGGCGACAGCATCGACAATGTCATCGCCGGTTACCGCCAGCTGACCGGTCGGGCCGTGCTTGCGCCGAAATGGGCCTACGGCTTCTGGCAGAGCCGCCAGCGCTACGAGACTCAGGACCAGTTGCTCGGCGTCCTGCACAAATATCGCAAGCTTGGCCTTCCGCTCGACAATATCGTCCAGGATTGGCTCTACTGGCCGCAGGATGCCTGGGGCTGCCAGTGCTTCGATCCGGCGCGCTTCCCCGATCCAAAGGGCATGGTCGACGAGATCCATCGCAACAATGCGCATGTGATGATCTCGGTGTGGGCCAAATATTACAAGGGGCTCGCCAACTACGACGCATTCCTGCCGGTTCACGGCATGCTCGAGCGCATGGCAAACCCGCTGCCGACCGAGCCCAAGGACCACGATTATATCCGGGACATGTATCTCGACTGGGTCGGCCCCGGCTACTTCAACGCCTTTTACGACCCGTACAATGCAAAGGCGCGGGACATCTATTGGCATCAGGTCCGCGACGGCATCGCCGCCAAGGGCTTCGACGCCTACTGGCTCGATTCCGACGAGCCCGACTTCCACTCCAACCTGTCGATCGAGGAGCGCTCGCGGCGCATGAGCCCGACGGCGGCCGGTCCGGGCCGCGCCCTGTTCAACTCGTACCCGCTCGAGCATGTCGAAGGCGTCTATCGCGGTCTCGTCGGCTACAAGCCGGACGTTCGACCATTCATTCTCACCCGCTCCGCCTTCACCGGAATCCAGCGCGACGGCGCGGCGGTGTGGTCGGGCGACGTCGCCTCTCGCTGGGACAATTTCCGCGAGCAGATTTCCGCCGGCGTGAACTTCTCGATGTCCGGCATTCCCAACTGGAGCACCGACATCGGCGGCTACACCATGGAGCCGCGGTTCCTGAAGCCGACACCGGCCGACCTCGCCGAATGGCGCGAGCTCAACCTGCGCTGGTTCCAGTTCGGTGCCTTCTCGCCTCTGTTCCGAAGCCACGGCGAAAACATTCACCGCGAGATTTTCGAGATCGCGCCAGCCGGGTCGCCGATGTACCGGTCGATGGCCTGGTATGACCGCCTGCGCTACCGGCTGATGCCCTATATCTACACCGTCGCAGCCGACAGCTACTGGCGCGACGGCACGATCATGCGCGGCCTCGTCATGGACTTCCCGGCAGACCGGAAGAGCTGGGACGTGAAGGACGAATATCTGTTCGGCCCGGCGTTCCTGGTCGCTCCGGTAACGACCTACAAGGCGCGCAGCCGGCAAGTCTATTTGCCCGCTGGGGCAGAGTGGTACGATTTCTACACCGGCAAGCTGGCGAAGGGCGGCCAGAGCATTGCGGCGAACGCCCCCTACGAACGCATCCCCGTATTCGTGCGCGCAGGCTCCATCGTCCCGACCGGCCCGGCGATCCAGTACGCGCTTCAGGACGCCAATCCGCCGATCACGCTAGAGGTTTACACTGGAGCCAACGGCAGCGCCTCGATCTACGAGGACGACGGGGTGAGCCGGCAATATCTCAACGGCGGCTACGCGCGCATCCCGCTGAGCTACGACGAGGCCAGCAAGACGCTGAGCATCGGCAGGCGTGAGGGCTCATGGCCCGGCATGGCGGCAACCCGCACGATCAAGCTGCGCTGGATCAAACCGGGCCGCGCACTCGACCTTGACGCGGCGGATACGACCCTCACTTACACCGGCGCTCCGCTAACGCTCGTCATGCGCTGATGAGTGGCGCTTTCAGCCGCACGGCTGAACACGCCTGGAGTTCAGACAATAGCGATCGAGGTCGTCGGGCGCGAACACTGGGCCGGCAAAATGCGTCCCTACGGCGCGCAGAAAGCTCTCGTGTGGCGGCTTGTCGTCGGGATCATAATGATACAGCAACACCGCACCAACATGCGCTTGCGAAGCCATCTCGCCGATTTCGTTGCCATCCAGATGCTCGGATTCGAAGTGCGCTCGAAATGCCTGTGCCCGTTCGGCTGACCAATGATTGCGCACAGTCATCGCTTTGACGAACTGCTCCCGATCCGCCTCGCCAAGAGCGGAAGCCTCAGACACCAGCACGTCCGCTCCTTGCGCGAGCTTGGCGACGGCGTCGCTCGGCCCCGTATCGCCAGTGAAGACGACCGTCCCGTCCGGGGTTTGAATGCGGTACGAATAGGATTGAAGGACCTTGCGATCCTCACTCGGCATCAATGCATAGTGGGAATTCTGGACAGCCGTCACTCGGATCCTGTCATCCTGAAACACGGCTCCGTCTCTGCCGAATTCGTGAGCGACGAAGGGACTTGCGAATTCTCCGCCCGAGCTCCGGTAGGTCGAAGGGTTTTCGGCGGCGAATGGCCGCACCGTAATCGTGATGTAGCGGAATGCGGCGTTGACGAGCTCGGCGGTTTGCGGCGGTCCGTAGATGTCCACCGTGTCCGCTGCCCGCCTGAGGCTGAACAGAAAATAGTCGTTGGCGAGTACGTCAGCGAGGCCGAGATCATGATCTGAATGAAGGTGCGTCAGGAAAATCGTCCTGATCTTCTGTAAGTCGACGCCCGCCTGGAGCAGCCGCTGCATCGTCCCCATCCCGCAATCGATCAGGTAATAGCGACCATCGACGATCAACAGTGTCGCGGGCTTGGATCGGCTCGCGCTGAGCGGCGGTCCGCCGCCGGTGCCGAGAAAGAGAATTTGCGTACCGCCGCCGCTGGCCTGAGCCACGCCAGGTTGCGCCCGCGCCACAACCGGAACGGGCAGACTTGCCGCGAAAGCAAGCGCAACTCCGATGCGGTGAGTGGCCCGCCTGGACATCCCGACAACTTACGCCTCGAGCGATGTGCGAACAATCAGTATCGGGAGCGGACGGCCACTGTCCCCGTCATGCCAAGCCCCGCCCATTGATGCGTATAGCAGGCGTGAATGCGCCCTCAGGCGCCCGCGGCAAAGTCAAGCGCAGCGCGCCAAAGTCGCGTTGGAATTGCAGCGGAGTTCCGCCCACAAGCTCGATCCGCTCGATGCTCGCCTCCGGCAATGCGCGGGCGCCCAGCGAGGCTATGGCGCTTTCCCGCTCGGGCCATTCCATGAAAAACGCATAGAGTGTTGCGCCTTTCGTCGTGAACCGCACATCTTCCGCGACGAATGGCTTCGCTTCGCTCTCGGCCATCACCCCGGTCGGGGGCTTGGTGGGCCCTTCACCGAACACCCGCCACGGCCGGGATCCGTACAGCGCCTCGCCGTTGACTCGCATCCACTCGGTGATCTCGTCGATCACCCGCTCTTCCTTGTCGTCGATGGTGCCGTCGCCGCGCACCGGGATGTTGAGCATCAGATTGCCGTTCTTGGAGACGACGTCGACCAGCCGCTGGATCACCTCGCGGCCGCTCTTGTAGCCGTCGCGGTCATAGAGCGCCCGGTCGTAGTGCCAGTTGCCGATGCAGGTGTCGGTCTGCCACGGCTGCGGCTGAATGTCGGCAACGAACCCGCGCTCGACATCCTCGACGATCGCTCGGCTTTGCAGCGCATTCAGCCGCTTGGCGGTGACGACACCCATCTCGCCGTGCCACTCGGCGCTGCGCCGATAGAAATGGTCGACCGCGTCGAGCCCGCGCTGCCCGAACGGAAGCTGATAATCGTCGAAATAGACCATGTCGGGCCGGTACTTCTCGACCAGGTCCATCTGCCGGAGCAGCCATTTGTCGGCGAACGCCCGCCGACCGGGCGGCACGTCCTCCAGCCACTGCCCGTCCCGCGCGTCGTGCCACGCGTTCATCGCCTGCTCTGTCGTGCAGCCCGTCCGGCGGCACATAGGTCGGACCGGTGTACAGCTCCTGCGGGTCGAGCCCGTCCCAGAATGTTCCGCGCCCGTCCTTCCGGCGAAGCCAGTAGGCGTCATATCGCCGGCCCCTCATCGGTCCTTCGGCATCGTAGCCATAGGCCGTCTGCCACCAGTGCCAGGCGTGGCTCGAATGATTGGAGACGGCGAACTTGAGGTCCGTCTGCCGGACCAGTTTCTCCCAGGTGCCGACGATGTCGCGCTTCGGTCCGACCCGCAGCGAGTTCCACGCGTGGTGCCGGCTGTCGAAGAGGTCGAGATTGTCGTGGTGGCAGGCCATCGCCATGAAATAGCGGGCCCCGGCCTTGCGATAGCGGTCGAGCAGATAGGCCGGATCCCAATGCTCCGCCTTCCACTTGCCGATGATCTCGATGAAGCCGGTTCGGCTCGGATGGCCGTAGTGTTCGAGATGGTGCGCATAAGCGGGCTGCCCCTGCACGTACATCAGCCGCCCGTACCAATCGCCCGCCTCCGGCTGGCATTGCGGGCCCCAGTGCGCCCACATCCCGAACTTGGCGTCGCGGAACCAGTCGGGGACGCGGTATTCCGAGGCTAGCGAGGCCCAGCTCGCGCCGGGCGCAATAGCTGCGCCGACTGGCCGAGCGGAAGCCGCCATTGCCGCCGTCCCCGAAGCGAGGAACGAGCGCCGGTCGAGGCTCAACCGCCCAGGCTCTGCAGTGTCCGGATCAGGAATTGCCGAAGCGACTTGCGCACTTCCGGCGTTGTCCGCCCGACAATTCCGCGCGCCGAGGCGGGAATGTGCGCGGCCGGATCGCCGTTGTCCCGGAACACATAATGGTCGAACAGGACCCGCCACGCGCGGCGCTTGTCCTCGGGCAGATGGCTCATCGTCAGGAGCGCGTGGCCGAGCGCGTGCATTGGCGATCCGGCGTCCGGCGGCGAATCGCTCCACCAGTAGTTGAGCAGCACGTTCAGCGGTCCATTGGCCTGCACGGCATGCCACCAGAGCGCCGGGATGTAGATCGCGTCCCCCGGTTCGAGATCGGCAACCAGCGCATGCCTCAGCGCCTCCCGGAACTTGGGAAAGCGCTCGAAGTCGACGCGATCGAGGTCGACCATGCTCGTGGGTTGGCCGGCGACGGTCCGGTCGATCGGTCCGACGTACAGGTTGGCGACCTGATCGGGCGGGAACAGGATGAAGCGCCTGCTGCCGGAGACCACGCAGGCGATGTTGTCGAACTCGTCGTAATGCGGCGCGACCCGGCTCGAATTGCCGATCCAGATGCGCGGCTCGCCTCCCCGGTCGGTGGCGATCTGCAGCGGGTTCTCCGGGGCGAAGCGCGGCAACATCGTCCGCGTCGGTGTGGACCCCATGTAGATCGAGCGGTCAGCCTGCGCAGGGTCGAGCAGCGCGCTCAGCACATTGCTCAGCTGCGTTTCTGCGACAGAGAAATTGAAGCCGTCCATCTGCGGGCGATAGAAATAGCGGCCGCCCATTCCGGGCTCGCCGACGAAGGCTCGGACCGGTGTGCGATTGTCCCTCGCCGCGAGATACTCGGCCAGGGTCCGCGCCAACTCCCGCGCCGCGCGAACGGCCGGCCAGTCGCCGACCAGCTGGCGAAGGACGGCCGGTTCGTAGCGGCTTTCGACGTCGCGCTCGAACGCCGACGCGTCGATGCGATCGAAGGAGCGGACCTTCGCCGCCTCGGTAACGTCGGCCGGGCTTAGCTCCGCATCAGCCACGACGTCGGCGTCCGCGATCAGTGCGCGGCGTGGGCCTTGGAGACCAGTTCGTTGAACTTGGCCGCGGTAACGCCGAGCATCAGCCCCTGGCTGTCCTTCCCGAACGCGCTTGCCGGGACCTTGATTTTGGTCGTTCCGGTGTCGACGACGACACCGTCCGGATCGACCTCGGACACCGTGCCGATATGTACGCCCTGGACATCACGAAGGGCGCTTCCGACGGTAAGATCGGCGGGCGTCGCGGCGACGGCTGCACCCTTGGTGCTCCGGCTTTCCTTCTTCGGCTGCGTGGTGTCCGCCGCTCCGACGAGCTGGTTGTAGGCCGCATTCAATTCCCGGTTCCCGGACGAAATCTTCGTCGAATCGCCGGTCCCAGGAAGCGGCGATCCGCTGCCGGGCATCGCCTGGGCTCCGGCTGCGCCCGCCGCTGCGATCGTCAGCGCCAGGCCGACCGAGATGGATGCAATAGACCGTGTCATGTTCCCGCTCCCAAAACCTGATAGCGCTATCAACTGCCGAATTCTCCAAGGAATCGCAACGGTTGACGCATCGTCCTCAATGCGATTTTCAACCTGAACCGCCGCTGTGCATTGTCTCAGCGCGCGAGGCCGGCGGCAAGCCTTGCCCGCTCGGCGATCTTGCCCATGTCGCTCTCGCCGGGCCGAACGAACCAGGTCCCGCCGACGCACAGCACCGACGGAACCGCCAGCCATTCCGCCGCCGTTTCGGCGCGAACGCCACCGGTCGGACAGAAGCGGGCCTCGGCAAGCGGCGCCGACAGGGCCTTGAGCGCGGGAATGCCGCCCGACGCCTCCGCTGGAAAGAACTTGAAGCGGTCGAGACCGAGATCGAAGCCGCGCATGACGTCCGCCGCGGTCGCAACTCCTGGCAGATAGGGAATGCCGGTATCGCGCGCTGCAAGTGCAAGCGGGTTGGTCAGACCCGGCGAGACGATGAACCGGCTGCCGGCATCGATCGCTCTGGCAAGCTGCGCTTCGTTGAGTACCGTACCCGCGCCGACGATCGCTCCGGGCACCTGGCTCATGGCCCGAATGGCATCGAGAGCACCGGGCGTGCGAAGCGTGACTTCCAGCACGGGCAGCCCGGCACCAACCAGCGTTTCTGCGAGTTCGACCGGATCGGTTTCGCCGTCCAGCACCAGCACCGGGATCACCGGCGCGGTGCGCATGATATCGTCGATCGTCATGGATGCTCCCGCGCGAAGGCTGCCGCCGCGCCGAACAGGCCCGGTTGCGGGTGAGTGATGAGCTTGACCGGCATTTCGTCCATGCGCCGCTCGAACCGGCCCTTGGCGATGAAGCGGTCGCGAAATCCGGAGCGCGGAAGATGCTCGACGAGCCGCTGCCCAAGGCCGCCGGCGATCACCACCGCACTGCGCGCCCTGCGCCAGGGCCATGTCGCCCGACACCGCGCCCAGGCTCAGACAGAACCGGTCGAGCGCTGCATTGGCGAGGCTGTCGCGATAGTCGAGCGCGGCCGCCCACAGCTCCTTGTCGTCGTGAAAGGTCAGCTGCAGCCCCTCGATCGCGCCGAGCGCCTCATAGATGTTCCATAGTCCACGGCCCGCGACCAGCCGCTCGACCGAGACCCTGCGGAAATTCTTGCGCAGCTGCTGAAGGATCTTGTCCTCGAGGCTGTCGAGCGGCGCGAAGTCGACGTGCCCGCCTTCCGTCTCGATGACCTCGTAGGACCCGCCCTGCTTGTGAAGGATCGCAACGCCGAGGCCGGTACCGGGACCGAGCACGGTGACAATTCCGTTGCTCGGCAGCGGCTCGATCGGGACCACACAAATGCTGGAAGTCGGCGTCGGGCAAAGACGCAACCGCATGAGCGACCGCACCGAAGTCGTTGACGATCGTGTAGCGGTCGACGTCGAGCCGGTCCTTGATCAGCGCCGGCCGGATCACCCACGGATTGTTGGTGAGCTTGAGCATCTCGCCGCCGACCGGCCCCGCGAAGGCGATCGACAGCTCATTGGGAAGCTCGCCTCCCGACCGGCGTCCGAACTCCTGCCAGGCGAGCTGGAAGCTGCCATGCTCGGCGGTCTTGAGGGTCACCGGCTCACCGAGCTCGACCACCTTGCCGCCATCGATCGTCGCAAGCGCGAAGCGGGCGTGCGTGCCGCCGACATCCGCGGTGGCGATCTGCCTCATCTGTTCCGCTTCCATTGCTGCAAGCATCGCCGATGCGCCGCGCTCCGCCTCGTCGGCACCCTGCCGCATCATCGCGAACAGCTCGCGCCCGGTGCCGACCGGCGGCGGCGGCGAGTTGGCCGGCGCCCGCGACGCGAGGTCGACGCCGACGGCCTCGAGAGCGCCGCTTCGGGCATCGACGCGGATGACGTCCCCGTCGCGCACCCGCGCCAAGGGCCCGTCGGGAAGCGCTTCCGGCGAGACATGGATCGCTGCCGGCACCTTGCCGCTCGCCCCTGACATGCGGCCATCGGTGACCAGCGCCACCTTCTGCCCGCGGTCCTGGAGAACGCCGAGCGTCGGCACCAGCTTGTGGAGCTCGGGCATGCCGTTGGCGCGCGGCCCCTGGAAGCGGACCACGACGACCACGTCGCCGGTCAGCTCCCCCGCCTTGAACGCCGCCAGCACCTCGTTCTGGTCGGAGAAGCAGCGCGCCGGCGCCTCGATGATCAGCCGCTCGGAATCGACCGCGCTGGTCTTGATGACGCCCCGTCCGAGATTGCCGCGCAGCAGCCGCATGCCGCCGTCGCTCTGGAACGGATCGCTCGCCGGCTTCAGCATGTCGACGTCGGCACTTTCCTCCGTCGACTTCCACACCAGCTCGTCGCCGTGAAGCTCGGGCATACCGACCCAGGCGTCCATCCCCTCCGCACCGGCGGTGAGAACGTCGCCATGCAGCAAGCCCTCGCGCATCAGCGTGTAGGTGACGAACGCCATCCCGCCGGCGTCCTGAAAATCGTTCACGTCTTTCGACCCGTTCGGATAGACGCGCGCAATCAGCGGCACGGCTTCCGAAAGGTCTTCGAAATCCTGCCAATCGATGCGGATTCCCGCCGCGCGGGCGATCGCCGGAAGATGGATGGTGTGGTTGGTCGACCCGCCGGTCGCCAGCAGCCCGATCATCGCATTGACGATCGCCTTCTCGTCGACAACCTCGGACAGCGGCCGCTGCCCGCTGCGGGCAAGTTCGACGACCCGGTGCACCGCCGCCCGGGTCAGCGCCTGGCGCAGCGGCGTGCCGGGATTGATGAAGGCGGCATTGGGGATGTGCAGCCCCATCAGCTCCATCATCATCTGGTTGGAATTGGCGGTGCCATAGAACGTGCAGGTGCCCGACGTATGATAGGACGCCGCCTCGGCCTTCAGCAGGTCCTCCTTGCCGAGCTTGCCCTCGGCATAGAGCTGGCGGATGCGCTGCTTTTCCTTGTTCGGAAGGCCCGACGGCATCGGCCCGCCCGGGACGAGAAGCATCGGCAAGTGGCCGAATCGCAAACCGCCGATCAGAAGCCCCGGCACGATCTTGTCGCAAATGCCGAGCAGTGCCGCGCCCTCGAACATGCCGTGGCTGAGCGCCACCGCCGTGGACATGGCGATTACGTCGCGGCTGAATAGCGACAGGTCCATGCCGGGCTGGCCTTGCGTCACGCCGTCGCACATCGCCGGAACGCCGCCGGCGACCTGCGCCGTGGCGCCAACCTCGCGGGCGAAGATCTTCATCTGATCTGGATAGCTGCCGTAGGGCGCGTGCGCCGACAGCATGTCGTTGTAAGCGGTTACAATGGCGATATTGGGCCCGCGCAGGTCGCGGATCGCCTCCTGGTCCTGGTCCTGCTCCGGCAAAGCCATGGGCGAAGTTGCCGCAGGACAGGCGCGGACGATCGATCCCCCGCTCCTTCTGCTCGGCCATCAGCTCGAGATAGCGGCGGCGCGTCGGCTTCGACCGCTCGATGATGCGATCGGTGACCTGCGCGATCGTCTGATTGAGGCTCATTGCTGTCTCATCTGGGGTCGAGTGCTCATTCGTGCCAACTTATCCCGTCGCGTTCGGTGAGCGCGATCGCGGCGGACGGCCCCCAGGTTCCGGCCGCGTACGGGCGCGGCTGCATCCCCTTCGCGGCCCAGGCGGCGCGGATCTGGTCGATCCACATCCACTGCGCCTCGACCTCGTCGCGCCGAACGAACAGCGTCGGATCGCCCTCGATCAGGTCGAGAAGCAGCCGCTCGTAGGCAATCCGCCGCCGATATTCGCTGAACGCATTGGCAAGGCCGATGTCGAGCGGGATCTCGCGCAGGCGGACGCCCTGCCGGTCGAGGCCCGGAGTCTTGGCCATCAGCCGAAGCTCGATGCTCTCCTCCGGCTGCAGGCCGATGATCAGCTTGTTCGGCCGTGTCGTCGCTCCGCGCGATGCGAAGATGGAATAAGGCACGTCGCGGAACTGGATGAAGATCTCGGTATCGCGCTGCGGCATGCGCTTGCCGGTGCGCAGGTAGAAGGGAACGCCCTTCCACCGCCAATTGTCGACATAGGCCTTGATCGCGACGAAGGTCTCGGTCGTGCTCTCGTGGCCGAGCTCGTCCACATATCCCGGCACCGGCTGCCCCTCGACGGCGCCGCGCGTGTACTGCCCTGTGACGGTGTGCAGCTCGGCATCGGCGGGCCCGATCGCCCGAAGCGAGCGCAGCACCTTGACCTTCTCGTCGCGAACCGCGGTCGCGTCGAAGTTCGTCGGCGGCTCCATCGCGACGAGCGCCAGAAGCTGCAGCATGTGGTTCTGGACCATGTCGCGAAGCGCGCCCGACCCGTCGTAATAGTCGCCGCGGCCCTCGACCCCGACGGTCTCCGCAACGGTGATCTGGACGTGATCGATGTGCGCGCTGTTCCACAGCGGCTCGAACATCGAATTGGCGAAGCGCAGCGCCAGCAGGTTCTGGACCGTCTCCTTGCCGAGATAATGATCGATCCGGAACGTCCGGTCCTCGGGGAAAGCCGAGGCGACCGCGTCGTTGATCTCGCGGCTCGACGCGAGATCGGTGCCGAGCGGCTTCTCCAGAGCCATGCGAACGGTCGGGCAGGCAAGGCCCGCCGCTTCGAGGCCGTCGATGGTCGGCTTGAACAGGGACGGCGCGGTCGACAGGAAGATCGCGACGCCGCCGCAAGGGTCGCCGACCTGGCTTGCAAGCTGCGCGAACGCACCCGGGTCCTTGATATCGAGCGGCACGTAATGAAGCCGCTTCAGGAACCGCTCGGCGACGTCTTCCTTGAGGAACCCTTCCGTCAGATGCTCGTCCAGCGCCGCCCGCGCTCGCTGGCGGAAGGCTTCGTCGTCGAGAACGGTTCTGGCAGTGCCGATGATCCGCAAATGCCCGGGCAGCAGCCCGTCGGCATCGAGCGCGTAGAGCGACGGGATCAGCATCCGGCGAGCGAGATCGCCCGTCGCACCGAATAGAAGGAGAGTGGAAACCGTATCGGCCATCGCCGCCCTATATGCGCCCACACGCGCAATCAAAGCTCAAATGTGCGTTGGCGGCTGCGGCTGCGCGGGCGCCGTCCGTTCGTCGACTCCAACTCTGCATCCGTCGAAGAATCGCGGATTAACTTTGCGCCGCTCCGAATTTCCGCCAAAGGCCCCCGGCCCCCAAAATTCGATACCAGGATACGTGCCCAGCTTTCGCCCTCAATTCGTGCAGCTTCACCGCTGGCCCCTGATCGCCGCCGCTGCGCTCTGCCTCGCAGCCTGCGGCAGTAGCGACAACGCCGCCGGCGGCGGCGGACGCGGCCACGGACCCGGTGGCCCCGTCCACGTCGGCTACGTCGTCGTCCAGCAGGGCACCGCGCCGATCGAGCAGGAGCTCCCCGGCCGCGTCTCCGCCTATCAGGCCTCCGAAGTGCGGCCGCAAGTCTCGGGCGTCATCACCAAGCGTCTGTTCCAGGAAGGCTCCATGGTCCGCCAGGGCCAGACGCTCTACCAGATCGATCCCAGCGTCTATCAGGCTCAGGCGGCACAAGCTCAGGCCAATCTGCAAAGCGCCCGGGCCAGTGCGGAAGCCGCCCGCACCCTCGCCAGCCGCTACGCCCCGCTGGTCAAGATGCAGGCGATCTCGAAGCAGGACTATACGAACGCCGTCGCCCAGGCGCGCCAGGCCGATGCCTCGGTCGCGCAGAACTCTGCCGCCCTGCGAAGCGCCCAGATCAACCTTCACTATACCCGCGTGCCCGCCCCGATTTCGGGACGCATCGGCCTGTCGAACGTCACCGAGGGCGCGCTCGTCACCGCCAACCAGACAGATGCGCTGACCACCATCACCAAGCTCGACCCGGTGTTCGTCGACATCCAGGAATCGGCGGCGGACCTCCTTGCGCTGCGACGCGCGCTTAGCCGCGGCGGTGTTGTCTCGACCACGGCGCAGGTGCGGCTGAAGCTCGCCGACGGCTCCGACTACGGCTACACCGGCACCGTCGAATTCAGCCAGGTGCTTGTCGACCAGAACACCGGAACCGTCACGCTTCGCGCCCGCTTCCCCAACCCGCAGTCGATCCTTCTTCCCGGAATGTTCGTGACCGCGCAGTTCGCCCAGGCGATCGACACCTCGGCGATCCTGGTGCCGCAGCAGGCCGTCACTCGCGATCCCAAGGGTAATGCGACCCTGTGGGTGGTCGGACCCGGCAACCGCGCCGTCGAGCGCACCATCGTCGCCGACCGCGCCCAGGGACAATACTGGGTCGTGACCCAGGGCCTCGCGCCCGGCGAGAAGGTCATCACGCAGGGCACCGCCAGCCTCAAGGACGGCGCGCCGATCAAGCCGGTGCCGGCGAGTGCGCCGCAAAAGGTCAAGGCTCCGCCGCCCGGCGCGATGAAGGGCGCCCGCGGCTCCGCGCGCGGCGGCTAAGGGCATGTCGCGGATCTTCATCGATCGCCCGATCTTCGCCTGGGTGATCGCGATCATCATCATGCTGATGGGCATCGGCGCGATCATCTCGCTGCCGGTCGCGCAATACCCCGACGTCGCGCCGACCCAGATCAACGTCCGCGCGAGCTATCCCGGCGCGTCGGCGGCGACTCTCGAGAGCAGCGTCACACAGGTACTGGAACGCCAGCTGACCGGAATCGACGGACTGCTGTACTTCGACTCGTCATCCTCGTCGCGCGGCTCGGTCAGCATCTCCGCCGTGTTCGACAAGGGCGTCGACCCCGACATCGCCCAGGTGCAGGTCCAGAACAAGATCCAGCAGGCGATCTCGCGGTTGCCGCAGCAGGTGCAGCAGCAGGGCGTCACCGTCACCAAGGGCGCCCCCGACCTGCTGCTGATCGTCGCGATTTACGACACCACCGACAAGAGCACGAACTACGACGTGTCCGACTGGCTGACGACCAACATGCAGGACGAGCTGTCGCGCGTTCCGGGCGTCGGCGACGTCAACGTCTTCGGCGCGTCCTACGCCATGCGCATCTGGCTCGATCCGCACAAGCTCGCGAGCTACCAGCTCAATCCTGGCGACGTCGTGACGGCCATCCAGAATCAGAACACGGAAGTCGCGGCCGGCGAGGTCGGCGGAATGCCGCAGCCCGAAGGGCAGATGCTGAACGCGACCGTCACCGCCCAGTCGCGTCTCCAGACCCCCGAGCAATTCCGCAACATCATCGTCAAGGCGGACCCGAACGGCGCCCGAGTGCTGCTCGGCGACGTCGCCCGGGTCGAGCTCGGCGCCGACGATTATTCCGCGCTGATCCGCTCCAACGGCCATCCCGGCGCCGGCATCGGCGTCTCGCTCGAGCCCGGCGCGAACGCCCTCAACACGGCCAAGCTGGTCAAGGCCAAGGTCGAGCAATTCGCTCCGATGATGCCCAAGGGCTATGCCTACGCCTTCGCCAACGATACCAGCGATTTCATCAAGCTGTCCGTCAAGGAAGTGGCGAAGACGTTGATGGAGGCGATCCTGCTGGTCGTCCTCGTGATGTTCGTCTTCCTGCAAAGCTGGCGAGCGACGCTCATCCCGTTCATCGCCGTTCCGGTCGTGCTGCTCGGCACCTTCGCCTTGCTCTACATCCTTGGCTTTTCGATCAACACCATGACCCTGTTCGGGCTGGTGCTTGCGACCGGACTTCTCGTCGATGACGCGATCGTCGTCGTCGAGAATGTCGAGCGTTTGATGGACGAGAATCCCGAGATGACTCCGCGCGAGGCGACGATCGTCTCGATGGGCCAGATCCAGATGGCGCTGGTCGGAATCGCGCTCGTCCTCACTGCCGTGTTCCTGCCGATGGTGTTCTTCGGCGGCTCGACCGGCGTCATCTACCGGCAGTTCTCGGCAACGATCGTCTCGGCGATGTGCCTGTCGGTATTCATCGCCCTGACCTTGAGCCCGGCGATCGCCGCCAACCTGCTCAAGCGTGGTCACGGGACGGTCGAGGAAAGCTGGATCGGCCGCCGCGCCCCGCGCCTGGCGCAGACAGTCGACCGCGGCCGCGTCCGCTTCAACACCGGCTTCGAGCGCCTGATCGCCTGGTATGTCGGCACCGTCACCCGGGTGGTCGACCGCAAATGGCTGTTCCTGCTCATCTATGCGGCCGTCTGCGCAGTCCTGATCGTCATGTTCGTGCGCCTGCCGACCGGTTTCCTGCCCAACCGAGGACCAGGGCGCCGCGATGGTGCAGTTCCGGCTTCCGGCCGGTGCAACCATGACCCGGACGTCCAGGTCCAGCGCGCCGTCGAGGACTATTTCCTCCACGGGCCCGAAAAGCAAGAACGTGAAGACGTTGTTCACCGTTGCCGGCGGCGGCCGCGGCGCGAGCGGCCAGAACAGCGGCCAAGCCTATCATCAACCTCGCCGACTACGACAAGCGCAAGGGCTCTCAGAACTCCGCCGATGCGATCGTCGCAGCGCGCGTCGGCCGCCTTCCGCGGCCTTCGCGATGCGCAGGTCTTCGCGCTCGTCCCCGGCGCCATCCGCGGCCTTGGACAGTCGACCGGCTTCACGATGGAACTGCTCAATTCCAATGGCATGAGCCACGCAGGACTTCGAGGATGCGCGCGACCAGCTGCTCGCCGCGGCGTCGCCGATCCCAAGCTCACGTCCGTCCGCCTCAGCGAGCTGCCCGACGTTGCCAGCCTCAACATCAACATGGACCAGCAGCGCATCGCCTCGCTCGGGCTCAGCACGTCCGACGTGAACAGCACCATCTCGACCGCCTGGGGCGGCCGTTATGTCAACGACTTCATCGACCGCGGCCGGGTCAAGCGCGTCTACGTCCAGGGCGACGCGCCCTATCGCTCCAAGCCGTCGGACATCGACCAATGGTCGGTTCGCAACAACCAGGGCGGCATGGTGCCCTTCTCGTCATTTGCGCAAACCTCCTGGCAGACGACGCCAACCAGCCTGTCGCGGTTCCTCGGCTATCCCTCGTTACGAAATCTCGGGCCAGGGCGCTCCGGCGTCAGCTCGGGCAACTGCGATGGACGAGATCGACGCGGCTCGCCGCGCAAATTCCCGGGCGTCACCGTCGCCTGGGCCGGGCAGTCCTACCAGGAGCGGCTGTCGTCGGGACAGGCGCCCTGTCCTCTATGGCGTGTCGCTGCTCGTCATCTTCCTGTGCCTGGCGGCGCTTTATGAAAGCTGGTCGATCCCGCTCGCGGTGCTGCTGGTGGTGCCGCTCGGGCTCGTCGGGGCGATCTTCGCGGTGACTCTGCGCGGCCTTCAGAACGACGTCTATCTGCAGATCGGCCTGCTCACCACGATGGGCCTCGCCGTCGAAGAACGCGATCCTGATGAACGAGTTCGCCGAGCGCGCCGAAAAGCAGGGCAAGCGCGTGATCGATGCTGCCATCGAGGCCGCCCGGATCCGCTTGCGGCCGATCCTGATGACCAGCTTCGCCTTCATCTTCGGCGTGATGCCGCTCGCCATCTCGACCGGGGCCGGCGCCAACAGCCGGATCGCGATCGGCACTTCGGTCATCGGCGGCATGCTGACCGCGACGATCCTCGCGATCTTCTACATCCCGCTCTTCTTCGTGCTGGTCCGGCGCAGCGCCCGCGACGGCATCGCCAGGCTCCGCGCGCGCATCGCGCCGCCGGCGGGAGGCGCGAAGCGTGAAGCGCGCCGTCGGCCTGATCGCGCTTGCTCGCGACCGCGTGCACGACGATGGAGCCGACGCTACGTGCGCCCGAGCCCGGCAATCCCGTCGTCGTGGCCGGTCGGCGACCCCTACCTGCGCGCGGCCGAAGCGCCGCTGCCGGCCGTCCGCTACACCGACATCTTCCGCGATCCGCGGCTGCAGACGCTGATCGCGCAGGCGCTCGTCAACAACCGCGACCTGATGGTCGCCGCCGCCAACATCGCCGCCGCGCGCGAGCAATATCGAATCCAGCGCGCAAGCCAGTTCCCGACGCTCGACGCCAATGCCGGCGCGACCGTCTCCGGCGGCGACGAGGGAGCGCGCAGCAACGGTCAGCAGTCGGCACGGCGGCAATCCGGTCGGGAATCCAGCCGACTACAGCCCGGGCTCAGCGTCCCGAGCTTCGAGCTCGACCTGTTCGGCCGCCTGCGCTCGCTCACCCATGCGAGCTCGAGCACTATTTCGCGACCGAGGCCGGCGCGCGCGCGACCCGGCTGACGCTGGTCGGCGACATCGCCACGGCGTGGCTGACCCACGCCTCGGACGAAAGCCTGCTGCAAGATCGCCGAGCAGACCGCGGCAAGCGCGCAGAAGAGCGTCGAGCTGACCCGCCTGCGCCTCAACGGCGGCATCGCGCCGCGCACCGACCTTCGCCAGGCCGAGCAAGATTCTCGATCAGGCGCAGGCCGACCTCGCCCGCCAGCGCACGGCGGTCGCGCAGGACGTCAACGCCCTGCAGCTTCTGGTCGGGGCGCCGATTGATCCGGCCTGCTGCCCGGCTCGATCGACGAGGCGTTCGGGACCGATCGTCGCCGCTCCCGCCGGGCGTCGATTCCTACGTCCTTCTCCGCCGTCCCGACGTGCTTCAGGCGGAATATGAGCTTCGCGCCGCCAATGCGCAGATCGGCGCCGCGCGGGCCGCGCTGTTCCCGCGCATCACGCTGACCGGCCTGCTCGGCTTCGCAAGCAGCGCGCTGACCAGCCTGTTCACCGGCGGCGCGTTCGGCGCAAGCGCCGGCGTGAATGCCGGCCTACACCATCTTCCAGGCCGGGGCCGGCCATGCCAACGTCCGTCTCACCGAGGCGCAGCGGACGCCGCCCTCGCGACCTACCAGCAGACCATCCAGACCGCCTTCCGCGAAGTCGCCGACGCGCTCGCCCGGCGCGGCACGATCAACGACGAGCTCGCCGCCCGCCAGCGCCAGCAAGAAGCCGCGGCCGACACTTATCTGCTCACCGAAGCGCGTTACCGCGCCGGCATCGATCCGTTCCTGACCGTGCTCGACGCGCAGCGTTCCTATTATTCGGCGCAGCAGACTTTGGTGCAAATGAAGCTGACCGCAGCCCAGAACCTCGTCGACCTGTACCAATCGCTCGGCGGGGACTCGCTGCTCCGAGCCGCCGCCGGCGAAGCCCTAGGAGCGGACCCTCGCCGCCGGGTTGATCGTGTAGGACACCGGCCGGTGCTTCGACTGGATGAGTTCGAGCTGACCGGCGAACACCAACGCGGCCCCCGCGGCGATCGCCAGCCCATACGGAATGTTCCGGCTCGCAGCGCGGCCGAGCTTCTCATCCTTGCGCGCGCGCAGCGGGCGGGTCGCGATGAAACCCAACGCAAGCACCCCGCCGGCGATCAGGGTCGACGCCACTAGCCACACCGCTGCCTCGAAGTTCATCCACAAGCCCAGGCACGCGAGCAGCTTGATGTCGCCACCGCCCATCTGGCCGGCCGCGAACAGCGCCGTTCCGATCGCCAGGACCAGGACGAACACGACGACATTCTGCCACAAGACGAGCGGGAATCCGTGCATTCCCATGGCAACGATTGCGGTGACGAGAACCACCGCGCAGGTGATGTTGGAAATCCGCAGCCGAATGGCATCCTCGACCGCCGCCGCGATCACTGCGATCAGCAGGATTGCCACCAGCCATATCGGCGAATCGACCGCGAGGTTCATTCGCCCCGCTCTGCTGCCTTGAGATTGTTCGCGGCCCGCTCGTACCAGCTGCCGCTCGCTTCGAGCGCCTGCGTGAAGGCCGCGACGGCCTTGGTCTTGTTGCCGAGAATTTCTGACGCAACGCCGGTGTCGTTCAGCCGCGCCGCCCAGTCGCGGTCGCTCTCGCCGGGCAGCCGCTGCGGCAGCGCACTTGCCAAAGCAGCCCGGGCGAGTTCCAGATTGTTGGCGACGCGCGGCGACCCCGGATGGGAAGCAACCGCCTGCTCGAACAGGGCTTCGGCATCCTTCCAGTTGCCGCGCATCAGCAGCGACCAGCCGCGGTTGTTGAGCACTTCGGCCTGGTTGGGCGCGAGGACGGTCGCATGCTCGAACGCGTCATCGGCCGCGGCCCAGTCGCTCTTCATATCGGCGATCGCGCCGCGCGCATTCCACGCCCGCCACGATGCGTCCGGCGCCGCGGTCGCGCAATCGATCAGCCGCGACGCACCGGCCAGATCGCCAAGGTGGAACGCCGCGATCCCTGCGTGCTCGCATAGATAGCTGTCCTTCGGCGTCGCCTGCAGGAGCTGTTGGTAGCGCGCACCGGCCTCCGCATATCGTCCCGCGGCGAAGTCGAGGTCGGCGATCAGCCGGTCGATCGCCGGGCCCTTCGCCCCGTCCGCAACCATCCTCGAGATCATCAGCCGCGACTGCTCGAGACGGCCGACGGCGATGGCATGCGCCGTATCGGCGAGGGTCGGTGCAGGCGGCCGCGGTGGCGGCGCACTCGCGGCAACGCTTGCAGCAATTGCGAGCGCGGCAATCATCCGCCGACTTGTGCGGCCTTGCCCGGGATCGCGTCGCGGCCAAGCAGGACGACGATCACTTGCCCCTGTTGCTGGAGGCCGGCCCGGACCGGGAATTGCGCGGCGAGGCTGCGCCCCGTCGCCTGGCGACCGGCCGGGTACATGACCATGGTGCTTTCGCGCACGAATCCGCATCGCCGATCTCGATCTTGCGCCAGCCGCGCGCCAGCAGATAGGCACGCGTGCGAGCGGCCAGTCCCTGCGACCGGGCCGCGTTCAGCAAGCGGACGTTCGGCTGCGGCGTGCTGTCCTTGAGCGCCACCCAGTGAACCGTCGTGCTTTGGGCAGTGCGCGCGACCACCATCGGTTTCCACGCCGGCTCGCCCGACGTGAGAAGAGCGACTTCGCCGAGCGACAGGCGCTGCAGGCGCGGTCCGTCGGCTTGAACGCCGTCGCGCTCCACCATCTGCTCGGCGGGCCTGACAACGGTCTGAGCGATCGGCCGGGCGGCCGGGCGCGGCGGCGGCAGCGCAATGGTGACGCTCGGACCAGCATCGGCGAGAGCGTCGGTCCGCGGAGCGACCGCGGCCAAAGCGATCGGGATCGTGACCGGCACGACGACCGCAGCAGCCGCCGCGACGACTTCCGGAAGCATAATGGCCGCAGGCTCGGGATCTCGTCCCGCCGCAGGCTCCGCCGCCGGAACTGGCGTCAGGCTCGCTTGACCGGGTTCAAGCGGTGCCGTGAACGCCGCAAGGACCTTCGCATCGTGAGCGGCGGCGGCCGGAGCTACCACGGCCGCAGCGGCAACTTCTGTGGGGATCGTGACCGGCGCCGGTGCGGGTGCCGGAGCGCTGATCGCAGCAACTGGAACGGGCTCCGAGCGCAACTCTGGCGCTCGCACTTGCACCGCCTGGTCCGGCGGCGCCGCCAAAGCGGTCGAAACCGCCGCATCGTGCGGAGGGACTGCCGCGACCGCGGGAGCCGGCAGTGTCGCAGGCACCGGCGCCTGAGCGACCCTCGCGCTGGCCTGAGCCGCTTCGCTGCGCAGCTCCAGCGCCTGCGCGTGGCTTCCCTGCGCGTCGAGCGAGCCGGCAAATGCAGTCAGCACCCGGGCGTCGTGCGGCGCGACGGCGAGCGCCGCCTCATAATAATGGCGCGACAGGTCGGTTCGGCCCATCGAATCGTAGCAAGCGGCAAGACCGCTCATCGCTTCGACGCTGTCCGGCTGCTCGCGCAAGCGCTGCGTGAAAGGCTTCGATGGCAAGGCCGACATTGCCGAGCAGCGAGCTGACCGCGCGCCTCGGCAAGCCGCTCGCTTCCCGCACCGATCTTCGCGAGCCGGATCGGCGAGCGCCCGAACCTGCGACCTGGCCCGGATGCTTGCGCACAGCCGGCCAGCGGCGGCGCTGCTCAGGAGTAATGCTAGCCCTCCGCGCATCGTCATCCTCCCCCGTGAAGTGCCGGCATGATCGCCCGAACCACGCGGATCACCGCCGGCAACATCAGCACGCCGATCATGCATGGCAGCATGCAGGCGACCAGCGGGATCGAAATCAGCACCGGCAAGCGGTGCGCCTTTTCCTCGGCGCGCATCTGCCGCCGCTCGCGCATCTCCGACGCATAGACGCGCAGCGTCTGGGCGATCGAGGAGCCGAGCTTGGTCGACTGGATCAGCAAGGTCGCGAAAGCGCGGATTTCATCCGCTCCCGCCCGATCGGCGAGCCGTCGAAGCGTGTCGTCGTAGCTTCGGCCGGCACGAAGCTCGAGCACCACGGAGCCGAACTGCTGCGACAGCAAGCGGGTGCGATGTCGTCATCTCCATGCCGACGCGGGCGAACGCGGCCTCCAGGCCGAGGCCCGCCTCGACGCAGACCAGCATCAGGTCGAGCGCGTCCGGGAACGCATTGATCAGCTCCCTCTGCCGGCGGTCCGCCTTCGCGCGGATGAAGATGTTGGGCAGGTACAGCCCCATCGCGGCGGCGATCACCAGCGACAGGTAGAGCTTGAACACGCTCGGCGTCGAACCGCCGAGCCAATAGAGGCCGAACAACAGCAGTGGCAGGCCGATGACCATCACCAGCCGCACCAGAGTATAAACCCGCGGCGCGTAGGGCGCTGTATAGCCGGCCGCGGCCAACTTCTGGCGAAGGGCGTCGTCCTTCGTGTCCGCAAGACTCAGGCCCGATTTCTCGATCGAATTGACGAGGTTCAGCCAGGCGTTCTCGGCCTTTTCGGTGCGTAGCGAGCCGATCGTCTGGGTCTCGCCCGCCGAGCCGCGGTCCGTCCTGCGCAAGCCGGCGCCGCGTCTGCTGCCGCGCCGCGATCGACTGCGCGGCGAAGAACGCGGCCGCTGCAACCCCGGCGAACAGCAGGGCCAGCAGGACCAGGCGAAGGACGGCATTGTCGGCAACGAGTCGAAGCATGGGGTCAGACCTTCAGGTCCACCATCTTGCGGATGGTGAAGAAGCCAATGAGATAGAGGACGAAGAGGAACCCGAAGCCGGGACGAACCACGGGTCGTTGGCAACGTCGAGGAAGAAGCGCGGGTTGAACAGGAACAGCATGCGAAGGTGAAGACCGGAAGGACGGTCAGCATGATCGCGGTCATCCGCCCCTGGCTGGAAAG
>CAWGRB010000040.1:0-4553 GCA_963824845.1 uncultured Alphaproteobacteria bacterium
GCCAAAGCCGCTGGAACCCTCAACGGGATGAAATGGAACGACTTCCGGAAAGCGCAGTGTGGGGCCGAGGCGACTACTCCCTCAACACCTGGAGCCGCACAGCCAACGAAGACGACGACAGCACCGAAGCCCGCCCCGGCACCAACGCCTGGGCAGGCCGCGGTCGGAAACGCAGTCCTCCCGAACGCCATCAGTCCTAAGTATTCGAGCGAGTCTGTGGGGAAAGCGCGCATGGAAACTTGTCTCGATCAATACCGAGCCAACAAGGCGAATAATGCAAACGGCGGACTGAAATGGATTCAGAAGGGCGGCGGCTACTACAGCGAATGCAACAAGCGCCTGAAGGGGCAGACCTAACCAACGTCAGGTTGGGCGACCGGGACAGCATCATGCAGTGTGCTCGTCGGAGTAAAGAGATGCCAAACGTCATTTCCCGAACTTGCTTTGCGCTGACCATTATCGGTCTCAGCTTCGCACTGGCAAGTTGCGGATACAACACGATCCCGACACTTCAAGAACAGGCCAAGGCCCGCTGGTCGGACGTGCAAAACCAATATCAGCGCCGCGCTGATCTGATTCCGAATTTGGTATCAACTGTTCAAGGCTATGCCGCGCAAGAGAAGAGCGTACTTACCGGCGTAGTCGAAGCGCGTGCCAAGGCGACGCAGATAAAGGTTGATGCCTCCGACCTCACCGATCCTGATAAGATCAAGGCTTTTCAGGATGCTCAGGCGCAATTGACGGGGGCGCTCGGCCGACTGTTGGCAGTGTCGGAGAACTATCCCGAACTCAAATCCAATGCCAATTTCATGGCTCTGCAATCGCAGCTCGAAGGCACCGAGAACCGCATTGCGGTGGCGCGGCGCGACTACATCGACGCAGTGCGCGCCTTTAATACGGCGTTGCGAACGCTCCCAACAATCATCTGGGCAAAGACAGCATTCGCCGGTGAAAAACCGATGGCGGAATTCACGGCGAACGAAGGGGCGCAAACCCCGCCGCAGGTAAAGTTCTAACGCGCCGCGCAACTTAAAGGCGCTTAGATGACCGCAAGTTGCCCCTATTCCCCTCTGGCCAGGGGAGGCGTGTGTTTTTTCACTGCTATCGTCGTGTCGTTGTGCGCGACTCTCACCGCACTTGCCGCTAATCCTTCCGACACTCACGGGCCGCATCGTCGATCAGGCCAACATCATCCCGGCCGCCACACGCAGCACCATCGAGCCGAAGCTCGCCGACCTCGAAACCAAGTCCGGCATCCAACTCGTCGTCGCGACCGTTAACTCGCTCGACGGCGAGGAGATCGAGCCCTACGCCAATGAACTGTTCCGCAGCTGGAAGCTTGGCGAGAAGACGAAGAACAACGGCGCGCTTCTGCTCGTCGCGCCGAAGGAACAGCGGGTGCGCATCGAGGTCGGCTATGGCCTCGAAGGCACGCTGACCGACGCGCTCTCGAAGGTCATCATCAGCAACGCCATCGCGCCGCGCTTCAAGGCCGGCGATTTCGGCGGCGGCATCTCGCGCGGCGTCGACGACATAATATCGGTGTTGACGACCGACGCCTCCGAATGGCAGCAGCGCCCGTCCCTGCGCGTCGATGACCAGGCGACCCGCGATCCATCGAACTGGCTCATCGTTGCCGGGATCATCGCGCTCGTCACGCTGCTCATAGTGTCGCCCGGTTTCCGCTGGTTCTTCCTGAACGTGGCGCTGAACATCCTCCTCAATTCGGGCGGTTCGCGCGGCGGCGGGTTCTCTGAACCGCGGTGGCTTCTCCGGCAGAGGCGGCTCGTCGGGTGGCGGCGGGGCATCGGGGAGGTGGTGATGAACGTCTCGGAACAAGACAGCGAGCGCATTTCAGCCGCAATCCGCACCGCCGAGAGCAAGACATCAGGCGAGATCGTCTGCGTGCTGGCGCAAGCGTCCACCGACGCCACGGGACTGCCGATCCTCCTCGCGGCTCTGGTCGCGCTCACGTTGCCTTGGCTGCTGGTCGCCTTCACGGCAATGTCGGTCCACCGGATTCTACTGTTGCAGGCCGTCGTCTTTTTCATACTCGCCGTCGTGCTCTGCCTGCCGCGCGTGCGCGTCGCAATCGTGCCGCGCGCGGCGCGCCGCGCCGTTGCCCATCGTGTCGCTATGGAGCAATTCTCAGTCCGCGGCATTGCGCGCAAGAAGGACCGTAGCGGCATTCTGATCTTCGTCTCACTGGCGGAGCACTATGCGCGCATCATCGCCGACGAAGGAATTGCCGCCCGCGTGCCTCAAGCGGAATGGCAAGGGGCTATCGATACGCTCGTCGCACACATCAAGAGCGGCCAAATTGCCGATGGCTTGATAACCGCTATCGAGGTGTGTGGAAATACGCTCATGACGAACTTCCCACGGACTGAGTCCAGCCGCGACGAACTGCCGAACCGAATCTATTTGATCTGGCGGATGCCCGCAACTCGCCGCTGGATGCGCTCGATGAGCGAGCTTCCCTCGATGCAAGGACGGCTCCACCGTGACGCCTCCGAATGCATCTTTGACGTCCGCTTCTGGCACAAAGCGGACATTCCGGTCACGCTCAGCAATGTCCGCTTTCGGGGGTAAAGCGGACATCGCCGATTTGACGCGTGCAATGTCTGCTTTTGACCCAAAGCGGACATCGGGCGCAGATTTTGCTGCGATGCACCGACTTAGTTTGCGTCTCATTAGGTGGTAGGGTTCCCCGGAGAGGGAACCCGTGAGACGGCGCGATTTCATCCGGTTGCTAAGCACCGCAGCGATCACCAGCGCTTCCTCTGTTGGTCTATCGCAGCAGGCCACTAAATTCCGAAACTAGGATATCTCTCAGATGAAGCGTCGAGACCGCATTTATTTCACTCGCAAGATAATATCGCAAAGGGGCTACACGAACGCGGCTTTGACGATGGCCGAAACATTCTCATTGAATATCGCTACGCCGCCGGAAAGGCCGACCAATTACCCGCTCTGGCAAATGAACTAGCAGCACTTCCCGTTGACGTTATTATCGCCGTCGGTACGCCCGCCGCTCAGAGCAGCTCAAGCGGCGACGAAAACGATCCCGATCATTTTTGCCGCATTGGTGATCCGGTCGAATACGGGCTCGTCACCTCTCTGGCGCATCCGGTGGTAACGCCACGGGGGTCACTGTGTTCACGGTTGCTCTAGCCGAAAAACGGGTTGAAGTGCTTGGGGACGCAGTTCCAGGCTTGGGACGTCTAGCCGTCTTGCACGATCCAACTTTTCCGCCAGGGCAAATCGAACTTGGACAAATTACTGCGGCTGCAGCCGCTCTAAACGTGCAGGTTCATGCGGTGGGCGCGCGTAGCTCCGATGCGCTGGACGAGGGCCCTGCAGGACGCGATGAAGGATTTTCCGGAAGCGTTATTCATTGGCTCGGCAGCTTTATTTGAGGATAACGCGCAGCGGATCGTCGACTTCGCCTTTAAGACCAAACTTCCTGCGCTCTATATTGGGCGAGAGTACGCCGAAATCGGTGGAGTGATGTCTTACGGCATCGATTTTCGTGAAATGTACCGCAATGCCGCCCAATACATTGCCAGAGTGCTCAAGGGTGAGAAGCCGGCCGACCTTCCTGTGATTCAGCCGGCTAAGATAGACCTAGTGATAAACGTTAAGACAATGAAAGCTCTCGGCCTCACCACTACGCCTCCCTTACTTGCCCGTGCCGACGAGGTGATCGAATAGGCGGTTGTTTGCTGCACCGCATAATGTCTGCTTTTGGCACAAAGCGGACATGGTGATTGCGCTCATTGATGTCCGCTTTCGGGGGTAAAGCGGACATCGCGTTTGATCGATCAATGTCTGCTTTTGACCCAAAGCGGACATCCGGGCCTGGCAGCTGACGCTGGTCCCAGCAGCGGCGCAGTCCTAGATATTCTGGGAACGCCGTGGATTTCGTCCAGGTCAGTTATGAACCGCCGCCTTGGGATTGGGCGGGAAGGCGGCATTGGTGGCCGTTCCGCGCAGCAGGTCCAGCGCCATTTTGATCGCTTTATCGTCCGATTCGTTCGGCGGCACATAGGACTGCGAGCCGGTCTGCTCGGCACCCTCGGCTTTGAGGTGGCCGCGCAGCGAGGCTTCGCCCTTGGTGTCGATCTGAGCCTTCAAGTTATCCGGAACGTCCTGCAGGACTTCGATGTCCGGCGTGATGCCCGTGGCCTGAATAGAGCGCCCCGACGGCGTGTAGTACCGCGCCGTGGTCAGCCGCAGCGCGCCATTGCCGCCGCCGAGCGGAATGATCGTCTGCACCGATCCTTTGCCGAACGATCGCGTGCCGATGAGGGTGGCGCGCTTTTGGTCCTGCAAGGCGCCGGCGACGATTTCCGAGGCCGATGCCGAGCCGCCGTTGATCAGGACGATCAGCGGCTTGCCCTTGGTCATGTGCCCGGCCGCGCATTGAAGCGCTGCGTCTCTTCGGGATTGCGGCCGCGGGTCGACACGATCTCGCCCTTCTCCAGGAAGGTCGTCGGAGACCGAAATCGCCTGGTCGAGCAAGCCGCCCGGATTGTTGCGCAGATCGAGGA
>CAWGRB010000041.1:0-36772 GCA_963824845.1 uncultured Alphaproteobacteria bacterium
CTGCCGCGCTTCGCCTGCAAGCTGCGACGTCCGCACCTGACGACTCTGGACGCCGGCAAGATCGGCGATCGGCCGCGCAAGATCGTGCGCTCGCGCGAAGTCGCCCTCGCTGAACAGGGTTCGAGCGTTATCCAGCGCCGCCCGCACCAAAGCTGCCCTTCGCTCCGCAAGCTCGGGCCCGAGCCTGCCGAGACCGACGGCAACCGGGACCGACGCCGCCATTGCCCGCTGCATTCCAGCCCCGAATGCGTCCTCGATGAGGTCGATGGTGGCGCTCTTGTCCGTCCTTGCAACGATCTCCAGAGCGGCCGCAAACAGCTCTTCGTCTCCCTGCGCGAGCGCCCACAGGCAGAGCCCGAGCGCGCCGCTCGACGACGCCGCGATATTGTCGAGGATTTCGGTGCGCCACTCGTCGATCTCGGGTTCGCTCGCGCGGCTCGAGATCAACTCCAGCGCATGCAAGGCGGAGGTCAGGTCGGTCCTGTCCCGGCGATAGACCTGCTTGGCATAGCTGATCGCAAGGTCGAGCTTCCCGGATTTCTCGGCGGACTCCGCCGCGATGCGGTACAGCGCCGTGCTCTCGACGTCGTCGGCCGCCAGGTCCTGCGCAATCGCAAGGGCGCGTTCGTGATCGCCGAGCGCCGTCGCCGCCTCGAGCAGGGCCATGCGCATCGCCTCGGACGGCGCGCGGCCGGGCGCAGGCCGCGACAGGTCGTCGAGTGCGCCGCGATAATCGCCGATCCGCGACCGGATGATTCCGCGGATCCGGAGCAACTCGACCGCATCGGGATATTGCTCGACCGCGTCATGAAGCTCACGGGAGCCGGCGAAGAAGTCGCCGAGCTCGATCGTGCTTTCGACGCGCGCCGCGATCTCGCCGATCTTCCGTAAGCGCTCGTCTCCCGCCACTTGCGGTTCCGAGCCGAGCAGCGGGACGACATAGGCCTGGTGAATGGCATCGTAGACGCGGTCCGAGAAAGTCCCCGTGAAATGCGTGAGGTCGAGGCCGCCGTTCTCCAGCGCAGTCTCCTGCCCGGCCTCGATCATCAGCGGCGTCGGATCGAATACCTGCGCGTCCAGCTGTTCGGCGGCGACCTTGACCCAGCGGATCAAACGGTCCCGGGTCGGCAGATGTTCGCCGTCCGGGGTCGCCGCGTTGACGTGCGTTACGAACAGCACTTTCTCGCGCCCGAGCCGTTCGAGGATCTCGGCCATGTCGTTCTTCACGGCTTTGAACGTCTGCTGTTCGACCGACAGGCTGAGCAGCAACTCCTGGTCGGCGGCGGACATCAGCTGATAGGAGCGCTGCCGCTCGAGGTATTCGACGAGGTCCTGGCGGTGTCCCTGCCGCAAGCGGTTCCAGAACCGCCGCGACCGTTCGGTGTTCGCGAAGAAGTCCGCAAAGTGGCGGTGGATGAAGTTGATCTGGACGCTGTCGTCGCCGCTCGTGATCCGTTTCGCCGAGCTGATTTCGACGATGTGGAGATCGGCCGGCTCCCAGCTTTCCTGGGTGGGCCGCATGTCCTCGCTTCGGAAGACCAGCGGCAGCACGTCCTGTCGGAAGTCCTTTTCACCTTGAAGGAAGCGGACCTGCTGCAGCGCTTCGTCGCTGGTGTGGACGAAGCCGTAGTTGCGCCGCAGGTCGAGATCGATTGGGTAGCGGCCGACGGCGCGGCTCAGCGGCGTGTGTATCCGGCAAGTCCCAATCGGCGAGATTCGAAAATTGCTCAATTCACCACCTGAACAATGTGGGACGCTTATAGATCATAGGCTCCAATACTTCACGTCCCCGCGCAAGGATTGCGGATCGGCGCGCGACTTGATGTCGATGAGGATGCCCTTGTCGGCGATCATGCCGCTCAGCGCCTCGCCGTCGAGCTCATCGTAGGTGGCGTGGGGAACGGCATAAACCAGAGCCGCGAGGTTGCTGAACGAACTGAGGTCGCAAAGCTCGACTCCGTAGGCGCGCCGGACGGTCGCAGCATCGGCCATTGGATCGTGGACGAGTGGCTCGACCCCGAACTCGCGCAACTCGCGATAGATGTCGACGACCTTGGAGTTGCGGATATCGGGGACGTTCTCCTTGAACGTGAAGCCGAGGATGCCGACGCGCTGCCCGACAATGGAGTGCCCCTGCTCGGCAAGCATCTTGATCAGCCGCTGCGCGACGTAGGCGCCCATGCTGTCGTTGACGCGGCGGCCGGAGAGAATGACCTCCGGGTGATAGCCGAGCTGCTCGGCCTTGGCGGTCAGGTAATAAGGGTCGACGCCGATGCAGTGGCCGCCGACCAGGCCCGGGGAAGAACTTCAGGAAGTTCCACTTCGTGCCGGCCGCCGCGAGAACGTCGGTGGTTCGGATGCCGAGCCGGTCGCAGATCATCGATAGTTCGTTCATCAGTGCGATGTTGAGGTCGCGCTGGGTGTTCTCGATGACCTTGGCGGCTTCCGCGACCTTGATCGAGGAGGCCTGGTGGATGCCGGCCTCGATAACCGATCCGTAGACCTCGACAAGCCGTGCCAGCGTCTGCTCGTCCTGCCCCGCGACCACCTTGGTGATCTTCTCGAGCGGATGCTCGCGGTCGCCCGGGTTGATGCGCTCGGGACTATAGCCGAGCTTGAAATCCGTCCCGCACTTAAGGCCGGAAGCCGCCTCCAGCGCGGGCGCACAAATCTCTTCGGTCACGCCGGGATAGACGGTGCTCTCGAACACGACGATCGCCCCCGAGGAAAGGATTGGCCCGATCAGCTCGCAGGCCTTGAGGAGAGCGCCGAAATCCGGACGGTTGGCCTGATCGATCGGCGTCGGCACCGTGACGATGAAGATGTTGCTGCCGGCGAGGTCGGCGACATCGTCGGTGATTTGGATGTTCGAGGCGGTCAGTTCCTGGCTCTCGATCTCGCCCGTGTAATCAACGCCGCTCTTGAGGGTCGAAACCCGCTCCGGGCTGATATCGAAGCCAATGACGGGAAATTTGCGGGAAAGCGCCACGACGAGCGGAAGCCCGACATAGCCAAGACCGACCACCGCAACATGAATGTCGTTCATCACGCACCTATTTTATTGGTTGCCGATGCCCATTGGAGCAACGGCCAGCCGCGATTGAGGCCCTGCAGGCCCCGCGGAGAATGCCGTGCCGAGCAAATGTCGCCCCGCGCCATGGCCAGCGTACCCCGGCCCTAGAGACTTCCTGCATGATGGCAAGCGCACCGCAAACCCCCCCGAGCGTCTTCAGGCCGGGTCGAACACGACGTCCAGCAGCTTGCGGGGATCATCGAGATGGGCCGGCTCGAGCGGGGCGGTCTGCCCGTCGCGGCCCAGTACCAGCGCGCGGTAGCCGAGCTCCTCCATCTGCCTCAGATAGTCTTCCCGAGTGCGGTTCGACACCCGCTGCAACTTGGTGGGGTGAAGCTCGGAATAGATTTTCGGCCGATGCTCGCGGATGAATTCCGCTGCTCCCTCGATGAACATCGGTTCGGAGCCTTCGATGTCGACTTTCATGATGTCGACCCGCCCGAGCGGCAGGTTCAGGTCGTCGAAGCGGGTCAATTGCACAGGCACGCTCTCATTGATCTGCTTGAAGCGGACCGTGCTGCCGCCGCTGTTGAAGGGCGGCGTCGCCATCCACACCGTCTTCTCTTCGTTGCCGAGGGCAACGCCGTGCAGATTGACGAGGTCCTGCAGCTGGTTCTCGGCGATCGAGCGGGTGATGAGGTCGAACATCACCGGCTGCGGCTCGAAGGCGTGGACCGAGCCGCCGCCGAGTTCCCGATAGCGGGCGCCGGCCCGAAGCGCGAACCAGCCGGTGTTCGCGCCGACATCGAGGAAGGTGCCGCCGGGCGTCAGATGGGACAGGATGAAGCGGGTCGCCGAATTGTCGCGGTCGGCGCGGATCGCGTACATGGAAATGCCGTCGCCGAGCCGGATCCAGAATGCCACGCCTGAAGGGTGCGGATACAGGACCTGCTTGCCCAGAAGGCCCGACCACAGCGTCGCGCGCTGTTCCAGGATCGCCGCGGTTATCGTCTTTTCAACGGCGCGTGCGAGGTCCTCGGGAGTGCCGACAGCGCCCAGGTCCTGCGAATGTCGGGCCAGGACCGCCATTGTCGCATCCGTCCAGCGGCCGACCTCATCGCTCATTCAACGCTCCCTTCACCCAAGCCATTGCGGCAGCGGCCGTTTGTACGAAAGTGCCGGGCACATCAACGACCGACCGACATGACGCTTGAGATTGACCGGGTTCGGGGCGCGGCTTGCCTGCGTTTAGCGATGGCCGTCTGGCTCGACGGTCAGGGGCGAGTTCGAGCCAGCCTGCGACTTAGCAGCGAGCGTCCGAGGCGCACCGCGAGCGCGACTGCGAACATCGGCAGGATCAGCTGCCACAGCTCGGACTGGAATTGGGCGAGGGTCTCGGGCAGCAAGTGCTTCATGTGCACAGCCCCGCCGTGGATTGGTCTCCAGTCGGCAAACAGGCGCGCCGAACTCAGCGGCCACAGATAGGCGACCCCGCGACCGGTGTCCGTCATCATGTCGAGAATGCCGTGACTGGCCATCGATGCCGTGATCACCACGCCGGCCGTGAGCGCGCCCACGTTGAGCTTCTTGTGCAGGCAAGCGGCGATCAGACCGGCAGCCAGGGCTGCGAAGAGCGAATGCGCGGCGCCGCGATGCGAATAGATCGAAGTGTCCGGCAGGTGGAAGAAATGATGAGCGACCCAGTCCGCATCCGGCAGCGCGGCCGCGACTGCGGCAACAATGACCAGACGCCACGGCACCGGCCGCTTCGAGATCGCGAGAGCGGCCGCGATTGGAAGCAGTGCGTGCGTCGTCGTCATTGGCATCGGCAGTTCCCGGCACCGGAGGGATCGTCGCGGTCGGCACTGCCGAACACCACCGATCGGCTCAGGCCATAAAAAAATGGCCCGGCGTCAAGCCGGGCCATTCAATTCGCTTGGCTTGATGGATTAAGCAAGCTGCGGAAGCGCAACCCGCGTCCGGCGACGCCGCATCGAGGCGCCCATCAGGCCGAAACCGAGAAGCATCAGCCCCCAGGTGGCCGGCTCCGGAACCGCACTGAAGTTCACCGTGCCCTGCCACGTCGTGCCAAGCGGCGCATTGCCCGCAAGGTTGATGTGATAGGTGCCGACGCCCAGGTCGAGGTTGCCGAGCGCGTAGGTCGTCGCGCCGTTGACGGTCGACGAGTTGCCCGGCCCCAGCAGGCTGAGCGGACCCATCAGCGTGCCGCCGCTGATCGTCAGCGTCGTGAAGTGCACCGCTGCGACGACTTGCGTCAGGACTGACAGGTTGAAGACGCCCGCCGTGTCGTTGGTGAATGACAGAATGTCGCTGAAGCTGCCCGACTGGCCGGTCGGCTTCTGGTACGTGATGTACGAGTTGTTCGGACCGTTGAAGGTCTCCGTCACGTTCACGTCCGTCGGCGGAACCACCACGATCGTGGCCTCTGCCGCACTCGCGCTGGCCAGCGCTACGGCGCCAGCAAGTGCCAAGGATAGTTTACGCATTCCTCTATCTCCTCTGAAACGCCGTCGACTGACGCTCACCCCCATTCGGGCTGCGAGTTGTTAATCTCTTGGTAACTCTTTCGTTCCAAGAAATGGAGTCAATGTTGCTGAAGGTGTGTCCCGGCATGGGACAAATGCGCCGAGGTGTGACCTTCGAGCGACAGGTTGGGCGACGGAGTTGCTGCGCGGGCACACACATTGGCGCGCGCGCCGCCCGCGGAGCTGGAGTTCAGCAGAGCCCGAAGGCGGTCGAACTCAGGCCGCGAAGCCGAGCCGGCCCGAGGCCAGCATCAAATAGGCCGGCAATCCGTCTTCCACGAACGCGTAGCGGGCGCCACCGTCGTCGACGGGAACGACCAGGCTCTCGGATCTCGAAATGTCCTTCACGAAGGCCTCGAGAACATTCGACTGGCCACTTCCCGCAAGAAGCGTTCGAAGGTTGAAGGTGCCGCCTTCGTGAA
Source organism: uncultured Alphaproteobacteria bacterium (assembly GCA_963824845.1). Classification (GTDB taxonomy): domain Bacteria; phylum Pseudomonadota; class Alphaproteobacteria; order Sphingomonadales; family Sphingomonadaceae; genus Sphingomicrobium. The sequence continues at coordinate 5,982 of CAWGRB010000041.1, forward strand.
GGCCCGCAGTCGCGAGCTTGATCACCAGGGCCGGCTCCTGCTGCAGCCAGGCGCGGACGGAGTTGACCGTTCGGTCCGACAGCCGCGTTTCCATGTCCATCAACGCGCGCTCGACCGCAAATTCGACATCGCTAAGGTCGACGATGGTTCGCCTCGAGGTCACAGCGCGCAGGCTGGCGTGATGGGCGATGAGGCGGGCGAGATATGGACGGCCGCGGGCGAGCTCGACGACGCGGTCCTTCGCGGCAGGCTCGAAACTGATGCCGGCGTGACGCTCGCCGAGTTCGATCAACTCGGCAACCTCCCGGTCGCTCATGGCGGAAAGGGCAAGGCCGGCGACGTTGCGCCGGATGGACGGAGAATGACCAAGGAGAGTGCTCAGCGTCTGTGCGACGCCGGCAATCACGAGCTGCACGCGAGCGGCCGTGTCCGACAGGTTCTTCAATAGCTCGACGACATCGCGATGGAACTCGGGATTCTCCGTGCGGTCGAACTCGTCGAGAACGACGAGGACGCGGGTGCCGACGATGCTCGACCACAGACGGCTGACCTGATTGGGGCCCAGAGTTGATTGCGGAAGCAGGTCGGCGATCGTTCCGGACGGCCGCGACTGAGCTTCCGAGGCGTCGAGGGCGCCGGCGTAAATCAGCGGAATCTTCGAGCTGATGCTCCTGAACAGCTCGTCGAAGGTGGTGTCGGCGCCGCAGTTCTCGCGGACGACGAGATAGTCGGCGTCCTGGGCAAGCTCGGAAAAGACCCCCAGCAGCGACGTCTTGCCGATGCCCCGCTCGCCGTAGAGGACGACGTGAACCCGGTGATCCTCGACGGCCTGGATCAATTCCTGGAGCGGTCCGGTTCGGCCAGCGAGCATGTTGCGGGAGGCAACCGGCTGCGACGGCACGAAGGCTTCGCGGACCTGCGGGCCGACGCCGTCGTCGTCCGAGCGATCGGTCGCCAGCATCTTGAATCGCGGCCGCGCGGAATCCTCGGAATCGCGCCGCCGGCGATAAGGGATGGAGAGGTGCAGGGGCTCGGCGTCGCTAAACGCGTCGCGGCTGTTTGCGCCGAAGAGCTTCCGAACCGCCGAAACTATGCTCACTGGTGGGTCATCCTTGCAGTTGGGCTACGACCGGAGGTGGCTGAACGGCTTGAGTACCAGAAAAGTGTAAACAACCACTGCAGCCAGGATAGCGATAGCGAGCACTTCCTGATCGTTGTTCCCGAGATAATTGGCGAGCGCGCAGCCGATTGCCGGCGGCACATAGTGAAGGATCGAGTTCCGCGCCGGCCCCGGAGAGACCGATCGCTGAAGAAACAGCACGACGAGGGCGGCGAAAATGCCGACCGTCAGCCAATCGAATACCGTTTCCATCCCAGCACCTTCCGCGCGTTTCCTCGAGGCAATCTACAGGCCAAAGACAGGCTTAGCAAAGCCCGCCACCCGAGCCTCCCCTTCCCTGTCCGACTCCGGGACATGGCGGCCAAGACACTTGCCATTCACAACGGGCAGGATAACCCGACCGGAACAGCGGCGTCGCGGGGTAACATCGATCGTGCCAAGAGACCGCCTCTCCGGGGGCGCTTCACACGTCCACAATGACAGCGGCCGCCTGTCCGACTCCGCCATGATCATGGATTTGTCGGCGCTGTCGCTCAAAATCGTGGAATGTGCCGTCATCGTCGTCAGCGGCCTCATCCTGCTGCTCGTTCTTGGCACCAATTTTCCAAGAGCGATGGACCACGATCATTACCGGGTCATGGCGTTCGGCACCTTGCTGTACCTCACGCTGGCGAGCGCGGTCGGCGCCTATGATGTCGAGACCTTGTTCGTCCGCCATCCACGGCTTGCGCTGATTGCCCGCACCTGGGGCGTCACCGCCATATTCCTCGTCACCTTGGGCTTCGTCCTGAAAGCCTCGGCGCAAATCTCGCGCGAGTGGGCGCTCGCCTGGTTCTTCTGTTCGGCCGCCGCGCTGTGGCTTTCGAAGACGATCTTTTCGGCGTTGCTCAATCGCACCAAGCGGAAAGGCGTGTTCGACGTTCGAACCGCGGTGTTCGGCGGCGGAGAGCAGGCCGAGAGGCTGGTCCGATACCTGACCGGCCGGCCCGATCTCATGCTTCGGTTGGTCGCCCGTTATGACGACAGGAGCGACGGCAAGAACCATGTGCTTCCCCGCCAGGGCGGGCTCAGCGCGTTGCTCAGCTCGATCCGCCGCGGCGAAGTCGACCAGGTAATCGTCGCCCTCCCCTGGTCCTCCGAAGAGCGAGTGCGCGAAGTCGTTCAGCAACTCGCCCTGACGCCGGTTAGGATCAGGCTGTCTCCCGATCTGGTGGGATTTGCCTACCTCGACAAGCCCCAGGCGCTGCTCGGCGGGCTGCCCGTCCTCACGCTCTTCGACCGCCCGATTTCAGGCCTCGACCAGGGAATCAAGTGGGCTGAGGATCAAATTATCGCCTGGGCCCTCGTCATCCTCCTCTCGCCGCTGTTCGCGGCGATCGCCATCGCCATCAAGCTCGACAGCCGCGGGCCGGTCTTCTTCACCCAGCTGCGTGAAGGGTTCAACGACCGCCAGTTCCGCGTCTTCAAGTTCCGGACCATGTACGTGGACGGTTGCGATACCGGCGACATCCGCCAGGCCGTGGAAGCCGACCCGCGAGTGACCCGCGTCGGTGCCTTCCTTCGCCAGACCAGCCTCGACGAGATCCCGCAGCTGTTCAACGTGATCGGCGGCGAGATGTCGCTGGTCGGGCCCTCGGCCGCATGCGCCCTCGACCAAGGCTGGCCAGCGGCTGTTCCGGGAAGTCGTCAGCACCTATGCCGCCCGGCACCGGGTCAAGCCGGGCCTGACCGGCTGGGCCCAGGTGAACGGGTGGCGCGGCCTCACCGATACGGACGACAAGCTGCTGAACCGCCTGGAGCACGACCTCCATTACATCGACAACTGGTCCGTCACGCTGGACCTACGCATCCTTCTGCGCACCCTTCTGATCCCGGTGCGCGGCAAAAACGCCTTCTAAACGTCTCGGGACGAGTGCATTCCGAAACGTCGTATCGGTTCCTGCCGACTAGACGAGAGTCCCGAATCGGGACGCGACAGAGGCTAACTCTTGGTTAAACTTTGGTTTCAATCCCTTGCGATTCATTAACTTGCCATTTACCAAGCGACTTGATCTCGCGTCCGCTGGGGACCCGAGTTGCAACAGGTAGAGGTGACTTCATGCGTACCTCAGTATTCGCACTGGGAGCGATTTCGCTGGCGGCTTCGCTGGCTTTCGCCACTCCGGCTTCGGCAACGTCGACGGTCGCCGTTAACGGCGCTTGCAGCAACATGACCGATGGCGTGGCGAGCAGCTGCCATTTCAGCGGCAATATCACGACCGGCACGAATGGCGCCGGCGATTATCGGCTCACCGAGAACGCTTACAACAACGTATATGCGCCGGCGCACAATTATCCCGCCAATCTCAACCTGACTCCGTTGGCCGAATTTGACGCGGGCAATGAAATCGGACACCGGAATGGCATCACATTCAGCCGCGGTTCGCTCAGCGGGACGTTCACGTTGGCGCCCGGCGTCGACCTTGGATATTACGCCGTGAAGGCGGGCAATCAGTTCATTCTCTACGAGTTCACAGGCACGGGTGACTGGTCACATACAACTGGAGCACTGCTGATCTCAAGGTTGGCAACGGCCAGCAGCCGGGCCTTTCGCACATCGTCTTCTTCGGTTCCGTCGGCAACGCGGTTCCCGAGCCGGCGACCTGGGCGATGATGCTGCTCGGCATCGGCATGATCGGCTCCGGCGCCCGCCGCCGTCGCCAGAAGCAATCGCGCTCGCTCGTACTGTCCTGAGCGGACGCTCCGGTTGCAAGACCGGAAGAAAGGTGCTTTGTTGAGGTCTTGTTAAATCTCGCAAAGTAACAACAAGTAATGCGCAACAGTAAGCGGCTGCAGCTGGTGATACTCATCAGTTTTGCAGCCGCTTTACTTTTTGTTTCCGGTTGGCCGTTAAGCCAGGGATTACCTCGGCTATTCGGCGGCACCGGAAACTATTTGGCAAGAAGTTCGGAATACTTCCCCGGGCAGTCGCTTCGGACGGATCTGCTTCACGCGTCTTCGTCCGGCAATCGCTCCGGGGGATCCATGGCCACCATCAATGTTTCGACGACTGCCGAGCTCACGACCGCGCTTTCGACCGCTCACGCGGGCGACACGATCCTGCTGGCGGCCGGCCATTATTCCGGAGTAATTCTCCAGAACTTCAATTTTGCTACGCCGGTGACGATCACGTCCGCGGACGCGGCGCATCCGGCGACACTGACGGATCTGAACGTCAAGGCGTCCTCGGGATTGAACTTCACCAATCTCGAACTGGACGCGACCGGCAGCGCGGCCGCCTACGCTTTCCAGGTCAACGGGTCGTCGAACATCGACCTCTCCCACCTGTGGGTCCACGGATCGCTAGACGGCAATCCGCCAACGACACCAACCTCCTGTTCATTCGTGGCAGCAGCAATGTGACCGTTTCCGCGTCCGAGTTCGAGCAGGGCAAGAACATGCTCGTCATTCCTCGACAACGATCACCTGCAAATCCTTGGCAATTCGTTCCACGATATTCGTACCGACGCGGTTCATGGCGGCGGCTCGTCCAATGTGACGATTTCCCAAAACAGCTTCACGGATTTCTATCCGTGGGACTGGTGACTCACCCCGACGCGATTCAGTTTCTGACGTCCGGCGAAACAGCCGGCGTTCACGACATCGTCATCACTGACAATGTGATCGATCGCGGGAGCGGAAGCGCCGTCCAGGGCATCTTCATGACCGATCAGGTGGGCACGCTGCCATATCAAAACGTAACGATCAGCGGCAACATGCTCGTCGGCACGATGTACAATGGCATCATGGTCAACGACGGCATCAATCTCAACATCAGCAACAACACGGTTGCGGGCCTTCCAGACATGAAGAGCTGGATCCGGGTCGAGGGCTCGACCGATGCCGTTCTGAACCACAACATTGCCGCAACTTTGGTCCAGACGGGCAATACCAACCTGTCAGTGACGGATTTCACAAATCTGCTTCCAAGCACCGACCAATCGACCCAGCTGTTGCAGACGTGGCTGTCGCAACATGGCGCCGTGTCCACCATTTATCAGAATGAGCAGATGTGGCTGGCTCCCGTCGATACGACGAGCACCTCGACCAGCACGAGCGGCGGAACATCGACAACGACGACCGGCACCACCACTGGCACTTCGACCGGTACGACCAGCACGACGAGTGGCTCGACCGGAACGACGACCGGCACGACCAGTGGCTCCACGACGGGCACCTCGACCGGCACGACCAGCGGCTCGACGACCGGTGGGACGGGCCATGGCGGCACCAAAGGCCATCAGGTGATGCACAAGCTCGATCAGACTTCGGATTTGTCGACGACCAAGGTGATCACCACCGCACAGGCGAGCGCGACCACATCCATCGTGGCTTCGACGAGCACGCAATCAGGCGCCAGCAAGCCCCTGGACCATTCGTCGGACCATTTCGACTTCGCGTGGAGTTCACCGGCCAAATCGCTCGCCAGCATTGCGGTCCATCACGAGCTTGACGCCCATGTGCAGCCTGCATTTTACGCTGGCCAGGGCAGCCCCGTGCTTCCGAGCTCCATCCACCAGAACGAATGGGTGCACGACTTCTTCGCAGTGCACGATCACAGCCTCATCTGAGCGGGGCCGGTAGGCCGGGTGCAACGAAAGCCCGCACCAGATCGGCACAATCCGCGCGTAAAGCCTGAACTTCTAGCTCGTTTCACCGCGGGCGCGCTGTTACCTTGCCGGCGTTGCATCTAAGGCCGTGTCGGTGGACCACGCTATTCCGTCAATTTTCAAGCGTCGCTGGATAAGGCCGCGGGAGCCGCGCCTGCTCTCTTACGTGCAGGATTCGCGGGCGACCGCGCCGCGCTGGCGCCGGCGGATCGCGTGGGCGCTGCTGATCGTCTGGGCGTTCTTCTACGGAATGCTCTTCGCCTTTTTGCCGCCCGCATTCATTCCCCCAATGGCAGTCCCGCTCCTGCTGCTCGCAATGCTCGTCATCTGGGCACTGCCGACCAAGGACTGGGTGCCAATCCGCACCATCCGCGGCCTTTTCCTTTGCGTTGTGTCGGCGCTGATCATCTGGCCGAACTATCTGGCGGTCGACCTCCCGGGCCTGCCTTGGATCACGCTGACGCGGCTGTTCATCTTCCCGTTGACGGCTCTGTTCATCGTCTCGCTATCGATCTCTCCGACGCTCCGGACGCAACTGAAGGAGGTAATCGCGGCCAACCGGACGACGGTTCGGTTCCTGCTCCTGTTTGTCACGCTCATGTTCATTTCGATCGCCTTCTCGCGAAGTCCGGTGGAATTCGGTCGAGAAGTTCGTGATCGATCAATTCTATTGGACGGCGATGTTCTTCATCGCCTGCTACCTGTTTCGTAACCCGTCCTTGACGGTGAAGTGGTGCGGTTTGTTGATCGGCCTGGCCGCCTGCGTCAGCCTAATCGCCATGTGGGAATGGCGTTTGGGACGGTTGCCGTGGATTGGGCATATCCCGTCCTTTCTTCACGTGGACGTCGACAGCGTGGCACGATCGCTGGCCGGCCAGCGCCGCCCCGGCTCAAACGTTCTCCGGCTGCAAAGCACGTTCGGGGAGAGCCTTGGCCTGGCCGAATATCTCGCTTTGATCAGTCCCCTACTCATGCATTTCGCGGTTCAGGCGCGGAAGCTCTGGATGCGCGCTATCGCTCTCCTTCTCATCTCGTTCATTTTCTTCACGATCATGATGACCGGTGCGCGACTGGGCATGATGGGATTTCTGATCGCCCTGATCCTCTACACCGGCGCATGGGCGCTGCGCCGGTGGAAGACCGACCGGCAGAGCATCCTCGCTCCAGCAACCCTGCTCGCTTACCCGGCTCTTGCGAGTTTGCTCGTCGCCGCCACGTTCTTCTCGCACCGGTTGCACGCGATGGTCTGGGGTACCGGAAACACGCAGTCGAGCACGGATGCCCGAATCGCCCAATTCCACATGGGCTGGCCGAAAGTGTTCCAGGCACCGCTCGGGCACGGGGTCGCGCAGAGCGGCGCCGTCCTTGGCTACGCAAATGCGAAAGGCGTCGTGACGATCGACACCTATACGCTTCTGCTAGCGCTCGATTATGGTCCGCTCGGCCTGATCGCCTTCTATCTCTTCTTCGCGACCGCGATTGTTGCCGGGGCGAAGATAGGCTTGCAGTCGCGCAAGCCGGAAAGCGCGCTGTTGTTGCCGCTCTCGATATCTCTGATCGTCTTCTTGGTGGTGAAGACGGTTTACAGTTCGGAGGCGACCCACGCGGTCCCCTTCATGATGATGGGCGCCATGTGCGCACTCATCGCCCGCCATCGAGCGGATGCCGGGGAATCTGGCGGGCGGGTAAAAGTCTTACGACCGTAACGAGGTCTGAGCCGTCATTCACTCGGCCGTTACCAGGTCGGCAATTCCGCTGCGCCCCCGCTGTCCGGCTGAACTGCCCGAGAAGGCGCCGTTCTTTTCTTGAGCCTGAGCGCCGGTCGTTCCACCAGCAGCCACGACGTCAGCGCCGCAGCTAGCGTCAACGGCAGGGCTGTCGCGCTGATCAGCCAAGGGTGATTTCCGACAACCGGCACCATCAGCTGCTGAATGGGAAAGGCGTAGAGATAGGTGCCGTAAGAAATGTCGCCGCGCGCAGTGATCCGCCGGAACCACAGCGGACACTCATAGGCGAAGACGAGCAAGGCATAGGCGCCGAGAGTCGCCGCGGCCTCGATGAAGACCGGGGTTGCAAGGGCGACCAACGACAATCCGAAAGCGGCCCAGGCGATGCCCTTGTTCAGCACGACGCGGTCTCGAAGCACATAGAGCACGACGCCGGCTCCGAAGAACCGGTATAAGCCGGCCATGGTCCCGAGGTAAAAGAACGCACCCGGCTCCCCGGCGCCGCCGTTCAGCCACCTTGAGACGACAAAGCTCGAGAGCCACGCACCAATCACCAGCACCGAGCGGCGGCGGCTCAAGCCAACGAACACGGCTGCGGCGGCATAGCAGGCGACCTCGAACTTCAGGCTCCACAAGCTCCCGTTCACCGCCTCAATCGGATGGCCGCCGAACACGCCGGGCAGCCCAAACGGCGCAGGCAGGAACAGTGCCTGGCCCATGAACTGCCAGGCTCGGCGAAAGTAGCCGCCCAGCGGAAGGTCGGTCGTGATGGGACCGAGGGCGAGGACCATGAGCAGGCAGACGGCGATCAATGCCGGCATGATGCGAAGGGCGCGCTTGCGCACGAAGCTGCCGAGATTTCGGCTCGCGTCGAAGCTGTTGGAGATCAGCAACCCGCTGATGAAGAAAAACACGCCCACCGAAAGGCCGCCGAGCGTCGCCTGGCCGCCAGTCAGTACCGACAGCGGCTCGCGGTCATTAGAGCCGGTCCCGATCGGGAAGGAGTGCGAGACTAGCACTAGGGCCGCTGCGATCAGGCGGACCGTGTCGAAGCCGTTCTGATTGTGCTCCCGTTGGCGCAGCTTCTCACCAAGCGTGAGGGCAGTCGTTCCCCGCTGGCCACCGGCTGAGCGCTGCCAAACGAGTGCGGCCAGCCTTCCGAGCCGCGTTGGCGCTAGCGCCGCCACTTCCCCTGGCGCTTCACGACTCATTGGGCACTCCTCGCTCGTTCATCACGCCGGCCCACCATCCCCGCAGCGCGAATGTCGCCTGCCGCCAAGCTCCCCGTGCCACGAACCGCAGGCCGATCAGGACCAGCGCCGCCGGTGCCGCGACGGGCAGCCGGGCCGGAAAGCAGTCTCGCGTGACGAGGATCTTGTTCCGCTCGTCGAGATAGATCGGTAGCCGCGGCCTGCTCCGTCAGCGGACGCGCCGACCCCGTTGTGCCGCCCTGATCGTGCAGGATGCGGGCGTCAGCCGCGAAGCCGAGACGCATGCCCCGCGCCCGGCCGCGCAGGCACCACTCGACCTCTTCGCAATAAAGGAAGTAGTCCTCCCGCATGAGCCCCACTCGGTCCACGAATGCCTTGCCGACCAGCATCGATGCTCCGCTCACGAAGTCGAGCTGCACGTCGGCAGCCGGCGGCGGATGCGCGACCGGCCAGCCGCGGCCGATCAACTTGGCGCGCGCGAGCCAGGGTCGCCAGCGGCCACCGAGCGTCTGGACGAGATTATCGGCTCCGTAGAGAACACCGCCGACCAGCTCGCAATCTTGCCGTGTCAGGCGGACCACGAGGGCGTCGAGCGCGGCGGCGTCAGGACGAGTGTCGGGGTTGAGGATCCACCAGGCGTCTGCATCTGGGCTCGCCCGCAAGCAGACGTTGACCCCGCCCGCATAGCCCAGGTTGCGCGGGGCCTCGATGATCGCGACCGGCTGCCCTCCAGACAGGCGCGCAGGAATGGCCTCGACCAGCGCTCCATAGGCATCCGCACCGCCATTCTCGCAGATTTGCACCTCGAAATCGCCATAGGTCGAGTCCGTCAGCGCGCCGAGGCATGCGACGATGTCCGCGGCATCACGATAACCGACGATGCAGACGGCGACATGCATCGCGCGCCTACCTTGGCCCCGCCAGAGCAAGCCTCAGTGCATCCCCGAAACGCCAGGCGCGGCACAGGAAGAGTATCGCCAGAGCGCCCGATCGTTCGCGGCCGTTGCTGAGCCGCGGCGAACGCAGGACCCGCGGCGTGTGTGCAACGGCCGATGCCGGCAGAAGCATAGTCCGCATCAGCCACCGCAGCCGGCCGGCGGGCGCCTGCTGCTGAAGAGCGAAGGTTTCGCGGTTAATTCTCGACCATTTGCGTCGGAGTTCGTCCCAGTTGCGGCGAGCTGGATAAGTCACGATTGCGCCGGGCGCATAGCCGAGGCGATAGCCTTGCGCGACGGCCCGACGCGACCAGTCGACATCCTCGGAGACTGCGTTGCGGAAGCCGCCGACGGCTTCGAATATGGTGCGCGGAACGAACAGGTTGCCGGAGCCGGTGAAGCCCTTGCGGTTGATATAGGTTTCGAAATCGAAGGCGAAGACCTTTTCGAAGGCCTCGGTCGGAGTGACGCTGCGTTCGTCGGCGACCGAGACGTCCACTCGCCCGCCGACAAAGTCGTAATCCGCCAACGCGGCCATCCCCTCTTTCAGCCAGTCTGGAGCCGGAACGCAGTCGCTGTCCGTGAACGCGAAGGTCCGTCCACGGGCGGCTGCTGCACCGCCGTTGCGCGCTGGTCCGGCGCCGCGTTCGCCGACGACGACAAGCCGCGCCCGACCGGCAATGGTTTGCTCAACGCGTTCCGGCCCGCACGATGATTGGTTATCGGCGACCACGATCTCGAACTGGCCGCGTGCGAATGTCTGCCGTTCGAGTGCCGAAAGGCATTTCTCGAGATTGGCGAGATCGTCGAAGTGCGGAACGATGACGCTGACCGACGGACTTGCGGTCGCTGAGGGTTTCATCGCGCGGCGGACTGCGTCCCGGTTGCCAGGGCAGCGAGCCGCGTTCCGAGGAAGACCGGAAGGTATTTCGGATCGGTGCCCCTGACGAGATCGGCCAGGAATTGGCGGTTAAGCGCGATGCTGCTGCGCCAATCGTCGCCAAGCGATGATGCACGCACGAGGATGCCGTCCGGTATGATCCCTGCGAAGGACGTCCGCAGCTTGTCTTCCCGCTGTTCCTTCTGCGTTCTCGGCAGATACTCGCCGATGCGGGTCCAGTAGGTGATGTTCTCGACACGCCCGGGAGCCTTCGCGATCAGGCTGCGCGTCGGCACGTGAGCGGCACCCACGGCGACGTTCCCTTCCACTGATCTAGAAATCTCGAACCCGAATGCCGGATAGCAGGTCTCCGGCCGATGCAGCTGCAAGAGGTCGCTCTGCGTACTTCCATAGGCGACCGCCAGCATGACGTAATCACCTGCGGTATTCGCATACACGCGCCCGATCATCTGGCTGTACAGTTCCGCCGCTAGAGTCCCTTCGGTTCGCGGCTGGATGACGTCGCCGACGTGGATCTGCCGCCACGAGCCGAATTGCGTGGGCGTGATGTCATCGAGCTTCGCCGATCCAATAAGCTCGACACGCTTGCGCGGGCGAAAGGCCTGCGCTGCGCCCGCCCCGACCACGCAGGCCGCTCCGAGAATCAGGTCGCGCCGTCGAATCATGACTGCGCCGCTCGGAAGGAGGGCAATTTCGAGAGCAGCGAATCGAGCGCGAACACAAGCAGGAGGCCGGTCGCAAACGTCACGAGACCGGCCGTACCGTGGAGGTACCCTTGCGCCGCCTCATTGCCGAACTGCCACGTAATCAGGACGAGGATGATGATCCGAACGACATTGGCGAGCAGCGCGATCGGAATGATGAAGACCGCGAGCGCGGCGCAGTACCGCCATGACGCCCCGTGCTGGAGGTAGGCGTAGAACAGGCCCAGGGAGGTCAAGCCCAGGATCGCGTTCATACCGGCGCAGGCATCCTCGACGAGGAGCTGATATTGAGCGACGAACAGGGTGACGCCTTCGCGCACCACCGGCACTCCGAACAACTGGAGCAATTGGGTGCTCATCGTCGACGCCAACTGCTTGAGCGGCGCCGTCGCCTGATCGAGAACCCACCCAGGCGCCGGCAGCGCGAACACCAGATAGAAGAGTGGGAACCACAGGCGCTTCAGGACGGCGCCCCCGACAACGTCGTACGTGCAGGCGAGACCGGTTCCATAGAGCCCGGCAGCCTGAAGGATGAGGAAGTCGAAGCTCGTCCCGAAGATGTAGAGGACGAGCGAGGGAACCAGAATTGCCGCGGTGATGATCGGCGCTCCTCGCTTGAGCAAGGGCTTCAGATCCTGAATGTCGCGCCAGATAAGCCATCCGCCGGTCGCGATCACCAGCGGCTCATGAACCCCGCTTTCACGCGACCATTCCTGCGTCGCGAGCGAGATCAGGGCCGGAATCGCGAGCAGGCAGAACCCGACCAGAATCGGCCAGTGCTGGAGCCGCCGTTCCGGGGAGCCGACCTGGGTACGACTGACGGATGCGTCCATCTGATCAATAGTCGTTGAGAACGGTACCGACCAGGCAGATGCCGTCGCTTGTCATCTGTCTCGAAAGCTCGGCGAGATCGTGGGTGTAGGTCTTGTTCTTGCGCCCGATCAGCACCGCGTAGCCCGCAACGGCCGCAATGCGCTGCGCGTCCGCATATTGGTTCGCCGGCGGGGTATCGATGATCAGCAGATCGAACTGGCGCATCGAAACATTGACGAAGCTTTCGAAGCGGTGCGTCGATAGGAGCTCCTGCGCGTCGGAGGGAATCCCGCCCGATGGCGTCAGCCACAGGTTCGGCAGGATCTCCGCTTCCGTGACTTCGTCCGGCCTCATGCTCGGCGACGCGAGATATTGCATCAAACCTGAGTCCGTGATGCCGCCGAAGAACCCATCGAGGCCGGGCTGGCGCATATCCCCGTTGACCAGCAGGACGCGAATGTCCGCCTGGGCGCAGGCCACGGCGAGGTTGGCGGCGACGAACGAGCAGCCGGTATCCTGCGCCGCGGAACAGACGGCAAGCACGCGCCGACCGCGATCGAGATGCTGCGCGATGATCCGTGTCCGCAGGTGACGGATGGCTTCGGCCGTTGCGCCCGCCGGGTCGGACAGCATGACGATGTCTGGCGACACGGTGATCGATGAATCGGGCAAATCTGACTCCGGTCGCTCGGGCGATGGCACGGCGTGAATTGTCGAAGCTGCGGTACTCATGCTGCCATCGCCTCCTCAGCGTCACTTCTCCGCCTGATGAGGGATTTCCACCAACGCGTCCTGCCGCCGCCCGCCCGACCGATGACGGCCAGGAGCGGCGCCTCGTGGACGACGTCCTGCAAGTCCCGAACCGTGCGCAGCCGGCGATTGAGCAATTCCGTGAGCAGGGCCGCCAGCAAGCCGAGCGCGAGACCGAAAGCGAAGGCGCCGAAGACCACGAGGGGAATCTTCGGGAAGGATGGGCTTTCCGGCGCGACTGCATCGCTCAGAACGGTCACTCCGGCATCATCGGTCGCGCTCTGCGCGCGCAGCTGGGCCGCGGCTTGGGTCGCCTTCACGAATTGGTCGCGTCGAACGTCGACGTCGGCTTGCAGCTGCCGAAGCTTGGCCAGATTCTCGCTGTTCGCGAGAACCCGCGCCTTCTGAGCTTGCAGTGCCGCGGTTCCCGCGTTCGCGGTGCCGGCCGCCGCGCGCGCAGCGGCTTGCGCACTTGCGGCAGCAGCCCGCTCCTGCCCGACCTGCTCGGTCAGCGCGATATGCTTCTGCCTGAGCTGAAGCAGGACGGGGTTGTTGGCGCCCAAAGTGCGGCTCGCCTGGGAAATCTGCGCATCGACCGTTGCGAGTTCCGTCGCAGCGGCGGAATTCCCGGCCATTACCGGCGCCACCGGCGCCGCGACGGAAACTGCTCCCGCCCCGGACAAGGCGGCAAGGCGCTGGCTGTCGAGGTCCGTCTTGTCATCGGCCATGATGACGCCATGCTCTCGCTCGAACTGAGCCTTGGTCGCTTCCGAAATATTCAACAGGCGCTGCGCCTTCGCTGCTTGCGCTTCGTACCAGTCCGCGGATTCGGCTGCACTGTCACGCTTGGTCTGAACTGCAGCATGGATGTACGCGCGACGGATCGCGTCGGCGACCGTGCGGGCGGCATCCGACGACGCTCCAGTGAAGCTGATCTCCATGACGTTGCTGCCCTCGAGCACCTTGGCATTCGTCCGGTCGCTGATGAATTGAGCCATCTGTCGGCGAGCGCCGTTGGGGTCGCCCGGAACTGCGAACCGCGCCAGCATCGTCGGATCCTTGGTCCAGCCGATGTCATCCGCCGCCGCTCCCGCGACGCGGGAATCCTGGATGAGCTGAATCTGCGTTTGCGTGTACGCCCGGGCAAACGGCGCCGACATCACCTGACCCGTCACCGGGTCGGGCTTGATGACGTCGAGGAGCACCCGGGTATCCGCCGTGTAACGCGGCGGAACGACCATGATCACGATGGCCGCGCCGACGAGGCTGGCGAGGACGGCCGCGATGATCATCCATTTGCGAGCCAGCAAGATGGCAAAAAACTGTGAAAGGCTCATCGAACTGGCTCCGTCGGATTAAAAGAGTCGCTCACCGACCACGACCACATCTCCCCCTTGCAGGGGCGTGTCCAGCGGAAGCTTGATCTTGCGATCGTGACGATACAGCGAAACGCGTCCCTCGGAGCCGCTGGCGGTGAGGCCGCCGCCCCGCGCCAGCGCCTGCCGGATCGTCATCGCGTCCTTGAGCGGATACGATCCCGGGGCGTTCACCTGCCCATAGATGTAGAACAGCTGCGCCTCCGGGACGAACAGCTTGTCGTCGGGGTTCACGTAAGGATCGTTGTTCGGCCCGTTGCGGGAGAGCGTCGACACCGCGATGTGGCGCTCCGGACCGGAAACCGGCGAAAGCACGACATAGTCGGCGGCATTGTCCTTGAGGCCGCCAACGCGCGCGATGACTTCCGAAACGCGATACGGCCGGTCGATTGGAACCAGCCCCGGCTGAGCGACGTCGCCCAGCACGATCACGTAGCGGCTTGCGTAGGTCGCAATGTCCACATTGACCGTCGGATTATTGTAATATTGCGCCTGAACCAGCTTGGTCTTGATGGCCGCGGCAAGCTGCTGAGTGGTCAGCCCGCCCGCCTGGATCGTTCCGAGCACCGGCAGAGGAATGGTCCCGTCCGGCGCGACCTTGACCCTGGGCGTGCCGAAATCGGCCTGTCCCAGAACTTCGACCTGAACGACGTCACCCGGGCCAAGAACATAGGCTCGCTGGGTCGCTTGCGGCGCAACCTGCGCCGATGCGACGCCCGCAAAGCCGAAAGTGAGCATGAACGCCAGGAACACGGACCGAAACAACCTCAACATCTTTACACCTCAACTAGAAACTCGTTCGCAGCACCAGGCCGACGCTGGTGCTGTGATAATTGAATATGCTCGGGTCCGCGGTCCGCTGTTCATGCCGGACGTCGAGCGCCAGGCTCGTCCGCGCACTCCGCTTGTATGTCAGACGCACATACTCGAACACCCGGCGCTCGCTCTGCAGTTGCGGGCCGAGCGCGAGAATTTCGCCTTCGATATGCCGGCGGATCAGCCCGGCCCCAGCGCTGAACGTCAGACGCGGCGAGAAACCGTAGTCACCGTCGACCGAAAGGCGGCTGTCGATATCGAAGGCGCCAAAGCCGACATTGACCGGCTGGACGTCACGAACCCAGCGCACTTGCGCCTGAATGTTGTCGGAGGCGTGCGCGGTCAGCGACACATCCGACGTCAGACCCGTGAATTTTGGCAATCCGGCGCCCGAATTGACGCTGGTTCGATTGAGCGCAACGGAGCCTTGCAGCCGCGACCCGATCTCCCGCGTAAAGCGGCCGCCAATGCTGAAGACGTGGAAATGATCCGTCAGCAAGAGCCCTTCGCGATGCGGGTAATGGGCATCTTTCACCGAGGCGACGATCGCCAGCTCACCAAGGACGGGGCGCGTGTAGGCGAGGCCGGCGTTCCCCTGGTCCATCGTATAATCGGCGAAACGTCGATCGTTCGAACTGTTCGTGACCCAGGTCCGCGACGCACCGACGAACGGAGCAAGGCCGCTCGCGCCGCCGCAGCGCGCATTGGCGCCTACAGTCGAAACATGTTCCGTGTTGCCTGCCGATTGGGCGTCAATGAGCTCGGCGACATCCGTCTGGCGGACGGCGAAGCCCCCGTAAACCGTACCCGTACATCTCGAAAATTGGAGTTTGGCGCCGCCATTCAGCGAGATCCGGCCGCGGTTCAGCTGGTGGTTCCTCGCGTACAGATCGTAGCCGACGTCGCCGGTGAGGAAGAGAACCTGCCTGCCGAGCGGCTTCTCCAGATCGATGTTGAGGTTCGGCGTTACCCGCCAGTCGGAGCGCTTGAGCCCGCGGAGCGCCGCAACCTCGTCGGAGGCACGAGCAACGTTGGAGTCATAATGGACCGCAACGCTCGGGCTGATCGTGAACAAAGGCGCGCCGTACGCCGCACCCGGGACAGCCGCCGCCAGCAATGCCAGGCCACCACGGACGGGGTAATCTTGTGACAGTCGCACGGACGCTCCCCCACACCGCTAAATCAATCAGTTAGGCTAACAAGGCACTGGTACGTTGACAAGGTTGATAGCAGGAATCGTTTACCGATAATGAACCGCGTGGCCGGTGTCCCGATCTGCTACATCCGGCCGGTCACGACCCGTCTCAGCATCCCGAGGAAGTTCCTCGATTTTTCGGGGAAAGACGCTCTTGCCGCAGCCCGTCGAACGCCGAGATTTGCCATCATCGGCACCGGCCGCAGCAGCAAGCGCAACGCTGAGGTCCGCGCGCCCACCAGCCGCTTCTTCCTCGTCTGCCCAGGCTGCATGACATCCACCTCGCTGGGAAGCAGCTCCTGCGCGTCGAGGTTGACCGTTCCCGCGTCAACCGCACTCCGCAGCAATTCCGCGCCGGCTGCAGTCCGTGGAATGATCAGGCTGCGCCCCGGCAAGTCGTCGAACACGGGGTAGCCCGCATCGTCCGCATACCAGGCATCCGCGCAGACGAGGTCCGCCGACCCGCCAACCGCATCGGGGCATATCTTGCAGCGAAACTGGATTTCCTTCGAAAAGGACTCCGCCCCAGCTGTCCACGTAGCTCATCTCTCTCTCGGTGCCGTCGCCGGCCACGGCCGCGGCATGTCCAGGCCAGCCCTCCCCGCGATAGCGGAAGGAGGTGACTACCGCAGGATCGAGTCCCATTTTCCGGACCACCTCGTCGGATCGCTCCAGGCTCGGGACGCCCGCGCAGAAAAAGGACAGGACAAGGGGAAATCGTTCGGCGACGCGGGCATCGTGGCGGCCGAACAGACGGAGCGCCGAGACGTCGCAGGGCTTCCCGACGAAGGCGAGGCGGTCCTTCCGTTCGAGAAGCTCCAGAACGCTCTCTAGCGGCGACGACGGCGCGTAGCGCGAGCCGGCGCCGTCGAAGATGTCGGCGGCGGTGCTCGCGATCCTGATCAGATTGCCGGTCGGCCGCGCCGGATCGGGCGACACCTCCACAACCGCATCGACCAATCCGCTCTCGACGGCATGGAGCAGAAGCGCCGACAATGCACCGCCCGACGAGGCCCGGTGCCTCAGCCTCGGATCGGCAGCGTGGCCAGTGTGAAGGCCGAGGTACGGACCCCAATATTCATGCCAATTCGGCGTCTCGGGCCAAGGGGCGACTATTGATCCAGGGCAGGATCCCGCAATTGCGGCTTCGGCCTGCGGCGACACGTCTCCATTCAAACGCGGCCGATTGAAGCCCGGCGCCTCGACGACCATGCGCGAGCCGGTCAGGCCGGCGCAAAGACCGCATCCTGAGCAGAGGTTTCCCTGCAGGACCCGCCGCACGGTCTTCGAACCGCAGGAACTCACAGCTTCCCCGATCTTCGCGCTGCGGTCTCGAAGAAGACGCTCAGCTCGGATTCGTATCGCTCGAGGAGCTCGTCGACCCGGCCGCTGCCAGCGGCGATCGATTTGCCGAGATCGTCACGCCGCGACACTGCGTCCGCAATGAACTCGAGCGCCTCATCGACTTCGATGCTCATAGGCAGCACGGCTGGATATTCGAGCATTCCGAACAACCCGCTGAACTTGCGGCTATAGGCCGTCGCGACGAACGGAACGCCCGTCGAATAGGCAGCAATGCAGGCGTGCATGCGTCCTGCAATCAGGAAATCCAGCCCGGAAATGTAGGACTTCGCCTCCGACGGCGACGAGAAGGCGGGAACTCGGATGAGGCGGGGGAACTCGCTCGCGAGCCGGTCGGCGACCGCTCCATCGTCGTCGGCCGGTTGCTCGGGCGCGGAGACGTGGCAGATCAATTCCACCTGGATTTCGCGGATCGCTCGTCAGCCGCTTGATGATCTCTCGCACCAGGTCAGCGTAGTTGTACCCGAGAACGCCGGTGCCGGCCCGCTCGAGCGTCCGGTTGAACAGCAACCCGGAGACGTTGAGACCAATGCGCACGCGGTCCGACGATCGCTCGGCCGGCGTGTAAGGAAGAGCGAACGCGACATCCACGGACTGGAACGCGCGCGCAGTCGGCGCCAGGTCCTGGATCGCCGCCATCGACATGTGGTCCCGTGCAAAGACGGCGCTCGATCCGCGCAGCGCCGCGCCCGCCAGCTTCCGGTAGGCAACGCCGGAAAACGGGCCGATCGTCTGCGGGCTCAGCAACAGCGGCTTGCGCCTCGCGATCGCGAGCGCCTTGGTGAGCCAGAGGTACGCAAAGCGCTTGGCGCCATAGATGTCCGCGAAACTATCGCCGCCGCCGATGTCGAGCAGGCAGTCGAAGCCCTTCAACTCGGTCCAATAGCGGCGCGGATCGAGCAGCGTCTTCGCGTCGATCTGCAAAGACGGCACCGCGACATATTGCGGCGACCGGTCGCGAAATCCGACCACCGTGAAATTGGGACGGACGCCGGCGCGCTCGGCTGCGCGCGAAGCAAGCGCGATGTTGGAGACGGTGAGCGCCCCGACGCCAAGATTGCCTGAGTTGATGGAGTGCCAAAGCAGTCCGACATTCAACTCCGCGGCGCGAGAGCTACCCGCCATTGTTTGAAATCGGCATCAGGGCTTCTTCGGCTAAGTCCCTGCTGCCGCGGGCCCGTAGCCCGCTTGGTATTTCACGTTGCCGGCAGCCTTGTGCAGGTCCGCAAGCTTGGCCTCGATCGCCTTGGACGCGCGATCCGACATCAGCGCGCGCTGGGCGAAGTCCTCTGCCGCCGGGCCACTGAACGGGACCGTGCGCGCCTCCTTGACCTGGCTGATCGTGACCGATCCCTGGCCAGGGATGACGAAGGGCTCGCCGGCCGGCATTTTGGCAATCTGGTCGATGATCGCGGGCGGAGTGCTGCGAGCATCGATCGCCGCAGGAGCGCGCACATAGTCGATGCTGGCATTCAGGAGGACTTGCTCGATCGCGTCCATCGAATGCAGCGGCTTGATGTCATCGAGGATTTTGGGCGAGACGCTTGCCGGAATCTCGATCCTGTCGATCACGTAGATCTTGCGCTGCGCGAACGTGTTCGGATGCTGGGCCATGTATTGGCGGATCTCGTCCTGGCTCGGCCGCGGCAGCTTGGACGCAAGCTGCTGCTCATAGGCCTGGGCGAGCGTCAGCTCGTCCGTCCGGGCCCGCATCAGTTGATAATCGGCGGATTTCTCGATCCCGGCGTCCCTCGCCGCCTTGGCGAGCAGCTTGCGGTTGAGGATAGCCTGGACTGCCGATTGCTGGGCCTTCTTCGTCGCGTTCTCGTCCTGGGACGAGAAGCCGTTGAGCTCCGCCGAAACTTCGCGTTGAGTGACTTCCTGGCCGTCCACGCTGGCGACCACTTGCCCGGTCGGTGCGGATCCGCCGCCCTTGTGGCAACCGGCCAGCATGATCAAAGCCACAGAGGCCACGCCGACGGCCAATTTCCTACGCATCGATGATTATCCCTGCTGAACCGGCTCGTCGCCCTTCGCCTGGATTTAGCCGAAAACGGGCCGTTGACCAGACGTTAATGCGGAAACGTACTATTTCGAAACAGCCGCTCTCGGATTGGGTGGCACACGGCATGCCCGCGTTGTAGGGCCGCACCGGTTGGACGACGCTCCCGGTGCAAGGCTTGCGCTCGGCGTACCGGCGGGGTTCACTGCCAATGGAGAGATGATGCTCGCGCCCGCGGATTGCAGGACACGGCTTTGCTGACGCTCAACACCCTGATCAGCCTTCCCCTCACCAACAACGGGCCGAGCTATACGTGCGAGCGTATCGCGCAGGCAATGAACGGTGGCGGCATTGCGGCAAACCTCTTCACGCCCGCGGATCGGCGGCTGGCCGTGCGCACCGACGTCGATGTCGACGCGGTCGTCCCTCGCTGGGCAAAGCAGCTTCCCTTTCGGCCATCGAACCGGGTGACGTCCGTCCTGTGCGAGCGGCGGCTGCTCGCCGCCTGCCGCTCTTCCGAGGGGCCAACGGCGGCCTTCCTGTGGGGAGACGTCACGTCGGAGCTGATCCGCCGGCTCCGGCACACCAACACCTTCCTCGTCCGCGAGAAATTCAATTGCGCGAAGATGGTCTCAAGGGAGATCCTGCGCGAGGCTTACTCGGCACTGGGGGTGCCCGAGGCATTCCCGGCCGAATTGTACGACGACCGGCTGATCGCTGCGGAGATGGACAGCCTGCGCTTCGCCGACATGATCTTCTGTCCTTCGCCGATGGTCGCCTGGTCGCTTAAGGAGGTCGGCATCGACGAAAGCGTGCTGGCGCCGACAAGCTACGGATTCGAGCCGGCGCGGCTTGCCGGAGACTTCCGCGCCTTGCCGCCGATCGATGGCCCGACGTTCATCTTCACCGGCGCGATTTGCGTCCGCAAGGGCGCTCACATCCTCCTCGAGGCATGGTCGCGCGCCAACATCAAGGGGAGGCTGGTGCTTCTCGGGCGTCTCGAGAAAGTCATTGGCGAACTCTATGCCGAGACCCTGGCGCGTCCCGACGTCGAGCATCACGAGTTCACGCAGGACGTCGGCGCCTTTTATCGTTCGGCGGATTTCTTCGTTTTTCCATCGCTGGAGGAAGGCAGCCCGCTGGTAACCTACGAGGCGGCATCCTGCAGCCTTCCCTCGATCGTGTCCCCAATGGGTGCGGGCGGCGTTGTCCGCCAGGGCGTCGAAGGAACCGTCCTCGACAGCACCGATCCGGATGCATGGGCCGCAGCGATTGTCGAGGCCTCCGAAGTTGCCGACCGCCGATCCGAAATGGGCCGCGCCGCCTCGGAACGCGCCGCCGAATTCACCTGGAAGCGCGTCGGCGCCGAGCGGCGTCAGCAGCTGCTGAACTCGAGCAACTGGAGAGATGGCCGCTCCGGTATTGAGCACGCTTCCCGATGACCCCGTCACGATCCCATGGCTGAGCCTCAACTCGTTGCGGCCGGCGTATCTCGAATATCGAACGCAAATCGGCGCGCTGATGATGAAGCTTGCCGGCGCGTTTCTGAGCTTCCTCATCATCTTTCTCGTCGCGCGCTCGAGCGGCGCCTCGGTCACCGGCGACTATGCGATGGCTGTGCTGACCGCCAACATGTCGTCGTTGCTGGCAATGCTCGGGCTGGACCAGATCGTCACTCGAGCGATCGGTGGCGATCTTCGCGAAAAGCGGCCCGACCTCGCACGCGCAGCACTCTTTGCAACGGTGAGGATCGTCGCGCCGCTTTCCGTGGTGCTCGCGATGGCGCTGTTTATCGCCGCGCCTTTGGCGACGTCGATCAATGCCTCGCCGGCGGCCATGCGCGCGGTTGCAGTCGCGGTGTTCGCATATCCCATGCTTCGAATTTCAGTCGGTGAGTCTGCGCGCGAACGGCTCCATCCTGTGGAGCCAGTTCTTCGACGCGGCCCACAATATTCTCATCCTCGCGGCCGTCGTGCTGCTCCTGGTCTCGCATCCGATGCCGATCGGCGCCGCTCTGCTCGCCGGCATCTACTCCGCGGCCTTGCTCGCGATGATGGTAGCGGCGTGGGCGGTGCTTCTGTACCAGATCCGCGACTGGCCGGCCGGCGCCAAAAACCGCGTCCGGCTTCTGGGGAATAGCTGGCCTCTGCTGATCGCGGGTTTCTGCCAGGCATCAACGGCGTGGATCATCTTCGCCATCATCGGAGCTTGGCTGAACTCGGCCGAGGTCGGCGCTTACCGCGTCGTCGGGCAGGTCGTCACCATTATCGCCCTGATGCTGACGACGATCGAGGCGCTCGTCAGCCCTGACCTCGCCGGCGATTTCCGGGTCAACGACGTCAAGGGAGCGGCGGCGGCACCGAAAGGCGTCCTACCTGATGCTGTTGGCTGCGGCCGGCCCGGTGCCTCGCCTGCATGTTGGCGCCGAAATACATCCTCCACATGTTCGGCGCAGGAGTTCGTGAGCGCCGCCGGAGCCCTGATGGTCCTGAGCGGTGCGCAGATCGTCAATGTCCTCACCGGGCCGATCGGAAGCGTGATGGTGATGAGCGGGCACGAGCGCCTGTCGCTGGTGCTGTCGATTTGCGCGCTGATCATTTCGGTGACGGCATGCGCGCTTCTTGTGCCGGTGCTTGGCTTGATCGGCGCGGCAATGGCCAGCGCCAGCGCCCTGGTGCTGCGAAACATCCTTGCCTACGCAATCATGCGCAGGAAGCTGCGCGTCTAGCGTTTGGCTCCTACCGCTTTGATGATCTCGTAGTGCGTTCCAGCCGGGAACGCGCGGCTCTAGCCCAGATGTGAAGCGAGCATCTGCGGCAATTCGGTGGCGCCCAGCGGGCTTTCGTTCGCCATTTGGACGACCTCAACGCACCAGCCGGTATTCGCTTCAAGGAGCTTCACGCCGTCGGACGTGATCGCAACATCCCAACCGATGGCCGCGACCTTCTCGAAGGCGCCATGCGCCCGGACGGCCAAGGCGACGACATCCTCCCAGAAAGGGAGAATCTACGGCAATCTGCGCTCCCGTGTCCGGATGGACATAGACTTTCGGCTTCCTCGGATCCTTGAACGCGCACGGCCCCAAACGGCCGCTCTTGAGGTCCACCGGAGCTCGCAATTCCGCCTGCTGCGAAATTGTCGACGACGGCGCGGCCGACGGGCATGCGAAGTGCCGCCATGATCGGCGATGGCGTCCCGGCCCTATAGCGACCCGTCACCACCCGAACGGTGCACAAGCTGCCATTGGTAAACTGCCGGATCAAAGGATGGACCTTCAATTCCTTCTGGATGAGGTATGGCCGGGGCTTCTGCAGCTCGCGTGTTGCAAAGGGATCAGTCCTGGGGATGCGCGATGCGAAACGGTCCCATGCCGACGACGGCACGCCACAGCGCGAGAGATCGCGAATTCGGGTCAGCAGCTCATCCCCGCCAAGCACCACCTCGCCATTGCTGTAGCGTCCGGATTTCGGGTCGAACCGCCACCGCTCCGCCCCGAAGCCGCAGAACAAGTTGGTCGCCTTGACGAACAGGTCTTCCTTGGGGAGCTGCTCTCCAGAGGCCGCGGCGCCTTGCCTCAGTTCCCCGGCCTCGAAGTAGGCGACGGTTTCGATGTGTGGCAGGCCGAGCCGCGCGCATTCCGCGGCAAATGCGATCTTGTCATTCAGAAGCGCGAATTCATCGCGGTCGTTAAGGGCTCGGAGGAGCACAACGGAGATGCACTGCGAGAGGAAATGCGGCGCCGCGTCGCGCTGGTCCTTCCGGTACAATTTGAAATTGTAATAATCGTCGGGCCATCGCCAATCGGGGCGGCAGGTCTCCCAGCAATCACGCGCTATACGGGCAAGAGGCAGTCCCGACGCCTCGATGCCGCAGGGCCGTATTGTCGCGGTGCGCTTCAGCACCGCCAGCAGCAACTTCACTCTGCAAAGCTCGCGCGACAGCGAAGACGAGAAGCGGCGCGCGGCGTAGAAATCGTGTAACTGCCGCTCCGCGGCGCTTAAGCCCGGGTAAGAACGCGCACTTTCCACAATGAAAGGCTACAACAGGGCACCCACTCGCGCAAACGCGCTCGGCGCAGGGACATCCCCGCCTTGGGACACGCAAAGGGCGATGCAGCAGCAGCGTAAGTTGACAGACCCGCCCTTATACATTTGTCTCGCCGCATGGTGTTGCGCGTTGGCTATGATATCGCCCCTGACCGGGCGCTCCTTACGATCGATGGGGAGCCGACGGTCGACTGGCGGGTCGAGGGCGCGGCCTTCTCTGCACGAGACGCGAATTTCGCGCTCCTCGCCGCGCTTCCGCATCGGCATTCACCGCGGCATGCCCCTCCACATCGAAGGCGCCGTCGACCGTACGCTCCTTCGAAATACCCAGCTTCTCAGCAGCCACTGGGCGCAGTGGCACCGGACATGTTCAAGCCGATCGAAATCTTCGCAGACGAGATCGTGGACGGAACGGCGAGCGGCTCGGACGAGGTCATTTGCCTAAGCGGCGGCGTCAATTCCACTTACGCGTACCTGCGCATCATTCATGAGCAACGTGACGAGCTGCGACGCGATCTTCGGTTGGGAATTTTCGTCCAGGGTTTCGATTACAGCCTCAAGGACACCGAGGGCTTTCGTGTGCTCCTCGGCAAGATTGCGGAGGTCGTCGACGGCACGATTCCGGTCGCGGCCGTGAAGACCAACTGGAGGCTTGTCGTTGCCAAGGGAAAGCTTTGGGACAGCTTCCACACGGTGGGCCTGGGCGCCATTCAATATCTCTTTTCCGGTCAATTTGCCGGCGGCGTGCTTGCCTCGGATTACACCTTCAAGGAGGATCATTTGTGCGCGCCGTGGGGAAGCAGCGCTGTCACCAACCGCCTTCTTTCATCCAGTGGATTCAAGGTGACGCCGGTCGGCGAGGATGTTCGCCGGATCGACAAAGTGGAAGCCATTCAGGAGTGGGGCCGTCTCGCCGACGTCAATGTTTGCTGGCAAGGCGCGCGGACGGGCCAGAATTGCGGCCGCTGCGAGAAATGCCTTCGCACCATGTTCATGTGCGAAGCACTCGGAATAGATCCAAGGCCGGCATTCGGACGCGCGCCGAGCACCGGCGGAAATCAGCAAGCTGCCCTTGCACGCGGCCTAACAAGCGGGTTTTTCGTTGAGGCGATCGAGGCTTTCCGGAACCGGAGCGGCTGGATTTCAAGAAAGCAGCGGAAAGAAGCGTGTTACGATCCAGATCCGAAACGTGCCAAGGACGCCTATGAAGCGCTTCCTTTCCAGCATTCCGGCCCTCGAGCGGCGGAGAGGCGCCAAGCCGGCCTAGCCGGCGATTCGTTCCTGGGCTAGGACCAACGCGCAATCAGGTCACGGGCTGCCCGCTCGGCGCTCGTCCGGACATGTTGGATGAGCTTTCTCCCATCCACCGCTTGCGGGTTGTCCCAATCCACATCGGCGCTCTTCGAACCCGCGTCATAGCCGCGCAAATACTCCGTGAACCCCTCGAAGCGGGGATCGTCCGGAACTGGTCGTGGACGAACACGAACGGCGTTCCGAACGCGATGCAGGGAAGCGCCGTGTGGAGACGCCGCGTGATCACCAGCTTGGCCGTCGCCAGCAGGTTCAGCATTTCGATCGATTGGCCGAAACGGCGGGAGCCAATGTAGCGGCCGGGCTTCGAGCGGATTGGTCGAACGAGATCGCCGATCTGCGCACCGCTTCAGGGACGAGCCGTTCGTAAAGCTCGGTCGCCGACCGGGTGCGCCTGTCGATGCCAGTCCGTCTCGAAGTCGACCACCACCACCTTGTCGGTGCGCGCAGCTTCGGCAAACGGGTTCTTCAAAGTGAGCGTCAGGCAACCCGAGAAATAGCCTTCGATGCCCAGAGCCTCCAGCCGCCGCAGAGTGAACATGTCGCGGCAGCCGATTGGTTCGTTGGCTTTCAGATAAGCCCGAGCGGCTTCATCGATGTCCCAGCTCGGCGCTGCATGGAAGGCAATGTAGGCAGCGCGGATCGCGGGCGCGGGCGGCCACGAGCCGGGCTTGTGCAGGAACCAGCCATTCATCAGCCCGCCGACCTCGGGCCCGGAATAGGCGTTCATCGCCTCGCGGTTCACGGGGACGATGTCGGCGCCGGGTGGATACAGGCCGGTTTGTGCGATCGTCTGTGTCTCGTCACCGATGTTGCGCGACGCCCACACCAGAGCCGCCCAGTGGCTGATCGGGGACACGTCCAGGCCTTCGAACGGCGACCAGTCAGGAGCGAAGCGGCGGTCGTAGCTCTCGAAAAAGCGGGAGGTGCCGGCCTCCACGTGGTGATGAAGCATGCTGCGTACGGCCGTTCTGTATGCCTTCATCATGGCTCCGATTGTGGCCTGGCCGGGTGGGCCGGCGTCTAGCCGCGGCGCTGGACCGCATGCAATCCAAAAGGACAGCGCAAGCGGCAGGCGAGAGGTTCAGTGTCGCCGGGACAATTCACCAAAAGCGGCCGATTGGCCACACATCAATGCGCGGCGTGTTAATTCGAAACACTTGCTCTCGAATGAATTGGCGCACTCTGCGGGGGCGTTGTAGGCTTCCCGCTGATGCGCATCTGCCTGGCAGCTTCCGGCGGCGGTCATGTCCGCCAGCTTCTCGATCTGATGCCGGTGTGGTCGGAGTACGACAGCTTTCTCGTCACCGAGCAAACCGCGCTCGGCGACAGCCTGGCGGGCGAACATCGCACCTATTTCGTCACTCATGTCGCGCTCGGCCAGGCGAAGCTCGGCCGGCCCGGGCTGATGATCCGCTCGGCGTGGCGCAACCTGCTCGAAAGCTGGCGAGTCATCAGAGCCGAGCGGCCGGACGTCATCATCACCACGGGCGCCGGAGCGGTTTTCGGAATCGTCGCGTGGGGCAAGATTCATGGCGCCAAGGTGATCGCCATCGAGAGCTTCGCGCGCTTCGAACGGCCGTCGGCGTTCATGCGCATCGCGTCCAGGATCGCCGACTTTTCGATCTTGCAGTCGGCCCGGCTTAAGCCTTGGTTCCCGTGGGCCATGATCTTCGATCCATTGCGGATGACGGATCAGCCCCGCCCGCAAAAGGAGCCCCTGCTGTTCGCAACCGTCGGCGCAACGCTCCCCTTCGACCGGCTGGTTGAAGCGGTGGCGGAGCTCAAGCGCTCGGGCGAAATACCGGAAAGAGTCATCGCGCAAGTCGGCGTCGGCGGAGCCTGCCCGCCAGAGCTCGAGTGCGTCGAGACCATGACCTTCGACGAGATCCGAGCGACCGTGGCGCGCGCGGACCTCGTCGTCTGCCACGGCGGGACTGGCTCGATGATCACGGCACTGCGCGAGCGCTGCAGGACCGTGGTCATGCCCCGCATGTTCGATCTGGCCGAACATTACGACAACCATCAGCTGGAAATCAGCGAGTCGATTCGAGCAGCGCGGGCTGGTCCGGGTCGCGAGGTCGCCGGACGAGCTTCGCGAGGCTCTCAGGATCACCCGCGAAATCGATCCGCCAGGGGCGACCACCGATCCGCAGGCGCTGATGGAGTGGCTTCGGACCACGCTGTCCGGCCTGGCTGCCCGTCTGTCTTCGCGCGCCGCCGCGCCGTCGGCAGCCGGCATTCAGCGGGATGCGGTCACGCTGCCAGCGCCCGACTGAGCCGAAACGGGACGAGCGTCCGGTCAGGCTGGGCGATCCGCCGAACCTCGGCTAACGACATTGCCGTGGCTCTCGTGGCCAACGTCGCGTCACCAGATCAGGCAGGGAGCACATGAAGGGAATTGTTCTTGCCGGCGGGAGCGGCAGCCGGCTCTACCCGGCGACGCTCGCCGTTTCGAAGCAGCTGCTGCCGGTCTTCGACAAGCCGATGATCTATTATCCGCTCGGCGTCCTGATGCTCGCCGGCATTCGCGAGATCCTGATGATCTCGACGCCGGCCGACCTGCCGCGCTTCGAGGCCCTGCTCGGCGACGGCTCTGCCTACGGGCTCGAGATCAGCTATGCCGAACAGACCGAGCCGCGCGGACTTGCCGAAGCGTTCATCGTCGGCCGCGAGTTCGTCGGCGACAGCCCCGTCGCGCTCATTCTCGGCGACAACATCTTCTACGGCGCCGGCCTTGACCGACGATGGTGACCGAGGCAGCGGCGCGGGACAAGCGGCGCGACGGTCTTCGCCTATCTGGTCGAAGATCCCGAGCGCTACGGCGTCGTCGAATTCGACGCGGCGACCGGCACAGGCGCTGTCGATCGAGGAGAAGCCCGCCGAGCCCAAGTCGAACTGGGCGGTCACCGGCCTCTATTTCTACGACAACGACGTGCTCGACATCGCCGCCGGGCTCGCCCCCTCGCCTCGCGGCGAGCTCGAGATCACCGACGTCAACCGCGCCTATCTCGAACGCGGACGACCTGCACGTCGAACGGCTTGGCCGCGGCTTCGCCTGGCTCGACACCGGCACGCACGAGAGCCTCCACGACGCCGGCTCGTTCGTTCGCACCATCGAGAAGCGGCAGGGCCTGAAGGTCATGTGCCTGGAGGAGATCGCGCTGGAGCTCGGCTATCTGACGCCGCGACCAGGTGCTCGACCGCGCGGATCGAAGCTCGGCAAGACCGAATATGCCGAATATCTGCGCAAGCGGGTCGGCCGAGCATGAGCCTGCTTGAGGCGCGGCCGCTGGAGCTGCCCGACCTGATCGAACTGACGTCCCGCGCCGCTTCGCCGACGAGCGCGGCTTCTTCTCGGAAGTCTATAGCGAGGCGCGCTTCGCCGAGGCCGGGATCGCCGCCCGTTTCGTCCAGGACAATCATCTCTCTGTCCGTCACCAAAGGCGTCGTCCGCGGCCTTCATTTCCAGACTCCGCCGGCCGCCCAGGCCAAGCTCGTGCGGGTGGCGCGCGGTTCGATCTTCGACGTCGCGCGTCGACATCCGCCGCTCCTCGCCGACCTTCGGCCGCTGGGCGGGCGTCGTCCTTTCGGCGGAGGAGTGGAACCAGCTTTTCATCCCGAAGGGCTTCGCCCACGGCTTCGTGACTCTCGAGGACGATACCGAGGTGCGCTACAAGGTGAGCGCGCTCTACAGCCCCGAGCACGATCGCTGCGATCCGCTTCGACGATCCCGCGATCGGCATCGAATGGCCCGGCGGCCTGCACACCGATTCTGTCGGCCAAGGATCGCCGACGCCCCGCTGCTTGCGCGACGTCGAGACGGGATCTGAGCGTGGCCGGATCAGCTCGCATCCTCGTCACCGGCGGCGCCGGCTTCATCGGCAGCGCCGTCGTGCCGCCACCTGGTCGCGAGCGGCTACGAGGTCATCAACGTCGACAAGCTGACCTACGCCGGCAGACCTCCGTTCGCTCCGGGACGGTCGAAGGATCGGCCCACTACACGCTTCCACCAGGCCGACATTTGCGACGGCGCTGCGATGTCGCCGCATCCTCGCCGAGGAGCAGCCCGACGCGATCATGCACCTGGCCGCCGAGACCCACGTCGACCGCTCGATCGACGGCCCGGCGGCGTTCGTCGAGACCAACGTCGTCGGCACCTTCCGGCTGCTCAGCGCGGCGCTCGACTATTGGCGCGGGCTTGACGACGAGCGGCGCGCGACGCCTTCCGCTTCCACCACATCTCGACCGACGAGGTGTTCGGCGAGCTTGCCCTCGACCAAGGCATCTTCACCGAAGAGACGCCCTACGCCCCGTCCTCGCCCTATTCGGCCTCGAAGGCGTCGCTCGGACCATTTCGTCCGCGCCTGGCACGAGACCTACGGCCTGCCGGTCGTCCTCTCCAACTGCTCGAACAATTACGGGCCGTTCCACTTCCCCGAGAAGCTGATCCCGCTGGTCATCCTCAATGCGCTCGAGGGCAAGCCGCTGCCGGTCTACGGCGAGGGCGCGAATGTCCGCGACTGGCTGTACGTCGACGACCACGCCCGGGCGCTCGAGCTGGTGGCTACGAGCGGCGAGGTCGGCGAGAGCTACAACGTCGGCGGCCGCTCGCGAGCGCACCAACCTCGACGTCGTCGAGACGATCTGCGACATGCTCGACGCGAAGGCGCCGCTGCGCCGGCGGCAGCAGCTACCGCGACCTGATCACCTTCGTCGCCGACCGCCCCGGCCACGACCGCCGCTATGCGATCGACCCGCCAAGATCGAACGCGAGCTCGGCTGGCGCGCCAGGAGAGCTTCGAAAGCGGGCCTCGACGACGACCGTCGACTGGTACCTCGACAACGAATGGTGGTGGCGGCCGATCCGCGAGCAGCAGCTATGCCGGGAACAGGCTCGGCGCGGCGAATGAAGATGCTCGTCACGGGCAGCGGCGGCCAGCTCGCCCGAAGCCTGGCCGAACGCGCGCACGGACGAGCGGCCTCGGAAGCTCGTCGCCGTCGGCCGGCCGCGAACTCGATCTGGCCGTCCCGGCAGCGCCGCCGATGCTATCGAAGCGACCGCCCGCACGTGGTCATCAACGCAGCCGCCTACACCGCCGTCGACCAGGCCGAGGATGAGCCTGACCTCGCATTCCGGATCAATGCCGACGCGGCCGGCGAGAGTCGCGCCGCAGCCGCCGGCGGTCGACGCGCGCCGTCATCCAGATCTCGACCGACTATGTTTTCGACGGCCGGGCGGAGGGGCCGTATGGCGAGGACGCGCCGACGAACGCCGCTCGGCGTCTACGGCCGAAGCAAGCTCGAAGGCGAGGAGCGCGTTCGCGCGGCGAACCCGCGAGCATCGTGATCGTCCGCACGGCCTGGGTCTACAGCCCGTTCGGCAGCAATTTCGTCAAGACGATGATGGCGGCGGCGCGGACCCGCGATGTCCTCGAACGTCGTCGACGACCAGCGCGGAAGCCCGACCTCCGCGCTCGACCTCGCCGACGGGCTGCTGCGCATGGCTGACAACGTGGAGCGACGCATCCCGATCGCGGCCTCGGCGGCACCTATCATCTCGCCGGCAGCCGGCGAGGCGAGCTGGTTCGGCCTCGCCGAATGCGTCATGAGCGAATGCCGCAAGCGCGTGGCTGCCCTCTGCAGACATCCTTCCCATCACCACCAGCGACTGGCCGACCAGGGCCGCGCGCCCGCCGAACTCCGTCCTCGATTTGCGCAAGTTCGAGCAGGCATTCGATTACGCGATGCCGGGATGGCGGCATTCCGTCGCCGTGGTCGTCGAACGGCTGGCCGCCGGCTGAAGCTGTTGATCCGCTGGTCCGGCCTCGCCGCGTCAGGCGACATCGTTGGTCGGATTAATTTCGTGTATA
>CAWGRB010000042.1:0-36345 GCA_963824845.1 uncultured Alphaproteobacteria bacterium
CGTGTGCCTTTGGTTCCGTTCGCGTATTGCTGGAGGGGCGATTGGGGGTGTTGCAATCGTTCTCGCGTCCTGGATGGTCGCTGCAGATACTCCGGTGCTACGGGGCAGCGACATCTAAGCGGCCCAAGCACAAGGACGCCGCATTTTTTCGTCAGTGCAACGATCAGCCAAAGAGTGGGGGTGTTTCTGAAAGCTGATGTTGCCGCCTCGAAAGCGGAGGACGGGCCGGCTCGTTCGCCCGGGCCTGTTCGCGCGAGATTTCGCGCCGCGGGGAGATCGCGGCCCATTTGCTCTTCATCGCGGTCGTACTCGGGATTCCACTCGGCTTTGCGATCTCGCCGCTCGCCTTCCGCGACGGCGATGTCAGCTGGCAGATCGCCGCCGGCCGATGGATCATCGCTCACGCCCACATTCCCACGTCCGATCCATTCTCGTTCACCGTCGCGGGTCATCCGTGGGTCGCGATGGAGTGGCTGTCCGAGATCGTATTCGCGACGGCCTACAGACTCGCCGGCTATCGGCGGACGTGGCGGCCACCGTCGCCGCGCGCACTAATCGTCCTCAACGCACTCGTTTTCTTCTATCTGCAGCGCCGCGTTTCCGTTCTCGTCGTCGTCCGCTCGTTGCTCATGCTCGAAATGGTGCTGGCGCCATTCGTGCTCGCCCGCCCGCACCTACTCGCCTGGCCGCTGCTCGCCGGATGGACGATCGTTCTGCTGCGCGCCGCCGAGAAGGGCCGGCCGCCGTCGCTGTGGTGGACCCTCCTGCTGGTGGTGTGGACCAATGCTCACGCGAGCTTCCCGCTGGCGCTGCCGATCGCCGGCGCCATCGGGCTGGAATTCCGTCATCGAGAGCCGCTGGGCCAACTTTCGGCAATGGCTGGTCTTCGGCCTCGTCAGCGCGCTTGCGCTCTTGCTCAACGCCAACGGACTCGCCGGACTGCTCCAGCCCTTCAGGACAGCGTCGCTGACGATGCTGCCGCTGATCGGTGAGTGGCATCCAAGTTCGACCGGCAACACGCCGGAATTCTTCGCGGTCCTGCTGCTAGGCATCGGCGCAATCCTGTGGACGGGCATTCGCGTGCCGATCGGCCGGCTTCTGCTCCTGTTGGTCCTGCTCGGCCTGGCATTCCAGCACGTGCGCCACCAGGCGACTTTCATGATCGTCGCGGTGCTCGTCATCCCGCCCTTGTTGAATTCAAAGCCCGAGCGCGGTGCAGGTGCCAAAGTGGCTGTTGCTCGGCTGCGTTCCGATGCTTGCCTATGCCTTGCTGGCGCCGATGACTCCGCCGGAAGGCCGCGCCAATCCCCGCTCCCTGATCGCCGCGGTTCCCGCCGGCCTCAGAAGCCAGCCGGTGTTCAACGAATATTCGTTCGGAGGTCCGCTGATCCTCGCCGGGATCAAGCCATACATCGACGGCCGCGCCGAAATCTATGGCGACGATTTCGTCGACCAATTACGAACATCATCCATGGCGACATGCCCGCGTTCGACCGCGAGGTGAAGCGCTACGGACATCCGCTGGACCATGCTGCCCCACGAAAGCAACTCACTGATCCACTGCGCTCGAAGCGTCCGGCAAATGGCGACGGATCTATTCGGACAAAGTGGGCGTCATCGACGTCAGGCTCCCGCCTCCGCAACCGCAAACCGAGGGCGCTGTCCGCCAGCAACCTAGCGGCACTGTCCTACAGCCCCGTCCTTGTGCTCCAACCCTACTGAGCGTCAAGTCGGCCCCTCGAATTGATGTCGCGAGGGTGACAAAGTGGAGGAAGTGGAAGGACCCCCCTATTCATCCAATGACGCGCCGGACCGCGTAACTTTAGTGACCTTAAGCGGCCGGCTTCACCCCGCCGATCCGGTCAGCACCGCGCGCAGCGTGTCGTCGAACTGCTGGAGCTTCGCGCCCTGAAGGTGACCCGGGCCTGAGTTCAGCTTGACGCCCATCGGGTTGATCGGCCGTCCGCCCTTCAGCACCTCGAAATGGACGTGGGGTCCGGTCGACAGGCCGCTCGACCCGACATAGCCGATGACCTCGCCCTCGCGGACCAGCTCGCCGGGCGCGGCGGCGATCCGGCTCATGTGGCCGTAGAGGGTCTCGAGGCCGCTGGCGTGGGCGATCTCGACCGCCCGGCCGTAGCCTCCCCGCCAGCCGGCCGAGACCACTCGCCCGTCCGCCGCGGCGACGATCGGCGATCCCCAGGCGGCGCCGAGGTCGACACCGGCGTGGAACCGCTCGTAGCCGAGGATCGGGTGGAAGCGCTCGCCGAAGCCCGAGGTGACCCGCCCGGCGACCGGCAGGCGCATGTCGCTCTGGCCCTCGCCGCCAACTCCGTCGGCGTTGACCCAGATGACCTGCTTGCCGTCGGTCCACTTGAGAAGCTCGACATCCGCCCGGGCGACCCGGTCGAGCCCGACATACAGCAGCCGCCCGAACGTCCCGTCGGGGGCTCTCTCGACCACGAGGTCGAAGCGGTCGTCGACGCTGAGCCCGTCGGCAAGGTGAATGGCCCGGGCCAGAACCCCGACATATTCCCGGCCCTGCAGCTGCGGCACGCCGGCGGCTTCCAGCGATTGGGTGAGGTCGGGTCCGACCCGGCCGGTGAAGCGGCGGGTATCGAGCTCCGCCGCAGGCTTCGGGCCGCCGCAGCCGTGAGCGGAGCCGCACCCCGAACGACTGCCGGGACCGGCACCGGTGCGGCCACCGGCGCGCTGCCCGTCGGCAAGGCGACCGCAGCAGTGACCGCAATGACCGCGACCACCGCTCCGCCGATGACGAGCGGAAGCAGCGCCGGCCGAGTTGCAGCGGCGCGCACGATGGCGGTCTTCGCGGGTGCGAAGCCCTGCGTCGAAATTGCGTTCACGGCCGTTTGCCCCCTTGGATGGCTCGGCTCGGTTCCGCGGCGATTTTCCTATGTTTACCCGGTCGCCGTCAAGCGGCGTTTAACGGCTAAGCTCAACGACCCGCCCGATTTGGCCACTTGGCGGCAGCGCCGGGAGCGCCCTATGGCGCGGTCATGGCTGTTCTCGTCACCGGTGCTGCGGGGTTCATCGGCGCAGCAACGACCCGCGCTCTCCTGGAGCGCGGCGACGCCGTGGTCGGCATCGACAACCTCAACAATTACTACGACCCCGCTCTAAAGCGCGCGCGGATCGAGGCGCTGCAGGGCGACTTCGGCCCTGACCGCTTCCGCTTCGAGAATGTCGACTTCTCGGACGCCGCCGCGCTTAGAGAGTTCGCCGGGCCCATCGAGTTCGACCGTATCGTCCATCTCGGCGCCCAGGCCGGAGTCCGCCACAGTGTCGACAACCCCGGCCGCCTACGTGCAGTCCAACCTCGTCGGCCATTGCAACATCCTCGAACTCGCCCGCGCCCGCCGGCTCGAGCCATCTGGTCTATGCGTCCTCCTCGTCGGTCTATGGCGGCAACAAGAGCGTTCCGTTCCGGGTCGAGGACCGCGTCGACCATCCGCTGTCGCTCTACGCCGCGACGAAGAAGGCCGACGAACTGCTCAGCGAATCCTACGCGAGCCTCTATCGGCTACCGATGACGGGCCTTCGCTTCTTCACCGTCTACGGACCGTGGGGACGCCCTGACATGGCGACCTGGATTTTCACCAAGGCGCTGTTCGAGGAACGGCCGCTACCGGTTAACAATGGCGGCGAGATGAGGCGCGACTTCACCTACATCGACGACATCGTCCGCGGCGTCGTCTCCTGCCTCGACGGTCCGCCGCTCGACGACGGCTCGCTCAAGGCCGGCGGAAGCACCGCGCCGCATGCGCTCTACAATATCGGCAACAGCCGCAGCGAGGACCTGATGCGGCTGATCGAGATTCTGGAGCAGGCGACCGGCCGCAAGGCACTGCTCGATCCGCGGCCGATGCAGCCGGGGGACGTCAAGGACACCTTCGCCGACATCAGCGCGATCGAGCGGGATCACGGCTTCGCGCCGACCACCACCATCGACGAAGGCGTGCCCCGGTTTGTGCGCTGGTACCGCGACTATCACGGCCTCTGAATGAGCCTGCCGCCGGGTCTGTCCGGACTCCGCGTGCCGGTGATCGCGGCGCCGATGTTCATCGTCTCGACCCCGAAGCTGGTGATTGCCCAGTGCACGTCGGGCATCGTCGGCAGCTTCCCGGCGCTGAACGCCCGTCCGGCGAGCCAGCTGGATGAATGGCTGCACGAGATCGAGGAGGCGCTCGCCGCCTGGGATCGCGATCACCCGGGCCGGCCCGCCGCGCCGTTCGCCGTCAACCAGATCGTCCATCGCTCCAACGACCGCATCGAGCACGACCTCGCGACATGCGAAAAGCGCAAGGTGCCGATCGTCATCACCTCGCTCGGCGCTCGGCCCGAACTCAACGACGCCGTCCATGGCTGGGGCGGAATCACGCTTCACGACGTCATCGACGATCGCTTCGCCCGCAAGGCGATCGACAAGGGCGCCGACGGCCTGATTGCGGTCGCGGCCGGCGCGGGCGGTCACGCCGGCCGCTGGTCGCCCTTCGCCCTGCTCCAGGAAATCCGCGCCTGGTTCGACGGGCCGCTGGTCCTGTCGGGAGCGATCGCCACCGGATCCGCGGTCCTCGCCGCGCAAGCCGCCGGGGCCGACCTCGCCTACGTCGGCTCACCCTTCATCGCGACGCAGGAAGCCAACGCACCCGACGGTTACAAGCAGGCGATCGTCGACAGCAATGCCGCCGATATCGTCTACACCAACCTCTTCACCGGCGTTCACGGCAATTACCTGCGCTCGTCGATCGCGGCCGCCGGTCTCGATCCCGACAACCTCGACGGCATCGACCCCACGGCGATGAAGTTCGGCTCGGACGGCTCTTCGCGAGCCAAGGCTTGGCGGGACATCTGGGGTTCCGGCCAGGGCATCGGCGCGATCGACCGGGTCCGCCCCGCTGCAGAGCTAATCGACCTGCTCGCACAGCAATACGCCGCAGCGAAAGAGCGGCTGAGGAGCCTCTAGAACCCCTGCCCGCCGCTCAGTCCGCGTTCGAGCCGTCCCATCAAGGCGCGCGCCGGGCTGAGCACCGCCTGTGGCTCGAAGCTTCCCTCGTCGATCCGCTGCACACGCGCATAGAGATCGACGCTGGCGCGGATCAGGCGCCTGGCGCCGTCGGGAAGCTGATCGACGACCACGGGATCGCTGTCCTGGGCATGACCGAGGCGGCGCTCGGGACGGCGTCCGTCGGGATAGCCGATCTCGCCTAACTCGATCGCACGCTGCGTCAGCAGCCAGGCGACGATGTGCATGACCCGAGTCGTCACCTTGAGCGATTCGCAGGCGAAGCCGACCCGCGCGAACGGGTTCAGCGCGGACCGCTCCTCGCGGCCGGCATCGTCGAAATAGGACCGGGCCTCGTCCGCGAGGATCATCGCCTCGGTATAAAGCGAGTCGATCAATCGCGACGTAATCCGCACTTGCGGCGGAGGCAGATCCGAGTCGTCCATCACCATCCGACAGTGCCACCGTTGCCTGGCTGTGGAAACGCCCGAAGCGCCGTTCCGGCAAGGCGGCCAGGCTCATGTCCCGCGGCGGGACAGGGCGGCACGCTCATGCGATGATGTCGGGGATGCTGGCGTCGAGGGCGCGCTGGATCTGGTCCTTGATCAGCAGCTTGCGCTTCTTGAGCCGCGCCACTTCGAGATTGTCTGGACCGAACTCCGCGCTCAGTGCCTGGATCTCTTCGTCGAGCCGGCGGTGCTCGGCTTTCAGCGCTTCGAGACTGAGCTGCGGTTCGTCGTCGTTCATCGAGCGTTCCTAGCCGATTGAGGCGGGAACCCGAAGCGGCGGCAATTACGACGGGCGGACTCGGGCCGCGGCTGAGCCGTGACAAGGCTCAAGACAAAATCGCCAAATCGTGGTTTAGTGGCGCGCGTCGTCAATCGCATCCGCGAAGGGAATGGCATCCATGGAAAAAGCAGTCGTCGAGGACATCGAGTCGAAGCACCAGGCGCTTCATTCACTGATCGAAGAAGAAGAGCATCGCGCTCACCCCGACGAAGACCTTCTCCACCGCCTCAAGAAAGAGAAACTGAGACTGAAGGACGAGCTGGCGAACCACGTCACGCATTAGCCGTCCGCCGAGCCGCTAACCGTGAGGAGCGGCTGAGCACGGGGTCCCATCGAAGTGCGACTTTGATCGGAGTCCATGAGACCGCGCCGCGAGATGCGGCAGCCTAACCACCCAGCTCCGGTCAGTCGTCGCGCGACACCCGCTCGACGCGCTCGTGCTGCTCCTGCGCCTCGAGCGTCATCGTCGCGATCGGACGCGCTTCCAGCCGTCCCAGCGAGATCGGCTCGCCCGTGACTTCGCAATAGCCGTATTCGCCTTCATACAGACGGCGAACGGCGGCATCGATCTTGGCGATCAGCTTGCGCTGCCGGTCGCGGGTGCGAAGCTCGATTCCCCAATCCGTTTCGCTCGACGCACGGTCGGCGAGATCGGGCTCACGAAGCAAGTCGACCTGGAGCTGCGCCATGGTCTGGCGCAACTCCTCGACGATGGCTTCCTTCCAGGCTCTGAGCTTGCGGAGGAAATAGGCGCGGTGACGCGCGCACATGAATTCTTCCTCGTCGGACGGGCGATAGCCGTCCGCAAGGATGATCCGATCGAAAGGTTCGAAGTCTTCGTTGCCGTAAAGGTCGACTAAGGCCGTCGCCATACATTCCTCCCCGCACCCAGCTCCGCATGTCGCGGAGCCCCCATAACGCCCGCCGCCTGCTGCGGCCGGGCCACCGGTGCAGCCGGAGGCGATTGCCGTATCTTTCCCGGGACTTAGAACCAGGAAAGTCGGTCATCCCCAACCGCGCCTATAAGTCTCATGGGGGCGGGGAACAAGGATTGTCGAAGCCGCCGCCAACAAATCGCCAAGCTGTTGCGAATATGGCGCAATCGGCAGGCGTGCAGCCCTCCGTCGCGGTCGCTCCCGACGGCGCGCATGGAAACTCATCCGGTGGACGCTACAAACAGTTCGCGGCCGCAACCCCACAGGGCACGGCCGCGCAATCCCTTCGAGTCTGGCGCTTACTTCCCGCGTTCGCCGGCGGCTTCCGGGGGCGGCGGCGGGCTGTTGACGGCCGAGGCCAGCCAGGTCGAGGTCGCGTTGCAGCTGCTGGTCAGGGTCAGCGGCTGGCCGGCCTGGAACGGAGCTGCATAGGGCCAGCATTCCTGCGCCGCGCCGTTTGTCAGGCACAGGTGCCCGGCTGGCGTGGTCCAGGTGCCGCTCACCGTATTACCGGCCGGGGTCATGATCCGCGCGGTTCCGCCCTGGTCGAGGTAGACCGTGTTGGTGACACCGTTCGTCGTGACCTGGATGGGCTGGCCAGAGATCTCGGCACCGGAACTCCAGGCCTGCGCCATCGCGGTTCCCGTAAGCGTGGCGGCGAGCGTCAATCCAGCGGCAGCACGCGCGACGAGCGAGATCTTCATGACGCCAATTCCCTTACAGTCGGTCGAATAACTAGGCGCCCTACGCCGGGCTGATGGTGTGGTGCTTGTTCTTGACGAGGAAATAGACCAGCGCGCCGGCGGCGAGAGCGCCAAGCGCCAGGAACAGCGGCGACACCGCATAGCCGGCGGGCGCGGCGACGACGGGAGCCGGAGCCATCGGCGGCGGAGCCACTTCCGCGACCGGTGGCGGGGCGTCCATGGCGGGAAGCACGCAGCCGCCGGCTGGGGCGGCAACCGCACCCTGCGCAGCAGCGGCCGAAGCGCCGCAAAGCGCTGCCGCCGGAGCCCCGGCGGTGAGGCCGGTCAGCGCTGCCCACGGGCTGATCTGGGGCGCAGCGGCCGCGGCCGGCGCTGCAACTGCAGCCGTCGAGCTGACGAACATGGAGCCGGCAATGATCGTCGCCACCAACCTGTTCAAACGCACACTGGCCATGCCCAATTCTCCCGGTGCAGCAGGGTCGACGCCCAGCTGTCTCCATATTCGAGCCGAACGCTTAGTCCAAAATGGAGTTGCTTGTCACGGGCCTCGCAGCAACATTTAACGCGGTCGCGGTATTCCGCCGCATGTTCATCGCCTCGAGGGCGCGGGAACCCATGACATTGCCGGCCGGCGAATAGCGGCACACCAGATAGTCGTAGTGCGCCGACGACCGCTCCGCACAGCCGACGCGGATGCTGCCCGGCCAGATCATCTGGGTATAGTGGCCGACGTCGTCCCAATTGCCGGTCTTGCTGACTTGGGGGAAAGCGCCGGCGTGGAACATGCGGCCCTCGTCGGCCCACGCCCCGACCATCTCGCCGAGGCTGAAGGCGCCGTGCGTGCCCATCCAGAGGTTCTCGCCCTGCCCGGGCCGTTCGGCTCGCGGCGAATGCGCCCAGCGGCCGGTCTTCGCCAATTCCTCCGCATAGCTGTTCGCGGCGGCCGCGAGGGAGCTGTCCCAGGTGATCGGCGCCACGCCGACAGCTTCGCGGACGTCATTGTGGAGCGCGACCAAGCGCATTCCGAACAGCGCCGAGGCCGAAGCCGAAGCCGCGGCGCGCGGTGCGGCGATCGCGCGATCGGAAGCGCTCGGGGCGGGAGTTGGAAGGACCGACGCCGTTGCTGACGGGGCTGCCGGCACCGGTGCCGCAATCGCCGGCACGGGTTTTGCCGGCACGGCTGCCGCCAGCGCCGGCGCCGGGAGCGCCGGGACCGAGGCCGTCCGGGTGGGCGCGCACGAGGCGATCGCGAAGGTTGCACAGCAAATTGCAGCGCCGTTCAGCAAGGTACGCACGGGCTCGGATCTCCTCTCGTCGAGGATCGCCTTGCCAAGACAGGGTTAAATTTTGGTGTGCGGCTGCGAGCCCCTCAGGCCGCTCGAGCAGATGCCGATCGCTGTTCGCGGAGCCACGCCTGGAGCATCAGCACCGCCCAGAGTGCCGGAGTCGAATGGCGCCTTCCGGACAAGTGATCGGCCCAGCGCCGCCGCACGATCGCCGGATCGAGCAGTCCCTCGGCAGCCAGTGACGACGGGCTCAGCAAGTCTTCGGCCCATGGGCGAAGCGGGCCCTTGATCCACTCGCCGACTGGAATTCCGAAACCCGCTTTCGGGCGCTCGACCAACTCGCGCGGCACCATCGAATAGAGCAGTTCGCGGACGATCTGCTTGCCCTTGCCGCCGCGCACCTTGAGCGACAGCGGGATTCGCGCCGCAAGCTCCGCAACACGATGATCGAGGAAGGGAACCCGCGTCTCGAGGCTCACCGCCATCGACGCGCGGTCGACCTTGGTCAGGATATCGTCGGGCAGATAGGTGCACGGCATCGCAGTACATCATGCGGACCGCGTCGGGGACCGGCCGGCCGAGCTCGAGGTCGAAGCGATTGTCGGCCCCGTCCGCGCCGATCGCCGGCGACGGCTCGAAGCTCCATTCGTCGAGGAAGCTGCAATAGACGTCGTCGAAGCTGCTCGCGCCGGCGGCGACCCGCAGGCCCTTCTGCAGCTTGCTTCCGAAGTGCGGCTGGCGCTCGCCGGGAAGAAGCCCGCTGAGGCCGCTCCAGAATTGCGACGGGATCCGGCTGAGCGGCGAACCGGTCCCGCGACCGTACGGGCTTGGGCACGCGCTTCAGCTGGCTCCACAATTGCGGCGCCTGGACATGGCGGTTGTAGCCGCCGAACAGCTCGTCCCCGCCGTCGCCGGTGAGCGCGACGGTCACCTGCTCGCGCGCGAAGCGGCTGACCAGAAAGGTGGGGATCTGCGACGAATCGGCAAACGGCTCGTCATACATGGTCGGGAGCAGCGGGATGACGTCCGCGGGTCTCGGCGACGGTCACGAAGCGCTCATTGTGGACGGTGCCGAGATGCTCGCGCGACGCGCTTGGCATAGGCGGCCTCGTTGAAGCCGGCCTCCTCGAAGCCGATCGAGAATGTGCGCACGGGAATCGAGGAATATTTCTGATAGAGGCCGACGATGGTCGAGCTGTCGATCCCGCCGGACAGGAACGCGCCGACCGGCACGTCGGCCATCGACTGGCCGCGGATCGCCGTCGCCAGGGTCTGCTCGAGTTCCTCGAGTGCCGCGCCTTCATCCTCGATCGGATCGTCGAGACCGCGGACCGATGACGTCGCGGTAGGACCAGTAGCGCTCGAGCTTCAGCGCCGTCGCGGCTCGCCCTCTTCCGGAGGATCGCCGAGCGGTTTGGCGGCGTCGCGGCTGACCGTCAGGATGCAGCCCGGCTGCAGCTTGAACACGCGCTGGTAGATGGAGAATGGCGCCGGGATGACGGTGCGCGCCGCGAACAGGCCGCAGCGCGCGCGATTGATCCCGCGCTCGAACCGGGGATGCGCGCTCAGCGCCTTCAGCTCCGACCCGAACACGAAGTCGCGTCCGGCCCAGCCGTAATAGAGCGGCTTTTCGCCGAACCGGTCGCGAACCAGGTGAGCGTGCGCTCCTGCCGGTCCCAAAGCGCAAAGGCGAACATGCCGACGCAGCGCTCGATCGCGGCCTCGAGCGCCCCAGGCGACGATCGCCTCCAGCAGCACCTCGGTATCCGAATGCCCGCGCCAGCCGCGTCGCACTGCGCCGCGCGCGTCGAGCTCGGCGCGGAGGTCGCTGGTGGTTGTAGATCTCGCCGTTGTAGGTGATCACGAAGCGGCCGTCGGCCGATTGCATCGGCTGATGACCCGCCGCGGTCAGATCGACGATGGCGAGGCGGCGGTGGCCGAGGCCGATGCCCGCTTCGGCGTCGATCCAGCACCCCGTAATCGTCCGGCCCGCGATGGACGATCGGCGCGTCATCCGCACGACTGAGAGTCCTCGCCGACGGCGCCGCTCGCCAGAATGCCCGCAATTCCGCACATGCCTTACGCTCAACCCCTCAATCGACGATCCGCTCGCGGCCCGCCGCTCGGCAAACCGCCGCCAGCCCGCCATGACCGAAAACCTGTCGCTAGGGCCGTAATTCGAATCGGCTCGCCCGCCCGCAAGGTTGAGCCGTGTGCGGACCTAGCATGGACGCCGGTCAGCCGGAATGCACCTGCAGGCTCTTCGGCATTGACCCTCGCGGTCGATCCGCCGCACGTGGAAAAAGCTCAGCCCCTCGCCATTAGGCACCGCTGAAATCCTGCCCCGACGCGTGTGAGCCGGCCGTCGAGTTCGACGAGTGCGCCGCCCATCCCGGCCGCCCCGCGGCAAGATCCGGATCGGGCTCGACGGTGTCCATGACGAAGGCGTCCCGAAGACCGTCGGCGAACCACAGCCGAAGAATGCTGCTTCCCTCTCCTGCGACATTGCCGAACAGATAAAACGGTCCCAGCGAAGGCGGTCGGATCGAGAAGCCGCGGACTGCCGGGGATGTCGAGTTCAATGGGCTCGCCCAGCGTCGCGCTCGGCGAGCGGATAGGCGAGTGGCGGCGACCAGTCTGACACCTGGGGATGGCGAACCAGCGGCCCTCGGCTGAACGGTCGCCGGATAGCTGAAATGGCCGCCCCGTCCGGAGATCACCCGCGCCTCGCCGCCCTCCATCAGCATCACAGGGCTGGGCTGAGCGAGCGCTTCCACCACGAGCCTGCCGTCCGGATCGAAGGAACCAATTGCAAGAAGCGGAGCGGCGAGGTGGTGTGATCTGGATGGCGGCCACGACCGACCCGCGCTCCTTCGGCCTCGACCGTAGCGACCCGCCACCGCTTCTCCTTGAACAGCCGTAGCCGAGCCGCGCGATCCACCGGCCTCGCTATTGCCAAGAGCGCACCGTGCCATTGCCCTGGCAGCCGGTAATTCGCCGGCGGCCGTCCGGCGAGCGCGTTCCGGATCGCCGTCCCGAGCAGCAGCGGCGACACCGCATAGGCCTGAACTCAGCGTCGCGCGGTAGGAATGCGGCGCGACCCTCGTCTCGGGCGAGACCCAACGATCTTCCCGGAATCGAGCGCGTTCGACAGCAGCTGGACGATCCGCCCCATCACCGCTCGCGGGCGAGCAACTCGTAGAAGCCGGCCGGCAACCCGGAACAGTTTCGCGGGCGGCCGGCCGGCTTCTACGAGTTGCTCACCGGCGAGCCGGTGATGGGGCAGATCGTCCAGCTGCTGTCGAACGCGCTCGATTCCGGAAGATCGTTGCGTTCGCCGAGACGAGGGTCGCGCCGCATTCCTACCGCGCGACGCTGATGCAGGCCTATGCGGTGTCGCCGCTGCTGCTCGGGACGGCGATCCGGAACGCGCTCGCCGGGAATGCAGCCGAGGCCGCCGGGAGAGGCGGAATTACCGGCTGCCGGGCAATGGCACGGTGCTGCGGCTGCTTGCGGCAATGGCGGGCCGGTGGATCGCGCGGCTCGGCTACGGGCTGTTCAAGGAGAAGCGGTGGCGGGTCGCTACGGTCGAGGCCGAAGCGAGCGCCGGGTCGGTCGTGGCCGCCATCCAGGATCGCACCGCCTGGTCGGAGGTGGCGACGCCTCGCGGCTACCGCTTTCTTGCCGATCCGTTCTTCGATCCGGACGGCAGGCTCGTGGTGGAAGCGCTGCACAGCGGTTCGGCCCGGGGCCGTCTGATGCTGATGGAGGGCGGCGAGGCGCGGGTGATCTCCGGACGGGATCGATTTCAGGAATTCCGGCTACTGTTCAGGCCGAGGGCCGCTGGTTCGCCATCCCCGAGGTGTCAGACTGGTCGCCGCCACTCGCCTATCCGCTCGCCGACGCAACGCTGGGCGAGCCCATTGAACTCGACATCCCCGGCAGTCCGCGGCTTCTCGATCCGACCGCCTTCGTGCGCGACGGGACGGTTTATTGGTTCGGGCACGTCTTGTGGCAGGAGAGGGAAGCGGCGTTCTTCGGCTATGGTTCGCCGACGGGCTTCCGGACGCCTTCGTCAGGGAGCACCCGTCGAGCCCGATCCGGATGTCGCCGCAGGGCGCGCGGATGGGCTGGCAATCTCGCACTCG
Organism: uncultured Alphaproteobacteria bacterium; assembly: GCA_963824845.1. Classification (GTDB taxonomy): domain Bacteria; phylum Pseudomonadota; class Alphaproteobacteria; order Sphingomonadales; family Sphingomonadaceae; genus Sphingomicrobium. The sequence continues at coordinate 12,886 of CAWGRB010000042.1, forward strand.
ACGGCCGGTGATACGCGTCGGGCAGGATTCCGGGGTGCCTATGGCGAGGGCTGTGCTTTTTCCATGTGCGGCCGGATCGACCGGAGGGCTATGCCGAAGAGCCCGCGGGCGCATTCCGGCTGACTCGGCCGCACGGGCCGCACACGCTCAACATTGCGCGTCGGTTTTGCTGTTTTCGACGATTATCAGATCCAGATATTCGCCGCTCCCGGGCTTCGCGGCGTTTGCACGAGCGGCGGGCTGCAAAGCGCGTCGGATCGTGAGCGTTGAGGGGTTGAGCGTAAGGCATGTGCGGGATTGCGGGATTGCTGACCAGCGGCGCCGTCGACGCGGCCTCGGTCGAGCGGATGATCGCGGCCGATCGTCCATCGCGGGCCCGACGACTACGGGCTGCTGGGTCGACCCGGAGGCGGGATCGGCCTCGGCCACCGCCGCCTGGCGATCGTCGACCTGACCCCGGCGGCCACCAGCCGATGGTATCCGCGGACGGGCGCTGCGTGCTGAGCTACAACGGCGAGATCTACAACACCAGGACCTTCGGCGCGAGCTCGACCGCGGCGCGGCGCCGGCCGGCGGCTGGCGCGGACATTCCGATACCGAAGTGCTGCTCGCAGGCGATCGTCGCTTGGGGGCTGAGCCGGCGCTCGAGCAGCGGCGTCGGCATGTTCGCGCTTGCGCTTTGGGACCGGCGGAGCGGCCGCTGACGCCTCGCCCGCGACCGGTTCGGCGAGAAGCCGCTTTATTACGGCTGGGCCGGCAGCGACTTCGTGTTCGGGTCCGAGCTGAAGGCGCTGCGCGCGCATCCCCGGTTCGACAACGCGATCGACCGCCGCGCGCTGCGCGCTGTTCGCGGCGCGCACCTACATTCCGGCGCCGTTGTCGATCTACCAGCGCGTCTTCAAGCTGCCGCCCGGCTGCATCCTCAAGTCACGGCGGAGGCCGCGCGCCAGCCGCTCGACGATCCGCCCGCGGAGGGCGCGGCCGCAGGCGGCTGAAGCTGAAGCGCTACTGGTCGTATCGCGACGTCGTGCGGCGGGACTCGCCGATCCGATCGATGACGAAGGCGCAGGCGCTCGACGAGCTCGACGAGCTCTGGCGCCAGTCGATCCGGGGCCAGGCGATGGCCGACGTGCCGGTCGGCGCGTTCCTGTCGGGCGGGATCGACAGTTCGACGATCGTCGCCCTCTACCAGAAGTATTCGTCGATCCCGGTGCGCACCTTCTCGATCGGCTTCGAGGAAGCGGCGTTCAACGAGGCGGAAGACGCCAAGGCGGTGGCGGAGCATCTCGGCACCGTCCACAACGAGCACTATCGTCACGGTGGAGCGAGACCCGCGACGTCATCCCGCTGCTGCCGACGATGTACGACGAGCCGTTCGCCGATTCCTCGCAAATCCCGACCTATCTGGTCAGCCGCTTCGCCCGCGAGCAGGTGACGGTCGCGCTGACCGGCGACGGCGGCGACGAGCTGTTCGCCGGCTACAACCGCCATTTCGCGGCGCCGCGGCCTGTGGCAGCAGCTTCAGCGGCGTGCCCGATGCCGGTGCGCGTCGGCGACCGGTTCGCCCTCGAGCCGGCTTCCGTCGCAATTCTGGAGTCGGCGCTGCGAGCTCTGCCCGGCGGCGCCAGCCGCATTTCGGAGGCAAGATGCAGAAGGCGCTTGCGCGTCGCCGCGGCGCGCGCGGTTTCGACGACGTCTATCGCAGCTTCCTCGACGAATGGAGCTTCGAGCCGTCGCCCGTGCGATCGGCGGCGAGGGACCGTCGATCGCGTTCGACCTCGATGTCGGCCGGCGGCGCCGGACACGGTGCGGATGATGTACTGCGACGCGGTGCCTATCTGCCGGACGATATCTGTGCAAGGTGGACCGCGCCTCGATGGCGGTGAGCCTCGAGACCCGCGTCCCGTTCCTCGACCACCGCGTGGCCGAGCTCGCCGCGCGCAATCCCGCTGTCGCTGAAGGTGCGCGGCGGAAGGGCAAGCAGATCCTGCGCGAACTGCTCTATCGTGAAGCGCCGCGCGCCTTGTTCGACCGCCCGAAAGCCGGTTTCGGAATTCCGGTCGGCGAGTGGATCAAGGGCCCGCTTCGCCCATGGGTCGAAGACTTGCTGAGCCCGTCGTCACTGGCTGCCGAAGGACTGCTCGATCCGGCGATCGTGCGGCGGCGCTGGGCCGATCATTTGTCCGGCAGGCGCCATTCGACTCGGCATCTGGGCGGTGCTGATGCTCCAGGCGTGGCTCCGCGAACAGCGATCGGCATCTGCTCGAGCGGCCTGAGGGGCTCGCAGCCGCACACCAAAATTTAACCCTGTCTTGGCAAGGCGATCCTCGACGAGAGGAGATCCGAGCCCGTGCGTACCTTGCTGAACGGCGCTGCAATTTGCTGTGCAACCTTCGCGATCGCCTCGTGCGCGCCCACCCGGACGGCCTCGGTCCCGGCGCTCCCGGCGCCGGCGTTGGCGGCAGCCGTGCCGGCAAAACCCGTGCCGGCGATTGCGGCACTGGTGCCGGCAGCCCCGTCAGCAACGGCGTCGGTCCTTCCAACTCCCGCCCCGAGCGCTTCCGATCGCCCGATCGCCGCACCGCGCGCCGCGGCTTCGGCTTCGGCCTCGGCGCTGTTCGGAATGCGCTTGGTCGCGCTCCACAATGACGTCCGCGAAGCTGTCGGCGTGGCGCCGATCACCTGGGACAGCTCCCTCGCGGCCGCCGCGAACAGCTATGCGAGGAATTGGCGAAGACCGGCCGCTGGGCGCATTCGCCGCGGGCCGAACGGCCCGGGCAGGGCGAGAACCTCTGGATGGGCACGCACGGCGCCTTCAGCCTCGGCGAAATGGTCGGGGCGTGGGCCGACGAGGGCCGCATGTTCCACGCCGGCGCTTTCCCCCAAGTCAGCAAGACCGGCAATTGGGACGACGTCGGCCACTATACCCAGATGATCTGGCCGGGCAGCATCCGCGTCGGCTGTGCGGAGCGGTCGTCGGCGCACTACGACTATCTGGTGTGCCGCTATTCGCCGGCCGGCAATGTCATGGGTTCCCGCGCCCTCGAGGCGATGAACATGCGCGGAATACCGCGACCGCGTTAAATGTTGCTGCGAGGCCCGTGACAAGCAACTCCATTTTGGACTAAGCGTTCGGCTCGAATATGGAGACAGCTGGGCGTCGACCCTGCTGCACCGGGAGAATTGGCATGGCCAGTGTGCGTTTGAACAGGTTGGTGGCGACAATCATTGCCGGCTCCATGTTCGTCAGCTCGACGGCTGCAGTTGCAGCGCCGGCCGCGGCCGCTGCGCCCCAGATCAGCCCGTGGGCAGCGCTGACCGGCCTCACCGCCGGGGCTCCGGCGGCAGCGCTTTGCGGCGCTTCGGCCGCTGCTGCCCAGGGTGCGGTTGCCGCCCCAGCCGGCGGCTGCGTGCTTCCCGCCATGGACGCCCCGCCACCGGTCGCGGAAGTGGCTCCGCCGCCGATGGCTCCGGCTCCCGTCGTCGCCGCGCCCGCCGGCTATGCCGTGTCGCCGCTGTTCCTGGCGCTTGGCGCTCTCGCCGCCGGCGCGCTGGTCTATTTCCTCGTCAAGAACAAGCACCACACCATCAGCCCGGCGTAGGGCGCCTCGTTATTCGACCGACTGTAAGGGAATTGGCGTCATGAAGATCTCGCTCGTCGCGCGTGCTGCCGCTGGATTGACGCTCGCCGCCACGCTTACGGGAACCGCGATGGCGCAGGCCTGGACTCCCGGTGCCGAGATCTCTGGCCAGCCCATCCAGGTCACGACGAACGGTGTCACCAACACGGTCTACCTCGACCAGGGCGGAACCGCGCGGATCATGACCCCGGCCGGCAATACGGTGAGCGGCACCTGGACCACGCCAGCCGGGCACCTGTGCCTGACAAGCGGCGCGGCGCAGGAATGCTGGCCCTATGCAGCTCCGTTCCAGGCCGGCCAGCCGCTGACCCTGACCAGCAGCTGCAACGCGACCTCGACCTGGCTGGCCTCGGCCGTCAACAGCCCGGCGCCGCCCCCGGAAGCCGCCGGCGAACGCGGGAAGTAAGCGCCAACTCTGAAGGGATTGCGCGGCCGTGCCCTGTGGGGTTGCGGCCGCGAACTGTTTGTAGCGTCCACCGGATGAGTTTCCATGCGCGCCGTCGGGAGCGACCGCGACGGAGGGCTGCACGCCTGCCGATTGCGCCATATTCGCAACAGCTTGGCGATTTGTTGGCGCGGCTTCGACAATTCTTGTTCCGCACCGCCGTCGCAACTATAGGCCGCGGTTGGGGATGACCGACTTTCCTGGTTCTAAGTCCCGGGAAAGACACGGCTAATCGCCTCCGGCTGCACCGGTGGCCCGGCCGCAGCGGCGGCGGGCGTTATGGGGGCTCCGCGATATGCGGAGCTGGGTGCGGGGAGGAATGTATGGCGACAGCATTAGTCGACCTTTACGGCGGCGAAGACTTCGAACCTTTCGACAGGATCATTCTTGCGGACGGCTATCGCCCGTCCGACGAGTGAGGAATTCATGTGCGCGCCGCACCGCGCCTATTTCCTCCGCAAGCTCAGAGCATGGAAGGAAGCGATCATCGAAAAGTCGCGCCAGACCATGGCCCAGCTCCAGGTCGACTCGCTTCGCGAGCCCGACATCGCCGACCGCGCGTCGAGCGAAACCGATTGGGGAATCGAACTTCGCACCCGCGACCGTCAGCGCAAGCTGATCGCCAAGATCGATAGCGCCATTCGCCGCCTCTACGAAGGCGAGTACGGCTATTGCGAAGTGACCGGCGAACCGATTTCGCTGGCCGCCTGGAAGCGCGTCCGATCGCGACGATGACGCTTGAGGCGCAGGAGCGCCACGAGCGCATCGAACGAGTGTCGCGCGACGACTGACCGGAGTGGCGGAGGCTGCCGATCGCGACTGGGATTCCGATCAAGTCGCACTCGAGCCCCGTGCTCAGCCGCCACGAGCGGCGGCGGCGGCTAGTGCGTGACGTGGTTCGCCAGCTCGTCCTTCAGTCTCAGTTTTTCTTTCTTGAGGCGGTGGAGAAGGTCTTCGTCGGGATGAGCGCGATGCTCTTCTTCTTCGATCAGGGCATGGAGCGCCGGTGCTTCGATTCGATTTCCTCGACGGCGGCCTTTTCCATGGATGCCATTCCTTTCGCGGATGCGATTGACGACGGCGCCAATAAACCACAAATGGGCGGTTTGTCTTGAGCCATGTCACGGCTCGGTCCGCGGCCGGGCCGCCCGTCGTAATTGCCGCGCTTCGGCTTCCCGCCTCAATCGGCTAGGAACGCTCGATGAACGACGACGAGCCGCAACTGAGTCTCGAAGCGCTGAAGGCCGAGCACCGCCGGCTCGACGAAGAGATCCAGCGCTGAGCGCCGAGTTTGGGCCGACGAGCTCGAAGTCGCCCGGCTCAAGAAGCGCAAGCTGCTGATCAAGGACCAAATCCAGCTGGGCCTCGACGCCAGCATTCCGGACATCATCGCATGAGCGTGCCGCCCTGTCCCCCTGCGGGACAGGAGCCGGTCGCTTGCCGGAACGCGCTTCGGGCGTTTCCAAGGGCAGGTAACGGTGGCACTGTCGGATGGTGATGGACGACTCGGACCTGCCTCCGCCGCAAGTGCGGATCACCTCGCGACTGATCGACTCGCTCTATACCGAAGCGATGGTCCTCGCCGACGAAGCGCGGTCCTATTTCGACGATGCCGGCCGCGAGGAGCGGTCCGACGCTCAATCCGTTCGCGCGGGTCGGCTTTGCCTGCGAATCCCTGAAGGTGACGACCCGGGTGATGCACATCGTCGCCTGGCTGCTGACCCAGCGCGCGATCAAGTCGGGCGAGATCGAGTATCCGCGCGGCCGGCGCCCGGAACGTCGGCTCGGCAATGCCCAGGACAGCGATCCGGTGGTCGTCGAGCAGCTTCCCGACGGCGCGCGGCGGCTGATCCGCGCCAGCGCCGATCTCTATGCGCGGGTCAGCGGATCGACGAAGGCAGCTTCGAGCCGGAGGCGGTGCTGCAAGTCCGGCGCGGGCCCTGATGGGTCGGCTGGAGCGCGGCCTGAGCGGCGGGCAGGCTTCTAGAGGCGCCTCAGACGCGCTTGGCGGCCGCATATTGCCGTGCCAGCAGGTCGATGAACTCTGCCGCGGGTCGAATGCGGTCGATCGCGCCGATACCCTGGCCGGAACCCCAGATGTCCCGCCACGCCTTGGCTCGCGATGAGCCGTCCGAGCCGAACTTCATCGCCGCGGGGTCGATGCCGGCCGAGATTATCGGGGTCGAGACCGGCGGCGGCGATCGACGACCGCAGATAATTGCCGTGAACGCCGGTGAAGAGATCGGTGTAGACGATGTCGGCGGCGCCGCTGTCGACGATCGCCTGCTTGTAGCCGGCGGGCGCGTTGGCTTCCTCGGTCGCGATGAAGGGAGAGCCGACATAGGCGAGGTCGGCGCCCGCGGCCTGCGCGGCGAGAACGGCGGACGCCGGTCGCGATCGCTCCTGACAGGATCAGGGGACCGTCGAACCAGGCGCGGATTTCCTGGATCAGCGCGAACGGCGACCAGCGCCCGGCGTGCCCGCCGGCGCCCGCAGCAACGGCGATAAGGCCGTCGGCGCCCTTGTCGATCGCCTTGCGCGCAAAGCGGTCGTCGATGACGTCGTGCAGCGTGATCCCGCCCCAGCCATGGACCGCCTCGTTGAGCTCCGGGCGCGCGCCGAGCGAGGTGATGACGATCGGCACCTTCCGCTTCTCGCAGATCGCAAGGTCGGCTCGAAGCGGTCGTTGGAGCGGTGAACGATCTGGTTGACCGCGAAGGGGGCGGCCGGGCGGTCCGGGTGCTCGCGATCCCAGGCGGCGAGCGCCTCCGATCTCGTGCAGCCATTCGTCGAGCTGGCTCGCCGGCGCGCATTCAGAGCTGGAAAGCTTCCGACGACCCGGGCGTGCATTGTGCGATCACCAGTTCCGGCGTCGAGACGATGAACATCGGCGCCGCGATGACCGGCAGCCGAAAGCCGGAGAGGACCGGCGGCAAGCTCATTCAGAGGCCGTGATAGTCGCGGTACCAGGCCACGAACTTTGGCACGCCCTCCTCGATGGTGGTCACTGGGTGAAGCCATGGTCGCGCTCGATCGCGCTGATGTCGGCGAACGTATCCTTTACGTCGCCCGGCTGCATCGGCTGAGGATCGAGAGTGCCTTGCGCCCGGTCGCCCCCTCCAGAAGCTCGATGAGGCGCATGAGATCTTCGCTGCGGCTGTTGCCAATATTGTACAGAGCGTGCGGCGCGGTGCTGCCGCCGGCCTTTAGCGCTCCATCGTCGAGCGGCGGACCGTCAAGGCAGGCAACGACGCCGCGGACGATGTCGTCAATATAGGTGAAGTCGCGCCGCATCTCGCCGCCGTTGAAAAGGGGCAGGGGGCGGTCCTCGAGCAGCGCCTTGGTGAAGATCCACATCGCCATGTCCGGGCGTCCCCATGGCCCGTAAACGGTGAAGAAGCGCAGGCCCGTCATCGGCAGCCGATAGAGGCTGGCGTAGGATTCGCTGAGCAGCTCATCCGCCTTCTTCGTCGCGGCGTAGAGCGACAGCGGGTGGTCGACGCGGTCCTCAACCCGGAAGGGAATGCTCTTATTGCCGCCATAGACCGACGAGGACGACGCATAGACGAGGTGGCTCGATCCGCGGGCCCGGGCGACTCGAGCAGGTTGCAATGGCCGACGAGGTTCGACTGGACATAAGCGGCGGGGTTCTCGAGGCTGTAGCGAACGCCGGCCTGCGCGCCGAGATGGACGATGCGGTCGAACTCGATCGGCCCGGCGAGCTCTCTCAGCGCGCCGGCGTCCGCGAAGTCGACATTGCTCGAAGCGGAAGCGGTCGGCGCCGAAGTCGCCCTGCAGCGCCTCGATCCGGGCGCGCTTTAGAGCGGGGTCGTAATAATCGTTGAGGTTGTCGATGCCGACCACGGCGTCGCCGCGCTCCAGGAAGCGCGCGGACGTCGCTGCGCCAATGAACCCCGCAGCTCCGGTGACAAGAACAGCCATGGCCGCGCCATAGGGCGCTCCCCGCGCTCCGCCAAGGGCCAAATCGGGGCGGTCGTTGAGCTTAGCCGTTAAACACGGCTTGACGGCGACCGGGTAAACATAGGAAAATCGCCGCGGAACCGAGCCGAGCCATGGGGGGCAAACGGCCGTGAAGCAATTTCGACGCAGGACTTCGCACCCGCGAAGACCGCCATCGTGCGCGCCGCTGCAACTCGGCCGGCGCTGCTTCCGCTCGTCATCGGCGGAGCGGTGGTCGCGGTCATTGCGGTCACTGCTGCGGTCGCCTTGCCGACGGGCAGCGCGCCGGTGGCCGCACCGGTGCCGGTCCCGGCAGTCGTCCGGGGTGCGGCTCCGCTCACGGCTGCGGCAGCCCCGAAGCCTGCGGCGGAGCTCGATACCCGCCGCTTTACGCGGCCGGGTCGGACCCGACCTGACCCAATCGCTGGAAGCCGCCGGCGTGCCGCAGCTGCAGGGCCGGGAATATGTCGGGGTTCTGGCCCGGGCCATTCACCTTGCCGACGGGCTCAGCGTCGACGACCGCTTCGACCTCGTGGTCGAGAAGCCCCCGACGGGACGTTCGGGCGGCTGCTGTATGTCGGGCTCGACCGGGTCGCCCGGGCGGATGTCGAGCTTCTCAAGTGGACCGACGGCAAGCAGGTCATCTGGGTCAACGCCGACGGAGTCGGCGGCGAGGGCCAGAGCGACATGCGCCTGCCGGTCGCCGGGCGGGTCACCTCGGGCTTCGGCGAGCGCTTCCACCCGATCCTCGGCTACGAGCGGTTCCACGCCGGGGTCGACCTCGGCGCCGCCTGGGGATCGCCGATCGTCGCCGCGGCGGACGGGCGAGTGGTCTCGGCCGGCTGGCGGGGAGGCTACGGCCGGGCGGTCGAGATCGCCCACGCCAGCGGCCTCGAGACCCTCTACGGCCACATGAGCCGCATCGCCGCCGCGCCCGGCGAGCTGGTCCGCGAGGGCGAGGTCATCGGCTATGTCGGGTCGAGCGGCCTGTCGACCGGGCCCCACGTCCATTTCGAGGTGCTGAAGGGCGGACGCCCGATCAACCCGATGGGCGTCAAGATGGACTCGGCCCGGGTCACCTCCAGGGCGCGAAGCTCCAGCAGTTCGACGACACGCTGCGCGCGGTGCTGACCGGATCGGCGGGGTGAAGCTGGCCGCTTAAGGTCACTAAAGTCACGCGGTCCGGCGCGCCACTGGATGAATAGGGGGGTCCTTCCACTTCCTCCACTTTGTCACCCTCGCGGCATCAACTCGAGGGGCCGAATCGACGCTCAGTAGGGTTGGAGCACAAGGACGGGGCTGTAGGACAGTGCCGCTAGGGTTGCTGGCGGACAGCGCCCCGGGTTTGCGGTTGCGGAGGCTGCAGCCTGACGTCGATCACGCCGACTTTGTCCGAATAGATCCGTCGCCATTTGCCGGACGCCTCGAGCGCGTCGATCAGCGAGTTGCTGTCGTGGGGCAGCATCGTCCAGCGGATGTCGTAGCGTTGCACTTCGCGGTTGAACGCCGGCAGGTCGCCATGGATGATTGTCTCGTAATTCTTGACGAAAGCGTCGCCGTAGATTTCGGCTCGGCCGTCGATATACGGCTTGATGCCGGCAAGGATCAGCGGGCCTCCGAACGAATATTCGTTGAAGACCGGCTGGCTCCGAGGCCGGCGGGAACCGCGGCGATCAGGGAGCGGGGATTAGCGCGGCCTTCCGGCGGAGTCATCGGCGCGAGCAGGGCATAGGCCAGCATCGGAACGCAGCCGAGCAGGAGCCATTTCGGCACCTTCGCGGCGCTCGGCCTCGAATTGAGCAAGGGCGGGATCGACGAGGACAGCGACGATCACGAAAGTCGCCTGATGGCGCACGTGCTGGAAGGCGAGGCCGAGCAGGACCAGCAGGAGCAGGAGCCGGCCGATCGGCACGCGAATGCCCGTCCACAGGATGCCGCCGAGGCCCAGCAGCAGGACCGCGAAGAATTCGGGCGTGTTGCCGGTCGAACTTGGATGCCACTCACCAATCAGCGGCAGCATCGTCAGCGACGCCGTCTTGAACGGCTGCAGCAGCCCGGCGAGCACCATTGGCGTTGAGCAAGAGCGCGAGCGCGCTGACGATGCCGAAGACCAGCCATTGCCGGAAATTGGTCCAGCGCGCCTCGATGGCGGAATCGAGGCCGATGGCGCCGGCGATCGGAAGGGCGAGCGGGAAGCTTGCGTGGGCGTTGGTCCACACGACCAGCAGCAGGGTCCACCACAGCGACGGCGGGCGTCCTTTCTCGGCGGCGCGCAGCAGGACGATCGTCCATCCGGCGAGCAGCGGCCAGGCGAGGAGGTGCGGCCGGGCGAGGACGAAGGCGCCAGCACGATTTCCAGCAGCAGCAATGACGCCGAAGCGACGACAACGGATACGCGCCGCTGCAGATAGAAGAAGACGAGGGCGTTGAGCGCGATCAAGCGCGCGGCGACGGTGGCCGCTTCTCCGCCCCAGCCGGCGAGCCTGTAGGCCGTCGCGTAAACGATCTCGCGACAGCCACTCCATCGCCACCCACGGATGACCCGCGACCGTGAAGGAGAATGGATCGGAGGTGGGAATGCGGCCGTGAGCGATGATCCAGCGGCCCGCCGCGATCTGCCAGCTGACGTCGCCGTCGCGGAAGGCGAGCGGAGAGATCGCAAAGCCGAAGCGGGATTCCGAGGACGACGGCGATGAAGAGGAAATGGGCCGCAATTTCCCGCGGCGCGAAGTCTCGCGCGAACAGGCCCGGCGAACGAGGCTGGCCGTCCTCCGCGTTCGAGGCCGCAACATCAGCTTTCAGAAACACCCCCAATCTTTGGCTGATCGTTGCACTTGACGAAAAAATCCGGCGTCCGTGTGCTTGGGCCGCTTAGATGTCGCTGCCCCGTAGCACCGGAGTATCTGCAGCGACCATCCAGGAAGCGAGAACTGACTGCAGACACAGCCCCAATCGCCCCTCCGACGATGAGATCGACAACGTAGTGGGCGCCGACCACTATGCAGGAGACGATCATCAGTGCGTTTAGCGCGAGCGCGGGATAGCGATGATCGGCCTAACGACCCAAGCGGCCCAAGCCATCAGGACGCGGCGGCGGTGTGGAAGCTCGGGAAGGTGACGATGCCTTTCAAGCTAGCGGCGAAATGACCCGCGCACCGGCTTTGATCGACCGAACGACGGGGCTGGTAGTCCAGGGAATATCGACGCTCAGTGGGAAGGCTGCGCGTCATGACGCCGTTATGAACGAAAGCGGCATCAGCGGGGGCGAGCGGGTAGATGGCGATAGTGATAGCTGTCGCCACTACGGCTCGCAGTGACTAAAACCCAGCAGCGACGTTCATGCCCCCCGAGCCACAAGATCGGCAGGAGGATGAGCGTCTGCCAGAATAGCGCCCGATACACCCACACCATGAGGCTCATTGAGAATGGCCGCGCTTTGAAAAATGCGATGAATGCAAACCAATCAAAGCCGAGTAGCTGATCCGCTCTTGCGAGCCACGCATCTGCCAGAGGTGCACTGATTGCCAGCAGAGGAAAGATTATGAGCAGTGTTGGCAGGCCGTAGAAGAAGGCCAGGACGACCACCTCGACGCCGCCAGCGAGCCGCCGGTGGCCGACGTAGCGCAGCAGCCAACATCCGACGATCAGCGCTGCCGCTCCGATCGCGGGGCGGGGGTCTAGATGGAGCGAAAAGCCCATGAGCAGGAAAATTGGCGCGCCGATGACGAACTCTGCGGCCATAATGAGATAGAGCCAGCGGCTGCGTGGATCGAATGGTGATGATGTCTCGACGCCCGATCGCAGACGCTGAAGCACGATGCTCGCCAACGCGATTCCCCTCACCCGATCCGGTGAGAATGAACGCGGAGTAAATGAACGACAAGGCGTGTTGCGCGGCTGTTCGCAGAAGGACACTCCACATCCCGCGCGTCGCGATGTTCGTTCGCGTGGAACCGCAGAGCGCAGGACCGCATTTACCATATTGCAAGGGGTGGCGTCGATAAGCCGGCAAGCGAGGAGCGAGCCACCCGATGCTAGAGCGATATAGTGACAAGATGCGGGCGCGCTCGGCGACGCTGCTTGTATCGCTGGAAGGCCGGCTCGACCGAATCCTGCAGTTCTGGCTGGTCGTCGCGGGGCTGATCGCCGCGGCGAGGATCTATTTCAGTCCGCCGCCGACCGGCGGGGCGCCGGTTGCCACTTTCGCGTCCTATATGCTTGTCGTCGTCGCTCCGTTCGCGTCGACACTGCTGGCGCTGCGCTGGTTCAAGGACGGGCATCTGCAGCCGCAGCCGGCGACACGCCTTGCCCGCGCCGGCAAGTGGCGGACGCTGACACGCGTTCGAGGCGCAGCGCGCCCCGCTCTACGGCACGACCGGAATCATGGTCTCCCTGATGGTCGGCACGATGCTCAACGTTCCGGTGCGCGCGGCCGAGTATTTCACGGCGATGCCGCCGATCCCTGCTGTCGGCGCCGAGCTGGCTGTCGGCGCTCCACTTCGCGATGACGTTCGACGTCGTGGTGTTCGGAAGCCTCTACATGATCGCGTTCGTCGCCGCGCTGCGGCGGGTGCCGCTGTTCCCGCGGCTGCTCGCCGCGATCTGGATGGGCGACCTGGCGATGCAGTTGCTGACGGCCAAGCTGGTCGTTGCGGCGGGGCCGCTGCCGCCGGCGGTCGCCGACCGCGCTTGCAGTCGATGCTCGAGGGCAATGTGAAGAAGGTGCTGATCAGCGCCGCCTTGTGGCTGCCGTACCTGCTGCTGTCGAAGCGGGTGAACGTCACCTTCCGGCACCGGGTGCCCGCCTGAGCGGACTTTCAGTTGCCGTGCGCGACTGATTCGTTTTTCGTAGCAAAAGCGTAACGAAAACCGCCGCTTGTCCGGCGCGCGAACTGTGTCCCGGAGCCGACAATTCGTCCGGAAACGGGACGTGGAAGGTTAAATCCGCAGACGGGATTTGCGTCCCTGTGGATAACAATTTCCAGCGATATCAAAACGTTATCGTCACACACCTCCGAGATCGTGGTTAACTTTCGTTTAATTTGCTTGGTTGACTTGCTCGTTAACGGCAGAGTCAGCCCTGATGGCAGCTAAGCGCTCGGGGGCGCGGCGGCTGCCTCATCCATTCGGTTCCAATGGGCAGCGGCCGGGGGGTCTTCCTTTCTCCGAAATTGCGAAGCGGCAGCTCGCGCCGGCAACGGCGCGGGAATTCAGAGGGAAGGAAATACATGAAGACTTTCATCAACATGCTGCGCGACGAGGCCGGTGCCTCGGCCGCCGAATATGCGCTGATCCTCGCCATCGTCGGCGCGGCGATCGCCCTTGCGGCGGTGACGCTCGGCAGGGTCGATTGCGGGTGCGATGAACGAACGCTGCGAACTGCATCAACGCGGGCCGCAGCCGATGCACGACCTGCAGCTAAGAGCTCGACGGCTCTGGAGTATCGGGGCCGTCACTTCGGTGGCGGCCCCCTGTTTCCGGTCAGTGTTGCGAATTCGCCGCAGCAACTGACTCGAGTGTTAAACAAGCGCTTACGCGAGACTCGAATTTGAGTTAAACTAATCTCGCCGCGGGGGTGGCGCAGTATGTTGACACGGCAATCGTGGATCGCGCTCGGGGTGGCGCTCGTACTCGGACTGGTCGCGGTTTATATCGCGAACGTCTATCTCAACGGAAAGCAGAACCAGGCGGCGCTTGGCGGGACGACCAAGATCGCGGTCGCAGCCGTGCCGATGGACTATGGCAACGACATTACGCCGGACAAGGTCCGCTATGTCGACTTCCCCAATCGCAGCATTCCGGCCGGGTCGTTCACGACCGCCGCGCAGTTGCTTCCGGCGGGCCAGCAAGCGCTTCGCGCTGATGCCGATCGGCGTCAACGAGCCGATCCTCACAACCAAGATTTCCGGCGCCGGCCAGGGCGCCTCGATCGCGTCGCTGCTGCCCGACGGGCATGCGCGCCGCGACCGTCCGCATCAACGACGTGTCGGGCGTCGCCGGCTTCGTCCAGCCGAACGACAGCGTCGACGTGCTGATCACCCGGCAGATCGCCGCGCGGCAACGACGCCGGGCAGCAGGTCACCGACGTGCTTCTGCAGAACGTCCGGGTGATGGCGCTCGACCAGCAGTCGAAGAACCCGGACGGGACGCCCAAGGTCGCCCGCACCGCAACCTTGCAGGTGAGTCCGATCGACGCCCAGAAGCTGGCGCTGGCGCAGGAGGCGGGGACGCTGAGCCTGGTGCTGCGCAAGCCCGGCGAGCAGGACAATCCGGTCGTCGAGACGGTCAGCCTCAACGACCTTCGCTACAATCTCTATGGCGGCGCGCGCTATCCGGCGCCGGCGGCGGTCGGCGGCTTCGGCGCGCTCGGCGGCGCCATGTCGGGGGCAATGACGCGCACCGCGGCGCTGATCAGCGCTCCGCACCCGGCGCCGCGCGCAACCGTTCGCCGGGCCCCGGCTCGCGAGGGCGTTGCACATGCTGCGCCGGTCGACACCGGCAAAAACGTCGAAGTGTATCGGGGGACGACAAGCAACTCGTACCAGGTGGGGGGATAATGGCCGGTTTGAGTTCGGGGCGCATGCGTGCGTCGCTGCGTTGGACGGCCGTGCGCCGCGCCAGCGTGATCGGGGCGGTCGTTGCCGCCGGGTTCGTGGCTCAGCCGGCGCTTGCGCAGGTCAGCCTCGCCGAGGGGATCCACGCGGGCGAGCTCGACGTGCCCGTCAACAAGAGCCAGGTGCTGAGGGCCGACCGGCCCTACGCCAAGGCGCTGATCGGCAACCCCGACATCGCCGACGTGCTGCCGCTCAGCGACACATCGGTCTATGTGCTCGGCAAGAAGAGCGGGACGACCAGCCTGACGCTCTACGACCGGTCGAACCACCTGATCGCGGTGGTCGACGTGGTGGTCGGGCCGGACGTCATCACGCTCAAGCGGCAGCTGTCGGAGCTGATGGTCGGTGACGACATCGCCGCGCGCATGTCCAACGATTCCATCGTCCTCGAGGGCGTGGTGCCGAGCTCGGTCGATGCCGACCGCGCGGTGCAGATCGCCGAGACCTATGCACCGGGCAAGGTGGTCAACCTGCTGTCGCATCGGGTCGTCGCAGCAGGTGATGCTGGAAGTGCGCTTCTCCGAAGTGAAGCGGTCGGCGCTCAAGCAGCTCGGCTTCCGCTTCGGCGGCGACAACGGGACGAACTTCGCCGGCGTGATCGGCGGCGGCGCGTCGCTGACGCCGGGAGGCGACACGACCACCGGCGGACGTCACCGGAGTGACACCGTTCGGCAATGGCCGGCTGGGCCTTGGCTCGATCGCCGATACGGCGGCGGTGCTGACTCGCAAGTTCGGGATCGGCGGCCTCAATTTCTGGTCGGCGTTCGACGCGCTCGAGACCAAGGGCGACGTCAACACGCTGGCCGAGCCGACGCTGACCGCGCTGTCGGGTGAGACCGCGAGCTTCCTTGCCGGCGGCGAATTCCCGGTGCCGGTCGTGCAGAGCGGCGGCGGCGGCGGCGCGGGTGCCGGCGGAAGCAACGGCTCAAGCGCGATCTCGGTCGAATGGAAGCCGTTCGGAGTCAGCCTGTCGTTCACTCCGACGGTGCTTGCCGACGGGGTGATCAACCTGGTGGTGGCGCCCGAGGTCAGCTCGATCGACCCGTCGGCGTCGATCACCATCAACAACCTGACCATCCCGGGCCTGCAGACGCGGCGCGCCAAGACCGTGGTCGAGCTTCGCGACGGCGAGAGCTTCGCGCTTGCCGGGCTGCTGCGCAGGGACTTCCAGGACACCATCCGGCAAGTGCCGCTGCTCGGCAACCTGCCGATCATCGGGGCATTGTTCCGCTCGACCGGATTCCAGCACCAGGAGACGGAGCTGGTGATCATCGTCACTCCGCGGCTGGTGCGGCCGGTCCGCGCCGGGACCCTGCAGGTGCCGACCGATCGCGTGAAGCCGCCGAACGAGGCGGACCTGCTGCTCAACGGCCGCCAGGACAGCGCGATGCCGCCGTCGGGCATCGAGCGTCCCGCGGCGCCTGCAGTCGTGCTTCCGCCGCCACCGCCGCCGCCTTTGCCGGCTCCGGCCGGTGGCGGAATGGCGCAGAGCACCCCTTCAGGTTTCGAGAAGGACTATGGGCATGTCCTCTAAGCTTACTCTGATCGCCGCGGCGATGCTTCTGACCTGCGGCTGCCGGACCGGCTACACCAAGCATATCGGCGAGGAGGATCCGGGCCTAGGCGAGACGGTCAAGTACGACGCCGCCGCGCAGATCATCAATCCGGACCCGGTCTATCCGGCCGCGGGCGCCCAGCCTGGCGGCAATGGCGCCAAGGCGCAGGCGGCGGTCAAGCGCTACCGGACCGATAGCGTGAAGCAGGTCGAGACCATTTCCTCGACGTCCGGGAGCGGCAGCTCGGGCTCGACCCAATAGGAATGTGCAGGCATGCGGCGCGTAGTTCAGCGGTTATGGGAGCGCACTGACGGCGCCGTCGCGCCGATCGTCGCGCTATCTCTGGTCGGCCTGATCGCGGCCGGAGGCATCGCCTTCGATTATGCGCGAATGGCGGCGATGGACACGGAACTGCAGAATGCAGCGGATCACGCGGCGCTCGCCGCGGCGACCCAATTGGATGGGCAAACCGGTGCAATTGCGCGCGCAGAAGCGGCCGCTCAGAGCCTGATCGCGAACGAGACGCTGTTCGCCAACGATGGCAACGGGACGAACGTTGGAAATCTAAGCTTCACATTCTACACTGGTTACGATCAATCCAGCGATAGCTTTGGCAGTGAAACTTCGAGCGACGCGGCGGCAAACGTCGTCAAGGTCAACGTCGCCGGACGGACTGCATACTTCGCTCTAACACCGATCGTCGGCGCGCTGAACTCGGGTCAGATTGGTGCCGAAGCCGTAGCATCCGTTGGCCATGCGATTTGCAAGACGCCGCCGGTAATGGTCTGCAATCCATCGGAGTCATCCTCGAACACGAATGAAAACCTCGCCTATACGCCGACTGAAGGGGCCGGCCTAAAGCTGGTCACAGGCGATGCGACCGTTCCAGGGAATTTCGGCTGGCTCCAGTCCAACAATGGACCAGGTGCGAGCAACCTAGCCGAACAGCTCGGGTACAACTCGGTTCCCGGCGACTGCCAACCAGCGACGGGGGTCACGACCAAAACGGGAATGAGCACGTCCGTGCTAAACGCGTTGAATACGCGCTTTGATGTCTATGCGAACGGAAATCAGACCTGCCCTGAGCAGGACGGCGGAACGTGCTCCCCATCCGTGGTTACACGAAAAGATCTCGTGTGCGGGACAAGGGGATCAAACCCGACATCCTGCAAGAATAATGCAAGCTGGTCACGAAGCGAGCAAACCTTACCAACTGCCTCAAAGTTGCACGGGCAGCGGCAAGAACAAGTCTGCACAAGCGCCGTGGCAGACTTGCCTACCGACAAGTCGCAAGACCCAACGATCATGGGCTACCCCCCGGACGAGTGCCATATGACTTCGGGCGCTGGTGCTTGCGGTATCGCTGGCGACGGCAAATGGGACAGAAACGCGTTTTTTCGGGTAAACTACGGTTGGGATGCCTCGACCTGGCAAGGCCAGACTGGTCTGAGCAGCAACGCAACTCGATATCAAGTCTACCTGTGGGAAATGGCGCATCCGAATGTGGCCGGAAAGGGCGTGGGTGTCGCGCAGAAGGACACCGGCAATGACTACGCCTTTGGAGTGCCCGCGACAGGCCACCCCGGCGTCAGTCAGAGCACCAGTCAGGCAGATCGGCGCGTCATGGCGATCGCAGTGCTCAATTGTCACGCGCTCGGAGTTCATGGTCACAGCAGCGATGTACCTGTTGCCGCCTGGATGGATGTTTTTCTGGTTATGCCGGTCGCTTCGCGGGCGATGTTTTCGGACAAGAACGTCTATGTTGAATTGATCGGCTTAACGACCGTGCACACGGATGCGACGGCGCAGGTTGTACGGCGCGATGTGCCGTATCTGATCCGATGATGCAGCTGCGTCACTTCGCTCGGGATGTTCGCGCGTCCGCCGCAGCGGAGATGGCGCTCGTAATGCCGCTCCTGCTCGTCCTCATGATGGGCTCCGTCGAGCTCGGAAATTATTTTCTCGACGAGCACGTCCTCGTGAAAGGTGTGCGGGACGGCGCTCGTTACGCAGCACGACAAGCGTTCTCGAATTACAGCGGCTGCAGCGGAACCGCTGCCGACGTTCCGCAGAGCGTGAGCGACGACACCAAGCTGATCGTTCGTAAGGGGTCGCTCGACACCAACGATGGCGACCTGCTGCCTAACTGGGACGACGCCGCTACGACCTTCACGGTTCAGATGACCTGCACCGACACGGCCGGTACGACTGGCATGAGCGGTATCTACGCTGGCAACCTCGTCGGAACAGCAAATGCGGCGCCCGTCGTGATCGTCACGGCCCGCGTTCCATATAGGAATGTGCTCTCGACCTTCGGCTTCACTGGCGCAGGCTATTCGCTGAACGCGTCGCAGCAGGCCTCGGTAACCGGGATATGAAGTCGATCCGCCGCCTCTTTGATGATCACGCCGCAGCGAGCGCCGCAGAGTTTGCGCTCGTCCTGCCTCTGCTGATGATCCTCTTGTTCGGGATCATCGATGGGGGACGCTGGCTCTGGACGTACAACGAAGCTGAGAAAGCCACGCAGGAAGGCGCGCGAGTAGCGGTGGTCACGGACATGATCCCCGGCGGTGTCGCACAGCAAAGTTTCGTCGGCACTAGCGTCAATGGAGTTGTTCTGACGCAGGGAGACGTCATTCCGGCTGCGGCTCTGGCGACAGTTACCTGCACCAAGGCAAGTACGACCGTGAGTTGCACGTGTCCTTCTTGTTCCGGTCTCACGCTGACGCCGATCAACACTGACGGATGGGACGCGATAGCCAAGCGGATGAAAGCCATGCTGCCGCAGGTGACCGACGCGAATGTCGTTGTGGAGTATCGCGGATCCGGCCTTGGCTTCGCCGGCGACCCCAATGGCAGCGACATCGCCCCGCTTGTGACGGTGAAGCTCCAGGGCCTAACCTTCACACCGATCACCTCATTCCTTTTTCGCAACGTTGCCCATGCCGAGCTTTTCGACCACCCTAACGGCCGAAGATCTCACTGGAAGCGTGTCGACGTAGGCCCCAGGAGATGAGTGTCATCACCCCCAACGAAACCGCGCGCGAACTGGCAGGCCAGCAAGCGGGAGCTTGGCGTTCAGCTGTATCTCAGCGGGGTCGAAGGGGACTGCGGCGGCGCTGGTCGGCGCGCGCGTCGCGGGCTTCCCGCTGCACCTCAGCATCGCGCCGGTGACCGACTGGATCGATCCGGAGGAACTGTCGAGCGCCGCCGCCGCGGTCGTCCAGGTCGACCCCGACACGCCGGCCTCGATCAAGCGATTCCAGAAGCTCGCGCAGGCCGACCGACACGCCGCTCATCGCCGCTGCCTACGATCCGCCGCTGGCGCTGGTGCGGTCGCTGGTCCGCGCCGGCGCGCACGACGTCGTGCCGTTGCCGCTCAGCATCGATGATCTCGAAACCTCGCTCGCGCCGCTCCGCGACGAGATCCGCAAGCGTCGCGAAGCTGCGGCAGGCCGACAAGGCCAAGCTGGTCACCGTCATCAAGAGCGTCGGCGGGGTCGGCGCGACGGCGCTGATGCACGCCAGCTCGCGATCCGCTTCGCGCAGCACGAAGCGGCGCGCGGCCGCGAAGCCTGCCTGATCGACCTCGACGTGCAGTTCGGCGACGTCGCGTTCCAGCTCGGGCTGCGGCCGAAGCTGTCGCTGCTCGATCTGCTCGAAGCCGGGACGCGGCTCGACGGCGACTTGCTGCGCGCGACCACGACCGACCACGCGAGCGGGCTCAAGGTCATCGCCGCGCCGCCCGAGATGATGCCGCTCGAGGGCATGCCGAGCGAACATGTGCTGCGAGATCGTCGACCTCGCGACGCGCGAGTTCGGAACCGTGTTCGTCGACCTGCCGACCAACTGGACGAACTGGTCGCTGTCGCTGGTCGCGCGGTCGGACCTCGTGCTGCTGGTCACCGAGCTGACCGTCGCCGGCCTCAACCGCGCGCGGCGGCAGCTGCGACCTGCTCGAATCGCAGGACCTCGGCGACGCTCGACGTCCGCGTCGTCGTCAACCGCTTCGAAAAGGCGCATGGCGCGGACGATCGGCCTGGCCGACGTCGCGCAAGGCGCTCGGCCGCGACGTCGCCTACACCGTCGCCAACGATTTCCCGCTGATGCGCGCGGCGATCGATCGCGGCGTCCCGATCGAGGAGATCAAGCGCAAGACGCGCGCTTGGCAAGGATCTCGACATGCTCGACGCCGGGATTGCGGCGGCGCTGGGATTGGAGCGGTAGAGCATGTGGCAGATCCGCAAACCGGCCGAGCCGGCCGACGACTGACGAGCAGCGCGGCAGCGCGCCGCTCGAGGAGCACCGGCTCGTCACGGTCGGCGACGCCGGCGCGTTCGCCAAGCGCGACAAGCATACCGAGCTGAAGGTCGAGCTTCACCAGCGGCTGCTCGACCTCATCAACCTGCAGGCGCTCGACCAGATGTCGCGCGAGCAGATCGAGGCCGAAGTCGGCGACATCGTCGCCGAGGAGCTCGCCAAGCAGAACCACGCGCTCAACCATGCCGAGCGCAAGCAGCTGGTCGGCGACGTGCTCGACGAGCTGCTCGGCCTCGGGCCGCTCGAGCCGCTGCTCAAGGATCCGACGATCACCGACATCCTGGTCAACGGCCACGACAGCGTGTTCGTCGAGCGCTACGGCGTGCTCGAGCCGAGCCCGGTCCGGTTCAAGGACGAGACGGCACCTGCTGCGGATCATCCAGAAGATCGTCTCGGCGGTCGGCCGGCGGATCGACGAATCCTCGCCGATGGTCGATGCGCGCCTCGCCGACGGAAGCCGCGTCAACGCGGTCGTCCCGCCGCTGGCGCTCGACGGCTCGCTGCTGTCGATCCGCAAATTCGCGCGGGTGCCGATCAGCATGGACCGGCTGATCGAGATCGGCAGCATTCCCGCCGCAGGTCGCCGAAGTGCTTGAAGGCGATCGTCGGCTCGCGGCGCAACGTCCTGATCTCCGGCGGCACCGGCTCGGGCAAGACGACGCTGCTCAACGCGATGTCGGCCTTCATCGACGACCGCGAGCGGATCGTGACGATCGAGGATTCGGCCGAGCTTCAGCTCCAGCAGGAGCATGTCGTCCGGCTCGAAACGCGGCCGCCGAACATCGAGGGCAAGGGCGAGATCGCCCAGCGCGACCTGGTCAAGAACGCGCTGCGCATGCGGCCCGACCGGATCATCGTCGGCGAGGTCCGCGCCGGCGAAGCGTTCGACATGCTGCAGGCGATGAACACCGGCCACGACGGCTCGATGACCACCGTCCACGCCAACTACGCCGCGCGATGCGCTGTCCCGCGTCGAGCAGATGATCGGCATGAGCGGGATCGACATCCCGGCGCGCTCGGCGCGCGCGCAGATCGCCTCGGCGATCAACGTCGTCATCCAGGTCGCGCGGCTGGCCGACGGCCGGCGCAAGCTCGATCAGCGTGTCGGAGCTCACCGGCATGGAAGGCGAGGTGATCACGATGCAGGAGATCTTCCGCTTCCGGCAGACCGGCGTCAGCGCCGACGGGCATGGTCCAGGGCCGGTTCGAAGCGACCGGCATCCGGCCGCGCTTCCTCGACCAGGTCATGGCGCACGGCATCACCTTTCGGCCGACCTGTTCCGGCCCGACGCGAAGTTCGACGCATGAACCCGACCTGGATCCGAGCGCTCGATCCTCGTCTGCGTCTTCGGCGCGGTCGTGCTCGCCGCCGAAGTGCTCGTCCGCTGGTTCGCGAGCAACCGCGCCGGAGGGCAAGGCGATCAACCTTCGCCTGAAGATGATCGGCCGCGGCCGCGAGCCACGGCGAAGCGATGAACCTGCTGCGCCGGACGGCGTTCGGCGATTCCGGAAGGGCTGCCGCCGTTCATCGACAGGCTCGGCGCGCAAGCTCGAGCGGATGCTGATGCAGGCGCAGGTGACGATGCCGACCGCCGCGGCTGATGCTGATCATCTTGCGTCGCGCCGCTCGGCGATCTTCTTCGTGCTGCTGCTGCTCATGGCCGCCTGGTGGGGCATCGGCGATCAGCTTCGGCCGGATCGTCATCAGCGCGACCTTTGCGGTGCGTGCTCGGCGCGCTGCTTGCCGCTGATGGTGCTGAACTTCAAGGCGACCCGCACGCGCAAGAAGATGCAGGAGCAGTTTCCGGTCGCGCTCGACGTGTTCGTTCGCGGCCTTCGCGCCGGCCATCCGATCGCCGCGGCGCTCGACCTGCTGACGGTCGAGATGCCGGATCCGATCGGATCGCAGTTCGGGATTGCCGTCGACGAAGTGACCTACGGCGCCGAGCTTCGCGATGCGCTTCAGAGCATGGCCGAGCGGTGGGACCTCGACGACATGCGGATGTTCGTCGTCTCGCTGTCGGTTCAGAGCGAGACCGGCGGCAATCTCGCCGAAATCCTCGAGAATCTGTCGCAGGTGATCCGCGAGCGTCACTCGATGATGATGAAGGTGCGCGCGCTGTCGAGCGAAGGCCGGATGACGGCGATGATGCTGACCGATCCTGCCGATCTTCACGTTCGTCATGCTGTTCCTGTTCAACCCGCGCTTCTTCCTCGATGTCGCCAACGATCCCTGGTTCGTCCCGGGCTTCGCGTTCCTGATCGTCCTCTACCTCATCGGCTTTTTCACCATCCGCAAGATGGTGGATTTGAAGGTCTGAGCCATGCTTGAGCTCGTCGCCGAAAATGCCGTTCTTCGCCTGGTCCTGCTGGTCGCTGCTGTTCGCGGTGCGTCGCGGCGGCGGCCTATCTTCGTCGCGCAGGCGGTCGCCGTCGGCAGCTGACGCGGCGCCGCGCTGGCTCGAGGACGGCACGCGTCGGCGGCCGCGGCGCAGACGCTTGGGTCGCTGCGCGCCGAACGGGTCGAGAGCGCCTGGCTCAAGCTCGTCAATTCGATCGAGAAGTCGCGGGCTCAGCCTCGTCGACACCAAGGACGAGGCGCTTCGCCAGAAGCTGATCGCGGCGGGCTATACGGCGCCCTACGCGCCGCGCGTTTACACGCTCGTGCGGCTGGTGCTGGTGATCGGCTTGCCGGTGCTCGTGTTCTGCTCTCTTTCTGGCTGACGGCTCGAGCCCGAGCATGCTCAAGCTCTATCTCACGCTGGTGATCGCGGCGGCGATGGGGCTTTACCTGCCCAACATTTTCATTCGCGCGCAAGGCCGACCGCCGGCAGCAGCGAGCTGATCAACGCGTTTCCCGACGCGCTCGACCTGATGCTGGTTTGCGTCGAGGCGGGCCTGGGCCTCGAGGCCGCCTTCGCCCG
>CAWGRB010000043.1:0-8503 GCA_963824845.1 uncultured Alphaproteobacteria bacterium
CGGTCGGTGCGACGATCGCAAGGCCGTTGACCGTTCCCAAGATGGAGAAGATCTGGAACGCGTAGGGCCGGCCACGGTCATCGCGGTATTTGACGTCGTGAAGGTTCCGCTTCCCGCCGCTGTCGGGCCGACAGCCGCGTCG
The DNA here is from genome assembly GCA_963824845.1 of uncultured Alphaproteobacteria bacterium. GTDB lineage: Bacteria > Pseudomonadota > Alphaproteobacteria > Sphingomonadales > Sphingomonadaceae > Sphingomicrobium. The sequence goes on from CAWGRB010000043.1 coordinate 143, forward strand.
CGGTGTTGAACGAGAAGAGGATTGCGCGGCATCGGCAGGAACGGCCGCGACTAAAGCTGCCGTCGCGGCCAATGGGATCATGAAACGGAACATGGCTTGCCTCCAATACCGGCACTTCCGGGATCGGGAGCGAACGCGGCCTTTTCCATACGAGCCGGATAACTCCCGGACGCAGCAAAAATCAGCGAAAATTTACGTAGAGGTTTAGTCGGGTTCACCGGGGGCTGCGGCAGCAATTCTCAGCCGGCCGATCGCATCAGCTAAGTCGTTGAAAAGGCTGGTGGAGCTGAGGGGAATCGAACCCCTGACCTCTGCAGTGCGATTGCACGAACTGGAGTAGTTTTTCGCAGTTTGGCGTCTCTTTCGATCGGCATAAACGCTGTTTCGACCTCGAAATGGTGCCGTTTGCGATACGGCTGCGATACGCTGGTGAGACTGCGAGTTGCGTGGGAATCAGGCATTAGTCACAGCTTCGAGCGATCAGCCGGATTCCACATCGAAGGTTCCACATTCCTACGGAGCAAGCGCAATCCCAGACCGGCTCCAGTGCCGACGGCGATCGCGATTGTAAGGTTGCTAACTACTGTCAAAATCATGGTCATGAAGAACAGCGCACGATCGCCCGCACGGAGACTCATGCGTTCGGACCAGCGTGCCGGTTCGCTCATCAGCCACGCTGTCAAGATGAGCAGGCCAGCGAGCGCCGGCATGGTGAGATACCCCGCGAGCGGCGCGGCAGCGACGACCATCAGAAGGATCGCAGCAGCGTGCACAATACCGGCAACCGGGGTGCTCCCTCCAGCGCGGACGTTAGTGGCCGTCCTTGCGATCGCGCCTGTTGCTGGAAGTCCTCCGAACAAGGGCGAGACAATGTTCGCGGTGCCTTGAGCCAGGAGCTCGGCATTGGAGCGGTGGCTGCCGCCGATCATCCGGTCCGCCACGATGGCGGAGAGGAGCGATTTAACGGCCGCTAGAAAAGCGATCAAGAAGGCCGACGGCAACAGCTCGCTGATCCTCGCAATGCTCAGACGCGGAACGTGAGGCAGCGGCAATCCGGCGGGAAGGGCTCCGAAGCGAGAATAGATCGTGTCGACCGGCAGTGGGACCAACGCGACCGCCGCGGAAGCGGCGGCGACAATAAGCAGCGAACCGGAAACCAAGGAATGCGATGGCGAAGAAGGCCGATACCGAGGATCGCGAATATCCCGACGGCTAGAGCCCATACATTCAATTGGCCGCGTGCGGCCCATAAAACAGGCAATCCATGAATGAGATCCGCTGGCACCTGAGCGGCCGAGAAGCCAAGCAGATCCTTTAGCTGACTCACCGCAATGATCAGCGCGATGCCTACGGTGAATCCCTCGATCACCGGCTCCGGCACGAGCGAGATGAACCTGCCGGCACTTACGAGGCCCCCCACGACAAGTATGATGCCGGCGAGCAGTGTCGCGAGCAGCAGCCCATCGAAGCCAAACCGGACGATGACCCCGGCGACCACGACGATGAACGCTCCCGTTGGACCGCCGATTTGCACCTTGCTCCCACCCAGCAACGAAATGAGGAAGCCGCCAATGATTGCGGTGACCAGCCCCGCTTCCGGCGTTGCCCCCGAGGCAATCGCAATCGCGATGCTGAGAGGCAGCGCGACGAGCGCGACTGTGATCCCAGCGAGCCCGTCGGCGAGGAAGAGGCGCACGGAGTAGTCTTTCAGCGTTGTCAAAGCTTGGGTTTCATCGCGTCCTGACCGTCGAGCTGACCGCATTCAACGACGCGGACACCTTTGTGTCACTCGATTCTTATGGGCGTGAAATGCCGGACGACGTTGTCATGGCCTGGCCGGCTCCTCCGCATCGATCGTCACCGTCTCGGTGTGGCCGAGGCCCTGACTGTAATCGAGCACCGAGAGATGCTTGCAGTCGGCTGCCATCGTCGCGACCTCCGCATTTCGGGCGGCGCGAGGTCGGTTAGGTTGGGGTGCCGCTTCGCCAGAAGCTCCCACGCACGGCTGCGTTCGGCGAGGTCCATGACTTCGCGGACCAAGCAACCCGCATAAACAGCCTTGATGTCGCGCAGCTGTCCAGGCTCGCGAGCTACCGTGATCGCCACGCGGTTGTCGTGTGCGATGTTTTCGAACTTCTGGCTGGTGCGATAGATCAGAAAATAAACGCAGAAGCCTTGGTTCGCGTAGCCGACAATCGTCGCCTGGGGCCATCCGTCCGGTCGCGCCGTCGCGATCGTCATGATTCGGTTAGTGTTCAGGATCTCAAGCGCAGGCTGTTCCACCTAAAACTCCCGCAATTCACGTCGTATAGCAGACTGGGGCGGACGGGACGATTCGTGCCGCCCCTCCCCGTCACGCGGCGCGCTTCCATTGAGGCTGCAATTCATTGTGCTGCGGACAGGGCGCCACTGCACCCTGAGGAAGGCCACCGAGCTCGTTCGCAAAACTGTGGTTCACATCGCGGTGGTGCGCCTCATCTGCGCGGACGACCAGCACAACATCGCGGAGCCTGGCATCGGCCGGAAGGCCCCAATAGCGTTTCGCTAGGTCCGGCGCGGGCACGTTTTCGGAGCGGCCCTCATCGATCTCAGCCAGATAGTGCGTGTAGCTGATGACCGCCTCTTCCTCGAAATAGCCGACGACGCGGTGCGCGGTCTTCGAACTGATTAGGTAAAGAGCGAAGAAGAAGCAGTAGAAGACCCACTGGACCCCGATGATCACAGCGCGTTCGAACAGCGTCGGCTGGCTGATCTCAATGAAGGTCATCAGGTGCATCCGCTCATTCTCGGCTTCGTCCATGAGCGTGCGAATCCACCCTTTGTCGTCGCACATGCGACGCAGGCAGTGGAGGTGATTGATGGTCGCGCCGACCATTCCAGGAACCGCAGCGACAGTCTCCAACACGACCGCGCGATGGCCGTAGCGCTCGGCAAAGAAGGTGTCAGCGGTCCAGCGGAGTAGCTTAGTGAAGCCATAGGCTACGCGATCCGAAAAACCTTTGGGCTGATGATGAACCGAAAGGTCGATGAAGGGGGCGGTCATATTCAACTCCTTGTCACTCAAGCGGAAATCCGATCGGCCGCTGCTGCGGGGCAATTAGAATCCGCGCGTCGACGCCCATATCCGTAATGTTCCGTAAGCCGATTGTGTCGAGACGCGCTGGCTGCTCATGCGTAGCCGAGCGCGTCAGCGCGCTCCGCCTGCGTGATCCTGGACGTCTTCGATTGCACGATCGATGACTCGCAGGGAGCGCTGCCTTCCCTCGGCTTCAACCCTGCGGCGATACCGCTCCAGCCGTCGCGCGAGGTCGGCAGAGCTGGGTTTGAGTTCGTCGTCGGTCATATCGCGCCCATGCTTATCCATCCTGCTTTTGTAGGTAGCCAAGCGCACCGGAGTTTTGGATAAGTAACTTTCCTAAGTGGCCTCCCAAACACGAAACTGCCTTTGCGCTCGTGCATTGCTATGAGCCGTCACATGGATCAGCCGAGTTCCGAACAGGGGCCACAAGCCGAATCCCATCTTCGATCGATCCTCGCCACCGTGCCGGACGCCATGGTCGTCATTGATGAACAGGGCAGCATTCTTTCGTTCAGCACCGCAGCCGAGAAAATGTTCGACTATCGGGAAGACGAGGTCGTTGGCCGGAACGTCAAGATGCTGATGCCTTCGCCAGACCGCGAGCGGCACGATCAGTATCTGACCAACTATCTCACCACCGGAAAGCGCAAGATCATCGGCATCGGACGCGTCACTACGGGGCTGCACCGCGACGGGAGCACCTTCCCAATGGAGCTTTCGGTCGGCGAAGCCTGGCTTGGGGAGCGGCGCATCTTCACGGGCTTCATCCGCGACCTCACTGAACGACAACAGACGCTGCTTCGCCTACAGGATCTACAGTCGGAACTCGCGCATGTGGGCCGGGTCAGCGAGATGGGGACACTTGCTTCATCCCTGGCGCACGAGCTCAATCAGCCGCTCACGGCCGTAGCCACCTATTGCGAAAGCGCACGCGATCTTCTTGAGGGCGACCCAGATGCAGAGACTTTGGCGATGGTCAGAGAAGCGCTCGACGAAGCAGCAGAGCAGGCCGTGCGAGCCGGCCAAATCGTCCGACGGCTGCGCGACTTTATGAGCAACGGCGAAATGGAGCGGCGGGTCGAAAGTCTGCAACGCCTGATGAACGAGGCGAATGCGCTCGCCCTCGTCGGTTCTCGCGAGCACGGCATTGACGTTCAGCTGTCGCTGGATCCTCGTGCCGATCTGGTTTTCGTAGACCGAATCCAGATCCAACAGGTCCTCGTCAATCTCATCCGCAACGCAATCGATGCCATGATGGACAGCAACGTCCGTTGCCTCGCAGTTCGCACCAGCCGCGAGGCGGACGATCTGGTTCGCGTCACCATCGAGGATACGGGTTCCGGCATCAACGAGGCGGTCGCGCCGCAACTCTTCCAACCGTTCGTCACATCGAAGAAAAACGGCATGGGCATCGGCCTATCGATCTGCCGAACAATCGTAGAAGCACACGGCGGGCGGATCTGGTTCGAGCAGCGGTCGAATGGCGGCACGGCATTCCATTTCACGCTCCCAAGCGGAGAAACGAAAGCATGACTGACGATCGGCGACTAGTTCACCTGGTCGATGATGATGACGCGATCCGGCGCTCCGTCGGCTTCGCCCTCAAAACGTCGGGCTTTCAGGTTCGCATCTACGAGAGCGGCAGCGAGCTGTTGAAGGATGCGCCAGACCTCGAACCGGGTTGCATTCTGCTCGACATCCGTATGCCTGGGATGGACGGCCTTGAAGCTCAAGGGGCGCTGAAGCGCCAAGGGCGTGACGTTGCCGGTGATCATCATGACGGGACACGGTGACGTCAGTCTTGCGGTTCGAGCCATGAAAGCCGGAGCAGTCGATTTCATCGAGAAGCCATTCCAGAAGGCGGTTCTGCTCGGCGCGATCGAACAGGGCTTTGCTCGCTTGAATCATTCGACCGCCAATCGCGAGCAAGCGCACGAAGCGGCGGTCAAATTGCAACTGCTCACGCCGCGCGAACGTGAAGTGCTCGACGGCCTCGCAAAGGGCCTTCCAAACAAATCGATCGGCTACGAACTCAACATCAGTCCACGAACGGTCGAGATCCACCGCGCCAATTTGATGAGCAAGTTGGGCGTGAAGAGCCTGTCCGAAGCGCTGCGGATCGCGTTCGCAGCGGAGAGCGGAGAGCCAGGCTAAGGAACATTACATATAGAGCGCTCGAGTCCGGTTCGCCATTTTGGGTTGCACAAGCACTTGAAGTGGAGTCGAGGTAAATGACGGGTCGCCAAACACATGAGCAGCTGCTCGCTCAAGGCGAGATTGTAAGCGCGCCTGCGGATCGTGCCTGCCGCGATCAGAGCTTCGAACTCCCAGCTGCTATCTACATAGCGATGGCGACGATGTTCACCGGCTTTGTCGCCGTGCTCGGTCTCGCTTTTCGAGGCGGCCACATGGCTGTCGTGGTCGGAGTCATATTCGCTTTCATCGCTGCCTTCTTTGCGGTTCCCGCAATATTCCCTCGTATTGCAGCGCGAGAAACCAGCACGAGGGCGCTGAGTTGGTCTGAGTTTGCCGACCGAGGCATCATGACCGCTACCGGGCCAGTCGAGCGCTCGCGAGGCAACCACGCTCGTTTTGTTGCTCCCGTTTCTCATTCTGATGTTCGGCATCGCTGTCGTGGCGATCGCATCGTGGGTCTGAGTTATTGGCGCGGAGCAGTGCCCAATCACCGCTCGATTCCGTGTTCTGGAGGTCAATGATGGACAACCAACGCTACTATCGTCGTAGAGTGACCGAGGAACAGATTGCGGCACTCGGCTCCGAGGACGCGCGAGTGAGGCGCGTGCACACTGAAATGGCCGGCCGATACCGTGAACTCGTGCGTAGGATGACGTCTCGCGGAGAAGGCGAGCTTCGGTTGGTGCCGCAGGACCGAGAGGTTCGAGCGTCGGTCTTGCTGTTTGAAATTGCGCTCAGATAAGAAGCAACGTCGCTGATAATGCAAACAGGGGAGCCGCTTGTGAACGACACGGAGCTTAGCCGACCATCGGTCGATCCTGTCAGCGACATCTTGAAATGGGTGCTGCTGGTAACCGCGATCCTGTGTTTCGCCCTTCTCGATGGGCAACGGTGAAGACATACGAGAACGCCCCGCCGCATCCACAGGCGTTCACCGATAGCGCAGGCAATGTGATCATGTCGGCCGAAGACATCGTCGCCGGCAAGGGCGGCTTCCAAAAAGCCGATCTGATGGATTACGGCAGCATCTACGGCATGGGCTCCTATTTCGGGGAGGACTATACCGCTTCGACGCTCGTTCGCCTCGGGGTGCTTACCAAGCAGAGCCTCGCCAACTCTGTCGCCACGCCGCCGGGCACCATTGCGCCAGGCAACAAGTCGCTCGCTACTACAGGCCCCGCCGGGACGCCCCCTGCGCCGACTACGCCGTCCGCGACGTCGCCACCGCTGCACTAGCCGATGCGGCCGCCACAGCGACGATGCAGAAGCAGCTGCAAGGCATCGACCTGACCAGTCCACGGTTGTTCTGCCAGATGCCGTCGCGCAGGCGGTCCGCGGCGTCCAAGGCGAGCTCACCACGAAACTTAACACGGTCAACCTGTCTGCGGGCTGGGTGCCGGCCAAGAGCTTAAACCCAACGCTTCGGCAGCAGACCGCGGACTTCATCATTTATTCTGCCATCACACGGTTGCGCGCCGGCCGGCCCATCCGAACACGTCCTGGACCGAAAACTGGCCCTACGAGCCGTCGGTCGGCAACACCCCAACCACGAACACCTTCCAGTGGACCTGGATCAGCTTCTGCTTCACGTTCTTCGCGATGGGCTTCGTGCTGTGGCTCTATCGAGCCTATCTCACGAGCCCGACGATGCGCCGATGGACGCGGTCTCGCCGCTTTCGGGCGCTGACCCCAAGCCAGATCAAGACCGGCAAATATTTCATCGTCGTCGCGCTCGTGTTCCTTGCGTCCAGCGTCGCCGGCGCGATCATGGCGCACTCATATTACGAGCGGGAGCTTCTACGGCATCCAGCTCAACTATATCCTGCCGTTCAATTTCCTGCGCAGCTTCCATATCCAGGCGCCGATCATCTGGATCGGCGCTCGGGTGGATTGGCGCGGTCTGTTTCTCGCTCCGGCGATTGCCGGCGGTCGCGAGGCGCAAGGGCCAGGATTCCTAGTCGATCTGCTATTTTGGGTTCCTTGTTCGTCGTGGCCGGCGCGCTGCTCGGCGACTACCTCGGCATCAGGGCGTGATCGACAAAGGCTGGTTCTGGTTCGGCAACCAGGGCTTTCGTACATCCAGCTGGGCCGCTTCTGGCAAATCTGCTTCTTCGTGGCGCTGCTAAGCTGGAGCGGCCTTATGTTCCGGGCCTATGGCCAAGCCGCGAGACGGTGCGTGGAGGCGACGCGGCAGTTCTGGAGCGGGCGATCCGCCTGGAGCACCTGATCTGGGCTGCCACCCTCAATGTCGCCGTTCTCTATATCTTCGGGATGATCCCGCTGACCGGGATCGAGAAGTCGTTCACTATCACGGACTTCTGGCGCTGGTGGGTCGTCCACCTCTGGGTCGAGCAGTCGTTCGAGTTCTTCGCAGTCGCGATGAGCGCCTATCTGTTGATGTCGCTCGGGCTTGGTCTCGCGCAAGCTCGCTGAGCGATCGGTCTATCTTGAGCTCATCCTGATTTCCTGGGAGGCGTGCTCGGCACCGGGCACCACCTCTACTGGGGTGGCGGCCCGGCATGTGGGTGCCGCTCGGGAGCATGTTCTCGTTCATCGAGGTGCTGCCGCTCGTGCTGCTGATTCTCGAAGCAATCTCGCAGCACCGGCTAATCAAGGGCGCCGCAGCCTTCGATTACGGGCTCGCCTATCTTTACATCCTCGGTCGGCGTTCTGGAATTTCGTGGGTGCCGGTGTGTTCGGCGGCGGCACCCTCAACGCACCGCTGGTCAACTATTATGAGCACGGCACCTTCCTTACGCTCAATCACGCGCACACCTCGCTGTTCGGTGCCTTTGGTCTGCTGGCGCTCGGGCTGATCTACTTCTGCCTTCGCTACCGCGCCGGACCCGGTGCGCCCTTCAACGAAACGCCCGGGCCGGATTGCGTTCTGGTGCTACAACGGCGGGCTTGCGCTGTGGATCTTCCTCCACTTCTTCCCTATCGGTTGGCCACAGCTAAACGCGGTGTACCAGCATGGCTTTGCATGGGCGCGCAGCCAGGCATTCTACGATCAGTATCTTTTCTGGCAGTGGATGCGCTTGCCCGGGGAGTGGTATTCTCGACGGCGGCCTCTTCATGAGCTTGGA
>CAWGRB010000044.1:0-8827 GCA_963824845.1 uncultured Alphaproteobacteria bacterium
GCTGGGGCACCGATGCGGCGCTGCTGGCGTGGCCGAGCAGGAACCGGCCCTTGTCGAGATGGAGGTTGCCCGAGATGGTGCCGCCCTGCCCACTCGACCGGATCGCCAACGGGCCCGTGACCCGGGCAGCGACGTCGTCGCGGTTGAGGAGCAGCGCCTGACTGGCGTTGAACGCGAGGTTCAGCGCGGTCTTGCCGTTCGCGAAGGTGACGGAGCCCCCGCCGCTGAGCGTGCCGCCGCCGGAGGTCTGGCCGGTGAGCTGGGTGAACACCAGTTGCGGGCCGGAGAAGTGCGCCTGCGCGGCGAGGTGGTCGATGACCATGCCGGTGACGGCGCTTTCGAGCCGGGCGTCGCCGGTCTTCAGCGAGCCATGGATTACGGGGTTGCTCCAGCGGCCGCCAATGTCCGCGGCGACGGAGATCGGGCCCGACAGATCGACAATCTCGGTTCCTGACAGGCGCCACAAGGTGTCGGCGGGGCCGACGTAGCGAAGCTGGGCGAACAGCGGCGCGTTGAGAAGCTCGGTCGCGAGCGAGCCGTTGCCGATGGGAGTGAAGCGCGCCTGGGCGCGCCCGATGATTGCACCGTTGCTGGCCGCGACGGCACGGATGGCGGCCTTGTCGCCTGTGACGACTGCGGCGATTCCGACGTCGATCGGCTTGGATGCAAGGACCAGCCCGGCGCGGCTGAGACCGTGAACGGTGAGATTGACGCTGCCGCTGCGGTTGCCCCGCCACGCATAATCGACATGGCCGCTCGCCGAACCGGACAGACCCATGCCCGGGCCAGATGAGGTCGAGCACCTGCAAGGGCATTGCCGCGACCTGCGCGTGCACTTCGGGCCGGGAGCCGGTGCGGCCGGAAACGACGGCGCTGCCGCCGCCGAAGCCGATGCTGGTCGGCGCCAGCTGCCAGCCGTCGCCGGAGCGGGTCAGGACCGCGGCCTGGCGAAGCACCAGCGGCTGCTTCTCGACCCGGCCGCTGCCGGTCAGGCGAATGATGTCGGGCGAGACGTCGGCGATGGTCGAGAACGCAAAGCCGGCGCCGCCGCGGCCGGTGAAGGCGGCGCGGACCTGGCCGGAGCCGTTGACCAGCTTGGCGTTGGCGGTGAGCCGCGCCAGGGTCATGCCGCCGACGTCGACGCCGCGCGCGTCGACGACTTCGTCGAGGGTGGTCCGCTCGTCGGCGAGGATGATGCTGCCATCGATCCGGCCGGTGCGCACTGCGAAGGCTCCGGGAAGCTCGCGTCGTTCGCTGTGAGGTGCGCGTCGATGCGCTGCGCTCCGCCGGCCGGCGCGAAGTCGAGGGTGCCGCCGAGCGTTCCGCCGGCGAGCGTCAGGCGGCCGCTGAACCCACCCGGATAGGAGATCAGGTCGCCGCTGGCGTGGGCTCCGCCGGCATCGAGCGCGGCGATCGAAATCATCGTCCCGCCGGCGAGGACGATGCGGCCATTGCTGGTGAACGGCCCAAGCTTCGAGCCGCCGCTGGCGCGATAGTCGAAGCCGGCCGCGGTCGGCGCCAGCAGCAGGTGCATGCCGGTGATTCCGAGCGCGTCGTTGGGGCGATCGAGGAGCAGATCGACGCGCGGGCGGGCGATGTCGCCGTCGAGGACCATCCGAGGGGCCCGTATTTCGCTTGGCGGCCGGCGGCGACGATATGGAAGCTGCCGTCGCGGAGGCGCTGACCGGACCCGGACGAGTCGCAGCTTCGGCGAATAGAGCTGGAGGTTGGTGAAGCGCAGCATGCCGTCGGGCCCGCGCTCGAGGTTGGTCTCAATGCGAGGCAAACCGCCCGTCAGGTCGCGGAAGAAGCCGTTGTCGAGCCTGCGCACCCACGCCTTGCCGGTGCCGATCACGCGCGAGCCGCGGCCGCTCGGGTCCGGAACGACGCGAAGATCGGTCAGCACGTCGACGATGCCGAGCCCCGGGATCAGGTACCGCGTCATTCCGCCGGAGAGGAGCACTTCGAAGCGGCCGTTCACGAGGTCGATGAGCAGCGAAAGCTTGCCGTTCAGCTTCGCGCTGGTGAGCTGCAGGTCCTGCCCGCGCACCAGCTTGGGCGTGATCGCCAGCCAGCCCTCCAGCTTGGCATTGGCGAGGATCGCTCCGGCGACATCGCCGACGCCGGTGATCGCCCGCGCCTGCAGCCGGAGCGGGACGCGCATCGGCCACGGAGAGAGCTTGCCGCGCCCTTCGGCGCGAACGTCGACGAAACCGGTCGAGTCGAACGTCACGCCCGGCGAGGTCAGCCGATAGGAGTAATCGGCGGTACCGAAGGGGCCATCGAGAGTCGCTGCAAGCCGCACGCCGCGGCCGCTCATGTTGCCGAACAACGCGGCGGGTTTGAGCAGGTCGACGCCGACCCGCATTCGGCGGAAGCGGCGTCCCGCGAGATCGACTCCGCCCCTCGCGATCGTGCGGAGCGCTGGCGAGGCCAGCACCAGCTGTCCGTCGACGACCCGGTCGACGAAGGTCGCCGATCCGCGCACCGTGACGACAGGCGAGGTCAGCCGCATCAGCCGGCCGGTCAGGAACTGAGCCGGCTTCCACTGGCCGGCGACGCGATAGAGTCCCTTGTCGAGGCCAAGCGCCAGCCGCGCCGTCGGGCGGCCGGAGAGGTCGAGATCGGCCTTGCCGCGCCAGCGCGTCCAGCTGCCGTTGCCGCCGACGCTGAGATTGATGGCGCGATGAGTGCCGGCCAGCACCGGCAAGACACCGTTGGCCGGAGAGACGGCGCGGGCCGCCAGGTCGAAGCGGTCGCGATCGGGCTGCGCATCGAGCTTGAACAGGAGCCGGTCGCCGCCGTCGAGCGACGCGGCGAGTTCGACCAGCGCGCGCCCGGAACGCACGTCGGCCTTGCCCGAGACCCGTCCCCGCCATTGTCGCCCGGCGACTTGCGGACCGACCACAAGGTGGCGGACTGCAAGCTCGCCGACGTGGATGTCGAAGCCGGGCAGGATCGGCCCGTGCTTCAGCGATGGCCGAAGCTTCGGCATCCGGATCCAATTCACCCGGTCGGCCGTGACGCTGTCGATGTGCAGCTTGTTGGCGAGCCACGCGCCGGGCGTCCAGTCGAGGTCGATCTCGGGCGAGGTCAGGAAGGTGCCGCGGGCGTCGGCGACGGCGACGTTCCTGAGCTGCGACTTGCCGAAGATCGAACCGTCGATGCGGCCGATTCGGATCTTGAGACCCGACGCCGTCTCGAACGCCGCAATCCGGTCGATGATGAAGCGGTGCCCCGGCGCCGTGTCGAGAAGGATCAGGGCGCCGGCGAAGATGATCAGGAGCGCGATGAACAGCGCGAGCAGCTCGTCGAGGAGGCGACGCGGCCAGTCCCGCCGCAGGCGCGCCCGGGGCGGCGCCTCGTCTTCGACTGCGGCCTCCGCCACGCGCTAGAAGGCCTGGCCGAGGGAGACGGTGACCGCGAACGGGCCGTCGCCCTTCTGGCGGTTGAGCGGGACGCCGACATCGATGCGGATTGGCCCGAAGCTCGAGTAATAGCGCGCGCCGAGGCCGACGGCGAAGCGCCAGTTCTTGAAGTCGGGAAGCGCCTCGGTGCTGAGCGACCCGCCGTCGAGGAACGGGACGATCCCGAAATTGCCGCCAAGCTGCTTCAGGCGAATGCGGGTTTCGAGCGCGAACTCGGCAAGGCCGCGACCGCCAATCGGATCGCCGTCCATGTCCTTTGGCCCGAGGTCCTGGTAGCCGTAGCCCCGCACCGACCCGCCACCACCCGAATAGAAACGCCGCGACGGAGCGATGTCGTAGACGCCTGCCCCGATGATCGTGCCGAGCCGGATTCGCCCGGCAGCAACGATGCCGTCGGCGATCGGACGGTAAGCGCTGGCATCGATCTGGGTGCGCGCATAGGCGAGCTGGCCGCTGTGCGCCGACAGCTCGGGGCTGATCCGGCCGCTGAGCCGGAAGCCGCGCGTCGGGTCGAGCAGGCTGTCGCTTCCGTCATAGCCGAGGCTGAGCGGCAAAGCGGCGATCAGAAAGGTCCGGGTGTCCTTCCGGCCCGAGGAATCGAACACGCCGCGCTCATCGGTCGCGAGGACCGTCGCGCCGTAGCTCCACGTCCACATCTTCTGCCAGATGAAGTTGCTCTGCCGCTCGATGTCGCTCGAAAGCATGACGGTGCGGGCTTCGTAGGCGTCGAACTTCTGGTGCGATGCGAGCGCCTGCAGGTCGAGGACCTGGTCGCGGCGTCCGAAATTGCTGCGCCGGAACTCGACCGCTGCGAGCTGCTCGCTGGTGCCGAGAACGCCGCGGAGGGTCAGCGCTCCTTCGGGATTGAGGAAGTTGCGCGCCTGCCAGCTGCCCTCGACGGTCGCGCCCTGCCCGGTGTCGTAGCCGACCGATCCAGCGATCGTGTGGCTCGGCGCCGGCTGCAGGCGCACGGCGAGGTCGACGGTCCTGCCGCCGTCGACCGGAACAACCTGAATATCGGCAACCGCGACCAAAGTCGTCGCGATCAGTGCCCGGCGGAGGTCTTCGATCTGCGCCCGGTCGAAGCGGTCGCCCCGCTTGAACCTGGCGATGGTCCAGACATGAGCGGCGCTGAACGGCGGCCGGCCTGTGACCCGGATCGCGCCGAAGCGGGCGACCGGCCCGGGGCTCACCGGCAGAGTCAGGCTGGCGAGATGGGTGCGGTGATCGACGGCGATATCCTGGTCGCCGATTGTCGCTTCGGCAAAGCCCTCGCGCCCAAGAGCTGTCTTGAGCGCAACGCCGGCGGCGATGACATCGGTGGCGATGACAGGATCGCCGGCCTTGACCGCAAACACCTGGCGAAGCCTCGCCGCATCCGCGCCCGCCGCGTCGAGCCCCGGCAAGTCGACCGATGCGAAGCGGTATTGCTGGCCGGGCGCCGCTTCGAGCGTGACTTCGACGGTACCGCCGACGACCCGCGTCTGCGGCTCGACGTCGGCATCGTAATAGCCCTGGCTGCGCAGCAGCTGCTCGAGGAGGTCGGCGTCGGCGCGCGAGCGGCGGTCGATCTGCGCGGCGTTGGCCGGGTCCTTGCGGTCCGCTTCGAGCGCGGATTGCTGGCGGAAAGCGGTCAGCAGATCCTCAGCATCACCGATCGCTTCCAGCCCGTCGATGGTCAATGTGTAGCGGCTGGTCGAGGCAGTTCCGAGCGGCTGGCCTGGCTGCCGGCGCGACCGTCGAAGACGATGGTGAAGCATTGAGGTCGGGCCAATCCACGCCGAGGTCCGGCATCGGATCGAGCGGGGCCGAAGGATCGAGCTCTGTCGGCTGCGGCGACGGCGCGGGCTGCGGCGGCTGTTGCCGAGCCGGAGCTTGCGCCTGGGCGAGCGCCGGCGCCGCCACAATGGCGCCAAGCGCAGCCGTGCACAGCAGCCGCGCGGAGCACCGCGCTCGTTCCCACCCGCTCATCGGGACATGGCCTTAAACAGCACCCCTGAATGGCGCCAGTATGAAGGCGGACTTGGGCAGCCCTAAAATCGCGTTGGGATTCGGCGCCGTTAGTGAATTGTGCCGAGTACGTCCTCGGTGCTGAGCGTCGCAATCACCCGCTCGATCTGCCGCCAGTGGCAAAAGCGCATGACATTGCCCTCGTCGCGCGACCGCGCAGCACGCGCGGCGGCTTCGGCTGCGGCATCCTCGCCGTAGGTGCGCATGAGCTCGGAAGCGTCGGACAAGGCTTCCCGGTCGGGAATGAAAACGGCGTGCATGGCCCCCCATAACCGGCAGCGGTTGCGGGACTGACCACAATCAGCGTCAACGCCGCGTTGACCATCAATCAGCGCCTTTCGCCCGGCATCGCCGTCTGCCATGGGCGCTCGCATGCCACGACGGACAACGCAGGCGGGCGGATGCCTCCTCGCCATCTTCATCCTCGCGGGGTTCGTGTACGGGCTCGCGATCCAGAACCCGATGGCAGGAGTTCTCATCGGCACCGCGATCGGCATCGCGCTTGCCGTCCTGATCTGGCTCGTCGACCGGACCCGCTGAACGTCAGACGATGCGCCGGCCGGTCCAGATCACCCGGCCGATGCAATTGATGGTTTCGAGACTGCAGTCGGGCCAGTCCGGATAAGCCGGATTGTCCGACTGCACCGTGACCCGCCGTCCGATCGGATTGAGCGCCAGCCGCTTGACCACCAGCGCATCCTCCGCGCGAAGCACGTAAATGCCGTCGCGGAGCCGCTCGCCGCAATCGTCGAGATCAATCATGATGTCGTCGCCGGGATTGAGCGTCGGCGCCATCGAATCGCCTTCGACCCGAACGACCGACAGCCGCTCCGACGGCGTCGGGGTGAGCGATTTCAGCCAGCGCTCATCGAACGCCAGATAGGGGCGACCGAGCTCGCCACTGACCAGCGTTCCGGGCCCGGCGGAGACCGCGACCGCGTGCCGGTTGACGCTGACAAGGCCGGAGATCCGGCCGGGCTGCTCCTCGGGTCCGCCGAGAATCGCTTCCGGCACTGAGAAGTAGCGCGCCAGCTTGCGCCGCTCCTCCTCCTTCAGACGCTTGGGGACGCCGCGGCGGACGAACTGCTGAATGTAGGCGGGATTGCGTCCGAGCATCCGGGACAATCCGGCAAAGTCCTCCCCCCGCTCGGCACACAGCCGTTCCAGCACAAAACGCGGGTCCGTGGTCATTAACGCGGCTTTAGCCATAGGTAACTGCCTAGACAAGTAGGAATTCGGTTGGGAAGGAATGATCCGCCGAGTCGCAGGACGGTATAAGGACGGTCAGGGTGCATTTGCTGAGAACGGTAGAAAAATACTTGCGCGAAAGTGACATGGCTCCAACCCGCTTCGGACGCAATGTCGTTGGAGATCCGCGATTTGTGTTCGATCTGCGCAGGGGGCGCGACCCACGGCCGCAGACCATCGAGCGCGTTCTTGCCTATCTGGAGGGAGCCCAATGATGCGGCTGTCAATGTCGCCGGCCGCCGCCGGCCTCCTGCGCGGCTTGATCCGGCGCGGCGGCTGCAGCCGCGATAGGATTTTGCTTACGGAACTCACCTCGGTTGAGTGGCGGTCTCTGACGTTCGTCGGCGAGCGGCACCAGTTGACGCTTCGAATTGCAGGTGCGGATGCCGGCGAGATTGCATCCCGCATCACGACCGGCCTGGGCGATGCCGAATTCGCGATCTGCGGGCACGTGGTCGCCGACATCGCCTGCGAGGGCCGGCCGCAGCCGGAGACCGACGGCTCGGTCACGCTTCGCATCGAGGCGCTGACGATCGAGAACTGACCTAACGAAGGGAGCGGCGAAGCTCGGCGAGAGCCTCATGCAGCGCCTGCGACGCATCGGGAGCCGCGGCCGACTCGCGGCCGCCATCGAGATGCCGGTCGATCCTTGCGCGAAGCTCGCCGGGAGTCGGCATCGCCGCGCGATCGAACAGGCGCACCACCCGCGAATCCGGGCCGAGCCGGGCAAGCACGTCATCGAGCAGGAGTTCGTCTGGACGGGCTGGTGCTTCTTCGGGCACTCGGTCGGCGTCGGTGAGGAGGAGCTCTTCGGGCGGCGCCGGGACGTCCGCGATGGCAAAGTCACTGATTCGAAAGCGGCCGCTGGTCGGGCCAACCGATCGCAGCAGGACGAAGCTTCCAACAAGGCAGAGGCCCGCCAACGCTGCAGCGCTGCCCAGCTGCCACGACAGCCGAAGAGCGCAAAATCCTGCCGCAGCCGCCAGCACGGCCGCGGCGGCCACATCCACAACCTGCTCAATTCGCTGCGCCTGGCTCGTCGTCATGGCTGCATGCGTAGCAGCCAATCCTTGCCAGCCGGTTAGGCGGGGACGTGGTTCCTGAGTTGGGTCACGGCCGGCGCATCCTCGACGAGATCGATCACGGCATTGGTGAAGGCCTCGACGTCGTTCGGATTGCGGCTGGTGACGATATTGCCGTCGGTGACCGCGGGCTCGTCGACGACAGTGCCGCCGGCATTCCTGAGGTCTGTCCGGATCGACGGCCAGCTGGTCACCTTGCGGTCGCGCACGAGGTCCGCTTCGACCAGCAGCCACGGTCCATGGCAGATCGCCGCCACCGGTTTGCCCTGCCGGTCGAAGGCCTGGATGAGCGCAATGACATCGGGATTGGTCCGCAGCTGGTCGGGATTGCGCACTCCGCCGGGGAGGATCAGCGCATCGAAATCGTCGGCACTGGCCTGGTCGACAGTGAGGTCGGGGCGGATCGTCTTGCCGGGATCGTCGTGAACGGTCGCCTGGATCGGATCGAGCTTCGGCGAGGCGAGCACCACCTCGGCGCCGCGCTCGGTCAGAAGCTGGCGAGGTCCGAACAGCTCCCACTCCTCGAAGCCGTCGGTGGCGACGATCAGGATTTTCGATTCGGAAATTCGCGGCATGGCGTCTCCTCTCTCGCTCGACAGGAACCTGCCCCCTCACTGCTCGCTTATGCGTGCTGATGACCAGTTGGAAGCGCAACGCGTCGTGCTGAGGCACAGCAGCGACAACGAGCCGGGGATCAGCCGCAAGCGGATGGGCACCTACTGGGCCTATTTCGACGCCGCCGGCGCTCGCATCACCGACCGCGAGGAGATCGACCGCCTGAACGCGATCGCGCTTCCCCCGGCCTACGAGCAGGCGTGGTTCTGCGCCGATGCCAACGGCCATTTGCAGGCGACCGGAGTCGATGCGCGCGGCCGCAAGCAGTATCGCTACCACGCGGATTTCCGCCAGAAGCGGGACGCCGCCAAGTACGAAGGGCTGGTCGAGTTCGGAAAGGCGCTGCCCAAGCTTCGGCGCCGGGTCGAGCAGGATCTCAAGCGCCGCAAGCTGACCCGCGAAACGGTCCTCGCCGCCGTCGTGCGGCTTCTCGACACAGCGATG
>CAWGRB010000045.1:0-6259 GCA_963824845.1 uncultured Alphaproteobacteria bacterium
AGTGCGCAACGCCTCCGCCCGAGAAGCAAGCGGAAGCGCAACGCACGATCACCCGGAGCAGCCTGCCGGCCGCGCCGGTTTCATCCGGTGACGCAGGCCGAAGTCAGGCCGGCCATTTCAGCTTGCAGCCGGTATCCTCCGCAGAGCCAGCGACCTTCTGCGCCCGGCACCAGCTCTTGCACCGTAAACAAATTATCTGGATCGCCTTTGGGCGGATGCGCCTCGCCGACGAAGACGGTGCTCATCAGCTCGTGGTCTCCGGCGCGATATTCCGGGACGCCGGGCTGCAGCGCGATCTCCGGCGGCAGCTTGAATCCGGAAAGCGCGTGCGCAAGCTTAACCGGGTCCAGCGTCTTCTCCTGGTTCGCTATCAATGCCGCCGTGTACACCGATACATAGCCGAACCAATTGCGCGCAGTGGCCGCTCGGCCGGTCCGCTGTTTCATCTCGGCGTTGAATTCTTTTACATGTGGCGTGTTCGGTTGGTCCCACCACCATTCCATGGTCCACCATCCGACGCGCGCTTCGTCGGGCATCGCCCGCAAGCTTTCCAGCTCGCAGAGCGTGCCGGCGACGGCCATTTGCTTATCCAATCCGAATTGAACGAACTGCTTGAGGCTGTTGACCTGGTCGCCGCCGCCCATGACATTGATGACCACCTGGGGGGCGTAGGCCTTGGCCTGGATCAGATATGCCGAGTAATCGGCAGTCCCGATTGGTATCAGCGAGCCGGCCGACGTGCCCCCCTGCGCCTTGAGTACTTCTCAAAACTCGCCTGCACCGAGTGCCCGTAGGCATAGTCCGGCGTCAGGAAGTACCACTTCTTGCCAAATTTCTCGATAATCGTAGAGGCGATGGCATTGGCATCCATCGTCGTCGAGTTGCAGACGCGAAAGACGTTCCACGAACAACTCGATGCCGGTGATCGGATCGGTGTGGCCGCCCGAAACGATGTGCAGCACTCTTCTTCTCGCTGGTCACCTGGGTCATCGCTAGCGCGATGCCGGAATTTACGTCGCCGATAATAAAGCTCACCTGATCACGCTCGATGAGCTTGCGCGTCTTCTGCACACCGATGCCGACATCGTTCGCCGAGTCTTCAACCAGTAACTCGACCGGCCGGCCGAGAATGCCGCCCTTTTTGTTGAGCTGGTCGGTGGCGAGTTTTGCCCCCTCAAGCTCGCCCTGCGCGATGGCAGCATAGACCCCGGTTAGCGGGTCGACCAAGCCGATCCGCACGGGAGTGTCGCCCAGTGCCCGAATGATGAATGGCGACGTGACTTGCAGCGCCGCAGCGGCCGCGCCTGCTTTCAAAATAGTCCGACGCCCGATGACTGCGGAACGTTGCGAAGCGTTCATCTCGTCCTCCAGAACAATTTGCTTTGCTGACGGCTGCCCTCGTGCGGGGCCTATCGAAACGCAAGAGTAGCCACCTCCGGTTCCGAGTGCCAGCGCCAAGCGCAAGGATCGAATCGTTCCTTCGTCTTGTCACGGCGGGCGTGGCTCGAGACGTCGGGTGGTGTGCGCACGATCCCGAACGAAACACCGCGCACGCACTGGGCAGTTATTGTTTGCCTCGCCGTTCGCGCCGCTGGGGTGCGACGAAACCCGCGGGGCGGCCACTCCGTTCATGTGCCAGCGGGAACGTCGCGGACGACCTCGCCGTAATGTTGACGAAGGCACGCCACGAAACTGGTGCAGGCTGTCGATGCTCATTTTCCGGGATGCCCTCACATCCCTCAACCGTGGTCAGGAAGATGAGCCGACTGAGCTTGGCCCTGGCTGAATGCCGGGGCCCTTCTTTGGCGATGCGCCCGCAGTGCGGCGGCGAGGCTTTTGCCGGCGAAGAACATGGCCGTTTTGCCACGGAAAAGACGCGGCGCCCTCTTTCGAAACTTTGCGAGCGACGTTTGGGGCGGCACGCAATCGAGCTACAGTGTTCCGGTACCGTTATCGGCTTGCCGGATTCCGCGAGAATGACGACAAGAACCTTGGCCGGCGTGGTTTCGCTGGCGTTGCGCGAGACCGCGTGAAGCTGGCCCGGCGCTTCGTAGAAAGTCTCCCCCGTGGTCAGCGTTCTCTCGGGACCGTCATCGAGCTTGATCGCGTAGGCGCCTTCGAGCACATAGCCGAAGATGTGATGCCCGGGATGGCGGTGCGGCGGCGAGCCCGCCACCGGGCGGGATGTCGAGCGTCAGCATTGTCACTTCATGCCCGGGATATTCCGGGATCGCCTGCTTCATCAGCGCGGTGACTTTGGTGGCAGCCGTTTGCTGTTGTGCCACAACACCGCCAACGCCGAATGCGCCGGCGAGAGCGGCCGCACTCAACGCGCCAACGGCAAATCGGCGGAGCGTTCGGGTCGAGCGGAACATGGTAAGATTCCTCCTCGCGATGGTCGACCGGAAAGGTCGCTGACAGCAGGTGGAGCTGAGCCAACATGCAGATAGTCGACGCCCAAGTACATGCCTACGAGCGCAATCATCCGGGCCGCCCCTGGATTGGCCATCTGCACGGGCCGCCATCGGCGACCGGCGACGAGATGGTGGCCGCGATGGATGCCGTCGGGGTCGACGGCGCGCTGCTGGTCTCGCCCTATTCGCTTCTACCGCTACGACGCCAGCTACGCCCTCGAGGTCGGTGCTGCGCATCCCGGCCGGTTCGGGCTGATCAAGCCGGTCGATCCGAACGACCCCGCGGTGGAGGAGAACATCGCCGATTGGGCGAAGACGAAAGGCGCCGTCGCGATCCGGATCCTGCTGACCTATGAGGCGTGAAGATCCTGCCGATCCCGGCATGAACCGCGTTCTCGCGGCGGCAGCGCGGCACTCCCTGCCGGTCAACCTGCTGTGCTGGGGGCGGCTCGGTCAGGCCAAGGGTCTGATCGAGCGCAATCCCAACACCACGATCGTGATCGATCATCTCGGGCTGCCGCAGCCTTTCGAGCCGCCGGTGCCTGCGCAACCCTGGGCCGAGCTGCCGAAGGTCCTCGAACTCGCCGCCTACGACAACGTCAGGATCAAGATCAGCGGTGCCTGCACGCTCTCGCATGAACGCTTTCCCTACAACGACATCTGGGACCCGCTCGCCAGCATCTTTGATGCGTTCGGCCTCGACCGCTGCATGTGGGGCACCGACTGGACCCGCGCGGTCGCGTTCCTGACCTACAGGGAGGGCGTCGATGCGTTCCGTTTCACCGACCGATTGTCCGCAGACGAGAAGACGACGCTGATGGGCGCGACGCTCAGTGAAGTCTACAGATGGAAGCCTCATGGATCGAAGAAATAATTGCATAATAATCAACGCGTTAAGTCATATTAAACCCGCCTTGCTTCCCAGAAAATCGCTTCGGGGAAGCATATGGGAAGCTTGCGGCAGGTCGTCTATGCCCCTGATGCGCAGCGGCGCCGACGTAGTGAGCGCCGGACCGCCACTTTGCCATCGAACGCGCATCCGGATCGGTCAGCGAGATTTGCTTGTCCTCGCTCTTCATCATCTCGGCATTGATCGCATTGAGCCGCGCGATCTCTTCCTTCAGTTTCACGATTTTGTCCTTGAGCCGCACAACCTTTGCCTCCGGCACCGCATCACCCCGGCGGTCGGCAGTCTCCAATTGCGCCATGTAGCGCGCGATGCTCTCGTCGATCCGCTCAAGACGCCGCTTCATCTTGGCCTCGGTGAAGTTCTTATCGCGCGCATTGACCGCCTTGAATTTGGAACCGTGAAAGCTCGACGTTGTGCGCGCGCGCCGCCTCTTGCAGGGCGCGAGCCTTCGCCTCTGTTAAGTGCTGGAATCGGCGAAGGCCGCCATGCGGCGAATCCCGGGCACGGCTTCGATCAGGATGTCCTGTCGTTTGCCGTCAAGCTCAGTGGCGAGGATGCTGACGCCCGTTGTATTGCCGTTGGGCCGGGCCAGCGAGTTCACCAGTCCCTCCCCGACCATATCGTCTGCGATCGCAACGATCGGAATGCGTTTTCGTCGCCTGCTGCACGGCGCGAATTGCCATGCCCCCGCCAGCATAGATGACATCGACCCGGGCTTTGACCAGCTCCGCCGCATATTGCGAAATCAGATCGACGTGCGGCGCAAATGCGCGATAATCGATCGTGAGGTTTTGGCCTTCAATGAAACCGCGGCGTCGCAGTTCGTCGAAAAAAAGTCACGTTTAAAGGCACATCGCGCGGAAACGGAGACAAGCAACCCAGACGATAGGTCCGCCCCGCTTGCTGCGCCGCGCCGCGAGCGGCCACGTAGCGGCCGCGCCGCCGAGAAGGGTGATGAACTCGCGCCGTCTCATGGGCCTTCCCTGACGCCGAGGACTACACCCTACCACGTGGTTGAAAAAGCCCCCGGCTCTGCCGGGGGATACTTACTGGCGCGGCTCGACCGCCTCGGCCCAGCCAAGGAGGTGGCGCAGATCGGTGCAGCAATCGGGCGCGAGTTTTCTCATTCCCTACTGACTGCGGTGGCGCGCAAGCCGGAGATCGATATCAATTCGGCGCTCGACCGTCTCTTTCACGCCGGTTTGCTGTTCCGGCAGGGTGTACCGCCGCACACGACCTACCTGTTTAAGCACGCCTTAGTGCAGGACGCGGCCTATGGCACGCTGCTGCGCGAGCCGCGTCGCGCACTTCATGCGCGTATCGCCGAAACGCTCGAAGGCCAATTCGCGGACATCGCCGAGAGCCAGCGCATTTTCCGCGACGCCGACCAGCACTCGCGGTGCAACCAGGTGTGCGTTCCTGGCTCCGTTCCAAACGGCACGACTGGGGCGTGGCTTTCGGACCGCCCGCACCACGCGCAGCGGCCAGGTGCAGACGGAGTTGGGTTCCGAATTCAACCACTCGTCAACGCAGCACTCGAATGCCTGAGCCTTGGCCTTAGCACGCGACATTCCACCGTCGAACTCAGCGACTGCTGCCCGCTCTTCGAAGTACAGCCGCCAATTCTCTGCCGACCAGCCATCCTTGTTGGGCCGCAGCAGTTCTATGATCTCTGCTTTGTGACGTGACAGATCTTCAATCGGGGCGGCTGGCGGCTCTGAGACGGCCTCCAATACGAGATCGCTGCCGTCAGTGTGACTTCGACGCCCAGGGCGCGCGCTGCTCTTATGGCTTCTGCCGCGCTCATAGCCGCCTACTCCATCCCCCCGGGTGCCCTTTTGCGGGCCCGGATTGAGGATGTAGATTTGCGTCCGCACCGTCCATTTCAGGCGAAGGAAGCTCTGAACTCGAATGGGTATCCGCAGTGTTTCCGATGGCGGTATCGTAGCTGATGTCCATCCATCAAATGATAAAAGCGAAACTACAGGATGACTGAAAAGAATGTGAAACGGTTGCTCGCGAGCCGCAAGGACGTGCATCGGCATAAAGAGAGACCAATCCACGATGCGGTGGATTGCAACAAGCCGGGGTGTAAGCGTGCCGCCAACATGGCGGGTCGCAAAATTCAGCCGTAGGAACGTTGAGGACGGTCGTCCACTCGACGTTGGACCAGGAACTCGCGACGACCATCTTCACCCGCGCGATATGCGCAGCGGATCGAGGCGGTGGAACCGCCAACATCGGCACAACGAGAGGAGAATAACTATGAGAGAAATCGAACGGGTACTACGAGCCGTTCTTGCAGACGTCCGCGAACAGCATGTGGCCTTAGAAGCAGCCGTTGAGAAAATTTACGCCGGTCCCGCCCTGCGAGAGGCTCTGTTCGTGGATCTCAGGGAAATGGTCATCCGCACTCAAGAACAGCACGAATTTTTGTCGATACGCAAGGAAGCTGGATTGAAGATCGATCCGGCGACAGCCGAGGTAACGTGGCATCACGAGCAGGTTCTCGATCCTTACGGCATCCGCGATTTAAGTCCCGAAGAGGATTGCGTCGGTGCCGTGTTGTTCGCTCGCGCCCCCGGCAGCGACGTCTGGGTTTCGCAGTACGAACTTCCTAGCGCGACTGTGGATGCCCTGAGGCTCAGGATCGAGCAGGAGCCGGACGACTTTCCCTTCTGAAGGATAGCACACTCCAAAACATTGGGGAGGGTTTGATGGGGGAACTGAGCAATGCTCGACACGAGCGATTTGCCCAAGAGCTGGCTGCAGTGCAATACCGCAGACGGCGCCCACGACGACCGCCGCTTGAGGAGGTTACCCATGGCCACCCCTAAGAACCCCGGCAGGAAGCATTCGCGCAGTCGCTTGCGCGCGGCTCGCCTGCGGCGGCTGCTTTCGAGGGTGGCTACAGGCCGGGTTGAGTGCAATGAGG
>CAWGRB010000046.1:0-49025 GCA_963824845.1 uncultured Alphaproteobacteria bacterium
CCGGAAGCTGGCTACCCTCAGGGATTTTTCGCCGTGAGAGTGTGCCTGTTTGGTTAGTTGCTACACCGGTGGACGACCTTGGACTATTGATTTGTATGAACTCTTTTGGTACTAGGTTCATGTGCATCCAAGGCGCTCCGAGGTGCATATCGTATGCACATTATAGTTGTTCCCAGGTTCGATCAGATGCCGAGAAGAGTTGCAGAAACCCGACTTCAAGAACGCTTGGCGCGCGCGCGTCTTAAGCAGCGGCGCCAACCGTATTGGAGGTCGATTTCCGAGGGGCGGCACATCGGCTACTACAAAGGCCTGCGCCGGACGTCTTGGATTGCCCGATGGTATTCCCGCTCGAGAGCACCTACGTCCACAAAACGCTCGGAAGCACAGACGACCAGTTCCCGTCAGACGGAGCAAGCGTTCTCAACTGGCCGAGGCCGTCGAACAAGCTCTGGCATGGTTCGACAGTGCCTCTGGCGGGACGAAAGCCGCGAGACGGTACACAGTCAGCGATGCTCTCGACGATTATCTTTCGGCTTTCACCGGCAAATCTCTCTCGAAAAGACGCGCCATACGATCGAACGGCACATCCGGGCCCGCTCTGGGCAAGCGGCTTGTGTGCGAGTTGACGACTGGGGAGCTAAGCAAAGGCTCCAGTCCGAGCTAGCCGCCCGGCGTTCCGTCTATCGGGTAAATCCCGCAAGGGGGGTCGCCAAGCTCCGGCCGGAACGATGGCGACAGTGTTCGGCGCGGTATGGCGAACGCGAACCGCATCTTTACGCCGCTTAAAGCCGCGCTCAACCGCGCCTTCAATGACGGGAAAAGTTCCGGACGATACCGCGTGGCGGCGAGTTAAACCCTTTCCCAAAGTTTCGGTCGCTCGGATTTATATTTCACGAAAGCTGAGATGAACTCTGATCCTGACGGCAGCCCCACCATGGTTTCGGGCGATCATGCAGGCCGGCTCTGTTCACGGGCGGCCGTTGGTCGGAAATCCACACGATGAAGGTTCGGGATGTCGACCTTCGCAGTGGCACCATTCTCTTTCCGGAGACGAAAGGCGGTCGGCCCCGTTATGTGCATCTCACCGATGAAGGCGTTCCTTCTTTGCCCGACAATGCGCGGGCAAGGGAATCTATCGATCTGGTGTTCGTCAATCAGCACGGACGGCCGCTTGGTCCTTCGCATCAGATCAGGCCAATGACTGAAGCCTGCATCAAAGCCGGCGTGGAACCGGCGGGGTTTCATCGATCTCAAGGCACACCGATGGCTAAACGCTTGCCATGGCGAGCGTGCCCCGGCCGTAATCGCGGAAGCACTTGGCCATGCCGACGAGCGCATCACCCGCAAGCATTACGCTCATCTCTCGGCCTCTTATGTTCGCGATGCCGTGCGCATCGGCCTTGGGAGCCTCGGCGCGTTTCATGGCCCTACACTTCTCTTCTGGATGCTAGCGAGTGATCCCGGAAGTTCGACGGACGCAAGACTGGCTGTCCGGAAATTGAAGCAGCCACAAAGAGCATTGTGGGCAGCGATAGCCCGGCGAACGGAACAGCGGCGTGAGCAAACGAACTTGGGGAACTCCATTCCGGCAAGACTAAGACCGTCGGCACCGGTCTACGCAACCCTGCCAAGCGAAGCTGAGGCAGCGTTTGGGCGACGGGTTGCGCGACAGTATCTGCCAACGTCCTTCACATACATCGGGAACAGATCGATGAGCGCTTCGCCGGAGACGCCGCGCGGCTCCGGCCGCCACTGGCTTCGGGAATTCCGCCCGACTCGGCGCTATGGCGAATTTAAACTCGGGCGAATGCGGCCGCCTTGCTGGCGGTGGGCCGCAGGGGCCGGAAGATGCGTTAATGGCCGGGAGCGGCTGGACCGTCAGCTGCAGGCGCGGGCGATCAGCCGACCGTTATCCCATCTGGCCTTGTAGATCGCCTGGGCGCGCTGGAGCTGCCAGCATGAAAGATTGACGCGTCCGGCCCAGACGACCGCCACGTCGCGTCCGTAGCGATCCAGGGTAACGGGCTGGTAGCGGATCGGTCCCAGTCGAAGCGCAGCGGCAAGGCTGCGTTTCGATGCCTGCCCGTCGCCGGGAGCGCATACCCGCCAGCGCGGGCAGGCGTGGATCTCGGGGGCGTCGATTCCAAGCAGTCGCAAACGGACGGCACCGCAGCGCAGCGTGTCCCCGTCAACGACATATGCGCTTGGACAATCGATGATCATGAGGATGGGCTCCTGTTCGCGGCTGGCCACTCGTCCTGTCTGTCGAAGACATTGCTCTTCCGTCAACGTCGGGCCAGAGGCGCTCATGCAAAGAGCGCCCTACTGGCCTCGGAACTCCAGGTCCGGACCCCTGCCCTGCCGCTCAGGCCGCCCGGCGTCGCGCCCGGGTGGGAAGCGGAATGATCCTTGCGGGTTGGAGCGAGGACAGCGCAGCTTCCGGGAGCGGCCGCTCGAGCCAGAATCCCTGACCCGACGTGCAGCCCAGTTCGGTCACCAGCTGGAGAAGCTCCTCACTTTCGACATGTTCGGCCACGGTGGAGACCCCGAGGATATCGCACAGGCCGATCACCGCTCGAAGCAGGCGCTTGCCATCGACGCTGTACTGGGCGGCCGTCACCAGGCCGCCGTCGAGCTTGATCTGGTCGAAGCTCAGCTCGCGCAAATAGCCGATCGATGCATAGCCGGCACCGAAGTCGTCGAGAACGATCGTCGCTCCGGCCTTCTTCAATTCGCTCAGATTGGCGCGGGCGCGGTCGATGTCGGCAAGCAGCGCGGTTTCGGTGACTTCCACCTGAAGCCGGTCGGCAGCGAGGCCGGCACGCCTCAACGCTGCAAGGACTGTCTTCGCGGACCCGGACGAGCAGATCTGGACGGCGCTCAGATTGAACGACAATTTGATGTGCGCCGGCCACGACCGCGCAGCCTCGAAGGCGAGCCGCATGAGGTGGCAGGTGATGCTGTTGATAACGTTCAACTGCTCGGCGATGGGCACGAATTCGGCGGGAGAGATCGCGCCAAGCTCCGGGTCGGACCAGCGCGCGAGCGCTTCATGCGCCACGATGCGGCCGGTCTTCAGATCGTAGATCGGCTGGAATACGAGCCGTAGATCTTCATGCACGCCCGCCAGCTGAAGCGCGCGCTCGATCCGCGCGCGCCGCCGCCGGGGCGCCTCCATTCTGAGTTCGAAGACTGCAAGTCCGCCGCCGGGATTGTCCTTGACCTCATACAGCGCAAGATCGGCGTCCGCCATCAGCCGCGAAGGGGACGGATCCTCGCACGTGCGCGACAACGCCATTCCACAGGACGCAGCGATGATGAACTCGCGTCCCTCGATCAAGGCCTGTCCATTCACTCTGTCGACGATTTGGAGGCCGGCGACTTGAGCATCCTTCGGCTTGCGGATGTCATGAAGGAGTACCCCGAACTCATCGCCGCCAAGGCGCGCAACCAGGCCACGGCTACCCACCGCCTCGACGAGCCGCGTTGAAACCTCCTTCAGAAGCTGATCGCCGATTCCATGCCCGAACGTGTCGTTGACCGCCTTGAAGCGGTCCAGGTCGACAATTGCCAGAGCGAGCTTCTTGTCGGGAGCGCCCATGGCGGTGTCCAGCGCCGCGACAAAGGCTCGCCGATTGGGCAGTCCGGTCAGGAAATCGGTCGTCGCGGCGACTAGCGCTTCCTGGCGGGCATGTTCGACAACTTCCTGCTTGCTTGCAATCACGGACCGTGAATGGACCACCCGAGTGAAGTGACGGCTGTGGGCGGCGAGAAGCTGCATCGTCAGGATCGTCACGACGATCAGGCCGCACGCGGCTCCGACGATGCGGTGATCGTGGGAGAAAAGAGCGGTCGACGACATCGGCACGATGATCAGGATGAGGGGAATCGATCCCGCGACCGGCAAGGTCGTCAGCCCATAGGCGACGCCGATCGCAGTGAGGCCGCCGAACAGCATCACCGCCATGTGCGAGGCGGCGTCTCCGACCTGGAGCAGGTAGAGCGACCGAGCGCACACTGCCAGGCAGATGGCCGCGGCGAACCAGACGGTCTGTTGCAGTCTTCGCGCCATATAGTCGTGACTGGGTGCGACGCTCCGGCGGCTGCCGTACCAGTGCCACATCCGGACGACCCCGCAGGCCGCAATGAACGTCGGGACATTCACGCCGATCCTGAGAGTGCCGGTAGCGGCAATCTCCATCGCCGACAGATTGACCAGGCCAAGCAGGTAAACGACCGGCGTCTGGCGCCGCAAAGACCAATAATGCTCTTCGACCAGCGCGCGGCCGGAGCGTGTGGCCAGGTCGGTTCCAAAACGCCTGGAAATCAGACCGCTCAGCATCGGCAACCCTCGTCAGGCTTGATTTGTCTCATGCAACAGTGACGAACTCCGCTGCTGCGCTTTCGGGCGAGACTAAATTCCGATAGCGAAGGCCGCGTTAACCTTTGCTCCATTCCGGGCACGCCTGGAGCTGAAAGCGCCCGCCATGACCGAACGCCGCACTGATGATCCGCAAAAGCCGCGTGTGCAGCTCCACGTCATCGACTGCAGGCCCGATCTCTACGAGCGGCTACGACAAAGCAGGTCGTTCCGACGGCGAAGGGCGTGGCTCCTGCCCGCCCTGCTGGCTTGCGCCGGGATCGTCTGCGCCGCGTTGCTCGCCCTTCGATGATCTTGGGGCAGCCGATCGCGCTGCGGGCGAGGATCAGTGGAATGACGGGCAGAGGCAATGCGAAGGCGCGGACGCGGCAACGGTCCCGCTTCGCGGGAACGTGGAGCAATGCACGCTTGTGGCGATCCGGGTAAGCAACCGCCATCACATTCACTCGCGGAGCCTTGGCCCTTTTCCGGAGAAAGATCATCGACAAGCAAACTCAAGCCTACGTTATTCTGGCTGCGGTGCTGATTTCGCAGCGCCGCGCCCTCCTCGGCGGGGCTCAGTTATGCCTTCACGTGTATCGCGGACGTTCGGCGGCCGCGCGCACCCACAATCCAGACGCCGCGGCTCTAAAGACCAGCTCGGCGCCCAAGACATCTCGGTTGCCGGAGCAGGGATCAGACAATCAGCTTGAGACCGTGCACGCGCACCACCCAATCACCCTCGCACACCGGCGCTCCGATCAGACGCACCCACCGGCGCTCGCCGACGGCTGCGGCGTGGATTTCCACATCGAGCGTGAAGCCCCTCTTATGCCGGATGGCGTAGGCCCGAAGCTGTTCCAGGCTGGAGCGTGAATGGTCGGAATAATGAGCAAGGGTTTGCCGGGTGATCGCGGACCCGCGGGTCAGGCCAAAGATGTCATCGGCACCGCCGGACCAGATCAGCGAACTGTCCTCAAGGTTGCATTCCCACAGGCCCGCATGATGAATTCCGAGGGCGCTAATGTACGGGTCGAGAGCGTCCGTTATTGCGCAATTGAGGATGTGCCCGAGTTCGAATTGCCGCGGGTGCTCCCATAGCGGCCAGCTGCAATCGGCTCGAGCAGCAGCCGATCGAAATGCGGCTTCATGCATGTGCGGCGGACAGGCGGGCCGAGGGACGCGGCATTCTCGTGATACTGGCCGTCGCGGCCTGCCTGGCTGCCATCAGATCGTCGGAACGTCGGCAACTTCGGCGAAGTAACGGCGAAGCGTAGCACTCGTGTGCGGCGCAAGCTCGACGAACACCCTGCGGCCGTCATGTGGATCGTTCCTGCGCAGAACTAGGTTCTGTTTGACCAATGTGTTCAACCACCTCAGGGCGGTAGTCGGCGGCACTGCCGCCGCCGAGCACAGGCTCGACACCGACACGCGATTATGCACCAGCTCGGCATGAAGCAGGTCGAGCAGCATGTCCACGCCGGATCGGCGAACAGGTCGGCGGGGAAGAAGCGGGAACGCAAGCGCGCGCGCGAAGAACGGAAGCCACGGTCTGCGGGTCAATCTCCGTGTCCTCTGAAGGCGCCTCGGAGAGCTCAGCCGATGACGACGGCGCAACCGAGAGCCGTGCGAGAGTGCCCGCGATGCGGTTGACCTCATTGCTGAGTTGAAGAAGGCGCTCGGCCTTTCGATCCGAAGAATAAGCGGTCATCTGACAAGCCTCCAATCAAACAGTCGAACCGAGCGCCGCCCACTAAACCTGCGTTTTGGAGAAATGTCAGTCCATTACGTGTCCAATATGGACACAAAGCAACGATTTCCCCCGCCTGGCCGGTACCGGTCGGCGCCTACAGAGGCTCCAGAGCTTCCGGCACGGAGCCGTAACGAGGCTTGCACTGCGGGTTGAAATCCGTCTACGATCAGCCGTCAGCGTGCCGAGCTGAAGAGATACCGACCGCGTTGTAGCGTAATGGACCGATCAGTGGAGAGCCTTGCGCGGCTCGTCCGCTGGCGCGCGAAGGACGGTCGGTGGTATTACGTGTCGCTGCCGGGACAAAACGGCAAGTCGAGGACATCTTGCGGCTGCGCCGCGCGCGGTCCGGCGCGTTCGGCACCGGGCTGTTCTCCGACCCGGCGTGGGATATCCTCCTCTATCTCTTCGCAGCCAGGCTGCGCGGTGAGACGTCGAGGCTTGCCGATATGGTCACCGACGTCCCGGCGTCGACACTTGCCCGTTGGGCAGTCGTGCTCGAAGAACGCGGACTGATCTGCAGCGGCGGAGATGCCGGCCTGATGATGGCGCGGATCGCGCTCACCCCGGCGGGAGAACTCAGGATGGCACGGCTGCTGGCCACGCTCCATCGAACGGATCCGTCCGCGTGATCCCGGCGAGTTTTCCACCGGCAGCAGTTCCTCGAGCTGGCGGGCGGCCAGGTCGGCGTGGGCGGCGATATTGCCCGGCGCGTCGGCGCTGTCGAGAAGATCGATCGCCGATTGAAGATGAGTGAATGCGTCGGTCAGCATTTGCTGACGCGCCTGATCGCTGTCCTTGATCATGAGCCCCCCGGCTTCGGTGTTAAACCGCTGTTAAACCTATCCCTCAACTCGCCCCAAGGCAATACCGCGTTCGAGTGAGAAATTGGAAATCTCCGGCGGCCGTTGGCGGGCATCGGCAATATCCTCGGCACCGTACGCGCCCGAGTCTGCTCCGAAACGGGCGTAACGGCAAGGCTCGCTTCAGACCTCGGTGCCAGGAGTCGGCTCGTCAGTTGCGGGTTGCCGATGATGAGATATTCCGCGGGTTTTCTTTTTGCCGGCGCTGGTCTGGCTCTGGCGACGAGCGCGGCCGAACTGCCGGCGCAGTCGATGGGCGCGCAGTCACGAGGGGTGATCGG
Organism: uncultured Alphaproteobacteria bacterium; assembly: GCA_963824845.1. Classification (GTDB taxonomy): domain Bacteria; phylum Pseudomonadota; class Alphaproteobacteria; order Sphingomonadales; family Sphingomonadaceae; genus Sphingomicrobium. The sequence continues at coordinate 7,255 of CAWGRB010000046.1, forward strand.
GATCAGAGTCAGCGTGATGCCGCAATTCAAGGTCGTTGATCCAGCCGTCCTGACCGCCGCCGAGTCTGACCGCGGCCGGGCTGGCCCGCGGGTTTCTGCGCTGCTCTCGAATACGCCGGCGCTGCGGTACACCGTCGCGATCCTACCCCCTGACCCCGCCAGCGAGCACCCGGGCGAAGCGGTCGACGGGCCGGCACATTGCGCGCCAAGCTGCGCGCTTGCGCGCTCAGGACCCTCGTCCGGTCCGCGCCTGGTGCTCATCGTTCCGGACTGAAGCCGGCCGCACCCCGGGTTTCACTGCTGAGTTGAGCGATAGCGAACCGCCGCCTTTAAGCACGTCCGCCAAGATGCGTTGATTTAACGCATTATTTACGGCTGTGGATTACCTCCAAAACGGACAGGTCCCCGCTTCGGAACCTGTGTGGGGGATGGACCATGAACTACGCTCGGCTCAATCGCGCAGCGCTCGGCTGCCTGTTCGCAGCACTCGCCAATAGCGCTTCGCTTGCAGCGACACCCGGATCGCTTGGCTCGAGTTCGACCGGCTCCGTATCGATCAACGCGTCGGTGCCGAACCGGATTCAACTCACCGGCCTGACCGACGTCGCCTTTACCAACCAGGATCCGGCCGTGGCCGCTTCCAACGCGCAGAATGTCTGCGTGTGGACCAATACCAGCACCAAGGGGTATTACGTCACCGCAACCGGCAGCGGCAGCGGCAGCGCGTTCACTCTGAACAATGGCGCCACTACGGTGCCGTACAGCGTTCAATGGGCGGGTAGCTCGGGCCAGGCGTCGGGCACGGCCCTGACCGCCTCGACCGCGCTTCACGGACTGACCTCGACCGCTACCAATCCGACCTGCTCGTCGGGACCGGCCAGCTCGGCCAGCCTGGTCGTCAGCATTTCGAGTGCGGACCTGCAGGCGATGCAGGCGGCGACCACCTATACCGGCACGCTGACGCTGGTCGTCGCACCCGAGTAATGAGCCGGGTTGTGGTAGCGACCATCTCTGCTGCCACGGCTCTTGTGACAAGGGCGGGAGCAGGCGCTGCTGCGCGGCGGGTCGTTGCAGGCTCCCCGGCAGCCGCACGCACTTGCAGCCCGATCCGGGCCGCGCTTGCGCTCGCCTTCACTCCATTGCTGTTGCTCTTGCTCTCCTCGCCGGCGGCGGCGGCAAGCAACAAGGTGCGCCTTACCAAGCTTGCCGATGTCAATTTCGGGACCGTCGCCAGCCTCGGATCGGATGCCGTCCAGAGCCAGAGCGTTTGCCTGTACGCGGACACGAATACCAACGGCTACGACGTGACGGCGATCGGAACCGGCGCGGGAGGAGCTTTTCAGCTCACCTCGGGCCTGAGTTCCATGGCTTATGAGGTCCAATGGAGCGGCTCGTCGGGCCAAAGCTCGGGTATCCGGCTCGATCCGAACGTGCCGCTCACCGGCCAGACGAGCGCAGCATCGCAGCAGACCTGCAACAACGGCCCGGCGACGAGCGCAAGCCTCATCGTCATGCTTCGGTCAACGGCGCTCTCGAGCGCAACGGCCGGAACCTACAACGGAACCCTGACCCTCATCATCGGCGCCGAGTGAGCGGCCGACATGAGAACCATTGCCCGCCTCGTTTTTTGCCTGCTCGCGTTAACCATGAATGCGCGAGCGGTCGCCGGAACGGCCAACGTGGCGATCGTCGCTGCCGGAACGCCGCCCGGCTTTAGCGAGCTCGCGACCTCCCGGGTGGCCCTCGTCGACATCTATTTCGGCGATCGGAAAGTTGGCGAAGCGCTTGCGGACCTCCAGCCGGGCCTGCTCAAATTCCGGTCCCCAGCGGACGTCCTGGCGATGGTGCCGGGGATCATTGCAACGCCGGAGATCAGTTCGCGAGTGGCTGGCGATCTTCCGACCAACAGCTCCGCCCTTTGTTCGCTGACCAGGACCAGCGATTGCGGCGTTCTCGCCCCCGAGCTCGTCGACATCATCTATGACGGCGACCGATTCCGAGCGGACATCTTCGTCAATCCCCGCTTTCTGCGGACATTGCAGGCGGGCAAGAGCCAGTTCCTCCCCATCCCGGACGCGCCACTCTCGCTCACCAGCGCGATTGGCGTCGCAGTCTCGGGATCGGTCGGCGGCCGAACCGTCTACAACATTCAGAACCGGAGCGTCGTCGCCTTTCGCAACGCACGGATTTGGACCAGCAACTCCTTCGCATCGGATCTCGGATGGATCGTCGACGATCTTGCCGGAGAAATCGACCACAACAATCTGCGCTATTCCGGCGGTCTGTTCTGGGCGCCCGGGAGCGACTTCACCGGCCAGCGGCGGATCATCGGCGCCGGCGTCGGAACCCAGCTGGACACATGGGCAGACGCAAACTCGATCCAGGGCACGCCGCTCGTCCTTTTTCTTCCGCAGCCGGCGCGGGTCGAGCTTCTGGTCGATGGCCGGCTGGTGAACTCGCGATCCTACCCGGCCGGCAACAACGAACTGGACACCTCGGGACTGGCCAACGGCTCGTACCCGGTCCTGCTCCGGATCCAGGAGCAGAGTGGCGCCGTCAGGGAAGAACGGCGGTTCTTCGTCAAGAATCCCGGCGTCGCGCCGGTCGGCCATCCTGTCTACTTTGCCTATGCGGGGCTCCTCGCGAATACCCGTGCGCACCGCCCGATCGACCCGAGCCACACCTTGTTCTATCAGGCCGGAACCGCCTGGCGCCTGAGCAATGCGCTCGCACTCGATCTCGATGTGCTGGGAACCGACCGCAAGACGATCGTCGAGGCGGGCGGATGGCTGATCGAGCGGCCGGCGCGGATACGCGTCGCCGCGCTCGGGTCGACGTCAGGGGATGCCGGAGTGCTCGTGCAGCTCGCATCGGCCGCGCACGGCATGCTCAATTTCAGCTTCGACCTGCGCCGCATCTGGTCTGGCGACGGGAAGCCGCTGCTGCCGCTGCCCGCCGACGTCGAGACGTTCGACAGCGATCAGCCGATTGGCGCCCAGCTCGCGAGCGGCTCGTATACCCAGGCCGTGGGAAGCGTCGGACTGCGTCTCGGAAGCGGCAATCTGTCGCTGGTCGCGACCTATCGCAAGGACCGCAAGCTGCGGTCCGACTACAGCATCGGACCCAGCTTCAACTGGCCTGTCGCGACGCGCGATGGCCTGCAAGTCATGTTCGAGCTGTCGGGGCAGCGCACCCGGACGACGACCGCGGCGTTCGCCGGCATTCGAATCCTCCGCAGCTCGGGCGCAGTCTCGGTGGCCAGCACCCTCGGCGACAGTTTCGAGGACGACCGGAGCGACGGCGATGGCGCATCCAGCCGGCCGACCGGCAGCGTCGCTCTCCAATATTCGCACGAGACCGGCGGCGGAACACTGCTGACCGGCGAGGCCGGTGCGGAGCGCGACATTCGCGCCTCGGCAATCCGGGCCGGCGGAACGCTGTCGAGTTCCGTTGGGACCGCACGCGGCGACGTCGTGCACAATCTCGGGGGGGCTCCGGGACCCAGTACGACCTCAGCTTCCAGTCTGGCCTGGCGATTACGGCGCACTCGGCAATCCTCGGCGCCCGCGAGACCGAGACCAGCGCGATCGTCGTCGCGGTCGACGGCGACGCGACCGCCGCGGTCTTCAAGGTGCTCGTCGACGACGTTCCGCGCGGCAAGGTGCGCGTCGGTCAGCGCTTGTCGCTGTTCGTACCGGGCTACCGGACGTACCGCGTCCGTCTTCTTCCTGTCGATTCCGCGGCGGTCGACTATGACGCTGCCGCTCGCGAGATCACATTATATCCGGGCAACGTTCAATCGCTGGACTGGACCGCCCAATCTTACTTCACGTTGATCGCCCAGGCCGTCTCGAGCGACGGATCGCCGATCCGCAACGCGCTCGTTCAAACGAAAAAGGCCGTCGCCGAGACCGATTCGGACGGCTATTTCCAGATCGACGTCAGGAGAGATGACCCAATCGTCGTGGACAGGCCCGGCCAGCCGTGTCTGGTAAGGCTTCCGAAGCTGTCCGTGCACGATGACTTCGCATCGATCGGAAAGGTGACCTGCCAGTGAAGATGCTTCGTTCCGCAATCGCTGCAGCCTGCGCGGGCACGGCGCTGCTCGCGGCAGCGCCCGCAAGAGCCGACATCGTCCTTAGTGAGCTCATCGTCGACCTTCAGCCGGGCAAGCAGACCCGTGACGACATCGAGGTGTGGAACAGCTCGCCGGATCGGGCTTTCGTCGCGCTCGAGCCCAGGGAGATCCTGAACCCGTCGCTTCCTTCGCAAACGGCGCGGAAGGATCCGGACCCGGAAAAGCTCGGCATCCTCGTCTCGCCCGCGCGCATGATCCTCGAGCCTGGCCAGCGCAAGCTCATCAGGATCGCGGCCCTGTCGACGAGTCCGGATCGCGAAAGGGTATATCGCGTGACCGTAAAGCCGGTGGTTGGAGCCGTTCAGTCACAGGCATCGGGACTCAAGGTCCTGCTCGGTTACGACGTGCTCGTGCTGGTTCGCCCGGCACAGCCGGCGGCGACCGTCGTCGGCGTCCGGAATGGCAGAACGTTGACGCTCAGGAACACTGGCAATGTCAGCGTCGAAATGATCGACGGTCGCCAGTGCGAGACCGGCTCGACGCAGTGCACCCAATTGCCGGGCAAGAGACTTTACGCGGGCGCATCGTGGACCGTGGCATTGCCGTCCGACAGCCCGGCGCAATATACCCTGCGATCGCCGGGACGCGCCGATCGCAGGACGTTCTGAGCGGCTGCACGCGATGGCCTCCCTCTGTCCCGACTGTTGCGCCGTGCGTCGCGCTTGGTCCGGAAATCGCCATGGTCCGACTCCGCCGACGGGGAGCGCAGAGCAAATCGAAAGCCGGCGCGACCTGTCCCTGCGCTACCTGAGCGAGCTCTCGGAGCTGGTCGGCGATCGTCGAAATCTCCGCGACCATGGCCCAGCAGGTCATCGACGATCTGTTCGAGCCGGAGGAACCCGGAGTCCCTCGCCGCGTGCGGCTGAGAGTTCTGGCGATCGTACCTCAAGGACCGGACCGGGCACATCGGGCTGCACCTCGTCGGCTCCGACCCAACTGCCGGCCCGGCGCTCCACTGAGCACCTGACCCGTGCGCTGACGGGACTGCTCAGCCGCCTGCCCGGGTGGCGCGACTATTGGAACAGTTCGTCGAGACTTCCCCTGCCCTTGGCCGAGAGCGAGACGAGGGTCTTGCGCTTGTCTTCGGCGTCATCCTTGCGGTTGATCAGCCCCAGCGTCTCGAGGACCTCGAGCCAGCGGATGCAGGTGGACACGCTCATCCACGCAAGGTGGGTCAGCCGGGTCAGGCTGACGATCGGCTCCCATTCTTCGTTGGCGTAAAGGACGAGCAGCAACGCGAACGGTGCTTCCGCGTGAAAGGTGAAGCTGTGCAGACGCCGCTCGCGAAGCTCGCAAGCAGTCCGGGCCCGCCTGATCATATCGCCGCGATCGACCGGTCCGGAGAGCGGATCCTTGAACGGAGCGCCGCTTCCGGGCGACGCCGCTTTTACAACCACCTCCAGAAGCCTCTGCGCAGCGGCAATGTCCGCCTCGGACACCACCAGCCGGCGAAGCGGGGAGCTGCGCTCCTGAGCAGGTCGGACGGGTTTGCGCATCCGCTTGCTTTTGCGGCAGTTTCGACCAGGCCTCAAGGGGCGCAATGCATGAGCCACCGTCGAGCCCGAACAGCCGTTCAGGCCCTGACCGACCCCCAGCCAAAATCGGGCCGCCGCTTCCGAACGGCCCGGCCGTTCGAAGAGTTCGGCGCGCTTGTACGGTGATTTCGGTGCATCGAACATCGACTCCCGGGAAGAACAACGCCCATTTCGGAGCAACGTGCAGCACCTGGTTAGTGGCTTGCCTTCACGCCCGGCCGATCGATCACACTTCTTGCGCTTGCAGCCGCGGCCGTCAGCCAACCAGCGCCGGCGCAAGCTGTCGCGACCGTCCGGATTCTCAGGGCGGCGTCCGCGTCCCGAAAGGACTGGACCAGCGCGCCCGCGATGCGGCGCCGCGAGGTCCGGGTCCGTGAAAAGGACGGGCGCACGACCCTCGTCCGCCTGATCGAGTATGAGTGATACCCAGGCCCGGACCGCAGCTTCCACCGGGTGATGGCGGCACCGACCCTGGATGGATGGCGGTCCAGCGGAGGCGTCGGATTCAAACAAGCTGATCCGATCTGGAGCGGCCATTCAATCAAGAGAAACCGCGAGCGCAGACAGTCGCCGGTCAGGGAGACAACGATCATGTCCGAGCTGCGCACGAAGCCGATATCGACGAGAAGCTCGCCCGAGCGCCGCTCGAGTGCCCGCCAGAAGATGGTGCTCAGGGTCGGACTGCTTCAGGCTGCGGGGCGCACATCCTTCTGCCTGGTCAGGAACATTTCCGCGTCCGGCGTCCAGGTGAGACTGTACGGCAATCTGGCGGCGGGTTGCGACATATCGTTGACCGTCGGTGACGAGAGCCCGCTTCACGGCCGGCTGAAATGGGTCCGCGAGGACCTTGCAGGGATCGAATTCAACGAGACGCTCGCTCCCACCAGCTTGCTTCGGGTGACGCAGAAGCTTTCAGGGAGCAGGCGACGCTCGTCGCCGCGGACGGCCGCTGCCGCGCCCGTCGTCGTGACGACCAACGGCCGCACCGTGGCCGCCGAGCTTTGCGACATCTCGACGAGCGGAGCGAGGATCAGAACCCGCCGGCCGATCAACCCCGAACTCCAGCGTGCTTCTTCGGAATCCGCGGGATGCCGCCGCTCAGGGCGTTCGTCCGCTGGTGCGACGAAGAGGAGCTTGGCCTCTCCTTCGCTGCCCCGAATTCCGATCCAGATCATTGCCGGCTGGCTCGGCGAACGGACGCTTGTCTCCCGCTAGGCGCTACGGACCCGATTACCGGGCAAAGCAACGGTCCAGACGGCAAGCCCGCAATGACGCGAGCCTTGCTCGTCCCAACGCGGTCGAGTGCATGGACGCCGAGGCGTTCGCGGACGCCAATGACAGTGCGATCCGTACAGTTCAGACCTGCGCAGTCGAGCTTGCGGACGTGCACGATGACTCTGCCGGACTGCTGTTCCGCTACCCACAGGCGATTGGGTAGCTTCCTGGACTTCTCTCACCTCAAGCGGGCAAGCTTCCCGAGGGTCTGTGCAGCGATGTCGAGCGTCTGAAGCTTCGAACCCAGACGTTCGACAAGGGCCGGCTCCTCGGCAAGGTCTTCGGCGAGAGACTGGAGTGCATCCTTGAGCCGAAAGAGGTCGCTGGCGCTTGTCATGCACGCCTGCTCAGCGGGTTCGACGGATTGCCGGGCAAGCGGCAAACTCCGCTCGCCGGACTTCAACTGCAGCACCAGCTCGTCGATCCGCTGCTGGGCGATGTTGTTTTGAGCCCGGGGCAACCACTCCGAGACCGTGGCAGGCGAATCGAACATCAGGCCGGCGCGTCCACGTTCGCTCCAGACCACCGTTCCGCGGATGCTCAGCGCTCCCCGGCTCAGCCGGAACGGCGAGCCCGCGCGCGGCAGCGCCGCCCCTTCGACCAACGCTCCGCGAACGGAAAGATTGCGCATCTTCACCGGAACCGACCCGGTCTCCGCAAGCATGCTCGCCATCACGAACATGTTGGTTCTCTGTTCGAGGCGGCCTTCCGAGGCGGGATCGGAATTCATCGCCGGCAAGGCGAGCTTGCGGAGCGCCCGCCGTCGTGGGTTCGGAACGAGCGTGGCTTCAAGGCGTCAAACTCCGCGGACCGGAAGATCGAAGGACCGCCTCCAAACGGCAGGCGGCCCTTCTGGTATCCCTACCGGCGCGTGGGGGACGCCGGCTCGCAGATCGAGGTAAACCCGGACACCTAACACCTGGTTGAGCTTTCATCCGGAATGGTTTGGATGCCTGACCAGGACCTGCGGTCGGCAGCGAACTCCGCACGGTCCTTTGGCCGAGATCCGCTTTGCCGCCGATCGGCACTCCGAAACCACTGGAGCACCGCCACCAGACTATTCATCCCTGTGACCTTCGGTGAGCCTGGATCATCCGCCGCAGGCTGTCGACGAGGATCAGCGTGGAGCTTCCGACCTTTGCAAACTCAATCTCGCCGCTCTTCATGAGTTCGTAAATGCGCGAGCGGCTGAGACCGGTCAGTCGAACCGCCTCGGGGATCTTCACGCTGATTGGCTCGCGTGCGCCTGTCTCCGGCGTCGTCGACATCACCCCCTCCCTTTCTTGCGGCGAAAAGCGAAGGCTCGATCGCTCTCGAGGAAGCTCGCCAGCATCGCCGGGATCAGCTCCTGCAGCGGCTCGGCGGCGCCGTAACGCTCGGCGTACATCTCGGTATAGTCGCCGAGTGCCTGGCGGAGATCAGGCGCGACATGGATCGTGATTTTGACCGGCGTTCGGTCCGGCAGTTTCGCAAGTTTCAAATCGGCCATCATGACCTCCACGGCTGAAGCACGAGATCCCTGTCGACGAGGACCCGCACCGGCCAGCCCGGCCGGACCCGGATGGTCGGATGGACGTCGAGGTTGCGGCTGGTGATCTGGTCACCGGCGTGGGCTGCGTTCTGCTGGGTCAACTCGCGCAGCGCCCTGACGAGCTCGCCGCCGCCTCCGATGCTCAGCTGGGTCGACACCCCCAAAAGAGTCGAGAGGCCAATCCCCTTGAACAGCCGCCACGTATGGGAGTCGACCCGGTCCTCCAACCCGGCGTACCCAGCAGCGTCCGTCGCCGGCAGATTGTCGAGCTGGATGGAGGCGCCGTCCGGCAGAACGATGCGGGTCCACACCACCAGCGCGCGACGCTGGCCATAAGCGATGACGCTGTCATAGCGCCCGATCAGGCGCGCACCCTGGGGCACGAGGATCGTTCGCCCGGTCGCACTGTCGCGGACGTTCTCGCTCACCTGAGCAAGTACCGTGCCGGGGAGATCGGAATCGAGGCCCGTGATCAGGCTCGCCGGAATGACGGTGCCGGCGCTCAGCGTCCACGGCGACGGCGCTGCGGTCAGCTCATGACAATTCGGGTCGCCCTCGTGCGGCCGAGCGAACTCGATCTTGCGCCGCTGGTCCGGCGCGACTGCTGCAGATGGGACCGGGACATCGGGGCCCGAGATCACGGCCGAAGCCGGCGCGGACTCCTGCCCGGCCGCGCTCCGGCCGGTGTCCAGCTGGACGAGGAGCGCCGACGTGCGTGCCGCCTGCCCCGCCGCTTCCAAACGCTCGCGCTCGGCGCTCACGGCACCGTCCGCCGGCTGGCCGCTCGCCGTCGCCGGCGAAGCACCGGCCGGCGGCTGCGTGGACGCGAGGCTCCGCTGCTGCTCGAGGATCGGACGGCCCAGATCGCCGGGAAGCGGCGGCCCCAGCCGCGGTACCTCCCCATAGCTCCCCGGAACATTGGCGAGGGCGTCGGGGGGAGCCTTGCGCGCCGCTTCGTCGCCGTCGCCCGCCGCCGCCACGGTCCGGAAGCTTGGCGGCTCGAGGGCGAACCAGGACAAGCCAATGAGCGTCGCGGTAACCGCTCCGGTGAGGCCGACGATCAGCCCGCGGCGAAAGCGCACTGCGGGACGGGGCCGGCCGCGGAGCACCAGCGCCTCGGGTTTTTCCTTGGGCCGCGGCAGCTCGGCCGGCTGGGCGGAATCGCTCATCGGCCGCTCCGCTGGCGCGGCGCATCGGCGCCGCGCAGGATTCGGACCACCTGCTGATGCGTCTCGCCCATCCGCAGCTCGGCGGCAGCGAACAGCCGGTCGACGACATAATAGAGTCCGCGGACTCGATAGTTCACCACCAGCCGAACAGGGCCCAGGGGCGGTAGACCGGCAGGTGACCGACCGTGAACCACGAAGGGCCGAGGCCGGGCTGGTAGCCGAGCATGGACGCCGCCCACTGGGTCGCGGCCCAGACGCCGAGCGCCATGATCGCCATGGTGATCAGGATCTGGCCGACCAAAAGTCTGGTGGGGGTCATCGAAGGGCTCCGCCGCCGGCGCGGTGCCAGCGGTGCAACGGCCATCGGCCAATCGCCCGAGTTCGGCGGTAGACCCTGCCGGACGCACCGAGGGCGTGTTCGGCGAATCCTGCGCCGCCGCAGGCTGTGGCCCCCGAGGTCAGGGCGTGGCGAAGCGTCGACGGGCGCGGCCAAAAGCCAGATTCGGCCGGCAATGGCGGAAGCGGAGGCTGGTGCGGACGGCGAGCATTCGGACGATGCCGCAACCGGCCCGGCACCGGCCGGCACCGGCGGCAATGGCCGGCGCGAACCCGCGCCACCCCTACACGCGATTGCGTTTGAAATGTCGGCTGACAGACACTAGCGGCCTCGCTCTAGATGACGAGCGCGAGCACAGCCTGATCCGTGACGATGGTGAGGCCGACCATGCCCGCGGGGTCTTGGGAACTGGAGGTCGAGTCCGGAACGCTGCGGCTGTGCCCTCACAGCCGAAGGATGTTCGGCCTCGGCCCGGACTCCAGCGGGACCCTGACCGAGAGCGAATGGGCGAGCCGGATGCACCCGGCCGATCTCGAGCCGGTCCGGCAGGCGCTAAGCGCGTGCCTCGAGTGCCAAGCGCCCTACGCCGAGCGCTTTCGAACGATCGCCCCGGACGGCAGCGTGCAGTTCGTGTTCGGCGTCGGCCGTCCGCTTGAGGAGAAAGGCCGAAGCGTCCAATTCGTGGGAATGAACTTCGACCTGGATGCCGCAGCGGAGTTCGCGAACCACTGGATCTCGGCACATCCCCAGGCCCTGACCCACGAGCATCTGCTTTCGATCGGGCCGTCCGGCGAAGCCCCGAGCGGCAAATCGCGGCCCGACGGACCTCCCGAGCCGCTGCTCGAGAGAGCGGAATGGATCCTGCGGGTCCGCCGCTCCCGGGAAGGCCTGTTCGGACGGGCAATGATGGGCGAGCCGGCCTTCGATCTCCTGCTCTGCCTGTACCTGCGGTCCGGACAACGCGAGACATCGCTGACCAGCCTCGCGAGGCCTGCCGGCATTCCCTATTCGTCGGCGATGCGGTGGATCGACTATCTTGCCGGCAAGGGCTTCGTCGAACGAACCAAATCCGGGAGCGATCGCCGCGCGACGTCCGTTCATCTGACTGCCGCGGGCCGCGCCATCATGGACGAGCTTCTCGCCATCCGCTGAGCACGAGCCTGCGCCTCCCCGGACGGCACCCGGAGACCTAACCACATTGGTGACGTTGCCCGGGTTCACACGGCAACCGGCCATGATAACAAGTCGGAGCGCTCGCATCCTCTGAAGCGGTCGCAAGCGGTTCCGGGGGGAAACCCGCCCAAAATCCCCAAAGGGGAAGGCCCGCCAAGCCCCCACGGAGCGGGCCTTCTTCGTATTTCGGAAGGGAGCACCTGCCGGTGACCCAGGAAGCGATCGCAACGCTTCGCGCCCGAGCGGATCTTGCCCGCCGCCTTGCCGGCGAGACCCGGGACGAAGCCGCCAGGACCGGACTTCTCGAGATCGCATCCACGCTGCTCGGCGAAGCGCAGACCCTCGAAGCGACCCTCCGGCAGCAGCCGTCTTCCGCGAGCGACAATGAATAGTGTCGGCCGCGATCCGCCGCGGCCCGGCGTGTCGGTCCGGGGTTCCCCGCCGCCTTCGGCGGCCTACGTAAAGTGCGCCTGCTCACGATCAGCTGGCGGCATGGGTTCCGGCAATTCGCCGGCGGCACGATGTGGCGGCTGGGGCGGCTTCGGGTCGCCTGCCGGCCCGGCTCGTCATAGCGGGGCCGTTCGATGGACCATTCGAACGAGCCCAAGGCCGGGCGGCTGCTTCAACTGAGCCACGACGTCGGCCGGATCGCCGGCTCACTTGCACAGTTGTCGGTCGAGCTTCGCGCTTCGCACCGCCCGGATTCGCAGATCGCGAATTCGAGCGAGGCGGCAATCCTGCTGGAGACGGTGACCTGGCTCATCGAGGCCCGCCGCCAGCGTGCATCCTACCTTCCCGCGGATCTGTTCGCGGAGCCGGCCTGGGACATCCTTCTGAACCTCTTCCGGTCCGAGCTCGCCATCGAGCAGGTCCCGGTCCCGATGGCATGCGACGCGGCCGGCGTTCCCGCAGGCACCGCCCTGCGATGGCTCGACACTCTGGAGAAGGACGGCCTGGTTCTCAGATGCGGCGATCCCGCGGATCCGACCACGGCCGTCGTCGTCCTCGCGCCGGTGACCAGGAACGCGCTTCGCCGCTACTGTGTCGAGGTCATCCAGGCGCATCAGGGCCGATCGCGATGACCCGGCGATCCCCAATCGCCTCCAACTCTCCGCAAGGACAACCTCCGTCGGGTGGTTGCGCCTGCCGCGCTGGAAGCGGCCGACGATCGTTCGAAGGTCCGGTTCGAAAGCCCGGACCGCTGACCGAGAAAGCAGACGTTCGCGGAACGCGAAGAGCAATAAACGAACAGCGCCCCTTGGCGCTCCAGGGGAGTCCGGGATGGTAAAGTCAGCTTTTGAAAGGTCGGCCCGCGACGCCTGCGCCCGCGATCTCACGACGAACGTCGCGGCCGTTGCCGCAAAGTGGGACGCCGCGAGCGGCCACATGCACGTCATCTATTATCTCAACGAGCCGCCAGGCGATGGCGACGAAGACCTGCGCGAGATGACCACTGCGGAGCTGCTCAATTCCTATCCGGCGATCCGGACCGCTTCATCCGCGTTCGCCGCCATCGACGACCTCGAGCCGGGCGAGCGCCGGGACCTCGTCTTCAGGCGCGACTAGGGCCGTTTGGACTGACACGAACCACGGACGCCTGCAACGGGTGGAAAAGGCACCTCCCGGATCCCCCGGGCGCCTTCAACGTCCCACATCGGCCCTTTCGGCGGACTGCCGCGCTCGCAGCCCGGCGCTTTCACCGGACCTGGTGGGCCGGAACGCAACGGAAGCGCTGGAATGCGCTTGGCTCACTCATGTTATGGGAACCGCAATCTGGACTCGGCATTTTTCGCCGGTCGTGGATTTTGCTGCGATGGGTAGAAGGGCCGCCGTGTTAACGCCGGGGCGGTCCTTCTATTCCCGTTCCGAGTTGCTATGCGGCCATTGCTCGTCTTCCCAGCGGGGTCGGGCGGCGGCCCGGCGCGCTACCCTGCGCGTCGGGCCGTTTCGGGATGGAGCCAGGCGTAAACAGCCGATTATCAGACCATCCGGACTGCGGAAATCGGCGGATGAGCAAAACCACGCATCCGACCGCAGCTCACTGCCGGGTTTGGCGACCGCTCAGTGGACGCATGCGTCCGGAACGATGACGGCGACGCCGTTCCTGACCGTCATGCCCGCTCCATGTGTCGCCGACAGGCGCGTGAACCGCTCCAGTATACCTGAAGCGAGTGCTGGAGAGGCTGGCAGAGGGCGGCCGTCGCCAGCCTCCCTGCTGCTCTCGATAACGACCGGGTGGACATCGATGCGCACCACCCGCCCGCCGCGGAGGTGCACGACGGGAACGATCGAACTCGAACCATTCGCGCGGAAACGGGATCGTCCGGCCGCCGGGGCCGGTGTAGCTGCGCGCTCCATCCGAAGCGGGCGCATCTCCGCAACATGCGCGGCGGAAAAGGGCCATCCGGAGGAACGCGACAATCAACAGCCCGTTGGCACCGGGAAGCGCTTCGACGGGAGGGGGCATGCAAACTCGAGAGCAGGATCGCTGGGATGCCCGTCCAAGGCCGGACGATGACGCGCGCGAGCGATTGGCGCGGGTCCTGAAGAGCGCCTTCCCGTTGCCCGGGTCCGGCAGCTTCGGAAGCCTTCCGGACGCGATCAGCACTTTCGACGAGAACCGGACCGCCGGTCGTGGATGACCTGAGCACTGCCGGATAGAACCGCGTAACCTTTAGGCGATCAAGGCGTGGACGATCCGCCAGACGAGTGCTCCTGCGGCGATCGCAACGACCCAGGAGAGGATTGCCAGGCCGATGATCCACCGCATCCTGGCCGCGAGAGAGAGCTCTCCCTCGGGCACGATCTCGACGGGGGCACGGTTTGCAAGCGGGCGCACTGCCGGCGCCGGAACCAAAGCCTTCGGCTCCGGCAACGCATACGGCGCGCGCAGAAGCGCCGCGCTTACGGTCGCGGACGAGATCGGCCGAATGAATTGGCACCCGAACAGATCGCCGCTCGACCATTTGACAATCGCGCGGACTCGAACCGCTTCGGGGATGTCGAGCTCGATCGTTTCGCCTTCGGCGAGCAGGCCTGCTGTCTCGAGAAGCAAACCGGTCCTCGACATGTTCAGAATGAGAACGTCGGCCGCGCCGAGCGGCACCACGCCCTGCGTCGGCAAGTGCAGCTTGCGGCGCGTTGCCGTCCGCCGTGCAGAGCCAGGCGCCCGTGCGTCGAGGATTGCTTTTACCGTTGTCATGCCCAGCCTCCGCACCAGCCGTGCGGCAGAGGTTCTTACCTCAGTGTGGAGGTTTGCACCGAACCAGATTCGATCGGCGGCGCTTGCTTGATCGACGATCCACAAACAGGATGCGAGTTATGGTGCAGGGCGACCCAGCCCGTGCCACGCCAGGCTGCCGCAACGGCAACCCGGGCCCGGTATTTTCGTCCGATCGCCGGCTTCATCCCGATGAGGAGAAAGTCCGCCCGTCAGAACGCCACTCATGCCTTCCATTTCCGTTTCTATTTGCTATTTGCCGTCTGCCCGCGAAGCGCCCCTATGCAGAGCGGGTCGCGGCCCGGTGTGCTTCCCAGTGCGTCGGGCCGCTTTGCGTCGGGAGCGTGCCCACAACCAGTCGAATGGGCAGCGTCAGGATGATCGGCAGCGCGATCGACTCGCCAAGTATGAAGCAGGTCAGGATTTCGCCCGAGGTCGGCCAGCCTGTGCGGGGCTTGTGGGCCGCCGCCCTCTTTGACTGCTCTTCCCGACAGGCTTGATTCGCGTCCGGGTTGCGGGCCGCTTCCGCTTGTCGGATTGCGAGCGTTTGTCGGACTTCGCTGAATTCAATTCCGGCCGGCTTTCTCGCATGAGCAGCCTGTCTTCTAGGCGGCTTTGCAGCAATCTTTCACGTCGAAGGACGAAAGACGGTCGGAACCACGGAGTTGACTGGAAGGCTGAGCGGCGCTTGCCATGGCCGAGGCGCCGCTCTGCGGCGGCCAAAAACCTCGCTGTCAGCCCGTTGTCGGGAACCGCGCACTGGCGTTCGGCCGAGCCCGACAGCGCGAATCCGGATGCTCAGATGCCTTCCTCGAAGCAGACCGCGACGCTGCCGTTCGAACTTAAGCGAACCTGGTTTCCTTCCACTTCCGCGATCAGGCTGCCCGGGACATAATGCCTGTGACCGGCATGACGCCCGACACCGGAATCCGCCTTGGTAAGCCGGATGCGCCGGCCGTCGACCGCATCCACCGTGCCAACGTGAACTCCGTCCGCGCCGATGATTTCCATTCCTGGCTTGACGCCTTCAATCCGCGACATTCGTGCACTCCCCGTTGGTGTTGTCCAGTGACGTTGCGACGCCGGCGCGCTGGGGTGGGGGCTGGGGAGCGCCGGCATCGCAACTGGAGAAGTCACTCGCGCCTGGTACTGCGGCGGTTACAAGGGCTGGTCCTCCCCTGACGCCCTTACGAGCGCCGAGGACCAGATCAGGACGCAGCCTGTTTCGTGCCGGACCCGAGCGAATTGCGGCGGCGGAAGGTCGAGGGATCCATTCCGTATTGATCCCTGAAGACGCGGCTGAAATGGCTCCTGCTGCTGAAGCCGACATCGGACGCAATGGCTTCGACAGGCCGGACCGTCGAGGCGAGCAGGCGGCGCGCGAGATTGATCCTGATGCGCGTTACGAACTCCATTTGAGCGATTGACCGATCGTAGCTGACGCCGGCCAGCAGCGCTGCGCCGGCAATCAACGGGAACCATTTCAGCATGCGAACCCTCCCCAATTCCTGTTTCTCGACAGGTTCACGGCCGGGCGGGGCGCATGGTTACAGCAAGGCGATTATTCCGGACCGTGAATCGCTTGGCCGAGCCCTTGGTGTACATGCATTGACAGCGGCCCTGCGGGCGCGCCAGTTTTCCGCCGTTTTGCACTACCCCATCTGCAGCTACGTAACATCTGGAAGACCTTGCCCGGAACAGTGGCACCCACAGGGAGGCTTCTGGCGCCGAGGGAACAATTCCAACCGACGGAAGCAAAGTGGCGAAATGGGAAGAAGCACGCAACGCGTTCTGAAGCGCCGTGGCCGAGTAAGCCTCATCGAGTTCTGCAAATCCCGCAATGGGCGTGGGTTATTCGGTAAAGATCGGCTCTTTCGGCCTGTGGAACGGCGACAGTCTGTCGGATGCTGAAGAGCATTTCGAGCGGGCAACACGCCAAGCCCCCGACTAGCGAGCCACTGGATCCACGCTCAATGGCAGCTGGTACTGATTCTCTTAGTCGGCCAGCCCAGGTTCGAGCCTTAGTGCGTCCACCGCTTTCAACGACTTGGCGCCCCCCTCTCCTCCTCTTACCAAGGGCAAGGTAACTAAGCAGGTCGCTTGCATTCTGAGAGGAGGTGAGACGTCGTCGCGCCAGTTGAGCCAAGCCCGGCTGAGGCGATCGACTATCATGCGATCTTCCGAGCCCAGCGAGCCAGCACGCGAGCATCGCAATTGCGAAGGGCTCCCACCGGTGTCATTCGAGCAGGTCCAAGATGGCAGAACCTGAGTGGATGGCGAGGGCGAAAACTGCAGCGCTGCGCCTGCGTGCGGCAACGGTTGGTGAACCAGGCGCACGCCACTCCGTGTATGTGGTTCTCCTGCACGACCCGAGACGGAACGGCCGGTGGGGCCTTTACGTCGGCCAAACGTCGCAAGACCCGGACTTGCGCTTCGATCAGCACAAGGCCGGCTACAAGGCAAGCGGTGCGGTAAAGCGGTTTGGCATATGCCTGCTGCCGGCACTCGTCGAGCATCTGAACCCGCTGACCGGTCGGGAGTAACTCGTTCTCGAGGCGGCACTCGCCAATGCTTTCCGAGCTTCCGGCGTCTTCTGGGTAGAAGGTGGCCACTGACCGGGCCTTCACATTCGAACGGCAACAACCCCGGAGAGTGGGCCTTGCGACTGCGGTTCGATCGCGCGGGAGGCTTCCCGAGGTTTGCCGCCGCATAAATCCTGGCCAGATTTAGCCCCACAGATCGCGTCGCATCAGGTGGCACCCGATGGAGCCTTGGGCGTGAACGACGCGGTTTTTGTCCCGAACATGGCGGCGGCGGCCAGCAAGCCGCTTACTGTCAGTTAAGACAATGCGAGCTCCGCCGTCGCCACCAGTGAGCTCTAGACATCGCTCAACGAATGGCTGCAGCCGCTGACGCCGGACGCCAAAGGCCTGGGAGTTAGCCGGGCAGATTTCGGCGCAGCACCAATGAACCATCTGCCGCGAGTCCTTGCCTGCACGCCCACCGCAGCGGATGGCGCACGCCCTTCACTTCGAGCTCCGCTCGAAGCCGCAAACCGGCCCAGTCGCGCTTGGCGGGCCAGCTCAGCATCGCCTGGCGGATTCCGGTCGGCCTGGGGATAGCCCGGGTCGACCGAGCCGCTTGCAACGACGGTTCCGTGGCCGTCGCTCAAGCGTCAGCCGGACCACGCCGGGCGGGCCGGCGACGCCGTCGTTGGCGAGGCCGATGACGACGCCCGCCGCCGCCGTCGCGCTCGAATGGCCACACGAACGCCGGATAGATGCGATAGCCGATCCGCCGCGCGACATAGTCGATGTCCTGCGGGTATTTGTCGTAATAGCTCAGCACGTTGGCGGCGCTGATGTGGTGCCAGTTCCAGATCGACCAGTAGTTGGCGCCGACGGCGAGAACATGGGCGATGACCTGCTCGTTCATCGTCACGCCGTCGACGATGCCGAGCTCGTCCGGGTGCGCCAGTGGTCATCGGCACCTCGCTGATCGCGGCGATCCACGGCGGCCGGTTGCTCAGCGCCTCGATCTGCGTGTTCTCGATGAAGATGGTGTCGCTTCGGATCCAGTTGTTCGAGCGCACGGTGCGGTCGAGCATCGCGGCATTGCCGACATTGCTGAAGTCGGGCTGGGTGTTGGTGGCGAGCGGGGTCTTCGTCCAGTGGCGCAGCTGCGTATCGAGCATCCGCAGCATGGTCGCCTGCGGCGACGGCGTTGCTCGGGAAGAGATTGCCTTCGAACGGCCAGCTGTGGCCCTCGCCCCAGAAGCCGTACATCATCGTGTCCATATATTCGACGTCGGGGCTGCCGTTGTAGCGGTCGGCGAGCAGCGCGTTTAGTTCGTCGAACGCGGCCTGATAGGCCGGGTCGTCGTAGCGCGGCATCGCGTGCTTCTTGCGATAGCGGACCTGCGACGCGATCGCCCGGCCAGCTGCCCTTGAGGCGGCACATAGGGCACCTTCTCCATCAGGAACTCGGGCATGCCCGGCTCCGGAAAATCCGGGTTCTCCAGCATGATGCGGAAGCCGACGCGCTTGCCGTACTGGCGCGCGAGATCGAAGGTGATGTTCCACCAGTCGGGAAGGTCGAGCCGGCCCGGCCGGTTCTGCACCTCACGCCAGTTGGGTCGCAGATACACCTTCTGCACGAAGGGCAGCTTGATCAGGTCTTCGATCGACCGTTCGAGCGTCTGGCCGGGAAGCCGCGGCGGTCCGATGTCGCCCGACACATAGACGGTGAGGCCCATTCCGTAATTGGGCACGATCTCGCGCGACGGCGAGGTCGCCATGACCACTTCGCCGCCCGGCGCATTGGCGTCGGCGCCGTAGTTGGTGAACGGCCCCTGGTTCAGGCGGTCGGGGACGGGAGGACCGGCTGCCCCAGTCGTAGTTGGACCAGCTGTGCTCGAGATACCGCTGCGCTCTTGCAGGCGCGGCGAGGCCGGCACCGGCGGCAGCGACGCCGAGCGCGCCGGCCTTGAGGAAATCGCGGCGTTTGACCTCAGGCATTGGCGATCTCCTGCGCGACGCGGGCGGCCGATCGCACGCACGATTCCATGCCTCGGCTCAGCGCATCGGCGTAGGTGCCCGCGAAATAGAGCCGGCCGTCTGGCTTCATGATCTCCGGCCAGAACTTGCGACAGCGTGCCGGGCGCGAACGGCTCCATCTCGCAGGTCGGGGCGAAGGCAGTCCTTGCTCCAGTCATAGGTGAGCGCCTGGACGATGGTGTCGCGCTTGCCGGGATAGACCTCGCGGAAGGCGGCGAGGACCCGCTGCGGCGAGAGGCCGCTCGGACCGAATGCTTTCAGGATGACGCGGGTGGAGGACGGCGCCTCCGGCACGACCCAGATCGACTGGATGTCCGGATGCTCGAAGCTCATCGCGAGATTGGTGAAGCCGTCGTCGAGCCAGAATTTGGACTCGGCTTCGAACACGAAGAACGGGTGGGAGCTGTAGCTGATATTGTCGACGACATATTGCTTCGCCGGCGAAAGGGCCGGCGTGACCGCAATCTTGCGAAACACCGGCAGCGAGATGCAGTTGACGAGATAGTCGGCCCGCATCGTCTGCGGCGCGTCATTGCCATATGCGGTGTAGGTGACGGTCACGCCGGAAGCATCCTGTGCGATCGCCGTAATCGGGTGATTGAGCCTGACGCGGGCACCGAGCCGCGCGGCGAAAGCCTTGGGCATCTCCTCGTTGCCGCCCTTGAGGTGGAAGGTTTCGCCCTCGGACAGCGGAATGCCGCGATCCTTCATCACCGCGAACCGCCAGACGCTGTAAAGAGCGTTCAGCTGCTGGCCGCCGAGATAATCGCGCGCCCGTTTCGAGGCGCCGCGGCGGGCGAGAAGCGTGTCGAGGTCGATTGCGTCAAGATCGTCGAGGCCGTTACCGAACGGCTGGCTGGCGTCGTGGAAGCGGGCGATGTCGTCGGCCAGATAGAGCGCCGGCAGTTCGTACCAGGGATGCTGCGCCAGGAAGGCGACTTCCTTGGCGTTGAACCCGAGCGCCTTCAGCGTTGCCGGCTGGGCGAGCATCGCGTCGCTGTAGAACTTGCCGCCGATCTGCGTCAGCTGGCCGTTATTGGCCGGCAGCGGCGAGCCTTCCGCATTGGGGTAGGGGACCGCTTCCAGCCCGAACGCATCGACGTAGCGGAAGAATGCTCGTAGCCGGGCTTGGTCAGGTGGTCGGCGCCATAATCGGCCCAGAGGCCATCCGACAGCCCGTCATGGCCGGTGAAGACATGGCCACCATAGCGCCCCGACGCTTCGAGCACCGTCACGTCAATTCCGTGCTGCATCAGCTCGTAGGCGCAGCACAGGCCGGTGATTCCGGCGCCGGCGACGATGACTCGCTTGCCGCTGTCGTGTGGGGGCGGGGCTGTTCGAGCGCCTGCGGCGGCTGCTGCCGATCATCGACGCGCCAAGGCCCGCGGCGACGGTCTTGAGGAAGGTGCGGCGCTCCATCGCTCGAGCGCCAGGAGCCATGGACGACGACGCTGCTACGGCCGCTCGCGTTGCGTGTGTCGCCGGGCTTCAGCGCGCCTGTGTAGTATGCGGACAGCACCATGCCGGCACGCGGCCCCGGCTTGCCGCGCGCCGCCATGCGGAATGTGCCGCTCTTGCCGATCGAATATTGAATGGTCGGATCGCCGGCCTCGAGTCATGATCCATTGCGCAATGGCGGCCGCCTGCGCGGCCGTCATGTCTGGGATGCGGAGGCATGCTGCCGCCGCCCCAGCTTCCGTGGGAGCCGTTGCGGATGCTGGCAGCGAGTGCCGCTGCCGGCCCGGTGCCGCGCTTAGCGATCGGACGGCCGCGAACGATGGACCGGTCGGAGTTGGCGGTGAAATCGTGGCACCCGCTGCAATTCGAGCGGCTGATCTCCGCTACGCCTTCCGGCAATGCCGGTGCTCGCGGACGCGCGCATCGGCGTTCGCCGCGTAGGCCGCGCGCATGACGATCTGGTTTGACGGGATCTCGCCAAACTTGCTCGATTTGCCGTCGTAGCTGATCGTCACCGCATAAGGCGCTTGCGATCCCCAGGCGACGCGGCTGCCGGGTGCGGGCGCGGTGATATCGATGCGTCAGCCCTTGGCGCGGCGCCGCCGCGGCGTGCAAAGGAGCGGCGAACGTGGACACTGACAAAGCTGCGAGCGACAGTCGGAATGATCTGCGCATGTTCGATCTCCGCCGGTCTCGCTTCAGGCTCGCGGATCGGCTGGCCTGGAAGCTGCGCGTAGAGCGCCGCGCCGTAAGCCGGCGAATGCCGCGGCTTCACGAGTTGATAGGGGCCCGCGCTCGCGGAGCCGCTCCTCCAGCCGGGAGCGCACGGACGCGTCGTTGGTCAGCACGCCGCCCGACCAGGAGAGCGGGACACGGCTCATCGGCTGCGAAGCCGAGATGGCGCGCAGCGCCTCGGCCATGCCTGCAAGCTCGCTCGCCGCGCGGTCGTGGATTGCAATCGGCGGCCGGATCGCCCGCTTCGGCGGCCTCCGCGACAAGCGGCGCGAGGCCGGCGATGCCGTCGCGCTCGAGCCCGTTCTCGCCCATGACCTTCGCGCAGATGTCGAGATCGTCGCTGCAATTCGAGCTTGCGGCGAAAGCGTCATGCAGCGGCCCCTTGGGCAGGCGCCCGTCGCTCATCCGGGTGAAGGCGTTCAGGCCCTGGATCGCGATCCAGTAAGCCGAGGCCTCGTCGCTGAAGACTTCGCCCCAGCCGCCGACGCGGGCGGCGCGGCCCTGACGTTCGCCATAGCCGATCGAGCCGGTGCCGCAGACGAGGTTGATGCCGTCCTCGCAGGCCAGCGAGCCCGCCCAGCCGCAGACCATGTCGTTGCCGCACAGATAGCGATCGTGGCCGAGCAGGCGGCCGCAATGGCGCTCCAGCTGCGGATCGATGGCGGCGTCCTCGCCAAAGCCGGGCAGGCCGAAGAAGGCGAAGGCGAGGTCGGCGGGGCGACACCCGGCTTGCGCGCAAACGCCTGCGATGCCGTTGCTCGAGCGCGCGAACGGCGCCGTCCAGACCGACCTGCAGGTGATAGCTGGTGCCCTTCGACGTGGCGCCCGACGACGGCGCCCGCCTCGTCGATGCAGACGAACTCGGTCTTGGTGCCGCCGCCGTCGACGCCGAGGAAGATGCGCGCGCCGCTCATCCGTCGTCGGTGTGGATGCGCACGCCCTGGACCACGCGGTTGACGGTGCCGCCTGTGTTGGGCTGAGTCGGGGGTCAGGCCGCGCTCCAGCGAAGCATGGAAGGCGAACAGCTGCGCGGGGACGATGTAGGGGAACAGCAGGTCGCAGTCCGTCGGCCTGCTCGAGGCCGGGCACCGCGACGGTGTCGCCGATGTCGCCCTGCGCCGAGACCGCGACCAC
Organism: uncultured Alphaproteobacteria bacterium; assembly: GCA_963824845.1. GTDB lineage: Bacteria > Pseudomonadota > Alphaproteobacteria > Sphingomonadales > Sphingomonadaceae > Sphingomicrobium. Next base: position 29,516 of record CAWGRB010000046.1, read on the forward strand.
GGCGCCGGCATGCCGTCGCCGCGCAATTCCTCGATCAGGTCGCGATCGTAGGCGCGCGTAAGCGGGTCGTTGGAACGAAGACGACGACCAGCGTGTCCGCGTTGACGATGGTCTTCGGCCCGTGGCGGAAGCCGAGCGTCGAATTCGAACATGGTCACAAGCGCGCCGTCGGTGAGCTCGAGCAGCTTGAGCGCCGCTTCGCGGGCGAGCGCCTGGAACGGCCGCTGCCGAGATAGACGACGCGACTGAAGCGGCGGCGGGCGAGCGCCGCCATGCGCGGCTCGGCGCTGGGAAGCAGATCTGCGATGGCTCGGGCGATCGGCTCGATGCGCGGCGTCGAAGCTGTCGATGCCCGAAAAGATCGCCAGCGCGGCGAGCATCATCGCCGAGAAGCTCGACGTCATGGCGAAGCCGCGGTCGTGGGTGGCTTCGGGAAGGACCAGCACGAAGGCGTCGTCGCCCGCCGCGTCTTGCGAGGGCGCCGTCGGGATTGCAGGTGATGATCAGGTGGTGGACGTCGGCAAGCCGGGCGTCGGCAAGCTCGACCGCGGCGACGCTTTCCGGGCTGCTGCCCGAGCGGCCGAACGAGACCAGCAGGGTCGGCGTCCGGCGCGAGATAGAGTTCGGGCGCGCTGACGATGTCGGTCGTCGGCACCGCCTCGACGCAGCGGCCGGTGATCCGCGCGAGAGTCGCGGCGAGGCAGCCGCCGATGAACGCCGAGGTGCCGGCGCCGGCAAGCACGATCCGCAGGTCTGGCTTGGCGAGCAGCGGCGCGAGGAAGCCTCGATGTCGGCGCGCCTGGACTCGAGCAGCGCCTGGGTTGCGCGCAGCGTGTCCGGCTGCTGCAGGATCTCGCGCCGGGTCCAGGGCTCGCCCGCGTCGGCCGACTGGGAACGACGGAAAGCAGGTCAGACATCGGGGTTGCAGGCTCCGTAATAGTCGTCGAGCGTCGCGCTCACATGCGCGATGACGAGGTCGGCAGGGTCGAGCGTCGCGCGGCCGGCGCGATAGGCGGCGAAGGCGATCGGGAGATACTGGCTGACCAGCGCGAGCGGCGGGACCGTCTCGCGCAGGTTGGCGAACAGCTTGTCCTGCGCTGCGGCGATTGCCGGATCGGGCCAGTAATAGCGGATGCGGTCGCTCAAGCTGTATTGGAGCTGGAGATCGAGCGCGGCGCCTTGCCGTCGTAATAGTTGCGACCAGTGCGCGGGTTCGGCGTGCATGCGCGCGAGGGTCGACCTGGCGAAGGTTGGCCCGGCGCTCCGGCGGCAGCAGCTCGCGCTCGATGGCGTCGAGCCCCCACAGCGCCTCGCGCAGCGCGAAGGTCAGGCCCGGGCCGACCTTCAGGATCGCGAAATGATCGCGCACCAGCGCGGCGAGCGCGGCCGGGGTCTGGTAATCGGTCGAATGCGCTTCGAAGACGAGGTGGTCGACCGGCTCGATCGCAGCGCTGAGCGCGGCGGCCTTCGCGCGGCACGTAGTCGACGACCTTGTGGTGATCGAACTCGACGCCCGGCTGGACGACGGTCGCGATCACGCGGTCCCAGGCGCTCGCGAGGCCGGCCTGCGCGAAGACCTCGCGGTGCATCTCGATGGTCGTCGAGCGCGGCCGCCGGGGTGGTGACCGCCAGCTCTCCGAGGTCCTCGTGCGCGCCGCCGGGCACCGGCACCTCGGTGCCGATGACGTAGCTCGGCGCGCTCGGCGGGCTCGCCGGCGATGCGTCTTCGGCGGCCCGGCAGAGCCGCGCCGCACGCTCGGCGATCGGTGCGTTCGGGAAGCGGCACCGGATCGTCGGCGCAGCACATCGAGCAGTCGAGATGGATCTTGCGGAAGCCGGCGCGCGACGTAGTCGGCGACCATGACCTCGGCCTTGGCCATGGCCTCGTCGGCGGGCCGGCTCGTCCAGGCATTGGGGCCGAGATGGTCGCCGCCGAGCACGACGCGATCGCGCGGGAAGCCGACGCGGTCGGCGATGCCGCGCGACGAAGTCGCGGAAGTCGGCCGGGCGTCATGCCGGTGTAGCCGCCGTCCTGATTGACCTGGTTCGACGTCGCCTCGATCAGCACAAACGGCGCGGCGTGCTCCGCGGCGTGGCGGAGCGTCGCCTCGATCACCAGCGGATGCGCGGAGCAGACGGAAGTGATGCCGACGCGCTCGCCCGCCTTGTGCCGGGCGACGATGTCGCGAATGACTTGCATGCTTGCTCCTTGGCATGCCGTCAACTCTATGGAGAAGTTAGCGAAACGCAAGAAAACGATGCATAATGAAATTTATGCGATGATCGGGTGGGACTCGCCGGCAACGCTCTCGTCGGCGGCGTCCGGCTCGATCGCAAGCAGGACCGAGGCGGCGAGGGCGAGGACGAGGCCGACGATCTTGAGCGTGCCCGGCATGACGCCGAGAGCGATCAGCGAGATCACCGCGGTAGCAGCGGCGCGCCGGCATTGCTCAGCGGCGCGACGATGATCGCCTTGCCGTAGCGGAAGGCATAGACCAGGGTCAGCGCGCCGATGGCGTTCAGCACCTGGATGACGCGCGGCGAGTCCGGGCCGTCCAGCCCCAGTTGATCGGCTGCGAAGTCGGTCAGCAGCCAGGCGACCGGGATCAGCAGCAGCCCCGCGATCATCATGTAGAAGAAGATGCTCTCGGCCGACATGTGGTTGTTGGCCGACTTCATGAAATAGGCCTGCACGCCCCAGCACAGCATCACGATCAGGGCGAGGATGAACCACTCCGAGCCGCTCGCCGAGGTGCCGTCGGCGGGCGCGTAATTGAAGATCGGCAGTGCGATCAGCGCCAGCACGATGCCGAGCATGCCGAGCTTGCCGGTGCGCTCGCCGAGCAACGCGAAGGACATGCACGATCGTAACCAGCGGCGACAGCGAGATGATCGGGAAGATCAGATAGGCCGGCCCGCGCGTGAGCGCATAGAACAGCACCATCTGCCCGCCCGCGCCGAGCAGGCCGATCGCCATTCCATAGGCGATGGCCTTGCCCGACAGTCTCGAGCTTGCCGCCGCCCATGCGCAGCGCAATGAACGCCGGCGGGATCATCGTCAGCGCCCAGACGCAATAGACCAGCGTGTCCGGGAAAGCCGTGCTTCGCCGACTGGTCCGAAAACGCGCCCCACACGCCCCACAGCACGACCGTGATCAGCGCATTGACCAGCCACGCGCGGCCCGATGGCGCTGGCGTGGCGTTCATGCAGTCGCTCCCACTGGCGCTGCTTCGACGACGAGGAAATCGTCGAATTGCGCGTTGATGCTGTTGTCGGCCGCGCGTTGCGGTGCCGAGCGGCTCGCCGGTGAAGCTGTTGGTCAGCCGGTATCGCCCGGCGCCGAGCCCGCGCAGCGCGATCGGGCCGCTCCAGCTCTTCGCGTAAAAAGCGTAGTGCAGCTTGCCGCCGGCGGTAACGACATGCGCCTCGGGCTTGTCGAAGCCGATGTCGTAGAGCTCACCCAGATACTGCCCCTTCGACAGCATGTTCTTGCGGTAGAGCGCGATCCACTTGCGCCACAGCTGCTCCTTTTGCGGCGTCAGCACGAAGCCGCCCGGCGGCAGCTTGTCGGTCGGCTTGTCGGTGTCCTTGGGCCAGGTGAACTTGGTCGAGGGAATGCCGCCGATGCCATAGGTCGAGGCGAAATCGTCGCCGCCGTCGCTGAGCTCGACATGGTCGCCGGAGAAGGGGGCCGACGGGCCCATCATCGCCTTGAAGGTCTTGCCCTTGAGCCGGACCTGCCACGACGATTCCGGGTCGGACGCCGGCGTGTTGTTCATGCCCGGGATGTTGAAGAAGGCGAAGCTGTCGCCGCACGGACAGATTTCGATATTGGTGTTCGGGTCGATCGACATCGCCGTGTCGTAGATCGCCTTCCAGAAATCCTGCAGCTTCTCGACCAACTCCTCCGGCCGCGCGTGGTTGTGCGCCGGATTGTAGCAGGGCGCGACGCCGTTGAGGTCCTGGCCGTCGATCTTGAGGCCCTGGAATCCCCATTCGCCGATGATGCGGCGGGTGACGCTTTGAAATAGTCGACTGTCGGCTGGTAGGCCGGGCACAGCGTATAGCTGTTCCACCAGGTGACGTTCTGCGCGGCGCCGTCGGCATCGAGCAGAAGCATGTCGCGATGCTCGCGCATCAGGTCGCTCGCCGGCGCGGCCGACAGGGCGAGATCCATAGCTTCGGCCGCATGCCGCATCAAGAGCTACGGCATGCGCCCGAAGCTGTGGATCTCGCCGCTGTCGGCAGCGCCGGCAAGCGACCTGATGCGCGAGCATCGCGACATGCTCCTGCTCGATGCCGATGGAGCCGCCGAACGTCACCTGGTGGAACAGCTATACGCTCTGCCCGGCGTACCAGCCCACCGTGGATTATTTCAAAGCCGTCACCCGTCGCATCATCGGCGAATGGGGCTTCCAGGGGTTGAAGATCGACGGCCAGGACCTCAACGGCGTCGCCCCTGCTACAACCCGGCGCACAATCACGCCCGACCCGAAGAATCCGTCGAAAAGCTGCAGGACTTCTGGAAGGCGATCTACGAAACGGCGATGGCCATCGACCCGGACACCAACATCGAGATCTGTCCGTGCGGGGACTCGTTCGCTTTCTTCAACATCCCGGGGATGAACAATACGCCCGCGTCCGACCCGGAATCCTCGTGGCAGGTCCGGCTCAAGGGCAAGACGTTCAAGGCGATGATGGGCCCGTCGGCACCCTTCTCCGGCGACCATGTCGAGCTCAGCGACGGCGGCGACGATTTCGCGTCGACCTATGGCATCGGCGGCATTCCCTCGACCAAGTTCACCTGGCCCAAGGACACCGACAAGCCGACCGACAAATTGCCGCCGGGCGGCTTCGTCCTGACTCCGCAAAAGGAGCAGCTATGGCGCAAATGGATCGCGCTCTACCGCAGGAACATGCTGTCGAAGGGGCAGTATCTCGGCGAGCTCTATGACATCGGCTTCGACAAGCCCGAGGCGCATGTCGTCGCCGCCGGCGGCAAGCTTCACTACGCTTTCTACGCCGACAGCTGGAGCGGCCCGATCGACCTGCGCGGACTCGGCCGGGGCAAGTATCGCCTGACCAACAGCTTCACCGGCGAACCGCTCGGAACCGCGACTGCAGAGGACAACAGCATCAACGCGAAGTTCGACAAGTTCCTGGTCGTCGAGGCGGCGCCAGTGGGAGCGACGGCATGAAGGCCACTCCAGCGCCATCGGGCCGCGCGTGGCTGGTGAATGCATTGATCACGGTCGTCCTGTGGGGCGTGTGGGGCGCCTTTTCCGACCAGTCGGCAAAGCACGGCTTTCCGGACACACTCGTCTATTGCGTGTGGGCGCTGACGATGATCCCGCCGGCGTTCATCGCGCTGCGCATGGGGGGCAACAAGCTCGAACTGTCGGGCCGGGCCATCGCCTACGGGATGGCCATCGGCCTGCTCGGCGCCGGCGGCCAGATGGTGCTGTTCTACGCGCTGACTCGCGGGCCGGCCTATCTCATCTTCCCGATCATCTCCCTGTCGCCGCTGGTTACGATCGTCATGTCCTTCGCGCTGCTCGGCGAACGACCGGCAAGCTCGGCATGCTCGGAATCGTGCTGGCGCTCGTCGCGCTGCCGATCTTCAACTACGCGCCGGCGGACGGCCGCGGCGAGCGGGTCGGAATGGTTCATCCTCGCGCTGATCGTCCTGCTCTCCTGGGGCGTGCAGGCCTATTTCATGAAGTCGGCCAACAACCACATGTCGGCCGAGGGCATCTTCTTCTACATGATGATCGCGGGGCTTCTGCTGATCCCGGTCGCCTGGTTGCTCACCGACCATTCGCATGGGATCAACTGGGGGTGGACGGGGATCGACCGCCGTCATCCAGGTGCTGAACGCGATCGGCGCGCTGACCCTGGTGTATGCCTTCCGTTACGGCAAGGCGATCATCGTCGCTCCGCTCAGCAACGCCGGTGCGCCGCTCGCTACCGCCGTGATCTCCCTTATCGCTCTCGGAGTCATGCCGGGCACGCTCAAGATCATCGGCCTCGTCCTTGCCCTCGCCGCGTCAGTCCTGCTGGCGATCGAACCGGACGCCGCCGACGAGAGCGTTGCCGGCGAGTCCCACCCGGTCGTCGCATAAATTTCATTACGTATCGTTTTCTTGCGTTTCGCGTAACTTCTCCATAGAGTTGCGGCAAGACCAAGGAGCAAGCATGCAAGTCATCCGCGACGTCATCGCCCGGCACAAAATGGGCGAGCGCGTCGGCATCACTTCCGTCTGCTCCGCCCATCCACTGGTGATTGAGGCGACTCTCCGGCACGCCGCGGAGCACGCCGCGCCCTTTGTGCTGATCGAGGCGACCTCGAACCAGGTCAATCAGGACGGCGGCTACACCGGCATGACCCCGGCTGCCTTCCGCGACTTCGTCCGGGTCATCGCCGACCGCGTCGGCGTCCCGCCCGATCGGGTCGCGCTCGGCGGCGATCATCTCGGCCCCAATGCCTGGACGAGCCGGCCTGCCGACGAGGCCATGGCCAGGGCCGAGGTCATGGTCGCCGATTACGTCCGTGCCGGCTTCGGCAAAATCCACCTCGACTGCTCGATGAGCTGCGCCGGCGATCCGGTGCCGCTTCCCGAACGCACCATCGCCGAGCGCGCGGCGCGGCTCTGCCGGGCCGCCGAAGACGCATTTTCGGGCGACCCCGCCGAGGCGCCGAGCTACATCATCGGCACCGAGGTCCCGGTGCCGGGCGGCGCTCACGAGGACCTCGGAGAGCTTGCGGTGACCACCCCGGCGGCGGCGCTCGACACCCTCGCCATGCACCGCGACGTCTTCGACCAGGCGGGGCTCGCGAGCGCCTGGGACCGCGTCGTCGCGGCCGTCGTCCAGCCGGGCGTCGAGTTCGATCACGACAAAGTGGTCGACTATGTGCCGCTCGAAGGCCGCCGCGCTCAGCGCTGCGATCGAGCCGGTCGACCACATCGTCTTCGAGGCTCATTCGACCGATTACCAGACCCCGGCAGCACTCGCCGCCCTGGTCCGCGATCACTTCGCGATTCTGAAGGTCGGCCCGGGCCTGACCTTCGCCCTTCGCGAGGCGCTGTGGGAACTCGACGCCATCGAGCGCGAGCTGCTGCCGCCGGAGCGCCGGGCCAACCTTCGCCATGCAACCCTCGCGCGCATGCACGCTCAGCCCGCGCATTGGTCCAACTATTACGACGGCACCGGCACCGCGCTCGATTTCCAGCTCCAGTACAGCTTGAGTGACCGCATCCGCTATTACTGGCCCGATCCCGCAATCGCCGCCGCAGCGGACAGGCTGTTCGCCAACCTGCGTGAAACGGTGCCCCCGCTTGCGCTCGTGAGCCAGTATCTCCCGATTGCGTTCGAGGCCTATCGCGCCGGCCGCTCGACGCTCGATCCTGCGGACCTCGCCATCGCGCATGTGAGCGCGACGCTGGATGCCTATCACGGAGCCTGCAACCCCGATGTCTGACCTGCTTTCCCTCGTTCCCGAGTCGGCCGAAGCGGGCGAGCCCTGGACCCGGCGCGAGATCGTGCAGCAGCCCGACACGTTGCGCGCCACGCAGGCGCTGCTCGAGTCCAGGCGCGACGGCATCGAGGCCTTCCTCGCGCCGCTGCTCGCCAAACCCGATCTGCGAATCGTCCTTGCCGGGGCTGGAACCTCGGCGTTCATCGGCGGCTGCCTCGCCGCGACCCTCGCGCGGATCACCGGCCGCTGTGTCGAGGCGGTGCCGACCACCGACATCGTCAGCGCACCCGACCTTTATCTCGCGGCGGGCACGCCGACCCTGCTGGTGTCGTTCGGGCGCTCCGGCAGCAGTCCGGAAAGCGTCGCCGCGGTCGAGCTTGCCGACGCCCGCCTTGCCGACGTCCATCACCTCGTCATCACCTGCAATCCCGACGGCGCACTGGCGAGACGCGGCGGGGAACGCGCCTTCGTCCTGGTCCTTCCCGAAGCGACCCACGACCGTGGCTTCGCAATGACCTCCAGCTTCTCGGCGATGATGCTCGCTGCGCTGGCGATCTTTTCGGGCATCGACAGCTTCGGCCCGCGCGTCGAGCCGATCGCCCGAGCCGTTGCCGACCTGATTGGCAGCGCCGAGCCGCGCATGGCCGCGCTAGCTCACCGCCGCTTCGGCCGGGTCGCCTATCTCGGCAGCGGGCCCTTGCAATCGCTTGCGCGCGAAGCCGCCCTGAAGCTCCTCGAACTCACCGACGGCGCTCTTGTCACCATGTTCGAATTCGACGCTCGGGTTCCGTCACGGTCCCAAGACCGTGGTCAATGCGGACACGCTGGTCGTCGTCTTCGCTTCCAACGACCCGCTTACCCGAGCCTACGACCGCGACCTGATCGAGGAATTGCGGGGAGAGCGGATAGCTGGCGCCGTGGTGGTGGTCTCGGCGCAGGGCGACATCGGCGACACCGTCGCGGTGACCGGGCTCGAGCAGGCCGCGGACTGCGACCTCCTGTTCCCTTACATCGTTCCAGCGCAGTTGTTCGCCTACCATGCATCGCTCGAGCGCGGACTCACGCCCGACTCGCCCAACACGAGCGGCGTCGTCAGCCGCGTCGTTCAGGGCGTGCGAATCCACTCCGAACGAGGATGAGCGGCGCGCGCATCTTCCTCGGCGTCGACGGCGGCGGCACCAAGACCGAGTTCGTCTGCATCGACGAAGCGGGCGCCGTAGTTGGCCGCCAGTCGGAGGGCACCAGCTATCATCTGCAGGTCGGTCTCGACGGCGCCGTTCGCGTGCTCGACAACGGCATCGAAGGCGTTTGCGCGCAAGCCGGTGTCGCCCCTGCCGATCTCGCCTTCGCCTTCTTCGGCCTCCCGGCGTTCGGGGAGGACGCCGCCATCGATCCCTTGCTGGAGCGCCACTGCGGCCGCCTGCTCGGCCACGACCGGTACCTTTGCGGCAACGACATGATCTGCGGCTGGGCCGGCTCCCTGGCCTGCGCGGACGGCATCAATCTCGTCTGCGGCACCGGGTCGATCGGCTATGGCGAGCGGCGGGGCCGCGCCGCCCGCGTCGGCGGCTGGGGCGAAGTGTTCAGCGACGAGGCGTCGGCATACTGGATTGCGATCCAGGGCCTCAACGCCTTCACCCGGATGAGCGACGGACGATTGCCCAGGGGGCCACTGCACGCGGCGTTCCGCCGCCATCTCGATCTCCAGGCCGATCTCGACATCTGCGCCAGGGTCATGGGCGAGAGCGGTCTCCAGCGCGACGGCATCGCCGCACTCGCCCCGCTCGTCGCCGAGGCCGCCGAAGCGGGCGATCCGGCAGCGATCGCTATCCATGACCGGGCGGCCGGCGAACTGGCCGCGATGGCCGATGCCTTGCGCGCCGAGCTTGGTTTCGCGGCCGACGAGCCGGTGCCGCTCTCCTGGTCGGGAGGCGTGCTCACCAACGACTCGTCGGTGCGCTTCCGTTTCGAACAGCGGTTGAAGACTGCCGGGCCGTATGAGCTCGTGCAGCCACTCCATTCGCCCGCTTACGGCGCGGCGCTCTATGCGCAGCATTGTGCGAGGCCGGGCGGCAACTGAGCCGCAAGCGAGAGGTTGGTGATGACGGTCAAGATCGTTGCAGTGTCGCTCGCCGCCCTTGCCGCTTCGATCGCCGTCCGAGCCGCCGCTCCGGCTCCCGGCCAGGAGCTGCGCGTTGACATCACTGCTCCTGTCGCCGGAACCCGCCTGCAGTGGCAATCGCAGGCTCCTTACGCGGTCACCGTCAGCTATGACGGCAAATCGACGCGGTTCGGCGAAGTCCCGTCCAACGCCGTCGTCCTGCGCGCCGCGTACGTCGCCAATGCCGATGCGCCGCCGCGCGCGCGCGGCATTGCCGGACGGAATTGTCGCGATCAGCCAGTCGAACTGCAGCGGCTGCCACGATTTCGCTGCCAGCTCCGCCGGCCCTTCCTTCGCCGCCATCTCAATGCGCTATGCCGGCAAGCCGGGCGCGGAAGCGAGCCTCTCCGGTCACATCCGGAGCGGCTCGCATGGAAGCTGGGGCGCCGGCAACATGCCGCCCCATCCCGATCTCAGCCCGGCTGAGGCCGCCGCCATTGCCCGCTGGATCGTGACCGAGGCCGGCGATCCGTCTGTCCAGTACGTCATCGGCAAGAGCGGCAGCTTCCGCATGCGCGCAATCGGCAAGCCTGGCCCCCGGGCTGGAATAGTGCTGTCCGCCTTCTACACCGGTCCGCTCCAGCCAGGCGGCAACAGGACGCCGGCGGCAGGCCGAAGCACCGTTGTCATCCATGGCAGCGGCTCCTGAGGCGATGGAACGGCGCACCTTCCTCAAGACCGTCGCCGCGGGTCTCGGCGCGTCGGTCGTCGGCACTGCCGCCGAAGCGCTCGAGCAACCCCGACCCGCCTCCGCCGGCGGCAAGCGAGTGATCGTCGCCGGCGCCGGAATCACCGGCCTGTGCTGCGCCTACGAGCTGATGCAGCGCGGAATCGATGTCACGGTCCTCGAAGCGTCGGGCCGGTATGGCGGCCATGTCTTCAGCGGCCATGACGGTCTGTCGGACGGGCTGTGGGCCGACTACGGCGCGGACCACCTGACCAGACCCGGCTACGAGCAGTTCTTCCGCTACGTCGAGGCGTTCGGGCTCGAAGCGGTCCCCTACCCAAACGCAGAAGGATCGCCGCTGCCCGCCAACAACGGCCAGCTGACCATGATCGGCGGCAAGCTTTACAGCGATACAATGCTTGCCCGCCCGACAACATTGAAGAGCCTGGGATTCAACGCCGGTGAAGTCGCCTTCCTGTCGGGCCATCCCTGGTACGAGTTGCCCGCCCTCTACCTGGGCACCGACCTTGCCCGCTTCCGCGATCCCACCCAGCCGTTCGGCAACGGGTTCGACGATCTCGACGCGATCGATCTCGACACGCTGCTGGCGCGCAAGGGCGCGTCGAAGCGCGCGCGCGACTATCTCGGTGGACAGCAGGTCAACGCCCTGTACGCCCTATGGCGCTTCGCGGTGATGAAGGACCGCGGCATTCCCTTGTCGGAGGGCGAGACCTTCCACCTGAAGGGCGGCAACGAGGAGATGCCGAGGGCCTTCGCGGCCCGCCTCGGCGCCCGCGTCCGGCTCAATCATCCGGTGACCGCGATCCAGCACGACCTTAACGGAGTGACGGTCACCTTCACGGCCTACGGCTATGACGAGCCGCAGACGATGCACGCGCATTTTCTCGTCAACTGCATTTCACTGCCGGTGTTCAGGAAGATTGCGGTCACACCGGCGCTGTCGCCGGCCAAGCAATATGTCGTCGACAACATAAGCTACAGTCGCACCCGTTCTTCGTCTTCGAGGCGGAGAGCAAGTTCTGGCTCGACGACGGCTTCACCAATCTCGCGATGAGCTTCGAGCATCCGGACATCCAGTCGATCTGGGTGGTCCCGGAGACCCCGCCTCCAACCGCGTGGTCCTCAAGGCATTCGGGCCAAGCGGCCTGTCGCCGCAGCGGGTGCTTGCCGCCTTCCGCGAGGTCTATCCCGGCAAGCGCGACACCATCGTCCAGGCGCTGACCTACGACTGGAGCAAGGACGTCATTCGCCCCGACCTGCGAGATGGAAGCGTTCGCGCCGGGCACCCTGTCGAAGTTCTGGCCCGAGATCATCAAGCCGGACGGCCGGATGTATTTCGCCGGCACTTACGCCGATGCGCTGAGCCGCGGCATGGAATGCTGCGTCCGGTCGGCTGCCCGCGTCGCGCAGGAGATCGCCGATGCCTGAGATCAAGCGCCGCGATGTGTTGAAGGCCGGTGCGCTCGGGGTCGCCGCGGCGGGCGCGAAATCGGCGCGCCGGCCAGCGCGCAGCGCTATCTCCAGCACAACTGGTCCAACTACGACTGGGGCAGCGGGCCGCCCGTTCCCGATCGCCTCTACCAGGGGCCGTTCACCAATTACGGCGCCGACGCCAATGCGCCCGGCGGCGAAGTCGTCATGGCGACCTCGCCGTCGCACGAAATCGTCCCCAATTACGGCATGGGGCTCGCCGTCTACATCTCCGGCGACATCGGCCCGCCGCGCCTTCCCGGCCAGACGCTCGAGCGGTCAATCGAAGACCTGGTCAAGCTGCCCTTCGTCCAGAAAGTCTATCTGCGGCCGAACTGGCGTGAGGTGCAGAGCCGGCCCGGCCAGCTCGACCTGCCCGACTGGTGGCAAATCACCTTCGATGTCGCGCGGCAGTATGACAAGCGTGTCGGCTTCCGCATCATGCTGGAGAACCCGGATTTCCCGGACCCGGGCATGCCCGAGTTCCTGATGGAGAAGGTACCCTACGTGCGCCTAAAGGGCAGCTGGCCGGGCGATCGGTCCGAGGTCCGCTACCGCAAGACGCACGCGATGCCCCGCTACGACGACCCGGCTTACCAGGCTGCGTTCGACGAACTCAACGCGCTGCTCGCCGATCGATACAACGGCAGCCCCGACGTCGAGTACATGGACACGATGATGTACGGGTTCTGGGGCGAGGGGCACACCTGGCCGTTCGAAGGGAATGTCTTCCCCGGCAACGCCGCCGCGCAGGCGACCATGCTGCGGATGCTCGATAGCCAGCTGCGCCACTGGACGAAGAACTCCGCTCGTCACGAACACGCAGCCCGACTTCAACAGCGTCGGCAATGCCGCGATGCTCGACCGCACCGTGCGCTCCGGCAATTGGATCCGAAGCGACACCATCTTCATCGAGAGCACGCAGATCGAGGCGCTGAGCAACCGTCCGGCGTGGACCGCCGCCATCAGCGAGGTGCCGATGACCACTGGCGCACCCGGCGAGCTCGGCATCGAGGACGGCGTCACGATGAACGAGCAGGTCATCGCCCATGTTCTCGCGGTCGGAGCCAACTACTGGTCGATCTGGAACTGGCACCACATCGGCGCCGCCAACGTGCTGAGCTATTACGACAAATATCCGCAGGACATCGACTATATCGCGCGCCGCATCGGCTATCGCATTTATCCGGCGTTCGTGTGGCCATTCGAGCGCGATGGCGGTGGCGGGCTCGTCATCGGCCTCGCCAATGACGGCGTCGCCGGGCCGCCAGGAGTGGTTCGCCTGACCTTCGGCGACGGCCACGGAACCGTGGTTGCAAGCGGCTGCGGTCGATCCGGGCTATCCCCGGCCGACCGGAATTCGCCAGGTGATGCTGAGCTGGCCCGGGAAGCGGGACTGGGCTGGTTTGCGGTTGCGAGCGGAGCTCGAAGTGAAGGGCATGCGCCATCCGCTGCGGTGGGCGTGCAGGCAAGGACTCGCGGCAGATGGTTCATTGGTGCTGCGCCGAAATCTGCCCGGCTAACTCCCAGGCCTTTGGCGTCCGGCGTCAGCGGCTGCAGCCATTCGTTGAGCGATGTCTAGAGCTCACTGGTGGCGACGGCGGAACTCGGATTGTCTACTGACAGTAAGCGGCTTGCTGGCCGCCGCCGCCATGTTCGGGACAAAAACCGCGTCGTTCACGCCCAAGGCTCCATCGGGTGCCACCTGATGCGACGCGATCTGTGGGGCTAAATCTGGCCAGGATTTATGCGGCGGCAAACCTCGGGAAGCCTCCCGCGCGATCGAACCGCAGTCGCAAGGCCCACTCTCCGGGGTTGTTGCCGTTCGAATGTGAAGGCCCGGTCAGTGGCCACCTTCTACCCAGAAGACGCCGGAAGCTCGGAAAGCATTGGCGAGTGCCGCCTCGAGAACGAGTGACTCCCGACCGGTCAGCGGGTTCAGATGCTCGACGAGTGCCGGCAGCAGGCATATGCCAAACCGCTTTACCGCACCGCTTGCCTTGTAGCCGGCCTTGTGCTGATCGAAGCGCAAGTCCGGGTCTTGCGACGTTTGGCCGACGTAAAGGCCCCACCGGCCGTTCCGTCTCGGGTCGTGCAGGAGAACCACATACACGGAGTGGCGTGCGCCTGGTTCACCAACCGTTGCCGCACGCAGGCGCAGCGCTGCAGTCTTCGCCCTCGCCATCCACTCAGGTTCTGCCATCTTGGACCTGCTCGAATGACACCGGTGGGAGCCCTTCGCAATTGCGATGCTCGCGTGCTGGCTCGCTGGGCTCGGAAGTCGCATGATAGTCGATCGCCTCAGCCGGGCTTGGCTCAACTGGCGCGACGACGTCTCACCTCCTCTCAGAATGCAGAGCGACCTGGTTAGTTACCTTGCCCTTGGTAAGAGGAGGAGAGGGGGGCGCCAAGTCGTTGAAAGCGGTGGACGCACTAAGGCTCGAACTTGGGCTGGCCGACTAAGAGCATCAGTACAGCTGCCATCGAGCGTGGATCCAGTGGCTCGCTAGTCGGGGGCTTGGCGTGTTGCCCGTCGAAATGCTCTTCAGCATCCGACAGACTGTCGCCGTTCCACAGGCCGAAAGAGCCGATCTTTACCGAATAACCCACGCCCATTGCGGGATTCGCAAACTCGATGAGGCTTACTCGGCCACGGCGCTTCAGAACGCGTTGCGTGCTTCTTCCATTTCGCCACTTTGCTTCCGTCGGTTGGAATCGTTCCCTCGGCGCCAGAAGCCTCCTGTGGGTGCCACTGTTCCGGGCAAGGTCTTCCAGATGTTACCTAGCTGCAGATGGGGTAATGCAAAACGGCGGAAAACTGGCGCGCCCGCAGGGCCGCTGTCAATGCATGTACATCAAGGGCTCGGCCAAGCGATTCACGGTCCGGAATAATCGCCTTGCTGTAACCATGCGCCCCGCCCGGCCGTGAACCTCTAGAAACAGGAATGGGGAGGGTTCGCATGCTGAAATGGTTCCCGTTGATTGCCGGCGCAGCGCTGCTGGCCGGCGTCAGCTACGACCGGTCAATCGCTCAGGGCGAAGTTTCGAACGGCCGGTATTTGCCGGAGTACGGGCCTGACGGCTCGCTCCTTTTACCGAAGAATTTTCACACCTGGGTCTTCGTCGGTGCGCCGCTGACGCCGAACGCGCTCAATGGCGGCAAGGCCAATTTCCCGGAATTCCATAATGTCTACATGGAGCCCGGCTCGTACGCGATCTACAAGCGAACCGGCGAGTTCCCCAAGGGACCATCTTCTTCAAGGAGCTGCAACTGACGCTCCCCGCTTGAAAATGCGGACGGCTCGCGCACCGAACCGTCGGGACGGGGTTATTTCGGCGCCGCATTCAACGGTGCCGATGTCGCGGTGAAGGACACCAGGAAATACGCCGCTACCGGCGGTTGGGGCTATTTCAACTTCAACCATCATGAGCCGAAGGCTCCGAGCGCAATGGTCAAACCGAAGGAAGAGTGCGCGGCCTGCCACATGGCGAGCGCGAGGAAAGACGACGTCTGGACGCAGTTCTACCCGCTGCTCGACAACGTCGGCCTGCAATAGCGCCGTCTTCTCCACTTCAATCCGTGTTGCTTGGCGGGGTCCAACAGGAGAAGGGCAACGCCCGGTCCCGGCGAGCGACGCCGCCCCGTTCTGGCGCGGCGGTCTGGGAGCGCATCGAGGCCGCTCGCCACAGAGAAAAGCCTGCTCGCGCGGCTGGATGAAAGTGAGAATCCGGTTGTCGTTGCAAAAGGTGCGGCCGGCCCGGCCGGCGCCGTCATGGTGCGCTGCGCGGCTCCGTTGCCTTGGCAAGAATCAGCAGGAAATCGTCCGATCGATCGGACCACCGCCGGACCGGAGTCCACCCGCCGGCCTGCAGCATCAGCCGCGCCTGGTCGGGCGTGTATTTGTGGCTGTTCTCGGTATGGATCGTCTCCCCGCGCCGCATCGCGAAGGCGCGGCCCGACACGGTAAATCCATGTCCTCAGCGCTTCGAGGTGCATCTCGATCCGCCGCCATTCGGGGTTCCAGCGGGCGACGTGACGGAATTGCCCGACCGCAATGTCGCCGCCAGTTCACGGTTGATCCGGTCGAGCAGGTTGAGGTTGAACGCCGCCGTCACCCCGGCTGCATCGTCATAGGCCGCAATAGCGGTCCACGTCCTTGAGGCGGTCGATTCCGATCAGGAGCCGCGATCCATTCCCGAGTGTCTGGCGCAGCGACCGCAGAAGGTCGACGCCGCTGTGAGGGACGAGGTTGCCGATCGTCGAACCGGGGAAAAAGCCCAGAGGGACAGAGTCCCGAGCCAGGCCGGCAATCGGACAGCACGAAGAAAATCCGCTTCGACGGGAATGATCGCAAGTCCGGAAAGCGCCGCGCAAGCTCGCTCGTCGACTGGCGAAGGAACTCCCCGGAGATATCGATCGGGACATAGGCCGCCGCCGCGACCTCGCGAAGGAGGAGCGGGGTCTTGACCGAACTTCCGGATCCGAATTCGATGACCGCCGGAGCCCTTGCCGAGAGCCCGGCGATCTCGCCGCCATGGGCCTCGAGAAGGCGGGTTTCGGCGGCGCTCGGATAATATTCCGGCTGCCTGGTGATCTCTTCGAACAGCCTCGAGCCGACAAGGTCGTAGAGCCACCGCGCGGGAACGGCTTTCTGGCGCTCGGCAAGGCCGCGCAGGACATCGGCCCGAAAGGCAAGGTCGACGCCGTCCGGGTCCTGTTCGACGAGCTTGAGATCGGCTTGCACTGCCATGTCGTGAGATCCTTTCCGGCAAGCCGGACGTGGCCTTCCGGCCGGTTGGGAATCCCCGAAGCGGTCCGGCACGCCGGCGTGGGTCGATGGCTTTTAGCTCGGGCCGGCGCTGGCCGGGGTTACAGGCCGGGGATCGCAGTTCGCAGTCCATCGGGCGCGCGGCACGTTCCTCGACCACCGCACTGGCGCCGAGGCGTGTAACCGCGGCGCGGTCCAGGACGTGTGAATCATCGCCGAAGCCCGGCGCAACACCCATGACTGGAGATCCTCCCGATGCCGCAATCCTTTCCGCTTCCGACCAGGCCGGAAGACGTCATTCCGTCGCTCGTCGAACAATTCAACTCCAGGGATCTCGAAGCGATGATGGAATTGTACTCGCCGGAAGCCGTGTTCGTCGCCAGCGACGGCCGAACCATCACTGACCGGGCCGAATTCGCGGCCCTGTTCCAGCGGGACATGAACCTCGGCGTGCCGCTCAAGGCCAATGTCCGGCATGTGTTCGTCGGCGGCGACACCGCCCAGATCGTCCTCGACTGGTCGATCCATGGAACAGATGCCGGCGGCGAGCCCGTGCATGTTCATGGCACCGCGAGCGACATCATGCGGCGCGGCGCCGACGGGGTCTGGCGCTATATCATCGACAATAACCAGGGAACGGCGGTCCGATAGGCGGCAAGGAGATGCCGGCCTGAGCCCCGGACCTCCGGCTGACGCGGTCGGACGCCGTCCGCGCCAGATCCGGCGCGGCGAAAGGACTGCGACGATCAACCGACATCGACGCCCTTCCAGAAGGCGACATAATCGCGAATCCGGTCCGCCTCGGCCGTCGGAGCGGGATAGGTCCAGGCGGCATTGGGGTTAAGGGCGCCGTTGACCGAAATCGTGAAGTAATGCGCAGTCCCCTTCCAGGGGCAAATAGTGGTCTCGCTCGTCGCTTCGAGAAAATTGCGATGGACCGCTTCCGGCGGGAAATAATGATTGCCCTCGATGAGGATCGTCGCCTCGCTCTCGGCGATTGTCGCCCCGTTCCACCGTGCCTGAACCATAAGACCATCCTCGTGGTGAACACCTCCCGGGCGTTCAGTCGGCCAGTCTCCCCCGGCATGCGCCACAGGAAGCCTGAAAACAACGGTTTGCAGGAGCCATGCCTCCGCTCCAGCTCGCGCGACCGCGGCCGGCGGTTACAACCGGTCCGATGCCGAACGGGCATCGGCCGCGGCGGCGGGGCCGAGACCGGAAGGGCCGCCTTCGACAGAGAGGCGGCGCTGGCGAAGATGCGGTTGGCCGGTTCGGGACGAGGACTCGGCCGCGCAACGCTGCGCCCGCGCGGTGGACGGATCCACTGTCCCGGGCCCTATCGCTTCTCGTCGCCGCACCGCCGGAAGGTCGAGGGGTCGGCGCCATAATGGTCGCGGAACAGGCGACTGAAATGACTGCGGCTTTTGAAGCCCACCGCCATGGCGATGCCTTCCACCGGGATGCCGGTGGTTTCGAGCAGATGATGGGCAAGATCCAGGCGCACTCGGGCGACAAAGTCCATCGGGGTCGAATCCACCGCCAGTCTGAACTCACGCGCAAAGGCAGAGCGGCTCATGCCGGCTTCCTTGGCCAGGCTGGCGAGGGAATGGGCGGCGGCGGGAAAATTTTCAGGATCGCCGCGACTGCCCGGCTGAGGCGACGGTCCCGAAACACGGCCGGGGCCGTCCCCGCCTGTCTGCTGGTTTCGAGATGTCGTCGCAAAAGCACGACCAGGCAGGCCTTCATGAGCGCGCTCGTCAGCGGTCTCGTCCCTTCCCTGGGGGCCGAGACATCCTGCAGAAGGGCGGCAAATGCGGTGGAGACGACCGGAAAGTCGGAGAGATCTTCGACAACCGGCCGTGTCAGGCCCTGCAGCGGCCCATAGGAACCACTCGAGTTCGGCATCACGGCTCCGCAAGCGATACGCAGCGTCGGTTCCTTGCCGTCGGTAGCATCGACAACGAGCACGCCCTCGCGAACGGGCATGCAGACGTCGAAAGCTTCCTTGTTCGTGATGGTGTCGCTCGATGTCGCCAGATGCTGCCATCGCTCTGGCGGCACGATCAACATGGTTCCAGGGCCGGCCTCGGCAAAGTCATCCCCGTCGATCGTCAGATGAAGCGTCCCCTCGAGGATATGGTGCACCACAATCATCTCGACGGGAGGAACGCTGAGCCGGACATCTGCTCCGATCTCGCAGATCGCGAACGCTTCGATCTCGACTGACATTGCCCCAAGGAGCGCGTCGACCGTCGATGTTCCCATGCGCAGGTTCCTGCCGTGGCTCCGCCGGTTGCCGGCACCGTAATCATAGGCCCATTTCGGTCCCGAACCCAAGCGTCCCACAATGGCGAGGCGATCGGTCGGCGGATGCCCGTCGAAGGTTTCCGGGCTGGGCGGCCACTCGACCGACGGCGCCGGGCACTCCCCGGACCGGGCTGTAACGGCGGCCCGGTCCCGGCCGTGTTCCCCTTCGCATCGGCCGAAAGGCTGATGCGGCAAAGCCTGCCCGAATGAGCGAGGGAATTCCCGGATGTCTGAAGCATATGATATTGTCATCGTCGGCGCGGGCGCCGCGGGCTGCGTCGTCGCCGCCTATCTTGCCCAGCCCTTTTTTTTTTTTTTTTTTTTTTTTTTTTTTTTTTTTTTTTTTTTTTTTTTTTTTTTTTTTTTTTTTTTTTTTTTTTTTTTTTTTTTTTTTTTTTTTTTTTTTTTTTTTTTTTTTTTTTTTTTTTTTTTTTTTTTTTTTTTTTTTTTTTTTTTTTTTTTTTTTTTTTTTTTTTTTTTTTTTTTTTTTTTTTTTTTTTTTTTTTTTTTTTTTTTTTTTTTTTTTTTTTTTTTTTTTTTTTTTTTTTTTTTTTTTTTTTTTTTTTTTTTTTTTTTTTTTTTTTTTTTTTTTTTTTTTTTTTTTTTTTTTTTTTTTTTTTTTTTTTTTTTTTTTTTT
>CAWGRB010000047.1:0-241457 GCA_963824845.1 uncultured Alphaproteobacteria bacterium
TTTCGGTGAAGCGCAGCCATTCGCTGCGATAATCGTAGCGATGCTCGAAGAGATGCTCGCAACTTGACCTTGACCCAGC
This sequence comes from uncultured Alphaproteobacteria bacterium, assembly GCA_963824845.1. GTDB lineage: Bacteria > Pseudomonadota > Alphaproteobacteria > Sphingomonadales > Sphingomonadaceae > Sphingomicrobium. The sequence continues at coordinate 80 of CAWGRB010000047.1, forward strand.
CGCGAAGCCATTGCGAGATCAGCGAGCACGCCGGCGCGGCGGTCATAGCAATCAGAACGACGGCGGTGCTTGCCTTCCCCAGTCCCAGTCGGCTGTGGCGGAGCGCTTCGGCAAGCACCGCCATCAGCGTCGAAGTATGAGGCGATGGCGACCAGCGACAGCGACTGGAATGTGGCGGCGCGCGACAGCTTGATCTTCAGCGGGTACGGCGCCGAGACTGGGAATGCGAACAGCGGCGCGATCGCAGGAAGACGCCGCGCAGGCGGAACAGGGTGTCGACGCCGCAGGCGCCGGTGCCCTGCAGATAGGCAAGCGTGCGAGGTTGAGGTCGAATCCCCACATCAAGGTGAGGCCGAGCATCGTGCCGCGGATTTAAGGCGGCTCTCGCCTGCCGCCTGGCCGTAGATGTTGTGAACAAGGACAGCGCGCCCGCCGACATGGTGATGCGAGCAGGCTGCTCGGTCATCAGGACGTCGTCGAACGATGACGGGCTGAGCGGCACGACCAGGAGACGAGAAGGCTGAGCGCGAGATGCACGCCGAGCGACAAAGCGACCGCGGCGAAGACCAGCCTGAGGCCGCTCGCCCAATTCTGCCGCGCCGCTCCGGCGATGTCGTAGAGCAGCATCACCCACAGGATGTTCCGGAGGCTCGAAGAAGTCATGGTCAGGGGATCGAGGCGGCCGCAGATGGCGGCGACGATTGCCGCCGCGGCGGTGCCGAAGCAGGCCGCCAGCATCAGCTGGTCGGAGCGGTCCGGCCGGCCGCGCAGGCGCCACAGAACGACAGACGCGAAGGCGCAGGCCGCGAGCGCATAGCTCCAGAAGCCGATCACGTCCTCCACGCGGGCTCCACTGTCAAAAGGTCCGACATCGCCGCCGACGTGTCGCTAAACTTTACAAAGAAGTGATGAACGGCCGTGCATTCGTCGATGCTGAGCGCCGCTTTGTGCGATGTTCCCAGCATCGCAGTCGCGTCGCTGGTTTCAGCATCCATTTCCGTGACGCGCACCGCGAGCCTCATAATGGGACCTGAACCGAGTTCAGGGTGACGAGAGGGAGGGTCATGCAAAAGCGGCAACTCGGCGGCAGCGAGCATCGCAACACGCCCTGGTGCTCGGCGGCAACGTCTTCGGCTGGACCGCCGACGAGGCGACCAGCTTCGCCATCCTCGACGCCTTCGTCGAGGCCGGCGGCGACGATGATCGACACCGCCGACGTCTATTCCGCCTGGGTGCCCGGGCAACGGGCGGCGAATCGCGAGACGATCATCGGCGAGTGGCTGACGCGCGCGGCAAGCGCGACGAGGTGCTGATCGCGACCAAGGTCGGCATGTGCCGACGGCAGGGGTCTCGCGCCGGCGAACATCGCAGGCGGCCGCGCGAGGCCTCGCTGCAGCGGCTGCGGACCGACCGATCGACCTCTACTACGCGCACGAGGACGACGAGAGCGCCGCTGGCGGAAGCCTCGGCGCGTTCGACGCGCTGGTGCAGGCCGGGCAAGGTCCGCGCGATCGGCGCGTCGCAATTCGCCGCGCGCGGCTGGCGCGAGGCGCTCGACGTCGCGCGAGCGGCATGGCTCCGCGCTACGAGGTCGCTGCAGCCCGAGTACAATCTGGTGGAGCGCGAGAAGGTCGAGGGCGAGCTGTCGCGACGCTCGCGCCGCGAGCGGGCTCGGCGTGTCCCCTATTACTCGCTCGCCAACGGGTTCCTCACCGGCAAGTACCGCAGCAAGGACGACCAGGGCAAAAGCGTGCGCGGCGGGCGCAATCGACTATCTCGAGGGCAAGGGGCCGCGCGTGCTCGAGGCGCTGGACGCAGTGGCCGCCGAGACCGGCGCCGCGCTCGCCACCATCGCGCTCGCCTGGACTACTGGCCCAGCCGGGATCGCCGCCGCCCTCGCCAGCGCGACCAGCGTCGAGCAGCTCAAGCAGACGCCCCATGACCTCGATGCCTGCGAACTCGCGTTGGCCGCAGCGAGCTGACTCGCTGACTGCGCTCCCGCAGCGGGAAGCACGTGCGGCGCTCTTGTCCTACCCCGGATGAGGCGAGGGAACGGACCGGCGAGACCCGCTCCGGGTCCAAGCGCTCACGTCCTTTTCGAGCACATCCAGCGCCGCCACCGTCATCGCCTCGGTCGCGGTCGAGATCACCGCGTCCGCGTCGGGCGCCCAGAACGGGCTGTGCAGCGAGGGCAGTTGGGCGGGTCGCCCTTGACCGCGTCCCAGTTCGCCTGCGGCACGCCGCCGACCCAGAAGATCAGGCTCTGCTTGCGACTTGTCGGCGAGCTGGAAGCGGCTGAAATCCTCGCCCGCCATGACCGGCTTGGTCTCGACCACCCGCGCCGCGCCGAAGTGGCGTGCGGAACAGCTGCAGCGGTGGTCGGTCAGCTCGTCGCGTGTTGAACGTCGCGCGGCCGACGGCTGCTCGATCTCGACGGTCGGCATCCGGTCCTCGGGCATGCCCGCGGCGATCGCCTCGCCGCGGGCGATCCGGCGGATGCCGTCGAGCAGCAGCTTGCGCGTCTCGGGCGTGTAGCTGCGCACGGTGAGCGGCAGCTTCGCCTCGTCGGGGATGATGTTGTGCTTGGTGCCGGCATGGAAGCTGCCGACGGTGACGACGGCCGGCTGCAGCGGGTCGTTCTCGCGGCTGACCAGGGTCTGCAGCGCCATGACGATGCGCGTGGCGAGCACGATCGGGTCCTTGGTGTTCTGCGGATAGGCGCCGTGGCCGCCGACGCCGCTCACGTCGATGTCGACCGTGTCGACATTGGCGAGCGCAAAGCCGCGGGTCGAAGCCGATCACGCCCGCGGGAAGCGAGGCGCTGTCGTGGAAGGCGAGCGTAGGTCGGGCTTGGGGAAGCGGGTGAACAGGCCGTCGTCGAGCATCGCCTTGGCGCCGATGCCGATCTCCTCGCCGGGCTGGGCGATCATCACCAGCGTGCCCGACCATTGGTCCTTCATCGCCGCCAGGCGCCGCGGCGGTGCGCGAGCCAGGTCGTCATATGGGTGTCGTGGCCGCAGGCGTGCATGACCGGCGCTCTCGGTGCCGTCCGGCAGCTTGCCGCGTGACCTTGCTGGCGAAGGGCAGGCCGGTCTGCTCCTTGACCGGCAGCGCGTCCATGTCGGCGCGGATCAGCAGCACCGGGCCGGGGCCGTTCTTCATCACCGCGACGACGCCGGTCTTGCCGACATGCTCGGTCACCGTCGAAGCCGAGCTTGCGCATCTCCGGCGCGAGCTGGCGGGCGTGCGCGTCTCCTGCATCGACAGCTCGGGATGGGCGTGGAGGTCGCGATAGAGCGTCATCAGCATCCGGCATGTCGGCGCGGATCGCGTCCGACAAAGTCGCGGCGGCGGCGGGGCGGGGGCGGTCATCGCGGCGGCAGCGAGCAATAGCAGTTTCTTCATCGACGTGCTCCTTGGGAGGGACCAGCTCCATCACGTCGAGCTGGGATTCGAAATGGGGCTGCGGCATCACCAGCCGCCAGCGGTTGCGGGCCGATCCGCTCGACATAGCCGGCGACGTCGCGCTGCTGGTCCTGGCCATATTGCAGCGCGCGGCGTCTCGTCGCCGAGCACCAGCGTGCCGAGGAACACGTCGCGCATCGCGTCGCCGGGGAAGATCAGGCCGACATAGCGCTGCGGTCCGTTGAGCTTGTCGAGCCGCTGCAGCTGCGCGCTCGGCGCGGACGCGGCAGGCGAAGCCGGGATAGGACGACGAAGTCGAGATTGCCCGGCTGCCTTGGCGCCGAGCTTGATCACCCGGCAGCGATAGATGCCGTTGGGGATCGGCGGCGCCGGCGAGCGCCGCGTCGGGATCGAGCAGCGCGCCTTCGCGCGGCGATCTCGGCCGAATGGCCGGCCGTGCGCGCCGCGCGCCAGCGCGGCGCTCGAAGGACTTGCGCCAGTCGCGCAGCCGCACGCGGTCGTCTCGTCGCTGATCACGTGCCGTGTACGCGGTGGTCCAGCGCGGCGATCAGCCCCGACGGCTGCTCGATCACGTTGCACGCCGAGCAGCGCGAGCGGCGAGCGAGGAAGCGGCGATCCTCATCGTCATTGCGAGCGTAGCGAAGCGATCCAGCGCGCAACTGGATTGCCGCGCGCTGCGCGCCTCGCAAGACGCACGCGCCGTCCAGCCGCCGTCCATGCTGAGGTTGGCGCCGGTGATCGACGCGCGCTTCGTCGCGGCACAGGAACAGCGCCAGCGCGGCGACCTGCTCCGGCGTGACGAACTGCTTGGTCGGCTGGGCGGCGAGCAGCACGTCGTTCATCACCTGCTCGCGGGTCAGGCCGCGCGCCTTCATCGTGTCGGGGATCTGCTTCTCGACCAGCGGCGTCCAGACATAGCCGGGCGAGATGCAATTGGCGGTGATGCCGTCGCGCGCGGTCTCCAGCGCGACCGTCTTGGTGAAGCCGGCGATGCCGTGCTTGGCGGCGACATAGGCGCTCTTGTTGGGCGAGGCGACGAGGCTGTGGGCGCTCGCGGTGTTGATGATCCGGCCCCAGCCTTGCGCTTCATCGCCGGCACCGCGAGCCGCGTCGTGTGGAAGGCCGACGACAGGTTGATCGCGATGATCGCGTCCCATTTCTCGGGCGGGAAATCCTCGACCGGCGCGACGTGCTGGATGCCGGCATTGTTGACCAGGATGTCGGGCCCGCCGAGCTCGTCGGCGCAGCGCTTCATCATCCGCTCGATCTCGGCCGGCTTCGGACATGTCGGCGCCGTCGTGGATCGCGCCGAGCTCGCTCGCACTCGCGCTCGATCTCGGCCGGCGTCGCCGAAGCCGTTGATCATCAGCTTCGCGCCCTCGGCGGCGAGCGCGCTGGCGATGGCGAGGCCGATGCCCGAGGTCGAACCGGTGACCAGCGCGACCTTGCCTTCGAGGAATCATGTCAGCGACTCCGTCCTTCGGGCGCGGCTTCCGCTATGCGCGCGCGCGCAGACGGCCGATCATTGCAACCGTGGCCGCGCGCCGAAGCATTACGGCCGTGCAACAGGAGAGCGGCATGCGGTTCGGCGACGACCGCGAAAGCAGCAATTTCACCGACGACACCGGCCGCGGCGGCGGTGGGCTTCGGCGGCGGCGGCTTGGCGGCGGCGGGCTCGGCTGCCTGCTGCCGCTGATCGCCAGCCGCTTCGGCATCGGCGGCGTCGTCGTCCTGCGTGATCGGCTATTTCCTGCTGAGCTCGCTCGGCGGGCTTGGCGGCGGCGGCAGCGGTCGGCGCCGTCATCGCAGCACAGCCGGCGCGCCGGCGGGGCAGAGCAACCTCGATCCCGACGACCAAGCATTTCATGCTGCAGGTGCTCGCGCTCGACCGAGGACACGTGGAGCCAAGCTGCTCCAGCCAAGGGCATCCACTACACGCCGACCAACCTGGTCATTTCTACTCGGAGTCCGACCAGTCGGGCTGCGGCGCGGCGCAATCGGCGATGGGGCCGTTCTACTGCCCGACCGACAAGAACATCTATCTCGACACCGAATTCTTCAACGAGCTGTCGCAGCGCTTCCAGCGCGCCCGGCGATTTCGCCATGGCCTATGTCGATCGCGCACGAGGTCGGCCATCACGTCCAGGACCTGATGGGCACGCTCGGCCAGGCGCGAGCAGCTGCAGGCGCGCGGCGAGCGAGACCGAGGGCAATGCGATCCAGGTCAAGATCGAGCTGCAGGCCGATTGCTATGCCGGCGTGTGGGCGGCGAACGCCAAGGACCCCGAGGGCCAGCCGGTGATGGAGCAGGGCGACTTCGAGGAAGGCATGCGCGCCGCCGAAGCGATCGGCGACGACACGCTGCAGACGCGAGACGCAGGGCACGGTCGTCCCCGACAGCTTCACCCACGGCACCTCGGCGCAGCGCATGGAAGCGCTTCAGCGCGGCTACAAGAGCGGCGACCCGAACGCCTGCAAGTCGCTCTAGAGCCGGACCAGCATCTTGCCGGTGTTCGCGCCCCTGAACAGGCCGAGGAAGGCGTCGGGCATGTTCTCGAGCCCGTCGACGACGGTCTCGCGCGATTTGACCGTGCCGTCGCGAGCCACGGCGCCATCTCGCGCGTAGAATTCCGCCATGCGCGGGAAATAATCGAAGACGATGAAGCCCTTGAGCAGGATGCGCGCGGCGATGACCGCGCATGATGAAGCGGAAGGCTCGTCGGCTCGCTCGCATTATAGCCCTCGATCATCCCGCAGATCGCGAAGCGGGCATTGTTCCGCGCGAGCGCCAGCGCGGCATCGAGATGGTCGCCGCCGACATTGTCGAAATAGACGTCGATGCCGTCCGGCGCCGCGGCGGCCAGGCCCTTGAGGATCGGCCCGGCCTTATAGTCGATGACCTGGTCGGCGCCGAGCGAGCGGACGAACTCGCATTTCTCCGCGTCCGCCGGCCGATCCGATCACCGTCATGCCCTTGGCCTTGGCGATCTGGACCACGACCGACCCGACCGCGCCCGCCGCCGCCGAGACGAACACGATGTCGCCTTGCCTTCGCCCGGCGCCGCGTCGAGCAACCCGAAATAGGCCGTCGCGCCGGTGACTCCGAGCACGCCGAGGAACTGCTCGCGGCTCGAGCGCCGAGGTCCGGCAGCTTGTTGCGCCGCGCGCCGACGACCACCGCCTCGTCGCGCCAGCCGGCCATGTGCTGGACGAGGTCGCCCGGCGCGAAGCCCTCGGCCTTGCTCTCGACCACCTCGCCGATCGCGCCGCCCTCCATCGGCTCGCCGACCTGGAATGGCGGCACGTAGCTTTTCACGTCGTTCATCCGGCCGCGCATGTAGGGGTCGACCGACAGCCAGCGGTTGCGCACGCGGACCATGCCCGTCGCCGAGCGGCGGGCAGGGCGATCTCCTTCAGCTCGAAATTGTCGGCTGTCGGCATGCCGCTCGGGCGGCTCTTGAGATGCCAGGCGCGGGCCATTGCTCGTTCCTCCTTTCCGCCGGCGCATAGGCGCGCCCCGAGCGACAAGACAGACGAAAGGCCCGGCGGCGAAGGGGACACACCGCCGGGTCTCGGTTAGCCTCCGCTCGACGGGAGGCTCAGCTTGCTACCGCCTTAGCGGTAGGTGCCCTCAAAGCTGCGATCGAGCATCCGCGGGCCCATCTCGCCCTGGTCGTCGCGCTCGAACAAGGCGCGGCTGCGGCTTTCGTCGCGCCACCGCTTGCGCGCCTCGTCGGCCGAGCAATCGAGGATCACGCGGTCGCCTTCGACCCGGTCGATGTCCGAGCAGCTCAGCGAATGATGGACGCCGCCGCTGTCCGGGATCGGACTTGGTCAGGATGATGCGGTCGCCGGCGACCTTGTCGACGGTGCCGACATGCTGGTCGTCGTTGCCGACGACGTCCATATGCTCGCGGACCTGGCCGAGCAGGCCGCGCTTCTGCTGGCGGCGTTCGCGCCAGCTGCCGAAGTCGCTTTCGAACTGCGACTGATGCTCGCGGCGATAGTCGTCATAGTCGCGGTCGAGCTCGCCCATGTGGCGATCGCGCCACGCTGTGGTAGTGCGGGTCGTCGTCCTGGCGCTGCAGCGGTCGGACCGATCCGGCACAGCTGGTGCGGCGATACTCGTCGCGGCCGTACGGCGTCGCGACGCTGGCGATCGCGATCTCGCGTTCGCTGCGGCCGCGGCCGTAGTCGCCGGCCATCGGGCGATAGTCGCGGCCGCGATCGCGCGCGGTCGCGGCTCGCGATCGCCGTCCGCCGCGCAATTCGCGCTTCCAGCCGCGGTTGTAGTCGCGCTCGCTCGAGCCGCCGCGGGCGAAGCGCGCCGCGGTTGTCGTTCCAAGGCCGCGGTCTGGCGCGGCCGCGGTCGCCGTCGACGGCCTCGCCGTCGGTCGCGCGTGGTCGCCGAGCCGTGCCGCGGTCGTAGTCGCGGCCGCTGCGCCGCGGCCCTCGCTCATCTCGATGCGCTCCTCGCGCCGGCGGCGTTCGGCATCGTCGTCGCCGAACCAGGAGGCGATCTCGTCGCCGGCGCGCTCGAAGAAGCCGCGGTCGTCGCGGCTCGCCGCGGCCGCGATCGCGCCCGTCGCCGAGTCGCGCGATGCGGTCGCGGTCGGCATCGCGACCATCGGGAACCATCGTTGCGCGGTCTGTCGCGCGTGTCGTAACGGTCATATGCCATGCTTGTTCTCCCTAGCTGTAACAAGGCCGGCGGAATGCCGGCCGAAGCACTGGAGTTGAAACGAACGGCGGCGAGCGGCCGTTCCGGCCGTGACGGCAGGCGTCGAAGCGAGGTAAATCGGCGGGCCGAAGCTGTCGCGGGACAGGCGATTGCAAGGGGCGGAAATCGCGGCTAGTGGAGCCGCTCTCCCAGGCGGCCCGAACCCATCGGGCCCACTTCCGGCTGGAGGCGCGGGGCTGTAGCTCAGATGGGAGAGCGCTGCAATCGCACTGCAGAGGTCAGGGGTTCGATTCCCCTCAGCTCCACCAGCCTTCGCTTTCCGTCGGCGACAAAAAGGCCCCGCATCGCTGCGGGGCCTTCTCGTTTGCACAAGGGCGGTGACGGGTTCGGCTGAACCCGCCATCCGCCGAAGGATCAGTCGTCGTTGCCGGTCAGGAAAGCCGGCGCGAACTCGGGCGCGGGGCCGTTCGTCCGCCGCCTTCGCGCTCGCGGCGCGGGCCGCGGTCGCCACGATCGCCACGGCCTTCGCCGCGCGGGCCACGGTCGCGATCGCCGCCACGACCACCATCGCGTCCGCCGCCGCCTTCACGGCGCGGGCCACGGTCGCGGTCGCCGCCACGGCCGCCGCCGCGCACGACGATCGCCACGATCGCCGCGCGGGCCACGGTCGCCGCCTTCGCGCGGTTCGCGCGGCGGACGGGTGTCGTCCAGCTCTTCGCCGGTTTCCTGGTCGACCAGGCGCATCGACAGGCGGACCTTGCCGCGCTGGTCGACCTCGAGCAGCTTGACCTTGACCTCCTGGCCTTCGCTCAGGACGTCGCGGACATTCTCGACCCGCTCGTTCTTGATCTCGGAGACGTGGACCAGGCCGTCCTTGCCGGGCATGAAGGTCACGAACGCGCCGAAATCGACGATGCTGGCGACCTTGCCGGTGTAGATCGTGCCGGGCTTCGGGCTCGGCGACGATGCCGCGGATCCACTGGCGCGCGGCCTCGATCTGGCTGACAGGTCGGACGAGCTGATCTTGATCACGCCCTCGTCGTCGATGTCGACCTTGGCGCCGGTCGTCGGCGACGATCTCGCGGATCACCTTGCCGCCGGTGCCGATGACTTCGCGGATCTTGTCCTTGGGGATCTGACATGGTCTCGATCCGCGGCGCGTGAGCCGAAAGCTCCTCGCGCGTATGGTCGAGCGCCTTGGCCATTTCGCCGAGGATATGGGCGCGGCCGTCCTTCGCCTGGGCGAGGGCCTGCTTCATGATCTCCTCGGTGATGCCGGCGACCTTGATGTCCATCTGCAGCGAGGTGATGCCCTCGCGACGTGCCGGCGACCTTGAAGTCCATGTCGCCGAGATGGTCCTCGTCGCCGAGGATGTCGCTGATCACCGCGAAGTCCTTGCCTTCGAGGATCAGGCCCATGGCGATGCCCGCGACCGGACGCTTCAGCGGAACGCCGGCGTCCATCATCGCGAGGCTGCCGCCGCACACCGTCGCCATCGACGACGAGCCGTTGGACTCGGTGATGTCGGAGAGGACGCGGATCGTGTACGGGAACTCCTCCATGCTCGGCAGCATCGGGTGGAGCGCGCGCCAGGCGAGCTTGCCGTGGCCGGTCTCGCGCCGCGACGGGGCGCCGAAGCGGCCGACTTCACCGACCGAATAAGGCGGGAAGTTATAGTGCAGCATGAAGCGCGAGTAGGAGAGGCCCTCGAGCCCGTCGATCATCTGCTCGGATTCCTTGGTGCCGAGCGTGGTGGTGACGATCGCCTGGGTCTCGCCGCGGGTGAACAGAGCCGAGCCGTGGGTGCGCGGCAGGAAGCCGACGCTGATCTCGATCGGGCGCACGGTCTTGGTGTCGCGGCCGTCGATGCGGCGGCCTTCCTTGAGGATCGCGCTGCGGACGATGTCGGCTTCGAGGCTCTTGACCGCTTGACGGCGACCAGCTGCTCCTGCGGGTCGGCTTCGGCGAACGCTTCGGCTTGGCCTTGTCGCGGGCGTCGTTGAGCGCGGCCGAGCGCTGCTGCTTGTCGGTGAGCTTGTAGGCGGCCTCGATGTCCTTGCCGATGAGGTCCTTGAGCTTCTTCTTGACCGCGGCCTTGTCGTCGCTGGTGGGCGAGCTCCCACGGGTCCTTGGCGGCCTTTTCGGCGAGCTGATGATCGCGTTGCAGACCTTCTTCGAGGCCTCGTGGCCGAACATCACCGCGCCGAGCATGACGTCTTCCGACAGCTCCTTGGCTTCGGATTCGACCATCATCACCGCGTTCGGGCGTGCCGGCGATGACCAGGTCGAGGTCGCCTTCCGCGATCTGCGTCCGGGCTCGGGTTGAGGATATATTCGCCGTCCTTGTAGCCGACGCGGGCGGCGCCGATCGGGCCCATGAAGGGCACGCCGGAGATGGTGAGCGCGGCGGAGGCGGCGATCATCGCGAGGATGTCGGGCTCGTTCTCGCCGTCGTAGGAAAGGACCTGCGCGATCACCAGGACTTCATTGTAGAAGCCTTCGGGGAACAGCGGGCGGATCGGGCGGTCGATCAGGCGGCTGGTCAGCGTTTCCTTTTCGGTCGCGCCGCGCTCGCGCTTGAAGAAGCCGCCGGGGATGCGTCCCGCGGCCGAGAATTTTTCCTGGTAGTGGACGGTCAGCGGGAAGAAATCCTGGCCCGGCTTGACCGACTTGGCGGCGGTGACGGCGCACAGCACGACGGTTTCGCCAAGGGTCGCGAGAACCGCGCCGTCGGCCTGGCGGGCAACGCGGCCCGTTTCGAGCTTGAGGGTCTTGCCGCCCCGCTCGATTTCGACAGTTTTGGTATTGAACATTTGTTTTCCTTCACCCCGCGGCCGGATGCCGGCCGGGGCAGCATTGCAGGCAAGCCGGCCTGCAGCGGTTCGGGGCGCTTCATGGTCCCATGAGCCCCTAATGGACCCTGGCCCCGCCGAATTGCGGGACTGCCACGATATGCGAAGCGGCCCGAGCGGGGCCGCCTCCGAAGGTTATTTCCGAAGGCCGAGCTTGGCGATCAGGTCGGTGTAGCGCTGCCTCGTCCTTGCGGCGGAGATAATCGAGCAGCGAACGGCGCTTGTTGACCATCATCAGCAGGCCGCGACGCGAGTGATTGTCTTTCGCGTGGGTCTTGAAATGCTGGGTCAGGTCTGGTGATTCGGTTCGGTCAGGATCGCGACCTGGACTTCGGGCGAACCAGTGTCGCCCTTGCCGCGGCCATGTTCCTTGATCAGCGCTTGCTTGCGCTCGGCGGTAATCGACATCGTGTCACTCCTGTTCTCTTAAAGGTTGAACCCCCGGACGACCCTGAGGCCGTCGGCCGCAACTTCGACCAGCGCGACCGGAGTTCCCTCCAGCATGTCGCCATGCGAAGCCCCGGCGTGCGGGGATCCCGAACAAGCTTCTGTCCATGACGGAGCAGCTGGGCCTGGTCGGGAGTGACGGGGAGGGCCGGGATGTCGTCCAGCGCCGCTTCAGCGGCAGTACCGTCCTCGTCAGTGCGCGCGCCTTAGCGGCTTCTTCCAGAAAGTCCAGCGAAATGGCCTGATCGAGGCGGAACGGGCCCGGCGCGCGTGCGCCTGAGATAGGAGACGTGCCCGACCGTTCCAAGCGCAGGGCGATGTCGCGCGCGAGGCTGCGGATGTAGGTGCCTTTGGAGACGGTGGCGGAGAGGGTGATTTCTCAGTCCTCCCTCGCGAAGCGATGATCCCGTATCGTCTCGGCGTGACGATCCCCCTCCCCACGAGGCTCGCGGAGACTTGAGTCAGTGAACCGTCACCTGCCGCGCCTTCATCTCGACCGTCCTCACCCGCGCGCGCTCGCGCATAAGCCGCTTGCCGTCGATCTTCAGCGCCGAAAAAGCCGGCGGCACCTGCTCGATCTCGCCGGTGAAACGCGGCAGCACGGCCTCGACCTCTGCGAGCGTCGGGCGGACGTCGCTGCTCGCGACCACCTGCGCCTTCGGCATCGAGCGTATCCGTCTCCTCGCCGAAGCGGATGGTGAAGTCATAGGCCTTGGTCGCGTCGAGCATCCGCCCGGCGAGCTTGGTCGCTTCGCCGAGCGCGATCGGCAGAACGCCGCTTGCCAGCGGGTCGAGCGTGCCGCCGTGGCCGACTTTGGTCTTCGGTTCGCCGGCTTCGCGCAGGATGCGCTTGACCGCGCTGACCGCCGTGGGTCGAGCCGAGCCCGACCGGCTTGTCGAGGATGATCCAGCCGTGAAGCATGTCAAAGCGCGAATGCCGAAGAAGCCCGAGCAAGCCGCCGGCGATTGCTGGCCGACCAGCGGCGCGACGACGCGGCCGATCACGTCCGCCTTGGGCGAGATCATCGGCAGCACAAGAAGCAGGACGATGAACACCAGCAGCGAGATAGCGTCCGATCTGCCGGAACCTTGCGGCGAGCGGGGGCGGCAGCAGGCCTTCGACGACATGGCCGCCGTCGAACGGCGGCAGCCGGCAGCAGGTTGAAGACGCCAAGGAAGATGTTGATGAGAACGAAGTTGAGCGCGTTGCCGGCAACGAATGCCGGTCGCCAGCGCCATCGGCCGGCTCGGACAGCGCCACGGTGACGGCTGAGCAGCGCACCGCGCCGACGATCGCCAGCAGCAGGTTCATCCCCGGCCCGGCAAGCGCGACCAGCACCATGTCGCGCCGCGGGCTCTTCGAGCGCCGCGTAATTGACCGGCACGGGCTTGGCCCAGCCGAAGCATGGCGCGCGCGTGAGTGACGCAAGCACCAGCGGCAGGATCACGGTGCCGAACGGATCGACATGCTTGATCGGGTTGAGAGTCAGCCGCCCGCGCTCCTGCGGCCGTCGGATCGCCGAGGCGCCGGCGCGACCAGCCCGTGCGCGACTTCGTGGAAGACGATCGCGATCACCAGCGGCACCAGCCAGATGGCGACCTCGTAAATGACGGTCCCGTTCATGCCGGCCATTCGTCCTTCAGGATCGAGAATAGCACGGTGTCGCGGACGTGGCCGGTCCAGGTGATGCGGTCGGCGCTGAGCACGCCTTCGCGCACCGCGCCGAGCTTCTTCATCGCCGCCTGGCTGCGGCCGTTGCGGGGTCGACGCGGAACTCGACCCGGCGGATGCCGCAGTCGAAGGCGCGGGCGAGCATCATGTCCTTGACGCGGCGGTTGAGGCCGGTGCCGCGGAAGTGGGGGCGATAATAAGTGCCGCCGATCTCGAGCACCTGGCGGCCCTCGTCGATGCCGAGGAAGCTCGACATGCCGGCAAGCTCGTCGCCGTCGAACAGGACGAAGGTGCGGTTGTGCGGATTGGCGGCGAAGCGGTCGATGCTCGCGTCGAAGCCGTCCGGCCCGAAGTTGTTGGCGTAGATCTGCCAGATGTCGCGGTCCTCGGCGCAGGCGGCGCTCAGCGGCTCGCGATGCGCTTCGGTGAACGGCTCGGCGCGGCAGCCGTCGCCCGCCATCGGCTCGGCGAGCCGGCCGTAGGTCGATCATTCGTCATCGAGATCCTGCGCGACCTTCTCGGAGCGCAGCAGCCGGTCGATGTGGCTGCTTTCGTCGAAGCTCTCGTCGGCGATGAACTTCAGCTTCGCCGCATATTTGGTGCGGACGCGGCTGGGCGACTTCGCGCTGCAGGAAGGCGGTGTTCTGGCGCAGCGCCTTCAGAACCGCTTCCTCGTCCTGCCCAAGCAGCGGCTTCACGAACACGGTGGCGTGGCGAAGGTCGGGCGACATGCGGACTTCGGTGATGCTGACGAGATGCGACTGCAGCGACTCGTCATGCACCTCGCCGCGCTGCGAGCAGCTCGCTCAGCACATGGCGCACCTGCTCGCCGATGCGGAGCAGGCGGACCGAGCGGCCTTCGGGGGTTTCGATGCGGCGCATGACGAGCTCATTCGTCACCCCAGCGGAGGCTGGGGTCCATGTCGATGCATTTCGCTGATCGCATCATGCTCTCCGACTGGATGCCAGCCTGCGATGGCATGACGTTAGAGGGTCCGCGCCCGCTCCTCGACCTCGAACACCTCGAGGCTGTCGCCGGCCTTGATGTCGTTGGTGTCGGCGAGAAGCACGCCGCACTCGAGGCCGGCGCGACTTCGGCGACGTCGTCCTTGAAGCGCCGCAGCGAGCTGATCGTCGTCTTGGAGACGATGACGTCCTCGCGCGTCAGGCGGGCGTTGAGGCCCTTGCGGATGACGCCTTCGAGGACCAGCAGGCCGGCCGCCTTGTCATGCTTGCCGGCCGGGAAGACTTCCTGGACCTCGGCGCGGCCGACGACCGTCTCGATGATCTCCGGACCGAGCTCGCCGGCCATCGCGCCCTTGGCCCAGTCGGTCAGGTGATAGATGACGTCATAATAGCGGAACTCGACCTTGTTGCGCTCGGCGGTCTCGCGCGCCTTGGCGTTGGGGCGGACGTTGAAGCCGATGATCGGCGCTCCGCTGGCGGAGGCCAGGGTGACGTCGCTCTCGGTGATCGCGCCGACGCCCGAATGCAGGATGCGGACCTTGATCTCGTCGGTCGATAGCCGGTTGAGCGCATGGACGATCGCTTCGACCGAGCCCTGCACGTCGGCCTTCACGACCAGCGGGAATTCGATGACCGTCGAGGCATGGTTCGCGAACATGTTTTCCAGGCTCACCGGTGCGGACGTCGTTCGCTTTCGGTCGAGGACGCTCTGACGGTAGCTCGCGACCTCACGCGCGCGGGCCTCGTTCTCGACGACGGTGAACGCGTCGCCGGCGGCGGGCACCGCGGACAGGCCGAGGACTTCGACCGGGACCGATGGCCCGGCTTCCTTCACCTGCTTGCCCTTGTCGTCGACCAGCGCGCGGACCTTGCCGCTCGATGCACCGGCCACGAACACGTCGCCGACGCGAAGGGTGCCGCGCTGAACCAGCACGGTTGCAAGCGGACCGCGGCCCTTGTCGAGCTTGGCCTCGATGACGGTGCCTTCGGCGGCGCGCTCGGGATTGGCCTTGAGCTCGAGCAGTTCGGCCTGGAGCTGGATGGCGTCGAGGAGCTTGTCGAGATTGGTCTTCTTGAGCGCCGAAACCTCGACGTCCTGGACCTCGCCGCCCATCTCCTCGACGATGATCTCGTGCTGGAGAAGCTCCTCGCGGACCTTCTGCGGCTTGGCTTCCGGCTTGTCGATCTTGTTGATGGCGACGATCATCGGAACGCCGGCGGCCTTGGTATGGTTGATCGCCTCGACGGTCTGCGGACGCAGGCCGTCGTCGGCCGCGACGACCAGCACGACGATGTCCGTGACGTTGGCGCCGCGCGCCCGCATCTCCGAGAAGGCCTCGTGGCCCGGCGTGTCGAGGAACGTGACCTTCGACTTGTCCGGAAGCGCCACCTGGTAGGCGCCGATATGCTGGGTGATGCCGCCCGCTTCGCCGGACTGGACGCTTGCGCCGCGGATTGCGTCGAGGAGCGACGTCTTGCCGTGGTCAACATGGCCCATGATCGTGACCACCGGCGGACGCGTCTTGAGCGTCTCGGGAGCATCGACGTCCGACGAGGTGTCGATGTCGACGTCGCTCTCGCTGACGCGCTTGATGTTGTGGCCGAACTCGGTGACCAGCAGCTCGGCCGTATCCTGGTCGATTGTCTGGGTCAGTGTGACCGGGCTGCCCATCTTGAAGAGCGCCTTGACGAGGTCGGCGCCGCGCTCGGCCATGCGGTTGGCGAGCTCCTGGACGGTGATCGCTTCCGGGACGACGATGTCGCGGACCTGCTTCTGGGCAGGGCCGGACTCCTGGTGGTGGCGCTTTTCCTTTTCGCGGGCGCGGCGGAGCGCGGCCAGCGAGCGGGCGCGGTTCTCGTCCTCGTCGGACAAGGCGCGCGTAACGGTCAGCTTGCCGCGCTGACGCTGGTCGTCGCCGCGGCCGCGGCTCGGGCGAGCGGGTTCGGGACGCTTGACGACCGGAGTCTGGAAGCGGGCGTCGGAAGCTGCGGTCTTCCTGCTGTGGCGGAGTTGAGCTTGCGGCCTCGCCGGGCGCTTCGGTCGCGGCGCGCGCCTGCTCCTCTGCGGCAAGGCGGGCCTGCTCGGCGGCGGTTTCCTCTGCCTTGCGGTTTTCTTCGGCGCGGCGGCGCTCCTCCTCGCTCTGGGCGACCTTCGACCGCTCCTCGCGCTGGCGCGCTTCCTGTGACAGGCGCAGGCGATCTTCCTCGGCCTCGCGCTGCATGCGCTCGAGGTCGGCGCGGCGCTGCGCGATCTGCTCGCCCTCGGACAGGCGGCGCGGCGCGGGAGTCGCCGGAGCAGCCGGCTTCGGCGCCGGCTTGGGCGCTTCGGCGACCGGCTCAGGCTTGGGCGCCTCGGGCGGCGGTGCTTCGCCCGGGCGGCCGAGGATGCGCCGCTTCTTGACCTCGACCACGACCGTGTTCGAGCGGCCGTGGCTGAAGCTTTGCTTGACTTTGCCGGTCTCGACCGTGCGCTTGAGGCCCAGCGGCGGCCGGGTTCCAAGCTTCGGCTTTTCGGTCTGGTCGGTCATTCTGTTCCTTCGTCAAGTTCGTCAGCCGAGCCGGTCCTTAAGGTGGGTTCGCCACCTTCAAGACCTCGATCGGGGCCAGTGAAAGCCCGCCAACGCCCAAGCGCGTGGCGGACACGCGCGGCGGCAGCGGGATCGGTCAGGGCGACATGTACCACATTTTCGCGCCCAAGTGCCATGGACAAGATAGTGCGACCTTCCGGGAATATCATCCCCTCGGCTTCGCCGCCGCCCACCCGCCACGCCTGATCGAGGCTGCCGTTGCCGTCGGCGCCGGCATCGGAGGCGTGGAGGAGGAGGTGCACCTTGCCCGAACGCGCCGCCGTTTCGATGCGGTCGGACCCCGTGATGAGGTTGCCCGACCGGGCTTCCATGCCGAGGCGGTCGAGCGTCGCCTTGCGCAGCGCATCGGCCGTGCGGTCGGCGAGGTCGGCGGGCACTGTGATGTCCTTTGTCTTGAACGCACGCTGCAATGCGCCGCGAAGCTTGCCCTGCAGATTGGCTGCATCGAGTTCGGCATAGGTCGTGCCGATCCACGCGCCGCGGCCCGGGGCGCGGGCGCGAACGTCCGGCGCGACCGAGCCGTCCGGCCCAAGCGCGAGCCGGATCAGCTCGTCCTTGGTGCCCTTGCGGCGGGTCAGGACGCAGGTGCGTTCGGGATTACTCCCCTCCCTGGAAGGGAGGGGCTGGGGGTGGGTGCTCCTGAAGCGGCTCGATACCGCTGAAGGAGCTCCTCACGCGCATCGAGCGCGTTCGGCTGCAACCCACCCCTTGATCCCCTCCCTTGCAGGGAGGGGACGTGGTTAGGCGCGTTCCGGACTCATTGCTCGGTTTCCGCAACAGCGTCCTCCTGTCCGGAGGTCCCCGTCGCGGCACCCGTCTCTCATCCTCGAACCAGTGCGCGCGGGCGGCCATGATGATCTCGTTGCCCTGCTCGTCGCTGAGGCCATATTCGGCGAGCACGCCGCCCTTGTCCTCGGGCCGGTTGCTCGGCTCGCGCTGACGGCGCTGCTCGGGCCGCTTCTTCTGCACCAGTTCGTCGGTTGCGAGATCGGCGAGGTCGTCGAGGCTGCGGATGTTCGCCTTGCCGAGCGTGACCAGCATCGCCTCGGTCAGGTGCGGAAGAGCGGCGAGGTCGTCGGACACGCCAAGCTTGCGACGCTCTTCGCGCGACGCGGCTTCGCGGCGCTCCAGCGCCTCGGTGGCGCGGCTCTGCAGCTCTGTCGCGATGTCCTCGTCGAGGCCCTCAATCGATGCGATTTCCTCAGGCTGCACGTAAGCGACTTCCTCCATGCTGGTGAAGCCTTCGGCGACCAGCAGCTGGGAGAGAGTCTCGTCGACGTCGAGCTCGGACTGGAACATCTCCGTCCGCTCCATGAACTCGCGCTGGCGCTTTTCGCTGGCGTCCGCTTCCGTGAGGATGTCGATCTGCGACGCGGTCAACTGGCTGGCGAGGCGGACGTTCTGTCCCCGCCGGCCGATCGCCAGGCTGAGCTGATCGTCGGGAACCACGACTTCGATGCGGCTCTCTTCCTCGTCGATGACGACGCGGCTGACGGTCGCCGGCTGGAGCCCGTTGACCACGAAGGTCGCGAGGTCCTCCGACCAGGGGATGATATCGATCTTCTCGCCCTGAAGCTCCTGGACGACGGCCTGGACCCGGCTGCCCTTCATGCCGACGCAGGCGCCGACCGGATCGATCGAGCTGTCGTGGCTGATGACTCCGATCTTGGCGCGGCTGCCGGGATCGCGGGCGGCGGCCTTGATCTCGATGATGCCGTCGTAAATCTCCGGCACTTCCTGGGCGAACAGCTTCTTCATGAAGTCGGGGTGAGCGCGGGAAAGGAAGATCTGCGGGCCGCGGGCTTCGCGGCGGACGGACATGATCAGCGAGCGGATGCGGTCGCCGACGCGGACCATTTCGCGCGGGATCTGCTGGTCGCGGCGGATGACGCCTTCGGCGCGGCCGAGGTCGACGACGACGTGACCGAACTCGACGCGCTTGACGACGCCGGTGATGATCTCGCTGACGCGGTCCTTGAATTCCTCGAACTGGCGCTCGCGCTCGGCATCGCGGACCTTCTGGAAGATGACCTGCTTGGCCGCCTGGGCGGCAATCCGGCCGAATTCGATCGGCGGCAGCGGGTCCACGATGAAGTCGCCGACCGCAGCGCCCTTCTGGAGCTTCTGCGCGCCTTTCTCGTCGATCTGCTTGAAGTGGTCCTCGGGCTCCTCGACGACTTCGAGGACTCGCCACAGGCGGAGGTCGCCGGTCTCGGCGTCGAGTTTGGCGCGAATGTCGTTCTCGGCGCCGTAGCGGGCGCGGGCTGCGCGCTGGATGGCGTCTTCCATCGCCTCGATGACGATGCCCTTGTCGATCAGTTTCTCGCGCGCGACGGCATCGGCGATTGCGATCAGCTCTGCCTTGTTGGCGCTGACGGCAGCGGGTGCGGTGGCCATTCGAATTATTCCTCTACGGTTACAATTTTGTCGGCGCCCTCGGTGCTGAGCGGCGCGGTGGCGGCGATGAGCTTGTCGGTCAAGAGCAGCTTGGCCGACGCGATCATGGCGAAGGGCAGGCGGTGCAGCTTGCCGCTCTTGTCGAGAAGCTGGACCTCGCCCGCGTCGTGGCCCTGGAGCGTGCCCGAGAATTGCTTGCGGCCGTCGAGCGGCTCGGCAAGCGATACCCGCGCTTCCTGGCCGCTCCAATCGTCGAAGTCCTTGAGGCGGGTGAGCGGCCGGTCGATGCCGGGAGAGCTGACCTCGAGCCGGTAGGCGCCGTCGATCGGATCGGCGAGGTCGAGCATTTCGGACAAATGCCGCGAGATGCGCTCGCAATCGCCGAGGTCGAGTTGGCGAGTGTCGCGGCGCTCGGCCATCACCTGCAGAGTCGGGTCCGACGTGCCGCCGATCATCGCCACCCGCACGAGATCGTAGCCGAGGTGCTTCACCTCGGGCTCGATCATCCGTTCCAGGCCGGCGATGTCCGCCACGCGCACTCCGTGCATGAAAGTCAAACAGGTCTCGGACCGGAGCCTTGTGGGCCCCAGCCTCAGGCATCTGACGATGTCGAGGAGAGAGCGGCGATATAGGCTGATGCGCCAGAGCGCGCAAGCACTGCTTAAGGGCGAAGCGCCCGGTTCTCGTCGCGGATGCGAACTGCCAGGATGGCGGCGTTCAGGAGCGAGAAGAGCAGCGCAACCTCCCACAGCCCGAACACCAGTGGCAGTGTCGCGATCTCACCGACGACGACCATGTAATTGGGATGATCGACCCAGCGATACGGGCCGGTGCGGACCAGCTCGGCGCCGGGAAGAACGATGATGCGGGTGGTCCACCTTCGGCCAAGCGTGGAGACGACCCAGATCCGCGCGAGCTCCAGGAGGACGAAGATGCCGAGCCAAAAGCCGTCGATCGCTCTTCCGGGCGCAAGCCACCACAAGGCGGCAAGCCACAGGACGTGAATGGCGATCATCACTGGGTAATGGCCGGCACCGGCCTCGCGTGCGCCCTGTGCGACGAGCCGCCGCGTGTTGCGGTTCGACAGCCACAGCTCGCCGAGCCGTTCGAGCGTCACTAGCGCGAGGATGACGACGCCGAGGATCAGGCAGCCTCCAGCAACAATCCGGCGCAGGTGAAGCCCGGCCCGAAGGCGGTCATCAGCACGCGGTCGGGCAGGCCGCCGCGGATCAGCCGGTCGAGCACGAACAGCACTGTCGGAGCGCTCATGTTGCCGAAATCGCGCAGCACCTCGCGCTCGAGGTTGAGCTCGCCCTGGTTGAGATCGAGGGCTGTTTCGATGGCGGCCACCACCTTGGCCCCTCCGGGATGACAGCAGAAGCGATCGATGTCCTGCCGGGCGATGTCCATCTGCCCGCACATCTCGTTGATCGCGGGCGCAAGATTTTCCTCGATGAACGGGGGGATCGCGCGGTCGAACACGACTCCAAGGCCCGGGTCCTCGACCCGCCAGCCCATGATGCCGAGCGTGTCGGGCCACAGCTTCTCGGCTGAATTGCGCATCCTGGCGATGCCGCCGTCGCCGGTGCTGACGACAGCCGCCGCGGCGCCGTCGCCGAACAGCGCGGTGGCGACAATCGCCGCGGGATCGTCGCTGTCGAGCCGGATGGAGATCGAGCAGGTCTCGACGGTGACGAACAGCCAGTTGCTGCCGGGATCAGAAGCCGCCAGCCGCGCGGTCAGCGCAAGGCCGCTGACCCCGCCCGCGCAGCCCAGTCCGAACACCGGCACTCGCCGGACGTTCTCGCGCAGGCCGAGCCGAGGACCGACCCGGGCCTCCAGGCTCGGCGTCGCGATGCCGGTGGTGGAAACGGTGACCACTCCGTCGATCTGCTCGGGGGCCAAACCGGCGGCAGCGATCGCCTTGCCGGCGGCGTCCTCGTACATCCGCTCGGACGCTTCCAGGTACATCGCGTTGCGCTCGGCCCAGCCGTGCGGTTGCTCATACCATTCGAGCGGCGCGACCAGCCGGCGGGTGGCGATCTCGGCATTGTCGAAGACGCCGGATAGCCGCTCGAACAGCGACGCGCGGCCGCGAAAGGCGCGGCGGCCGATTTCCTTGGCGACGCCTTGCTCGGCGATGTGGGGGGGAACCGCGGTAGCGACGGATCGTAAGCTGCAGGTTGGCATGGATCGCCTTAATGGCGAGAGCGGACCTGGCTCTCGATCAACGTTGAAGGACCTATCTGGATGTTGCTCCGCACATTGCAACCTGCCCTCTTGCTGGTCCTTGCCGCTTGCGGCTCCTCGAGCTCTTCGAATCTGGCGGCAAATGGGGCGCCGACCGTCAGCCGATCCGCCGTTCCAGGTCGCGCCGGTGGCGACCTTCGACAGCCCCTGGGCGCTCGCGTTCCTGCCCGGCTCACACATTGCACTGGTGACCGAGAAGCCGGGCCGCATGTGGCTGGTCGACGCTTCCAGCGGCCGCAAGCGGCCGGTCAGCGGCGTCCCGAAGGTAGTTCTAAGCAGCCAGGGGGGCCTGCTCGACGTCGTCCTGTCGCCGACATTCTCGAACGACCACCAGGTTTATTTCACCTACGCCGAGCCGTCGGCCAATGGCGGCAGCGGGCTCGCGCTGGCCCGCGCCCAACTGACCCGCAGCGCGAGCGGCGGAGAGCTGTCCGGTCTGCAGGTTCTCTGGCACGATCCGTCGGGCGGCGAGGGCGGCCAGTTCGGAGGCGATCGTGGCCTTCGCACCCGACGGCAAGTCGCTGTTCCTGAGCTCCGGCGAGCGGCAGCGCTTCACGCCGGCCCAGGACCCCAACCAGCCGCTCGGCAAGATCCTGCACCTCACTCTCGACGGCAAGCCCGCGCCGGGTAATCCGGGAGCGGGGCAGACCGGCGCTGCGAAGGTCACCGTCACCGATCCGCCGGACGACACCGTCGCCGCCAAAACCGCGCCGGCCGGCAGGTTGCGTGGCCAGGACCGAACCTCACGCCTGCGGAGACCTGGAGCAGCGGGCACCGCAATCCCTACGGCCTGACCTTCGACGGACAGGGACGCCTCTGGGAGACCGAAATGGGTCCCCGCGGCGGCGACGAGCTCAACTTGATCCTGCCCGGCAGGAACTACGGCTGGCCGCTGGTCTCGGAAGGCCAGAATTACGACGGCGTGCCGATCGCCAGGCCGTCGACCCGACCGGACTTCGCTGCTGCCAAGCTGTTCTGGGTGCCGTCGGTGTCGCCGACCTCGCTTCTGATTTACTCGGGCAACCTCTTCCCGCAGTGGAAGGGCAACGGCTTCATCGGCGCGCTGTCCGGGCAAGCGCTCATTCGCATCATCTTCAGCGGCGACCGCGCGCAAAAGGCTGATCAATGGGACATGGGTGCCCGCATCCGCTTCGTCGGGCAAGGACCGGACGGAGCAATCTACCTCCTCGAGGACGGCGACGGGGGCCGGCTGCTTCGGCTCACTCCGGCTTCGACGAAGACCGGCTGAGGAATTCGCGCGCGAGCGCGTGGTAGAGCTTGTCCTTGCACACCAGGCGGGCCGATGCGTCGGCAATCAGCGCCGACGCGAACAGCGGCAGGATCATCCCGCGGCTCGCGGTCGCCTCGACTATGATGATGACCGCGGTCAGCGGCGCCCGAACCGCGCCCGTGAAATAGGCGACCATCCCCAGAAGCACGATCGCGCCGCGCGGATCGTTGGGGAACAGCAGGCAGAGAAGGTTGCCGACTCCGGCGCCGGTCGCGAGCGACGGCGAGAAGATGCCGCCCGGCAGGCCCGCGACCGTCGACAGCAGGGTGGCGGCGAACTTGCCGGGGCCGAACCACAGAGTTCAGGCGCCCCTTCGATCGTCGCCTTCGCTTCCGCGTAGCCGGTGCCCCAGGTCACGTGGGTGAATATCCCGATCAGAGCGATGCCGATGCCGCACAGCAACGCCCATGCGACCGGGCGGCCGGCGAGCGGACCAAGATATCGTTCGCGGTTGAACGTGATGGCGAGCACGAGGCGCGCGAACAGTCCGCCGGATAGCCCGCCGATGATACCGGCTACCGGCGCGACCAGCAGCGTGCGGCCAAGGCTCAGCGTTGCTGGCATGGTCCCGAAATAGACATAGTCCCCGGCAAGCCCGAGGCTGACGATGCCGGCGATCAGAATTGCCGTCATCGCCAGCAACGCGACCTTTTGCTCGAACGCGTTGGCCAACTCCTCGATCGCGAAGGCTACTCCGGCCAGCGGTGTGTTGAAGGCTCCCGCGACTCCGGCCGCGCCGCCGGCGATGATCACGCCCGCGGTGACTGGCACGCGAAGCAGACGGTGAACGCGCGTCATGATCGCCGCCGAGACCTGAACCGTCGGGCCTTCGCGGCCGACCGAAGCGCCGGCCAGCAGGCCTGCCGCGGTCATGAGCAGCTTGGCGATGCCGACGCGAAGCGAGATCAGCGTGTCCGGCGCGTCTTTGGGATCGGCGGTTGCGGCGATGACTTGCGGAATGCCCGATCCACGGCCGTCCGGCGTGAAGCGTCGCGTCGCGATCGCGATCGCCGCCACGCCGAGCGGCGTGACGATCAGCGGCAGCCACCAGATCGCGGCGACGTAGTGTTGGAAGATGTCGATTGCCCGGTTCGCCATCTCGGCGAACAGCAGCGCTACCAGGCCGACGAGACCGCCGCCGATCGCCACGGCGATCCGCCGCCGCCAGACGCGCGACATCGGACCGTGACGCCGGACAAGCACCCGCGCCAAGCGGATCTTGCGGGCATGGCGGCTCACCCGATCGTCCGATAGCGCAAATAATAGGGACGCCGCCCCTCGCGCCGGGCCTTGGCGCCATAGCGGGTCTCGATCCAGCCGCCGGACGGCTCGAGGAAGTCCTTTGGCTGTGTCGCGAGCCATTCGAACTGGTGCGAATGCCGCTGCATGACCATCAGCGCCCACGCGAGATATGTGGGATCGTCGGTCGCCAGCCGGAACTCGCCGCCTGGCTTGAGCTTGGCGGCGAACAGGTCGACCGGGCCGTCATTGACCATCCGCCGCTTGGCGTGCCGCGCTTTGGGCCAGGGGTCGGGATGAAGCAGATAGATGAAACTCAGCGCTCGGTCCGGGATGCGCTGCAGGACTTCGAGCGCATCCCCGCGCGAGAGCCGCACATTCGCGAGGTGCCGGTTGCGGACGTGACCCAGCGCGGTGGCGACTCCGTTGAGGAACGGCTCAGCGCCGATGAAGCCGTGGTCCGGCAACATGTCGGCTCGGTCGGCGAGATGCTCTCCGGAGCCGAACCCGATTTCGAGGTGCAGCGGACGGTCCTCGCCGAACAGGGTTCGCGCGGTGATAACGCCATCCGACGGCACCACAATTTGCGGCAGCAGCCTGTCGAGCAAATCTTGCTGCGATGCGCGGAGCTTGTGCCCGCTCGACCGGCCATAAAGCCGGTTGAGGGTCAGTGGATCGCCAGGTTTGTTCGCCGTCACGGCGTGCCGCCTAGTCGCTCTGACACCGCTGCATCAAGGGAACCTGCACCCTGCGGCGGCGTCCAATGCCTGTAACAAGGAGGAGAGCGACCATGGACAGGAGCGACAAGGTCCGCGGCGGCGGTCCGCACAGCACCGCGAAGATTGGCGGCCATCCCATTCACCCGATGCTGATCCCGTTCCCGATCGTCTGCTTCATCGGTACCTTGGTCACGGACATTGGCTACAGCCGCAATCACGATGGCGGCTGGGCGACAGCGTCGCACTGGCTGCTGGCCGTCGGGCTGATCATGGCTGCGCTGGCGGCCGTTGCCGGGCTTACCGATTATCTCGGCGACGAACGCATCCGCAGGCTCGGGGACGCTCTCAAGCACATGCTGGCGAACGTCACCGCCGTCGTGCTGGAGCTGGTCAACCTCATCCTTCGCCTCGGGCACGACGAGTTCATCGCCTCGACCGGGATCTACATCTCCGTCGTCGTCGTCCTGATCCTGGTCTACAGCGGCTGGAAGGGCGGCGATCTCGTGTTCCGGCACGGGATCGGCGTCGGCGACCGCTCGAATATCTAGGCCTCGACGGGCAGGGCCTCGACGCCGGCGCCGGCCTTGAGGTCCTCGACCAGATCGAGCCGCTCCCATGGGAACAGGTCGCCCTCGGCGCTGCGGCCGAAGTGGCCGTAGGCGGCGGTCGCCTGGTAGATCGGCTTGTTGAGGCCGAGGTGGGTGCGGATTCCGCGCGGCGTCAGGCGGCCGAGCTTGGCGATGCCGCGGATCGCGTCCTCCAGTCTCGGCGTCGTCGACCTTCCCGGTGCCGTGCGTGTCGACATAGAGCGACAGCGGCTCGGGGACGCCGATCGCATAGGCGAGCTGGATCGTGCAGCGCTTGGCCAGGCCGGCGGCGACGATGTTCTTGGCGAGATAGCGCGCGGCATAAGCCGCCGAGCGGTCGACCTTCGTCGGGTCCTTGCCGGAGAAGGCGCCGCCGCCATGCGGGGCCGCGCCGCCGTAGGTGTCGACGATGATCTTGCGGCCGGTGAGGCCGGCGTCGCCGTCGGGGCCGCCGATCTCGAAGCTGCCGGTCGGGTTGATGTGATAGACGGTCTCGTTGCCGAGCAGCTCGGTGGGAAGCACCCGGGCAATGACCGACTTCACATAAGCGTGTAGTTCCGCCTGCTTCTCGCCGCGGTCGTAGCCGGGCGCGTGTTGGGTCGAAACGACGATTGCGGTCGCCTTGGCCGGCTTGCCGTCCTCGAAGCGAAGCGTGACCTGGCTCTTGGCGTCGGGCTCCAGGAACGGCGCCTTGCCGGCGTGACGGTCGGCGGCCATCTCGGCCAGAATCTTGTGACTGTAATCGAGCGTCGCCGGCATCAGGTCCGGAGTCTCGTTGCAGGCGAAGCCGAACATGATGCCCTGGTCGCCCGCGCCTTCGTCCTTGTCGGCGGCGGCGTCGACGCCCTGCGCGATATGCGCGGACTGCGGATGGAGGTTGTTCTCGAAGCGGAAGGTCTTCCAGTGGAAGCCCGACTGCTCATAGCCGATGCGCTTGACCGTCTCGCGGACGGTTTGCTCGATTTCCTCCGGCACGCCCGGCGCCCAATTGCCGTCGCGATCCATGATTCCCTGGCCGCGAATCTCGCCGGCGAGAACGACCGTGTTGGTTGTCGTCATCGTCTCGCAAGCGACG
This sequence comes from uncultured Alphaproteobacteria bacterium, assembly GCA_963824845.1. GTDB lineage: Bacteria > Pseudomonadota > Alphaproteobacteria > Sphingomonadales > Sphingomonadaceae > Sphingomicrobium. The sequence continues at coordinate 26,271 of CAWGRB010000047.1, forward strand.
CGCGCCTCGGGGTCCTTGGAGAGAAAGAGATCGACGATCGCGTCGGAAATCTGGTCGGCGACCTTGTCGGGATGGCCTTCGGAAACGGATTCGGACGTGAACAAATAGGAGTTGCGCATGGTCGGAAGCGGGTCCTTGGAGTCGCTGGTGATTTCAGGGATATAAAGAAGTCTTTATATGTTGCTCTAGCGGCGGCGCATGCCAAGCACAATGCCGCCGATGAGCAGGGCAAACCCAAGCAGCAGCGGGATGATGTTGCCGAACCTGCCGAACAGCGTCGGCGAGGTGGCGTGCGGCGGAAGAGCCGCATCGATGATGCCCGCCGTCGCGCCACGGCAGCGACTTCACGACATGCCCGTGCGCATCGACGACGGCGCTGATTCCGGTCGGGGTCGAGCGGATGACGGGAATGCCTTCCTCGGCGGCGCGGAGGCGGGCCTGGGCGAGATGCTGCGGTGGCCCCCAGCGGCCGAACCACGCATCGTTCGACGGGTTGAAGATGAAATCCGGGCGGTTGCGGCGGTCGACGACTTCGCCCGAGAATATGATCTCGTAGCAAAGCTGGAACCCGATGTTGCCCCAGCCGGGGAGCTTAATGGTGCGCGGTCCGGGGCCGGCCGTGAAGTCGACGTCGCCGGGCGCTAGCCGCGACAATCCGATCGCCGACAGTAGAGGCCGCATCGGCAGATATTCGCCGTAGGGAACGAGGTGCGCCTTGTCGTAACGCGCGACCTCGCGGCCGCCGGGACCCAGAACGAAGACGCTGTTCGCTGCCCCGTCGACGAACAGGCCGTCATTTGAGAACAGCGCAATGCCGCCGGTCAGCAGATACTCGCCCGGGCCGACCAGCGCGGCGGCGCGGGTGCGCTCGAAGTTGGCGAAGGCCTGGTGCTGGTCGGTCCGCGCATCCTCCAGCGGATCGGTCACTGCCGCTTCCGGCCACAGCAGCAGGCGCGGGCGCTTGCCCCCGGGCAGCGCCGACAGCTTGGCAAGCCGTCGCGCGGCGATCTCGCCGAAGCCCGGGGTCCACTTGTCCTGCTGGCCGATGTTGGGCTGGACGACGCGGATTTGCTTGCCGGTTGCGGGCGCGAGCGCCGGTTCGGGAGGGAGGTGAAGGAGCAGGATGACGACCAGTATCGCCACGCCCGGCTTCCATCGCCGCTGCGTGAACAGCCACAGCATCCCACCGCCGGCGACCACGAGCGCCGAAAGCCCGTAGGTCCCGATATAGGCGGCGGTGTGGAGCAGGTGCGTGTCATCGAGCACGACTCCGAGTGGGTTCCAGGCGAATCCGGTGAACATCGTCGCCCGCATCCATTCGGTGATCGCCCAGGCGCCGGCGAGCGCGACGACGAGCGCGGCCGGACGCTGCCCCCGGAACCGCCAGGCGAGGCCGGCCGCCATCGCCGGGTAGACCGCGAGATAGAGCGACAGCAGCAGGACGGCGATATAGCCGACCCAAGGCGGCATCTTGTCCTGGAAAGTGAAGGCAAACTGGATCCAGTTCAGCCCGACCACGAACTGCCCGACGCCGAACGCCCAGCCGACGGCCAGCGCCTGTTTGATGCCCTTCGAGCGCCAGACGAGTTCGCACAGAACAGCGACAGCGATCGGCATCAGCGGCCACAGGCCGGTCGGCGCAAAGGCGAACGCGGAGGCGGCGCCTGTCAGCAAAGCGATGAGGAACAACATCATTGGCGCGCGTCATTGCGGGGAGCGGCGCGCGGTGGCAAGCGGCGACCATGTCCTTGCCGCCGTTCCATCTCGCCTTTCCGGTCGACGACCTGGCCGCCGCGCGCCGATTTTACGGCGAGTTGCTGGGCTGTCCGGAGGGGCGCAGCGCCGCCGAATGGGTCGACTTCGACCTGCACGGCCATCAGATCGTCGCCCATCTTGCGCCGGAGGCCGCGCGGGCCCGCGCCACCAATCCGGTCGATGGCGAGGACGTGCCGGTGCCCCACTTCGGCCTCGTGCTGACGATGGACCAGTGGCGGGCGCTTGCCGCGCGCCTCAAGCGCGCTGGCGTGGAATTCGTAATCGAGCCGACCGTGCGGTTCGAAGGCGAGCCCGGCGAGCAGGCGACGATGTTCCTGCTCGATCCCGCCGGCAATGCGCTGGAGTTCAAGGCAATGGCCGACCCGGCCAAGCTCTTCGCTACCAGCTAATCCGGTTGCGGCTCGCCCTCGGGCGCATGCAACCGCACGCGCTTGATTCGGCGGGCGTCGGCGTCGACCGATTCCAGTCGCCATCCCGACGGATGGCAGACCGACTCGCCGGGTTCGAGGATTCGGCCGGCCAGCACGAATGCGAGCCCGCCGAGCGTGTCGACTTCGTCGTCCTCGGCGGTGAGGCGCGGGTCGACCGCTTCCTGGAGGTCCTCGAGTTCGAGCCGCGCATCGGCTTCCCACAGCCCGTCGTCGAGCGCTGTCAGCAGGCCAGCCTCGGCTTCGTCATGCTCATCCTCGATCTCGCCGACGATTTCCTCGACGACGTCTTCGATGGTCACCAGACCCTCGGTGCCGCCGAACTCGTCGACGACGATGGCGAGATGGGTGCGCTGGGTGCGCATGCGGGCGAGAAGCTCGATCACGCCCATCGATTCGGGCACGAACAGCGGGTTGCGCATCAATGCGGCGATCGACCGGTCGCGTCCCTGGTCGACGCTCGCCATGAAGACGTCCTTGACGTGGATCATGCCGACCACCTCGTCGAGGCTGTCGCCGAACACGGGCAGGCGGCTGTGACCCGCGTCGACGAAGGCGTGGACCAGCGCGTCGAAGCTGATGGTCGCGGGAACGGCCATGATGTCGCCGCGGGTCACGCAGATGTCCCCGGCCGTCTGGTCGCCGAAGTGAAGCAGGTTGCGCAGCATCTGCCGCTCGGGCGGCGTGAGGTCGCCGGCGACGGGCCGCAACTCCTCCGCTTCCTCGATCGCTTCCTCGATCTGGTCGCGGAGCGTCGGCTCGCTGTCCTCGCCGAACAACAGGTGCCGCATTCCGCGCCACAGCCGCGATCCGGTCTCCTCGTCGTGCCGCGTCGCCATCAGGCCGCGACCTCGTAGGGGTCGGCGATTCCGATCCGACGCAAGGCGCGGACTTCGCGTGCCTCCATGTCAGTCGCGTCGCCATCCTCCTGGTGGTCGTAGCCGAGCAGGTGCAGCGTTCCGTGGACGATCAGGTGCGCCGCATGGTCCTCGACTTCGATGCCCTTGTCCGCCGCTTCCGCCATGCAGACGCCGCGGGCAAGCACGATATCGCCAAGCAACAGTTCTGGGCCAGCAACGTTTGCGGTGCTTAAATCCTCAGCGTCCAGCATCGGGAACGAGAGAACGTTGGTCGGCTTGTCCTTGCCGCGCCACTGGCAGTTGAGCGCCTGGACTTCGGAATCGCTGGTCAGGCGGACGGAGAGTTCGACCGGCCGCTTGGCCGTGGCGAGCTGCGGAAAGGCGCTCTCCGCCACCGCAGCCTCGGCGGCGCTGCGCACCAGCGCCTCCCAGCCGCTGCTACTGTCCCATTCCTCATCGGAGTCGATGGCGACCTCGAGCATCACGCGTTCGGCCCCTCATACGCGTCGACGATCCGCCCGACGAGCGGGTGGCGGACGACGTCGGCGGCGGTGAAGCGGACGGTCGCGATGCTCTTGATACCGGTCAGCCGGCTGACCGCGTCGGCGAGGCCGGACTTCGACGGATCGGGCAGGTCGACCTGATAGGGGTCGCCGCAGATCACCATCCGGCTGCGCATTCCGAAGCGGGTCAGGAACATCTTCATCTGCAGCGGCGTGGTGTTCTGCGCTTCGTCGAGGATGATGAACGCGTCGTTGAGCGTTCGGCCGCGCATGAAGGCGATCGGGGCGATCTCGATCTCTCCGCTGGCGATCCGACGCTCGACCTGCTCGGTTGGAAGCATGTCGTAGAGCGCGTCGTAGAGCGGCCGCAGATAGGGATCGACCTTCTCCTTCATGTCGCCGGGAAGGAAGCCGAGGCGCTCGCCCGCCTCGACGGCGGGGCGCGACAGGATCAGCCGGTCAACGCTGCCGCTGATCAGCTGCGACACCGCCTGAGCGACCGCGAGATAGGTCTTGCCGGTGCCGGCCGGCCCGAGCGCGAAGATCATCTCGTCGCGGGCGAGCGCTTCCATGTAGGTCGTCTGCACCGGCGTGCGCGGGACGATTGTCTTCTTGCGCGTGCGGATCATCGCCCGCGGGGCCGAGGTGACCTCTTCGTGGATGATTCCGTCGAGGTTGGGCTGGGCAGCCATTCCGAGCACCGCCTCGACCGCGCCGGCATCGACGTCATGGCCCTGGTCCAGCCGGTTGTAGAGGCCGATCAGAACGTCCCGGGCGCGCGCCGCGGCGTCGGCTTCGCCCTCGATCTGGACGCGGTTGCCGCGTGCCGCGATGTGGACTCCGAGCCTTTGCTCGATGGTGATCAAATGGCGGTCGTAGTCGCCGAACAGGGGGCCGAGCAGGTAGGGCTGGTCGAACTCCAGCTCGAGCCGGGCGCGGCCATGCTCGTTAGCGGCGACGGCGGCGAGGTCGCGGCGGGCCATCAGGCTGCCTCCGCCTTGCGTTCGGCACCCATCATGCTGTTGGGACCGGCCGAGAGCAGCGTGACATCGAGGAGGTCGCCGGCCTTGGCTGCCGTCTCGACATGGACCGACTGCAGCCACGGGGAGCGGCCGATCATCTGGCCTTCGCGCCGGCCCTTGCGCTCGATGAGGATTTGCGTGTTCACGCCCACGGTCCTGGCGTTGAACGCCACCTGGTGGTCATTGATCCGGGCCTGCAGCCGCTGCAGCCGGTCGTCCATGATGTCGCGGGCGATCTGATCCTCCATTGCAGCCGCCGGAGTGCCGGGGCGGGGGCTGTACTTGAACGAGTAAGCGGCGGCGTAGCCAACCGCGTCGACGATTCTCAGAGTCGCCTCGAAGTCCGCTTCGGTCTCGCCGGGAAAGCCGACGATGAAGTCGCCGGACAGCGCAATGTCCGGGCGCGCGGCCCGCACCTTCTCGATGATCGCGAGGTAGGTCTCGACGGTGTGGCTTCGATTCATCGCCTTGAGGATTCGGTTGCTTCCTGATTGCACCGGCAGGTGTAGGTAGGGCATCAACTCCGGCACCTCGGCGTGGGCGGCGATCAGGTCGTCGCTCATGTCCATCGGGTGGCTTGTCGTGTAGCGGATCCGCTCGAGGCCATCGATCCGGGCAAGCGCTCGGATCAGGTCTGCGAATGCCCGCGTTCCGTCCGACCAGGCGTTCACATTCTGCCCGAGCAGGACGATCTCGCGAGCGCCGGCGTCGACCAGCTGGTGAGCTTCGGCCACGACTGCGTCCCAGCCGCGCGAGATTTCGGCGCCCCGGGTGTAGGGCACGACGCAATAGGTGCAGAATTTGTCGCAGCCTTCCTGGACGGTGAGGAAGGCGCTCGGGTTCGCGCGGCGGCGTGCGGGCAGGGCATCGAATTTGGCGGTTGCCGGCATGTCGGTATCGACCGGCCGGCCCCCGCGCGCGGCTTCCGCGATCATTGCGGGCAGCCGGTGATAGGCCTGCGGACCGACGACCACGTCGATCAGCGGCGAGCGGCGCCTCGCTTCCGCGCCTTCGGCCTGAGCGACGCAACCGGCAAGAGCGACGATCGGCTTCGACCCGTCCTCGCGGCGGAGGCGCCCGACGTCGGAATAGGCCTTTTCCGCCGCTTTTTCCCGGATGTGGCAGGTGTTGAGAACGACGAGATCGGCGTCTTCGCGCTCGGCCGCCGGGCTCATGCCCTCGGCGCTCAGCAACTCGGCCATGCGCTCGCCGTCATAGACGTTCATCTGGCAGCCGAAGCTCTTGATGGTGAAGGTACGGGGAGTCATTGCACCTCGTCTATAGGCGAGTGGAGCGGCGACTTGAAGCCGAGCGCGGCCGCGATTTGCTCACTCGCTTGCGCCGCAAGCTGCTTGCGGTCGCCGTCGGGCAGCGGCTCGAGCAGGCGCACCGTCACCGGCAGGGTGCCGCGGCGCCCGAGCACTCTCAGGATGTTCTGCTTGCCCGGTTCGTCGAACCAGCTGATGTCGGTCGCCGCCGAGTCCATAGTCGATCGCCACCGCCCGCACGTCAAAGTGCTTGCCGCTGTTGGCGGCGGCGAACAGAGGCGGCCTGAACGGCAGCAGCCGGTCGCCCGGACCGACCGTGCCCTCCGGAAAGAAGGCGACGACTTCGCCGCGTTCGAGCGCCGACGCGATCGCGGCCGCCTGTTCGCCGACCTGCCGGCGAGCGGCGCGGTTGACGTAGATGGTGTGGCCCTGATCGGCGAGCCAGTGGATCAGGGAGTGTCCCAGCTGATCCTTGGACACGAACGCGCAGCCCGTGACGCCGCCAAGAACGACGATGTCGAGCCAGCTGGTATGATTGGCAACGATCAAGCTGCCCGGTCGCGGCGGCGCGCCGACGACGCTGGTCCGCGCACCCATGATCCACGCCGCCGATGCGAGGAATCGCCGCGGCCATGGCGACCGGCGCAGCAGCAGCTTGGTGACGACGTGGATCGGCGCGAGCACGGCCAGCAGCAGCACCAGCCCGGCGACCCGCAGGGCCGCGCGCGGGCTCAGCCGCGCCTCCCGGGGTTTAATGGTCTCGATCGAGGGAGACGCCGTAAAGCTCCATCCGGTGATCGACGAGCCGGAAGCCGAGCTTCTCGGCAATTCGCTTCTGCAGCGCTTCAAGCTCGTCGTCGACGAACTCGATCACCTTGCCGCTCTCGACGTCGATCAGATGGTCGTGATGGTTGTCCGAAACCGCCTCGTAGCGGGAGCGGCCGTCGCCGAATTCGTGCCGCTCGAGGATCCCCGCTTCCTCGAACAGGCGAACGGTGCGGTAGACCGTCGCGATCGAGATGTTGGGGTCCACCGCCGCAGCCCGCGCGTGGAGCGTTTCGACGTCGGGGTGGTCTTCGCTGTCGCCGAGCACGCGGGCGATGATCTTGCGCTGCTCGGTGATGCGCAGACCCTTGTCCGCGCACAGGGCTTCGATGTCGATCGTCCGGCTCATGCCGTGAAACTAGGCATGGCTGCGGGCGGGGTCAAAGGCGAACGTGACCCCGCGCCGCAGCCACGCATATTTACTTGGCCGCCGCGCGGCCCCGCTTGCGCTTGGTGCCGAGGCCGATCGACTTGGCGAGCGTTCGCCGCTGTTCGGCATAATTGGGCGCGACCATCGGATAATCCGCCGACAGGCCCCACTTCTGGCGATACTGGTCGGGGGTCAGGTTGTAATGGGTCATCAGGTGCCGCTTGAGCATCTTCAGGCGCTTGCCGTCTTCCAGGCAGACGATGAAATCCGGCTTCACCGACGAGCGCACGGGTACCTTCGGCTCCGGCCGCGCTTCGGGCGCCGGAGCACTGCCGGAGATGCCGCTCAAGGCCGCATGCACATTCTGGATGAGGGTCGGTAAGTCATTGACTGCAACGCTGTTATTGCTGACGTGGGCAGCGACGATGTCGGCAGTGAGAGTCAGCAGCGTTTCTTCGGCACCATTCTGATCGACCATTGTTTGTTCCTATGCGAGCAAGTCGAGCGCACTCCATCGACTACGCTCAACCGCCGCATACTTCGGCCCAACAGACGCTGCAATAGACACTACTTAAACCTTTGGCTTACTCCCGAATTAAACTTTTCTCATGAACGTCAGCGCGTCGAACGCGGTGCCGTCGGGTGCATGGTAATATTTGCGGCGTCTGCCGACCTGGGCGAAACCGGCGTCACGATACATCGTCATCGCCTGGTTGCCGTCGCGCACCTCGAGATGGGCACGCTGTGTTCCTTGCGCGCGCGCCTGCTCCACGAAGTCGTCGAGAAGCAACCGTCCAATCCCGCGCCGCTGGTGGGCCGGATCGACTGCGATCAGCAGCAGCTCGGTTTCGTCGGCAACGCTGCGCGTGAGAGAGAAGCCGACGGCTTGCCCGGTCGCCCTGCCGCGGGCGAGACGGAGCAGGACGCCGTTCATCGGCAGGATCCCGGCGCATTGCGACCGCGTCCACGCCTCGCCGTAGGACGTGCCGAACGCCTGCTCCATGACCGCCATGACGCAATCGAGGTCGTCGGCGGTTCCCCGTTCAACCGATACCTCGTTCTCCACAGCAGGGCTCGCCATCAGGCGGCTTCCGGGACCCGCGCATCGGGCGCCCGGCCATAGAGCGGCCTCGGCGCCAGAGTACGCAGCTGTTCGCAGACCTTCATTGCATCGGCGGCGGACGGCCAGCCTTCACGAGCCTCGCCCGAGCCGCGCGCTTCGACCAGCAGTCGCGCACCGGATCCGATCACCAATTCAGCTGTCACGATCGCAGCCGCGTCGACCGGCGCAAGGTTGGCCACGTCGGTCGTCGGCAACCGCGCCTCCGAATCGAACTGCTGGACGAACAGCTCGCCGTGCCCGCCCGCCATCGCCACAGCGATATCGACTTCGGAGTCGAACCCAGCCGCGAGCAAGGCAAGCGACGACATGCCGTCGAGCTCCGCTTCCCAGCCGATCGCGAGGCCGTGCGCCGCCGCGATCGCGACCCGAATCCCGGTGAAGCTTCCGGGCCCGACGCCGACCAGGATTCGGTCGGCGCGGCGGCCATCGAGCAATTCGGAGATCATCGGCACCAGCCGTTCGGCATGGCCGCGCCCGATCAGCTCGTTTCGGCTGCCGAGGCACGTGCCTTCACTCGTCGAACAAAGCCGCCGTGCAGGCTGCGGTCGAGGTGTCGAACGCCAGGAGCATGGGATCAATAGTGGGCACATGCGGCGCAAGGCCGCAAGTCCTTCAACGCCTCAGATGGCTTCGACGGATTCGACTTCGGGGACGTAGTGGCGAATGAGCCCTTCGATTCCGCGCTTCAGCGTGACGCTCGACGACGGGCAACCCGAACAGGCCCCGTGCATCGATAGATAGAGCCGTCCGTCGCGATAGCCCTTGTAGACGATGTCGCCGCCATCCTGTGCGACCGCAGGACGGACGCGGGTCTCGATCAGCTCCTTGATCTGCTCGATGATGTCCGCATCATCGGCGTTTTCCTCGATCGCGCACTCGTCGGCGACATGGATATCGTTCGCCGTGCCGGGTGCGAACAGCGGCGCTCCGCTAACGAAATGATCGAGCAAGGTCTCGAGAACCAGCGGCTCGAGGTCGCTCCACGAGACCGCGGGAGCAGCGGTGACCGAGATGAAATCGCGGCCGAAGAATACGCCCTCGACCAGTCCGCTCGCGAACAAGGCGGCGGCGAGCGGAGATGCCTTCGCAGACTCCGCGTCGGCAAAGTCGCGAGCGCCCGCGTCCATCACCGTCTGACCCGGCAGGAACTTGCGGGTGGCGGGATTGGGCGTCTGTTCGGTGCGGATCAGCATGGGCGCCATGTGGCCCCTGGCCCGGTTGCAATCAAGAACCGAACGGCGGCGCGTGGGCGATGATCCAGCGAGTGATCGCGACGGCGATCGCCAGGCAGAGCAGGGCGGCCCACCATTTGCCGGGCTGCATCGGCCGCACGCCGCGCACTGGCGCCGCCTTGCCCGTGATCATCGGCATCATCAGCCCGCGGCCGCGGATGCGGTAGACGAGGATCGCCGCGACATGCAACGCGATCAGGCCGAGCAGCACGTAGAAATTCACGCCGTGGATATCCCGCGCACGGTCTGACGTGTCGGAGCTCACAAGCCCGGCGAGCGGCCCCGCGTAAATCCCGTCCTCGTCCTGGGCGATCAGCCCGAGGCCGACCTGCAGCGCGGTGTCGCCAGCAGCGCGACGACGCTAAGCCCGCCGAGCGGATTGTGGCCGATCCCCGTCCAGCGCCCGCGCAGATAGCCGAGGATCGTCCGCGGCCCCCGAACGAAGTTGCGGAAGCGCGCCGTCGAGCTCCCGACCATTCCCCACAACAGGCGAAAAATCAGCAGCGTCAGCACCGCGCAGCCCGACCAGATGTGCCAGTCGGTATGGTGATACTCGACCGACCACCAGCTGAACGCGATCAGCGCGGCAAGCAGCCAGTGGACCAGCCGGACGGGCAGGTCCCAGACCGGCTGCTTGCCTGCAAAGCGCGAGGTCAGTGGTGCATCTCCGCCCGGTATTTGTCGTGGCAGGCCTTGCAGCTCTTCTGGAGGTCGGCGAACTTCGCCTTGATCGTCGTCCGGCTTGTCGGTAATCATCGACGCCGCGAACGCCTTGGATGCTGCCTCATAGTCCTTCGCCTTCTGCGCGAAGTCCTGCGGGTTCTTCCAGATGTCGGGCTTGGCGCCGGTCTTGCCGACGTCGGGGCCGGTGCCGGCCGGGAACAGCGAGACGAGCTTCGCCGCGGTGGTGTCGAAGATCGGCGGCGCCGCCTGCTGAATGGCGGTGAGGTCGATCGGAGTCGCATCGAGCGTGCGCTTGATCGACTTGGACGCCTTGCCCAGTTGCTCCATGGCATCGTGGCGCTGCTTCATCAGCTGCGCGGCGGTGTCCTTGTCGACCGGGTCCATCGATACGTCGACCGGGTGGGCGGTTGCGGTGGCCGGCGGAGACGCCGAGCTGCTCATATTGGCCTGCGTGTTGTTGGCCTGGCTCGTCTGAGGCCCACCGCATGCGCTCAGCAAGGCGGTCGCGATCGTCGCTGCAAACAGTCCGTTACGCATGCTCTCTCCCTTTTTCAGTCCTGTGGCGGCGTCCAGCTGTCGTCGATCATCTTGATCAGCGCCGAGAAGTCCTTGCTGCCACCACCGCGATCGACAAACCGCTGATAAAGCTCTTCCGCTTCCGCCCCCATCGGCGTGTAGGCGCCGACCTGCCCCGCCGCTTCGGCCGCGAGCTTCAGGTCCTTGAGCATGAGCGCCGACGCGAAGCCGCCTTCGTAGCCGCGGTCGGCCGGCGTTTCGGGCCCGACGCCTGGGACGGGGCAATAGCTCGTCATCGACCAGCTCTGGCCCGACGCCTTGGACGAAATGTCGAAGAAGGTCTGGAGGTCGAGGCCGAGCTTCTGCGCCAGCACGAAGGCCTCGCAGGTCGCCGCCATGGTCGCGCCGAGGATCATGTTGTTGCAGATCTTCGCCGCCTGGCCGGCGCCCGCCTCGCCAGCGTGGATCACCGCCTTCGCCATCGGCTCCAGGATCGGGCGCCCGCGCTCGAATGCCTCGTCGGAGCCGCCGACCATGAAGGTCAGGCTACCGCCCTCCGCCGCCGCAATGCCGCCGGAAACCGGCGCATCGAGCATGGTGAAGCCGCCGAAGGCCGCTTCGTCGCTGATGGTCTTGGCCGAGCCGACGTCGATGGTCGAGCAATCGATCAGAAGCGCGGACTTGGGTGCGGTGGCGAAGACGTGGTTGCGATAGACGTCGAGCACATGCTTCGCTGCCGGAAGCATGGTGATGACCGCATCGGCATCCTTGCACGCCTCGTCGGCCGAAGCCGCGACCGTGCAGCCGCCTTGACCCGCGCGGTTCAGCGCATCCTCGCTAAGGTCGAACGCCCGGACCTCGTGGCCCGCCTTGGCCAGGTTCGGCGCCATTCCGCCGCCCATGTGACCGAGCCCGATGAATGCAATCCGCGCCATATTACCTGCCCTTCCAATTCCCCGGCCGCTTGTCGACGAAGGCCGTCATGCCTTCCTTCTGGTCTTCGGTGCCGAACAGGCCGTGGAACAGCCGCCGTTCGAAGCGGATGCCCTGGCCGAGCGGAATCTCGAACGCGGCGTTGACCATCTCCTTGACGGCCATCGCGGCGAGCGGCGGCATGGCGGCAATCGGCTTCTGCGGTCTTCAGCGCTTCGTCGAGCAGCTGGTCGGCCGGCACGACCTTCGCCACGAGCCCGGATCGCTCCGCCTCCGCAGCGTCCATCATCCGGCCGGTCAGGCACATCTCCATCGCCTTGGCCTTGCCGATCGCCCAGGTCAGCCGCTGCGATCCGCCCATGCCAGGCGTGACGCCGAGCTTGATCTCCGGCTGGCCGAACTTCGCTGAGTCCGCAGCGATGATGAAATCTGCCATCATCGCCACCTCGCAGCCGCCGCCGAGCGCATAGCCTGACACGGCGGCAATCCACGGCTTGCGCGTCGCCGTGACCTTCTCCCAGCCCGCGAAGAAGTCCGACGAATACATGTCGGCGAACAGCTGCTGCTGCATTTCCTTGATGTCGGCGCCGGCCGCGAACGCCTTCTCGGAGCCGGTCAGCACAAGGCAATGTTGCGAGGCATCGGCATCATAGGCGCCGAATGCTGCGATGAGGTCCTTGAGCACGTCGCTATTCAAGCGCGTTCAGGGCCTGCGGGACGGTTCAGCGTGACGAGCGTCACGGCTCCGCGGCGCTCGACCAGGATTGTCGTATATTCGCTCATTCTTGAACCTCCGGAAACGGCGTCCACGCCTCGCTCGGCGGAAGCGGTTCGAACAGCACGTCCAGCATCTCTTCGGTGACGTCTTCTGGCGTCGCCGGATCCCACTGCGGGCTGTTGTCCTTGTCGATCAGGAGCGCCCGCACGCCCTCGCGGAAGTCGTGGGTACGGACGACGCGGCCGGCCAGCGCATATTCGGCGCGCATCTCGTCGGCGAAGCTGGCACGGTCGGCACCCTCGGCAAGCAGCCGAAGCGAAACCTTGCACGACAGCGGGCTCTTCGACCGAAGCGTCGCAAGCTCGCTCTGCGCCCAGTCGCTCTCCTCCGCTTCCAGCGCCGCGAGCACGTCCTCGAGCCGGTCCGACGCGAACAGGCGCGTGATCTGCGGCAGGTTCTGCTCGATCTTGCGCTTCCGGCACCGGAGCCGAGGCCGCACCCACCGCGCCCTTGGCCCGTGCCGGCGCCTTCATCATCCGCTCGACCAGATCCTCCAGCGCCGACTGCTCGACATAATGGGTGGCGAGATTGAGATAGTGGCACTCGGCGCCGTCGAGCCGCGCACCGGTCAGCGCCATGAACTGGCCGACCCGCCCTGGCAGCCGCGATAGATACCAGCCGCCGCCGACGTCGGGGAACAGGCCGATGCCCGTCTCCGGCATGGCGAGGCGCGTGTTCTCGGTCGCGATCCGGAAGTCGCACGGCTGCGAAATGCCGACGCCGCCGCCCATCGTGATCCCGTCCATGATCGCGATGGTCGGCTTGGGATAAGTGAAGAGCAGGTGGTTGAGCCGGTATTCGGCGAAGAAGAAGCGCTTGGCCTGCTCGCCGTCCTCGCTGCCGCTGCGCGCCAGCATGACGACGTCGCCGCCGGCGCAGAACCCGCGGCCTTCGGCATGATCGATCAGCACGACCTCGACGGCGGATCGTCGTGCAGCCAGCTGAGCAGCGCCGCGGCTCATCGCGTCGCACATCTCGGTGGTCAGCGCGTGGATCGCCTTCGGCCGGTTGAGCCGGATCCGCCCGACGCCGCCTTCGACGAAGGTGAGAACGTCGTCGGTCATCCGCGTCCTTCGAGACGCCGCTTCGACAGGCTCAGCGGCTCCTCAGGATGAGCGGGATTACAACTCAACCGCTCATCCTGAGGAGGGGCTGAGTAAGCGAAGCGCATCGAAGACCCGTCTCGAAGGATCACTGCCGCAACAAATCGCGGCTGACGATGACGCGCATGATCTGGTTGGTGCCCTCGAGAATCGAGTGGACGCGGAGGTCGCGCCAGAAGCGCTCGATCGGATAATCCTGCAGATAGCCGTACCCGCCGTGCAGCTGCAGCGCGCGGTCGACGACCGAGGAGCCGGTGTCGGTGGCAAGCCGCTTGGCCATCGCCGCGAAGCGCGTCTTGTCGGGCGCGTTCGCCGTCACCTTGGCCGCCGCGACATAGAGCAGGTACCGGGCCGCCTGCAGCTCCGTCTCCATGTCGGCGAGCGTGAACTGGGTCGCCTGGAAGTCCGCGATGGGCTGGCCGAACTGTTTGCGCTCCTTGGTGTAGTTGACTGCCTCGTCGAGTCCGCGCTGGGCCCCGCCAAGCGAGCAGGCGCCGATGTTCAGCCGTCCGCCGTCGAGGCCCATCATGGCAATGCGGAAGCCTTCACCCTCCGCGCCGACGCGGTTGGTGACGGGCACCCGGACCTCGTCGAAATTGACCTGGGCCGTCGGCTGCGAATGCCAGCCGAGCTTCTTCTCCTGCGCGCCGAAGCTGACGCCCGGCATGTCCTTGTCGATGACAAGGCAGCTGATGCCCTTGGGCCCGTCCTCGCCGGTGCGGACCATGGTCACATAGACCTCGTTCTCGCCGCCGCCCGAGATGAAGGCCTTGGACCCGGAGACCACATAATGGTCGCCATCGAGGACAGCCTTGGTCTTCAAAGCCGCCGCGTCGGAACCGGACGACGGCTCGGTCAGGCAATAGCTGCCCATCCGCTCCATCGTGATCATCGACGGCAGATACTTCTGCTTCACCTCGGCCGACCCGAAGCGGTCGATCATCCAGCTCGCCATGTTGTGGATCGAGATGAAGGCGCTGGTCGACGGACAGCCATAAGCCATCGCTTCCATGATCAGCGCCGCCTCAAGCCGGCCGAGGCCAATGCCGCCGCTTTCCTCGGAAACGTAGATCGACCCGAAGCCGAGCTCCGCCGCCTCGCGGATTACGTCCTTGGGGAAGATATGCTTCTCGTCCCATTCGGCAGCGAACGGGGTGATGGCATCGGCGGTGAACTTGCGCGCCATCTCCTGGATCTGGAGCTGGTCGTCAGTGAGGTCGAACTGTCCGGTCATCGGCGGGCGCTCTAGCCCGCGGGTTGCGCCTCTAGCAATCCTTCGAAGCGAAGCACGTGGCGGACCGAGTCCCGCTGCATCATCCGCTCGCGGAAGGCCTTGAGGTGCGGCCAGCGATCGAGGCCGCCGAGCATCTTTTCCGCCCAGCCGGTGATCACGAACAGATAGGGATCGGGAAGCGTCAGCTGCTCGCCGAACAGGAACGGCCCTTCGCCGAGCTCGCCGTCGATATACTCCAGCTTCTTCTCCAGCTCGCCGATCACCAGCGCCTTGGTGTCCTCGCCGGCATTGCGGTTGAACAGCATGCCAAAGCGCTTGTGCAGCTCGGTGGTGATGAAGTTGACCGCTTCGAGCACCCGGTAGCGGCGGAAGTCGCCCATCGGCGGAAGCACTTCCGGCCAGCTCGTCCGGTCACCGAGAAACTGCAGGATCACAGCATTCTCGGTCAGCACCTCGCCGCTGTCGAGCTGCAGCGCCGGAACCGCGCCCTTGGCATTGAGCTTGAGATAGTCGGCGCCATCCTCGGTCCGCTTGGCCTTGAGGTCGACGCGCTCCGCGTCATGGCTGAGGCCGATCTCGTGGAGGAGGATATGCGGCGCCTGGCTGCACGCGCCCGGTGAATAATATAGCTTCATGGTCGTTGCTCCCGGCTAGTCTGAATTGGTCGTGTCGACGTCGTTGACGTCGGGATTGTCCTCGCCGTTGACCAGCTGGTTGGACGGGGTGCTGCTGCTTTCGTCGGCCGGAAGCGTGTCGAAACTGGTGGGCCCGGCGGCATTGGCATCGTCTGCATTGTTGTTGGCGGCGATGGCGTTCGCGTCGACGGTCGGCTCGCGCTTGCCGCAGCCGGCAAGAGCCGCGATCAACAGCAGGGCAATCAGGGGCTTAGGAGCATTTGGCATAAGTGAAGCTCGCCGTTGGGTTGGATTCGGTTCGGATCAGCAGGTGGCGCTCGACCTTCAAGGCTTCGTATTTCCGCCAGTTTTGCCCTTCGCCGCTGAAATTGAAAGTGCCGGCGGCCGAACTTGAATCGGCCTGCACGTCGCCGGTCGGCACCGCCCGCGATTCGTAGAAGCGAAGCTCGGACGGGCCGACGATCATCAGTCCCTTGGCGTCGCCGCGAGTCGAGGTGCAGTCCATCGGCGTCAGGCCCCAGCGGCCGCGCATCGCGGCGGGAAGCTCGGGCGCCGCCTGTCCCGCCGAAATGGGCGGAAGCACTTCCGTCTCCGACCGGTTGGCCGGCGGGGCGCCGCTGGCATTGGCGATGCGGCGTCGGATGGTTGGTGGCCGGCGTCGGCGCCGGTGTTGTTTGCAGCCTTGGCGACGGGGCTGGGCTGGCTGCAGCGCGGCGAGGCCGGCACCGGCGAGGATGAGTGGGACGAGGCGATTCACGGCTCTCCAACGCGCCCGACGCGCTGCCGTATCCCTCTCTTGACTGGCGTGTCCCGCGCCGGGCCTCAGCCCATGGTCGGGATGATGAACGCGCCCTTGTCGTCGGCGTCGACGAAGCCGTCGGGCCAGCGCTGGGTGACGACCTTGGTCTTGGTCCAGAAGCGCAGGCCCTCCTGCCCATACTGGCCGATGTCGCCGAAGCCCGAGCGCTTCCAGCCGCCGAAGCTGTGGTAGGAGACCGGCACCGGGATCGGCACGTTGACGCCGACCATTCCGACATTGACCCGGGCGGTGAATTCGCGCGCGGCGTGGCCGTTGCGGGTGAAGATCGCGACTCCGTTGCCATATTCATGCTCGGACGGAAGGCGGACCGCTTCCTCGAAATCGCGAGCGCGGACCATCTGCAGCACCGGGCCGAAAATCTCGTCCTGGTAGCTCTTCATGCTCGGCTTCACATGGTCGAAGAAGGTCGGGCCGATGAAGAAGCCCTCCTCATGGCCCTGCAGCGTGAAGCCGCGGCCGTCGACGACCAGTTCGCCGCCCTCGTCGATGCACATCTGGATATAGTGCTCGATGCGCTCGCGGTGCGCCTTGCTGACGACCGGGCCGTAATGGGCCTCCGGATCGGTCGAGACTCCGACGCGCAGCTTCTCGATCGCCGGGATCAGCTTGTCGCGGAGGCATCCGCGGTCTCGTCGCCGACCGGCACGACGACCGGAAGCGCCATGCAGCGCTCGCCGGCCGAGCCGAACGCGGCGCCGGTCAAGGTCGTTGACGACCTGGTCGAGGTCGGCGTCGGGCATGACGATGCCGTGGTTCTTGGCGCCGCCGAACGCCTGCACGCGCTTCCCGTTCGCGGTGCCGCGCGAATAGATATATTGCGCGATGTCGGACGATCCGACGAAGCTGACCGCGGCGATGTCGGGATGGTCGAGGATCGCGTCGACCATTTCCTTGTCGCCGTGGACGACGTTGAGGATGCCGTCGGGAAGCCCGGCTTCCTTCATCAGCTCGGCGAGGCGGATCGGAACGCTCGGGTCGCGCTCGGACGGCTTGAGGACGAAGGCGTTGCCGCAGCGCGATCGCCATTCCGAACATCCACATCGGGATCATCGCCGGGAAGTTGAACGGCGTGATGCCCGGCGCCGATGCCGAGCGGCTGGCGCATCGAATAGACGTCGATGCCGGGGCCGGCGCCGACCGGTATATTCGCCCTTCAGCGCCTGCGGGATGCCGCAGGCATATTCGATGACTTCGAGCCCGCGCTGAACGTCGCCGCGCGCGTCGGCGATGACCTTGCCGTGCTCGGACGCAGAGCAGCTGGGCGAGCTCGTCCATATGCGCTTCGACCAGCTCCTTGAACTTGAACATGACCCGCGCGCGGCGCTGCGGGTTGGTCGCTGCCCAGGCGGGTTGCGCGGCCTTGGCGGCATCGACCGCTTTTTGGAGATCGGCGCGCGGTGCCGAGGCGGACCTGCGCCTGCACCTGGCCCTGGTTGGGGTCGAACACCTCGCCCTGGCGCTCGCCCGAAGCGAAGCTGGAGCCGCCGATGAAATGGTCGATGCTGCGAAGCATGGGTACGCGTCCTCGATGTCTGGCGGTCTGGGGTCGCGGCTCCCCTAGACCCCGACAGCCGCAAATGAAAAGTTCGCGTCGGCCCTTGTCGCTACTGGTCCTTCGCCAGCTTCGCCCGATAGGCGTCGATGCTGATCGGCCGGCCGAGGAAGTCGGCGACCAGCTCGGCGGCGGGCTTGGTCCCGCCCGGCGCGAGCACCAGCCGCCGGTAGCGCTCGGCCGTCGCGCGGTCGCGCAGGCCGTTCTTCTGGAACTGGGTGAACATGTCGTCGGCGATCACGATCGACCAGCGATAGGTGTAATAAGCCGCGCCATAGCCGGCGAGGTGCGAGAAGCTGTCCTGGAACTGCGAGTAGGGCGCGCGGCGGCAGCAGGTCGTATTTGGCGTCGTGCCGCGCGGGCCGCGCGCCGAGGTCGGCCGGCGCCGGCCCGAGATAATATTGCAGCGAGATGTTGCGACAGCCCGAGCTGGCGCATGTCGTCCATGCCGAGGCTGAAATAGCGCGCGCGGTTCATCTTCTCGACGAGGTCGCGCGGGATCGGTGTTGCCCTGCGGCGTCGACCGCGAAACTTCTTCAGCGTGTCGTAGTCGTAGACCCAGTTCTCGAGCATCTGCGACGGCGCTTCGACGAAGTCCCATTCGGTCGCGACTCCGCTCTGGCCGGCCCAGCGCTGGTTCTGGCCGCCGAAGATGCCGTGCAGCAGGTGGCCATATTCGTGGAGGAAGGTGACGACGTCGTCATGCTCCATCAGGCCGTTGCCGGCCGGGAGGTTCATGACGAGGATCGCCGACCGGCACCTGGCCGCGCGACGCCGGCGCGAAGCGGCACGGAATTGGCGTGCTCATATTTGCCGGGCCGCGGATGCGAGTCGAAGTAGAAGCGGCCGATCAGCTTGCCGTGATCGTACATCTCATAGGATTCGACGAGCTTGTCCCAGTTCGGCGTCTTCCACGGCCGGATCTCGACGCCGAACATGTCCTCGGTCAGCTTGAGGATGCCGTCGCGGACATGGTCGTAGGCGAAATATTTGCGCGCTTCCTGCCGGTCGTAGCCATAGGACTGCTTCTGGACGAGCTGGCTGACGTAGCCGTTGTCCCACGGCTCGAGCTTGGTCGCGCCCGGCTGCAGCTGCTGCAGCAGCGCGAGCTTCTTGGCGTAATCGCGATCGGCGGCCGGCTTCGCCGCGGCCGCCATGTCGTCCATCAGCGCCTGGACCTTGTCCGGCGTGTTCAGCATCCGGTCTTCGAAGTTGAGGGTCGCATAGTTGGGCCGGCCGACCAGCTTGGCGAGCTCGTCGCGCTTGTTGATCAGGTCGCGCAGCACGGCGTCGTTCGCCGGATAAGCGCGCAGCTGATATGCTCGATAGAATGCGCTGCCGAAGGTCGCCGCTCTTCGCATAGGTCATCACCGGGACGTAATCGGTATAGTCGGTCGTCAGCGTGATCTTGCCGTCCGCGCCGGGCTTGTGCGCGTCGATGAAATCCTGCGGCAGGCCGTCGAGCTCGGCCGGGGTCGCGGTGATGCGTCCGCTGGCCCTTGGGGATATTGGCCTCGAACTCGGTCGATGAGCTTCGACACCTCGTCGCGACAGCGCCTGCGCCTTGGCGCGGCCCGGCGGCGTCGAGCGCGATGCCGGCGCGCTCGAAAGCGCCGAGCGTGCGCGTCAGGTAAAGCTTGGTCGCTGCGTCGCCGCGGGCGCCTTGATCGCCTTGATCCGCTCGTAGATCGGGCGCGACAGCGACAGCTTGGTGCCTTCGCTGGCCATCCGCACTTCGCATTTCTCGCCGGCCTCGCGGCTCGCGGCGGTCGGCGAAACCTGGCGGTAGATGCGTCGCTTCGCCGCTGGCCGTCGCCGAGCAGCTCGTTGAGCTGGTCGTAGGCAGCGAGCGTCGTCGCGACGGTCGACGGGCCCTTCGCGGTTTCCAGCGCATGGCGCATCGCCGTGCTTCGCGCGACGAACATGTCGCAGCGCTGGTTGATCGCGGCCGCGCTCGGCGCCCCGGTCAGGATCGGCGGGATCGCCGGCGCGGCGGCGGCGGCCGACGCGACAAGGCTCGAGCCGAGCAGCAGCAGAAGCGATCCGGTAGTTACGCATGAAATGCCCCCCTCGGATCGGCCAGCGACGCGTAGCGCCTGGGCTGCAAAGCGCAATTCGCGCTCGGAACTGCGACGTCGCACCGGCTAATGCGACGAACGAGAGGAGAGTCGTGATGCGTAAACTTGTCGCCGCTGTGCAGCCTGGCCTCTGATCGGCGCCGCGCCGCCGCCCTCGCCGGATGCGCAAGCTGCGCGCGATCGTCGCGCCGGTCAGCCAGGCGCAGCTTCGGCACACGATCGAGACTCTGGTCGGCTTCGGCACCCGCCACACGCTTTCGTCGCAGACCGACCCGAAGCGTGGCATCGGCGCCGCGCTCGGCTGGACCAAGGCGCAGTTCGAAAGCTTCGGCCTGCCGACCGTCCGGCCGTGCGAGACCGTCACCGGCGCGCGCATCCCCAACGCCGACCCCGGTCTGCGACATGGTCGCGATCCAGCGCGGGACCGAGCGGCCCAACGACGTCGTCATCATCCAGGGCCACATCGACAGCCGCGTCATCCGACGTCATGAACTTCACCGCCGATGCGCCGGGCGCGAACGACGACGGTTCGGGCGTCGCCGCGGTGATCGAGGCGGCGCGGGTGCTCTCGAAGCACAAGTTCCCCGGCACGATCGTCTATGCCGCGCTGTCGGGCGAGGAGCAGGGGCTCTATGGCGGCAAGGTGCTCGCCAATTATGCCAAGGCGCAGGGCTGGAACGTCGTCACCGTCCTCAACAACGACATCATCGGCGGCACCTGCGGCTCCGACGGCGTGTGCAATTCCACCCACGCTCGCGTGCTGTCGGAAGGCCCGCGCTCGCAGGGCGAGGCGCGAGCTCGCCGACGCGACCCACAGCCTCGGCGGCGAGAACGACGCGCCGTCGCGCAACATCTCGCGCTTCCTCGACAGCCTCGCCGACCGGCTGCAGATCGGCCTCGACGTCCGGCAGATCTGGCGCACCGACCGCTTCGGCCGCGGCGGCGACCATATCCCGTTCCTCGAGCTCGGCTATCCCGCCGCGCGGATCAGCGTCGCGATCGAGAATTACAATTGGCAGCACCAGGATTTGAGGACCGAGAACGGCATCCGATACGGCGACACGATCGACCATGTCGACTTTCGCCTATCTCGCCAAGATGACCAAGCTCAACGTCGCCGCGCTCGCCGCCATCGCCAGCGCCCCGCCGCCGCCCGAGCCGAAGGTCGAGGGCGCGGTGAGCACGGATACGACGCTGACGTGGCGCCTGATCCTCGGTGTTGCGGCTACCGATCTGGTGGCGCCGCACGGACGCCGCACAGTGGGAAATCGCGAGGAGTGGGTGACTACCCGCATTGAATGCCGCGCCGAGTGCGAGGCGTCATCTTGCAGTTGGCCCAAGCATCGGTCACCTCCCGCACATCCGCGTCGATGACTGGGTGTTCGGCGTTTCGTCGGTGAGCAAGGACGGGTTCGAGAGCCCGGTCGCCTCCGCGGTACCGGGCGGCGCGTTCAATCCCTATATTGCGCCGGCGAAGAAGTAATTCGTCACCCTGAACTTGTTTCAGGGTCCACTTGCCTTCAAGTTCGGCCTCGTCACCAAATGGATGCTGAAACAAGTTCAGCATGACGATGTTGGATGCGGAGGAGCAGCCATGGCCGGCGGATGGACGCGCGACGGCGCGGTTCAGGACCAGATCGACGATACCGTGAAGGACGCGGTCCTTCGCGCCCGTGCGCTGACGCCCCAGGGCGAGAGCGCCGAGGAATGCGACGACTGCGGCGAGCCGATCCCGAAGAAGCGGCGCGAGGCGCTGCCCGGCGTCCGCACCTGCGTCGCCTGCCAGTCGGAGCGCGACAAGGCGGTCGTCCACTCGACCATCAACCGCCGCGGCAGCAAGGATAGCCAGCTGCGGTGAGTTGCGTCACCCTGAACTTGTTTCAGGGTCCATTTCCGTGAAGGGCGGTGTCGGTCTCCGGAATGGATGCTGAAACAAGTTCAGCATGACGGAGTAGAAGGACCATGCCCCGCAACCGCCCCGCCGGCCTGCCCAGCCGCAAGCAGATCCTCGACTTCATCGCCTCGTCCGACCAGCCGGCCGGCAAGCGCGAGATCGCGCGGGCGTTCGGCCTGTCGCGGCGCAGGACAAGATCGACCTCAAGCGCCTGCTCAAGGACATGGCGGACGAGGGGCTGATCGACAGCTCGCCCGGCCGCGCTTTCCACAAGGCGGGCGGCGTGCCGAAGGTGACGGTGCTGCGGGTCGTCGAGGTCGACGACAGCGGCCACGTCTTCGGGCGTGCCCGAGCAATGGCAGGCCGAAACCCCGCCGCCGCGCATCCGCCTGCATGAGCGCGGCAAGCGCGTCGCGCTCGGCATCGGCGACCGCGTCCTTGCCCGCACCGAGCAGCACGGCGAGCGCTGGATCGCGCATCCGATGAAGAAGCTCGCCAAGTCGGCGGAGCTGGTGCTCGGCGTCGTCCGCCGGGACGGCGAGCGCTTCTGGCTGTCGCCGGTCGACAAGCGAGAGCGGCGCGAGTTCGCCATCTCCGACCTCAAGGACGCCGAAGCCGGCGACCTCGTGCTGTGCGAGGTCACCGGCCGGCCGCCGCGGGTCACCGCCCGCGTCGATGCCGTGCTCGGCGATCCGTTCGCGCCGCGCAGCTTCAGCCTGATCGCGATCCACAAGCACGGTCTTCGCCACGAGTTCGCGCAGGACGCGATCGACGAGGCGCACCGCGTGTCGAAGCAGCCGCTCGGCGAGCGCGAGGACCTGACGCACCTGCCGATCGTCGCGATCGACCCCGAGGATGCGCGCGACCACGATGACGCGATCTGGGCGGAGGCGGACGGGGAGGGCGGCTGGAACGCCATCGTCGCCATCGCCGACGTCAGCTTCTACGTCCGTCCCGGCTCCGAGCTCGACCGCGAAGCGCGGGCGCGCGGCAACAGCGTCTATTTCCCCGACCGCGTCGTGCCGATGCTGCCCGAGGAGCTGTCGGCCGACATCTGCTCGCTCAAGGAAGGCGCCGACCGCGCCGCGCTGGCCTGCCACCTGAGGATCGACAAGCATGGCGAGATCAAGAGCTGGCGCTTCACCCGGGCGCAAGGTCCGCATCGCCGCCAACATCGCCTACGAGGACGCGCAGGCGGCGATGGACGCGGCGAACGAAGAGCGCGTCGAGGTGACCTCGCCGGTCTGCTTCATGCCGGAGGTCGAAGGGCCGGTCCCGCAGCAACTCGTCGAAACCGCACTGAAACCGCTCTGGGCCTGCTGGCGCGCCTTGTTCGCCGCCCGGCAAAAGCGCGATCCGCTCGAGCTCGACCTGCCGGAACGGCGCGTCGTCCTCGACGAAAAGGGCCGCATCGCCTCGATCGCGCCGCGCGACCGGCTCGACGCGCATCGGCTGGTCGAGGATTTCATGATCGCCGCCAATGTCGCCGCGGCCCGCGCGCTGGAGGCGAAGAAGGCGCCGGTCATGTACCGCGTCCACGAAGCGCCCAGCCGCGAGAAGCTGGTCGCGCTCAAGGATTATCTGAAGACCTTCGGCGTCGAGTTCACGCTCGGCCAGGTGATCAAGCCCGGCACCTTCAACCGTGTGATCGAACGGATCGGCGAGTCCGACGGCCGCGAGGAGATCATGGAGCAGTTGCTCCGCACCCAGATGCAGGCGCGCTACGGGCCCGAGCGGCTCGGCCACTTCGGACTGGCGCTCGCCACCTACGCCCACTTCACCTCGCCGATCCGCCGCTACGCCGACCTGCTGGTCCACCGGGCGCTGGTCAGCGCCTACCGTCTCGGCGAGGGTGGCCTCCCGACGAGCGACGCCGAGCGCTTCGAGGAGATCGGCGAGAAGATCTCGATGCTCGAGCGCCGCGCGATGGAGGCGGAGCGCGAGACCGTCGACCGCTATGTCGCGGCCTATCTCGCGGACCGCGTCGGCCAACTCGTCAAATGCCGGATCAGCGGAGTCCAGCCGTTCGGCTTCTTCGCCACCGTCGAGGGTCTCGGCGGCGACGGCCTAGTCCTGGCGAAGGACCTCGGCCGCGAATATTTCCGGTACGACGAAGCGGCCAAGGCGCTGGTCGGCGAGGAGAGCGGCGAGACCTACCGCATGGGGCAGCGCCTGACGCTGAGGCTGGCCGAGGCGAACCCCGTGTCCGGCTCGCTCCGCTTCGAGTTGCCAGAGGGTGGCTACGGCACTCCGACGCCCAAGCCGCGAGGCGACCGAGTCCGCACCACCAGCCGCCGCGGCCGGCCGGCTAACATCCGCCACCAAAGCCGCAAGCGCTGAGCGGCTTCGCAACTTTCCGAAGCGGCACGGATTATCGAGGCAGCAGGAGACGCGCCATGGCCTACAAGATCGCGATCATCGTCGGCAGCCTTCGCGAAGGAAGCCTCAACCGCAAGGTGGCGCGGTCGATCTGCGCACTTCGTGGCGACAATCTCGAGTGCTCGATGGTCGAGATCGGCGACTTGCCGCTCTACAACCAGGACTTCGACGCGCTCCCGCAGCAGCCCGAAGCCTATGTGAGGTTCCGCGACCAGGTCGGCGCCGCCGACGGCGTCCTGTTCGTCAGCCCCGAATACAACCGCGGCATGCCGGGCGTTCTCAAGAATGCCATCGATGTCGGCTCACGGCCCTATGGGGCCAGCGTTTGGGACCGGAAGCCGGCGGCGATCGTCACCGCGTCGCCGGGAAGCATCGGCGGCTTCGGCTCCAATCACCAGATCCGCCAGTCCTGCGTGTTCCTCAACATGCCGGTGATGCAGCAGCCAGAGGCCTATCTCGGCCACGTCACCGACGACAGCTTCGACGACAGCGGCTGCCTCAAGGACGGGTCGTTGAAGGAGCTGGTGACCAAGCTCGCGCACGCCTTCCACGACTGGGTGGAGATGATCCACCGCTCGCGCCAGCTTCTCGCCGAGGACGCCGCACATGCGAGCCAGCAAAAGCAGCCCGAGCGGGAACACGCCTGACACTTGGCGGCGCAGTCAGCGGCTGCTTAGATCGCACCCGCAACGACGATGGAGAGCTCGATGGAATTGCCGTGGCTTTCGCGCTGGCAGCCGCACTTGTTGGCAATCCTCAGGATCATCGTCGCGCTCCTGTTCATCGAACACGCGCTGATCAAGCTGTTCGGCTTCCCGCCCGGCGGCGCGCCAGGGCAACAAGCGCTCGGCACCCTGCTCGGAGTCGCCGGAATCATCGAGCTGGTGCTTGGAGTGTTGGTGCTTGTGGGGCTGTTCACCCGGCTCGCAGCGTTCCTTGCATCCGGCGAGATGGCGATCGCCTATTTCATGTACCATGCGCCGAAAGGCTTCTGGCCGGCGGTCAACATGGGCGAGGCAGCGATCCTGTTCTGCTTCGTCTTCCTCTACATCGCAGCCGCCGGCGCCGGCGCCTGGAGCATCGACGGGGCGCGGCTTCGCAACGAGCGGATCAAGTAGAGTCACAGCTTCGGCAGCGTCACGCCCTTCTGGCCCATATATTTGCCGGCGCGGTCGGCATAGCTGACCTCGCAAGGCTCATTGCCCTGCAGGAACAGAAACTGGCAGGCGCCCTCGTTGGCATAGACCTTGGCGGGCAGCGGCGTCGTGTTGCTGAACTCCAGCGTGACGTGGCCCTCCCAGCCTGGCTCGAGCGGAGTCACGTTCACGATGATCCCGCACCGGGCGTAAGTCGATTTGCCGAGGCAGATCACCAGCACGTCGCGCGGCACGCGGAAATATTCGACGGTCCGGGCCAGCGCGAAGCTGTTGGGCGGGATGATGCAGACGTCGGTTTTGCGGTCGACGAAGCTGTTGTGGGCAAAATCCTTGGGGTCGACGAGCGCATTGTCGACGTTCGTGAAGATCTTGAAGTCGTCGGCGACCCGGGCATCGTAGCCATAGGACGACAGGCCGTAGCTGATGCAGCCTTCGCGGCGCTGGCCTTCGACGAACGGCTCGATCATGCCGGTGCTCTGGGCCTGCTCGCGAATCCAGCGGTCGGATAAAATCGCCATTCCGAACGCGTAACGGGGCGCCTCGGCCGCATCAATTTGGGCCCGATTATTTCTGTGGATTGGGGCGGCGCGCGAAATCCGGGACTTCCTGCGGACGAGCCTACAATTCGTGCACATGCTATCCACAGCCGTGCTACATATGTTCCGCTTGGGTGCGACGCCGCGCCAGAGCCTAGAGGATCGCCATGGCCGAAGTCATCCGTATCGCCGAATCGCCCGCCGAGGCCACGCCCGCAACGCTTCCGCAGAACGTCGAGGCCGAGGCCGCGCTGCTCGGCGCGTTGATGATCGACAACCGGCTGGTCGAGGACGTCCAGCTCAAGCTCAAGCCGCATCATTTCTTCGAGCCGCTCCACGGCCGCATCTACGAAGCGGTGCTTCGGATGACCGACGCCAACCGGGTCGCCAATCCGGTCACCTTGCGGCCGCTGTTCGACAGCGACGAAGCGATGAAGCAGGTCGGTGGCCCGGCCTATCTCGCCCAGCTGACGGGATCGGGTGCGGCGGTCATCGGCGCACGCGACTTCGCGGCGCAGATTTACGACCTCGCGCTGCTCCGGGCGCTGATCGGCGTCGGCCGGGAACTCGTCGAAGGCGCGCTCGACACCAGCGAGGAGATCGCTCCGCTCCAGCAGATCGAGAAGGCGGAGACCGAGCTCTACAAGGTCGCCGAGGAAGGCGGGTCCGCCGGCAAGGCCAAGTCGTTCGCCGAAGCCACCAAGGACGCGCTCGAAATGGCCGAGCGGGCGCTCAACAGCGGCGGCCATTTGTCGGGCTTCACCACCGGCCTGGACAGCCTCAACGCCAAGATCGGCGGCCTTCACAAGTCCGACCTGGTGATCGTCGCCGGCCGTCCGGGCATGGGCAAGAGCGCGCTCGGCACCAACATGGCCTTCGCCGCCGCCCGTCGGTTCATGCGGGACACCGAGGAGGGGGTCGAGCCGGACAAGTCGGCCGGGGCGCCCGCGGTGCTGTTCAGCCTCGAAATGTCCGCCGACCAGCTCGCCACCCGTATCCTGTCCGAGCAATCCGGAATCACCTCGGAGAATCTTCGAACTGGGCGAATCTCGCAGAACGAGTTCCGCGAACTTGCCCGCGCCGCCGCCGAGCTGCAGAGCCTGCCGCTCTATATCGACGACACGCCCGGCCTGACCATCGCCGCGATGCGCACCCGCGCCCGGCGCCTCAAGCGGCAGAAGAACATCGGACTGATCGTCGTCGACTATCTCCAGCTGCTGTCGGGCAGCGGGCGGGGCGGCAACGAGAACCGGGTGCAGGAAATCTCCGAGATCAGCCGCGGGTTGAAGCAGCTCGCCAAGGAGCTGGACGTGCCGGTGATCGGTCTGTCCCAGCTCAGCCGCGCCGTCGAGCAGCGCGAGGACAAGCGGCCGATGCTGTCCGACTTGAGGGAGTCCGGCTCGATCGAGCAGGACGCCGACATCGTCCTCTTCATCTACCGCGAAGATTATTACCTCAAGGCTGTCGAGCCCGATTATCCGATGCCGGACGAGCTCGACAAGCTCGCCAAGTACGAGGCTTGGAAGGAGAAATACGATCCCGTGGCCGGTCGCGCAGAGGTCATCGTCGCCAAGCAGCGCCACGGCTCGACCGGCATCGTCCGGGTCCGCTTCGACGGGCGGACGACGAAATTCAGCGATGCCGCCGACGAAGGCTATTTGCCGGACGTGCGGGGCGGTTGAGCTTCCGGGTGGTCGCGCAGCTGCACCCAGCAGGGCTGCGGGATCACGGGTGGGGGAGAGGGCGTCGGCCAGTCCGGCGCCCTCGTGCTTTGGGGCTCGCGAAAGCTAGACCGGACGTCCGGTGATCCGCGTGATCTCTCGCTTCACATGGTCCTGGACGATCTTCGGCAGATTGTCGTCGAGCCATTGCTTGAGCATCGGCCGGAGCATTTCCCGGACCATGTCCTCGAGCGGATTGACCTGCGGCTGGGCGGGAACCGAGCTGGCGATCGTCGACAGCTGATCGAGCGCATCGCGGCTCTGACCGGCGACGCTGTCGTCGACGAGCGGCGGGCCGAGGTCCACCGGCGGCGCGAGCGGCTCGTCGAGTTCGAGGACCTCTTCCGGCTCCTCCTCGTCATCGCCGGAATCCAGTGCAGGCTCCTCGGCGAAAGCCTGCACCGGCGGCGCGGCGCGCTGCCCCTTCTCCTCGGCGATCACTTTCTTGATCGACGCGAGGATGTCTTCCATCGAGGGCTCACGACCGGCTGACTGCATCGCGGCGGATATCGCCGATTACTTGGGCGGAGTCACGCCCGAGGTGACGACCGGCTCGGTTGTCAGCAGCTGCGACACGACCGGTTCGGTCAGGACCCGCCCGGGCGCCATCCGCGGAGTCACGATCGGCGTTGCGGGAAGCTCCTCGGCACTCACGGTGCGGGTCGCGGCGGCAACCGGGGACGGGTCCGACGCCCAGTCGTTCCAATTGCCGGCGACGCGGCGATAATTGCCGAGCGGATCGTACAGCGGCCCGCCGTCGAGCCCCAAGTCCTTATCGTTGGCGGCGCCCATCGCGTTCAGAAGCTGGAAGCCCGCGACGTACGCGTCGCGCTTTGCGGTGACGAGAGTCACCTGCGAGTTCAGAAGCTCCTGCTCGGCGTTGAGGACGTCGAGGACGGTGCGGGTGCCGACCGTCTGCTCGGCGCGGCTTCCTTCGAGCGCCAGTTGGTCGGCCTGGACGGCAACGGTGCTGGCCTGGATCGCGCGCTGCGACGCCTCGTAATTGGCGAAGGCGGAGCGCACGGCGGCGACGACCGCGCGTTCGGTGCCGACCACCTGTTCCAGCGCCTGGCCCTCGATCGCCTGCGCTTGCCGGACCTCGGCCGCGGGCAGGCCGCCCTGGAAGAGCGGGATCCGGGCATTGATTCCGGCCGTCGTTTGGGTGCCCGTTGCCGGATTTGACTGCCCGAGGAAGTTCGTGCCTGCACCGCCGAGCGCGTTGACGTAGGTGCCGCTGACACCTGCGGACACGTTGGGAAGGCGGCTCGCCTGCGCGACGCGGACGTCATAGCCGGCGGCCGTCGCCGACCGCACGATCGCCACCAGGTCGGGGTTGCTTGCAAGCGCGATTCGAGTCGCTTCGTCGGGCGACGCGGGGAGCGGCGGAAGCGGCGGCGGCGGCGCCAGTTGACCCGGCGGATGACCGATGACCTGGCGATAGGTGGCTTCACTCGATGTGAGCTGGCCTTCGGCGGTCGCCAGCTGCGAGCGGCCGAGCTGAAGCCGCGCTTCGGACTGGGCGACGTCGGTTCGGGTGACGTCGCCGATCTGGAAGCGGTCGCGGGTGGCCTCGAGGTTGGTCTCGAGCACCTTCACGTTATTGGCGTTGAGCTCGACGATCGAGCTGTCGCGGATGACGTCCATGTAGGCCGAGACTGCGTTGGTGAAGACATCGCCTTCGACCGCCTGGAGGGTTGCGCGACCCGCCTCTACGCGCGTTTCGGCGCCCTTGACCTGGTTACGGACCTTGCCGCCGGTGAATAAAGGGTAGCTGACGTCCAGTCCGACCGACAGGTTGTTCTTGCTGCCCCCGGTGTTGAGGATGCCGGTTCGGCTGAGGTCGCGATTGAGGCCGACCGTGCCGCTGACCTGCGGCCGGCCGGCGGCCTTGGCGATCGCCACGGTAGCGTCGGTCGCTCGCAGCGCCTGGCGCTGTGCGGTCAGGGTCGGATTGCTGTGGTAGGCGGAAACCAGCGCCTCGCGCAGCGTGTCGGCGGATGCAGTCCCGGCGAGCAGCGCGCCAAGGACCGTTCCTGTCAGGAGTTTTCGAACCACGGGTGTCCTCAAAATGTGAATGCCTTTGGGCGTTGGAAACCGGGCAGCGGCGGGCTGCCGGCGTCGCTCAGGGTCAGGTATCCGAATGCGCCGCCGGCCCTGCGGCCGACGATCAGGCGGGTGATTCCGCGGTCGATCAACGCCGTCCCCAGCCGGCCGCCGTCGGCAAGCTGCGCGACGATCGCGTCGGGAATGGTTTCGATCGAACCGTCGATCAGGATCTGGTCGTAAGGCGCGGCCTTGGCATAGCCCGCCTCGAGCGGAGCCTCGACGATGGCGACCCCCAGCTCGCGGCCGCGCGCGGCGAGCTCCGGCGCCGAATTCAATCGCTTCGACCGCGAGGCCGATCCGCGCGAGGACGGCAGCGGAATAGCCGGTGCCGGCGCCGACCACGAGCGCGCGTTGACCGGGCTCCGGCTTCATCTGGGTCAGAAGCTCGCCAAGCACCGCTGGAGGAGGAAGGAAGCGGCCTCCGCCAAGCGGCAGAGCGCGGTCGATATAGGCGAGCGGGCGCGCCTGTTCGGGCACGAACTGCTCGCGCGGGATCTCCGCCATCGCGGCGAGGACCAGCGCGTCGGTCACGCCCTGCGGCCGAAGCTGGCTCTCGACCATCGCGGCTCGCGCCTGCGCGTAATCGGGAATTGGTGATTGAACCGTCATTGCTGTAATATGCCGCTAATACACCCGCTATTCAAGTTCGCTCATAAAGGTCCCGGCCAGCCGCGCCAACCGTCATTGGTCGAAAGTTGAACGGATGGCCAATTCGTGAATGCTCGCCCGCCCTTCGGCCCTCCTCCCTCGAGCGGCGAAAGGTCGCAAAGGTCGCGGTCCTACGTGCGCGCGCGCTGCGTCTGGTTGCGAGCGGCTGGAGCGATCGGCCGCAGCGAGCGATGAGCGGCACGGATGTGTCCTGCTTGGGATGAAGACCCGGACAAGCGAGCACAGATTGCCGGCTGTAGGACGGCGGTTGGTCGGGCCGGATGTTTGCTTCCCGCCCATTCACGACCGTATTGGCTCAGGTCGGCTTCCCGTCCATCTCGGCCATCTGCAAAAGCCGCTTGCCCCTTGACCGCAGGGCAAAGCTCGCGAAAAGGCGCCGAACCTCCCCGGCCCGATGGCGGAGTGGTTACGCAGAGGACTGCAAATCCTTGCACGCCGGTTCAATTCCGGCTCGGGCCTCCACTTCCTTCGACATTGCCGAAACCCTTGACGGCTCGTCGCCAGCGCTGATGGTGCGCGCGAGGAGGGGCGATGGCCAAAGCGGAGCAGCCGGTAACCAAGGTCACCATCGTCGGGGGCGGCACCGCCGGCTGGATGGTGGCGGGAATCCTCTCGCAATGGCTGAGCCAGGTCGAGATCCGGCTCATCGAATCCGACGCCATCGGCACCATCGGCGTTGGTGAAGCGACCATCCCGCACATCCGCACCTTCATGCCGCTCGCCGGGCTCGACCCGCTGCGCGTGATTTCCGAGACCAAGGCGACGTTCAAGCTCGGCATCCAGTTCGTCGACTGGGGCGCTCCGGGCGAGCGCTACGTCCACGGTTTCGGCAAGATCGGGCGCGACATGCTGTGGCTTCACACCCACCAGCTGTGGCTTGCGGCGCGCGACGAGGACGCGGCTTCGGTTCGGCCGTTCGACGATTACGCGCTGAGCTGCGTTGCGGCGCTCGCCAACCGTTTCGCCTTTCCCGATCCGCGGCAGCAGGGCTCGCCGATGGCGGACTTCGAATATGCCTATCAATTCGATGCGTCGCTGTTCGCGCGCTTTTTGCGCTCGGAATGCGAAGCGCGGGGCGTCGAGCGCATCGAGGGCCGGATCGTTGAGGTCGTGACGGATTCCGAAACCGGTTTCGTAGAGCGACTCCGGCTGCAGGATGGACGCCAGGTCGACGGCGAGCTGTTCATCGACTGTTCGGGGATGCGCGGGCTTCTGATCGGCGACGCGCTCGGCGTCGGCTACGAGGACTGGAGCCAATGGCTGCTCTGCGACCGCGCGCAGGCGGTGCCCTGCTCGAGCGTGTCGCCGGTGACGCCCTACACGCGATCGACGGCGCGCAAGGCGGGCTGGCAATGGCGGATTCCGCTGCAGCACCGGATCGGCAACGGCCACGTCTATTCGTCGGCGCTGATGAGCGACGACGAGGCCGCCGAAATCCTGCTCGGCAACCTCGATGGCGAAGCGCTCGCCGATCCGCGCCCGGTCGGCTTCGCGCCGGGACGCCGGCTGAAATCCTGGGACAAGAACGTAATCGCGGTCGGCTTGTCGTCGGGCTTCCTCGAACCGCTCGAATCGACCAGCATCCACTTCATCCAGACCGCCGCCCAGCGGCTTCTCGCCATGTTCCCCTCGCAAGGGTTCTGCGATGCCGACATCGCCGAGTTCAATCGCCAGTCGCGCTTTGAATATGAAGACGTGCGCGACTTCATCGTCGCCCATTACAAGGTGACCCGGCGGGCTGGCGATCCGTTCTGGGACCATGTCCGCACGATGGACGTGCCCGATAGCCTGAGCGAGCGGCTGGAGCTGTTCCGAACCTCGGGCCGGTTCTTCAAGCGCGGCGCCCAGGAACTGTTCTCCGAGGAAAGCTGGGTCCAGGTGCTGCTGGGGCAGGGGCTCGAGATGCGCGCCGATCCGGTCACCCGGTTCGTTCCGCCGCGGGAGATCGCCGGGTTCCTGAGCGATATCGCCGACGTCATCGCCGATGTCGCCGAGAGCATGCCGGACCACGAGGCGTTCCTGCGCGCTCTTCCCCTCAGCAGCGGCACGCAGGAGGCAGGTGGCCCTGCGCTCCCCGAGTTCGGCCTGGAGTCGATGCGCCGCGCCTGAAACGTGACTTCAAAGTCACAGCCGCTTCGAACCTTTTTGCGCCACCAGGGGCGCCCGATTGACTTCACCGGAGTGAAGGCGTTTCATCCGCCCCAAAGAGCCAAATGGCCAGACCATCGGTGTAACCGGTTACACAGCCGACATCCGGAAGAGGGGCGACTTATGATTTCCAACAAGCGCAGGCTTGCTGCCGGCATTTCCACAATCGCGATCGCCGGAGCTCTGGGCCTCGCGACGCCCGCTGAGGCGCAGACGACGTCAACGTTGCAGGGGCACGCCACCGCCGGCTCGACCGTCACGGCGACCGACGTAAACACCGGCCATTCCGACACGGCGAAAGTCGACGCCAGCGGCAACTACATCATCGTCGGATTGGCGCCGAGCACGTACCGCGTGCAATCGGGCACCGCCTCGCAGACCGTGGTGGTGCCGCTCGGGCAGGCCGTCACGGTCGACCTGACCGCGGCAGCCGCTGCTGCGCCTGCCGGCAGCAGCATCGTTGTCGTCGGGTCGCGGACGAGGGACGTGAAGACGCCGACCGTCGCCACCAGCGTTTCACGTTTCCAGATCGAGAACCTGCCGAACGGCGACCGCAACTTCCTCAATTTCGCAGCGCTTGCGCCGGGC
This sequence comes from uncultured Alphaproteobacteria bacterium, assembly GCA_963824845.1. GTDB lineage: Bacteria > Pseudomonadota > Alphaproteobacteria > Sphingomonadales > Sphingomonadaceae > Sphingomicrobium. The sequence continues at coordinate 59,209 of CAWGRB010000047.1, forward strand.
GTCACGGTGTCGCCGCCGACGCTGAACGGCAAGGCCCGCCAGGTCCAGGCCGGCGCCATCAACTCGGACAACACCAACACCTTCATCGACGGGCTCAGCATCAAGAACCTCGTCAACCACGGCGGCACGGTCGGGCAGAACTACTCGTCGGGCAATCCGTTTCCGGCGTCCGCGGTCGACCAGTTCGACGTCCAGACGCAGAACTTCAAAGCGGAGTTCGAGCAGGCCGGTTCGGCGGTCATTTCGAGCGTCACCAAGACCGGCGGTGAAAAATTCCACGGCGAGATCTTCGGCGAATGGCAGCCCAAGGCCTTCATCAGCCAGAATTACGACGACCGCGCCGGGCATCGCAACAATGCCACCAAGCCGTATCGGCCCAAGCCCAACTTCGACAACAAGTTCTTCGGCGGCGATCTCGGCGGACCGATCATCCCGCACAAGCTGACCTTCTTCGTCGACTTCGAGGGCACCAACAAGACGTTCGGATCGAGCGACATCAACGTCTACAACGGCGACCTGTCGGTCCTTCCGCCGGCGGCTGCGGCTTATGGGCAGGCCGCGCGGTCGCAGTACAACGGCAGCTTCCCGGCGACGTTCAAGGAGAAGCTCTACTTCGGAAAGCTGACCTACTTCGCGACTCCCGCGGACACCATCAACCTCAGCGCGTTCATTCGCCAGGAATCGAACCTCCAGATCAACGGCGGCGTCACCACCGTCGACGCCTCATCGCGCAACCGCAACAATGAGCATCGGTACGAGGCTTGGTGGAACCATCGCGGCAACGGCTGGCTGAACGAACTCTTCGTCGCCCGCGACGCGGCCGCCAACGGCTCCATCCCGAACGTCGCCGGGCCGGCCTCCGTGGTCACCTATGGCGGGCCGGATGCCCCCGATAACCCGCCGGATATCGGCAATTCCCATCTTCTCCAGCTCGGCGGCAATAATTTCAGCCAGGATGACCATCAGTACCAGACGCTGATCAAGGATAACCTGACGTTCTCCGGAGGGCCGCACACGGTGAAGCTGGGCGCCAAGGTCAACTTCACCAAGCTCCAGCGCCTCGAGGGCAGCACCTCGGCAACTTACTATTACGACGCCAACCTCTTCACCGGCATCGGCAGCGTTGCTCCCTATGCTGCTCAAATCAATGTCGCCGATGTTCAGCCGGTCACCGCCAAGAATACCGAGGTCGGCCTGTTCGTGCAGGACGACTGGCGCCCCGACGACCATTTGCAGGTCAGCGCCGGCATACGCTGGGACTATGAATCCAACGCGACCAACGAGCATTTCGTGACGCCGCCAGACGTCGCGGCTGCACTCCGGGCCTATCCGGGCTGGCAGGCAGCGGGGATCAACCCCGACGATTACATCTCGACCGGACACAACCGGAAGCCTTTCAAGGGCGCTTTCCAGCCCCGGCTCGGCGTGTCGTACGACGTCTTCGGCGATCGGAGCCTCGTCCTGGTGGCGGGCGCGGGCCGGTACTACGATCGGTCGCTGTTCATCAATTCAGCGCTCGAGACGATCAAGGACTATTATCAGACGGTCGTGACGTTGAAGACGCCGGCCGGCGGCTGCACGATCGGTCCCGCCGACCCGCTGTGCGTCGCGACCCTGCCGACCGACCCCGACCAGCTTCGGGCCCTCGCGTCCGGCGGCGGCGGCGAAGTCCACCTGCTCAACAACAAGACCAAAATCCCCTATTCGGACCAGTTCAACGCGGGCATTCGCAAGCGCTTCGGCGCGATCAACACCGCGATCACTTTCTCGTACATCCGCTCGAACAACATCTATCAGGAGCTAGTTGGCAACCGCTTCCCGGACGGAAGCTACGGGCCCGACCAGATCTTCATCTACAACGGTATTCCCTATTCGCGCGGAATCTTCTTCGGAGGATCGGCGATCGGCGGTGCGCCGCTTCCGGGTCACGGCTCGATCTTCATCGGCAACAGCGACGGCAAGGCGCGCTATGCCGCCGTCTATCTCCATGCGGACAAGCCGTACACGGACGCCTCGGGCTGGGGATTCACCTCGTCGCTGACCATTTCGAGCGCCCGCTCGAACGACACCCGCGATACCAATTCGATCGGCGATCCTTTCAACTTCGATGCGCCGCTGATCGGCCAGCAGGGTTGGGGACCGGTCGTCGGGATGGAGCGCTGGCGCTTCGTCGGCTCGGGCACCGTTCGCCTGCCGTTCGACGTCAAGCTGTCGACGATCGTCACTCTGTCGTCGGGCCCCTCCTATGGCGGCGTCCTGTGCAACGTTCCGCTCAGCAACGGCGGCACCGATTGCTACACGACGAACTTCGGCATCAATCGGCCGAAGCCGACCTTCGGCTACAAGAATGTCGATCTGAATGTCTCGAAGACGTTCAAGATGCCGTGGAGCCGCGACCAGCAGCTCACCGCCTACTTCCAGGCGCTCAACGTGTTCGACTTCGTCAACCGCAACTATTCGATGTGGGGCGGCGGGTTCGGTGCGATTGGCGGGCCTGCGCCGACGCATGATTTCGATCCGGGTTCGGTCGCGAGCCAGGGCCGGAGCTTCAAGGCCGGCCTCCGGTACACCTTCTAACTTCGGTCGAGGACATGGGGAGGGGGACGGAAGCGTCTCCCTCCCTTTTCATTTGGGAAGCGCGTGAGACCTGAGCTTCGGCGCGTCGGCAAGGACCAGAGCCCGGTCGTCGTCATCGACGGGTTCAGCGGCGATGCCGAGGTCGTTGCCGCGCTCGCCGATGCGATGGCGCCCTTTCCGGACGTGAGCAGCGGGTACTACCCCGGCATCCGGCGAGCGATCGGCCGGGCCGATGTGGATGCCGATGCCTATGTCGAGCGGACCTGCCGCGAGGCTGCGCAGTTCATCGCCGGAGCGTTCGACATTGACTCGTTCGACCTCGTCGAGGCGAGCTTTTCGATGGTGACGACGCGACCGTGCGATCTGCGGCCGGCGCAGCGCGCTCCGCACTTCGATTCGCCCGATGCCAGGTATCTGGCGCTTCTCCATTATCTGCGCGTGCCGGACGGCAGCGGCACGGCGTTCTATCGCCAGCGCTCGACGGGGATCGAGCGGGTCACGGAAGCGAACATCGCGCGGTTCGTCACGACTGCCGAACGCGAGGCCGCCGAGCTTCCTTCCAACTCCGGGTACATCAGCGGCTCGGACCGGTTCTTCGAACAGACCGGCGCCGTCGAGGGCGTCGCGGATCGCCTCGTCATCTACCAGGGCAGCCTGCTCCACTCCGGAATCATTCCCGCCTGGAATGACGTTCAGCGGCGACCCGCGCGAGGGACGGCTCACCGCCAATTTGTTCGTCCGCGGCCATTGAGGGGCATGACGATGCGCAAGCTGCTCAAGATCGCCCCGCCCGTTCTCGCGCTGTCGCTTTCGACGCCGGCGCAGGGCCAACCCGCCCGTCACACCTACATCAATCCCGATCGACCTCGATTACCGCTACAATTTCGAGCAGATCAATGACGGCGCCTCCTATCGCACCGGGGCGGACCCGGCGATCGTCAACCACAAGGGCGTCTATTACCTCTTCCTGACGCTCGCGGACGGCTACTGGCGCTCCACCGACATGATCCACTGGACGTTCGTCACGCCGAGCCGCTGGCCGATGCGGAGCATCGTCGCACCGGCGGTGTGGTCGGACGGGACCCGGGTCATCATCGAGCCGTCGATGACGGAGCCCGGCACCATCCTGTCGAGCAGCGCGCCGGACACCGGCAAGCTCGACTTCTTCGTCCGACGCATGCCGCCGCTGCCGGGCGCGGTGAACAAGGACCCGGCCAAAATGAAGGCCGGCGAAGTGCCGCCGGGACCGTGGGACCCCGCCTTGTTCAAGGACGATGACGGTCAATGGTACCTCTACTGGGGCTCGTCGAACGTGTTTCCGATGTACGGGCAGAAGGTCGGCTTCGGTGACGGCAAGGAGACGTACGAGAGCAAGGCCACGCCTATGCTGTCGCTTCACCCGGACCGGCACGGCTGGGAGCGGTTCGGAGAGGACCATTGCGCCTGCTGGCAGCCCGGCAAGCCCAGCCCCTCGTACATGGAGGGGGCGTGGATGACCAAGCACGGCGGCCGCTATTACCTGCAGTACGGAGCGCCGGGCACGGAGTTCAACGTGTACGCGAACGGCGTCTACACGTCGGACAAGCCGCTCGGGCCGTTCACTTACGCACCGTACAACCCGGTCGCCTACCGGCCAGGCGGGTTCGCCGAAGGGGCAGGGCACGGGTCCACGTTCGAGGACGACCGCGGCAATTGGTGGAACAGCGGCACGAGCTGGATCGGCTACAATTGGGGAATGGAGCGGCGGATCGTCATCCACCCGGCCAAATTCTACCCGGACGGGCAGATGGCCGTGTCGACGCGCTTCGGCGACTTTCCCCATTATGCGCCGACCACGAAGGTCGATGACCCGGACAGCCTGTTCGCCGGCTGGATGTTGCTCTCCTATCGCAAGCCGGTCGTCGCTTCGTCGACGCGCAAGGGCTTCGGAACAGCGGCAGTCAGCCGACGAGAACCCGCGAACCTTCTGGGTCGCGGCGGCCAGCACGCCGGGCCAGACGCTGACGATGGACCTCGGCACCGAAAACACGGTCCGTGCCGTGCAGGTGGACTTCGCCGATTACCACTCGGGCCGGTTCGCCGATGCGGCCGACATCTACACCGAGTTCACGCTAGAAGCGTCCGCCGACGGGCGGCATTGGCTGGAGATCGCGCGGACGGAGCCGCCTCGTCGCGACCGCCCGAACGCTTACTTCGAGCTGCCGAAGCCGGTTCGCGCGCGCTTCGTGCGCTACGTCCACGGCCACGTCGGTGCCGCGAATCTCGCCATCAGTGATATTCGCGTGTTCGGCAATGCGGACGGCAAGGCACCCGCGATGCCGGGCGCGGTGACCGCGTCCCGCCACCAGGATCAGCGGGACGCCACGATCCGCTGGGCGAAAGTGCCTGGCGCAATCGGTTACAATATCCGGTTCGGCATCCGGCCCGACCGGCTGACCCTGACGCACCAGCTTTGGGCCGACGAGCTCGGGAACGCCCCGACGCTCACCAAGGAGCTGCGCTCGCTGAACGTCGGCGTGCCTTACTGGGTCGCGATCGAAGCGTTCAACGAGACCGGTGTGTCGAAGCTCAGCCCCGTTCGCCCGGTCCGCTGAGCCACCCGCCGGTGAACCCGGCGCGCTTGAGGCCGCGGCGGATCGCCGGCACCCGCCGCATATAGCGCCAGACGAAATCGTCGCGGTGATTGGCGGCCTGCAGAAGGATCGGCCCTTGGTCGATGCCAAGATAATTGCTCGCCACCCAGCCGCTCTGCGGATCGACCGAGCCGGTTTCCACCGTGACGCCATCATATGTGAAGCTCGGATTGAAGCTGTCGTGGAAGCCGTAGCGGTCGAACAGCCGCGGTCGGCGGAGCAGTGCCTCGGCGCAGGGAATCACGATCTCCGGCGCGAAGGGGAGCGAGCCGAGAGCGGCTGTCGGCGCGATCGTGCCGTCGTCCCGCCCATCGGGCTCTCCAAGCGGTCCGCGCGCCGCATAGCCGTAGAAAGTCCGCATTTCGCCGTTCTTGTAGGGCAGTCGGAAATTGCCGGGCCCGTCGCAGGCGGTCAGTCCCCAGATGTCCCTGGAATATCCGGCCCATTGCATCGGGTTGGCCGTGCAATAGGCGCGATTGGCGTAGGTCTCCCGGCGGCTGTTCTCGAAATAGTCGAACCCCGCGTGCCGCATGACCGCATCGCGGATGCCGCGGAGGTCGATGAACATCTGGCTGTATTGGTGGCCAAACATCGGCGCGAAGGCGATCCGCCGCGTCGCTCCGCTGCCCCGCCAGAAGCGCGGGTAGCCGGCGGTCCATTGCTGCCACAGGTCAGCCGGCGCGGCATGGACCGGTGCGCCCAGCGCCAGAATGTTGACGAACATGCCCTCGTTGAAACCGGTCCAGTTCGCGTCGATCAAACCGTGTTCGGGATGCCAGCCCATCGAGATCGCCGCTCGTCCGTCCGAGCGAAACCAGTTCCAGTCGGCCCGCGCGAAGAGCGCGTCCGCAAGCCTCCGGATCTCGCGCTCGCCGGCGTCATCGCGGTCGTAATACTGGCCGGCGAAGAGAACCCCCATCAGCAGGATGGTGGTATCGACGCTCGACAGCTCGACAGTCTTGAAGCGGTGACCCGCCTCCATGTCGAGGAAGTGGTAATAGAAGCCCTTGTACCCCGCCGTGCCCGAGCGCTCGGGTCCTTGCGGTGCCGTCCAGAAGAAGCGCAGCGTCGTCAGCGTGAGGTCTCGCGCTTCCGCCCGCGAGCACCAGCCTCGCTCCGCCCCAATCGCATAAGCGACGAGGCCGAAGCCGACAGCGGCGATGCTGGAGAAGCTCGGCGTCGGCCACCGGTCGGGGACAAGGCCGTTCTTGCGGTTCACGGTATCCCAGAACCAGCGGAAGGTGCGTTCTTCGATCTCGCTGTAGATCGGGGGCAGGGCGCGCCGAGCAGCAAGCCCCGGGATCGCCGCGCAGGCGGGCACCGCGCCGGCAGCGAGGAGCGCCGAGGATCGCGACAGCAGGGTTCGGCGATCGATCGTCATGCAGCGCCCGTCGTCGAGCGGATCACGAGCTCCGGGGCGTGGAGTTCGTCGCTTCGGTCGGACCCGCCTTCGAGGATTGCAATCAGCCGTTCGAGAGTCCGCTTGCCGAGCTCTGCGATGCGCACCCGAACCGTTGTCAGTCCGAGCAGGCCGGCGAGCGGGATGTCGTCGAACCCGGCGACGGCGACATCCTCGGGGACGCGCCGACCGCCATTCCGCAAGGCGTGGAGCGCGCCCAGAGCCATCATGTCGTTCGCTGCGAAGATGCAATCGAACTGGCGCCCCGCTTCGAGCAGAGCCGTCACTGCCGCCGCTCCCGACTGCTCCTCGAAATCACCCTGGACGATCTCGAGCTCCAGCCCGGCGCCCGCCGCCGCCTCGATGCAAGCCCTCGATCGCTGCTGCGCGTCGAAATTGCCTGCCGGCCCGGCGATATGGACGAGCCGGCGACGGCCCGACGCTGCGAGATGCTCGATCACGGCCCGGACTCCGGCGGCGTTGTCGAGGCGGATGCTCGGATGCCCGCCGGCATCACCGCGGGTGTTGATCAGAACCGTCGGGATCCCCGTCGGGAGGGCAGCGGCGAGGTCGGCTTCGGCAAGGTGGGGAGCCATGACCAGAAGCCCATCAACTCGCCCGCGCATGGCCCTGAGCGCGCCGTGCGACTGATCGCTCCCGGCATGCATGTTGGATAGAAGCAGCAGGTAGCCACGAGCGCTCGCCTCGCGGTCCATGCCGCGCATGATCTCCGAGAAGAACTCGCCGTGCAGATCGGGAAGGACGACTCCGATGGCGTTGGTGCGCGACAGGCTCAGGCTGCGTGCGCCGGCGTGCGGCACATAGCCGAGCGCCTGGACGGCGTCGGTGACGCGGTTGCGAGTCTGCTCGCTGACGTTGCCGAGACCGTTCAGAACGCGCGAGACCGATGCGATCGAGACCTGCGCTCGGTGGGCGACATCGCGGATCGTCGCTTCGGGCATGGCGCTCCTTCGGGTTGATCTCGGGCCTGCGGAGTCACCGCCGCAGGCGATTGCAATTCCTGATTGCGCGCGTCATGTAACCGGTTACACGAACGGTCAAGCATCGACGCGCTCTGCCTCCGAGGAGGCTAGGCGCCGGCGGCCGGCAGAGGAGGCAGGGGCATGATACGACACGCGCATTTCGCGCCGCGCGGCGCTGATAGGCGCCGGGACGATCGCCGCCTGGCTGGCAAGCCCCGCCCGAGCGCTTTTGCAGGCGGCCGGCCGAGTCGACGTCCCGCAGTTCGTGGACCCGCTGATCGGCGCGAATGACGCTCGAGGAAAAAGCCGGCCAGCTGAGCTTGATGGCAGCGGCGTGGGGCGGAGGAGTTGCGATCGCCCTCAATCCGCCGAGCAGCGGGCCCGACTTCCAGGGCCAGGTCGAAGAAGCGCGGCAGGGCCAATTGACCGGGGTCTTCAACGGCAATGGCGCCCGCATGGCGCGGATCATGCAGACGGCGGTGATGACCGGATCGCGGCTCAAGATCCCGCTGATCTTCGCCGCCGACATCATCCACGGGCATCGCACCGTGTTCCCGGTGCCGCTCGCCGAGGTCGCAAGCTTCGAGCCGGAACTCGCCGGCCGCACCGCCGCCGCGGCGGCGTTCGAGGCGTCGGGCGCCGGAATCGACTGGACCTTCTCGCCGATGGTCGACGTCGCCCGCGACCAGCGCTGGGGACGTGGAGTCGAAGGTGGTGGCGAGGACGTGCTGCTCGGCGAACTGTTCGCTGCGGCCAGAGTGCGCGGCTTCCAGGGCGCAGATCTGAGATCGACCGATCATTTGATGGCCTGCGTGAAGCATTTCGCGGCCTACGGCGCGGGTGAATCGGGCCTCGACTACAACGTGGTGGACATGTCCGACCGCCGCCTGCGCGAGGTCTATCTGCCGACCTACAAGGCGGCGTTCGATGCGGGCGCGCTGACCGGCATGGCCTCGTTCAACGAGATCAACGGCGTGCCGTCGACCGGCAATCGCTGGCTGCAGACCGACCTGCTGCGCGGCGAATGGGGTTTCCAGGGCTTCGTCGTCTCCGACTATACGGGGGACGAGGAAATGATTGCCGCGGGCTATGCAGAGGACGGGCGCGATGCCGCGCGCCTCGCGTTCCTCGCCGGCGTCGACATGAGCATGCAGAGCGGCCTCTACCGCAAATATCTGCCCGATCTCGTCCGCAGCGGCGCGGTTCCGCAGGCGATGCTCGACCAGTCGGTCCGCCGGGTTCTGGCGGTCAAGGCGATGCTCGGCCTGTTCGACGATCCCTTCCGCCGCATCGACGAGAAGCGCGAGCAATCGCGCTCGATGCTGCCGGCGACCCGCGCGCTCGCCCGCGAGTCCGGCCGCAAGTCGATCGTCCTGCTGAAGAATGACGGCGACCTGTTGCCGCTGCCCGAAGTCCGGCAAGACGATCGCCCTGATCGGGCCGTTCGCCAGCGGCCAGCACGACCTGATCGGCCCGTGGTGCGTCTATGGCGACGATGCCAAGGCGATCGATCTGGCGACCGGCGTTCGCTCCGCGATGGGAAAGGGGGCCAACGTCATCGTCGCCGAAGGCTCGAAGGCGGAAGAGCCGATTGCCGGCGGCATTGCCAAAGCCGTCGCCGCGGCGCGCAAGGCCGACATCGTCGTGCTCGCCATCGGCAAATCGCAGAACATGTCGGGCGAGGCGCAGTCGCGCACGGAGATCGTCGTTCCGGAGCCGCAGCAGAAGCTCGCCGAAGCCGTCGCCGCGACCGGCAAGCCTGTCGTCGTCGTCCTGAAGCACGGCCGCGCGCTGGCGCTCGAGGGCGCGGTCGCCAACGCCCAGGCGATCCTCGCCACCTGGTTCCTCGGCACCGAGACCGGCAACGCCATCGCCGACGTCCTGTTCGGCGACTACAGCCCTTCGGGCCGCCTGCCCGCGAGCTTCCCGCGCGCTTCGGGCCAGGAGCCCTATTATTACGCGCACAAGGCGACCGGCCGGCCCAATCCTGACGGACCGCTGCAGCCCTACAAGGCCCACTTCCGCGGCATTCCGAACAGCGCGCTCTATCCGTTCGGCCACGGCCTGACCTACGGCAAGATCGAGTATAGCGGCCTGGTCCTCAGCGCTCCGGCGATGGCGATGAACGGCTCGATCACCGTGGCGGCGCGCGTCACCAACCGCGGCCGCCGCGCGGCCGAGGAAGTCGCGCAGCTCTACATCCACGACCGCACCGCGAGCATCACCCAGCCGGTCCGCCTGCTCAAGGCGTTCCGCAAGGTCGCGCTCGCGCCCGGCCAGTCCGAAGTGGTCGAGTTCACGCTTCCGCCGCGCGATCTCGCGTTCCTGGGAGCCGGCGATCGGCCGACGGTCGAGCCCGGCACCTTCGACGTCTGGATCGCGCCCTCGGCCGAAAGCGACGGCGTCCACGGCAGCTTCGAGCTGACCGCCTAGGCGACGACGCCGGCGGCTGCCGCCGCCCGAGCGGGTTGAGAAGCATCGCCGCGCAGGACAGCAGCAGGAACAGCAGCGGCACCACGCGCGATCGTCGCCCGCATGCCGGTCAGCGTGGCCGCGCTCTGCTGCGATTGGCGACATAGCCGGCGCTGTCGAAGCCCCAGCCGAGGATCGCCGTGGCAATCCCGATCGCGATCCGCTGCAGCAGCGCTGCAAGCCCGAACACCGTGCCCTCGACATGCAGCCCGGTCGCCTGCTCGCCATATTCGATGGTGTTCGGAAGCATTGCCCAGAACACGAAATTGAGGCCGATGCTCGCGACCTGCATGCCGACCAGGAACGCCTGCATCGGCGAGCGAGCCGGTCGAACCGGACGGCGATGAACAGCCAGCAGCCCTGCAATGCCGAGCGCCGCCGCGATCAGCCACAGCGCGCGCAAGCCCGACGAACCGGCCGAGCAGCATCCACAGCGGAATGGAGATGCCGCTGACCAGCCCCATCGCGGCGAGCGCAAGCTGCCCGCCGGCGGGGTCGTTCAGCACATATTTGAAGTAATAGAGCGTGGATTTGTTGAGCACCGTGATGGCGACGATCATCGCCATCATCGCGGCGTTGAGCGCGACGAAGCCGCGGTTGCGCGCCAGGCTGAGCGAGCGCGGCGCTGAGGCTGCCCGGCGGCGGCCGGTTCGGCGTTGCGGCTTCGCGGTAGGTGGCGCCGACCAGCAGCAGGATCAGCGCGCCGACGCAGGCGAACACGGCTGCGGCTGCGAAATAGGCGTCGGCGACACGGCCCCGGCGAGCCAGCTTCCGAGCGGGACCGTGGTCAGTGCGACGACGACCGCGGCGCGCGGTGCCGAACAGCATCCGCATGCCGGCGACGAAGGAGCGGTCGCCGCCGTCGGCGCTGATCCGCGCCGTCATCGCAAGATAGGGGACGTTGACGCCCGGCATAGGCCGTCCGGAACAGCAGATGGGCGATGAAGATGCAGGCGACCGCCCAGCTGCCGACCGATCGGCGGCGGCATGTAGGCGAGCATGAAGGTAAGCCCGAGCGGCACCGCACCTGCGACCAGCAAGGCTGCCATAGCGGACCCGGTCACCGAACCGGTCGAGAAGCGCGCCGGCGGCGAAGTTGGCAAAGCCGTCCCAGATCGACGCGACCATGTAGGTCGTCGCCGCGATCGCCGATCGGAAGCCCGATCGCGTCGGTGTAGTAGAACAACAGGAAGAGCATGACGCTCTGCCAGTAGAGATTGAACGCGAAGTCCCCGAAGGCGAACAGCAGCAGCCGCGCCCGGGAGGGGCGCTTCGGTCACCGGTCCGTGATCTGGACCGTCGTTGCGGCCGGTTGGTCAGCGATCACCCGATGTGCGGGATGGGTTCCGTGCACGGTTATGGCGATTTGCTTCCACCACGGGCGGAACGATCCCTCACGGGGGCCGAAGCGAAGCGACACGCCGCGCGATGTTGCGCGTGCAGGCGATCGCCTGCCGAAGACTCGGGCCCCGGATGCTGACACCATCGTCGAGGTAGAGCTCGCCGCGTGCAATCCTCGCCCGGATAGATGTCGAGCTGAAGCGGCCCCTTCGGCGTCTCGGACGTGCTCTGCACCAGCGGCTGGCGCGGCAGGATCGTGCCGGGCCTGACGAAGACCGGCAGGTGGTCGAGACGCGGAGTCTCGCTGGTCTTGGCGGTCGCGAGCCGCCGCCCGGTCCAGTAATCGTACCAGCCGCTGGCTGGCAGGCAGATGTCGTAAGGTTCGGGCGAGTCCGGCTTGGGCGATGCGGCCACGAGCAAGTCGCGCCCGACCGTGAACGCCATCGACTGGTCGCACGACGCGCTTTGCATCTGCGGGTAGTCGTAGAAGGTCGGCCGCATGAACGGATCGCCGGTCCGCGCGCTCTCGTCCGCGACAGCATAGAGATAGGGCAGCAGGCGGTAGCGCTCGTCGATGAAGCGGCGGCGGATCGCGAGATGCGCCGGACCGTCGACCCACGGCTCGGCGCGGGGCGTGTCCTTCGCCGAATGGCCGCGGAATACCGGCGTGAAGGCGCCGATTTCGAACCAGCGCGTCGCAAGGTCCGCGCTGGCGCCGCCGGTGAAACCGGGAATGTCCGCGCCCGACCACGCAAAGCCGGACAAGCCGAGGCTCAGCATCTGCTGCACCGCGAGTTTCAAATGATCCCAGCTCGAGCTGTTATCGCCGGTCCAGGTGACCGCGTAACGCTGCCCGCCTGCGAAGCTCGCTCGTGTCATGACGAACGGGCGGACGTTGGGGCGCAGCGCCAGTAGGCCATCGTGGGTCGCGCGGCTGTTCTCCATTCCGTAGACGTTGTGCACCTCGGCGTGGCTCGCCGACCGCGGCGCGAAGCCGTCGCCTTCGATCCGGTGCACCGTGTCGAGCGGCATCGTCTTGGTCGGCGTGTCGAAGATCGCCGGCTCGTTCATGTCATTCCAGAAGCCGGCGATCCCGTCGTCGGCGAGGCCCTTGAACAGGGTTCCCCACCAGGCTCGCGTCGAGGCGCGCGTGAAGTCGGGGAACACGGACGGGCCGGGCCACACCGGCGCCACATAGGTGCTGCCGTCCGGGTTCTTGACGAACTCGTCACCCGCCGCGCCGCTATCGTAGGGCGCGTAGTCCTGGTCCGGTGCGTAGGCGACGTGGAGATCGGTGATCGCGACCAGCTTGATGCCCTCGGTGCCGACATCGCGTGCGAGGCCTTTCAGATCGGGGAAGGTCTTGGCGTTCGTCGTGAACGGCCGGTTGCGATCCTGGTAATCGATGTCGAGCCAGATCACGTCGGCCGGAATGCGGTCGGCACGCAGGCGGTGAGCGATTGACCGAACCTCCTTCGCGCTCATGTAGCTGTAGCGGGACTGCTGGTAGCCGAGCGCCCACTTCGGCGGCAGCGGCGCCTTGCCGGTAAGGTCGGTGTAGCGGCGGACGACGTCGCGAACGGTCGGGCCCGGCGATCACATAATAATCGATCGGCCCGCCTTCCGACCCGATCTCGATTGTGCCGGCGTCCCGATGGCCGAAATCGAACCAGCTGCGCCAGCTATTGTCGAGGAAGAGGCCGTACGCGCCTGAGCTGCCGCTCGCCGATGTAGAAAGGGATCGACTTGTAGATCGGGTCGGTGTCGCGCTGGAAACCCCAGGCGTCGGTGTTCCAGTCGACGAAGCTCTCGCCGCGGCGGTCGAAACTGCCGGTCTTGTCGCCCATGCCGTAGATGTGCTCGCCGAGCGGCAGGACCTTTTTCAGGGTGAAGCGCCGGCCATCGATGCCGACCGGCTGCGGCGCGTCGTCGATCAGGACTTTGCCGGCCGCGTCGGTGACGGTCAGCCGAAGCGTCATCGGATCGACGCGAACCGTGAGCGCCGCCGTTGCAAAGCCGTCGCGGGTGCCGCGAACGGCGACCCGCTCGCTGCGAAGCGAGGCCGGAACAGCCCAGCTCGCATCCTCCGGGAAAGCCCCGCGCGGCGCGATGCGCACCCGCAGGATGGAGTTGGTGAGCGCCGTCACCCGCATCGCCAATCCGCCGTTGCGCGCCTCCAGACCATTCGACAGCGGCGCCACCACCGCGAGAATCGGCGGCGGGGCTGCCGCCGCGGCGGCCGCGGACGGGATTGCAAGGGCGAGCGCCAGGCTCGCGGTCAGACCGGCTTTCATTCCGCAACCCTAGCGCGGCATGTCGCAGCCGCAACGGCCAGACTTTGATTCCCCGGCGCGGCTGGTGCAGAGGCAGCGCATGACATCCGAACCGACGACACCCCGGACCGGCCTCCGCCGAGTTCCGCCTTCTCCTCTGGCTGCTTGTTGCCATCGTCGTGATTGCAATCGCGGCAATGCTCTTCATGCACCGCGGCCCGGCAAGCGAGCCGCAGATGCAATCGACGTCCGTCCAGTCGAGCTTCGGCGGGCCGTTCACATTGGTGGGCGCCGACGGCAAGCCCTTCTCGAGCCAGGCTCTCGAGGGAAAGCCTTACGCGCTCTATTTCGGCTACACCCGCTGCGGCGACGTCTGCCCGACGACTCTCCAGAGGCTGGTCAAGCTGCGCCAGGCGGCGGGCGGCGCGAATGCGCTCAATATCGTCTTCATCACCATCGATCCGGCCAACGATGGGCCCAGGGAAGTCGGCCAGTACGCCACCCTCTTCAACGCGCCGATCATCGGCCTGACCGGATCGCCGGCCCAGATCGACGCCGTGAAGAAGCAGTTCGGAATCTTCGCGAAGCCGGAGCCCGGCCCGCATGGCGGAATGGTCATGATCAACCACACCGCAACGGTTCTTCTGTTCGACCGCAACGGCAAGTTCAGCGGGACCATCAGCGCGGATGAGCCGGACAGCGATGCCACTGCGAAGCTCAAGCGCCTCGTCGGAGCGTGATGGCGGAATACCGCCCCGACGCCGCGATCCTGACCCTTGGCCCGGACTTCTACGATCCCGTCCAGCCCGCCCGGTTTCCGCAGGCGATCGCACGTTATACCAACGCGCGGTGGGCGGACCACGTCGGCCTCGGCGCCCTCGATGAGGATGGCTGGGCGGCGCACTTCTGCAGCTTCGAGCCGCTTCCACGACAACCTGCCGCAGCCGCTGGCGCTGCGCTACCACGGCCACCAGTTCCGCGTGTACAATCCCGAGATCGGCGACGGCCGCGGCTTCCTGTTCGCGCAGCTACGCGATGACGCGCGACCGCCTGCTCGACCTCGGCACCAAGGGCTCGGGCCAGACGCCCTACAGCCGAACGGCCGACGGCCGGCTGACTCTGAAGGGCGGCGTCCGCGAAGTCCTCGCGACGGAGATGCTCGAGGCGCTCGGCGTCAACACGTCGAAGACCTTCGCGTTGTTCGAGACCGGCGAGCAGCTCGAGCGCGGCGACGAGCCGTCGCCGACCCGCTCGGCGGTGCTGACGCGGCTCAGCCACGGCCACATCCGCATCGGCACCTTCCAGCGGCTCGCCTTCATCGGCGAGACCGAGCAACATCAGCGCGGCTGGTCCGCTACTGCCTCGAGCAGCTCTACGGCGAGCCGCCGAGCCGAAGACGATGCCGCCAACGCGCTGCGCCTGTTCGATCTGGTTTCCGGCGCGACTGCCGAGCTCGCCGCCTCCTATCTTGCCGCCGGCTTCGTCCACGGCGTGCTCAACAGCGACAATATCAACATCACCGGCGAGAGCTTCGACTACGGCCCGTGGCGCTTCACGCCTTATTGGGACCCGGACTTCACCGCGGCCTATTTCGACCATTACGGCCTCTACGCGTTCGGCCGGCAGCCCGAGGCGATCCACTGGGACCTGGCCCAGCTCGCCGGCGTGCCTCTCGCTCGTCGCCGAGGCGCCGCCGCTGTCCGAGGCGCTTGCCAGCTGGAGCTGCCGCGTTCGAGCAGGCGCTGGTCCGGCAGCTCGTCCGCCGCCTGGGCGTCGCGCCGACGACGCCGGAGCGCGATGCGGAAGTTGCCGCCCTCGTCCTGCGGGCGCTGCAGTCACGCGCGGTCACCATCGACCGCTTCTTCTTCGACTGGCGTGGCGGCCGCGACCCCGGGGCCGCGCCCTACGCTGTCCGACCGTTCCGCGCACTCGCCCGCGCGCTCGAAGGCCGCGCACGTCGCGTCACGCATCCATATTGGTCTGACGACGAGCCATGTTCGATGCATATCGACGAGGTCGAGGCGATCTGGTCGGCCATCGCCGAGCGCGACGACTGGCGGCCGTTCGACGACAAGGTTAATGCGATCCGCAGGATGGGCGACGCGATGAGGGCCGATGCACCGGGAGGTTGACGGAGGGCGACGGAGTTGGCGGAGCGCGTGGCGCCGTCGGCCGAGCTCGTGTCGACTGCGCCGGCGACCGGCGAAGAGGTTTGGCGCGGCAGCGTCGGCGATGCTGCCGCCGAAGTGGCGGTTGCCCGCGCCGCCTGGCCGGAATGGGCGGCGCGTCTCCTCGCCTACCGGATGGAAGCGTTGCGCCGCTTCGCCAACGTCGTGCGCAAGCGCGAAGCCCGAATTCGCCGAGCTGATCGCCCGCGAGACCGGCAAGCCGCTGTGGGAAACCAGCACCGAAGTCGCCGCCGTCATCAACAAGGTCGAGATTTCCATCGACGCTTATGCAGAGCGCACTCCGCAGCGGAAGCTCGAGGCGGCGCTCGGCAACCGTGTCGCCGTCCGCCATAAGCCGCACGGCGTTCTCGCCGTCCTCGGGCCCGTACAATTTCCCCGCGCATCTTCCCAACGGTCACATCGTCCCGGCGCTGATCGCCGGCAACGCGGTCGTCTTCAAACCGTCGGAGAAGACTCCCGGCGAGCGGCGCCTTCCTGGTCGACTGCTTCCACCAGGCGGGGATTCCCGAAGGCGTGGTCCGCCTGCTCATCGGCGGTCCCGACCAAGGGCGGGCGCTTGCCTCGCAGCGCGGCATCGACGGCTTGCTGTTCACCGGCTCGGTCCGCGGCGGCATCGCGCTTCACCGCCAGTTCGCCGACATGCCGCAGAAGATCCTCGCGCTCGAGCTTGGCGGCAACAATCCGATCGTCGCCTGGAACGTCAAGGACATCGCCGCGGCGGCAACGATGATCGTGCAGTCGGCCTATCTGACCGCCGGACAGCGCTGCACCGCCGGCCGCCGCCTGATCGTCGAGGACGGTCAGGAGGGGGAACTGGTTGCCGCCATGCAGGCGCTGATCGACCGGATCATCGTCGACGAGCCCTTCGCCGATCCGCAGCCGTTCATGGGCCCGGTCATCGATAACGCCGCCGCCGATCATGTGCAGGAACAATGGCTCGACCTGATGATGAAGGGCGGCAAGCCGCTTCGCCGGCTCGATCGTCCGTTCGAGGACCGGCCCTACCTCACGCCCGGCCTGATCGACGTCACCGACGTCAAGGACCGGCCGGACGAAGAGATCTTCGGGCCGGTGCTGCAGATCATTCGGGTCAAGGATTTCGACGCAGGCGATCGATGAGGCGAACGCCACGCGCTACGGCCTCGCCGCGAGCCTGCTCGGCGGCAGCCCCGAGCAGTACGACCAGTTCTGGGCGAATATCCGCGCCGGCGTCATCAACTGGAACAAGCCGACCAACGGCGCGCCGTCGACCGCTCCGTTCGGCGGCGTCGGCCTGTCCGGCAACCATCGCCCGAGCGCCTTCTACGCGGCCGATTATTGCGCCTATCCGGTGACCAGCAGCGAAGCGGAGACGATGCGCGGCGCGATCGGCCAGGGCCTGCGCGATCCCAACACTGCTCGAAGACTGATTTGCGACGGTCATGGATCGCTTTTGACGGTCCTCGCGTTCAGGGCGCCGTGAAGAAACATTATTGGATCGGCTCGGCCCTCGGCCTGGCCCTGTACAGCGTCACCCTTGCCTCCTGCTCCGGCGGCAATCAACTCATCGCAACCGACGGCAATGCGTCCGCTTCCAGCGATGGCCAGGCAATTGCCCTGAAGTCGTCGGACGAGAAGCAGATCCGCGATGCCATCGCGCAGGCACCGCAGCATGGCTTGCGGTCGGACTTGTTCCTGAAGGGCGGCGAAAGCGGTCCGGCCCTGGCACAGGCGGCGCTGAAATACGCGTCGGCACTGGCCAACGGCTATTCCGACCCGAAAAAGCTGTTCGAAGTCTACACGATCCCGCGCAACAACGTCGACGTCCGGGCGGGCCTGCAGCAGGCATTGCAGAAAGGGAACGTCGGCGAATGGCTGAACTCGCTCGCTCCCCAGACCGACGAATACAAGGCGCTGAGCCAGGCCTTCGTGCGCTACGCCAAGCTGGCGGGCCAGGGCGACAGCAGCCGATCCCGAGCGACAAGCCGATCAAGCCGGGCGCGCGCGACGACCGCATCCCGGCGATCGTCGCCGTGCTTCGGGCCGGCGGGTACCTCCCGGACGACGATCAGGCGCAGCAGCAAGGCGCGGACAAGCAACAGGCCGCTGCGGCCGCCCCGAGGACCTACACGCCTGCGCTGGTGGCGGCGGTGAAGCAGTTCCAGTCGGATTCGGGGACGAAGCCCGACGGCGTTCTCGGCCGGAAACGATCGGCGCCCTCAGCACCGGCCCCGCCGAGCGCGCGCGGCAGCTCGCGGTCGCCATGGAGCGGCTGCGCTGGCTTCCGCGCAATCCGCCCGGGACGCGGATCGACGTCAACACGGCGGCGTCGTTCCTCGATTATTGGCGCGACGGACAGCACGTCGACCACCGCAAGGTCATCAACGGCGAGGGCGACAAGCCGACGCCGCAGCTTGAGGCGCCGATCTTCCAGCTGGTCGCCAAGCCGACCTGGACGGTGCCCAAGGGCATTGGCGAGAAGGAGCTTGCGGACAAGTCGCAGAGCTATCTCCAGGACAATGGCTTCGTTCTGAAGGACGGCCAGTACGTCCAGCAGTCGGGCCCGAAGAATTCGCTCGGTCTCGTCAAGTTCGACATGAAGGACGACGAGGCGATCTATCTTCACGACACGCCGGCCAAGTCGGCGTTCGCGCTGTCCGACCGTCACCGCAGCCACGGCTGCGTCCGGGTCGAGAATGCAATGCAGTTCGCGACCGCGCTGGCACAGCAGGAAGGCATTCTCGACAAGTTCCAGAAGGCGATGCAGGGCAGCGACGACAATGTCTTCGTGAAGCTGCCGAAGGACATCCCGGTCCGTCTGCTCTATCACACGGCCTTCTGGGACGGCTCACGCATCCAGTATCGCGCCCGACGTTTACGGCTGGGACAATAATATCGCCAAGGCGCTGGAGCTCGCGCCCGGGCCGCCGCAGAAGATCCAGCAGCCGGAGAGCAGCGACAACGACGTCGGTCCGTAACGGCCCGGGCCTGACGCTGCCGGTTGATGCTGCAGCGCGGCATCGCTAACCGCAGCGGAATGAGCGAGCTTCCCAAGACCTTCGATCCCGCAAGCATCGAGGCGCGCTGGTACGCGCATTGGGAGAGCCGCGGGCTGTTCCGGCCCGACCGGCCCGACGCGACGCCGTGGACGATCGTCATGCCGCCGCCCAACGTCACCGGCTCGCTGCACATCGGCCATGCGCTCGACAACACGCTGCAGGACATCCTCACCCGTCGCGAGCGGATGCGCGGCAAGGACGCCTTGTGGGTGGTCGGAACCGACCATGCCGGCATCGCCACCCAGATGGTGGTCGAACGCAACCTCGACAGCCAGGGCATCAAGCGCACCGAGATCGGCCGCGAGGCGTTCCTGCAGCACGTCTGGGAATGGAAGGCGCAGTCGGGCGGCTCGATTACCCGCCAGCTCCGCCGTCTGGGCGCCTCGTGCGACTGGAGCCACGAGCGCTTCACGATGGACGAGGGCTTCAGCCGCGCCGTCACCCACGTGTTCGTCGAGCTCTACAAGCGCAGGCTTGCTCTACCGCGACAAGCGGCTGGTGAACTGGGACCCCGAGTTCCAGACTGCGATCAGCGACCTCGAGGTCGAGACCCGCGACGTCCAGGGCAAGTTCTGGACCCTGCGCTACCCGCTCGCCGACGGCTCCGGCCACATCGAGGTCGCGACGACGCGGCCCGAGACGATGCTCGCCGACATGGCGGTCGCGGTGCACCCGGACGACGGCCGCTACACGCGCCTGATCGGCAAGCAGATCAGGCTGCCAATCACCGGCCGGCTGATCCCGATCATCGCCGACGAGCATGCCGACCCGGAGCTCGGCAGCGGCGCGGTCAAGATCACGCCCGGCCACGATTTCAACGACTACGAGGTCGGCAAGCGCGCCGGTTTCAAGCCGGGCGAGATGCTCAACATGCTCGATGCCCAGGCGCGGGTGGTGCAGACGTCGGACGGGCTGGTCCCGGCCGACCTGATCGGCCTGACCCGCGAGGAGGCGCGGGACGCCGTCGTCGCGCGGCTCGACGCGGAAGCTGCGCTGGTCAACGTCGAGGGCCGCGTCATCCCGACGCCGTTCGGCGACCGCTCCGGCGTGGTCATCGAGCCGTGGCTGACCGACCAATGGTACGTCGACGCCAAGACGCTCGCCGGGCCGGCGATCGAGGCGGTGCGCTCCGGCAAGATCAAGGTCGTGCCGGAGACCTGGGCCAAGACCTGGTTCAACTGGCTCGAGAACATCCAGCCCTGGTGCGTCTCGCGCCAGCTGTGGTGGGGCCATCGCATCCCGGCGTGGTTCGATGCCGACGGCAATGTTTTCGTCGCGGAAACTGTTGAAGAGGCGCAAGCGCAGGCCGGCGAGGGCGTTGCGCTCCGCCAGGACGATGACGTCCTCGACACCTGGTTCTCCTCGGCCCTGTGGCCGTTCGCCACGCTGGGCTGGCCGGAGCAGACCGAGGACCTCAAGCGCCACTACCCCAACGACGTCCTCATTTCCGGCTTCGACATCCTGTTCTTCTGGGATGCGCGGATGGCGATGCAGGGGATCGAGTTCATGGGCGAGGTGCCGTGGAAGACGCTCTATCTCCACGGCCTGGTCCGCGACGCCAACGGCGCCAAGATGTCCAAGTCCAAGGGCAACACCGTCGACCCGCTCGGCCTGATCGACAAGTACGGCGCCGACGCGCTGCGCTTCACGATGGCGGCGATGGAAAGCCAGGGCCGCGACATCAAGCTCGATGAGAAGCGCGTCGAGGGCTACCGCAACTTCGCGACCAAGCTGTGGAACGCCGCGCGCTTCCTGCAGATGAACGGCGTCGGCGCCAGCGACAGCATCGCCGCGCCGGAAGCGACACTGCCGGTCAACCGCTGGATCATCGGCGAAGTGGTCGAAACCCTCGCCAAGCTCGACCGCGCCTTCGACGAGCTGCGCTACGACGAGATGGCCGACGCCATCTACCACTTCGTCTGGGGCACCTTCTGCGACTGGTACGTGGAGCTGGTGAAGGGCGCGTTCGACGACGAGACCAAGCGCGTCGCCGCCTGGGCGTTCGACCAGATTCTGGTCATGCTCCACCCGCTGATGCCCTTCATCACCGAAGAGCTGTGGAACGCGAGCGAGCGGCCTTACGAGCTGATCGTCGCGAAGTGGCCGGAGCCGGAGGCGCGGGTCGGATCCGGAAGCGAAGAGCGAAGTCGAGTGGCTCATCGAATTTGGTCAGCGAAGTTCGCTCGGCGACGAACTGAGACTGAACGTACCGCCGGGCGAGAGATCTGATCGGCTACGTTCGAAAGCGGACCGATGCTGGCTCGTACTTTGAGCGTCTTGCTGATAATCCAAGACGCCTTGCTTGAGGATGGCGAACAGTCTCGATACCAGCCGGTACTCAGGGAACGCGGTGGGCGCCGTTCTTCGCGTTTCAGCGGGAACCTCAGAACTCGTCATGCCTCTTCGAAGGAGCAATCGACGTCGAAGCCGAAAAAGCCCGCCTCTCCAAAGCCGCCGACCGCTGCCGAGAAGGAACGCGACAGCCTCGCCGCGCGTCTCGCCAATCCGAACTTCACCGAGCGCGCCAAGCCGGAAGCGGTCGAAAAGGCCCGTGCCGACCACGACGCCAAGGCCGCCGAAGCCGAACGGCTGCGTGCTGCGTTGGAGCGGCTGGGCTAGGATTGGAACTCGTCATGCTGAACTTGTTTCAGCATCCATTCCGCCATGGCAATGCGGATCGAGAAATGGACCCTGAAACAAGTTCAGGGTGACGGAGTAAGGATGGCAGACGCAGCAGCGAGAAAACCTGAGCGCGGCGACCTCACGCAGGGGAGCATCGGCTCGACCCTGCTGAAGTTCGCGCTGCCGACGCTCGCCTCGTCGATCCTGCAGTCGCTCAACGGCACCATCAACGCGATCTGGGTCGGCCGCTTCCTCGGTGAGGGCGCGCTCGCCGCGACGTCCAACGCCAACATGGTGATGTTCCTGCTGACCGCCTTCGTGTTCGGCTTCGGCATGGCCGCGACCATCCTGGTCGGCCAGGCCTGGGGCCGCAAGGACGTCGACCAGGCGCGGCGGGTGTTCGGTACGGCGGGCGGCTCGTTCCTGCTCGTCACCATCGTCATCGCGATCGTCGGCTGGTTCCTGTCGCCGGCGATCCTGAAGCTGCTCGGGACGCCCGGCGAAGCCGCGCCGCTCGCGCTCGCCTATCTGCGCGTGATCTTCCTCGCCATGCCGGCGCTCTTGCTGCTGACCCTGGCGATGATGGCGCTGCGCGGCGCCGGCGACAGCATGACGCCCTTGTTCTTCATGATCGTCGCCGTCATCCTCGACAGCGGTCTCAACCCCGTCTTCATCCGCGGTCTCGGGCCCGGCGCCGCGGCTCGGCATCGCCGGCTCGGCGACGGCGACGCTGATCGCCAATTACGTCGCGCTATTCGGGCTCATCGCCTACATCTACATCAAGGACCTGCCGCTCAGGCTGCGCGGCGGCGAGCTTCGCTACCTGTGGTGCGACGTGCGCGATCATGAAGACGATCGTCGTCAAGGGCTTCCCGATGGGCCTGCAGATGGTGATCATCTCCCTGTCGGCGCTGGCGCTGATCGGCCTCGTCAACCGCGAAGGGGTCGACACCACCGCCGCGTTCGGCGTCGCGATGCAGCTGTGGACCTATGTCCAGATGCCGGCGATGGCGCTCGGCGCCGCGGTCAGCGCGATGGCGGCCCAGAATATCGGCGCCGGCCTGTGGGACCGGGTCGGCCGGATCACCCGCGTCGGCATCGTCCAGACCGTCATCATCACCGCCGCGATGATCGTCGCGCTGACGCTCGCCGACCGAACCGTGCTGGCGCTGTTCATGGGCGGCGACAGCCCGGCGCTGCCGATCGCCCGCCACATCCACGTCGTCGCGACGTGGAATTTCCTGATGTTCGGGGTGATGATGGTGTTGTTCGGCACCGTGCGGGCGAACGGGGCAGTGTGGATCCCGCTGGTCGTGCTCGCGGTCGGCATGGTGCCGGTGCGCTTCGGCTACATCTTCGCGACGTATCACTGGCTCGGCGCCGACGCGATCTGGACCAGCTTCCCGGTGACCTCGGCGATCAACCTCGCGCTGGCGATCGGCTTTTACGTCCACGGCGGCTGGAAGAAGGCGCGGATGAGCGTCGGGCGAGCGGCCGGACGGCGACGAATGCAAGGAAGAGGCGCTCGCCACCCGCGAACCCGGCGGAGCGCTCAACCCGGCTGGCTGATTTCCCGATCGGCGCTATAGGCGCACGCATGTCAGCTTCCTTCCCAGCTCTTCGCATGCGCCGCGGCCGTGTCGCGCCGTGGATGCGCGACATGCTCGCCGAGCACCGGCTCCACCCGAGCGACTTCATCTGGCCGCTGTTCGTCTGCGACGGCCGCGATTGCGAGGAGCCGATCGCCTCGCTTCCGGGCGTCAGCCGATGGAGCATCGACCGCATCGGCGCCCAGGCGAAGCTCGCCGCCAGCCTCGGCATCCCGTGCGTCGCGCTATTCCCGAATACGCCCGAGCACCTGCGCACCGAGGACGCGCGCGAGGCGCTGAGCAGCGACAACCTGATCTGCCGAGCGATCCGGGCCATCAAGGATGCCGCTCCGGAGATCGGCGTCCTGACCGACGTCGCGCTCGATCCCTACACCAGCCACGGCCACGACGGCATGATCGATGCCGCCGGCCGGGTCATCAACGACACGACCGTGTCCATCCTCGTCGAACAGGCTCAGGTGCAGGCGGAAGCCGGCGCGGACATCGTCGCGCCCTCGGACATGATGGACGGCCGGGTCGCCGCGATCCGCGACATGCTGGAGCGCGAGGGGCACCAGGACGTCGCGATCATGGCTTATGCCGCGAAATATGCGTCCGCCTTCTACGGCCCGTTCCGCGACGCTGTCGGTTCGCGCGGGCGGCTGAAGGGCGACAAGCGCGGCTACCAGATGGACCCGGCCAATATCGACGAGGCTCTGCGGGAGGTTGAACTGGACCTCGCCGAGGGCGCGGATTTCGTGATGGTAAAGCCCGGCCTGCCCTATCTCGACGTGTTGGCGAGGGTCCGCGATGCGTTCGGCGTTCCGACCTTCGCTTACCAGGTGTCCGGCGAGTATGCGATGATCGAGCATGCGGCGGCAGCCGGCGCCGGCGACCGCGACGCCCTGATCCTCGAGACGCTTCTGGCGTTCAAGCGCGCCGGCGCGGCTGGAATCCTTACTTATCATGCCGTCGACGCAGCTCGCCTGATCCATGGTTGAGACGGTCGCGGAAACGGCCCGGCTGCGCCTTCGCGAGTGGGAGCAAGCGGACGAGGGCCGCTTCTATGCCGTGATGAACCGCCCCGAGGTGATGCGCTATCTCGGGGGACTACAGACGCCCGCAGAATGGAACGCCGCCTACCTGCGAATCATCGGTTTCCAGCGCGATTACGGCCACACCTTCTGGATCATCGAGGACCTCGACGGTGGTGACATTCTCGGCTTCTGCGGCCTCAAGCGAGTCAATGCGCCCGGCGCCGGCGACCTTACCGGCAGGCATGAAATCGGCTGGCGGTTGCGGCCCGAGGCGTGGGGCAAAGGCATCGCCAAGGAAGCGGCAATCGCCAGCCTCGACCTCGCCTTCGGCCGCTTCGCGGCGCCCGACGTTATTGCGACGACCGTGCCCGCCAACACAGCGAGCCAAGGCCTCATGAAGCGTCTCGGCATGACCCGCCGCGCCGATCTCGATTATGTCGACGAGCGCTTCGGGCCGGAACTGAACCCGACGATCGTGTTCATCATGGCAGCCGGGGACTGGCCGGCCGCGCGAGCAGCCGCGCTGGCCTAGGCGCCGAGCCGTCTCCGGACCGCGTCGACGCGGCCCTGCTCGCGCTGGTCCAGCGTAGCAATTTCGGAGGCCGCGCCCTGCATCGCCGCAAAATCGGACGGCGCCATGCCGCGGTCGGACTGAAGCCGGCCGCCGCCGAGCGCATCGACATCGGCCAGCGCCCGGGCAACCGGTCCGCGTGCCGCGATTGCCGCTGTCAGCGCTTCCTCGGCGGCAATCCAGCCTTCGCTGTGCACAGCGCCGGCGGATCCCGCGATTTGCTCCGCGCGCGCCATGAGCGGCGCGAAGGCCGCATCGCCGCTCCGCGCCTGGCCGACCAGCGAGTCCAGCTTGGCCGCAAGGCCGGAATCGACAGGTCGCGCATTCATCGGCCGATCCACCGGCACCCGGGGATCGACCAGCTCGGCCGCACGCGGCTGGAGGGATGGGAAGGGCCCGCCGGCCGCCGAACAGGCGGCGAGAACGAGCAATGGCGGCAGCAGGGCAGGGGACAGGCGCGTCATCGCCGCCATTCTCTACGCAGCCGCCGGGAAACTCGCAATTGTGGGTGGGTTGCGCGTTCGCACCGTCGCCCCTATGTCGCGCCCCTGCCTGCCACGGCAGCGCGCGCCCGTAGCTCAGCTGGATAGAGCACCAGACTACGAATCTGGGGGCCGGAGGTTCGAATCCTTCCGGGCGCGCCATTTCTTCCCGGCAGCGGTTTCCCCTCAAATCGCAGCATCATTTCCCGGAACGCTGCTCCTCGCCCGCTCGTTTTGCTGGCCATGCCGGACGTCGCATCCCCCGACGGGCCCACCGTACCGCCGCCCGCCCCGGACAGCCTCAATAGCTCGCTGAGGCGCAACATCGAGGCGCTTCGCCGCCGCCGCGAGGATGAGAAGAGCCGGGCGACGATCGAGGAGCGCGTGGCGCGCGCGATCACCCGGTTCAGCGGCACCATGCGGTTCGTCTATCTCCATGGCGCTGCATACGGATTCTGGATCGTCGCCAACCTCGGAGTCCTGCCCGGCGTCCGGGCGTGGGATCCGAGCTTCGTCGTGCTGGCGATGGTCGCGTCGGTCGAGGCGATCTTCCTGTCGACCTTCATCCTGATCACCCAAAACCGCATGGCCGCCGCCGCCGACCGGCGCGCCGAGCTCGACGTTCAGATCAGCCTTCTTTCGGAAGCGGAGATCACCAAGCTCGTTCAGCTGGTTTCGGAAATCGCCGAGCGGATGGACATCGCGCCGGCGCGGCAGCCCGACGTCGAGGAAATGAAGCAGATGGTCGCTCCGGAAGCGGTCCTCGATGCGATCAAGGAAAACGAAACCGCGGACTAGCGTGCGGCCGGCGTGACGACTCAGGCGGTAATCGGCTGCGGCGAGGCGGTGGCGCGTTCGAGATAGTCCGCGGCGAGCTTGGCGTGCCAGGCTCGGGCCGTCTCGGTCACGGCGCGCTGCGCGGCCATCCGTTCCTCAACGGCTCTGCGACGATAGTAACGTGCGTCCGACTCCATGCCCCCCGGTCCCCGTTCCACAAGGTTCCTGACTGGACCCGACCTTGCCCGCCATTGGCTAACGAAGGGTTACTATCCACAAGCCGCGCCATTCTGTCCCGGAGCGGCACAGCCTGTTGCTTGGCGGTGACACGGACGGGCACGAAACGACTAGCCTCGGAACCCTAAAGACTCGCAACTCGTTGAAAGCTGCGAAGATGGTTCGAAGGACGACAACCATGCTGAGTTCGACCAATGTCTCGCGTACCCCGTTCAACCCGAGCGATCGCGGCTATCACGCCGTCTATCACGAGGGCGAAGTCAATCACTGCCCCGGCTGCGGGCGGACCCACTGGCTGATCGGCCGGCTCTCGGCCGAATGCGCCTTCTGCTCGACGGCGATGCCGCTGCAGGAAGCCTATCATCGCGGCCCGGCGTCGCCGACCTTCTGGCGCAGCCGGCCCGATTACGCGCAGCTCAACGCCGCTTAAGCCACGGCTTCAGTTGCACGCGAATGCGCGGGGTTCACGCCCCGCGCATTTTCTTTTGTGGCGAGATGAGCGGTTTAGCGCCGGAAGGTGCGGCGGCTCGAGCCGCGCTCGAGCGAGACGTGGCGCGGACGGTTGCGGCCGAGCGGTGCTCGGCGGCGCATCGGCGAGGCATAAGGACCGGCCGCAATTGCAGGCGCCGGCGGCTTCACGGAATCGAGCAGCCGCGCTCCGGCGATGAAGACGACGCCGGTGCAGGCGAGCGCCAGGAGCCACCCGCCGAACCCGGGATATTGATGCATGTAATGCTGGCCGCGCTCGATCGCCCCGACGGCAATCGCGTAAGTGACCAGCCACGCTTCGGTGCGGGTTTTGATTACGAACAGTCGCCCGAGGCGCTTCAGCATCGTCATTGGCATCCCCAATTGTTAAGCAGGGAACGTGCCAGCGGCGGATTTGAGCCATTTATGACTTAACAAAAATGGTAAAGCGTCAATTAACTTTACATTAACTCCGTCAGCCGGAGCTCGTTGAGCAGCGCCGCCCGCGCTCGCTCGATGTCGGCGACTAGTGCGGGCACCTGCAGGTCGTCCGTATGAATCTGTTCCGGCCACTGCTCGGCGATGACCCGGGCGATGCGGTCGAGCGCCGCCTCGTCGACCAGGAAGCGGGGATCGACGGTAGCGGGGTCGGCGACGACGCGCAGCCGCAGGCAGGCGGGCCCGCCGCCGTTGGCCATGGATTCCCGGACATCGACGACTTCGACGCGGCGGATCGGACCGTTGCCGGCAAGGTGCCGCTCCAGCCAGCGCCAAACCGACGGCGTCTCCCGGGCTTCGGACGGGACGATCAGGGTCGTCTCGCCGGCCGGCGGGGTCACCAGCTGGGCATTGAACAGATAGGACCGGATCGCGTCGGCAAGAGGCACGTCGGCATCGCTGACCTCGACATATTCGAAGCCGGGAACGCGCTCGCTGCACCGGGCGACGAGTGAATCGCGGTCGGCGAATGCTTTCTCATGCGCGAACAGCACCCGCTCGTTGGCGACGGCGACCACGTCGTTGTGGAAGGCGCCGGCGGCAATGGCGTCGGCAGATTGCTCGGCGAAGATGGTGCGCTCGGGATCGAGCCGGTGCCGCCGCGCAATCGCCCGCGACGCCTCGACATGCTGCCGTGCCGGGAAAGCGCCGCCGCTCACGCCGTAGACGAACAGCTCGACTCCCGCGTCGCCATGGGCCGGAGCGAGACGCATGTGGTTGGCCGCGCCCTCGTCGCCGAACGCGGGCGGAACGGGCCCATGCACTGCAAAGCCGTCCGCCGCGAACGCGACCTGCAGTTGGGCGAGCGTTGCCGGCCACTCATGGCTTCGGTGCGGCATGGTCTTCAAATTGGCGACCGTCAGGTGGCAGCGTCCGTCCGCCGTATCGGGCGCCGGCGAGACCGTCGCGGCATTGGCCGCCCACATCGCCGAGGCCGACATCGCATTGGCGGCGAGCGCCGGATCGGCCTGCTCGATGGTCGTTCCGAGGTCGGCGAGCCAGGCCCCGTGCGGGCGCGGGTGCGGCAGGAAAATTCCCTGCGCGAGCCCCAAGGCGAGGTTCGCGCGCATCTTGGCGATTCCCTGCAGCGCCGCCGCGCGCGGCTTCGACACCTGGCCGGCGTTGCGGGTCGAGGCCAGGTTGCCGAGGCTCAGCCCCGCATAATTGTGGCTCGGTCCGACGATCCCGTCGAAGTTGATTTCCTCGAGCGCCATCGCGTCAGCGATCGACCAGCCACAGGCTCGCCCCCGGCTTCACGCCCAGCATAGCCCTGGCGTCCGCATCGATCGCGACCTTGCCGCCGCCGCAATCCGCGACTTTGCCGTAGCAGGCGACGAAATCGGCAAGCCTGCCGCTCGCGATCATCATCGTCTTGCCATAGTCGGCGGTCTCGTCGGCAAGAACCGCGGTCCCGCACTCGCGCACCGTTCGGATGTCGTCGGTGCGCGCGGTGACCGTCGGCCCGCCGTCGAACACGTCGACATAGCTGTCCCAGACAAACCCTTCGTTTTCGAGCATCTTGAGCGCGGCGCGGCCGGTCGGGTGCGGCTGGCCGATCACGGCCCGCGCCGCTTCCGGCAGCATCGACACATAGATCGGGGTCTTGGGGAACAGGTCGGCGATAAATTGGGTGCCGTGGACGGCGTTGAACTCGTCGGCCTCCGGGAAGGTCATCCCGAAGAATCGGCCGCCGAGCGCATCCCAGAACGGCGCGTTGCCGGCTTCGTCCATCACTCCGCGAAGCTCGGCAAGGGTCACCTCGCCGAACCGCTTGCGGTGCGCCTTGATGAACAGATAGCGCGACCGCGCCAGCAACAGGCCGAGCCCGCCGGCGCGCTCCTGCGGGTGGAGGAACAGGCCGCCGACCTCGCTTGCGCCTTCGAGGTCCGTCGTCAGCGTCAGCGTCTGGTTGCGGAAGTTCCGGCCGAGCTCGGCGCTCTTCTGGGTCAGGGTCGAGATCAGATAGCTGTAGAAGGGCGACTCGCTGCCGACCGCTCCGAACACCTGGCAGGTGCCGATGATCTTCTTCTCGGTCGACATTCTCCAGCACGAAGACGTAGAGATCGTCGCCCGGCGTATCGCCCTCGCGCGCGAAGCCCGCCGCGCTTCGCTCCAGCTTGGCTTCGAGGGTGCTCTGTTCGGCCGGCAGGTTGGTGAATCCCCCGCCGGTCAGCTTGGCGAGATTGTAGAAAGCGCGAAGATCGCTCTTGCGCGCGGCTCGGATGCGACAGCTCATGCCGCCTCTCCGGCGAGCCGCAGGATGGTCACCGCGGACAGCGCAGCGCGCTCCTTCAGGCTGTCGACGACCAGAAATTCCTCCATGCTGTGGATCTTGCCGCCGCGCACCCCCATCGTGTCGACCACCGGTACGCCGCACGCCGCGATATTGTTGCCGTCGCACACGCCGCCCGACGTTTGCCACGCAATCGTCTGGCCAAGGTCGGCGCCTGCGCTCTTGACGAGTGTGAACAGCTCCTCGGCGTCCGCCGTCAACGGCTTGGGCGGCCGTCCAAAGCCGCCGTGAAGCTCGATCGCCACGTCGCGCTCGGCAGCTACGGCGGCGACGGCAGCGTCGATCTGCCGCTTTGCCTCGGCTTCGATGGTCGGCGTGCGCGGCCGCAGGTTGACGCGCAGAACGGCAAGGTCCGGCACCACGTTGCTGGGGCTCCCGCCCTCGATCCGAGAGGGGTTCACCGTCAGCCCCTCGCGCTTCAGCGCGTCCAGCCGCAGCGCGAGGTCCGCCGCTGCAAGCAGTGCATTGCGCCCGTCCTCGGGATTGCGCCCGGCATGCGCCGACTTGCCGCGAACCACGATCCCGTAATTCCCGCTGCCCGGCCGTGCTCCTGCGAGCGTTCCGTCCGGAAGCGCTGCAGGCTCATAAGTCAACGCGGCGCGCTTGCCTCTCGCCACCCGCGCCAGCAGGTCCGCCGAGGACAAGGAACCGACTTCTTCGTCGCTGTTGATGACCACGTCGTAGCCGAGCCGAGCGGCGCCAGCCGTTCGCTCGACCGCCGCAAGCGCCGCCAGCATGACCGCGATGCCGCCCTTCATGTCGGCAACTCCCGGGCCGTTCAGGACTCCCTCTCCCAGCCAGCGCGTCTCCTGGAATGCATGATCGGCGGCGAACACGGTGTCCATGTGGCCCGTGAACAGCAGCTGCACCGGCGCCTGTGGCCGCACGGTCAGGCGCAGGTGGCGGCCATGCTCGATCGCGAACGTCCGCCCCGCCTCGTCGACGCTCTCGACCGCCGCCGCCGGCTCGAAGCGAAGCTCGCCCGGGAGCGCCGAGAACGCCTCGGCAAGCGCCCCCGCCATTCGCTCCAGCCCGTCGAGATTGCGCGAACCGCTGTTGATCGCCGACCAGGCGAGTACCCGATCGAGCATCGGCGCCGCGTCGATCGAATCGACGGCGGCACGTTCGGTGGACGACAATTCCCCCATGCCCGCGCTCCTAGCCGCAGCGCCGCGCGAACGCCACACCGTCACCGCATTGTCATTGCCCCGACACACCAGCCGGCTAGAGGCGGCCAATGCCTATTCGACCCTGCGCCGCGGCTCTCGTCCTGCTGACCGCCGCGAGTGCCGCTCATGCCGGAGATGACAGCCAGCTGTGGACGGGCGCGTCCGCGACGGTGAAGCTGGGCGATCAGTGGCGTCTTTCGCAGGACCTCACCGTCCGGTTCAGCGACAATCGCGGCGGTCTCTACGAAGTGGAGAGCAACAGCTTGCTCGGGTACCGGATCGGAAAGACGGCGACGCTTTGGGCCGGCTACACGCACGATCCCCTCTACGCGGAGGGACGCCACACCACGACCGAGCATCGCGCCCGCGAGCAGGTGACGTTCGACAATGTCGCGGCGCTGGGGCCGGGCCGGATCAGCCTTCGCCTGAGGGCGGAGCAGCGTTGGCGGGACAATGCCAGCGGCACCGGCTGGCGGGTGCGGCCGTTCGTCCGCTATACGCTGCCCTTCCGAACGGACGGCAAAACCGGGCTGACCGTGACAAGCGAGCCGTTCTTCAACCTCAACACGACCGGCTTCCAGAATGTTCGCGGGCTCGAGCGAATCCGCAGTCTCGTCGCGATCACCACGCCGTTATCGAGCCATGCGACCCTCGAGGTCGGCTACCTCAACCAGCACGGCTTCGTTCGCCACGGGCCGGATACCAACGATCACGCCGCCTCGCTGAACCTGAGTTTCTCGTTCTAGTCAGAGGTGTTGGGCGAACTCCCGCAGCAGCCGCGCATAGAGCTCGCGCTTGAACGGCACGATGACGTCCGGCAGCCGCTCGGGCTCGATCCACTTCCATTCGCGGAATTCCGGGTGCTCGGTCGCAATGTTCACGTCGCTGTCGCTCGCCCAGGAAGCGGCACAGGAACCAGTCCTGCTCCTGGCCCAGCCACGGCTCCTTCCAGATCACCCCGACCAGCTCGGGCGGAAGCGAATAGCGCAGCCGCTCGGGGCATTGCGCCACCCGCTCGACCAGACGGGGCGCGATCCCTGTCTCCTCCTCGAGCTCCCGAAGCGCCGTCGCCCACGGCTCCTCGCCGGCATCGATGCCGCCCTGCGGCATCTGCCACGCGTCCGCCGGATTATCGATCCGCGCCCCGACCCACACCTTGCGGTCCGCGTTCAGCAGCATCACGCCAACCCCGCGGCGGTAGAGAGAGGAATTCGCGTCAAGCGTCATGCTGAACTCGTTTCAGCATCCACGGTCGAGCGCGACAAATGGACGGGAGGCAGACCAAGCCCCGGCGCAAGATCATGCCAGTCGGGGTTCTCGGTCTCGATGAGATTGATCTTCCATTGCCGGTGCCACCGCTTGAGCTGCTTCTCGCGAGCGATAGCGCCCGTCATCTCTCCGAAAAGCTCGAACCCCACGAGGCGCTGCACGCCATAGCGCGATGTGAAGCCTTTCACCTCGCCCGACCGATGTTGCCAGAGACGCCCAATCAGGTTCGACGTCACCCCGATGTACAAGGTCCCATACGGCCGGCTGGCCAGCATATAGACGCAGGGCTGCTTCTCCACCGTCCAACCATGCGGCTGGATGGATGCTGAAACAAGTTCAGCATGACGGGAGCGGAGAGGGAAGCTAATAGCGGAGCATGGCCACAGCCTCTCACCTCCTCACCGAAAAGGAAGCCACCGCGCATCCGCCACTCGAGGCCGTCGTCGTCCGCTTTGCCGGCGATAGCGGCGACGGGATGCAGCTGACCGGCGGCCAGTTCACGCTGTCGACCGCGCTCGCCGGCAACGACCTTGCGACCTTCCCCGACTTCCCGGCCGAAATCCGGGCGCCGCAGGGCACGACCTTCGGAGTCTCGGCCTTCCAGATCAACTTCGGCTCCTGCGCCATCGATACCGCCGGCGACCAGCCGGACGTGCTGGTGGCGATGAACCCGGCGGCGCTCAAGGTGAACGTGCCGCAGCTTCGCGACGGCGGCCTGATCATCGCCGACGCCGGCGAGTTCACCGCGCGCAACCTCGCCAAGGCCGGCTACGAGCAGAGCCCGCTTGAGGACGGCAGCCTCGCCCGCTGGCAGCTCGTCCAGTTCAACATCTCGCAGCTGACCCTCGACGCGGTGAAGCCGTTCGGCCTCGGCAACAAGGAAGCGCTGCGCTGCAAGAACATGTGGACGCTGGGCCTGGCGCTGTGGATGTTCGACCGCGACCGGAAGCCGATCGTCGACTGGCTGACGGCCAAGTTCGCCAAGGCGCCCGAGCTCGCCGAAGCCAATATCGCCGCCCTCAATGCCGGCCATGCCTATGGCGAGACGGTCGAGATGGGCGCTCCGGTCAAGCAGCACCATATCGCCGCGGCGCCCGCCGAGCCGGGCCTCTACCGCACCGTCACCGGCGCGGAGTCCCTTGCGCTCGGTCTGGTC
The DNA here is from genome assembly GCA_963824845.1 of uncultured Alphaproteobacteria bacterium. Classification (GTDB taxonomy): domain Bacteria; phylum Pseudomonadota; class Alphaproteobacteria; order Sphingomonadales; family Sphingomonadaceae; genus Sphingomicrobium. The sequence continues at coordinate 92,282 of CAWGRB010000047.1, forward strand.
GCCGGTTGCCAGCTCGCGGGCGTGAAGATGTTCTTCGGCTCCTACCCGATCACTCCGGCAAGCCCGCTTCTCCACCACCTTGCGCGGCTGAAGGAGTTCGGGATCACGACCTTCCAGGCGGAGGACGAGATCGCGGCCATAGCCGCCGCGATCGGCGCCAGCTACGCGGGAAGCCTCGGAATCACCTCGTCCTCCGGCCCCGGCATCGCCCTCAAGATGGAGGCGATGGGGCTTGCGGTGATGACCGAGCTGCCGCTGGTCGTCGTCAATTCGCAGCGCGGCGGTCCCTCGACCGGCCTTCCGACCAAGACGGAGCAGTCCGATCTCTACCAGGCCGTCTACGGCCGCAACGGCGATGCGCCCGTCCCCGTGCTCGCCGCCCGCTCGCCTTCCGACGCGTTCGACTGCGCGATCGAGGCCTGCCGCATTGCCACGCGCTACATGACTCCGGTGATGCTGCTGACCGACGGCTATATCGCCAACGCCGCCGAGCCGTGGCGAGTGCCGGACATGAGCCGGTACCACCCGTTCCCGGTCAGCTATCTCGAAACGCCGCCGCAGGCCGGGGACCCGGTCTTGCCCTTCGCCCGCAATGGCGACCGCGCGCGGCCGTGGATCAAGCCGGGCACTCCCGGCCTGGAGCACCGCATCGGCGGCATCGAGAAGCAGCCCGGCACAGGCAACATCGACTATCGGCCCGAGATCCACCAGGAAATGAGCGACACTCGCGCCGCCAAGGTGTTGGGCATCGCCGACTCCATTCCCGACCAGGACGTCTGCCTCGGCCGGGAAGGGGCCAAGGTTGCGGTTGTCGGATGGGGCTCGACCTTCGGGCCCATCCACCAAGCCGTCCGCCGAGCGATCGCCCGGGGCCAGGACGTCGCCCACGTGCACATCCGCCACATCTGGCCGATGCCCAAAAACATGTCTGTCCTACTCAAGGGCTTCGAGCATATCATCGTGCCGGAGATGAACATGGGGCAATTGAAGACGCTGCTGCGCGACCAGTATCTGGTCGACGCGCAGTCGCTGACCAAGGTCAGCGGCCAGCCGTTCCGCATCGCCGAGATCGAGGCGGCGATCGACGCGGCGTTGGGAGAGCCCTCGCGTGCGCGCGCGTAGGACCATGAACTTTGTGAACTTTCGCGGGCTCAACCCATGAAACAGATCAACGTCTGGCCGATGGTGGTCATGCTCATCGTCATCCTGTTCCTGATCTGGCAGCTGAGGCCGCACGGATGAACGACGTCACTCTTATTCCCACCACCACCGCCAAGGACTGGGCGAGCGACCAGGAAGTTCGCTGGTGCCCGGGCTGCGGAGATTATGCGGTTCTGAAGGCGGTGCAGCGCACGCTGCCCGACCTCGGCATCGCTCGCGAAAAGACCGTGTTCATCAGCGGCATCGGCTGCTCGAGCCGCTTCCCTTATTACATGGCGAGCTACGGCTTCCACACGATCCACGGCCGCGCGCCGGCAATCGCGACCGGCGTCAAGCTCGCCAATCCCGAGCTCGACGTGTGGATCATCACCGGCGACGGCGACGCGCTCAGCATCGGCGGCAACCACACGATGCACGTGCTTCGCCGCAACCTCGATTGCCAGATCCTGCTGTTCAACAACGAGATCTACGGGCTGACCAAGGGCCAATATTCGCCGACCAGCCGGCTCGGCACGCGCTCGCCCTCGACTCCGTTCGGCTCGATCGACCGGCCCGTGACGCCCTGTCTGTTCGCGTTCGGCGCGGGGGCGAGGTTCATTGCGCGGGGCATCGACGTCCACAAGAACCTGCCCGACGTGCTCAAGGCCGCCCACGCCCACCGCGGCGCCAGCTTCATGGAAATCTACCAGAATTGCGTCGTCTACAACGACGACGTCTTCGCCAGCTTCACCGAGCGCTCGGTCGCCGCCGAGAAGCAGTTGTGGCTGCAGTCCGGCGAGAAGATGCTGTTCGCCGGCGGCACCAAGGGCATCGCCCTCGACCGCGAGCGGCTGGCGCTGAAGATCGTCGAAGCGGACGACCCCGACGTCCTCACGCACGACCCGACCAACCGCGCTCTCGCGGCGATGCTGATCGAGATGCCGCAGGGTTTCCCGGTGGCGCTCGGGGTCATCTACCACGATGCCGCGCCGACCTTCGAAAGCGCCGTCGTCGAACAAAACGCCGCTGCCGCATCCGGCAAGACGCCGGACCTCCAGGCGCTCGTCGCCAAGGGCCAGACCTGGCAAGTCGAAAAGGAACCGCACGAGCTGTGATGCGCGTCCGCTAGCTTGGACAACATCACTCATACGCTTGCCGGTGCCCTCATCGGCCAGATGGGGCTGAAGCGCCGTTCGCGCTTTGCGATGGCGGCCTGCCTGCTTGGGGCCAATGCGCCGGACATCGACGTGTTCGCGCCGCTGGTGCTGCCGGTGCAGGGCATCAGCTTCCACCGCGGGCCGGTCCACGGCATCTTCGCCTGGCCGATCCTGGCCGCCGGCATCGTTGCCATCCTCTGGCTGGTCGACCGCATCAAGCCGCGAGGCGAGGGGGCGCTGCCGTTCCGGCCCGGGCCGCTGTTCGCCGTCGCCTTCCTGGCGGTGCTGACTCACCCCTTCCTCGATTGGCTGACGACCTACGCCATCGCGCTGTTCGCGCCGGCCAGCTGGCACTGGTATTCGGGCGACGCGATCTTCATCGTCGACTGGGTCTATTGGCTGCTGATGATCGCCGGCGTCGCCTGGTCGGCGGTGCGCTGGCGACGTCATGCAGGCCACCCGGGCCGGCCGGCGCAGATCGCCGGCTGTCATCATGCTCGCCTACATCGCTCTCAACCTCGCCGAGAGCAGCTGGGCCGAGCGGACGACCGCCGAGCGCCTCCGTCAGCGCGGGATCGAGCCGACGCTGGTGGTGGCAAGCCCGCCGCCGTTCGCCTTCTGGCGCCGGAGCATGGCATGGCGAAGCGCCGACCGGCGGGGCAATGGCGAGCTCGACTTCGAACACGGCCTGACCCTGTTATCCGGGCAGCGAGCCGCTGCAACCTCGACGATCCGCGTCTCGCCGCCGCAAAAGCCCGTGATCCCCATGTCCGCGCATTCCTCGTGTGGTCGCGGATGCCGATGGTCTTGCGGCTGGGCGGAAGGGCCTATCTCACCGACCAGCGCTTCTACAGCGCCTTCCGTTCGTCGACCATTCCGGCGGGGATTCGCAAGGCGATGCCGCGCGGCGCTTTCCTCATCCCGCTCGACACGCCTGCCCGCGGGGAATAATTCGCGGACCATGGCGACGCGGGGGCAGCATCTGGTGCACGGCGATCGCGGCTTCGCGACCGGCGGCGGGCTCGTGGCCAGGCTCCTTGCCCCGGCCTTCGCGACCGTGCTCGATCACATCGACCGGCGCCTCGCGGTCGGCGGCATCGAGACGACGTTGCCGGATGGGAGCGAGCGGCGCATCGGCTTCCGTGCCGCCGGGCCATCCGCCGTGGTTCACCTCGCCAGCTGGATGGCCCTGCTGCGGCTCGCGACCTCGGGCTCGGTGGGCTGGTACAAGGCCTGGGCCCTCGGCGAATGGTCGAGCCCGGACCCGGTCCGAATCTTCGAGCTGTTCTCGGCCAACGCCGTCGAGCTCGGCGAAGTCGGCCGCGCCAAGGGCCCGTTCCGCTGGATCAACGCGCTCGCCCACCGCCTCCGCGACAACGCGCCCGCCAAGGCCCGCGCCAACATCGCCGCCCACTACGACCTCGGCAACGACTTCTACGCCGCCTGGCTCGATGCAACGATGACCTATTCGAGCGCGCGGTTCGGCTCGGCCGGAGACAGCCTGGAAGCCGCCCAGCTGCGGAAGGTCCACACGCTGCTCGATCGCCTCGGCCTTCAGTCCGGGCAACGCCTGCTCGAGATCGGCTGCGGCTGGGGAACGCTGGCGATCGAGGCGGCGAAGCGGGGTGCCGACGTCGTGGGCCTGACCCTCTCGACCGAGCAGAAGGCCTGGGCGGAGCGCAAGATCGCCGAGCAGGGCCTCTCCGACAGGATCGAGATCCGGCTCCAGGACTATCGCGACACCGCCGAGCAATTCGACGCCATTGCGTCCGTCGAGATGGTCGAGGCGGTCGGGCAGCGCTGGTGGGGCGCGTATCTCGACTGCATCGCCCGCAACCTGAGGCCGGGCGGCCGCGCCGCGCTTCAGTTCATCAGCATGGATCACCCGCTGTTCGACCGCTACGCGCGAAACCCCGACTTCATCCAGACCTACATCTTCCCGGGCGGCCTGCTGCTCGACGAGCCGCAGTTCGAGGCGCTCGCAGCCGACCGCGGGCTCGACTGGCGCGACCGCGAGGGCTTCGGCGGCGACTACGCGGAGACCCTGCGTCAATGGCGGGCCCGTTACGATGCCGCGGTCCAGGCTGGCCGGCTCTCCGATTTCGCCGCCGAGTTCCACGACTTGTGGCGCTATTACCTGATGTATTGCGAGGGCGGTTTTCGTGGGCACGCGATCGACGTTGCGCAGGTGACGCTACTCCGCTCCTGACCTCCTCAATCACGCTTTACCGGTTTCGCTTGAAGTCCCCCTTGCCATCCACGATATATTTGCAGGTAGCGGCGGGCCCTTCGCCCGCGCGAGAGGAGATGAAATGGCCAATTGGCAAGACCCGCGCACGACTGGCGTGAATACCGCGACCGTCGGTGTTCCGCGCGCCGCCCGCGATGCGGGCCTGCGGTCGTACATGCTGTCGGTGTACAATTACATGGCGTCAGGCGTTCTCCTGACCGGCATCGTCGCCTTGCTGTTCGCGACCTCCGGGCTGGCGGCGCAGGTATTCGTGACGCCGCTTCGGTGGCTGATCGTCCTTGCACCGCTCGGTTTCGTGATGGCCATGAGCTTCGGGCTGAGCCGCATGAAGGCGGGCACTCTTCAGATGCTGTTCTGGGCTTTCGCAACTGCGATGGGCCTGTCGATGTCGTCGATCTTTCTGGTCTATACCGGCCCGTCGATCGCCACGACGTTCTTCGGGGCAGCCGCCGGTTTCCTCGGTCTCAGCCTCTACGGCTACACGACCAAGCGCGATCTCAGCGGCTTCGGCACATTCCTGATCATGGGTGTCGTCGGCCTCTTCGTCGCATTGTTGATCAACATGTTCCTGCAATCGGCCGCGATGGGCATGGCGATCAGCGCGATCGGTGTCCTGCTGTTCGCAGGCCTGACCGCCTACGATACGCAGAAGATCAAGAGCATGTATGCGTACGTCCAAGGCAGCGAGATGATGGGCAAGACCGTCATCATGGGTGCGCTCAACCTCTACCTGGACTTCGTGAACATGTTCATGTTCCTGCTGAGCTTCATGGGCAACCGCCGCTAAGGCGCCGCAGCTCAACCAACCGAAAGGGCCGGGGGCAACTCCGGCCCTTTTTCTTTGCAGCGGACGCTGTGTAGGCATTGGCAATGTCGATTGCCGCCTGCCTCGCCGCCGGAACTCTCGCCGCCACCACCCCGGCGACGATTGCTGCAGTGCCGGTGGCGCAGCTCCATGGCCGCGGCGCGAGAGTAGGCTTCACCGAATACGAAGCGGAGAGCGGCTGCTACATGGGAACGGAGATCGGCCCGTCGCGAGCGCTCTATACCATCGCCGCGGAGGCCTCGGGCCGCCGCGCGGTGCGGCTCGACCGCCGGGGCCAATATGTCGAGTTCACGCTCGCCAGGCCGGCGAACGCGGTCACCGTCCGCTACGCGATGCCGGATTCGGCGGACGGCTCGGGCCTGGACTCCACGCTCGGTATCTATGTCCGAGGCGAGCGGCTGGCGTCGCTTCCGATGACATCCCGCTACAGCTGGTTCTACGGCCGCTACCCCTTCACCAACCGGCCATCCGACGGTGGTGGCCACCACATGTTCGACGAGGCGCGGGTGCTGCTTGGCCGCACTCTCCCGGCTGGCAGCAAGGTTCGCCTGGCAGTCGGACCGCAGGATGCTGCCGCCTGGTACGTCATCGACCTTGCCGACTTCGAGCAGGTCGCGCCGCCGCTTGTCCGTCCCGCCGGATCGCTGAGCGTTGCCGCCTTCGGTGCCGATCCCTCCGGCCGGAAGGAAAGCTCGAGAGCCTTTGCCGCCGCCATCGCGGCTGCCCGCGACCGGCATGCGCCCCTGTGGATCGGGCCCGGCACCTATCGCATCGACCGCCACCTGACGGTGGACCGGATCACGATCCTCGGCGCTGGTTCCTGGTACAGCATTCTTCGCGGCCATGGCGTCGGCCTATACGGCCGCAAGGCGCCGCACGGATCCACCGCGGTGCACCTCTCGGACTTCGCGATCATCGGCGAGGTTCGCGAGCGCAACGACCGCGCCAAGCTTGCCGCGATCGGCGGAGCACTTGGCGGCGGCTCCGTAATCCAACGGCTGTGGCTCCAGCATAACAAATCCGGCGTGTGGCTGGATGGTCCGCTGAGCGGCGTCACGATTCGCGACCTGCGCATCGTCGACAACACCGCCGACGGCATCAACCTGAGGCGCGGGGTGCGGCGAGCGCGCGGATCGAGAACGTGTTCGTCCGCAATTCCGGCGACGACGGCATTGCCCTGTGGTCGCACCGGTCGGCCGACAATGGCGTCACCGTTTCCCACAACACGGTGGTGGCGCCGATCCTCGCGAACGGCATTGCGGTCTATGGCGGGCGCGACATCCGCGATTTCGGACAATCTGGTCGCCGACACGCTTACGCAGGGCGGCGGCATTCACCTCGGCAATCGCTTCGGCGCGGTTCCGCTGGCCGGGACCATCCGTCTCGAGCGCAACCAGCTGGTGCGGACAGGCAGCTTCGACCCGAACTGGCGGTTCGGTGTCGGTGCGCTGTGGTTCTACGCGCTCGACCGGCCGATCGGCGCCGCCATCGAGGTGTCGGACACCGAGATCGTCGACAGCACGCTGGAAGCCATCCAGTTCATCGGCAAGCCCATCCGCTCGGTGCGCTTCTCTGGCACCTTGATCGATGGCGCGAGTAACTGGCTGCAGCTGCAGAGCGGCGGCCAGGCGAGCTTTTCAGGGCTGCAGGTGCGGCGTCTGGACGATCCCACCTATGCGGGCTGCGACGAATCGTTCTCTCTCACGCTCGACCGAGTGCCGGGTGAATTCAGGAAAGCATCGACGCGCCTGTGCGGACCGCTCAACCCACGGATGGTTGAGCGACGGCTTGAGCAGTAAGGGGCGAGTTTAAGCCGGCTGCGGCTGCGCCGGCTGCGCTTCCGCCTGCGCGCGGTCGTCGATCTCTGCAGCGCGCTTGTAGGCGTCGCGGCTCATCAGCCGCTCGGCGTAGCGGGTGAAGCTGTCGCTCTTGTCGACGAGGCCGAACTGCATCGGGAACATCAGCTGCGATCCGACATAGACGTCGGCGGCGGTAAAGCGATCGCCGCACACGTAATCGCGGTCGGAGAAGAGGCGGTCGAGAACCGCGATGGTGCGCTCGAACGTGCCGTAGCCGAACATCCGCTCGCGCTCGGGAGTCGGGACCCAGCCCATCGCCTTGTTCGACACCGCGGCCTCCAGCGGTCCCGCCGCGAAGAACATCCAGCGATAGTAGTCGGCCTTCTCGCCTTCGCGGGGGCCCAGACCGGCGTCCGGAAACACGTCGGCGAGATAGGCGCAAATCGCCGCACATTCGGTGACGACCTGGCCGTCGTGTTTGATCGCCGGGACCTTGCCCATCGGATTGACCGCAAGATAGCGGTCGGACTTCAAGTCCGCGTAGTCGATGACCTCAGTGTCATAGGGATGGCCAACCTCCTCCAGCATCCAGCGGACGATCCGCCCGCGCGACTGTGGGTTGGTGTAGAAAGTGAGTTCCGCCATCGCTGCCTCTCCGGGTTGTCGAACAGTTCTGCTTTAGTCCGCCCGGAGTGCCGTCTCCAGCATTCCGGTCAGGATCGACGCCTTCCCGGGTCAGCTCGGCCCGTACGGGATCTTGCTTGCGGGATCCGCGCGGAAGCGGTCGATCGCGTCCGACTGGCGGAGGATTTTCGAAGTCCGGGTCGACGGTGACGAGGCTGAACGCGTTGGGCAGGGTGAGTGCGCCATGGCCACTACTCATCGGCACCACCTGGGTGCGGCCGTCGACCCTGACGTCGACGGGCATCGGGAAGGGCAAGCCCCTGGGCGTCCGCCATTGCAGCGTCAGCGCGGTGCCGGTCCGGGTGACGACCAGACGCGGCAGCCGCGCCTGACGCAAATAGACGTCGAAGAACCAGCGGAGGTCGCGGTGCGATTCCTGGCTCGCCAGCGCGACGAACTCGTCCGTGGATGCGAAGCGGGGCTGGAAATTGCCCGGGCGCGGATCAGGGCGGCCGTAGACCAGCCGCCGCGTCGCTCGCCAGAAGGCATCGTCGCCGATCAGACCGCGTAGCGTGTGCAGCATCCAGCTCGCCTTGTAATAGATGTCGGTGCCCGGACCGCTCTGCGGGTCGCTGACATAGCTTTCGGTCTGATGAAGGCCGGACACGATCGGGTGCGTGTTGGCGATCTGCTGGCGCTCTTTGAACATCGCCGCGTCGTACGCCATTCGCCCGCGCAGCCACTCGAGCGTCAGCGGCTGCATGTAGGTGGCGAAGCCTTCGTGCAGCCACATGTCGTCCCAATCGGCATTGGTCAGCTGGTTGCCGAACCATTCGTGGCTGAACTCATGGTCGAACAGCCAGTCGTAGCCCTCCGGCGCAGCCTTGTAGGCGTTGCCGTATGCGTTGATCGTCTGGTGCTCCATGCCGAGGTGCGGAGTCTCGACGACGCCGACCTTCTCGTCCCCGAACGGATAGGGGCCGATCGTCGCTTCGAAGAAGTCGACGGTGCGCTCCATTTCGGCGAGCAACGCGGCGGCCTGGCGGTCCTCGCCGGGCAGGTACCAGTACTGGATCGGGAAGCGGTTGCCGAAGCGGCTCTGGTGGATGTGCTGGGCGAGCCGGAACGGCGCGACGTCGATGGCGACCGCATAATTGTTGGGATGGGATGCCCGCCAGTTCCAGCGGGTGCGCCCGTCCGCGAGCTGGTCGACGCCGAGCAGCCGCCCATTGGAGGGCGCGGACAGACCCTTGGGCACGACGATGTGCTGGGTCACGGTGCCGACCTCGACGCGGCTATTGTCGAAGCACGGCCAGAACAGGTCGCAGCCTTCGCCTTCGACGGCGGTCGCGACCCATGGCCGGCCATCCTTGGTGTGCGCCCAGACGAAGCCGCCGTCCCAGGGCGCGTGCTTGGCGACGTGCGGACGGCCGCCGTACGTGATGGCGAGCGTCAGCCGGTCGCCGGCGCGCTTGGGCTCAGGTAGGCGGACTGTGACGAAGCCGCCGTCGTTCTCCCAGCCCGGCCGGTCCAGCTCGCGGCCATCCACGTCGATCCGGCTGATCGGAAGCTCGGGGTCGAGATCGAACTGCAGCTTCCTGATCGGCGCCTTGACCAGGAAGCTCAACACGGCCCGGCCGTTCAGCCGTTCGCTGTCCGCGAGCACTTCGAAGCTGAGGTCGGCAGCCTGGAAATCGACCGACTTCTGCTCGCTGGTCAGAGGCAGGCCGCTCTCGGCCGTTCGCTTCGCCAGCGGCCGTTCGCCCGGGTGCGTGAGCCAGACGATCGCCACCAGGCCGAGCGCGAGCATCGCCAGGATGGCCCACGGCTGCCAGTCGCGCCCGCCCTGCTCGGCAGCGGGCGCTTGCCGCATGGTCAGCCGCGCTCGCCCTTGCCCGGAGCTGCGCCGGTCGCTGCAGGCGCTTCGCCGCGGTCACCCGCAGTGCGGTCGCGCGTGGCGCGGAATTCGCTGTCCGGTGCCCAGTTCGGCCATTCGCGCGAGTTCGCCAGCCGCTCGCCGACCGCGTGAAGCATGGCGCCGTCCTTGGCGATGCCGCTGAAATCCCACTGCGGCGACCATTCGTCGCTCGGCTGGTGATAATGCTTGGCGGTATATTCCTGCGCGAGAGCTTCGCCGCGAGCGACGCCGCCATTCACCATGTCGTCGCCGGATTCGAAGCTGACGGCGGGAACGCCTACCTTGGCGAAGGAGAAATGGTCGGAGCGGAAGAAGTGCCCGGCTTCCGGGTGCGGGTCGGGAGCGAAGGCGCGCCCTTCGCGCTGTCCTTCGGCGATCAGGTCGTCGAGCAGCCCGAGCTTGGCGCTTCCCGAGATCGAGAAGTTGCGGGTCGGACCCCAGACGTTGAGCGCGTCGGTGTTGAGCACCGCGACGGTCTTGCCGAGCGGGTAGAGCGGGTGGGTCGCATAATATTCCGACCCGAGCAGACCCTTTTCCTCGCCGGTGACCGCAAGGAACACCACCGACCGCTCGGGGCGTGGACCGTTAGCGAAGGCGCGCGCCTGCTCGATCAGCTGGGCGACGCCGGTCGCGTTGTCCACGGCGCCGTTGTAGATGCGGTCGCCGGTCGCGTCGGGCTTGCCGACACCGAGATGGTCCCAATGCGCGCTGTAGATGATCGTCTCGTCGGGATGGCGGCTGCCGGGAAGGATTCCGACGACATTGTGCGAGGTGATGACTTTCGTGTCCGCTGCGTAGCTGGCGCTCAGCGTCGCCTTGAGCGGGATCGGGTGGAAGTCGCGCCGCTTGGCCGCCGCCTTGGCCTGTTCGAAGTCGAGACCCGCGCGCTGGAACAGCTGGACCGCAAGCGGCCGCTGGATCCAGGATTCGAACTGCGTGTGCTTGGCCGCGGGATTGTCGCGAACGATGTCGAACTGGGCGTTGGTGTTGGAATTCTGGACGACGTTCCACGGATAGGACGCCGGCGCGGTCTCATGGACGATGATGACTCCTGCGGCGCCGCGGCGCGCGGCCTCTTCGTACTTGTAGGTCCAGCGGCCGTAATAGGTCATCGCCTTGCCGCCGAAGTCGCCTTCACCGCCCTCGAAGTCCGGGTCGTTGATCAGCTCGACGAGGATCTTGCCGTGGACGTCGACGCCCTTGAAGTCGTCCCAGCTGCGCTCGGGAGCGGTGACTCCGTAGCCGACGAACAGAAGCGGCGCGTTGGCGATCGAGACGGACTTCTGCCCGTTCAGCGGGGCGATCACCGCAATGTCGGGGCCATCGCGGAGCGGAACCACGGTGCCGTTCTCGTTGAGGCTGATATTCGGTGTCCCGACGATTTCGGACTGCAGCAGGGGCACCGCCTGGAACCAGGTCCGCCGGCCGTTGACGAGATCGCCGCCCGGCTGGACTCCGGCAGCCGCGAGCTGCTTCGCTATGTAGTCGATCACCGTCGGCTCGATTGCCGCGCCCGTTCCGCGTCCCTGGAACGCATCCGACGACAGCGTCTTGTCGATCTCCGAAAGGCGCTGTGGGCTGAACTGGCTCGCCGGCGCCGCAGCAATCGGGCTGGCGGCAAGGGCGATGGCGCTCGCGGCGATCCAGCGAAGTCGGTTCATGTCTCTCTCCTCGGTTGCGAGCCGGACGGCGAAAGACCGCCGTGGCGGAAGCGGAAAGACATCCGACTAGTTAGTCGGGCTGGCCGATGGAAGCCCCCTGCTGTCGCGGGTCTTGACGGAGGTTTTGCGGCGGCTGTATTGCATGTCTAACACAGGAGGTGCCCCATGAGACGTTTCGCGCTTCTGCTGATTCTGCCCGCGGTTTCGCTCGCGGGGTGCAATGTCTCGAAGGGATCCGGCGGCGACAACGTCAGCATGAGCACCGACGATAACGGCCAGATCAGCATGAATCTCCCGTTCGCGAAGGCGAACGTGAAGCTGCCCGGCGTCCGTCTTGCACAAGGGCGAGTTCGACATCGACGGCGTGAAGCTGATGCCCGGCTCGACCATGCACGGGTTCAACATGGATGCCGGAGACAAGGGCGCGACGATCCACGTCGACTTCGATGCGCCGAAGTCGCCGGACGAGGTCCGCGCGTACTTCCTCGACCAGTTCAAGCAAAAGGGCGGACGAGGCGTCGCAATCCGGGAACGCGGTCGCCGGCAAGACGAAGGAAGGCGACACGTTCGTCATTGCCGTGGAGCCTTCGGGGCAGGCCGCAACCGGAACGATCGCGATCCAGTCGAAGGACTGACATTCGCCAAGCGAAGGGCCGGAAGTTTCCTCCCGGCCCCCGCAAGTGTCGAGACGCTATTCCGCTGCCGGCGTCGCGTCGTCGGCCTTCGGCTTGGCGGCGGCTTTCGCCTTCGGCTTTGCGCCTGCCTTCGCCTTGGCGGCCTTGGGCGCCGCCGGCGTGATCTCGAACGCCGGGGCATTGTCCTTGATGCGGACCTTGACCTCGCCGCCGTTGACCAGCTTGCCGAACAGCAATTCCTCGGCGAGCGGCTGCTTGATCTTCTCCTGCACCAGGCGGCCCATCGGGCGCGCGCCGTAGAGCTTGTCGTAGCCGCGGTCGGTCAGCCACTGCCGCGCCTCGTCGTCGAGCTCGATGTGGACGTTGCGGTCGGCAAGCTGCAGCTCGAGCTGCAGGATGAACTTGTCGACCACGCGGGCGACCACCGCCGGCGGCAGGTAGCCGAACGGCACGATCGCATCGAGGCGGTTGCGGAATTCCGGCGTGAACATCTTCTTGATCGCGTCCTCCTGCACGTCCTCGCGGCTCGACGCGCCGAAGCCGATGCCTTCGCGCGCCATGTCGGACGCGCCGGCATTGGTGGTCATGATCAGGATGGTGTTGCGGAAATCGACCGTCTTGCCGTGGTGGTCGGTGAGCTTGCCGTTGTCCATCACCTGCAGAAGGATGTTGAACAGGTCGGGATGCGCCTTTTCGATCTCGTCGAGCAGAAGCACGCTGTGCGGCTGCTGGTCGACCGCGTCGGTCAGCAGGCCGCCCTGGTCGTAGCCGACATAGCCCGGAGGCGCGCCGATCAGCCGGCTGACCGAGTGGCGCTCCATATATTCGGACATGTCGAAGCGCTGCAGCGGGATGCCGATGCACCGAGGCGAGCTGGCGCGCGACCTCGGTCTTGCCGACGCCGGTCGGGCCGGAGAACAGATAATTGCCGATCGGCTTGTCGGGATCGCGAAGGCCGGCGCGGCTGAGCTTGATCGCCGAGGCGAGCTTCTCGATCGCCAGGTCCTGGCCGAACACGACGCGCTTCAGGTCGGCTTCGAGATGCTCGAGGACGCGCTTGTCGTCGGCTCGAGACCGACTTGGGCGGAATGCGCGCCATGGTCGCGACGACCGCCTCGATCTCCTTGGCGGTGATGACCTTCTTGCGGCGGCTCGGCGGCACCAGCATCTGCATCGCGCCGACCTCGTCGATCACGTCGATCGCCTTGTCCGGCAGCTTGCGGTCGTGGATGTAGCGCGCCGACAGCTCGACCGCCGACTTGATCGCGTCCGGCGTGTAGCGGACGTTGTGGTGCTGCTCGAACGACGAGCGCAGCCCGGCGATGATCTTGATCGTGTCCTCGATCGTCGGCTCGTTGACGTCGATCTTCTGGAACCGGCGCAGCAGCGCGCGGTCCTTCTCGAAGTGGTTGCGGAATTCCTTGTAGGTGGTCGACCCGATGCAGCGGATCGCGCCCGAGGAGAGCGCCGGCTTCAGCAGGTTCGACGCGTCCATCGCGCCGCCGGACGTCGCGCCGGCGCCGATCACGGTGTGGATCTCGTCGATGAACAGGATCGCGTGCGGCAGCTTCTCGAGCTCGGAAACGACGGACTTCAGCCGCTCCTCGAAGTCGCCGCGGTAGCGGGTGCCGGCGAGCAGCGCGCCCATGTCGAGCGAGTAGATGACCGCGGGCTTGAGGACATCGGGAACGTCGCCCTCGACGATCTTGCGGGCGAGGCCTTCCGCGATCGCGGTCTTCCCGACGCCCGGGTCGCCCACGTAGAGCGGGTTGTTCTTCGAGCGGCGGCAGAGGATCTGCACCGTGCGGTCGACCTCGGGCATGCGGCCGATCAGCGGATCGACCTTGCCGGCCTTGGCTTTCTCGTTGAGGTCGACGGTGAACTGCTTGAGCGCCGATTCCTTCTTGGCCGTCTCCTTTTCGGTCTTCTCCTCGGCGCCTTCGGGCGCGCGCGTCTCGGTCGGGGTCTCGCCCTTGCCGACGCCGTGGCTGATGTAGGTCACCGCATCGAGGCGGCTCATGTCCTGCTGCTGCAGGAAATAGACGGCGTAGCTCTCGCGCTCGGAGAACAAGGCGACGAGCACGTTGGCGCCGGTGACCTCGTCGCGGCCCGACGACTGGACGTGCAGGATCGCGCGCTGGACAACGCGCTGGAAGCCGCTGGTCGGGGTCGGGTCGGTGGCGCTGTCGGCGACCAGGGCGCCGAGCTCATTGTCGAGATATTGCTTCACCGACGCGCGAAGCTCGTCGCGGTTGACTCCGCAGGCGGTCATCACCTTCGACGCATGGTCGTCGTCGACGAGCGCGATGAGCAGATGTTCAAGGGTCGCATACTCGTGCCGGCGCTTGCTGGCTTCGCCCAGGGCATTGTGCAGGGTCTGTTCGAGTTCGCGAGCGAAACTGGGCATTTAGCTGGGTACTCCGTACCCGCGGGGAAAGCCCGCGGGCTTTGACTGGAATGTCATATGTTCCGCCGCGGCAATCAAGGGCCGCGGATCCGCTTTTCCCCAGTTATCGCTGCAGATGTCGTCGGAAGCGGCGTTCAGGACTTCTTGAACAGCTCTTCGGCGGCGGAGCGGTGCGTCTTCGGCGCGCTGCATGTGGGCTTCGACCCGGGCGATCTCGCCCTGAAGCGACTCGATGCGCGCCTCAGCTCCTCGATCGACATCGGGTCGAGGTCCTGCCTTGCAAGCTCGACCAGCGGGTCGCCGGGCTTGCTTGGGAAGAGGTCTTCCAGGTCCACGGGGCGGGTCGTTGACCCTCCGGCCGCGCCAAGTCAATAACGCCGCCCCGTGCCAAGCCTGCCATCGTCGATGAAGGCCATGGTCGCGCCGCAGCCCGACGGCGGCGAGGAGCTTGCCCTCGTCGACCGGCCGGTGCCGACCCCGGTCCCGGAGAAGTCTGTGCAAGGTCGCGGCGGCCGGCATCAACCGGCCCGACATCCTGCAGCGGCGCGGGCTCTATCCGCCGCCGCCGGGCGCGCCTGACATCCTCGGCCTCGAGATTGCCGGGGAGGTCGTCGGGACGGGCGAGGGCGCGGAAGCGCCTGATCGGCCAGAAGGTCTGCGCGCTGGTCGCGGGCGGCGGCTATGCCGAATATTGCGTCGCGCCGGTCGGCACCTGCCTGCCGGTCCCGCCGGTGCTGTCGCTCGTCGAGGCGGCGGCAATGCCGGAGACGCTGTTCACCGTCTGGGTCAATTTGTTCGAGCGCGGCTTCGCTGCGGACGGCGACCGGGTGCTCGTCCACGGCGGGACCAGCGGCATCGGCACCATGGCGATCGCGCTCGGCACGTTGTTCGGCCTCGAAGTGATCGTCACCTGCGGAAGCGACGCCAAATGCGCGCGGGCCGTCGAGGTCG
Organism: uncultured Alphaproteobacteria bacterium; assembly: GCA_963824845.1. Classification (GTDB taxonomy): domain Bacteria; phylum Pseudomonadota; class Alphaproteobacteria; order Sphingomonadales; family Sphingomonadaceae; genus Sphingomicrobium. Next base: position 107,651 of record CAWGRB010000047.1, read on the forward strand.
GGGCCGCGGCGGCGATCAACTATCGGACACAGGATTTCGTCGCCGAGGTCGCAGCGCTGACCGATGGCAACGGCGTCGCGGTCGTGCTCGACATGGTCGGCGGCGATTATGTGCCGCGCAACCTCGCCTGCCTCGCCGACGAGGGCGGCACGTCTCGATCGCCTTCCAGCGCGGAGCGAAGGCCGAAATGCTGATTGCCGACATCATGCGGCGGCGGCTGACGCTGACCGGCTCGACGCTTCGCCCGCGCTCGGTCGAGTTCAAGACGATGGTCGCGGACGAGATCGCGCGCACCGTCTGGCCCTATGTCGGAGGGCGGGCGGCTGCGGCCGGTGATCGACATCGACCTTCCCGCTCGCCGAGGCTGCCGCCGCCCATGCGCGCATGGAGAGCGGGCGAGCATGTCGGCAAGATCGTGCTTGAGGTCGGCGGCTGAGCGAGTTCAGCCTTGCCCCCGGGCTGGCGCAAGGGTACATCGCCGCCAAGCTGGCCGCTCCGTGAAGGGGCGGCCCTATTTGTTTTTAATCTCCGGAGATTTCCAGTGGCCCAGCCCCTGATGCCCCACGCGACCGCCGCCTGGCTGGTCGACAACAGCTCGCTGACGTTCGAGCAGATCGCCGAGTTCTGCGGTCTTCATATCCTCGAGGTCCAGGCGATCGCCGACGATACCGCGGCGACCAAGCTGACCGGCCGCGACCCGATCCGCGCCGGCGAGCTGACGCACGAGGAGATCGAGAAGGGGCAGGCCGATCCCGACTATCGGCTGCAAGATGCACAAGGAGCCCGACCAGGTCCGCCGCACCAAGGGGCCGCGCTACACGCCGGTCTGCAAGCGCCAGGACAAGCCGGACGGAATCGCCTGGATCATCCGCAACCATCCGGAGGTCAGCGACGGCCAGATCAGCAAGCTGATCGGCACCACCCGCACGACCATCGCCGCGATCCGCGACCGCAGCCACTGGAACATGGCCAACATCACGCCCAAGGACCCGGTGACGCTCGGCCTGACGACGCAGCGCGAACTCGACGCCGCTGTTGCCAAGGCGGCCAAGGCCGCCGGCGCCGCTGCTCCGTCGGACACGCGCCTCGAAAGCGACCGCGAGGCGCTTCTTGAGCAGCTTCGGACCGAACGCGAGCAGCACATCCGCGACGCCGAGGCGGCGCTCGCCGACGCCGGCGACGAGGCTCTGCGCGACGAGATCGTCCCCGGCATCCGCGACCCGTTCAAGAACACGCCGGTCTCCTAAGCCTGCCTTGATTTGACCGCGTCGCGAGGCTCAAACTTCAGTCATGGATGCTGCCGAAACCGACGTCAGCCAGTTGAGCTTCGAAGCGGCGCTCGCCCGGCTCGAGGAGATCGTTCGCACGCTCGAGAAGGGCGAGGCGCCGCTCGACCGTTCTATCGAGCTCTATCAGGAAGGCGACCGGCTGAAGCGTCATTGCGAGGCGCGGCTTCGCGACGCGCAGACGCGGATCGAGCAGATCGCCTTCGGTGCCGATGGCCGCCCGGCGGGCGTCACGCCCTTCAATGCCGACTGAGGTCATCGACCGGCTGGGAAGCGAGCTGGAGGCCGAAGCTGCTCGCGTCTCGGCCGAGGTCGACAGCTTCTTTTCGCGGCTTCTCGCGCCGACTGGCGACAGCCGCGAGCGGCTCTATGAAGCGATGCGCCACGCCGCGATCGGCGGCGGCAAGCGGCTTCGGCCGCTGCTCACTGTTGCCGCCTCGCGCCTGTTTGCGATCGATCCGGGCGCGGGCGCTTCGCGTCGGCTGCGCGATCGAGGCGATCCACGTCTATTCGCTGATCCATGACGATCTGCCGTGCATGGACGATGCCGAGCTTCGGCGCGGCAAGCTCACCGTCCACAAGGCGTTCGGCGAGGCGGAAGCGGTGCTCGCGGGCGACAGCCTGCATGCGCTGGCGTTCGAGATTCTCGCCGATCCCGCGACTCACGAAGACCCGTGGGTGCGCTCCGATCTGGTGCTTGAGCTTGCCCGCGCCGCCGGCCCGTCGGGAATGGCGGGCGGCCAGATGATGGACCTCGCCGCCGAAGGCCGCCAACTCGATATTCCCGCGATCACCCGGCTGCAGCAACTCAAGACCGGCGCCCTGATCGAATATGCGGTCGAGGCGGCGTGCATCATGAACAAGCTGCCGACGGACGCGCGGACGCCGTACCGCGGCTATGCCCGCAACATCGGCCTCGCATTCCAGATCGCCGACGACCTCATCGATCACAGCGGCGACGAGGCCGCGGCGGGCAAGCCGACCGGCCGCGACGCATATGCCGGCAAGGCGACCTTCGTGTCGCTGCTCGGCCCGGAGCGGGCGCGCCAGCAGGCGGCCTTGCTCGTCAGCCAGGCGATCGAGCATCTCGGCGATCATGGCTCCGAGGCGGACCTGCTCCGTGCCATCGCCCGCTTCGCGATAGAAAGAGACCGCTGACGATGACCATCGCCGTCTATCCGGGCACCTTCGATCCGATCACGCTCGGCCATCTCGACATCATCCGCCGCGGCGCGCACCTCGCCGACAAGCTGGTGATTGGAGTGACCACCAATCCCTCCAAGGAACCGATGTTCTCGGTCGCGGAGCGGATGGCGATGGTCAGGCGCGAAGTCGCGGACCTGGGCGCTGACGTCGACGTCGTCGAGTTCGATTCCCTGCTGATGGACTTCGCCGAGGCGCAGGGCGCGACGATGATCCTGCGCGGTCTCAGGGCCGTCGCCGACTTCGAATATGAATTCCAGATGGCCGGCATGAACCAGCAGCTGAACGCCAACATCGAGACGGTCTTCCTGATGGCGGACGTCTCGCTGCAGCCGATCGCGTCGAAGCTGGTCAAGGAGATCGCCCGCTACGGCGGCGCAATCGACAAGTTCGTGACGCCGGCAGTTGCGCAGGACGTGCGCAGGCACCTCGGCATGAATGAGCATCGGACGCGTTAAGGCTGGCGTCAGCGCTCCCTTTTTACTAGCGCAGCCGCTCAAGCGGAGGGTCGAATTTCCATGTTTCCGAAAGCCATGCTGGCATTGCCGATGATTGCGCTCGCGCTTGGAGCGGCAGCACCGCCGCCGGCGACGGCACCGGTCTATCCCAGCATCCTCGCGCCAGCGGCGGTTGCGGCGGTCCCGGCCAACCACCTGTTCATTCAGCTGTCGAACGGGAAGACGGTCGAGATCGTCATGCGGCCGGATCTGGCGCCTCTTGGTGTCGCACGCATCCAGACCCTGGTCCGGCGCGGCTTCTACAATGGCCTCAAGTTCCACCGGGTGATCCCGGGCTTCATGGCGCAGAGCGGCGATCCCAAGGGCGACGGCAGCGGCGGCTCCGACCTGCCGGACCTGAAGGCGGAGTTCACCAACGTGCCGTTCCTTCGCGGAATGTTCGGCGCCGCGCGGTCCGAGAACCCCAACTCCGCGAACAGCCAGTTCTTCATCATGCTCGGCCGCACCGCGAGCCTTGATAACAATTACACCGTGCTTGGCCGAGTGGTCGCGGGCATGGACGGAGTCGATGCGATCGCTCCCGGCGAGCCGCCGGCCGATCCGACGACGATCGTCCGCGCGTGGCTCGGCGATGCACCTGCGCCAGCGGTCGTTGCGCCGCCGCCGGTTGCGGTGCCGCCGCCGCCTCCGCCTGCTGGCTAATGCGCGTCGATCTTTTCGACTTCGACCTTCCGCCCGACCGAATTGCCTTGAGGCCTGCGCGGCCGCGCGACAGCGCGCGGCTGCTCAGCGTGCGCGGGAGGGAGCTTGGCGATCATCTATTCAGCGACCTGCCGTCGCTGCTGCGTCCCGGCGACGTTCTCGTGTTCAACGACACCAAGGTCATCCCCGCGCAACTCGAGGGCAGGCGCGGAGAGGCGAGCATCGGCGCGACGCTGCACAAGCGCGAGGGGCCGCGCGAATGGCGGGCGTTCCTCCGCAATGCGAAGCGGGCGCGAGACGGCGACCTGATCGACTTCGGATCCGGAGTCGCGGCATTGGTGTCCGACAAGCAAGCGGACGGCTCAGCGCTCCTGCATTTCCAGGGGAACGAACCGGTCGAGTTACTGCTCGAACGCGCCGGCACGATGCCGCTGCCGCCTTACATCGCCGCTCGGCGCGACGTCGACGAGCTTGACCGCGACGACTATCAGACCATGTTCGCCGCCGAGGAGGGCGCGGTCGCCGCTCCGACCGCAGCGCTTCACTTCACGCCGCGCCTGCTCGACGCCCTCGACGCGCGCGGGATCGGCAGCGAGACCCTGACCCTGCATGTCGGCGCCGGGACATTCCTTCCGGTCAAGGCGGAGGATACCGCCGATCACCGGATGCATTCGGAATGGGGCCGCATCGACGAACCGACGGCGGCACGCCTGAACGCCGCTCGAAGTTCGGGCGGGCGGCTGATATCGGTCGGCACCACCAGCTTGCGCCTTCTCGAAAGCGCGAGCGGCGAGGACGGGGTGATCCGTCCGTTCCAAGGCGACACCGCCATCTTCATCACGCCCGGCTACCGGTTCAAGGCGATCGACGGCCTGATCACCAACTTCCATCTGCCCAAGTCGACGCTGTTCATGCTGGTCAGCGCACTGATGGGTCTCGACGTCATGCAGGCAGCCTACGCGCACGCGGTCGCGGACGGCTATCGGTTCTATTCCTATGGCGACGGGAGCCTGTTGCTGCCCGGCGCAGACTGACAGCAGGGTCGAGCGCGGATCGGCGGGCGCCCGAGGCGGCTATTCCGGATAGCAGTCGGGTCGCTCGTCCGGATGCTCCGCGAAGAACTTCTTGCGGGCTTCCTTCTCCGCTTTCGCGTGCCTGGGTCCAGGAATGACCATCAGCCGCTTCACGACCGCGCCGGGTTCAGCGTCGCTCGCGCGGGCGGGTTTCCATTGCTCCGTGAAGGCGTGACAGACGAAAAACCGCATGTCGCTGTCGTGGATGTTGTTCTCGCCGATCGCGCAGGTCGGGCGCCGGTCCTTGCCGATCGTCAGATAGACCCAGGCGTAATAATCGCCATTGACGGCGCCGCCGGTAGTCCAGGGATAGGTGCCGGTCTCGCGCGCCGGGCAGGCTGCGCCCGCGGCAAGCGACGATGTCGGCAACGCGGCCGCCAACGCGGCGAATATGAATGCGGTCTTCACAAGGGACTTGCTATTGGTTGCGCAGCCGCGCCGCAAGTTTGTAGCGCTACCCACCTCCTGCCCCTGGAAATGTGATGAATGCAGCGATTTGATTTTGCCATTTCGGCGACCGACGGAGCGGCGCGCACCGGCGTCATTGGCATGCAGCGGGGCGAAATCCGGACGCCCGCATTCATGCCGGTCGGCACCGCGGCGACGGTCAAGGCGATGCGGCCGGAGGAGGTGCGCGCGAGCGGCGCCGACATCATCCTCGGCAATACCTATCATCTGATGCTCCGGCCCGGCGCCGAGCGCGTGGCGAGGCTCGGCGGACTGCACGGATTCATGGGCTGGGACCGGCCGATCCTGACCGACAGCGGCGGCTACCAGGTGATGAGCCTCAGCGATTTGACCAAGGTGACCGAGGAGGGTGTCTCCTTCGCCAGCCACCTCGACGGTTCCCGGCACATGCTCAGTCCGGAACGGTCGGTCGAGGTGCAGCGGCTGCTCGGCTCCGACATCGTGATGCAGTTCGATCAGCTGGTTCCGACGAGATCATCGCGCGAGCAGCAGCGTGAGGCGATGGATCGATCGATCCGCTGGGCGCGCCGGTCGCGCGACGAGTTCGACCGCGGCGGCGAGCACGCCGGGCGAGCCGCGATCTTCGGCATCCAGCAGGGTGCGCTCGACGAGACACTGCGAGGGCAATCGGCCGCAGCGCTGATCGACATCGGCTTCGACGGCTATGCGGTCGGCGGACTCGCGGTGGGGGAGGGGCAGGAGGCGATGCTCGCCTGCCTGGACTTCGCGCCGGGCATGCTGCCAGCGGACAAGCCGCGCTACCTGATGGGCGTCGGCAAGCCCGACGACATCGTCGAGGCGGTGGTGCGCGGAATCGACATGTTCGACTGCGTCCTGCCGACGCGGTCGGGACGAACGGGGCAGGCGTTCACGGCGGATGGGCCGCTCAACCTCAGGAACGCGCGCTTCGGCGAGGATCAGGAGCCGCTCGAACCCGGCTGCTCGTGCCCTTCCTGCAGCCAGTTCTCCCGAGCCTACGTCCACCATCTGGTGCGGTCGGCCGAAATCCTCGGCGCGATGCTGATGACCCAGCACAATCTGTGGTTCTACCAGCGGCTGATGCAGGCGCTCCGCGGCGCGATCGCCGAGCAGCGGCTTCCCGAATTCAGAACATGGTTCCTGGGGCGGTATCGCAACCGCTAACTCCCCTCCCTGCAAGGGAGGGGTAGGGGTGGGTGCGAACGAATGGGCTCGATGCCCATGAGCGAGCTTCTTCAGCGGCATCGAGCCGCTTCGAAGCACCCACCCTCGATCCCTCCCTTGCAGGGAGTGAAGGGGTTTATGCGACCTCCAACTTACCCTCAGTCTTCATCTCGAAATCACTCGCATCATGCCGTTCGTGCAGCTGTTCCGACGGATGGCCGGTGAGCTTGTTGACGATCCGTCCGCGCTCGACGGCCGGGCGCGCGTCGATCTGCTTCGCCCAGCGCATGACATGCTCGTACTCGTGCACCGCGAGGAATTCTCCTGCGCCCTCGTAGGTGCGGTTCAGTGCCACTCCGCCGTACCACGGCCAGATCGCGATGTCGGCAATGCTGTAGTCGCCGCCCGCCACATATTCGCTGTCCTCCAGACGCCGGTTGAGGACGTCGAACTGGCGCTTGGCCTCCATCGCATAGCGGTTGATTGCATATTCGATCTTCTCCGGAGCGTAGGCAAAGAAGTGCCCGAAACCGCCGCCGAGGAAGGGCGCACTGCCCATCTGCCAGAACAGCCACGACAGCGTCTCCGCGCGCTGCGGCCCCGCCGCCGGCAGGAATTCGCCGAACTTCTCGGCGAGATAAACGAGGATCGCGCCGGACTCGAACACGCGCACCGGCTCGGCGCCGCTGCGGTCGACCAGCGCGGGAATTTTCGAGTTCGGATTGATGTCGACAAAGCCGCTGGAGAACTGGTCGCCTTCGCCGATGCGGATTGGCCAAGCGTCATACTCCGCGCCGCCATGCCCCTTATCGAGCAACTCCTCGAGCATGATCGCGGCCTTCTGACCGTTCGGAGTCGCCAGCGAATAGAGCTGAAGGGGATGCTTGCCGACCGGAAGCGCCTGGTCGTGCGTCGGACCTGCAATCGGCCGATTGATGTTCGCGAACTGCCCGCCGCTCGGCTGTTCCCAGGTCCATACTTTCGGCGGCACATAATCGGTCATGCTGGTGTCCTCGCTTGCTGAGGACTCGAGCTAGGAAGCGCTTGAAAGCGTTTCCAGTGTCAGTCGTGTGACCTAAGCCCGCGCTACCGAAAGGAAGCTCGGCATCGGGCCGTTCCACTCGGCTTCGATGTCCTCGACCACCGGCGAGCGCTCGCGCTCTTCCGCGGGCTCGGGCTGCTGCGCTCTTGCTGCTCGGGCTGCTTCGGCGAGGGGCAGGCGTCTTCGCCGCGCGGCTTCTCGGCTTTGGCCGCCTGCCGGCCTTCTCGTCCGCCTTGGGCTTGGGCGCCGCTGGCTTCCGCGGCTTGCGCCGCTCGCTCGCGACCGGCAGCTCCTCGGTCTTGCCGGCGCGCGGGATCTTGTGGCCGATCAGCTTCTCGATGCGCGCGACCGCTTCGGCGTCCTCGCGGGTCGCGAGCGTGATGGCGATGCCCGTCATCCCTGCGCGGCCGGTGCGGCCGATGCGGTGGATGTAATCGTCCGGCTGCCACGGCACGTCATAGTTGATGACGTGGCTGACGCCTTTGACGTCGAGGCCGCGGGCGGCGACGTCCGATGCGACGAGGATGCTGATCTCGTCGTTCTTGAAGCGGTCGAACTCGGCGATGCGGTCCGACTGGTCCATGTCGCCCTGGATCTGCCCGGCCGAGAAACCCGAGCGCTTGAGGCTGGTGGCGAGCTCGCGAACCGTCGTCTTGCGGTTGGAGAAGACGATCGCGTTGCGGAATTCCTCGTGGCGAAGGATGTCGCGCAGCGCGTCCTTCTTCTTGTCGGCGCGGACCTCGACCAGCCGCTGCTCGATATTGACGTTCGCGGTTGCCGGCCGGGCGACCTCGACCCGCTTGGGGTCGTTCAGGAACTTCTCGCCGAGCTTCTGGATCGGCGGCGGCATGGTCGCCGAGAACAGCAGCGTCTGGCGCGACGCCGGAAGCTTCGAGCAGATTTCCTCGATGTCCGGAATGAAGCCCATGTCGAGCATCCGGTCGGCCTCGTCGATCACCAGCAGTTCGCAGCCGTTGAGCATGATCTTGCCGCGGCCGAACAGGTCCATCAGCCGGCCCGGCGTCGCGATCAGCACGTCGACGCCCTTTTCCAGCGCCTTGATCTGGTCGCCCATCTGAACGCCGCCGATCAGCAGCGCCATCGAGAGCGGGTGGTACTTCCCGTATTTCTCGAAATTCTCGGAAACCTGCTGAGCGAGCTCCCGCGTCGGTTCGAGGATCAGCGAGCGCGGCATCCGGGCGCGGCTTCGGCCCTGGTGCAGGATGTCGATCATCGGCAGCACGAAGCTTGCCGTCTTGCCGGTGCCGGTCTGGGCGATGCCGATCAGGTCCTTGCCCATGAGGACGCTCGGGATCGCGGCGCTCTGGATCGGCGTCGGTTCGTCATAGCCGCTGTCCTCAACGGCGCGGAGCAGTTCGTCGGAAAGGCCGAGATCGGCGAAAGTCATTCAGGTTCCGGAAAAAAAGGAGGCCAGTCGCCGCTTCGCAGCAGGCGCCGCACAAGAGCAGCCGCTAGGCTGACGAGGTGCGAAATTGTCAAGGAAACGCTAGCGCTTGGAGCTTCGGTTCCAGGCGCCGGAATTGCTCGATCCTGCAGCTTCCGCCCATTCGCGAGTGGATGGCATCGCGCCCGGCGCACAGGCGGTCGTCCTCCGGCTGCAGGTAGAAGTCGCCGTAGAAATCGAGCGCCGGACAATCCTCGTCGATATGCGCGCGGACGCGGCTGTGGTCGGCCATAACGAAATCGACCTGCGCCGGGCCCGGACAGCAGCGCGCCGCGGATGCCGTCGACCGGAATGCATTTCGGGCTCTTGTGCTCGACCCAGCGGATTTCGCGGAAGATCGGCCGAGGCTGGATGCGGAACGCGCAGGATGATCTCGTCCTCGACGATCATCCGCGTGACGGCGGTGCCGACCGGGCCGGGCTGCGCGCCGAAGATGCCGAGCACAAGCGGCAGCCAGCCGAAGAGGCTCCCTGGTATCATTGACCTGCCCATCCATGCGACGCTTCGCAGCCGGGCGTTGAACAATCAATGAATTAGCGCTGCAGTTGCGGCCACGAGGGCGCCGACCTGCGGCTTGCCTAAATCGGCAAGAGGTTAATAGAGGCCAGCCGCACATTCTTCCGGCGGGCCTTCGCGCGACCGTAAGTCCGGACTCCAGGAGATATCTTGCAATGGCGACTGCCGCGCCGACCCAGAACCTGCCGCTGTTCTACAATTCGATCGAACCGCTCAACGCCACCCAGCATGGCAAGATGAAGGTGCGGCCGATCGAAAAGTCGCCGGTCATCGGGACCACCCACGCAATTCCGGTCACGGTCGACGAGTTCGGCCTTGCCCAGCGCCATTACCCGATCGTCTTCTCGGTCGGCGACATGCCGGTGCCGATCGCGCTGATGGGCCTCAACGAGGGCGTCAACGTGTTCCTCGACGGCGAAGGGCGCGCTCTGGATCCGAGCGTCTACCTGCCCGGCCTACATCCGCCGCTATCCGTTCCTGCTCGCGCGCCTCAATCCGCAGAGCGACGAACTGTCGCTGTGCTTCGATTCCGACGTCGGGCGCGGTCGGTGACTTCGAGGACGGGCGAGGCGCTGTTCGACGGCGATCAGCCGAGCGCCGCGACCAAGGCGATTCTCGAATTCTGCGAGCAGTTCGAAACCGCCGGCCAGCGGACGTCGGCGTTCGTCGAGGAGCTCAAGAAGTCGGGCCTGCTGATGGACGGCGAAGTCGCAATCCAGCCGGAAGGCTTCGAGCAGCCGTTCGTCTATCGCGGCTTCCAGATGATCGACGAGGAAAAGCTGCGCGAACCTGCGCGGCGACGAGCTTCGCAAGATGAACCAGAACGGCATGCTGCCGCTCATCTACGCGCACCTCTTCTCGCTGGCGCAGATGCGCGACGTGTTCGCTCGCCAGCTTCAGCAGGGCAAGGCGCCGACGCCGGTGCCGCAGCCGGCGCCTGCGACGCCTGACCGCGACTGCTACTCGGCGGCCGTCGCGTACGGCTGCGCGGAGCAGGTGCTCGCCAAGGCGGACCGACAAGCGTCTCGATGAAGCGGGCCAGGCGATCGAAGCCGGGCCCAGGCTCGCGGCAGCTCGCGTCCAGATAGAGGCTGCGGTCGATCTCGAGCTGCAGCGCGTGGATATTGCGCGCCGGGCTGCCATGCCGCTCGATGACATGACCGCCCGCGAACGGGTCGTTGAGGCCGACTTCGAAGCCGCAATCGCGCGCGATCTCGAAGCGCTTCGCTGGTCACCCACCAGCCGGAGCTTCGTCCGCGCCGGTCGCCGATCACGATCTCCGCCACGCCGCTCGCCGGCGGAGGCATCGAATGGCAGTCGAGGAGCACGGCACAGCCGAACCGCTCGACAACTGGCCCGATCAGCTCCTCGATCGCCCGATGATAGGGCCGATGCGCCTGCTCCAGGCGATCGTGCAGCTGGTCGCGAGTCGACGGCGCTCCGCCATAGATAGCCGAACTGGGGGGTACGTGCGGGGATGATTCCGAGACCGCCGCGCGCCCGTGCCGTCAGCCGTTCGCGGCGGCCGCCTTCGACGACCGACGGATCGACCTCGTCCTCCGCGCGATTGCAGTCGATGGCTGCGCGTGGGGTGCGCGCGATGACCGCGCCGATGCCGCGGCCGAGCGCTCGCCAGGCGAGCCGATCGACGAACGGATCTTCGAGGCTGGCGAGCGAACGGTGACCGCCCGACGACAAGTTCGAGGAGCCAGTCGGGATAGTCGCGGCCGGAGTGCGGCACCGAGAGGATCACGGGCAAATCGCCGCGCGGGACGTGGACGAGGGGCGGCGACAGGGTCATCACGGTTAAATTCCGTGCCAGAGTAGGACGAGCATTGAGGGGCTGCAACGCGCGAGAGCCTCATTCGCTTCTGGCAAATCACAATTCATGCGGCGCATAAATCATCCGATGGCGAAAATCCTCCTGGCTGAAGACGACGCGTCGATGCGCGAATACCTCACTCGCGCGCTGCAGCGCGTCGGCTACGACGTGGTGTCCGTCGGATGCGGGACCGAGGCCATGCCGCTGCTCGAGGCCGAGCGCTTCGACCTGCTGCTGACCGACATCGTGATGCCGGAAATGGACGGGATCGAGCTTGCCCAGAAAGCGAGTGCCATCGATCCGTCGATCAGGGTGATGTTCATCACCGGCTTCGCCGCCGTTGCACTGCAGGGCGGACGTACGGCGCCGGAGGCCAAGCTTCTGTCGAAGCCGTTCCACCTCAAGGACCTGGTCCTCGAAGTCGACCGCATCTTCCAGACCGAAGACCAGCACGGCCGGCTTTAGCTGACGCGCAGGCGCGCTACGGTGCTGGCGGAAGTAGCGCCAGCAAGGCGAAGCTCTGCAGCCAATGCTCGCCCATGTAATCGCCGGACAAGTGGGGCAGGGCCGCATCGAGATGCTCATGAGCAGGCTCGGCAAGCCCAAGTGAGCGCCAGGCCCAGGCGCGGCTGAGGTTCAGGCCGTCGAGATGGGCGATCTTGCCGTCGCTGCGGTCGCTGACCGTCGCCGGTGTGAACAATGTTGCGGGCTGCTTCTGCGGTAGCCGCGGCAGGAATTCGTCGAACCACGAGCGGAACGCGTCCGCATCCATGACTCGGCTCATCAGCAAGGCTTCGATCAGGGCCGGCGACAGGAAATCGTCCCCGCTCGGCTCCCATACCTGGCAGCCGCGATCGTCGGCGAACCAGCGAACCGCTGTGTCTGCGATTAGGTTGGCGAGGCTGGTGTCGAATCGACGCGCCCAGTCGAGCGCGAGCACGAGCGCGAACGCGCTGTTCGAGTGCGTGCCGGCGCGAATGGGGTAGGTGAGGATCGCAAGATAGCGGCGAAAGCGATCCGCGAACGCGAGCGCCAGCGGCTCGAGTTCGGCGCCCCATCGGCGATCGTCATGCCGGACCGCCTCGAGATGAAGCATCAGCAGCCACGCCCAGCCGTACGGCCTCTCGAACCCCGCCGACAGCGGTCGATCGAGATAGGCGTGCTCCGTCGCGACCTTCTGCGCGGTGAAGCTGGTGTCCGCCAGCCGCGCGATCTCCTGGGCCTCCGCTATGTCCGGATACAGGCGCCGCAGCGTCAGCAGGCTCCACCAACCGTGGACGCAGCTGTGCCAATCGAAGCTTCCGAAGAAGATCGGATGGAGCACTCGCGGAGGAAGAGCGTCGCCGTCGTCGAGCAGCACGTGGTCGAGCTTGTGCGGATATTCGCGGGCGACATGGCCTAGGGCGATGCGAGCCATCGTCGACGCCATGTCCGGGTTCAGTGAGTCCATATGGTGCCTGCGAAATAGAGGATCAGGATGTTGACGATGAGGAGCGGGATGGCGGTCGCGATCTGCGCCCGGATAACTCCATATTGATCCTTGAGCTCCAGAAGCGCCGCCGGCACGATGTTGAAGTTGGCGGCCATCGGCGTCATCAGCGTGCCGCAAATCCGCTCAGCATTCCGACCGCTCCGATCACGGCCGGGTTGGCTCCGGCCCCATGGACGAGGATCGGGATCCCGATTGCCGCCACCATCACCGGAAAAGCCGCGAACGCATTGCCCATGATGATCGTGAAGACGACCATGCCCAAGGCGTAGAGGAGGACGGCAAGGAAGACGCTTCCGTGGGGAATGACGGCGCTTGCCAGTCCTCCGATGATGTCGCCGATTCCCGCCGCGGCGAACACTGCTCCGAGCGCCGCGAGCATTTGCGGGAGGAGGGCGGCCCAGCCGATTCAGTCCATCAGTCGCCGCCCCTCGTCGAGCGGCGCGAGCACCGGCGGACGAAGCCATGCGTAGCAGACCCCAAGGGCAATCAACACGCCGACCCCCAGGAGCACGAGGGTGGTCGCCTTGGGATCGATCAGGCCGACGCCCTTGAGCGGGGTATAGGTGAACAGCAACGTTCCGAAAAACGCCGTGATCGGTACGATCAGCACCGGAAGGAAGAGCTTGTTGCCATAGCGCTTCGGCAAGCTCGACGCGCTGGTCGATCGTCGTCGACAGCGTCTCGCCTCGGCCGATCAAATGGGCACCCGCAACTCCGACGATTGCCATCAGCAGGACGCCGTTGCTGAAGTCGCCAATGAGGTCGCCGAACCAGAAGCTGGTGGCGACCAGAGCCCACAGCAACGCGTTGCCGAAGCGCTTCGAATTGCCTCGGTCGCGCAGGCTGAGCAGCGCGAAGGCCGCGAACATCGCTCCTGCCAGCGCGTATAGCCAGTTCAGGGTGATCATCGCCGCCGCCCCAGCGTCCGTTCGAACCACAGCAGCCGCGCGCCGTGGATCACGAAGGCGCAGATCGCCGTCGGGATCGCCCACATCGACAGCTGCAGCGGCGTCAGTTCGATCCCGAAGCTCGCCATCGATCCCTGGATCAGCAGGATCGAGCCGATCGCGATGAAGATGTCCTCGCCAAAGAACAGCCCGATATTGTCCGTCGCCGCGGAGATCGCCTTGACCCGTTCGCGCTCGGCTTCGTCGAGGTCGCCGTGGACCTTCTCGGCCGCCGCTTCCGCCATCGGCGCGACCAGTGGCCGGACGGTCTGCGGATGACCGGCCACCCCGGTCAGGCCGAGCGCCGCTGAGATTTGCCGGAACGCCAGGTACGCGATCAGAAGCCGGCCCGTGGTCGCGCCTCGCATCGCGCCGATCAGGGTTCGTGCGCGCTGCTGGAGGCCATAGCGTTCGACGAGGCCGATCACTGGAAGCACCAGATAGATGATGGTGACGTAACGGTTGTCGTTGAACCCCTTGCCGAGCGTCGACAGCACCCGCACGAAGGGCATGCCGGCCAGCAGTCCGGTGGCGATCGCGGCGATCGCGACGACCAGCAGCGGGTTGAAGCGGAGCGCGAAGCCGAGGACGACGAGTGCGATGCCGAGCAGTGGAAGGTAGGTCATCGCGCTGCTCCGAACCCGCCGCCGCCGGGCGTTTCGATAACGAAGCGGTCGCCCTCCTGCATGTCGGCCGAGGCCGTCGCGCTCAGCTCCTCGATCGAACCGTCGGCGCGTTCGACCCAGTTGCGGCCCGGCGCTGCGTCCGCACCGCCTCGAATCCCGCGCGGCGGAACGCGCCGGCGGTCGGCGAGGATGTTGGCCCGCATCGGCTCGAGAAATCGGATGTCGCGAATGACGCCATCGCCGCCGTGATGCGCTCCGCCGCCGCCCGAACCGCGCCGGATCGCGAACCGCTCCAGCCGGACCGGATGCCGGCTCTCGAGGATTTCCGGGTCCGTGAGGCGGCTGTTGGTCATATGCGTCTGCACCGCATCCGTGCCGTCATGATCCGGCCCGGCCCCTGAGCCGCCGGCGATCGTCTCGTAATATTGGTGAGCGAGATTGCCGAACGTGAAATTGTTCATCGTCCCCTGGCTTGGGGCCAGCATCCCCGTGGCTGCGAAAAGGGCGTCGGTGACCACCTGGCTGGTCTCGACATTGCCGGCAACGACTGCCGCCGGGTAGCGCGGCGACAGCATCGAGCCTTCCGGGACGATCAGTTCGACCGGTCTCAGGCACCCGTCGTTCATCGGGATCGGGTCGTCGATGAGCGTCCGCAGCACGTACAGCGATGCGGCGCGGGTAATCGAATATGGCGCGTTGAAATTGTCCGGAAGCTGGCCGCTGGTTCCGGTGAAGTCGAACACCGCCGAACGCACCTGTTTGTCGATGCGGATGGCAACACGGACGTGCGCGCCATTGTCCATCTCATAATCGAAGGCGCCGTCGTCGAGGCGGCCGAGCAGCCGGCGAACCGATTCCTCAGCGTTGGCGAGCACGTGCCGCATGTAGGCGTGGATCACGTCCGCTCCGGCCTCGCGCACCGCGTGGAGCAGGCCCTCGCGCCCGCGGACGCACGCCGCGACCTGCGCTCGAAGGTCGGAGATGTTGCGATCGATGTTGCGCGCCGGGTGCGGTCCTTGCCCGAGCAGCGTCCGCATCTCCGCTTCGCGGAAGCGGCCATCGTCGACCAGCAGCACATTGTCGACGAGAATGCCTTCGTCCTCGATCGTGCGGCTGTCGGGCGGCATCGACCCGGGCGCGATACCGCCGATGTCGGCATGATGGCCGCGGGCGGCGACGAACGCGGAGGGTTCGGCATCGTCCTCGCCATAGAAGACCGGCATGATGACCGTGATGTCCGGCAGGTGCGTGCCGCCGCGGTAGGGATCGTTGAGGACATAGGCATCGCCGCGGCGAATTCCCCGGCCGTCGCGATTGCCGCCGCGTGCCTCGATGATCGTCCGGATGCTCTCGCCCATCGACCCCAGGTGCACCGGGATATGCGGCGCGTTGGCGATCAGGGCGCCATCGCGATCGAACAGCGCGCAGGAGAAATCGAGCCGCTCCTTTATGTTGACGCTGGTCGCCGTGGACTGCAGCGCGATGCCCATTTCCTCGGCAATGGCCATGAACAAATTGTTGAAGATTTCCAGCATCACCGGGTCGGCGACGGTGCCGATTGCGCGGACGCGTTTGGCGGCAGAGGTGCGCGCCAGGACGAGCGTTTCGTCGCTGGCCCGCGAAGCCGTCCAGCCCGGCTCGACCACGATCGTCGAATTGGCTTCGGCGATCACGGCTGGACCGGATATCGGTTCACCGGATTGGACCGACGGCGAGCCGATGACGAAGTCGCTGCCGGACGTGCCGACTCCTTCCACAACCAGCGCGTCGACGACGATCCCGGCATCGGCATCGAGATAGCCGAAGCGCTGGCGGTGCAGCGCCTGGAATGTCTCGCGCATTGCGTCGGCTGGGGCAATCGGCACTTCGAGAGTCGTGTCGCTGCCGGCGAAGCGAAGGCGGGCGCGGTGGCGGAGCTCGATGCAGCCGGCGGCAATTCCCTGTGCCTCGAGCGAAGCGGTGACAGCTTGTTCCAGCTGCGCGATCGCCTCCGACTGATCTTCCCCAAGGGGCTTCAGCGAACTGACTTCGCGGATCACCTTCACATCGGCGAGCCCGATGCCGTAGGCCGACAGCACACCAGCGAGCGGATGGACCAGGATGCGCTTCATGCCGAGCGCGTCGGCGACGCGGCACGCTAGCTGGCCGCCCGCGCCGCCGAAGCAGGCCAAGGTATAGCGAGTCACGTCGTGGCCGCGGGCGATCGAGATCTTGCGGATGGCGTTGGCCATGTTGTCGACCGCGATGCTGAGGAAGCCCTCGGCGATCTCGGAGAGGGACTTCCTGCCTTCCAAAGCATCGGCGACTTCCTGCAGGCGCTCCCTTGACGCCGCCGGATCGAGCGGCTGGTCGCCGCTGGCGCCGAATACCGCCGGGAACGCCGTCTCGTCGATGCGCTTCAGGAACAGGTTGCAGTCGGTGACCGTCAGCGGCCCGCCGCGGCGATAGCAGGCAGGGCCGGGGTCAGCTCCGGCCGACTGCGGCCCGACGCGGAAGCGCATCCCGTCGAAGCTGCAAATCGATCCGCCGCCGGCCGCGACGGTGTGGATTTGCATCATCGGCGCGCGGATTCGGACGCCGGCGACCTGGTTCTCGTCGGCAAGCTCGAAATGGCCGGCATAGTGGGAAACGTCGGTCGAGGTGCCGCCCATGTCGAAGCCGATCAGCCTCACCGCCTCGCCGTCCGCGAAATGCCGGCTGGTGGATGCGACCATGCCGACCACTCCGCCGGCAGGACCGGACAGGACGGCATCCTTGCCACGGAACATCGCGGCGCCGGCAAGGCCGCCATTGGACTGCATGAACTGGAGGCGCGTATCCGGCGGCAACCCGGCGGACACGCGGTCGACGTAGCGGCGGAGAACCGGCGACAAATAGGCGTCGATCAGCGTCGTGTCGCCGCGCCCGATCAGCTTGATCAGCGGCGCCACCTCGTGACTGACCGAAATCTGCGCAAATCCAAGCTCCTGCGCGATTGCGGCGAGCCGCGCCTCGTGTCGCTGATGCTTCCAGCCGTGGACGAGCAGGATTGCGATTGCGGCGATGCCCTCGCTCCGAAGCGCCGCCAATCCCTCTCGCGCGGCCTCTTCGTCGAGCTGCCGGACCACCTCGCCGCCGACTTCGATCCGCTCGTCGATTTCGAGGACGCGCTCGTAGAGCTGCTCGGGAAGGAGAATGTGTCGGGCGAAGATGTCGGGCCGCGCCTGGTAGCCGATCCGAAGTGCGTCGCCGAAGCCGCGGGTGATGGCCAGCGCGACCCGGTCGCCCTTGCGCTCCAGAAGCGCGTTCGTCGCAACGGTCGTGCCTATGCGCACGGCATCGAGGCCGCCGCCGCCGCGTTCCAGAATCCGCCGAATCCCCTCGAGCGCTGCATCCTCATAAAGCGCGGGATTCTGCGAGAGCAGCTTCTCAACGATCCTCTCGCCCGACGCGGACCAGGCGACCACGTCGGTGAACGTCCCGCCGCGGTCGATTGCGAATGTCCAGCCTTTCGCCACGGCACCCTAAAGCATGCGGCAGGGACCGGCTCAAGGACCAGCGACGTGCGGGCACTTCGGTTTCTACGTATGGGACTTGCGCCGCGCCGAGGGGTATGGCGCGACCATGCCTGATGCATCAAGCCAAGCGACGGTCGTGACTTCGCGGCGAGGAGATGCTCGCGCTGAGGCGCCGGCGGATGGCCGCGTCGCACCCCTTCTTCCGCGGCGGGTTCCGGCCATTCTTCTTCGCGGGAGCCGCCTGGGCGGTGGTCGCGCTGACGCTGTGGGTTTGTACACTGCTCGGAGACATCACGCTCCCTACCGCGCTCGATGCGCTTGCCTGGCACCGCCACGAGATGCTGTTCGGCTTCGTCGGAGCGATCATGGCCGGATTTCTGTTGACCGCCGTTCCCAACTGGACGGGCCGGCTTCCGATCGCTGGCTGGCCGCTTGCCGGCCTGTTCAGCCTGTGGGCAGCGGCAAGGCTCGCGGTGCTCTTCTCGAGTTCGGTGACATTGTGGCTTGCCGCCCTGCTCGATGTCGGCTTCTTCGTCGTGCTCGGACTGCTCGCCGCCCGCGAGGTGCTCGAGGCCAACAACCGCAACACCCCGGTGGTCGGGATGATCCTTCTGTTCGGAGTTGCGGACGGCCTCGATTATCTCGCCAACACCGGCGTCACCCCATTGACGGACATCGGATGGCAGCTCGCGCTGTCGCTCGTCGTCCTCCTGATCTCGCTGATCGGAGGCCGCATCATTCCCTCCTTCACGCGCAACTGGATGGCGAAGCGCGGCATTGCGAAGGGGCTTCCGACGCAGCCTGGTCGCTTGGACCTGTTCGTCATTGGAGCGACGGCGGTGGCGCTCTTCGCATGGCTGTTCGGACCGCAGGAAACGCCGATCGGCATGGTGCTGATCGCCGCGGCGGTGTTGCAGGCGGTCCGCTGGGCGCGCTGGCGCGGCTGGCGGACCTTGGCCGACCCGCTCGTCCTGATCCTCCATGTCGGCTATCTCTGGATTCCGCTCGGCCTGGCCCTCCTCGGCCTCAGCCTGATGGGGGTCGCGCCGCGCAGTGCCGCGATCCACTCCCTCACGGCAGGCGCAATGGCGACCATGATCCTGGCCGTCATGACCCGGGCAAGCCTCGGCCATACAGCGCGCGAACTTAAGGCCGGTCCCCTCACCGTGGCGCTCTATGCGCTGGTCACTGTCGGGGCCGTGCTCCGCGTCACCGCCTCGCTGCGGTTCATCGATTACAATCTCGGCATCGACATTGCCGCAATTGCCTGGGGCGGAGCGTTCCTGCTGTTCCTGCTTGGCTATGCGCCAGTGCTATGGAGGCCGCGGCTAGGGGAGGCCCGCTGACCCGCCCGCGCGAGTTCAGTCTGCCAAGGGCAAGTCGCCGTTTTCAGGGGAAAAATGGTGGGCGTGGCAAGGATTGAACTTGCGACCCCTGCGATGTCAACACAGTGCTCTACCACTGAGCTACACGCCCACCGAGGGCTGCGCATTTAGAGGGGGGTTGTGGCGCGCGCAAGGCCTGCGGGCGGCAGTTTCGCCTAGCGTTCGGCGCGCGGCATGACGCGGTCGAGAAGACGGCCGAGCCGTCCCCGCGACCATGCCGCCGACTGATAGAGACCCAGCATGATGCGCGCCCACAGGATGTAGATGCCGGGCGCTCCCGCCGTCCGGGCGAGCCGCATCACCCGGTGGCTCCAGCGCGCGATCGCGAAGCGCATTCGATAGACCAGCTTGCGCCGCAGCGGCAGCGCTGCGGAGGGCGCGACCCGCTTGCGGGGGCGAAGGCCGCGGCGCGGCCAGGCCAGGCGATAGGCGAGGCCGTCGCGGCGATGGCGAAGTCCGGCGGCCTGGGTGCGGATCACGAAGTCGGCATCGACCGGGTCCAGATGCAGCCGGCCGTCGGCCCGAGCCCTCTCTACGATCTGCTTCATCTCGGGCGTGCGGACGATCACCACGTTAGTGCCGCGGCCGTCGCTGGAATAGGGCTCGACCCAGGCGTCGCCGAACGCAATGTCCGCGGTTTCCGCAACCACGTCGTCGCACCAGTTGCACGCCGGGTTCTGGAAGAATCCCGCGCCCCAGTCGCCATCGGCAAGGTGCCACCAATCCTGCTCGGCGGCGCTTCCGTCCTTGAGGTCGAGGTGTGTTCGATACCAGTTTGCCGGGCGGGTTTGGTCCTTGATGCGGTAATCGAGCGCCTTCACCTGCCGCACTTCCTTGCCGAGCTGCCAGGCGAAGCTTTCGACCATCGCCGCGCTTTTCATATGGCCGCAGAACAGGCCGAGGGTGTGGGTCACCCGCTCCCGCACGACAGGGTCGATCCCGCGCAGCAGGTGGATTGCCTTGATGAAGCACGGCACCCCGACGACGGCGTACCGCCCGGGCGTCTCCCGGATTTCGCGAAGCACATCGGACAGCTCGATCGGATAATAGCGTGACTTGGCGCCGGCTCCGAGCTCGCCGGGCGTCCGCGACACGCGGTATTCGAAGAAGCCGCCGCGCAAATCCGGGTCCGCTGCGCTGACGTGCGCCACCGCATCGACCCGGCCGCTGCGCAGCAGCTCGGTCGCGACCCAGCTGGTCATTCCGCCTGAGCTGCCGTTCGCGCGAAAGCCGGGCTCTGCGGCGTAACCGACGTAAGCCGCCTCGAACCGGCCGAGGCGGCCGTCCGCCAAAGGCGCGTCGCGGAAAGCGTTCTGCGGCGATCGCATCTTCGTTCGCTGCGGCTGGCGAGAAGGGGCATTGGGCGGAAAACACCTCTGACGGCTGGCTGTACCAATCGGCCGGTCCGTTGGGCTTGAGGAAGCCATCGCGGTCCCACGCCATCGCGGCACCCGTGTGGCAGCCCGCGCAGCTGCCGCAGCCGATGCAAAGGCCGGACCGGACCACGTCCTTCGGGCTGACCAGCCGGTCGGCGGCGTCGCGGCGAGGGTCAGGAAAGGGCTGCATCCAGGAATGCCGCCGACCGGGCGCGATATTCCTCCACGCGTGCCGCCACCTGCGGCAGCACCGGCGTGCCGAGCAACTCGGCGAGGTCCGCGTCCGACGTCTCTTCGTTGACGATGCGCTGCTCCGTCCGGAGCTTGGCGGCGAGGTCGGGGATCTTGATCGATCGATAGTCGCTCGGCGCGCTTGCCCATGGCTTGCCGTTGAGCAGCGCGAACACGCAGCCATGGAAGAAGTTGGTGATGATGGCGCTCGCACCTGCCATCAGCCGCGCGAACTCGATCGGGCCGGCGGAGATGCGCTGCTCGTCTGCCCAGCCATTGCCGTAGCCGACGCTCAGCAGCCGGATGCCGATCCGATCCGCCCAGCCCCGGACCGCCGTCTGCAGCCAGAGCGGAAAGCCGTGGCCGTAGACTAGTGCGTAATCGCCGGCCGCGGCGCCGTCGGACGTGACCAGGTCCGCGAATTGCAGGCATGGGTCGAGCACCATCTCTGGTTCGCGGCCGGTCCCGCCTTGCACCAGATGCCAACTGTTACGATCGCGCACGGAAAGGGCGGAGAAGCGATCGAGGCGGGATGCCCACTCAGCATCGATCCCGTGCCATGCGCTGTGATTTCCGAAGCTTGCCGCATAGGAGATCAGCCGGCCCGTCTTGATGCCGTCGCCGAAGAACAGCGGCTTGCCGCCGTACCACGGGTGACGGAAGTTCCAGACCTCGTCGCTGCCGACGACGATGGCGTCATAGTCGTCCATCAACTCCGGCTCGTGCAGCGAGAAGCGTTTCGAAAGCGGCAGCGTGCTGATCGCCGCCCCGAACTTGCGTGTCTTGGAGGCATAGAGCCGCAGTTCCGCACGCGGCGTTCGCTCGGGCAGCTGGGGCTGCAATGCGCAACGCGCTTCCGCGCGGCGGATGCATTGGCAGTCGTGGTCGAGCAGTTCGGCGTCGTGGCCGTGCCTTCGCAGCCCTTCGACGAGGCAGCGGGCCTGCCAGTAGGAGCCATAGTTGATCGACTTGTGAAAGGTGAGGACGCCAACTCTTTTCACGCGACCGGTCATGCACGCCCAATGCGTGCCCGAGGGGCCGGTTCCGATCTACAAAGAGGCGCTTACAGGCAGGCTTCCAGATAGGGCTGGTCGAAGCCGAACTGCTTGGCCTTTTCGAGCGTGTAGGGGCGCAGGCCCATCGAGCGATATTCGCCGATGATCTTCCCGTCCGGCGTCTCGTCGAGATACTCGAACTTGAACAGCTCCTGGGTGACGATGACCTCGCCCTCCATGCCGATCACTTCGGTGACGTTGGTGGTGCGGCGCGAACCGTCGCGGAGGCGCTTCACCTGGACGATCAGGTCGACCGAGTCGGCGATCTGGCGGCTGATGGCTTCCTTCGGGACCTTGATGTCGCCCATCATCACCATGTTCTCCATACGCGCGAGGCATTCGCGCGGGGAGTTGGAGTGGAGCGTCGCCATCGAGCCGTCGTGGCCGGTGTTCATCGCGGCGAGGAGGTCGAAGCACTCCTTGCCGCGAATTTCGCCGAGGATGATGCGGTCGGGGCGCATACGCAGGGCGTTGATGACGAGGTCGCCGATGGTGATCGCGCCTTGGCCCTCGAGGTTCGGCGGCCGGGTTTCGAGCGGCAGCCAGTGCGGCTGCTGAAGCCGAAGCTCGGCCGCGTCCTCGATGGTGATCACGCGCTCGCCGGGGTCGATCATCTTCGACAAGGCGTTGAGCATGGTCGTCTTGCCCGAGCCGGTACCGCCCGAGATGACGACGTTCATGCGGCTGACGCGCCGGCGATCTTCAGCACCGTCGCCATCTTGTCCGACATCGAGCCGAAGCCCTTCATCATGTCGAGCGTGATCGGCTTCTCGGAGAATTTACGGATCGAGATGGCGGTGCCGCGCAGCGACAGCGGCGGGATGATGACGTTGACGCGGCTGCCGTCCTGGAGACGGGCGTCGCAGAGCGGCGATGGTCTGGTCGATGCGGCGGCCGACCTTGTTGACGATCCGCTGGGCGATCTGGAACAGATGCTCCTCGTCGCGGAACTGGATCTGCGCGATCTCCAGCTTGCCCTTGCGCTCGACGTAGGTCTGGTCGGGCCCGTTGACCATGATGTCGCTGATGGCCGGATCGGCGAGCAGCTCTTCGAGCGGCCCGAGGCCGAGAAGCTCGTCGACCAGCACCTTTTCGAGCGCGAATTGCTCGCGCCGGTTGAGGGTGATCTTCAGCTCGGCGAGGACTTCGCCGATGATCGGGCGGAATTCCTCGGCGAGTTCGTCCTTGAGAGGGTCGCGGCGGCTTCGGGATCGACGCGCTCGAGCAGGCGCGGAAGGACCTGCTCCTTGATGCGGTGAACGGAGGCTTCGAAACCTTCGGCCTTGCTGCTGCCGGCTTCGCCGCTGGCGTTCTGGCGCGCGGTGAGGCGGTCCATCGCGCCCCATTGGGGCAGCCTGCCGGGCCGTCGGACGTCGGTACATCGACGGCCGGAGTCAGGTCGTCGAGCGGCGGGAACTGGTCGCCGCCGGCGAATGTCAGTTGAAGACTGGGATCCGCCGGGCGCGCCCTTCATCGGCTTGGCGACGCCGAAGTTCGGCCGGCCACCGCCGCTCATCCCACCCCGCTTGCCGAATGCGCTCATTCTTCCCCATCCCGATGCGGTTTTTCGCCTAGATCGGGGTGGTGAATAGGGACGAAACTTTTAGAAAAGCCTAACCGATGGA
Source organism: uncultured Alphaproteobacteria bacterium (assembly GCA_963824845.1). GTDB lineage: Bacteria > Pseudomonadota > Alphaproteobacteria > Sphingomonadales > Sphingomonadaceae > Sphingomicrobium. The sequence continues at coordinate 131,063 of CAWGRB010000047.1, forward strand.
GATGCCGGTTAACGGCAGCTTCGGCTCAGGCCCCGGCGCTTTCGGCAAGCACGGTCAGGCCGCGGTCGCTGACCTCGGCGAAGCCGCCGGTGACCGGGATTCGCTCCGGCTGCGCGCCCTGGCCGACGATAGACGGCGATCTCGCCGTCCCTCAGCGTCGTCATGTAGGGCGCATGGCCGGCCATGATGCCGGATTCGCCCTCGGTGCCGGGGACGACGACCATGTAGACGTCGTCGGACATCACCAGCCGGTCGGGCGTGACGAGCTCGAAATGCAGATCGGCCATTATCTGCTTGCCTTCAATCTTCGCGTCGAACGCGCGGGTTGCCGCCTCGAACTTGTCGCGGCAGCCCGTGTTGCAGAAGCCGACGACCTCGCCCCGGTAGAGCGTCAGGGCTGTCCGCGCTGACCGGCTTGCCGGACCACGGGCAGACGTCGTTGACGCAGTCTTCGAGGCGAAGGTCGCCGGCCAGCGCTTAGGCCTCCTGCGCCAGCTTCTCGGCCTTGGCGACCGCTTCCTCGATGCCGCCGACCATGTAGAAGGCGGCCTCGGGAAGGTGGTCGTACTCGCCGTTCACCACCGCCTTGAACGAGCGGACCGTGTCCTCGACCTGGACGAACTTGCCGGGGATGCCGGTGAAGACTTCGGCGACGTGGAACGGCTGCGACTGAGGAAGCGCTGGATCTTGCGGGCGCGGCTGACGGTCAGCTTATCCTCTTCGCGACAGCTCGTCCATGCCGAGGATGGCGATGATGTCCTGCAGGCTCTTGTAGCTTCTGCAGCGTCTCCTGGACGGCGCGGGCGGTCTCGTAATGCTCCTGGCCGACGACCGCCGGGGTCAGAACGCGGCTGACGGAGTCGAGCGGGTCGACGGCCGGATAGATGCCGAGCTCGGAGATCGCGCGGCTCAGCGTCGTCGTCGCGTCGAGGTGGGCGAAGGAGGTCGCCGGCGCCGGGTCGGTCAAGTCGTCGGCCGGCACGTAGATCGCCTGCACCGAGGTGATCGAGCCCTTGTTGGTCGAGGTGATCCGCTCCTGCAGCGCGCCCATGTCGGTCGACAGCGTCGGCTGGTAGCCCACCGCCGAGGGGATGCGGCCGAGCAGCGCCGACACTTCCGAACCCGCCTGGGTGAAGCGGAAGATGTTGTCGACGAAGAACAGCACGTCCTGGCCTTCCTGACGTCGCGGAAATATTCGGCCTGGGTGAGGCCCGACAGAGCGACGCGGGCGCGGGCTCCCGGCGGCTCGTTCATCTGGCCGAACACCAGCGCGACCTTGGAGCCTTCGGGCGTCGGGTTGCCGTCGGCGTCCTTGGCGATGACGCCCGCGTCGAGGAACTCGTGATAGAGGTCGTTGCCCTCGCGGGTGCGCTCGCCGACGCCGGCGAACACGCTGACGCCGCCGTGGCCCTTGGCGATGTTGTTGATCAGCTCCTGGATCAGCACGGTCTTGCCGACGCCGGCGCCGCCGAACAGGCCGATCTTGCCGCCCTTGGCGTAGGGCGCGAGCAGGTCGATGACCTTGATGCCGGTGACCAGGATCGCGGCTTCGGTCGACTGGTCGACGAAGGCCGGGGCCTCGGCGTGGATCGGCGCCGACATGTCGCTGCCGATCGGGCCGCTGCTCGTCGATCGGCTCGCCGATGACGTTCATGATCCGGCCGAGCGTCTTGGGGCCGACGGGCACGCGGATCTGCGAGCCGGTGGCGTTGACGACCTGGCCGCGGGTCAGGCCGTCGGTCGAAGTCCATGGCGATCGTGCGAACGACGTTCTCGCCGAGGTGCTGCGCGACCTCGAGGACCAGGCGGTTGCCGCCATTGTCGGTCTCGAGCGCCGACAGGATCGGCGGCAGCTCGCCTTCGAAGGCGACGTCGACGACGGCGCCGATCACCTGGCTGACGCGGCCGGTGAGGTTGCTCGGTCTGCGTCGCGATGCGGTCGGCGCCGGTCGCGGCTGCGGCGGCCTTCTTGGCGCGGGGCTTGCTGCTTCGTTCGGCGGCGGTGTGCCATGTCTGTCTTCCTTGCCTTCGGGTTCGCGTTAGAGCGCCTCGGCGCCCGAAATGATTTCGACCAGTTCGGTGGTGATCGCGGCCTGGCGCTGGCGGTTGTACTGGATCGTCAGGCGGTTGATCATGTCGCCGGCATTGCGCGTCGCATTGTCCATCGCGGTCATCTGCGAGCCGTAGAAGCCGGCCTGGTTCTCCAGCAGCGCGCGATAGATCTGCACCGCGATGTTGCGCGGGAGAGGTCGGCGAGGATTTCTTCCTCGTCCGGCTCATATTCGACCGCGGCGAGCGATGCCGGAGCCGGCGTCCTCGCCGTCGGCGCGGCGGCGGCGACCGGGATGATCTGGTCGACCGTCGGCTCCTGCACCAGCGTCGAGCGGAAGTTCGCATAGGCGAGGTGGACGACGTCGATGCCGTCGGTCACGTAGCGGTCGATGATGTCCTTCGCGATCGCCTGCGCGTCGGCGTAGGTCGGCGCCTTCATCTCGCTGGTGTCGTACTGGGCGATGATCGACTTGCGGATAGAGGCGCTGGAGCACCGGGCGGCCCTTGCGGCCGACGATGTAGAACAGCACCGTCTTGCCCTGGGCGATCAGCTCGTCGGCCTTGCGGCGCGCGGCGCGGACGATGTTGCTGTTGAACGCGCCGGCAAGGCCGCGATCGCTGGTCGCGACGATGATCAGGTGGGTGTCGTCCTTGCCCGTGCCGGTCAGCAGCTTCGGGCTCTGCGGGCCCGGCGTGATCCGCGAGGCGAGCGAGCCGACGACCTCGGTCATCCGCGCCGAATAGGGCCGCGCCGCGACTCGCGTTCTGCTGGGCACGGCGCAGCTTCGCCGCGGCGACCATGTTCAGCGCCTTGGTGATCTTCTGCGTCGACTTCACCGAGCCGATGCGGATCTTGAGGGCCTTGAGACTCGCCATGGCCATGCTTAGCGCGAACTGCTTGCCGAACTCGGTCAGCGCGTCCTTGAGCGCCGCCGCGGTGTCGTCGTCGAGCGCCTTGGTGTCGCGGATCTTGGCGAGGATCTCCGGCTTGTCCGAGCGCAGGTAGCTCAGCATCGCCGCTTCGTAGCGGACGACGTCCTTGCACCTCGACCGTGTCGAGGAAGCCCTGCGTTCCGGCGTAGATCGAGGCGACCTGCTCCTCGACCGGCATCGGCTGATACTGCGGCTGCTTGAGCAGCTCGGTCAGGCGGGCGCCGCGGGCGAGCAGGCGCTGGGTCGAGGCGTCGAGGTCCGAGCCGAACTGCGCGAACGCCGCCATCTCGCGATACTGCGCGAGCTCCAGCTTGATCGAGCCGGCGACCTTCTTCATCGCCTTGGTCTGCGCGGCCGAGCCGACGCGGCTGACCGACAGGCCGACGTTAATCGCCGGGCGGATGCCCTGGTAGAACAGGTCGGTCTCGAGGAAGATCTGGCCGTCGGTGATCGAGATCACGTTGGTCGGGATGTAGGCCGAGACGTCGCCGGCCTGGGTCTCGATGACCGGAAGCGCGGTCAGCGACCCGCCGCCGATGGCTCGTCGTTCATCTTGGCCGCGCGCTCGAGCAGGCGGCTGTGGAGATAGAAGACGTCGCCCGGATAGGCTTCGCGGCCCGGCGGGCGGCGCAGCAGCAGCGACATCTGGCGATAGGCGACGGCCTGCTTCGACAGGTCGTCATAGACGATCACGGCGTGCATGCCGTTGTCGCGGAAATATTCGCCCATCGCGCAGCCGGTGTAGGGCGCGAGGAACTGCAGCGGCGCCGGCTCGGACGCGGTCGCGGCGACGACGATCGAATATTCCATCGCGCCATTCTCTTCGAGCGCGCGGACGATCTGCGCGACGGTCGAGCGCTTCTGCCCGATGGCGACGTAGATGCAGTAGAGCTTCTCGCTCTCGTCGCCGCTCTTGTTGATGTCCTTCTGGTTGATGAAGGTGTCGAGCGCGACGGCGGTCTTGCCGGTCTGGCGGTCGCCGATGATCAGCTCGCGCTGGCCGCGGCCGATCGGAACCAGCGCGTCGAGCGCCTTGAGGCCGGTCTGCACCGGCTCGTGCACCGACTTGCGCGGGATGATGCCCGGCGCCTTGACCTCGACGCGGCGGCGCTCGGTGGACTCGATCGGGCCCTTGCCGTCGATCGGGTTGCCGAGCGCGTCGACGACGCGGCCGAGCAGGCCCTTGCCGATCGGAACGTCGACGATGGTGCCGGTGCGCTTGACGGTCGAGCCTTCGGAGATGTCGGCGTCCGAGCCGAAGATGACGACGCCGACGTTATCGGCCTCGAGGTTGAGGGCCATGCCCTTGGTGCCGTTGTCGAACTCGACCATCTCGCCGGCCTGGACGTTGTCGAGGCCGTAGATGCGGGCGATGCCGTCGCCGACCGACAGCACGGTGCCGACTTCCGAGACCTCGGCTTCGGCGTCGAAATTCGCGATCTGGTCGCGGATGACGCGGGAGATTTCAGCGGCGCGGATATCCATGGGTATGCTTAGCCTTTCATCGCGGATGCGAGACGGTTGAGTTTGGTGCGGATCGAGGCGTCGATCTGCTGGCTGCCCAGCTTGACGACGATGCCGCCGAGGATCGCCGGGATCGACCGTCGCGTCGATGGTGACGTCGCGGCCGGCGCGGGCGCGAAGCTGCTGCTTGAGCTGCGCCGACCTGGTCGTCGTTGAGCGGGCGCGCGGTGACGACTTCGGCGGTGGTTTCGCCGCGGTGCTCGGCGGCGAGGCGGCGGAAGGCGCGGATGACCGCGCGAAGCTGGCTCTTGCGGCCGTTGCGGGCGAGGACGCCGAGGAAATTGGTCGGTGATCGGGTCGAGGCCGAGCTGCGGCGCGAGCGCGGCGAACGCCTTGCCGGCTTCCTCGCGCGACGACCAGCGGGCTGGTCGACCAGCTCGCCGAAATCCTTCGAATCGACGCAGCGCCTGGCTGAGCGCATCGAGGCTGCGGCCGACGCTGTCGATCTGCCGCTGGTCGCGGGCGAGGTCGAACAGGGCCGACGCGTAGCGCCCTGCTAAGCTGGCCCGAATGCCGCCGGATGTCTCCACGCGCGAAAAGCTCCAGAACTGGAAATTGCCTCGCCCCCAGTGCGAGGAAAAACGAGGCGAAAAACGGGGCGCGCTTCGAGGCTTAGCCCCGCACGCCCCCATGGGTTGGCGCGCCCCTAGCAAGGGGTGCGCGGCGATGCAAGGCGGCTCTAGCGGGTTGGCCCGCAGGCATCCACGTCGGCGACGACAGGGAAGTGATCCGACGCCGTCCGGCCCGCCGAAGTCATGCCATGACAGCACGGCATAACGATCCACCGTGAGTGCCGGGCCGACCAGCACATAGTCGATGCGCTGGCTCTGCCTGGGCAGCGGATCGAAGTCGTTGAACGTGCCTTCCGGCCCGACCGGCGGCGAGCGCGAAATCGTCCGCGAATCCCGCGAGCCCGAGCGGCGAGGAGGTGAGCGCCTGATAAGGAGGCGATCCGGGCTCCGAATTGAAGTCGCCGGTCATCGACGATGGATTCCCCTGCCGCCCCGATGCGCTTGCAGCCAGGCGAGGATTTCCCGCGCCCCATTCAGCCGGGCCTGCTTGCCGTCATTGTCGAGGTGGGTGTTCAGCGCGAGGAAGCGCCGGCCATCGCTCCGGCGGACGAGATGCGCCCAGGTGGCGATCCTGCGATAGGCTGCGTCCCAGCCTTTCGATGGCACTTCCGGCGTCGGCGACAGCCAGAATGTCCCGCTCGACTGAACCCGGAATGTGCTGCGGTCGATCGCCAGGTTCGAAAACTCGCCAGCCGACCGTCCGTCGTCCCTCGCGACGCCAAGGAAGCGGTAGCCCGGAAGGCCGCGCTCGAGATCCGCCTTCTGCGCCGCGACGCACTTCCTGCATCCCGAGAATCGCCGGGTGCATCAGCCGCACCTGACCGATGAACTGGTCGCGCCGTGCTTCCCAGCGATTGGGCCCGTCGGATTCGAGCGCCAGGCGGATATTGTAGGTCATCAGGCGCAACGGCGCGCAAGTCTTCGGCGCCGGGGCAGCGGCCATGCTCGATGCGGCGATCCCGACCAGCGCGGCGACTCTGAGTGATCCCATATCCGTCCTCTTTGATGGGATGCCGGTTTGACCGCAAGCTATGCGGAAGCCTGTCGATCTCGCGCCCTGCTAGCCCGACGAGCAACGAAGGAGTTGAGCATGGCCAGCCTTGCAGCGCGACATGATGAGCCTAGATCGGAACCGCATGACCAGCGAGCAGGCCGATCGATGCGGACACCGCGTGGGCAGCATTCGAGCGCCGCGACCGGGCCTGGGACGGGCGGGTGATCGGTGCGGTCAGGAGCACCGGCATCTATTGCAAGCCAAGTTGCCCGGCGCGTCGCCCGAAGCGGGAGAATGTCGAGTTCTTCGCCACCGGCGAGCGAGCCGCGCGCCGCGGGCTATCGGCCGTGCCTTCGCTGCAAGCCCGACGAGGTCGGCCGCGACCGAGCAGCGATCGCCAAAGCGGTTGCGATCATCGAACAGGCGGAGGAGCCGCCAGCGTCTCGCCGATCTTGCCGGCGCCGTCGGCTATGCTCCGCATCATTTCCAGCGGCTGTTCAGCCGCGACCTCGGCGTGTCGCCCGCTGCCTATGCGCGTGCGCTTCGCAACCGCCGGACGCGAAGCCGCGCTGAAGTCAGCTGACCGAGTCACCGACGCGGTGTACGATGCCGGCTATGCCGCTCCGAGCGGCTTCTACAGCGATGCGAAGGAAAGGCTCGGAATGACCCCATCCGGCATGGCGCGACGGCGGCCGCGGCGAGACGATCCGATGGACGCACGTTCGATAGCCCGATCGGGCGCGATGCTGATTGCAGCGACCGGTCAAAGGCATTTGCCGCCTGACCTTCGACGACAGCGAAGAATCGCTTCGCAAGCTTTTTCCACAAGGCAAATATTGTTGCGGACGACGGCTCGATGCGCGAACTGGTCGAGGGTGCGCTTGCAGCGGTAGAGCGGCCGGCTGGCGCGCGCCGACCTGCCGATCGACGTTGCCGGCACCGCCTTCCAGGAAGCGGTCTGGCGCGAACTCCGGAAAATCCCGCCGGGCGAGACCCGCAGCTATGCCGCAAATCGCCGCCGCGATCGGCAAGCCCGGCGCGGTCCGCGCAGTCGGGACGGCCAACGGCGACAACCATGTCGCGGTGCTGATCCCGTGCCACCGGGTCATCCGGAGCGACGGAACGCTCGGCGGCTATGCCGGCGGCCTCGACCGCAAGCGCCGGCTTCTGGAGGCCGAAGGGCATTCGCCGGCATCGCCGGAGTTGCCCCTGGTCGAATAGCCGCTTGCCCGGCGCTCCCGCATCGGCGAGTAGGCCAGCGGGATTTTCGAGCGGGGGCGTAGTTCGTGAACCAGGCAGTCGTCGCGGACTCGCGGCCAACGTGGCGGCGGATCGTCGCTTTTCCGCTCGTCTCGCTGGTCATCGCATTGCTCGTGCTAACCGTGGCGACCTTCCTCGCGGAAGCGGTGATCGGGTTGGTCATCGGCCTCGGCGGCCATTTGCAGCACGCACCGACCAAGGACGATCTCGTCGCGCTTCTGACGGGCCCGTACCTCATCCCGTCGACCGTCCTCGAAATCGTCTTTAGCGTTATCGGCTACAAGCTCGTCATCCGGCATCTCGGCGAGTGGCCGCGCGACGACTTCCGGCTGGCGGGCGCTGCCCGCGACGGCGCCCACGGGCTCCTCGCCGGGCTCCTGATCTTCAGCCTGATCGTCGGCCTCGCGGCGCTGCTCGGGGTCTATCACATCACCGGCGGCGGTACGTGGGGGTCGTTCCTGACGATCCTGTTCTCGATGGGCATCGGCCCGGGCTTCCGCGAGGAACTGATGGTTTCGCGGCGTCCTGTTCCGCTTCGGCGAGGAGTTCGGCGGAAGCTGGTTCGCGCTGCTCGTGACGTCGGCGCTGTTCGGGCTCGCGCACATCGACAACCAGAACGCGACCTGGGTCTCCAGCCTGTTCATCGCGGTCGAAGCCGGGCTGCTGCTCGGCGCCGTCTACATGCTGACCCGCAACCTGTGGATGTGCATGGCCTTCCACGCCGCCTGGAACGTCACCCAGGGATTCATCTGGGATGTCCCGGTCTCGGGCTTCACGGTGCATGGCCTGGTGACTGCCAGACTTGACGGACCGGTGCTGCTGTCGGGCGGCGGCTTCGGCCTGGAAGCGTCCGTGATCGCCTTCGTCCTGCGCGACCGCGCTCGGGCTCTTCTATCTCAAGAAGGCGGTCGATCGCGGTCATGTCGAGCAGCCGTGGTGGGTGCGCCGCCGCGGGCAGACGGATGGAGCCGCCTAGCCGTCCTTCTTCGCCTCTTCTTCTTCCCGTGCCATTTCCTTGGCGAGCGCGTCGTAGGCCTCCGGTATCTTCTTCGCCTCGATCAGATCGATCACTCCATGGAGGTTCTTGCGGGTCTTCGACACGTGCGGGTCGAGAGCGAGCGGAAGAAGGATTTCGCGGGCAAGCGGCCCCTTCTTTTCGCTCAGAAGCTGGCGTGACAGGATCAGGCGCAAGTCGGCGTAATGCGGAGCAGCGAGATAGGCCTGCTCGAGTCCCACGAGGGCGCTTTGGGGGATCGGCCCCCCTTCGTAGAAATAGCTGAGGTAATTGTAGAGGAGCGGCGCGGGGTGGTGCGGATCGACATCATGCGCCTTGGCGAGCCAGGTCCGGGCTTGTTCCAGAAGAGCCTTGTCTTTTGCCTTCTTGCCCCGCTCGAACACTGCGCGGCCCTTGGCGATCAGTCCGTCGATGCCCTCGGGCTGAAGAGCCACAGCCTTGTCCGCCGCAGCCTCGGACGCCTCCAGATGCTCGGCGTCCAGCTCCGCTTCGGCAAGCTCCAGTTGGACGGGGTAGCTGTTCGGAATCGCCTGGCGACGTCGCGAGCATCCGCCGCGATACCGCCCGCGTCGGAATGGCTGACTTCGGCTTTTGAGCGAACCTTGACGCTCATTACGGCTTCTTCATCGGGGCTTAGCCTGCGCATCGTCACCTGCGGCGGAGCCATGTTCGCGGGCCGCACGTCGGCGCCGTAGAGCCGGCCCTTGTTCTTGTAGCGCTCGATCTCGCTGTCGAGCTTGTCGAGGTCGCCGAATGCCTTTCGGGCAGCGTCGCCGGAGGGAACGCCGTCGTCGACCAGCCGCAAATAGGTCTGCAGTTGTCCCTTCCGGGGCGGCTCGAACGTCAGATAGTGATTTATCAGCCAGCCGACGGAATAGTATGCGTAAAATTCCTCGAAGTCGGGCTTGGAGGTGCTTGCGAGCAGGCTCTTCGGAGTGACGGTCGTCATGCCGTGGAAGAGGAAATCCGACCGGTATTGTGGCGGATTGCCGAGGTGGAAGGTGCCGTCGGACTTGAGGTCGATGGTTGCCAGGGTTTCGGCGAACGCTTCGATATACCAGCTCGGATAGCCGGCAGGGAAATACTGGAACATGAAGTGGTGCGCATATTCGTGGAAGAGCACGGACCTCGGGTCGAGATCGGTGCGGCTGTCGTTGCGCACGATGCTTCCGAGAAGCTTCGATTCGCGTACCGGCGTGAATTCAACCGGGGCAAGCGAAGGCTTGTAGAAACCTGCAACACCCGGCGCATGGGCGAGCCGGCCAATGTCGTCGGTTTCGCCATAGCGGTAGATCGTCACCCGCTGCCAGTCGGCCGTGATCGGCTGGAACTTGGTGCTTTGCAGGGACCGAAGCGCGTTGTCGTAGCGCTCGAGCTGCGTTGCGAAGGAGCGCGTGTCCTTCTCGTCGTCCTGCGAATAGATGACGAAGTGGTTGGTCCGCGCTTCCCACCATTCGGCGTGGGCCGGTGAAGCGAAGACAAGAATTGAGACGAACAGAGACAGACGACGCACGTGACATTTCCCCCGGTAGCGACCCTAGCTAGCAAGACCTTAGGCATTGAAACAAGACGAGGTTGTTGAAATTGCGTAGTTCTGACCAGCATCACTAAAGAAAGCTGTAGGGATCGACGTCGACGCTGACGCGCACCCGGCTGCTCCAGTCGTTCGCGGCCAGCCAGTCGCGGATGACGTCCTGGACGTCGAGGCTTCGGCGGGCATGGACAAGCAGGCGTTGGCGGTGGCGGCCGCGGAGCATGGCGAGAGGCGCAGGGGCGGGGCCGTAGACCGCCATGCCCTCGACCTCGGGCGCGCTGCGGCCGATCTTCCGCGCAACCTCCTCGGTCTCCAGCGCATCTTCCGCCGAGACGACGATCGCGGCGAGACGTCCGAATGGCGGCATTGCGGCCTCGCGCCGCGCCTCTGTCTCGGCAGCATAGAAGCCCGGCGCGTCGCCCGAGACGAGCGCGGCAATCACCGGCGCTTCGGGATCGTGCGTCTGGACCAGCACGCGGCCGGGCTTGTCGCCGCGGCCGGCGCGCCCCGCGACCTGCTGGATCTGCTGGAAGCTGCGTTCCGCCGCGCGCAGATCGCCGCCGGCTAGACCCAGGTCCGCGTCGACGACGCCGACCAGGGTCAGGTTGGGAAAGTGGTAGCCCTTCGTGATGAGCTGCGTGCCAACGACGATGTCGATCGCGCCGGCCTCCATCGCGCCGACGAACTCGGCGGCCTTGAGCGGCGACCAGATGGTGTCGGAGGTGACGATGGCGGTCCGCGCCTCGGGGAACAGCGCCGCGACCTCGTCGGCAATCCGCTCGACGCCCGGGCCGCAGGCGACGAGGCTGTCCTCGGTGCCGCACTCGGGGCAGGCCTCGGCGGCGGCATGACGTGGCCGCAATGGTGGCAGGCGAGGCGGTGCATCAGCCGGTGCTCGACCATCCAGGCGGTGCAGTTCGGGCACTGGAAGCGGTGGCCGCAGTGGCGGCACAGGGTCAGCGGAGCGAAGCCACGACGGTTGAGGAACAGCAGCGACTGCTCGCCGCGTTCGAGGTTGGTCTCCAGCTCGTGGACCAGCTCCGGCGCCAGCCAGCGTCCGCGCGGCGGCGGGTCCTGGGTGAGGTCGATCGCCCGCATTTCGGGCATCGAGGCGCCGGCGAAGCGCTGCGGCAAGCGAGACCTCGCGGTAGCGGCCGAGCTCGACCATGTGGCGGCTCTCGATGGGCGGCGTCGCGGTCGAGAGGATGACCGGAATTTCCTCGAACAGGCCGCGCATCACCGCGGCGTCGCGGGCATGGTACTGGACCCCGTCCTCCTGCTTGAAGCTCGGCTCATGGGCTTCGTCGATGACGATCAGGCCGAGGTTCGGATAGGGGAGGAACAGCGCCGAGCGGGCGCCGACCGTCACCGCCGCTTCGCCGCTGGCGATCCCGCGCCAGGCGCGGCGCCGCTGGGACGAGCGCAAGTCGGAATGCCAGGCGACCGGAGCGCAGCCGAACCGCGCCTCGAAGCGCTTCAGGAACGGTTCGGTGAGCGCGATTTCGGGCAGCAGCACGAGGGCCTGTTTGCCCTGGCGCAGGCACTCGGCGATCGCCTCGAAATAGACCTCGGTCTTGCCGGAGCCGGTGACTCCGTCGAGCAGGACGGGATCGAAGCCTCGTGCCGACGCTTGCTGCAAGCGTCGCGGCAGCGTCTTGCTGTTCGTCATTCAGGTCCGGCGGCGCGAAATCGGGATCGGGGCGGGCGAGCGGACGGTCGGCATCGACCGCTCACGGCTTCGAGCGCGCCGGCATTGACCAGGCCGCGCATCACGGTGTCGCTGACCTCGGCATGGTCGGCCAGCTCTCGGACGGTGCCCTGCCGGCCTTCGAGCGCGGCCAAAGCCTTCTCGCGCTGCGGCGTCAGGCGATCGGGCACGAGACCGCTCGGCCGGTATTCGGTGAGCTGCCGCGGACCCTCCAGAGCCGCCGATGACGGCAGCACCATGCGCAGCACCGAAGCGAGGGGGCTCAGGTAATAATCGGCGGTCCACTCGCACAGGCGGCGCAGCGGCGCGGCGATCGGGCGGCACGCCGAGCACGCCGGGCGAGCGGACGAAGGCGGTTGTCGCCCACTTCCTCGCGTCGGAAGTCGGTCCGCCTCCCAGGCGACGCCAAGCAGTTGCCGCGGGCCGAGCGGTGCGACGACGACCGAGCCTGGCTCGACCTGCATGCCGTCCGGCACGCGATAATCGAGCGGGCCGAGCGCCGCGTTCAGCGTGACGACCCGGGTGCGGGGGAGGCTCATCAGGCGCGAAAGTTCACAAAGTTCACGGTCCTACGCGTGCGCACGCGCACGCCGGCGCGGAAACCGTCGTTCAGGGTTCGGATGGGGAGGGCCGGGCTGCGGATCATCGGCTGCCCTTAAGCACAAGCAGGGCGCGGTAGGACAGTGCGCCCTAACGCCTCAGGCGATCCGCGACTTCAGGTGGCGAAAGCCGACCAGGAGATTCCGGCGTTCGTCCCAAAGCGTCAGCCGCCAGCACCCAAGGCTCTCACGCAGGGTGATGAGCTTGGTCACGCCGTGCAGCTCCGGAGCGGCGTCGAGGCAGGCTTGCAGCCGGTAGTTCGGAACGCGGCTGCAGAGATGGTGCACGTGGTGCAGCCCGATGTTGCCCGAGAACCATTGCAGGACCGGCGGAAGCTTGAAGTAGGAGCTTCCGGCCATGGCAGCGACGTGGAAGTCCCAATCGCCGCCGCGCTCCCAGTGGGTCTGTTCGAACTGGTGCTGCACGTAGAACAGCCAATTCCCGACCCAGGACCCAATGACGATGACCGGAAGATAGGTCATCAGGACGGGCCAGGGCCCAAACAGGGCACACGGCAATCCGAAAGCGACAATCAGTGCGAGGTTGAGGGAGAGGATGCTGTTGCGCCGTTTGCGGTCGCGGAGCGCGCTCCCCGTCGGCAGTCGCTGCAGGACCACGAAGTTGATCGGGGCGCCGAACAGAACCATCACTAATGGATTGCGGTAGAGCCGGTAGCCAAGCTTCCTGAGTAGCCTCGACGCCTGATATTCGGCGACGGTCATCGTCTCCACATCCCCGCTGCCTCGGCGGTCTAGGTTGCCGGTCGAGGCGTGATGCGCGGCGTGGCCGGCCTTCCAGCTGCCGTAGGGCGTGAGAGTCAGCAGCGACAGCGCGCGCCCGAGGAAGTCGTTGGCATTTCGAGACGCGAAGAACGAGCCGTGGCCGCAATCGTGCTGAATGATGAACAGACGCACGAGCAGGCCCGCCGTGGGGACGGCCAGGACCAGCGTCAACCAATAATGGCCGCGAGATGCGACGCCCATTACGATGAGGAGAGCGATGAACGCCGTTCCGGTCGTGACGAGCTGAATGATGCTCCGATCCGCATCGGCACCGTACGCCTTGAAGCGCTGCGACAATGTCCGCCCGAGACTCTCGTGGTCGGGGAGCGACGGACCGGCTTCGTGTTCCTCGAAGAGTATCGTTCGAAAGCAAATACATGTGTCGGCTGGTCTCCGGCTAGGTCCTGCGTCGAGGAAATTGCAGATGGCGAGGCGCACAGCTTGCGCAGCGGCGCCGTTGGATCCCGAATCTCTCTTTAGGCGAACAGTTGCCGCTTGAGGACCGGTCTTCGTGTCGGATTGTGCAGAGGCACCTCAACCTGAAGTGCCGTATTGACGGCCGCGTCGTTACTTGCCGCGCTTCTTCCTGTGGCTGTCGAGGTCGAGGACCGCGGATTCCTCCTCCGGCTGGAGCAGGCCGAGGCGGCGGGCGACTTCCTGATAGGCTTCCTCGACGCCGCCGAGGTCCTGGCGGAAGCGGTCCTTGTCGAGCTTCTGGTTGGTCTTGATGTCCCACAGGCGGCACCCGTCGGGGCTGATCTCGTCGGCGAGGATAACCCGCGCGAAATCGCCGTCGTAGATGCGGCCGAATTCGAGCTTGAAGTCGATCAGGCGGATGCCGATCGCCGCGAACATGCCGGACAGGAAGTCGTTCACGCGGATCGCCATGTCGGCGATGTCGTTCATCTCGTCCTGCGTCGCCCAGCCGAAGCAGGCGATATGCTCGTCGGCGATCATCGGGTCGCCGAGCGCGTCGTCCTTGTAATAATATTCGATGATCGTGCGCGGGAGCTGCGTGCCTTCCTCGATCCCGAGGCGCTTCGACAGCGAACCGGCGGCGACGTTGCGGATCACGACCTCGATCGGGATGATCTCGACCTGGCGGATCAGCTGCTCGCGCATGTTGACGCGGCGGATGAAGTGGGTGGGAACGCCGATCGCCGCGAGCGAGGTGAAGATATGCTCGGAAATGCGGTTGTTGATGACGCCCTTGCCGCTGATCGTGCCGCGCTTCTGCGCGTTGAACGCGGTCGCGTCGTCCTTGAAATATTGGATCAGGGTGCCGGGCTCCGGACCCTCGTAGAGGATCTTGGCCTTGCCCTCGTAGATCTGGCGGCGGCGAGCCATCGGCTGGCGCGTCACTCCAACGGGAAGGGAAGGAGCGGCGGCCTATAGGCGAGCCGCTCCCGGTCCGCAATTGACCGCTCTAGCGGGAGGCGGTCGTGGCAGCTTGCTGCTGACGATCCTGACCTGCTGCATCCGCGCGGGCTGGAGGTATTTCTGTGCGAGCTTCTGGAGATCGGCGGGAGTGATCGACTGCAGAAGGCTCTTGCGGTCGCGGATGCGGTCGAGCCGCTCGGGCTCGCTTTGCGCCTGGGAAGGGCGGCAAGCCAGAAGCCGTTGTCGTTCATGCGCCCGGTCGGCCTTCTCGAGCTCCGGGTTGCGGGCGCGGGCGAGGAGGTCGGCGTTGATTGGCTTTGAGCGAAGCTCGCTCGCGGCGTCGGCGATCGCCTTTTGGACCTCGTCGGTCTTGTCGGGCGCAACGACCGCGCTTGCCGACATGTAGCCGAAGCCGGTGAAGGTGTCCGACATGGTGCTCTTGACGCTAACGCCGTAGCTGTCGCCGAGCGTCTCGCGGACGCTGTCGGTCAGCATGAGGTCGAGCACGTCCTTGAGCAGCCCGACATTGACCTCCTCGCGGTAATTGGAATCGTCGGTGGTCGGCCACACCGCCTCGACGACCGCCTTGTCCTGCGGCCCGTCGTGGGTGAGGACGATCGGGCTTCGGTCGGTGCGGAACACGGCATGGCGTTCCGCTGCGCTGACGGGGTCGCTGAGTTTGCGGGTCGGAAGCGCGCCGAACGACGATGCAACGGCGGCAATCGCGGCATTTTCGTCGACATCGCCGACGATCGTGACTTCGATCGGGGCCGAGGCGATCACGGGCGCAAGCGCCGCCTTGGCCTCGCTGAACGACCGCTTCGAGAGGACGGCTTCGTCTGGCATTCCGAAGCGGGCGTCGCCATTGGCGAGCAGGATCGGGACGCGGACCGCATCGACCGCCTCCGGCTGCGCTTCGATCTGCTTCTCGACGATCGGCAATGCGTTCGCCCACTGGTCGGTCGCCTCGGGGCGGAAGCCGGGAGAGAGCAGATACGCGGCGCTGACCTTCATCTGCAGGCCGAGGTCGCGCGGGGTCGTCGCTCCGGACGCGATGAAGGCATTGTCATCGACGATGGTGCCGACCGAGATCGCCTTGCCGGCGAACAGCTCCTTCAGTTCCTCGAGCGAATGCTTCTGGAGGCCGCCGGCCGCCGAGGTCAGGGTCATCATCGGGGCAAGGCCGGGCTCGTCCTTCGGCAAGTCGAGGACGCCGTCCCCGAGACGGACGGCGAAGCGGACCTTGCCCGCTTCGAATGGCGTCTTCTTGATGTTGAGGCGGACGTTGTTGGCGAAACGGACGGTACGGACTCCGAGGTCGGCGATCCGTTTGTCGTCGACGACCCTGCCGGGGGTTCCGAAGCTATTGTAGGCGAAGGCCTCGGCAGCATTGTCCTTGGGCGCCGCGACCGCGACGGCCTTGCTCGCGGTGAAGGCGGCGGCGAGCTGCGTGGCAGGAATGTCCTGCTTGCTGCTGACGTGGATCAGCGGCGCGCTTCCGGTCCAGAGCTTCCGGAAGGCGGCGTCGACCTCCGCCAGCGACAGAGTCTTGGCGACCGAGTCGAATTCTGCCGAGGCGAATTTGGGCGTCGAGACGAACTTGTCGGTGTCGACCACGCTGAGGATCGCGTTTGCAAGCGACTGGTTGGAGCGGGTGTCTTCCTGGGCCGCGGCCGTGTGCAGCGCGCCTGTGATGTTTGTGATCTGGCTCTTCAACTCACCGGCGGTGAAGCCGTACTGAAGCGCTCGGCGAAGCTCCTGCTCGACGCGTCGAGACGCCGTCTTTCCAGGCGCCGTCCTTGGCGGTAACCGCGACCGAGCTCATCAGCGCGGCGTCCTTCTCCTCGCTCGTGCCCATGCCGCCGTTGAGGAGCGGCGAGCCGGGGGTATTGGCGATCTTCTGCAGGCGGCGGTTGAACATCGCCGTGGCGACCGCGTCGACGATCCTGTGGCGGCGCTCGGCGAGGGTATCGGCGGGGTCCCGCCAGGGCCGGGCAATGGCGTAGTTGATGGTGGTGGTGACCGCCGGGTCGACGAAGGTGTCGAACGCCTCCGGCCGCGCGAGATCGACCTTGCCGCGCGGAAGCGGAGCGCCGGCCGTGCCGACGCCCTTCCAGTCGGAGAAGGTCTTCTTGATCTTCGCCTCGACAACGGCCGGATCGGCGTCGCCGACGAACACCAGGGTCGCATTCTCCGGCCGGTAATAGCGGTGATAGAGGCTACGGATGGTGTCCGCGGACGCGGTCTTGAGGACGGCGTCGAGGCCGATCGGGATGCGATTGGGGTAGGGGGTCTGCGGCACCTCGAAGCCGAGCCTGTCGACGATCTGGTGAAGCTGGAAATTGTCGCGCGCGCGCTCCTCACCGAGGATGATTCCGCGCTCGCGGTTGACGGCGGCGGGGTCGAACTTCACTTCGCTGGCGACCTCGCGGAACAGGAACAGCGCGGTGTCGACATGCTCGGCATCGGCCTTCGGCAGGTCGAGCATGTAGGTGGTCGTGTCGAAGCCGGTCTGGGCGTTGGTGTCGGGACCGAAGGCGAGGCCCTGGCGCTCCAGGATCTTGATCATGTCGCCTTCGGGCACATGGGTCGAACCATTGAAGGCCATATGCTCGATGAAGTGGGCAAGGCCGCGCTCGTTCTCTCCTTCGCCAATCGAGCCGAACGCGAACTGGATTCGTACCGACGCCGTCCCTTTGGGAGTCGAATTGTGCATGATCGCGTATTTCATGCCGTTGGGAAGGGTGCCGTACTTGATCGCCGGGTCGGGCTTGACGTCGGTGAGACGCACGCCCCAGCCGTTGACCGCCGGCGTCGCCGGAGCCGTTGCCGCGCCGGCACTGCTGCCGACGATGGCGATTGCAACGGCAGCGCTGCTGACGCGCGAAAACAGCGATCGAATGAGCACGAAATACCCTCCCCAAGTGAGCCGAACAATTCGACGGTCCGAGCTAAGGAGGCTCTTTTAGGTCGGCAGGCTGTTTTCGACAAACGGCTGATTTAATTTGGCAAACACGGTCCTAAGAAGCGAACCATGCAAAGTCCGCGTGACGCGGACGCAGGCGTGTTGCTAAGCCGGCGCAATGCAACCTGATGACCTTGCCTCAACCACCATCGACACCCCGTTCGACGCCGCTCTGTCGGAGCGCTATCTCGTCTATGCGCTCTCGACGATCACCGCCCGCTCGCTGCCCGACGTCCGCGACGGGTTGAAGCCGGTCCATCGCCGCCTGCTCTGGGCGATGCGGCTGCTCCGGCTCGATCCCGCCGGCGCCTACAAGAAGTCGGCGCGCGTCGTCGGCGACGTCATCGGCAAATATCACCCGCACGGCGACCAGTCGGTCTATGACGCGATGGTCCGCCTCGCCCAGGATTTCGCGCTTCGCTATCCGCTGGTCGACGGCCAGGGCAATTTCGGCAACATCGACGGCGATAATGCCGCCGCCTACCGCTACACCGAAGCGCGGCTGACGCCGATCGCGATGCAGCTGATGGCCGGGCTCGACGAGGGCACGGTCGATTTCCGGCCCACCTACAATGGCGAGGAAGAGGAGCCGGAGGTCTTTCCCGGCCTGTTCCCCAACCTGCTCGCCAACGGCGCCAGCGGAATCGCGGTCGGCATGGCGACCTCGATCCCGCCGCACAACGTCGGCGAGCTGATCGACGCCGCGATCGAAGCTGATCGACAATCCCAAGATCGACGACCGCGCGCTGATGCAGTTCGTCAAGGGACCGGACTTCCCGACCGGCGGCGTGCTGGTCGACGACGAGGACGATCGCCCGCGCCTATGTCAGCGGCCGCGGCTCGTTCCGGCTGCGCGCGCGGATCGAGGTCGAGCGCGAGAAGGGCGGCGGCTGGCACCTGCTGGTCAGCGAAATCCCCTACGGCGTGCCAAAGGCCAAGCTGATCGAGCAGATCGCCCAGCTGATCGCCGACAAGAAGCTGCCGATCCTCGCCGACGTGCGCGACGAAAGCGACGAGCAGGTGCGCCTGGTTCTCGAGCCGCGGGCGCGGACCGTCGATCCCGACCTGCTGCTCGAAAGCCTGTTCCGGCTGACCGACCTCGAAATCCGCTTCCCGCTCAACCTCAACGTGCTCGACGCGACGCGCACGCCGGGCGTGATGAGCCTCAAGGAGGCGCTGCGCGCCTGGCTCGCGTTCCAGATGGAGGTGCTGGTCCGCCGGAGCGAGGTCCGGATCGGCAAGATCGACGACCGGCTCGAGCTGCTCGACGGCTTCCTGATCGCCTTCCTCAACCTCGACCGGGTGATCGAGATCATCCGCGGCGAGGACGAGCCCAAGCCGGTGCTGATGGCCGAATTCTCGCTGTCCGACCGGCAGGCCGAAGCGATCCTCAACATGCGCCTGCGGTCAGCTTGCGCAAGCTCGAGGAGATGGAGATCGGCACGGAGCGCGCCGCGCTGGCCAAGGAGCGCGAGGAGCTGGTCAAGCTGGTCGAGAGCCGGGCCGCGCCAGCGGCGCCGGCTCAAGAGGGACCTCGCACGCGCTCAAGGACAAGTTCGGCGACGAGCGGCGCACGCGGATCGAGGAGGCGGCGCGTCGCGCGCGAGATCGACTGGTCGGCGATGATCGAGAAGGAGCCGATCACCGTCATCCTGTCGCAGCGCGGCTGGATCCGGGCGATGAAGGGCCATCTCGCGCTCGAGCAGGTCGCCGACCTCAAGTGGCGCGAGGGCGACGGGCCGTTCATCCACTTCCACGCCCAGACCACCGACCGGCTGGCGCTGTTCGCCTCCAACGGCCGGGTCTACACGCTCGCCGGCGACAAGCTGCCGAGCGCGCGCGGCTTCGGCGAGCCGGTGCGGCTGTTCATCGACCTCGATGCCGAGGTCGAGATCGTCCAGCTGCTCGATCGCCCGCGCCGAGATGAAGCTGCTGGTCGCGTCGTCGGACGGCAAGGGCTTCGTCGCCAGCGGCGAGGCGACGCTCGCCGAGACCCGCAAGGGCAAGCAGCTGGTCAACGTCCGCGCCGGGCGCGCGGGTCGCGGTCGTCCGGCCGATTCCGGACGGCGCCGACGCGGTCGCGGTGATCGGCGAGAACCGCAAGATGCTGGTCTTCCCGCTGGCCGAGCTTCCCGAGCTGGCCGCGGGCAGGGCGTGACCCTGCAGCGCTACCGCGACGGCGGCCTTGCGGACGCGATCGCCTTCCCGCTCGCGGATGGCCTCAGCTGGGCGCTTGGCGGCGAGAGCGGCCGGGTGCGGACCGAGACCGACCTGACGCCGTGGCGCGCGGCGCGCGGCGCGGCCGGCCGGATGCCGCCGATCGGCTTCCCGCGCAGCAATCGCTTTGCCTGAGCGTTGAACCAACTGCGTTAACCAACCGTTACATAGCGCGCAGAGAAAGATACTCGAATTAACCCCTCTCGCGCCATAGACGGCAGGCATGCAGGCTGCAGCGACCCGGCCGGCGAGCGTGTCCAAGGCACCGGCGGACGGACAGATTGAATGCGACACCGCACCTCGCGGCGGCGGACGATATCGGCTTGCTCGACGCGCTTCCGATCGCCGCCGCGATCATCGAGCGCGACGACCGACGGCGCGCTGCAGCGTCGCCGCGCACAACAGCCGCTTCGTCGAAACCGTCCGGCTGTCGACCTGCACCGCGCTCGACTGGAACGAGGCCGACTGCCTGAAGGCCGGGCCGATCGCCGAGCTGCTTCACGAGCTTCTTCGACGGCAACGACACCGTCGGCGAGCTCGACTTCAGCGACGGCGAAGGCGTCTCGTCGCAGTTCTTCCGAGCTGAAGCTGGCGCCGCTTGCCGCGCAGCGAAGGCGCGGCGTCCGCGCTGCCTGCTCAGCGTCGTCGACCGCACCGTCGAGGTCCAGGCCGAGCGCACGCTGCGCGCCGAGATGCTGCGCGACAGCCTGACCGGCCTGCCCAACCGGCTCGCGTTCACCGAAGCGATCGAGAAGGCCGGCGAGAACGTCGCGCGCGACCTCGAGCATGCCGTGCTGGTCGTCGACATGCTGCGCTTCAGCCGGATCAACGAATCGATGGGCAGCCTTGCCGGCGACGAGCTGCTGATCACCTTCGCCCGCCGCCTGATCCTCGCGCTTCGCGCCGGCGACGTGCTGGCCCGCACCGGCGGCAACGAGTTCGGCGTCCTGGTCTCGCTTCGCCGCGGCGTCGAGGATGCGCTGAAGGCCGCCGAGCGCATCCAGCAGGTGATGGCGACGCCGTTCAAGCTCTCCGAGCTCGAAATCCGGGTCGAATGCGCGATCGGCGTCGCGCTGATGCATGCCGGCCAGGACCCCGAGGAGCTGTTCCGCAACGCCCAGTTCGCGGTCAAGCAGGCCAAGGCCGCCGGGCAGGCCGCAGGTCTATGAGCCCAAGCAGGCGACCGAGGCGCGGCGCCGCTTCTCGATCGAGACCGAGCTTCGCCGGGCGCTCGACAAGGACCAGCTCAAGCTGTTCTACCAGCCGCTGATCGACCTCAAGTCCGGCGAGGTCGCCGGCTTCGAGGCCCTGGCGCGCTGGACCCACGAGGACCGCGGCGAGATCAGCCCGACCGAGTTCATTCCGGTCGCCGAGGAATCCGGCCTGATCCTGCAGCTCGGCCGCTGGGCGATGGACAAGGCCGCGCAGACGCTCGCCGACTGGGACGCGCAAGGCGGGCGAGAAGCTGCCGCTCTATGTCGGCGTCAACCTGTCGGCGATCCAGGTCGCGCGCGACGATATCGCCGAGGTCGTCGCAAGCGCCCTGAAGTCGAGCGGCCTTACCGGCGACCGGCTGACGCTCGAGCTGACCGAAAGCTCGATCGTCCAGGACCCGGCCCGCGCGACGCGCGTGTTCGACGCGCTGAAGGCGCTCGACGCGACCGTCGCGATGGACGATTTCGGCACCGGCTATTCGAGCCTCGCCTATCTCCAGCGGCTGCCGATCGACGTGCTCAAGATCGACAAGAGCTTCGTCTCCGGCATGATGGTCGATCCGGACGCGGTCGCGATCGTCCGCGCGGTGCTCAGCCTCGCCGAGGCGCTCGGCATGTCGACGACCGCCGAGGGGATCGAGACGGTCGAGCTGGCAACGACGCTGGCGACGCTCGGCTGCGCGTCCGGGCCAGGGCTATTATTTCGCCAAGCCGCTCGAGGCGGAATGCGGCGCTCGAATACTGGAAGTCGCGCAGCCGCTGAGCGGATCGCTCAGGCTTCGGCGGCCGTCGTTACCTTGAGGTCCATCTCGGCGTTCAGAAGCTTCGAGATCGGGCAGTTCGCCTTGGCCTCTTCGGCCAGCCCGCGCAGATCGTCGTCGGAGATTCCGGGCACGTTGGCGCGAAGCTCCAGGTCCGAGCGGCTGACCTTGAAGCCAGGGCCGTCCTGGTCGAGCTGAACGCGGGCGGTCGTTTCCAGCGAACCATCGGTGATGCCCTTCCCGGCAAGCGCAAAGGACAACGCCATTGTGAAGCAGCCGGCGTGGGCCGCGGCGATCAACTCCTCGGGGTTGGTGCCGGGCGCATTCTCGAAGCGAGTGTTGAAGTCGTAGCGCTGGTCGGACAGGACTCCCGACTGAGTGGACAGCTTGCCTTTGCCGGTCTTGCCCATGCCCTCGTAGCGAGCGGTTGCGGTTCGGGTGATCATTGGCCGTTTCCTCCTTCTGTCCATTACGCCAACTCACTGGCGGCGGGGCGGGTCCGCCGCGGCTCCAATTCCGTTCCGAGCAGGTCTCCATAGCGCGCCACGCGTCGGCCACGCGCGGTGACAGCGAGCGTCGTTTCTATGCTTCGGACGAGGGCCGGATGGCGGCAGTCGGGCGGGTGAACGCCGACCCGCAGCACGGGCACCGGCAACCGTCGCAGCGCGGCGGCCGCGGCGAGGGATGAGGCGAGCCTCGCGCGGGTCCGGCTCGCCCAGGTGATGACCGGCCCGCGGGCAAGGTTGCGGCGTTCGGCGGGAGACCACACGCGCCAGTGATCCTCGGCAAGCGGCATGGCGCATGTCTCCAGCGCATCGAGCGCGCCTCTCCCGTACAGCCAGGCGGGGGCGACGAAACCATCGACGTCGCGCCCGATGATGTCGGCGATGAGGCTGCGTCCGTCACGGATGCGTTCCATCGCGATGTCCCGCGACAGGCCGAGGAATTCGCCTTCGCCGGCGGTCATCACCCGCGCCCGAAAGCGGTCGGACAGGCCGTCGTGGCTTGCTTCGTCGCGGTGAAGATAGCCGTGCAGGAACATCTCGACGCCCTGGTCGGCCCAGCGCCGAAGCCGACCCGCGAAGGGAGACCCGGGAACGATCGGAAAGTCGCCCCAGTGGTTCGGAACGACCAGCATCGCCAGCCGCTCGCCGACGTGGGGGGCGAGCAGGTCGAGCAGTCGGTCGACCTCCCCCTCGAAGCGCGGAGAGACGTCGTGGATGGAGACGAGCAGGGTGCGGGAGGCGCTTCGAAGTCATTGCCGCGGGATGTGGTCGCGGACGCTCCGCAGCGCCAGACATTGCCGCCTCAATGACGAAAAGTTCACTTGATGTGCTCCGCCGTTTCGCCGCTTCCAGTGGCCGATGAGGATCGTTGACGTCTGTGCATTCTACTCGCCCCAGGGTGGCGGCGTGCGCACCTATGCCGAAGCCAAGCTGAAAGCCGCCGCGCGCTTCGGCCACGAGATGATCGTGCTCGCTCCGGGCGAAGACCACAGCGTCGTCGAGCGTGCTCCGGGCGGGTACCTCGCGACCATTCCGGCGCCGACGCTGCCGGTCGATCGCCGCTATCGCTACTTCAGCGACGAACAGGCGCTTCACCGGGCGCTCGACGAGTGGCGGCCCGACCATGTCGAGGCGTCCTCTCCCTGGTCGAGCGCAACCATGGTCGGCCGCTGGCAGGGTGCGGCGAGCCGGTCGCTAATCATGCACGCCGACCCGCTTTCCGCTTATGCGTATCGCTTGCTCGGACGGCTGGCGCCGATCCCCACGATCGACCGCTGGTTCCGACGCTTCTGGAGCCATCTTCGCGGTCTCGACACCATGTTCGACCTCGTCGTTTGTGCGAACGGTCAACTGAGCGGCCGTTTGCGCAATCAGGGGCTGAGCCGGGTCGAGACGATCCCGATGGGGGTCGAAGCCGGACTGTTTTCGCCACTGCACCGGTCGGCGGAGCTGCGCCGCGACCTCCTCGCCCGGCTTGGCCTGAGCCCATCGGCGGTGCTGCTGATCGGGATCGGCCGGTTCGCTGCGGAAAAACGCTGGGACATGGTGATCAAGGCGGTGGGCGCATCCCGCCAGCAGGCGCCGGTCGGCTTCATCCTGGTCGGTGACGGTCCCCGTCGTCAGCGGCTGGAACAGCTGGCCGCGCGGACTTCTGGCGTCGCGGTGCTGCCGCCGATCCGCGAGCGGGCAGAGCTTGCGACATTGCTCGCAAGCGGTGACGCGCTCGTCCACGGCTGCGAAGCGGAGACCTTCTGCATGGCGGCCGCAGAAGCTCGGGCGAGCGGGCTGCCGCTGATTGTTCCCGACCGGGGAGCGGCGATCGACCAGCTCGTGCCCGGCGCCGGCGCAGTCTATCGGTCCGGTGATGAGCAGTCGCTGGCGCGCGCGATCACCGCTTTCGCCACGGGCGGGCCCGAACTCCAGCACGCGCGGGCGGTCCATCACCGCGACGCCCGAACCATGGACGAGCATTTCGAGCAGCTGTTCGGGCGCTATGCCGAGCTTGGACGGGTTCCGGCGAGGCTCCCCGACATCAAGCCCGCGACTGTTCCTTCGACCGCGTTCGCCGTCCCGACCGGAGTCGCGCTTTAGATCGCGGAGCGGAGCGCCTCGCTCACCAGCGCCTCGAACGTCTCGCCCCCCGGGAATCCGGCATCGACCCACTCGTCCTCGATACGCCGCAAGGTGCGCGCGACGATCGGTCCTTCGGGCAGGCCGCGGGCGATTAGCAGGCCACCACCGATTGGAAGGATCGGCTTCGTCCAATGCTGCAAGCCGGCTGCTTGTGCGGTTCTGCCGGCGAGCAGGAGGCGGTCGACCGCGCAATCCACGCCGATGCGGTAGGCAAGCGCGTCGGGTGAACCGTCGAGGTCCTCGCTCGCGGAGCAGGCGAGCCGCTGCTGCGCCCTCTTCGAGAGCTTGAGCCGGGCGGCAATTTCCTGTGCGATGGCCGCGTCGCGGGGCAGGAGGGCACTCAATCGGCGCAGCGGGTCCGGAGCCACGCCGGCAGCGCGCTCGCTGGCGATCAGCGCTTCGAGATCGCACAGGCGTTCCGGCTCGATCTCGGGGAGGACCGGCCGCAGGATCGCGCGCTGGAGCATAATTCCAACGGTCGCCGCGGGCGCGGACAAGGCGAGCAGCTTCAGGAGTTCGTCCGCAATGCGCTCCCGCGACGAGAGCCATGAGATCATTGGCGCGGGCGGTGCAGGCATCCAGCCCGGCCGCATCGGGTTCGCCGGCGCCGAAGCGGGCGTGGAAGCGGAAGAAGCGGAGGATTCGCAGATGGTCCTCGGCGATGCGCTGGAGTGGCTCGCCGATGAAGCGGACCCGGCGCTCGGCCAGATCGGCGAGGCCACCGAAATAATCGAAGATCTCGCCGGTCTTGGCGTCGGCGAACAGCGCGTTGATCGTGAAGTCGCGGCGGGCGGCGTCGGCCTGCCAATCGTCGGTAAAGGCGACGGTCGCCCGGCGGCCGTCGGTCGAGACGTCATGGCGCAGCGTGGTGATCTCGAACGGATGGCCGTCGCTGACCGCAGTGACGGTGCCATGATCGATGCCGGTCGGAATGGCCTTGGTCCCCGCAGCCTCGAGCCGACGAATGACCTCGTCGGGCAGAATTCGGGTGGCGAGATCCACGTCGTTGACGGGGAGGCCGATCAACTCGTCGCGCACGGCGCCGCCGACATAGCGGGTAAGGCCCTTGTCGGCGCCGAGCGCGTCGAGCACGGCCGCGGCGCCAGGCAGCGCGCGCCACTTGGCCGCGTCCAGCCTCAACTCCACTGCAGCCGCCGCGACAGGTTGACGATGATTGCGGCCGTCGCTCCCCAGATCCTCCGACCCTCCCAAGGAATCTCGTAATAGTGGCGCTCGACGCCATGCAACAGCGCGCTCCGGCGGAAGTGGTTAGCGGGATCGATCAGAAACGCGAGCGGAGCCTCGAACCAGTCGGCGACTTCGGGCTCATGCGGCCGGAGCGGCAGGTCCGGAGCGATGACGCCGACGACTGGCGTGATCACAAAGCCGGTTACCGTGCGGTAGCGTGCGATCGAGCCCGCCACATCGACGCTCGAACGGATCGAGCCCGAGCTCCTCTCGGGCTTCGCGCAAGGCGCCGCCGATCGGCGTCCTCGCCGGGATCGAGGCGCCCGCCGGGGAAGGCGATCTGCCCGGCGTGCGTCCGCAAGCGCTCGTGACGAACCGTCAGCAGGACGCCGGGATTGGGCCGGTCGGTGATGGCGATGAGCACCGCGGCGGGCGTCGCTGCGTCGGCTCGCAAGTCGGGAAGGTCGCCCTCAAGCGGCGGAAGAACGGCATCGGCCGCGAGCGCTGCGCGCAGGCGATCCGCGAGCGTCATTTCGGCGCGTCCAGAGGGAAGAACGCGCCGTCGCTCCAGACGCCGGGCGGTGTCTCGCCGCCCGCGAGCGCCAATTCGGCAAGCTCGTAATAGACCGGCCGCGCGAGCTCGGCCTCGAGCCCGTGGCGGACGAGGACGCGGGGGAGGGGCCATCGCCGGCTTCGACGACCCTCAGCGGGTGGTCCGGGCCGACGATCACGAGGTCGCCGCTGTCCAGTCGCAGGGCGACGCGCCGGCCGGAGCCCTCGCCTTCGCTGGTCATTTCGACTGCCCGAAAGGCGGTCGTGTCGACGTCGATGTCGAGCTTCTCGACCGGCGTGACCAGCACGTGCCGCCCGTCGGGTTCGCGTCTCAGGACGGTTGAGAACAGCCGGACCATCGCCGGCCGGCCGATCGGCGAGCCGTGGTGGTACCAGGTCCCATCGCGGGCGATGCGCATCCCGGAATGGCCGCAATGCGGCGGGTCCCAGCGATCGACTGGGGGCAGCCGCCGCTCTGCCGACATCCGTTCGAGTTCGGCGAGGCTGAGCCCGCGCAGGTCGATGGGAGGATTGCTTTCCGGCATCGGCTCGTCATTGCGAGGAGCGAAGCGACGAAGCAATCCGGTATCCGCGGCTGGATTGCTTCGCTACGCTTGCAATGACGATGGAGAACCGCGCCCCCCGAACCGCGATTGTCACCGGCGCCGGCAAGCGCATCGGGGCCGCGGTCGCGTCGGCGCTTGCCGGCGATGGATGGACTGTCGTCGCTCACGTCCACGACCCCGGTGACCCGGTGCCGGGCGGCTGCGTGAAAGTGGTTGCCGATCTTGCCGATCGCGACGCGCGAGGGCCGCATTTTCGCGGCCGCCGAGGGCCTCCCGCCGGTGCGGTTGCTGGTCAATAACGCCGCGCGATTCGCGTTCGATGCGTTCGGCAGCTTCGACGCGGACAAGTTCGACGCCCACATGGCGGTCAACGTCCGCGCGCCGGCGCAACTGATCGAGCGCTTCGCGGCAGGGCAGGACGGCGAGGACGCCCTGGTCGTCAATCTGCTCGATTCGAAGCTTGCGGCGCCCAACCCGGATTTCCTCAGCTACACCTTGTCGAAGCAGGCGCTTGCCGGGCTTACCGAGCTCGCTGCCCGCGCCCTTGCACCACGCGGCATTCGCGTGAACGGCATTGCGCCCGCCCTCGTTCTTCGCTCACCCGGCCAGAGCGAGGAGAATTTCGAAGCGATGCATTCGGCCAATCCGCTTCGACGCGGCGTCGAACCCGCGGACATCGTGGCTGCCCTTCGCTATCTGATCGCGGCGCGGTGCGTCACCGGTCAGGTCCTTCTGCTTGATTCCGGGCAGCGGTTCTGGAGCCTGGGTCGCGACGTTCAATTCCTGGAGGGAAAATGACGAGTACCGAACCG
Source organism: uncultured Alphaproteobacteria bacterium (assembly GCA_963824845.1). GTDB lineage: Bacteria > Pseudomonadota > Alphaproteobacteria > Sphingomonadales > Sphingomonadaceae > Sphingomicrobium. Next base: position 158,331 of record CAWGRB010000047.1, read on the forward strand.
GCCCTTCGCGGGCTCGTTCCCGATCATCTGCGGGTGCGATCGTCGCGAATCCTGTTCGACTCGCTCGAAGTCATGGCCGATATCGGGTTCCACGATTTCGAGATCGGGGCGCCGCAGCGGCTTCTGGTGACGATCGAGATCTGGCTCGACGATTCAAGCCTTCCTGCCGATGACGACCCGGCGCGCGCCTGGAATTACGACTTCGTCCGGTCCGAGGTTCGCGAGCTTGCCGCAGCCACGCGCTACAATCTCCAGGAGACGCTCGCTCACGCCATTTTCGAGCGAATTGCAGCGTTTAGGGGGGTCAAAGCGTTGCGCCTCCGGATGGCGAAACCCGACGTCTATCCCGACGCGCAGGCGGTCGGGGTGGAGATCGCGTCATTCGCAGGAGCGTGGCCGCACGGCTGAAATCGGCTGGTAACGATGCCGGATTTCAGCTTTGCGCAAGTGGAACAAAATCCATTGCGCCGCCTTTGAGGCTTGGATAGAGGATGCCCCCTTTCGTGCCGATGATACGTTGACACATCGGTCGTTCAGTAAAGCGGACCTGGCGCCTTTCCAATCGCCCGGTCCGGCCGTGGCTCCCCACGGCAATTCGAGGAGAATTGCGGCTTAATGTCCTACGCCCAACGCAAAGAGATCAGCGGCAACCGGACAGTGGCGATCGTGCTCGTCGTCGTCATCCAGTTCATCATTGGATACGCGATCATCACGGGCCTCGCCTACAATGTTCTGAAAAAGGCCGCGACGGACCTGAAGACCTTCGACGTCGAAGAGCAGCCGCCGCCACCCGAGCAGCCGCCGCCACCGCCGAAGGACATGCCGAAGGTGCCGCCGCCGCCGATGGTGCCGCCGCCGATGGTGCAGGTGAACACGCCGCCGCCGCCGACGATCGCAGTAGTCCAGCAGCAGACTCCGCCGCCGCCGGCTCCGGTCATGCCGGTGATCAGCCGCGCGCCGCCGGCCCCGCCGCCGCCGCCGCCTCCTCGGCAAACCCAGCCGAAGAGCGTGGTTGGCAACCTTCAGGGGTTGATCACCGGGGAAGACTATCCGCCGAGCGCGGCCGACAACAACGAGCAGGGCACCACGCGGGTGTCGCTCACCGTCGGTCCGAACGGACGCGTGAGCAATTGCAGCGTCACGTCGTCGAGCGGCTCGCGAACGCTCGATCAGGCGACCTGCCGGATCCTGTCGTCACGGGCGCGGTTCAGCCCCGCGGAGGACAGCAGCGGCAACCCGACGTCGGGCACGTTCCCGCAGTCGGTCGTCTGGCGGCTCGCGCAGCAATAACCGGCTCCAGTTTTGGCATATTGAAGCATTCAGAAGGAAATCAAAGCGATGCAAGCAGCGCCTCCCCCTAGCAACACCGACTTCGGAATCATGAACGCCCTGCACGAGGGCGGCGTGATCAGCTGGAGCGTGTTCATCATTCTCGCCTGCATGTCTGTTTTCTCGTTCTACATCCTCTTCACCAAGCTGATGCAGCAGCAGAAGATCATCTCCCAGGGCCGCAAGGTGCGCTCCAGCTTCTGGAACTCGCCGAACCTGCGCGATGCGTCGGGCAAGCTCGAGTCGCGCAGCGCCTATCGCTCGATCGTCGACGACGCGCTCCTGGCGCAGGAGCAGCACGGCAAGCTGACCGACCCGGTCGACCAGCATGACTGGATGTCGAACAGCCTGGCGCGCAGCCAGGGCGCGATCGGCTCGCGTCTCGGCGAGGGTCTCGCCTTCCTCGCGACGGTCGGTTCGACCGCTCCGTTCATCGGTCTGTTCGGCACCGTCGTCGGCATCTACCGCGCGCTGATCAAGATCGGTTCGTCGGGCGACGCGTCGATCACGACGGTCGCCGGTCCGGTCGGTGAAGCGCTGATCATGACCGCGCTCGGCCTCGTCGTCGCGGTTCCGGCGGTGCTTGCCTACAACTGGCTGATCCGCCGCAACAAGACGATCATGGAGGATCTGGCGGCGTTCACGAACGACCTCCACGGCTACATGATGTCGGGCGGTGCGGTGAAGCCGCGCATGGGCGGCGCCGCTGCGCCTGCGGCCAAGGCGGCCGACTGGCACGAGAGCGTCGAACGAGCCGCTGCGCACCGGCAGCACCGCGACCGGCGCCGAGTCCAACCCGACCGTTCGGTAACATCGAGCGAAGGTCCGCGCGCCGAGCGTTGGCGGGCGGGCCTCCCTCGACCGACATCAAAGAAAGAGACCGGCCGAATGGCAGGAACAGTAATCAAAGAAGGCGAGGAAGAGGCCCATCTCGGACATCAACGTCGTCCCGCTGACCGACGTCATGCTCGTGCTGCTGATCATCTTCCTGATCACCGTGCCGGTGGTCATCCAGACGATTCCGGTCAAGCTGCCGAAGGTCCGCTACGAGGTCACCCAGACCAAGCCGGAGAACGTCTCTCTGACCGTCCGCAACGGCGCGGGCGGCACGTGCGAAGTCTATTGGAACATGACCAAGGTGACCCAGCACGAGTTACTCAAACGCGCGGTCAAGAAGCTGGAAGACCAGATCAAGGCGGTCGGCGGGGTCCAGAACATCAACGAAGACAATATGCCCGAAGCGCACATCCGCGGGGACATCAACACCCAGTACAAGTGCATCGGCGCTGCCGTCATCACCATGCAGGAAGCCGGTTTCCAGCGGGTCGGGTTCATCTCCCAGCCCGGGCCGACGCCGAACTCCTAATGCCATTCGCTAGTCAGGAATTCTAACCATGTCGATGCAAACCACCAGCGACAATGATTCCGGCGAACCGATGATGGAAATCAACACGACGCCGTTGATCGACGTCATGTTGGTGCTTCTGATCATGCTGATCATCACCATCCCGCCGCAGACCCACGCGGTGAAGCTCGACCTGCCGCAGCAGCACCAACGCGCCGCCGCCGCCGGTCCAGCCGAACAAGAACAAGATCGTCATTACGGCCGCTGGACCAGGTGCTGTGGAACGGTGGCGCGGTCAACCTGACGCAGCTGCGCCAGTATCTCGACGTCACGCAGCAGATGAACCCGATCCCGGAGCTTCACCTGCAGCCGGAAGCGACCGCCCGCTATGAGTTGGTCGACGAGGTGCTGGCCGTGACCAAGAAGGCCCACGTCCAGAAGATGGGCTTCGTCGGCAACGAATATTATATGAACATTTTCTAGGCTCGCCAGCCTGGACGACGTTTGAGGGCGGCTCCCTTGGGGCCGCCCTTTTCTTTGGCATCGACGCATCTTTTGACCAGCTTACGCATTGATGATATATTGTACCATCAACAGACGGAGGCGCCGATGGCTGCTCGCTCCCTGGCACTCGATCAGTCCGACCCAATGGTCGACCTCAACACGACGCCGTTGATCGATGTTCTCCTCGTGCTCCTGGTGATGCTGATCATCACAATTCCGCCGAACACGCACAGCCTTCGGCTCGACTTGCCGCGCCCGGTCCCGGCGCCGCCGCCGAAACCGACCGCCAACCTGCTCGAGATCACCGCGGTCGGCGGGCTGCAAGTGGAATGGACAGCCGATCACGCGCGACGCCCTCAAGTACGACCTCGCCCGCACCCAGCAGATGCAGCCCGTTCCCGAACTGCATCTCCATCCGCAGGCGGAGGCGCGCTACTCGGCGGTGGCCGACGTGCTCGGCCTTCTCAATCGCGAGCAGGTCCACAAGTTCGGCTTCGTCGGCAACGAGGCGTACACGGCCTGGTAAGGCCCCGGCGGAGGCTGGCGCTGGACACGGCGCCATGCCATTGCTCGCGCCGATGACCGACCAGCGCCGTTTCGCCGCAGTCATCCTCGCCGCCGGCCAGGGCACGCGGATGCGGTCCGATACGCACAAGGTGCTGCACCCGATCGCCGGCCGGCCGATGCTGCTGCACCTGCTCGACAGCGTCGACGCGCTGGGCGCCGACAAGCAGCGTGGTCGTCGTCGGCAAGGGCCGCGAGCAGGTCGAGGCGGCGCTCGCCGGGCCGCGGTCGCGATCGCGCATCCAGGCCGAGCAGAAGGGCACCGGCCATGCCGTGCAGCAGGCCGAGGCGGCGCTCGCCGGCTTCGACGGGCGTCCTGATCCTCTACGGCGACACGCCGTTCGTCGAGCCGGCGACGCTGCGGCGGATGCTCGACCGGCTCGACGGCGACGGATGCGCCGGGCGTCGTGGTGCTCGCTTCCAGCCCGGCCGATCCGCGAACTACGGCCGGATCATCCTCGGCGAGGGCGACCGCATCGCCAAGATGGTCGAATATAAGGACGCGACCGAGGAGGAGCGCGCGGTCCGCCTGTGCAATTCGGGCATGATGGCGGTCCGCGCGCGCCGACCTGTTCCGCTGGCTCGGCAGAGGTCGGCAACGACAATGCCGCAGGCGAATATTATCTGCCCGACATCGTCATGATCGCCGCCGCCGAGGGCCGCGAGGCGGTGGTGATCGAGGGCGACCCGTACGAGACCGCGGGCGTCAACAGCCGCGCCGAGCTCGCCCAGCTCGAGCTCGAATGGCAGCGCCGCCGGCGCGAGCAGGCGCTGCGACGACGGCGCGACCCTGATCGACCCGGAAAGCGTGTGGTTCGCCTTCGACACCAAGCTCGGCCGCGACGTGACGGTCGAGCCGCACGTCGTCTTCGGCCCCGGCGTGTCGAGTCGCCGACGGCGCGACCATCCACGCCTTCAGCCATATCGAGGGCGCGACGATCGGCGCGAGGCGCAGCATCGGCCCGTTCGCGCGGCTCCGGCCCGGGCACCGCGGCTCGGCGAGAGGCGCCAAGGTCGGCAATTTCGTCGAGATCAAGAAGGCCGACGTCGGCGAGGGCGCCAAGGTCAATCATCTGTCCTATGTCGGCGACGCCGAGGTCGGCGCGCGGCGCCAACATCGGCGCGGGCACGATCACCTGCAATTATGACGGCTTCGGCAAGTATCGCACCGATGATCGGCGCGGGCGCCTTCATCGGCTCGAACACCGCGCTGGTCGCGCCGGTCACGATCGGCGACGGGCGCGATCGTCGGCGCCGGCTCGGTCATCACCCGCGACGTCGAGGCCGACAGCCTCGCGCTCGCGCGCAGCGAGCAGAAGGGCATCGCCGGCTGGGCCAAGCGCTTCCGCGAGCGGCATGACGCCGGAAAGCGAAGCGGCGCGGCAGTGAAACGTCCGTACTGTCGCCATTCAGGTCGAGCTAGACGTCGAGGATCCGTCGGGCGAGTGGGGACCGAGTCGATGTGCGGAATCGTCGGGATTGTCGGAAAGCGACGTCGCGCAGCGGCTGTTCGACGGGCTAAGCGGCTCGAATATCGCGGCTATGATCGCGCCGGCATCTGCACGATCGATCGACGGCGAGCTCGAGCGGCGCCGCGCCGAGGGCAAGCTCGACAATCTGGCGCGCGAGCTGGCGGCCGATCCGCTCGCACGGCGCGATCGGCATCGCCCACACGCGCTGGGCGACCCACGGCGCGCCGACGGTCGGCAACGCCCATCCGCACATCGTCGGGCCGGTGGCGCTGGTCCACAACGGCATCATCGAGAATTTCAAGCCGCTGCGCGACGAGCTGATCGCCGAGGGCCGCAATTTCGAGAGCGAGACCGACACCGAGGTCGTCGCCCATCTGGTCGCGCGCGAGGTCGAGCGCGGCGCGTCGCCGCAGGAGGCGGTCGCCGCGGTGCTGCCGCGGCTCCACGGCGCCTTCGCGCATCGCCTTCCTGTTCCGCGACCATCCCGACCTGATCATCGGCGCGCGGCATGGGCGCGCCGCTGACCGTCGGCTATGGCGAGGGCGAGAATTATCTCGGCTCGGACGCGCTCGCGCTGGCGCCGCTGGACCCAGCGCATCGCCTATCTCGACGAGGGCGACTGGGCGGTCGTCCGCCGCGACAGGATCGAGATCTTCGACCGCGACAACCGGCCGGTCGAGCGCGAGATCGTCGAATCCGGCGCGTCGTCGGCGCCGGTCGAGAAGGGCAATTACGCGCCACTTCATGCAGAAGGAGATTTTCGAGCAGCCGATCGTCGTCGCCCAGACGCTCCAGACCTACGTCCGGCCGTTCGAGGGGGAGGTCGCGCTGCCGTCGCCGATGCCGACCTCGCGTCGCGTCGAGCGCGTCACCATCGTCGCCTGCGGCACGAGCTATCTATGCCGGGCATGGTCGCCAAATATTGGGTCGAGCAATTCGCGCGGCGTGCCGGTCGACATCGATGTCGCGTCGCGAGTTCCGCTACCGCGAGCCGGTGCTGGAGCCGGGCGGGCTGGCGCTGTTCATCTCGCAGTCGGGCGAGACCGCCGACACGCTCGCCGCGCTGCGCCACGCGCGCGCGCAGGGCCAGCGGATCGCCGTCGTGGTCAACGTGCCGACCAGCTCGATGGCGCGCGAGGCCGACCTGCTGCTGCCGACCCATGCCGGGCCGGAGATCGGCGTCGCCTCGACCAAGGCCTTCACCTGCCAGCTCGCGGTGCTTGCCGCGCTCGCCGCCAACCTCGCGCGCGCCAAGGGGCGGCTCAGCGCGCGAGGAGGAGCAGCGAGATCGTCGCGCCACCTGCAGGAAGCGCCGGCCGCGCTCAACGCGGCGCTCGGCCACGACGAGGAGATCGCCGCGATGGCGCACCTGATCGCGCCGGCGCGCGACGTGCTCTATCTCGGCCGCGGCCCGGACTATCCGCTGGCGCTGGAAGGCGCGCTGAAGCTCAAGGAAATCAGCTACATCCACGCCGAAGGCTATGCCGCCGGCGAGATGAAGCACGGGCCGATCGCGCTGATCGACGATAAGGTGCCGGTGATCGTCCTCGCGCCGTCCGGCCCGCTGTTCGAGAAGACCGTCAGCAACATGCAGGAGGTGCGCGCGCGCGGCGGCAAGATCGTGCTGATCACCGACGCCGAAGGGCATCGCCGAGGCGGGCGAGGGCTGCATGGCGACGATCGAGATGCCGCAAGGTCCACCCGCTGATCGCGCCGCTGGTCTATGCGGTGCCGGTGCAGCTGCTCGCCTACCACGTCGCGGTGCTCAAGGGCACCGACGTCGACCAGCCGCGCAACCTGGCGAAGAGCGTACGGTCGAGTGAAGGATCGCGCGGCGGCTGCCACTGCGGCGCGGTGCGGTTCGAGGCCGAGGTGCCCGAGCCGCCGGTGGCCGCGCTCGACTGCAATTGCTCGGTGTGCCGGATGACCGGGTTCCTGCACGTCATCGTGCCGCACGAGGATTTCGAGCTGGTGACCGGGCGCGACGCCTTGAGCAGCTACCGCTTCGGCACGGGTGCGGCCGAGCATCTGTTCTGCCGGCATTGCGGGGTGAAGAGCTTCTACCAGCCGCGGTCGCATCCCGACGCGTGGAGCGTGAACGCGAATTGCCTCGACGAGCCACTCGACCTTGCAATCGAGCAGTTCGACGGACGCAATTGGGAGCAGGCAAAGGCGCAACTCGACGCGGAGTGAAGCGGCCAGTACGGCGAGGCGCATGCACCGTCCGCTGCGCCTGACCGTCGATCGATCCGCAATCCAGGCGAACTGGCGTTGGCTTGCAGAGCGCGCGGGCGTTGCCGCTGGAGCGGCCGTCAAGGCCGACGGTTATGGGCTGGGCGCGCGCGAGACCGTCGACGCGCTGGCGATGGCGGGCTGCCGCGACTTCTTCGTGTCGACGTGGGCCGAAGCAGACGCGCTTGGAGAGCTGCCGGACGGCTCGAGCCTCGTGGTGCTTCATGGCATGGGGCCGGATGACATGCCGAGCGCGCTTTCCGCCCGCCCGTGCCTGAACTCGATCGAACAGGTCGCGCGGTGGAAGGAGATCGCGTCCGGCCGCACTTGCGACATCATGATCGACACCGGGATGAACCGGCTCGGTCTGCGGCGGGAAGAGGTCGGCGCTCTCGACGGCGTCGCCATCGACACGCTCCACAGCCACCTCGCCTGCGCCGACGAGGACAGCGACATGAATGCTGTGCAGCTGCAGCGCTTCCGCGAGGTCGCGGCCACCGTCCCGGCCCGTCGCTACAGCCTCGCCAACTCCGCCGGCATCTGCCTCGGCCGAGACTACAGCTTCGATCTCGTCCGGCCTGGCCTTGCGCTCTACGGCGGCATTCCGCGGCGCGAAGCCGAAGGCGCCATCCGCCAGGTCTGCCGCGTCGAAGCACAGGTCGTGCAGCGCCGCACGATCCGCGCCGGCGAGAGCTGCGGCTATGGCGCGACTTTCGTTGCGGCCCAGGACACCGAGGCGGCGATCCTCAATATCGGCTATGCCGACGGCTATCTGCGCGGCTTCTCGTCCACCGGCTCCGCCTTCGCCGGCGAGTTCGCGCTACCGGTCCTCGGTCGCGTGTCGATGGACCTGATCGCTGTCGGCTGCGACGCTGCGCGGGAGCTCAGCGAGGGCGACTGGGTCGAGATCGACTACGACCTGCCGTCGGCGTCAAAGCAGTCGGGCCTTTCGCAGTACGAGCTGCTGACGGGCCTCGGCTCGCGGTTCGAGCGGCGGTGGATTTAGCCCGCTCCTCCGGCGGCGGCGTCTTGGGCTTGTAGCGGCAGAGGTCAATCACCGGGCAGCGCCAGCATTCCGGAAGCCGCGCCTTGCACGTGTAGCGGCCGTGCAGGATCAGCCAGTGGTGCGCATCGCGGCGGAACGGCTGCGGCACGATCTTGTCGAGCTTGGCCTCGACGTCGTCGACCGTCTTGCCGGGCGCCAGGCCGGTGCGGTTGCAGACGCGGAACACGTGGGTGTCGACCGCGAAGGTCTCCTCGCCCCACGCCGTGTTGAGAACGACGTTGGCAGTCTTGCGGCCTACTCCGGGCAGGGACTGAAGGTCCTCGCGGCTGCGCGGCACCTCGCCGCCGAAGCGGTCGATCAGCGCCTGGCTGAGCGCGATGACATTCTTCGACTTGGTGTTGAACAGGCCGATGGTCTTGATCGCGTCGCGCAGGCGATCCTCGCCGAGCTCCAGCATCTGCTCCGGCGTGGTGATCTCGGCGAAGACCGGTCCCATTGCGGCGTTGACACTGGAGTCGGTCGCCTGCGCGGAAAGAACGACGGCGACCAGCAGCGTGTAGGGATTGCTGAAGTCGAGCTCCGTCGTCGGCGAGGGGTTCGCCTCGGCCAGCCGCCGGAAGAACTCGAAGACCTGGTCGCGCGTCATCTAAGGTCGTCGAGCGCTGCGGCGAGGCGAGACAGGGCTTCGGCGAAGTCCTCCGTCGGCACGCCGAAACCGATTCGGAAGTGGTCGGGCATCTCGAACCAGCGGCCTGGCACCACTGCGGTGTCGTAGCGATCGCGCAGGAACGTATCGAGCCGCTCGGTGTCGCCGCCCAGCCAGCGCGGGAAGGCGGTGAGGCCATGAAGTGCCGGCGAGCAGTGGAGATCGTCGCGGCCTTGCGAGGAAGGCGTTGAACAGACGGCGGTTGCGCTGGAGCAGGGCAGGGCTGTCGCCGAGCACCTCGTCGATGCGCTCGAAGGCAATGCAGGCCAGCCGTTCGGCGGCATGCGCCTGGTTGACTCCGAACAGGTCGTTGAGGCGGCAGATGCGCTCGGCAAGCGCGGGCTCGGCGAGGATCCACCCGCAGCGCAGGCCGCTGAGGCCGTAGACCTTGGTCAGGCTGCTGGTGGTGACGAACTCGGGACCGAGATGGACCGCACTCCGCGGGCGAGGCGTGGCGGCGTCGAGATAGACCTCGTCGACCAGAACGCGCGCCCCCCGGGTGCCGGCGATCGCGCCGACGGCGGCCAACTCCCCGTCACCGGCGAGGACGCCGCTCGGGTTATGCAGATTGGTGAGGACGACAAGACGGGTTGCGTCTGGTGATCGCCGCGTCGAGGGTTGCAGGATCGAGGCGGAAGCCGTCCTCCGGCCGTCGCTCAAAGCGGCGAATGCTTGCTTCGAGGAAGCTCGCGGCGGCGAGCATCGGCTCGTAGGCCGGATGCTCGATCAGCACCTCGTCGCCTGGCGCGACCAGCGCCGCCATCGCCAGCATGTTGGCCATCGAGGTGCCGTCGGCGGCGACCACTTGCTCGGGCGAAACATCGTAGCGAGCGGCGATTGCCTCCCGCAACGGCCGGTAGCGGGGATGGCTGGCGCCATCGAGGTCGAGGTCGGCGATTGTCCATGGCAGCGCGTCCATGCGGACGTGCGGCACTTCGCTTCCAGTCAGCGGATAGCGAACGGGCGGATGGAACTTCGCCCAGTGCATATAGTCGGACTGCATCGCGCGGCCGTCGCTCACGACGCGTTCGCCTTGCGCCAGTAGAGGAAGGCGGGAACCCCGAGCAGCAGGATGCCGAAACCGATCAGGCTGTTGACGGGCGCGTTGGCCACCGTGGCAACCACGACGGCGAAGCAGCAGGCGACGAACAATGCGGTGGTCACCGGATGACCAGGCGCCGAAAATCCGTCGTGCGCTTCCGCAAACTTGCGCCGGAACACAAAAAGGGCCGCGCCCGTCAGGCCGAAAAAGATGAAGTCGACCGACACGACGTAGCTCAGGATCTGTCCGTAGGTGCCGGATATGGCGATCACTGCCGCGGCAACCCCCTGCAAGACGATGGCGAGCACCGGCACGCGGCTTTGCTCGCTGACCGCCGCGAGGCTGCGGAAGAAGACGCGATCCTCGGCCATCGCGAAATAGACGCGCGGCGCAGTCAGCATGCCCTGGCTGAGAAAGCCGAGTGCCGAAATGGCGATGCCGATGGCGATGAAGGTTGCGCCCTTGCTGCCGGTCACCGCGCGCATGACGTCGCTGGCCGGAGTCTTGGAAGCGGCAAGCGCGGCGGGGCCGAGCGCATGGACGCAAACGAAAGCGACGGCCGTGTAGAGGATCACCACGCCGGCGACCCCAAGCAGCAAGCCGCGGGCCAGGTCCCGCTGCGGATTACGCATTTCACCGGCGACGAAGCTCGAGGTCTGCCAGCCGCCGTAGGAGAACATGACAGCCGTCATGGCCGCGCCGACACCGCCAATTCCCGCCGAATGCGACGCCCCGCGCGCCGGCTCCGCGGCGGAAGGGGCCATCAGCCCGACGATCACCAGGGCGGCGATCGCCAGGATCTTCAGCACCATCAGCCCGCTCTGGACATTGCTTCCCGACCGCACGCCGAAGCAGTTGATCACCGTCAGGAGCGCGAGCACGGCGACCGCCACGATGCTGTCGGGCATCCCGAGATGCGTGATGTCTCCGAAGTAGCGGGCAAAGGTGATCGCAACCGCGGCCATTCCGCCCGACTGGATGACCAAAAGCAGGGACCAGCCATAGAGAAAGGCGGGAAGCGGCCCGAACGCATCGCGAAGATAGGCATACTGTCCGCCCACCGCCGGGCGCCGCGCGGCCAGCTCTGCGTAAACCAGCGCCCCGATCAGCGCCACCAGGCCGCCGAGCACCCAGACCCCGACGATCAGCAGCGGCGTGTCGACGTGCCGCGCGACCTCGGCCGGGTTGACGAAAATGCCCGAGCCGATGATTCCGCCCATGACGAGCATGGTCGCGTCGAACAGGCCCAGCCGCCGCGCTAGGCCATGCAATTCCACCCCGGCGCCGCTCACAGCAATTCGATGACGTCCCGCATGGAATACAGTCCCGCCGGCTTGCCGACAGGAACCGGGCGCCGGCGAGCGCACCGCGCGCGAAGATCAGCCGGTTCTCCGCCCTGTGCGACAGGATCAGCCGCTCCTTGTCGCCAAGGAACATCACGTCGTGATCCCCCGCGACGCTTCCGCCGCGCAGCGAGGCGAAGCCGATCGCTCCCCGCTTGCGGCTGAGACCAGTTCCAGCGCGGCCGAACTCGCCGTCGAGCGACGCCCCGCGGCCCCGCGCGGCCGCTTGCCCGAGCAGCAACGCGGTGCCCGACGGTGCATCCGCCTTCATCCGGTGGTGGGTCTCGGCGATCTCGATGTCCCAGTCGGGCCCCAGGACGCTGGCGGCGCGCTCGACCAGGTCGGCGAGCACTGCAATGCCAAGCGAAGTGTTCGGCGCCCGCAGGACCGCTACGCTCTTCGCCGCTTCAGCAATACGCTGAATGGCGTCGTCGTCGAGGCCGGTCGTCCCAACGAGGATCGGGATGCCGGCGGAGAGCGATCGATCAAGGCTTTCGGGCAGCGCGTCGGGGGCGGAGAAGTCGATGAGAACGTCGCCATTATCGTTATCGATCACAAAAGCCGGATCGTCCGCGACGACTGACGCGATGGCTTTCCCCATGCGGCCGTTCGGCGCGAACAGCGCTATGCGGACAGGCAGGTCGGTGGCGCTCATCGCACCGGCTTAGCCAAGCCGCTCCTGCAGGGCTAGCGCCGCTGCCGGTGCACGCAGCTTGGCGCCATTGATCATGAACAAATAGGAGTCCCGGCCATCCTTCCGCCAGCGGCGCGCCCGCGTGGCGAAAGCGTCGAGCGCGTCGTCGTCATAGCCGGTCAGAACCTCCTCGCGCATCCGCTGCAGGCGGGCATAGGCGAAGCTTGCGGTGTCGGCGTCGATGCAGGGGAATTCGTCGTCGTCGCCGAACACGATCGCGACATCATGGTCCCGGCACAGCGCGAAGAAGGCCTCGTCGCGAAAGCTTTCGTGACGTGGCTCGATCACATGGCGAAGCGGAATGCCGCCGATGTCGAGCGGAAGCAGCTTGAGAAAGGCGGCAATGTCCTCGCGATCGAACTTGCGGCGCGCGGCAAGCATCCACAGCACCGGGCCGAGCTTCTCACGCAGTGCAGTCATGCCTTGCGCGAAATAGGTTGTGATCCCCTCTCCGGCGTCGGCCAGCTTCGGGCGGGTTACGCAATAGCGCGAGCCCTTGATCGCGAACTCGAAGCCGTCGGGCACTGCCTTTGCCCAATTCTCCCAGCTTTGCGGGCTTTGCCGGCCGTAGAAGGTGGCATTGATTTCGATCGCGCCGAATTGCCGCGACGCGTAGTCGAGCTCCTGCCGCTGCGGCAGGCCGTCAGGGTAGAAGGTTTCGCGCCAGGGCGGATAGGTCCAGCCGCCGATGCCGACACGGATGCGACCCTTGGTCATCCCGCTTAGTCGAGCAGTTGGCGAAGCCGGATTGCCAGCCGTTCGACCGAGAACGGCTTGGAGATCAGCTCCAGCGCCGGCTCGACATCGGCATCGTCCAACGCGCTTCGGGCGTAGCCGGTCGTTAGCAGCACCTTCATGTCCGGCCTGAGCTTGCGTGCGCCCCGGGCCAGCTGGGCGCCGTTCGCGCCGCCCGGGAGGACGACGTCGGTGAACAGCAAGTCGACGTCGCCGGTCTGCCGGAGCACGTCGAGAGCCTCCGCCGCATTCCTCGCCTCGTGCACGACATAGCCAAGCTCGCGAAGCGTCGCCGTCGAGAAGTCGCGCACGTCCTCGTCATCTTCGCAGACCAGAATGGTTTCTCCCTTGCCGCGGCGAAGTTCGGAGATTTCGCTGCCCGCAGGACCATCTTCGGCGCGACTCCTGGCGGGAGGAAGAAAGAGCTCGATGGCCGTGCCCTTGCCCTCGGTCGAGTGGAACGTCGAGGAAGCCGTCAGACTGCTTCACGAACCCGTAGACCATGGAGAGGCCGAGGCCGGTGCCCTGGCCGACTTCTTTGGTGGTAAAGAAGGGTTCGACCGCGCGGGCGAGGATTTCCGGGCTCATGCCGGTTCCGGTGTCGATGACCGCTACCCGCACGTACCGGCCAGGCTTGGCCTCGGGGTGGACGGCCGCATAATCTTCGTCGATGCGAGCGCTGCTCGTCTCGATGCGAAGCTTGCCGCCATCCGGCATCGCGTCGCGCGCATTGATCGCGAGATTGAGGATCGCATTCTCGAGCTGGTTCTCGTCCACCTGCGCGGCAAGCAGCCCGTCTTCCAGCGCCGTCTCGATCTCGATGGTCTCGCCGATGGTGCGGTGAAGAAGCTCGCGCATATCGGGTAATCATGCGGTTGAGGTCGACGGCCTTGGCGCGCAACGGCTGGCGGCGGGAAAAAGCGAGCAGGCGCTGGGTCAGCGCGGCGGCACGCTCGGTTCCCGTCAGTGCGTTCGCGACGCAGCGATGCCATTTCTGCTGCTCGGGCGGCAGCGAATGGCGGAGCATGGTCAAATTGCCCTGGATGATTTGCAATAAATTATTGAAATCGTGGGCGATGCCGCCGGAAAGCTGGCCGATCGTCTCCATCTTCTGCGCCTGGCGAAGCGCTTCCTCGGCGCTGGAGCGGCGTTCGATTTCATCGGCGACACGGCTTTCGAGGGTCTCGTTGAGGACGGTCAGGGCCTGCTCGGCATTCATCCGCTGCTCGATTTCCGCCTGCGCCTCCCGAAACAGGTGGGCATTGTCGATGGCGATCGCCGCCTGGGCGGAAAGGCCCTTGATCAGGCGCTCGTGCCGCTCGGTGAACCGCGCATGGTCAGGATGGCCGAAGAACAGGCCGCCGATCACAGCTCCGGTCCGACTCATGACGGGAACTGCGAGATAGCTGACGACCGGCAGGTGGCCCTTGGGCATGCCGTGGTGGGGGGCATTGTGCCCGTAGCGGGGATCGGCGGTGATGTCGTCCGAACGGACGATTCCCTCACCCCTGAAGGTGGGTCCGAACACCTGCGTGTTGCGCGGCATTCCGAACGGCTCAAACTGCGAGCGGTCCGCGCCGGACAGGGTGTAGAGCGTATAGCTCTCCCCGGCGGCATCCTCGACGTTGTAGAAGAAGGCCCCGAACTGCGCGCCGGTGAGCTCGACGCCGGCATCGGTGACCATCTGCACGACGCGTTCGAGGTCGAGCTCCCCGGCGAGCGCGGAGCCGACCCGGTTCAACGTCTCGAGAAAATTCCGCTCGGATTCGAGCGCTTCTTCGGCGCGGCGTCTTTCGCCGATGTCTTCGACGATCTTGAGCAAGCGTGAGCCGTCGCCGATCCGGGCAATGTTGCTCCGGATCCATACAGTGCTGCCGTCCTTGCGGATGTAACGTTTCTCGAACGAAACCCGGCTTCCGCTTTCATGCAATCGGCCGAGCTCGGTGCGGCTGCGCTCGACATCCTCGGGGTGCGTGAAGGCGAGGCAGTCCATGCCGGCCAGGTCATCGGCGGAATAGCCGGTGATTTCGCGATAGGCCGGGTTGGAGCTCAGGATGCGCCACTCGGAATCGATTTCGATCATTCCGACGCTGGCGCCCTCGAACACGGTCTCGAAACGCTGCTCGCTGTCCCCGAGCGCGAGCTCCAGGCGCTTGCGATCGCTACGAACATGCTCGGTCGTCTCGCGGACGATGCAAAGCACGCCGCCGACTGCGCCGCTTTCGTCGGGAACTGCCGAATAGGAAATGTCGAAAAAGACCGTTTCGAGGTAACCGTGCCTCTCGATGCGGAAGGGACGGTCCCTGGCGGTGACCGTTTGGCCGGTGTCGCGAACGCTTTGGAGCAACGGGCCAAGGTCGTCCCACAATTCGCTCCAGCTTTCCTTGGCGGGCCTGCCAAGCGCGCGCGGATGCTTGTCGCCGATCGTCGGCGCATAGCTGTCGTTGTAAAGCGCGATGAACTCCGGCCCCCAGAACAGGACGATCTGCGCGTCCGCGGGAAGGATCACGGCGACTGTGGTCTTCAGGCTTTGCGGCCAGCCCTCCATGCGGTCCGAGTGGCGAGTCCGACCAGTCCATCTGGCCGATGAGCGACGCCGCGACGCCCCCTCCAGTCGATACCTCTGCCGAAATGTCATCGAACGCGCGCGAACACGGGTCCTTGTCGGCCATCGAACCTCCACCCATCACCGGCCTTTGAGGCATTCCGTGCTTATCTGCAATTCATCGGATTGAGAACAGTGAGGTTTTCAGACATCGGCCGTCGAAGATTGGAGAGCGGCCATGGCCGTCGAAAGCATCGTGATCCTCACTGGAGCCGGTATCTCGGCGGAGAGCGGCCTTGCGACTTTCCGCGGCGCCGACGGTCTGTGGGAAGGACACCGGGTCGAGGATGTCGCCACGCCCGAGGCGTTTCGCCGTGATCCGGCGCTGGTCCACGCCTTCTACGATGCGCGCCGGGCCAGGCTTGCAGACGTTGAGCCGAACGCCGCGCACAGGGCGCTTGCCCGGCTCGATGCCGAATGGTCCGGCGACCTGCTACTCGTCACGCAGAACGTCGACGATTTGCACGAGCGCGCCGGCTCGAAGCGGCTCCTGCACATGCACGGCGAACTCAAGACTGGCTGGTGCCTCGCCTGCGGAGAGCGCTTCGGCTGGGACGGGGAAATGGGCGAGGGCGCGCGGTGCCCGGCCTGCGGGACCATCGGCCAGGTTCGGCCGGACATCGTCTGGTTCGGCGAGATGCCTTACGCGATGGACCGTATCGAGGATGCTCTGCGGCGCTGCGACCTGTTCGTGTCGATCGGGACGTCCGGCGCCGTCTATCCGGCCGCGGGCTTCGTCCAGACCGCGCGCTATCGTGGTGCGCGAACGCTGGAGATCAACCTCGAGCCGAGCCTCGGCAGCTTCCTGTTCGACGAGAGTCGTACCGGTCCGGCCGGCGAGCTGGTGCCGGCTTGGGTGGAGGAGGTGCTTGGATTTGATCCCGTCCCTGAAAGGGAGCGGTAGGCTAGTCCGACCATTCCAGGCCGATCTCGCGATAGAGGCCGCGGTCCTCGTCCCAGCGCGGGTTGACCTTGACGTGAAGGAACAGGTGGACGGGCCGGCCGAGGTGCTCCGCGATCTCGGCTCTGGCGGCCGCGCCGATTGCCTTCAGCCGACGGCCACCCTTGCCGATGACGATCGCCTTCTGGCTTTCTTGTGCAACGAGGATTTGCTGACGGATTTCGGTGGACCCGTCGGAGCGGTCGGCCCAGGTCTCGGTCTCCACGGCCGTTGCGTACGGGAGTTCCTGGTAAAGCTGGTTGACGATCTGCTCGCGGGTCAGCTCGGCGGCGATCATGCGGTCGGTCGCGTCCGACACCTCGTCCTCCGGGTAGAGCCACGGCCCGATGGGCATGGCATCGGCAAGCGCCCGCCGGACGTCGGCGACGCCGTCTCCCTGCGAGGCGCTGATCATGAACACCCTGTCCGGATTGAGCCGCTCCGTGAGGGCCGCGGAAAGGCCGAGCAACTCGCCCTTGTCGACCAGGTCGATCTTGTTGAGCACAATGAACAGCGGGTTCTCGCGCTTTTCCAGCGACGAGACGATGCGCTCGACGCCGGCCTTCACGCCGGTGGCAGCATCGATTACCAAAAGGATGAGATCGGCGTCCTCCGCACCGGTCCAGGCGGCGGCGACCATGGCGCGATCGAGGCGCCGCTTCGGCTCGAAGATACCCGGCGTATCGACCAGCAGGATTTGCGCCTCGTCGCGGATCGCGATGCCCATCAGCCGCGCGCGCGTGGTCTGCGCCTTGGGGCTGACGATCGCCACTTTCTGGCCGACGAGCGCATTGACCAGCGTCGACTTGCCGGCATTGGGCGCGCCGATCACGGCGACGAAACCGGCGCGGGTGGCTGTCTCGCTCATTGCAGTTGGCTCAACAAAGCGGCGGCCGCCGCGGTTTCAGCCTCCTGCTTGCTCGAGCCTTCGGCGCTCGCTTCGCCGACGCCGCCGATGCTGACGCGCACCACGAAGCGCGGGGCATGATGGACGCCGGTCCGCGCCACAACCTCATAGTCCGGGTTGCGGCAGCCACGGGCGGCGGCAAGCTCCTGAAGGGCGGACTTCGGGTGCTTGGGCGCGCGCCCTGGCCGTCGAGATAGGGGGTCCAGGCCTCCACCACGAAGCGCCTCGCGGCTTCGAACCCCGCCTCGATGAACAGAGCGCCGATGACCGCCTCGACGACGTCGCCGATGACATTGTCGCTCTGGTTAGCGCTGTCCTCGCGGGCTTGCTTGCCGAGGCGAATGAGCGGCGGGATTCCAAGCGAGCGTCCGACTTCGGCGCAGGTCTCCCGAGCGACGAGCTCGTTGTACCGCCGCGATAACTTGCCCTCCGGCTCGCCTGGATAGCGTTCGAACAGCGCCGCGGCGATCGACAGGCCAAGTACGCGGTCGCCGAGGAATTCGAGCCGCTCGTAGCTGTCGTGGCCGAGGCTGGAGTGCGTGAAGGCCCGCTCGAACAGCGCTGGCTGGCGGGTGTCGTGCCGAAGCGCCTCGGCGACGAACCGGGCGATGTCGCCGCTCATTCCCGGCCTCCGCTGTAGCCCTTGCCGATCCGGTCGGAGCGCAGAGCACTGAACCAGGTCCACGGCTTCACATAGGAGGCGCCGCCGTCCGTGGACCAGAACGTGACCTCGGCCCGTCCGATGAGGTCCTCGACGGGCAGCATGTCGACGCCTCCTTCCTCCGCGGGAAAGCGGCTGTCGAGGCTGTCGTCGCGATTGTCGCCCATGACGAACACATGGCCTTTCGGAACCCGCATGGCCGCGACATTGTCGCCGGGGCTTGCCGGCACCTGGTCGAGCACGGTGTAGCTGGGACCCCCGGGCAGGCTTTCCCGATAGGCCGGATAGAGGCAGTAAGGGTGGCCGCTCCGGGTCACGACCTTCGGCTCGGCCGGCGGGACCACGCGGCACGGACTGTTGGCACTGATCGGCATGGCGAGCGGCGCAAGCGGCGCGCGCGCAAGCGGCTTGCCGTTGAGGATGACCCGGCCGCCCCTCAGCTCGACGACATCGCCGGGCAGTCCGATCACCCGCTTCACGAGGTCGGCGTTCTCCGCCGGCAGCCGGAACACGACGACATCGCCGCGACTGGGCAAATGCCCGAAAACGCGCCCGGAAAAGGAAGGCGCGCTCCACGGGAAGCTATATTTCGAATAGCCGTAAGGCCACTTCGCGACGGCGATATAGTCGCCGATGAACAGCGCCGGGAGCATCGAGTCCGAGGGGATCGAGAACGGCTGGATGACAAGGCTGCGCATTGCCCAGGCGGCAAGCGCAAGGCCGAGCAGAAAGCGCGCCAGGCCTCCTGCGCTCTCCCCGGTCTTTTCCGAAGAGCGTGCAGGATCGTCGCTCGAAGACGCCGAAGGTTGGGGGGAAGCCATCGCCGCCGCTTCTTTCCGCCGGAAGCCGCGAGGTCAAGCAGGGTGGCAATTGGCACCGCCGCCATTATGTGCGGGAGCGATGATCCCGGCTTCCGCGACCGACGTGCCCCGCCTCGAAGACCTGTTCGCCCGCGAGCCGGACCGCCTGAGCCGGCTCAGCCGCGATCTTGCCGGAATCTATTTCGACTGGTCGAAGACCCACCTCGACGAAGCGCGGCTTGCGGAGTTCGCCGAGCGCGCCGAGCGCATGGGTTTCGCCGCCGCCCGCCACGCCTTGTTCTCGGGCGAGGTCGTCAATCCGAGCGAGGGACGGGCGGCAACTCACGTCGCCGAACGCGGCAGCGGCGCTCCCGAGGACGTCGACCTCGCCGCAGCCCGGCACCAGCGCACCCGAGCGCTCGTCGATGCGATCGAGGCCGGAGCGTTCGGGGACGTTACCGGAATCCTCCACATCGGCATTGGCGGCTCGGTCCTCGGTCCCGCGCTGCTGGTCGACGCGCTGGCACGAAGTGCGGACCGGCTGACGGTCCAGTTCCTATCGAACATCGACGGCCAGGCGTTCGACGATGCCATTGCGACCCTGGACCCCACAACAACCCTGGTCGTCGCAGTGTCGAAGACCTTCACGACCGCGGAGACGCTCGCGAACATGGACGCGGCGCTGGACTGGCTACGGAGCGCCGGCATTGCAGATCCGCACGGACGGGTGATCGCGGTCACTGCCAGCCCGGAAGCGGCGATCGCCGCCGGCATCGACGAAACTCGGATCCTTCAGTTCGGGGAAGGCGTCGGTGGCCGCTATTCGCTGTGGAGCTCGGTCGGCATTTCGGCGGCGCTCGCGTTCGGCTGGAGCGGGTTCGAGGAGCTTCTTGAGGGCGCCGCCGAGATGGACCGCCACTTCCGTTTCGCCGAGCCGCGCGAGAACGTGCCGCTGCTCGCCGCCTTCGCCGACCGTTTTTACGTCGAGGCGTTGGGGTGCCAGAGCCGGGCCGTCTTTGCCTACGACGAGCGGCTGCGGTTGCTCCCCTTCTACCTCCAGCAGCTGGAGATGGAATCGAACGGCAAGTCGGTGACTGCTGCCGGCAATCCGGTCGAACTCGCCGACCGCGCCGGTGACCTGGGGCGGCGTCGGCACCGATGCCCAGCATGCGGTGTTCCAGCTTCTCCACCAGGGTACGGTCCTCGTCCCGGTCGAGTTCGTCGCGGTGACCGAAAGCGAGGATTCGCTTGACCCGGAGCACCACCGGCAGTTGCTTCTCAACGCATTCGCGCAAGCCTCCGCGCTGATGAGCGGCCGCGCGAGCGACGATCCTCAGCGGAGCTATGCCGGCAATCGGCCGAGCACGACCATCCTCCTCGAGCGCCTGGATGCACGCACCCTCGGCGCTCTGATCGCCTTCTATGAGCACCGCACGTTCGCGAACGCCGTGCTGCTCGGGATCAACCCCTTCGACCAGTTCGGGGTCGAGCTCGGCAAGCAGATCGCCCGGCAGCTTGCCGAAGGAGGCGACCATGACCTCGATCCGTCAACGCGTGCGCTGATCGAGCGCGCCGGCCTGTGATTCGCCGTCTGACGTTCGCCGCAGTGCTTGCGATCGGCAGCGCCGCCGCGGCCGCACCGCTGCAGGTCCATAACGGACGCTTGTTCATCCACGCGCGCATCAATGGCGTCGCAACCGAAGCTCTGCTCGACAGCGGTGCGGAAGCCACAGTCATCGATCCGGTACTCGCGGCGAAGGCGCACTTGCCGAAGGGCACGGCGCAGAGGATGCGCGGATCGGGCGGTTCCGCAGCCGCGCACCTGGTCGAAGGCGTGACCGTCAGCGCCCTCGGACTGGATCTGCACCCGGAGGCCGTGATCGTCACGGACCTGACCGACGTCTCTAGCCGCCTGATCGGCCGTCCCACGCACGCGATCCTCGGACGCGAGCTGTTCGACACAGCCCGGCTACGGGTCGACATTCCGAACGCCGAGGCCAGTGTAGTTTCACGCGACCGCGTGCCGCTGGGCAAGCGGCTGCCGTTAACCGGCCATGCCGGGATCGAGGCCATCCCGGTGCTTGCGAACGGCCACAACGTTTCGGCGGAGTTCGACCTCGGCAACGGAAGCGACGTGCTGATCTCGCGTGCGCTCGCGAAGAAGCTGAAGCTGAAGGTCGTCGGCCGCAAGCAGGGCGGTGGGATCGGCGGTCCGCTGCTGCGGGACCTGGTCACTATTGCCTGGCTGGACGTGGCCGGACGACGTTTCCGCAACGTGACGGCGGCGGTCGACGATCAGTCGAATGCCAACGACCTTAATATCGGCACCGCGATCCTCCGGCATTTTCTGATCACGACCGATTTCAAGAAGCGCTCCGTGTGGCTCGAGGCGCTTCCGGAGGGCAAGAATGGCTGACTTCGACCTGTTCGTCATCGGCGCCGGTTCCGGCGGCGTTCGCGCAGCGCGCGTCTCCGCCGCCTACGGAGCCCGCGTCGCGATCGCCGAGGAGTACAAGGTCGGCGGCACCTGCGTCATCCGCGGCTGCGTGCCCAAGAAGCTGCTGGTCTACGGCGCACACTTTGCCGAGGACCTCGACGATGCGGCGATGTTCGGCTGGGACATCCCCGAGAAGCGGTTCGATTGGGCCGTTCTGCGCGACAACGTGCTTTCGGAAGTCGACCGGCTCGAGGCTGCATATACGGAGACGCTCGGCAATCATAAGGTCACGATCTTCCACGAGCGCGCGGAACTCACCGGGCCCAATTCGATCCGCCTCGCCGGAGGGCGTGAAGTCACCGCCGACAAGATCCTGATCGCCGCGGGGGCCACGCCGCAAATGCCGCAACTCGACGGCATCGAGCACGCCATCAGCTCCAACGAGGTGTTCCACCTCGAACGCCTGCCCAAGCGAATCGTGATCGCCGGCGGCGGCTACATCGCCAACGAATTTGCCGGCATCTTTCACAAGTTCGGAAGCCAGGTGACGCTGGTCAACCGCACGGACGTCATGCTCCGGCATTACGACCAGCAGATCGTCGATCGCCTGATCCAGATTTCGCTGCGCAAGGGCATCGACTTCAAGTTCAACGCCAACATCGACCGCATCGAGAAGACCGCGTCGGGGTCGCTCAGCGTTTCGATGACCGGCTGCGACGACTTCGAAGCGGACGAAGTGCTGTTCGCGATCGGCCGCCGGCCGAACGTCGAAGGGCTCGGGCTGGACCGGGCGGGCGTGGAGTTGGGCGACAAGGCGCAGATCAGGGTCGACGCCGACAATCGCACCTCGGTACCAAGCATTTTCGCGGTCGGCGACGTCACCGATCGAGTCCAGCTGACGCCGGTCGCGATCCGGGAGGGCCAAGCATTCGCCGACACATACTTCGGCAACAAGCCGACGCGTGTCGACTATCAAGCGATTCCGTCGGCGGTGTTCAGTCACCCGCCGCTCGCCTCCGTCGGACTGACCGAGGGGCAGGCGCGCCATAAGCTCGGCACCGTCAAGACCTTTACGTCCGATTTCAGGGCGATGAAGAACGTCCTTGCCGGCCGCAACGAGCGCTCGCTGTACAAGCTGGTGGTTGACAGCGAGACGGACGAGATCGTCGGGCTCCACATGATCGGCCCGGACGCTCCGGAAATCCTCCAGGCCGCAGCCATCGCCGTCAAGGCGAAACTCAAGAAGGCCGACTTCGACGCGACCATTGCGCTCCATCCGACCATGTCGGAAGAGCTTGTGTTGATGCGCTGAAGACCAGGGCGGGGGGACGTTTGCACGACGCAATCATCATCGGCGCGGGCCATAACGGCCTTACTTGCGCTTATTACCTCGCGAAGAAGGGCCTCAAGGTTGCGGTGCTGGAGGCGCAGGACGTCGTCGGCGGCGCCGCCGTGACCGACGAGTTCCTGCCCGGGTTTCGCAATTCGGCGGCGAGCTACACCGTCAGCTTGCTGCAGCCGAAGGTCATCCGCGACCTCGAGCTGGAGCGCCACGGCCTCAAGGTCGTGCTTCGCAAGACCGACAATTTCCTGCCCGGCGACGGTGACTATCTGCTGTCCGGCCGGGGCGGCCTGACGCGCAAGGAGATCGCTCGCCACGTCAAGGGCGATGCGGAGGGCTACGACCGCTACATCGCCGAACTCGAAGGCGTGGTGCCGCTGATCAAGAAGTGGCTGCTGCGGGCACCACCGGAGGTCGGGGCGGGCATCGGCGGGCTGCCCAAGTTGCTCAGCCTCGGCCGCGACATGGTCGGCCTCTCAACCGACGAAATCCGCTCGGTCCACGACTTCGCCACCCGCAGCGCATCGGAGATCCTCGACCGCCACTTCGAAGGCGATCTCACGAAGGCGCTGCTCGGCTTCGACGGGATCGTCGGCAATTTCGCGTCGCCGCAATCGCCGGGCACCGCCTACGTCCTTCTCCATCACCTGTTCGGCGAAGCGGCGGGCGTTCCGGGCGCGTGGGGCCATGCGATCGGCGGCATGGGCGCGATCACCCAGGCGATGGCCCGCGCTGCTCGCGAAGCTGGCGTCGACATCCTCCTGAACACGCCGGCGGAAGAGGTGATCGTCGACCGCGGCCGAGCCGCGGGCGTGGTCGCCGGCGGCAAGGCGTGGCGGGCAAGGACGGTCATCGCCGGCGTCAACCCGCGGCTCCTGTTCGACCGACTGATACCCCAGGGCGCGGTGAGTGCGGACACGTCGAGCCGGATGCATGCCTGGAAGTGCGAGAGCGCGACGTTCCGGATGAACGTCGCTCTGTCCGAGTTGCCGAAGTTCACCGTGCTGCCCAAGAAAGGCAACCACCTGACCGCCGGCATCATCATGGCGCCCAGCCTCGATTACATGCACCGCGCCTGGCTCGACGCGGAGATCAATGGCTGGACCAGGCAGCCGATCGTCGAGATGCTGATTCCGTCGACGCTCGACCCTGGCCTGGCGCCGAAGGGCCGCCACGTCGCGAGCCTGTTCTGCCAGCACTTCCGCTACGATCTCGGGCCGGGCCGCAGCTGGGACGACGAGCGCGAGCAAGCTGCGGACGCGATCATCGCCATGGTCGACAGCCATGCCCCTGGGTTCAAAGCGTCAGTGCTCGGCCGGCAAATCCATACGCCGCTCGACCTTGAGCGCAGGTTCGGCCTGATCGGCGGCGATATCTTCCACGGCAAAATGGGCCTCGACCAATTGTTCAGCGCGCGTCCGATGATCGGCGCTGCCGATTACCGGATGCCGCTGAAAGGTCTCTATTTGTGCGGGTCCGGAGCCCACCCCGGCGGCGGCGTGACCGGCGCTCCCGGCCACAATGCGGCCAAGGCCGTCCTTGCCGACCGGAGATTGTGGAAGCGCGCAGCGTGAAGCCGCTCGACGGCATCAAGGTCCTCGATTTGAGCCGCGTGCTCGCCGGCCCCTGGTGCACGCAATTGCTGGCCGATCTCGGCGCCGAGGTGATCAAGATCGAGCGTCCGGGCAGCGGCGACGACACGCGGCACTGGGGTCCGCCCTGGCATGGCGAAGGCGATTGCCGGGTCGCCGCTTATTTCCTGAGCGCCAACCGGGGGAAGAAGTCCGCGGCCATCGATCTGGGGACTGCAGAGGGCGCGGCTCTCGTCCGCAAGCTCGCGGGACAGGCGGACGTGGTGGTCGAGAACTTCAAGGTCGGGGGCCTCGCCAAGTTCGGGCTCGACGCCGCCTCGCTCCGCGCGGCCAATCCGCGCCTGGTCTATGCCTCGATCACCGGCTTCGGCCAGGACGGCCCCTACGCCGACCGCGCCGGCTACGATTACATCATCCAGGGGATGGGCGGGCTGATGAGCATCACTGGCCAACCCGACGGCGCGCCGGGCGGCGGGCCGATGCGCGTCGGCGTTGCCGTCGTCGACCTGTTTACCGGCCTTTACACCTGCACGGCGATCCTCGCGGCCCTGTACCGGCGCGAGAAGACGGGCGAGGGCGCGCACATCGACATGGCGCTGTTCGATACCCAGCTGGCGATGCTTGCAAACCAGGCGTCGAACGCGCTGGTTTCCGGCCAGGACCCGCCGCGCCAAGGCAATACGCATCCCAACATCGTGCCGTACCAGCTGTTCGAGGCGGCGGACCAGCCGATGATCGTCGCCGTTGGCAATGACCGCCAGTTCGCCCGGCTTGCGACGCTGTGCGGGCATGCGGAATGGGCGAGCGACGAGCGCTTTGCGAGCAATGCCGCGCGGGTCTCCAACCGGGCCGAGATCGTGCAGCTGGTCGCCGACTGCATCCGCACCAAGGCCGCCGCCGAGTGGCAGGCCGAGTTCGAAGCCGCCGGGATTCCTTCTGGCCCGATCAACAGCGTCACCCAAGCGCTCTCGGACGTCCAGGCGCAGCACCGGGCCATGGTCCGAACCATCGCAGGAGTGCCGCAGGTTGGCTCGCCGGTGCGGCTCGATGGTGAACGCGCCGATTCCGACCTGCCGCCGCCGGGGCTCGGCGAGCACAGCCGCGAAATCCTTTCCGACCTCGGCGATGAAGAGTTCGTGAGGCTGCGCGACGCAGGCGTTGTCGGCTAGGCCTTTGGCTGGTCGGATTCCGCTGGACCGGTGACTCCAGGAGCATCCTGCCCGTAGCGGGACTGGATGAAACGGCCCTGGGTTTCCAGTGCCGCGAGGTCGTCGCGTGCAAGTTTCTCCGAAATTTCCCCGAGCGCTGCCCGGCTCGCCGCGAGCGCTTCGACCAGCCGCTCGTCCGCGGTTTTGCCTTCGCCGTCCTCTTCGCCCCTGTAGGCAGCGGGCACATGCGAATAGCGCTCGATCAGGCCGGGCAGGTGAATGGACATCAGCCGCCGTGCGTCCTGCGCATTCGGGTCGAGTTCATCGACTCGTTCGAGCGTCTGCTTGAGCGACGGCAGCACCGCACTCAAGCCGTCGACCTCGGCCTGCGCCGGTGCGGGCAGGGCGCCCCGGGTGCGGTAGAGATAGGAATCGAACCTCTGCACCATTGCCCCGTTCGGGAGGTCGGCAGCCGGCGCCGCGGCGGTGCGCTCGGCCGAAGGCATGAAGGCGAGCAAAGCGGCAATGCCGATCGCAAGGCCGACCGCGGCAAGGAAGCCGAACATCCCGATCGGCACGATGAGCCCGATGACGATCGTCACCAAGCTGACGACTCCGATCGCCACGCCGACCCGGGCGAGACGCCGCAAAAGGTCGGCGTTCAGCCGCTGCCGTTCGCGTGTCGCGGCGTCGCGCACTGGGCCCTTTCGAACGTCCAGCCGCTGGAACACGGCATTGGCGTGGGCGATGGCCCGATCCGCTTTCTCGGCGCCGGCTTTGTCGGTCGTCATTTTGCTTCGATGGGGGTGAGCGGCGAGGGGCCGCCCTCGATCCGCCCCTTCTCCACGCCCTCAGCGCGGGCGATGTAGCCCTTCGACTTCTCGACTTCGCTGGAAAGGGTGGTGACGGTCTGCTTCATGTTGTCGAGCGCTTCCAGCTTGAAACGATCGATCTGGTCCATCGTGTCGTAGATATTCTGGAACGCGCGCTGGAGGGTTTCGAGCGGGATCGTCGAGGAGGCCGCCTGCTCGTGGATCGCGCCGGTCTGCGTGCGCAGCATCTCGCCGGTTGAATTGATCATGTTGGCGGTCGTCGTGTTGAGGGCGCTGATCTGCTCCAGCACGAGCTTCTGGTTGGTCATCGCCTGGGCGACGGTGACTGCCGTTCGGAGCGCCGAGACCGTCGTCGTCGAGGCGCGGTCGACGCCCTTCACGAGCTCGACATTGTTTTTCTTGACGAGGTCGAGCGCCAGATAGCCCTGAACCGTCACCGCCATCTGGGTGAGCAGGTCGGTCGTCCGCTGCCGGGTATAGAAGAGGGCGGTCTCGCGGATCGCCTTGGCCTTGGCCGGCTCGGTCGCATCCAGGTCGTTCGCCTTGTCCTCGAGCCGCTGGTCGAGCGTCTTCGAGATGTGCACCATCTGCTCGAGCTTGTGCATCGTCTTCCACAGGTTCGCGCGCTCGGTGTCGATCGCCGCATTGTCCATCAGCAGCTCGTCCTTGCCGTTGGCGAGGCTGCCGAGGATCTTGGAGATGTGGGTCTGAGAGCTGCGGTACTTGTCGAAATAGCGGTCGACCCGGTTGCCGAACGGGATGATCCCAAGCAGTTTCCTGGACTTCGTCGCTTCCTTGGGGTCGAGCGCCTCGACGGTGCGGCGAAGCTCGGTCAGGTCGGCGCCGATCCCGCTGTCCTTGTCGATCGCCTTCACGGGCCGGTCGAGGAACCGGTTCGACGCGCCAGCCGCCTCGGCGATCTCCTTGCGGCCCATCGCGGTCAGCTGATCGACCTTCTTGCCGAACTCCGGACTGTTGGAGTCGAGCTTCGCCAGTTCGTCGACGAACTGCGTGACTCGCTTGTCGAGCTCGCTCGTCTCCTCGGCCTTCAGCGGCACGAGTCCCGAGGCCTCGGCTGCCGGGACCGCCTGCAACGCCTCGGGCGGGTCGAGCTTGAGCTTGGTTGCGGTCGTCGTCTCCGCTGCCGGTTCGGTGGCCATTCTCAAATCCTTTCGTCGTCCTTGTGCGGCCCGGTCGGGAAGCGGTCAACGCCGCACGAACTCTGTACTGTATTATAGGTGTAAGACACGAGCGCACAAGGTGAAGTCGGCAAGAGAGGGTGAACGGCCGTTAACCAAAGCCTTGAACGGTTCGCTCACCCTGTTGGCTGTAGGGCCGAGTCCAAAGTTCCAATCTGAACGGGGATCGGCACGCATGATTTGGTTTTTCAGGCGGCTTATGAAGGATCGCCGCGGCAACGCGCTGGTGATCGGCGCCGCTTGCCTTCCGCTCATCGTCGGGGCGGCCGGCCTTGCCTCCGACACGATCCAGTGGACGCTGTGGAAGCGCCAGCTTCAGCGCGCCGCCGATTCCGCGGCGATCGCCGGCGTCTATGACCGGGAGAATGCCAGCGGCAGCGACGACAACGACATCCGCGACGGTGGCGCACGACCTGTCCCTGAACCTTCACACCTTTTACTCGTCTGGCCGACCGGCTATCCGACAGGTAGCTTATCCGGCCGACACCGGGGTTTCGACCAACCAGGTCAAGGTGACGCTCGCGATTCAGCAGACGACTCCCGTTCAGCTCGCTGTTCATGAGCGACGGCGCCGACGATCACTGCGACTGCCACTGCGGCAAGCATTTCTGCCGGCGGCAGCGCTTGCATGCAAGCGCTCGAAAGCAGCGCGAGCGCAACCGGGATCACTAATAGCGGCAACACAACAGTAAATGCGCCGACTTGCATTCTCTATTCCAACTCGCCGTCGTCAAACTCGGCGAGTGCGGGAGGCAGTTCTCTCGTCACGGCGAAGGCTATTGCCGCCGTGGGCGGCATTTCGCAGTCAAACAACTGGGTCGTTAAGCAATATATTCCCTATTCCCCTCCATTGGCGGACCCGTTTGCGTAATGTGTCACGCCGGATCCGAGCGCACATGCACTGCATCAGTCGCCGCCGCTGAGCAATAGCACGAATTGGGCGCAATGTCGGCACCAGCCAATTGCTTCTCTGCTATTGTCGCTGCAGCCGAACAAGACGATCAACGTCCCAGACAACTTCGGCCCCATCTACATCAACGGCGGCGGTGTCGACTCAAAGGAACCTTCAACTGCAACGGGTGCACGATCGTGCTGACGAACACGAGCACCGCGTCGAATGCACGATCGGCACGTTCGGCTCGAACGCCCAGGCGAACAACAACATCACTGCTCCGACACCGGGACCTTACAAGGGGATCGCGGTTTACCAGGATCGCCGCGCCAGCAGCAGAACCAACAAGATTAACGGCGGCTCGAGCAACGTCATTCAGGGCGCCGTGTATTTTCCCAAAAGCCGTGCTTCAGATCAACGGCACCGGATCATGCCGTTTCCCTGTGCGCGATGTGGGTCGCAAAGAACATCGAGCTAACGCGGCAACAGCACCATCGCAATCAGCAGCTCCGGATGACGCTGCAGTGCTCGGCGTCGGGCATGCCGTCGAGCAGTACTGTAACAGATGGTGAGACTGGTCGCATGAAAATGCTTGGAGCGCTTCGAACCGCTGCGGTCGCGAGCGCGGCGCCGCCGTCATCGAGCTCGCGATCGTCGCGCCGATCTTTGCGCTGTTGACGATCGGCATGGTCGACATCAGCAACGCATTCAGCCGCAAGCTTGCGCTCGAGCAGGGCGCGCAGCGCGCCGATCGAGAAGATCATGCAGACGACCGGAGACGACGACGGTCGAAGACACGCTCAAGACCGAGGCAGTGTGCCAGGTCAATGGCGTCAACGCCGACGGCACGTGCAAGACGAGTCCGATCAGCGCGAGCAATGTAACAGTGACCTAGCGGCTCGAATGCACGGATGGCTGGTGCAGATCGACAGCCCAGATCCAACACGCGATGCGACTGACTTTCGACAGCTACACGTGCGCCTCCGGAACGGTCAACGGAAGCGAAGTACATCCAGGTCGCCGTGACCGACAAATACACGCCGATGTTTCCGATGCATTTCGCCGGCCATCAACGGCGACGGGACCTATCATTTGTCCGCGACCGCCGGGATGCGCACGAAATGAAGAACGTCCGCCGCAACATCGTCCGCGACCAGGACGGCGCGGCCGCCATCGAGATGGCTTTTGCTCTGCCGGTCTTGATCGTGATGATCTGGATGATCGTGCAGCTCGCCGAGGTCTATCGTGCCGTGGCCGGTATCCAGCAGGCGCTCGGCGAAGGCGCGCGCTACGCGACACTTGTGCCTCACTCCGAGCCAGACCGGCTGCACGCACTCCGACGGCCGCCGAGGTCCAGACGAAGATCAACACCAGCGTTTACGGCATCGGGCCTGGGCACATTCACTGTTCCGACTCCCGACAAGCAAACCGACGGCGGGATCGAGCAGCTATTACGACATCACGGTCAACTACACCCAGCCGACGAGCCTGCTGCTGCTGCCCGGTCCGACGATCAACGTGTCGCGTCCAAGCGCGTCTGGGTCGCCGGCGCCTAAGCGCCGGGGCTCGCCGGCTCTTCTCGAAGAAGGCGATGATCGCCTCGCTTGACCTCGGCGGATTCGAGACGCTCGGCAAACAGGTCGCTCTCCATGCTGCATCCGCTCGAGCAATTCGTCGCGCGAGCCCGTGGCGCAGCAGGCGCTGCGTCTGCCGCAGCGCGTCGGCGGGCTTGGCGACAGCGCCGCGACGACGCTTTCGAAGCGTCGCGTCGAGCTCGCCCGGCCGGCAGAGCGGTGGCTGGCCAGGCCGGCCGCCTCGGCCTCATCGACGCCGAACGGCTCGCCAGCAGCAAGTAGCGCGCGGCGCGCCGCCGCCCGACAAGGCGCGGCAGCAATAGCGAGCTTGCCGCCTCCGGGACCAGCCCGAGGTCGACGAACGGCAGCGAGAAACGCGCGCCTTCTTCGGCGACGACGAGGTCGCAGTGGAGCAGCATGGTGGTGCCGATGCCGACGCAATTGCCGTGAACCGCGGCGACGATCGGGGTTTCGCAGGCGCCAGCGCCCGCAAGAACCGCCACACCGGAATGTCGCTCGGTGTCGCGCGGCTCCGCGTTCAGGAAATCGGCGAGGTCGTTGCCGGCGGCAAAATCTTGGCCCTCGCCGCGGAAGGTGACGACACGGATCGCCGGATCGTCCCGCGCCTGCTCCAGCGCCTCGGCAAGCGCCGCATACATGGCGATGGTGATGGCGTTGCGGCGCTCGGGTCGGGCGAGCGTGATCGCCAGGACTCCGTCCCGCGCTCGACCCGGACATGCTCGCTCATCGGCTTCCCCAAACCGATGACGGCGCCGGCGCCACCGGCTATCGTCCCTCCATCCACCAAAGCCGGGGCGCACGCAAACCATGAAATTCTTCGCCGACACCGCCGAGATCTGCCGAAATCCGCGAGCTGGCCGACACCGGGCTGCTCGACGGCGTCACCACCAATCCGTCGCTGATCCACAAGTCCGGCCGCGATTTCCTCGAGGTCGTGCGCGAGATCGCCGGGGTCGTCGACGGGGCCGGTCTCCGCCGAGGTGGTCGCGCTCGACTATGACGGGATGATGCGCGAGGCCGGAGATCCTGCGGCAGATCGCGGACAATATCGCGGTCAAGGTGCCGCTGACCCCCGACGGCCTCAAGGCCTGCAAGACGCTGACCGACGGACGGCACGATGGTCAACGTGACCCTGTGCTTCTCCGCCGCCCAGGCGCTGCTCGCGGCCAAGGCCGGCGCGACCTTCATCTCGCCCTTCGTCGGCCGCCACGACGATGTCGGCTTCGATGGGATGGCGCTGATCGCCGACATCCGGCTGATCTACGACAATTACGATTTCCGGACGCAGATCCTGGTCGCCAGCGTGCGCCACCCGATCCACGTCGTCGAAGCCGCCAAGATCGGCGCCGACGTCATGACCGCGCCGCCGAAGATCATCTGGCAGCTGTTCAAGCACCCGCTGACCGACAACGGCATCGCCAGCTTCCTCAAGGACTGGCAGGCGACCGGGCCAGTCGATCGGCTGAGCCTAGCGTCCGAGGCTGAAGCGGGCCGTCATTGTCCGCTTCGCCGCGACCGGTTGCCCGTGGGAGTTGCGGACGACATCGCGCGGGCCGGTGACGATCGAGTTGCAGGCAAGGTC
Organism: uncultured Alphaproteobacteria bacterium; assembly: GCA_963824845.1. Lineage (GTDB taxonomy): Bacteria > Pseudomonadota > Alphaproteobacteria > Sphingomonadales > Sphingomonadaceae > Sphingomicrobium. The sequence goes on from CAWGRB010000047.1 coordinate 189,836, forward strand.
CACCAGCACCTGCGGCGAGGCGGACCGATGTGCCCGGCGCTGACAAGTTCAGCGCGCAGTTGCCCGCACTGCCGTCCGCCCGGCTGACGTAGCTCAGCGTCATGACAAGCGGCAATGTCACGCCGGCGGGCGCCTGGTTGATCTGCAGCTCGAGCTCCGGCTCGAGATGGCCGGCGACGAGATTGCCGAGGCTCCAGTTAATGACGTTCCGGAAGATTCCGTAGATCGCCGCGCCGCTTCCATCCCGTGCCGGCACGAACCGGGCTCTCGCCTTCACGATCCTGCACGTCGCGTCGTCGAGGTCCGAATGGCCGCTCGACACGGCGATGGTGCACTGTCGACCGACCCGTCGGGAGCGATCAGGGCGTCGAAGACGACCGTCCCTTCCTCTCCGTTCGCCATCGCACGCGGCGGGTAATCGTCGGCGGAAATAGCCCTGGACATGCGGCGGTCTCGGTTGCGGCGGCGGGGCCTGCATGAGCATCAAAAGGGCTGCGAGCAATGAACGTCTCCCCCGGTTCGCGCGCATCTTACGATTGTCCGCCCGCCTCGCCATAGGAAATTAACCGGTTGCGGCGTATCCTCGCGGACGATGGCGACGGTGATCCCATTCGAAGAGCGGGCGGTGGCGCATTTGCGCCAGCGGCTCGGCGCGGTCGAGGAGGCCAACCAGGACCTCATCGCCTTTGCGCGCGGGCATTCCGGCGCGGTCGCTTCGATCCACTCCGCGGCGCTTGCGGCGATGGAGGTCGAGGGCGTCGATGCGCTGCTCCACGTCGTCACCCAGGAATGGCCGCTGATCTCGGGATCGACGCGGTGGCGGTGACGCTGATCGTCGGCGACAAGGCTTCCGGCCGACGGCAACGGCGTCCGTTCGGTCGAGCCGGCTTTGCTTCATCGTTCGATGGCCAATGTTTGCGGCGTCGAGATGCGCGGCGTCGAGCGCGGTCATCCGATGTTCGGCCCGGCCTGCGACCTCATCCGCGCCGAAGCGCTGGTCCGCATCGAGGCGAGCCGCCGTTGCCGACCGGCCTGCTCGCGCTCGGTCAGCGCGCCGAGCTCAACCTCGACGCTCGCCATGGGTCGGAATTGCTGATGTTCCTCGGGCGCACGGTTGCGACTATGATCCGCCGGTGCGTGACGGACCCGAGCCTCAACTGACGATCGCCCTGCCGCGCCCTCGCCGCGCGCTGGGCCATTTATCTGCAGCACGACCGCCGCCGCTCCGCCATACCGTGCGCGCCTATGTCGCGACGGCGCACCGGCTGATCGCCTTCCTCGAGCGGCACCGAGGCGGCCCCGTCGAGCCGTCCGACCTGACTGGCCTGGCCGCTACCGACCTGCGCGCCTTCGTCGCCCAGCGGCGGTCCGAAGGGCTCGGCGCATCTTCGTCGGCCCGCGAGTTGTCGGGAGTCCGTGCCTTCCTCAAATATGCCGCGGAGCAATCGGGCCACACGCCATCGCTGCCGCGCGTGCGCGCGCCGAGGCGGCCGCGAACCTTGCCGCGTCCGGCTGCGCCTGCCGAGGTCGTATCCTTAGCCGACGATGCCGCCGACGCCGCCAGCCTGCCATGGATGGGCGCGCGCGACCTTGCCGTGCTGCTGCTGCTCTACGGCGCCGGACTGCGCGTTGCCGAAGCCTTGTCGCTGACGCGCGCGAGACATGCCGCTCGGCGCGACCTTGCGGGTCACCGGCAAGCGCTCGAAGACCCGCATCGTGCCGATCATGCCCGCCGTTCGCGAGGCGATCGAGGACTATGTCCGGCAATGTCCGTACCCGCTGACGGGCGATGCGCCGCTGTTCGTCGGAGCGCGCGGCGGCCCACTCAATCCCGATCTGGTGCGGCGAGCGGTCGCGGCGGCGCGGCGGCGGCTGGGGCTTCCGGACACGCTCACTCCGCATGCACTCCGCCACAGCTTCGCAACTCACCTGCTGGCGCGGGGAGCGGATCTCCGGGCGCTTCAGGAACTGCTCGGCCATGCCAGCCTGTCGTCGACGCAGATCTACACCGCCGTCGACGCGGCGCGGCTTCTCGACGTCTATCGCCACGCACATCCGAGAGCGTGAAGGAGGTCCGCCGCGGCGAGCCAGCTGTGGGGTTTCAAGCTCGCCGCGACCCGTCTCGAGTAGCCACCGGATCCTGAACCAATCGCTAAATAACCGTTTCGGTTCAATCTCTTGCGGCGAGCTTCTGTTCGATCGCCTGCCAGATGAGACCGGGCGTGTCGGTGCCATTGAACGCGTCGATGGCGACGATCCCGGTCGGCGAGGTGACGTTGATCTCGGTCAGCCAGCGGCCGCCGATAACGTCGATGCCGACGAATAGAAGGCCGCGCCGCTTGAGCTCGGGAGCGAGCGCCGCGCAGATTTCCCGCTCGCGATCGGTGAGCTCGGTCTTCGCGGCGCTGCCGCCGACCGCGAGGTTCGATCGGATTTCGCCCTTGGCCGGCACGCGGTTGATGGCGCCGGCGATCTCGCCATCCACGAGCACGATGCGCTTGTCGCCCTCGGCGATCTCGGGGAGGAACTTCTGAAGGACGTGCGGCTCGCGATAGGTCGCGTTGAACAGCTCGATGAGCGAGGCGAGATTGCGGCCGTCGCTGCCGACGCGGAACACCGAACCGCCGGCAAAGCCGTGCAGCGGCTTGATGACGATGTCGCCCTGTTCGGCGAGGAACTTGCGGGCGAGGCCGAGCGACCGGGTGACCGCGGTCGGTGGCATGAACTCGGCGAAGTCGAGCACCCAGACCTTTTCGGGTGCGTTGCGGACGGCTGCCGGATCGTTGACGACCAGCGTCTCGCCGGCGATCCGCTCGAGCAGATGCGTCGCGGTGATGTAGCCGAGGTCGAACGGCGGGTTCTGCCGCATCAGCACGACGTCCACGTCGCTTGCCGAGATCGAGGATCGTGAACTCGCCGAAGCGGAAATGATCGCCTGCGACGCGCTGGACCGTGACTTCCTGCGCACCGGCATACACCCGCCCGCCCGAGTAGCTCAGCCAGTCGGGCGGGTAATGGTAGAGCGCGTGGCCGAGCTCCTGCGCCTTGAGCATCAGGGCGAAGGTGGAATTGCCGGCGATCGCGATGCGCTTCCATCGGGTCCATCTGCACGGCGACGCGAAGTGGCATGGCGGCCGCGTAGGCGAGGCTCACGGCTTTGTCACCCTTGCCAGATGTTGGCGAGGTGCGTCGGCCAGCGGAACGGTACGATGAAGATCGCGTCGATGCGGACGTCGTCGCCGGGCCGCATGTAACGGGCGGCAAGCCGCTCGGCCGCCACCACCACACGCCGCAGCCGCCATTCGTCGATCGCCATCGCTGCGGCCTCTTCGCTGGCGCGGGCCTTCACTTCGACGAAGGCGACCACCTTGCGGCGGCGCACCACGATGTCGACCTCGCCGCCACGCACCCGGGCCCGCCGGGCAAGGATGTGCCAGCCGTGAAGGCGGAGGTACCAGCAGGCGAGGGTCTCGGCGAAACGGCCGCGCTGCTCGGCGGCGTGGCGGTTCATTTCACGAGCTCGAGAGCGCGCGCATAGACCCGCTTGCGGGGCAGGCCGAGCTGCTCGGCGACTTCGGCTGCTGCGCGCGACGGCGACAGGCGGCCGAGCGCGTCAGTGAGCGCCGTGTCGAGGTCGGCGTTGCTCGCAACTGCACGCTCCGCCGGACGCGCCACGACGATCACGATCTCGCCGCGCGGCGGAGCATCGCGATAGCGCGCGGCAAGCTCCGACAGGGAGCCGGTCACGCACTCCTCGTGGAGCTTGGTGATCTCGCGAGCGACCGCCGCCTCGCGGTCGCCGAGCTGTTCGGCAAGCGCAGCAAGAGTTGTCGCAAGCCTCGGCCCGCTTTCGTAGAGCAGGAGAGTCGCGCCGACCTGCGCCACGTCGCGAATGGCGTCGGCGCGCGCTTTCGCCTTCGCTGGGAGGAAGCCGAGGAACAGGAAGCGGTCGGTCGCAAGTCCCGCGAGCGTGAGTGCTGCGATGCCCGCGCAGGGGCCGGGGACGGTGTGGATGGCATGACCTGCGGCCCGCGCTGCCCGCACAAGCTTGTAGCCCGGGTCCGAGACCAGCGGCGTCCCGGCGTCGCTCACGAGAGCCACCGCCTTGTCGGCGAGCATCGCAACGACGGCATCGCGGTCGCGGTCGGTGGCGTGGTCGTCGTAGCGCCGCATCGGCACCTTGGCGCCGATATGGGCGAGCAGCCGCGCCGTGACCCGTGTGTCCTCGACAAGGATCAGGTCGGCGTTGCGCAGGGTGCCGGCGGCGCGCGGGGAGAGGTCGCCGAGATTGCCGATCGGCGTGGCGACGATATGCAGCCCCGGCGTCATTCGCTCAGCCATTCACAATTCCGGACAAGCTCTTCCAATGGCGCGGAAAAAGAGTGATGCTGCAGCCTTCGTCGGTTCCTGGGAGAGGTGCGATGATTTTTATACTTGGTGCATCGGCCATCTATCTGACGGCGCTTCAGGCGTCGATCAATGTGCCCCGAGATGCGTTCCAGGCCTGCCTCAAGGAGTCGGTGGACAAGGCCACGGCGCAGAAGGTCGGCGCGGATGGCTATGAAGCGTTCGTCCGGACGGAGTGCGGCGGCCAGCTCAACACCTTCAAGAGCGCGGTCACAAGCTTCGACATGAAGAACAAGATGTCGAGGAAAGACGCCAGCGACGACGCCGACGCGATGATCGCCGACTTCGTTTCGAGCTCCGCCAACCATTATCGCTATGTCAGCAAGTCCGACCCCGTGGCCGCGGCCAAGCCGAAGGCGGTCGAGGCGACGGCGACAACGGGCGCAACGCCCGCCAAGCCGGTCGCGACTCCGGCGATCGCTCCGGTCAGCTCGCAGCCACCAAAATAGCTTCGGGCGCCGCGATCTCGCCGAGGATCGCGTCGAGAAGAAGGCGGCCGGCAGCAGTCAGCGCAATGCGCGAGCCCTGGCGCTCCAGATGTCCAGAGGCGACGAGCCGGTCGACCCTCGTCCAGTCGACGATGGCGGGCAAGCCGAAGCGCTCCGCGAGCGCCGCGGCGTCGATGCCCTCGCGCAGCCGTAGGCCCATCACCAGCGCTTCATCGGCCGCCTCGACGCTCGTCAGTGCGGCCTCTTCGCCAATGCCGTGCCCGTTGCGGGCGAGCGCGGAGAGGAAATTCTCCGGCTTGCGATGGCGCATCGTCCGCATGCCGAGTCGCCGCCCATGCGCTCCCGGTCCGACACCGGCATAGTCGCCGTAGCGCCAGTAGGTGAGATTGTGCCGGCTCTCGTGACCGGCCGCCGCATGATTGCTGATCTCGTAGGCCGGCAGCCCCGCCGCCGAGGTGATCGCGTCGGTCAGCTCGAACAGCGACGCGGCCGTGTCGGCGTCGAGCGGATCAAGCTTCCCGGCGGCGTGCATCGCCGCGAAGCGCGTGCCCGGTTCGATGGTGAGCTGGTAGAGCGAGAGGTGGGTGGTGCCGAGCGACAGGGCACGCTCCACCGTGCTCGCCCAACGCTGCTCGGTGTCGCCGGGAAGGGCGTAGATGAGGTCAAAGCTGACGCGTCCGAAGTGCGCCTGCGCGGTCTCCAGTGCTCGCAGGCCCTCGTCCGCCGAGTGGGCGCGGCCGAGGAAGGCGAGGGCTTCGTCATCGAAGCTCTGGAGGCCGAGCGACAGGCGGTCGACGCCGGCCGCGGCGAGGTCGGCGAAGCGTTCGGCCTCGACCGAGTTGGGATTGGCCTCAAGCGTGATTTCGAGGTCGTCTGCAGGCGCCCAGTGCCCCGATGCCGCGCCGATGACGGCTTCGACGATGGCGGGGTCCATCAGCGACGGGGTGCCGCCGCCGAAGAAGATCGAGGTCAGCCGCCGGGCGGGAAGCAGCTGTGCCTCGTGGGCGAGGTCGGCGAGAAGAGCGCCGCGCCACTCGTCCTGATCGATCTGCGCGCGAACATGGCTGTTGAAATCGCAATAGGGGCATTTGCTGACGCAAAACGGCCAGTGGACGTAGAGCGCGAGCGTCTGCCGATCCGTCATGCTCGAGGGCCGCCACCAGCTTCGGAACGCATCGGCGCGGTGGCTGATGCGGTGCTTGGCGTCGGGGTCCATCTCACCGAACGACTGTGTCTGGCCGTCGGCGACGAATATGGGGTCATAGCCGAAGCCGTTCTGTCCACGTGGCGGCCACACCAGCGTGCCCTCGACGCGGCCTTCGAAGGTCTCGGTCTGGCCGTCGTTCGGCCAGGCGATGGCGAGCGCGCAGACGAAGTGCGCGTCGTGGCCGGCGTCCGGACCCTCGGCCTCGACCTCGCGCCAGATGCGCTCCATCCCGCGCATCCAGTCCCGGTCTCCAGACTCGTCCTCGGCCCATCGGGCGGAGAAGATGCCGGGACGTCCATGCAGCGCGTCGACGCACAGGCCGCTGTCGTCGGCGAGCGCCGGCAGGCCGGAAAGGTCAGCCGCCTCGCGGGCTTTCAGGTCGGCATTGTCGGCGAAGGTGACGCCAATTTCTTCGGGTTCCGGCAGGCCAAGCTCCTTCGCGCCGACGCACGCGATGCCGAGCGGAGCGACCAGCGCCGAAATCTCGCGCAGCTTGCCGGCGTTGTGCGTGGCGATGACGAGCTTGTCGCCGAGCGGCCTCACCGGCCGGTCGCCTTGAGCTGGGCGGCGAAGATGTCGGCGCAGCCGATGCGAGCAAGGCGAAGAAGGCGCAGCAAGCCTTCCTCGTCATAGCATTCGCCCTCGGCCGTGACCTGCGCCTCGACGATCGACCCGTCGGCGGTGAGCACGAAATTGCCGTCGCAGCCGGCCTGGCTGTCCTCGTCATAATCGAGATCGAGTACGGCACTGCCGTTGTGAAACCCGCAGCTCACCGCCGCGACCTGGGTACGGATCGGGTCGACGGTCAGTCCCTTGCTCGCGAGCAGTTTGTCGATCGCGATGCGAAGAGCGACCCAACCGCCCGAGATCGATGCGGTGCGGGTGCCGCCGTCGGCCTGGATGACGTCGCAATCGACGATGATCTGGCGCTCGCCGAGCTTTGGAAGCTCGACCACGGCGCGCAGCGAGCGTCCGATCAGCCGCTGGATTTCCTGCGTGCGGCCCGATTGCTTGCCCTTGGCCGCCTCGCGGTTGCCACGGGTGTGGGTGGCGCGCGGAAGCATGCCGTATTCTGCGGTGACCCAACCCTGTCCCTTGCCGCGAAGGAACGGCGGCACCTTCTCCTCGACCGAGGCGGTGCAGAGAACCCGGGTGTCGCCGAAGCTGACGAGGCACGATCCCTCCGCGTGACGGGTGAAGCCGGGTTCGAACTTGAGTTCGCGCATTTGATCTGGGGCGCGGCCGGAGGGGCGCATGCTATTCCTTTCGATGTTTCGCGGCGCCTTACCCACATTCGTCATTCCCGCGAAAGCGGGAACCCAGCTTTTTGTTCTTCGGCTGGGTCCCCGCATTGGGCCCCATCGAAGTACTACTTTGATGGGAACCCGTTCGCGGGGATGACGAGTTAAGGAGCGGGGACTACATCAGCCCCATGACCCAGCCCATCGGCGAACTCACCGACCGCATGCGGGACATTTTCGGGCTGGTGGTGGATTCCTACCTCCAGCGGGGATTGCCGGTCGGATCGAAGGCGCTGGCGGGGAGCGTCAGCCTGTCGCCGGCTTCAATCCGCGGAGTCATGCAGGAACTCGAGGAGCGTGGGCTTCTCACCCATCCGCACACCTCGGCTGGCCGAATCCCGACCGAATCCGGACTTCGCCTGTTCGTCGATGGCATCATGCAGGCATCCGCGCCGGACCCGCGCGAGCGGGCGGAGATCGAGCGGCGGATCGTCCGCGACCAGCCAATCGAGGAAGCGCTTGCCGCGGCCACCGCCGCCCTGTCGGGCCTGAGCCAGGCGGCTGGAGTCGTGCTTGCGCCGAAGCAGGAGCTGCGGCTGAAGCAGCTCTCGTTCGTTCCCCTGAGCCCGGACCGGGCGCTGGCGGTGCTCGTCGGGGCCGACGGCGGAGTCGAGAACCGAGTCGTTCCCCTCGACGACGGGACGACCGCGGCGGCGCTCACGGAGGTCAGCAATTTCGTCAACGCGCGGCTTTCGGGCCTGACGCTGGCCGAAGCCGAAGCGCGGCTTCGCGCCGAAATCCGCGAGCGCAAGGAAGCCATCGACTCGGCCGCCGCCGAGCTGGTCGCCTCGGGCCTTGCCGCCTGGACCCAGGATCATGCCCGCCGGCCCGTGCTGATCGTTCGCGGTCAGGCCCATCTGATCGACGAGACGGCCGCCGAGGACCTCGAGCGGGTTCGCAAGCTTCTCGACGAGCTCGAGGACCGGCAGGAAATTGCACGCGTTCTGGAAGGCGCTCGCGATGCGCCGGGGTGCCGGATCTTCATCGGATCGGAGAACCGCATGTTCGCTCTTTCCGGTTCGTCGGTGATCGCCGCGCCATATCGCGGGAGCAATGGCGCGGTGGTCGGCGTTGTCGGAGTGATCGGGCCCACGCGGTTGAACTATGCGCGGGTGGTCCCCATGGTTGATTTTACCGCCAAAGCACTGACGAGATTGATGGCATGATTAACGACGGAAAACTGCACGACGACGCCGAAGACCTTCGCGACGAAACGGCGGAGGATTTGCCCGAGCTGCAGGAGCACGACCAGGTCGCCGAGCTTCAGGAGCAGCTCGCCGAAGCGAATAACAAGGCGCTCTATGCGGCGGCCGAGGTGCAGAACGTGCGCCGGCGGCTGGAAGCGGAGAAGCAACAGGCGTCGGCCTATGCAGCGTCGCAGTTCGCCCGCGACATGCTGGCGATCAAGGATCACCTCGACCGGGCGCTTGGAGCAGTCAGCGACGAGCTTCGCACGGACAAGGTCGCGAGCCAGTTCCTCGCCGGGATCGAATCGACGGCGCGCGAGCTGGACGCGGTGTTCACCCGCAACGGCGTCACGCGGGTGAAGTCCGTCGGCGAGAAGCTCGATCCCAACCGTCACCAGGCCATGATGGAAATTCCGACGGACCAGGCGGAGCCGGGTGTCATCGTCGAGGAAATGCAGCCCGGCTACGTGCTCAAGGACCGGCTTCTGCGGCCGGCGATGGTCGCCGTTGCGAAGGCTGCCGGCTGACGCCGCTCAGAACGGGAAATAGACCTGGATCATGGCGACGGCCGTAGCCCAGGTGATGAGGTTGAGCGGAAGCCCGACCTTCAGGAAATCGCTGTAGGAATAGCGGCCCATCTGATAGACGAGGACGTTGGTCTGGTAGCCGAACGGAGTCGCGAAGGCGGCGCTGGCGGCGATCATCACGGCGACCAGGAACGGGCGCGGGCTGACGTTGAAGGCTTCGGCCAGCGCGACCGCGACCGGCGTGAACAGCACCGCGACGGTCGCGTTCGACAGGATCTCGGTCGCGAACAGGGTCACTCCGTAGAGGATGACCAGGGCAAGCCAGCGGGCTGATCGACTCGGATGGTGCCGATCAGCGCCTGGGTTGCGGCCGAGGCGAGGCCGGTCTCGTCGAGAGCGATCCCGAGCACGACCATTCCGGCGATCAGCATCAGCATGTCGGGCCTTAGTCCGTGATAGGCCTCGTCGGCGGTGATCACCCGAAGCAGGATCAGCAGCACCGCCCCGGCGAAGGCGCAGGCCGAGATCGGCGCGACGTTGAACGCGGCGAGCGCAATGACGCAGCACGAACACGGCCAGCGACACGGCTGCGCGCAGCGGCTGGAACTGCGCCTGCTTGGAGAAGGCTTCGGCCGATCCGACCAGGCCTCCGACCAGGCCCGGCTCTTCGAACCCGGCATCGCCACGGGAGGCGTCGCTCGGCTTCGGCTCGTCGTCCATCCGCATCAGCCGTCCGCTGAAGAGGAAGAGATAGAGCCCGCCGGCAAGCGCGACGGCGACCCCGACGGGCGTGATCTCGAACATTCCGAAGCGCGGCTGGCCGGCGACCGACGCCATGTCGTTGACGAGCAGGTTGGTCGACGTGCCGATCAGGGTGCAGCAGCCGCCGAGCACGGCGGCGTAGGACAGCGGGATCAGGTAGCGCTTGGGCGAGCGGCCGATCGACTTCGCGGCATCGCGCAGGACCGGCGCGCGACAGGACGACGATCGGCGTATTGTTGAGAAAGGCGGAGGCGGCCCCGGCCAGCGCGACGAGGATCCAGAGGCCCGCAGTGCCGATCCGGCGGCACAGTCCGACCATCTTCGTCGATCGCGGCGTCGAGCAGGCCCGAGAGCTCCATCGCGTAGGCGATGACGAACAGGGAGGCGAGGGTGATGATTGCCGGGCTTGCAAAGCGCCTTCTCGACCTCGACCGGGCGAACGATGCCGGTCACCAGCAGGAAGGCGGCGCCGGCAAGCGCCACCACGTCCGCGCGCAGCCGGTCGCGGATGAGCGCGGCGACGACGACTGCGAGCACCAGCAGCGTGGTCAGCTGGTCGAAAGTCATGGACGCCGCGATAGCCGCCGTCCGCGACCGGCGCCACCGTGGCGCCGAAACGATCTCGGCCGGCCATGTCCGGCTTCGCGCTGTCCTGTGCTAGGGCCTGTGCATGCATGGATTTACAAGGATTGGGAGAGCGGCCTGCCTGGTCGCCAGCTGCGCAGTCGTCGCCGGTTGCCAGCAGGGCAAGCCGTTAGCCAACCAGGCGAATGTTGAGAATTCCGTCGGGTCGCCGGTGCACAATGTCGCTGCGCAGATTCTGACTCCGCAGCCGCCGATGGACCGCGCGGCGCTTCTGGAGGCGGTAGCGAGCGCTCGTAGCGCCGCCGCGGCAGGAAGCGACGACAGGCAGGCGCAACAGCCGCTCGACGGCCAGGCGTTCGAATTCCGAATCCGCTTTGGCTGCGCAGGCCCGGATTTGACGAAGGGTCTGCCGCTTGGCTGGTCGCTGGACTCCAAGGGGGCCGTTCTTCGAGTCCACGCCGCGTCCGACATTGCGAAGGACGATCCCGTCGTCGCGGCGATGAACCTGCAGGCGGTCGAGGAGGTCGAAGGCGTGTGGATCGATCGGCCGTGGCTATTGCAGGCGGCTTGTCCGGCGGGCGCGGCGCCTGTGCCAACGATTTCAGCCGATGAAGGGCGGAAACCGGCTGGGATGCCCATGGCGCCAGCAACGGAGCCGCAGCCGCTTGCCGCTGTGCCGGAGACCGGGATCGCGCAATTCTTCACGGCTTCCGATCCGCGGACCGCGCGGCGCGGGAACCGGCCCTACGAGGCTGTGAAGAAGCTCGATGATGGCGCTGTCGTCGGGAACGAGGGTTTCGACCTCGTCCTGTCGGGCCGGCTTCTGGCGCTCGCCGGTGGACGGGTCATCCGCTGCGTGGTCGAGGGCCCGGACGCGCCGCCTGCCTGCATCGTCTCGGCGAGCTTCGATCATGTCTGGATCGAGGATGCGGCAAGCAAGGACCGGATCGCGGACTGGAGCAGCAGCTAGATCGTCAGCAGCCAGATAGCGGCGGCGAGCGCCAGGGTCGACGCGACGGCGATCAGCGTGATGAGCCTGATCCGCGTGATCCGGATGGTCTGGACGCGGTGGGCGTGCAGGCGCTCGTGCACCGCGCAGGCGCGCCGCTCCGCCGCCAGGAATATGAGGACGGCGATGACGAGGAATGCGGTTGCGACCAGCCGCGGGAACCACAGCGGGTGGATGCGCCCGAACAGCGCGTGAAAGCCGAGCGCGATACCGATCGCTCCAAAACCTGTGCGTAGCCAGCTTCCGAACGTCCGCTCGTTGGCGAGCACCGTCCGGTCCTCGGCAAAGTCGGTGCGCAGCCGCGCGAGGTCGCGGTCCTCGTCCACGCCGATCGAACGCGGTCAGGGGCGTGGATGTTCAATGCAAAAGGGCAGGAGGCCCCGGCGGAGGCACGCAGCGGCCGCGCGCTCCGTGCGAGGCGAGAAACGCGTCCTTGACGATCTCGGCCTGCTGCTCGAGACCGTAGCGGTCGAAGGCCTTTCCGGGCGTGAGTTCGTAGGCGTAGCGGCAGAACGGGTGGCGCATCAGCGGCAAATAGAAGCGGCCCTTGACCTGCGCCTGCCAGACGTGGGTGAGCTCGTGCATGAAATAGGCTTGCTGCCCGAGCGGCTCGTTCGAGAAATCCTCGGACCAGCCGCCGCCGTCGGGGTGGAAATGGATGTTTCCCATCGGCGCCATCGCCGTGCGCGGCGGCTGCAGCGGCCACCATTTGCCGAGGAACAGCCGCGGGCGGGAATAATCGATAGCATCGCCGAAAATCGGCCGGGCAAGCGCGATTTCGCCGGGCGTGAGGTGACGAGCGGTCATAGCGTCTTCGACTCGAGACCTCATCCGCTCATCCTGAGGAGGGACTGAGTAGCTTGCGATAGCAAGCCTATCGAAGGCTCGTCTCGAAGGACATAGCCGCACTTGCCGCGTTCAAACTGCATCGCTAGGGCAAGCGCAAAGCTATAACGGAGGAAGCGTCACATGAGCGAGACCGCCGACCGGGTGAAGAAGATCGTCGTCGAGCATCTCGGCGTCGAGCCGGAGAAGGTCACCGAGGACGCGAGCTTCATCGACGATCTCGGCGCCGACAGCCTCGACATCGTCGAGCTGGTGATGGCCTTCGAGGAAGAGTTCGGGGTCGAGATCCCCGACGACGCCGCGGAGAAGATCACGACCGTAGCGACGCGATCGACTATATCGACCAGAACAAGGGCTGATCGGCGCGTCCGGTCCGGCCAGCGCTGCCGAGGCGGCTGCGCCTGAATCCAGGCGGCACGAACGGCTTCCCGAACCAGATCGGGAGGCCGTTTGTCGTTTGAAGACATGAGTTTGGAGATATGCGCCGCGTAGTCGTGACCGGTCTCGGTCTCGTCACGCCGCTGGGCGGCGACGTCGAGACGACGCTGGAAAAACATCCTCGCCGTCGCAAGAGCGGCGCCGGGCCGATCACGCATTTCGATGCCAGCGACCAGAAATGCCGCATCGCCTGCGAAGTGAAGCCCGCCGATCATGAATATGGCTTCGATCCGAACAAGCGCGTCGATCACAAGGTCCAGCGCCAGGTCGATCCGTTCATCATCTACGGCATCGATGCCGCCGGCCAGGCGATCGAGGATGCCGGGCTCACCGACATGGCCGAGGAGGAGCGGCTTCGCGCCGGCGTGTCGATCGGCTCGGGCATCGGCGGGCTGCCGGGCATCGAGAGCGAAAGCCTGGTGCTGCACGAAAAGGGGCCGCGCCGGGTCAGCCCGCACTTCGTCCACGGCCGGCTGATCAACCTGATCTCCGGCCAGGTCTCGATCAAATACGGCCTGATGGGTCCGAACCACGCGGTGGTCACCGCCTGCTCGACCGGCGCCCATTCGATCGGCGACGCGGCGCGGATGATCGCGATGGACGATGCCGACATCATGCTCGCCGGCGGCGCGGAAGCGACGATCTGCCCGATCGGCATCGCCGGCTTCGCCCAGGCGCGGGCGCTTCAGCACCAATTTCAACGACGAGCCCGAGAAGGCGAGCCGCCCCTATGACAAGGACCGCGACGGCTTCGTCATGGGCGAGGGCGCGGGCGTCGTCGTGCTCGAGGAATATGAGCACGCCAAGGCGCGCGGCGCGAAAATCTATGCCGAGGTCGTCGGCTACGGCCTGTCGGGCGACGCCTATCACGTCACCGCGCCGCATCCCGAAGGCTCGGGCGCGCTTTCGCGCGATGCAGATGGCGCTGCAAGAAGTCCGGCCTGCAGCCGTCGCGACATCGACTATATCAACGCCCACGGCACCTCGACGCCGCTCGGCGACGAGCTCGAGCTGGGCGCGGTGCGGCGGCTGTTCGGCAACGCGATCGGCACGCTGTCGATGAGCTCGACCAAGTCGGCGATCGGCCATCTGCTCGGCGGCGCCGGCGCGGTCGAGAGCATCTTCTGCATCCTCGCCATGCGCGACCAGATCGTGCCGCCGACGCTCAACCTCGACAATCCGAGCGAGGGAACGGCGGGCGTCGACCTGGTGCCGCACATGGCCAAGGAGCGGCAGGTGCAAGCGCGGTGCTCAACAACAGCTTCGGCTTCGGCGGCACCAACGCCAGCCTGATCATGAAGGCGGTGTGACGAAGGTCCGCCTCGCTGATGCGGCGCTGGCCGGCGGCTGGTCGTTGCCGGCGCTGGTCGCCGCGTCTATGCTCTCTGTGGTGGGGCGCCGGGCCCGAAGCCCGGTCCGCACACGATCATCGTCCAGCGAAGGCTCGACGCATCGCCACCGTCGCCGCGCCAGCTCGAGAAAGCAGGGCGCGATCCCGGGCAGCGCGCGGACTTACTGGGCGATGGCGCGGCTGTTCGGCTCGCACGACCCGATCCAGGCCGGCGAGTTCCAGATTCCCAAAGGCATGGGCGGCGCGGCGATCCTCGACCTGCTGCAGCACGGCAAGCCGGTGCAGCGGCTGGTCACCGTCACCGAGGGGATGCCGTCGATCATCGTCTAGGAACGGCTGGCGGCAAGTCCGTACCTGACCGGGCCGGTGCGCACCGGTCGCCGAAGGCTCGGTCCTTCCCGACAGCTATGGCTATCGAGCGCGGCGAGACCGCGCGCGGCGCTGGTCAAGCGGATGCAGGCGGCGATGACCAAGGCGATCGGCGCAGCTGTGGGCCAAGCGCAGCACCGCACTGCCCGGTCGCGACGCCCGAGCAAGCGGTCATCCTGGCCTCGATCGTCGAGAAGGAGACGGCGAAGCCCGCCGAGCGGCCGATGATCGCCGGCGTCTATTGCAACCGGCTTGCGGCAGGGCATGCCGCTCGATGCCGACCCGACCGTCATTTACCCGATCACCAAGGGCAAGCCGCTCGGGCCGGCGGATCCTGAAGTCCGAGCTCGAGGCCGACAATCCGCTACAACACCTATCGCAACCGGGGCCTTCCGCCGGCGCCGATCGCCAATCCCGGCAAGGCGAGCATTGCGGCGGTGCTTCACCCGGCGGCCGACCACGGCGCTCTATTTCGTTGCCGACGGCACCGGCGGCCACGTCTTCGCCGAACACTTATGCCGAGCAGAAGGCCAACGTCGCCAAGTGGTACGCGATCCGCAAGGCGCGGGGGCAGATGTGAGCAACCGCGGGATCGGCCGGGCGCGAATGTTCGTCGGCGCTTTCCTGTTGGCGGCGGCGGTGATGACCTGGGCGACCGGCTTGCTGATGAGCCCGCACGGCGAGAGCTCCGGCCGCAGCGGGGTCGAGCATGTGCGAACCGTGATCGTCGTCTATCTGCGCAACAGCGCGATCGGGACGCTGGTGCTTGCGGCGCTGTCGGCCTGGCTGCTGTTCCCGATCCGCCGACCGCGCAATCCGCTTCGTGACTGGCTTCTGATCGGGGTGATTGCGGTGCTGGCGGTGAGCAGCCTCTACCAGCTCTACTGGCTGGAGACCGCGGTGCTCAGCTGACCGGCGAGAGCACGTCCGAGCGCAGGTAACCGACCCGATGGTCGCTGGCCGCGTAGCCCCACGCCCAGCCGACGCTGTCTTCGAGCATCTGGAACGCCTCGCCGGCTTCCAAGTGGCGAAGGGCTTCCGAGCTTTCCGTTGGGCCACACCTCAGCACCGCGTCTGCAGCAACAACCCGGCCGACCGGTTCGGCGTAGTGGGACGCCAGAACCTCGCCGGCCAGAGCGACATCGGCGAGGTCCTTTCGGTACGCCTGAAACGCAGGATCGGGCAGACGGGACGGGCCGGTGAGAGCGAAGCCTTCAGCGGTGGTGTGCGTAGGCCGGGGTCTGTCCGATGATTGGACGGTGAGCGGTGCCGCCGCCGTCGGCGTCGCGGATGTTGCGCCTGAACCCTTCAAGAAAATCTGCCCCGTTGCTGGTGCGGACCACGAACACGTTGCGGCGGTCGTCCTGGTCCCGCTCGCGGCGGAGATAGCCGAGCGCGCCGAGCGTGTTCAAGGCGCGAGTGACCACCGGCTTGGAAACCCCGAGAACGCGGGCAAGGCCGCGTACCGTGTGGGGTCCGGGCGTCAGGTACACCAGCATCAGCAGGGCCATCTGACGGTTGGTCAGATCCGGCTCGCCGGAGCGGACATAGGCGATGAGCGCCTTCATCCAGCTGGTCAGCGAAACCTCGCCCATAGCTGCTCCATCTCCTCCGTGCCGCGTCGCTTCGGGTAAACCGGCAACGACGCGAAATGTTGCAGTGGAGAAACAGGAAACGCTTTATTCGTGCCGATTTAGATCGGTCAGGAAGGCGGGAATTTCTTTCGGAGCGTAGCAAAGACGGCGCGCAGCCCGAGCGCTTCCCCGCCCTTGGGCCGCCCGGGTCTTGCCGGGTCGCGCCATGCCCAGGTGTCGAGATGGGCCCAGGGAATGCCCCCTGGAACGAAGCGGCGCAGGAACAGGGCGGCATAGATGGCGCCCGCCATCGGCGTTGCCCGAAGTGTTCGCGAGGTCGGCGATGCTGCTCTTGAGGTCGTCGTCGTAGGGGTCCCACAGCGGCAGTCGCCACAGCGGGTCGTCGACGTCGCGCGCAGCGCGTTCGAGCTCCGCCGCGAGATCGTCGCGATTGGCGAAGGTGGCGGGGAGGTCAGGTCCCAGCGCGGTCCGGGCGGCGCCGGTCAGAGTGGCGAAATCGACGATCAGCCCGGGCTCGCCCTCGGCTGCCCTGGCGAGCGCGTCGGCGAGGATCAGGCGTCCTTCGGCGTCGGTGTTGTCGACCTCTACGAACAGGCCCTTGCGCGACCGGATGATGTCGCCGGGGCGGTAGGCCGCACCGGAAACGGCATTCTCGACGGCCGGAATCAGCAGGTGAAGCCGAACGGGCAGCTTCTCCGCCATGATCAGGCGTGCCAGCGCGAGGGCATGGGCCGCTCCGCCCATGTCCTTCTTCATGATCCGCATGCCGCCCGGCTGCTTGAGATCGAGGCCGCCGCTGTCGAAGCAGACGCCCTTGCCGACGATCGCGACGCGCGGGTGCTCAGGCCTGCCCCATTCCAGCTCGATGAGGCGCGGTGCACGCTGCTCGGTCGCTGCCGCGCCGACTGCGGCGATCAGCGGATAGCCGCTCGCGAGCTCGTCGCCCAAGGTCACTCTCACCTGCGCCGCGCCGCGGCTCGCCTCCTCGCGCACCGCCTGCTCGATCTCGGCCGGGCCAAGGTCGGCGGCAGGCGTGTTGACCATGTCGCGCACGAGCGCGGTGGCCTCGGCAAGACGCACGGTCTGTTCAATTCCTGCCGGGTCGCTGGTCAGCAACACGCGCGGGCCGCGCTCGGCATCGTCGCTGGCGGCGCGATAGGTGTCGAAGCGGTGCTGGGCGAGCAGCCAGCCGAGACGCGGCCGCTCCGCCGATCTCTGCTGACGCGAGCTTGTACGTGCCCTCCGGCAGCTTCTCGGCGAGCGCGGCGAGGCACCAGGGCGACAGGGCCCCGCTGTCCTTGACCGCCGCGACGACTTCGAACTCGGCGCCGCGCGGAAGCAGAACGAAGCCGCTCTTGCCATCGAAGCGATGGGCCTGGATCAGCGCCCGGTCTTCGGCCGGGCGGCCCTTCACCCAGTCGGCAAAGCTCGCCTTGTCGACGAGGTGGATCGGCAGCGCGGCCTGGCCGCGATCCGCAACGAGCAGGACCGTGAAGTCGGTCATCGTCCTATTGCGGCATGATCATGAATTGCTCCCAGCGGCCGGCCGCACCCGGCTCGGCGTAGGTGACGAGGACGAGGTCCTTACCACCCGTGTAATGGAGCGTGTAGTTGCGATTGACGAAGCCGCCGCGAAGCTTGGGCGAGCCGATTTCCGTGATCTTGGGTGTTCCGAGGGCGGCAAGGCTGCTTCGGTAGTCGCCGAGCCGCGTCGGGTCGAAATAGTAATTGAGGTTGGCGGTGAACTTGGACCGGTCGACGCGGCCGCCGACCAGCGCCTTGTACGTGGCCTGGACGTCGGCCAGCCGGTCGCCCTCGCCGCCGAGCACCGTGTCGGGATTGTCGAGGACGATCTTCTCGATGCCCGCCGTCAGCGTGCTGGTCGCTTCGGAGAAATCCGAATTGGTAAAGACAATGATCGCGTCCTTCGTGTCCGGATAGACGCTGTTCTGGGTCAGGAAGCCGACCGCCTCGCCGCCGTGGTCGATGATGTGCCGCTCGCGCGCGTAATGGTTGGTGACGCCGAGGCCGTAGCCGTTGGTGCGGCCGTCGGTGCGCAGGACCGGGGTCTCCTGCGCGATCCAGTCGCTGGCCGGGATCAGTGTCCGGTTCATTCGGGCGATGTCCCACTTGGCGAGGTCGGCGGCGTTCATCGACAGCTCGCCCGCCGCATAGAGCCAGCCGCGGCCCGGCTGGCGGGCGACGCGAACCGGCCCGAGCGCGTTGCGCTCGTAGCCCGCCGGGAACGCCGGCGTGTTGGTGTCGTCCTGGTCGCGGACGCTGGTCATTCCGAGTGGATCGAAGATCTTGCGGTGGAGGTAGGTGAGCAAGGGCTCGCCGCTGACCTTCTCGGCGATCATGCCGGCGACCACGTAGCCGGTGTTGCTGTACTGCCACCGCGTGCCGGGCTGGAAGTCGAGCGGCTTCTTCGCCCATTTGTCGACGATATGCTGCGGCGTCGTCGGCACTTCCATGTCGGCGAAGGAATAATCCTGCGGCCAGAAGTCCTGCAGCCCCGAGGTGTGCGAGAGCAGCTCACGGATGGTGATCTTGTCGCCCTCGGTGACGCCGGGGATGTATTTGTCGACATGATCGTCGAGGCTGAGCTTGCCCTCGTCCTCGAGCAGAAGAAGCGCCATCGCCGTGAACTGCTTGGAGTTGGACGCGATCTGATATTGAAGCGCCGGGTTCGCCGGCAGCCCTTCATTGGCCTTTCCATAGGCCTTGTTGAGCACCAGCTTGCCGTCGCGGATGATGGCGATCTCCGCCGACGGGACGCCGGTATCCGCGAGTGTTTTGGTGACCAGCTGGTCGACCTGGCTGACCTCGGCCGGAGTGAGCGGCTGGGCAATGGCGGGGAGGGCGATGAACGCGAGCAGCGCGGCAGTGGTTTTCAGCATTGTTGCAGCCTAGCGAGAGCCGTGGGGTTGGCAACTGTCACCCTGATTGAGTGAATAGGGGGGTCCTTCCACTTCCTCCACTTCGTCACCTTCGATCGGGCAAGGTGAGAGGGCGCAGCTGCCCGAGAGGGTGACAGATTGGGGAGCGGCTAGGGTGACATCGAGGGTGACACATCTGCGCAGCAGCTGTCCTCGAGACTGGCAGCGTGGCGCAGGAGGTGCAGGCGAGTTTCGGGTGAGCTAACGACATGGCCGCCGACGGAAGCACAGGTGGGCGGCTGTAGGACAGCACAATTTGGAAGCGGCGAATGTCCGCTTTCGACCCATAGGAGACGTTGCAATTTGCCCGAAGCGCTGCTCAAACCTGGCCGAGTCCAGCCGAAGCCTTGCGGGTGAGAGTTTGCAAGAAGAAGGGTCGACAAGATGATCCCATGGCTCATGGTCATCGACGACTTCTTGCCACAACCCGAGCCGGTTCGGGCAAGAGCATTGGAGCTAACCTACGCCGTGCCTGGCCATTATCCAGGCCTGAATTCGACCCAGAAGATCAATATTCCCGGTCTTACCCAGGTCATTTCCCAGCTTGTTCACGAGCCTGTCCACGCGCCCTGGACACCGGACTTCTCGCATCAGAACTGCCGCTTGTCGCTGGCGTCGGATGATCGGTCCGGGCGCATTCACATCGACGTCAGCGACTGGACGGGTGTCCTGTCGCTCAGCCATGATGACGGTTCACGAAGCGGAACCGAATTCTATCGCCATCTCCGGACAGGCACGGACCGGGTGCCGATGACGCCGGAAGCACTTTCTACGGCCGGCTACGCCTCATACGCTGACCTGGACGCCGACATTCTCCAGAAGGATTCCCTGGATCCTGCGAAGTGGGAGCGCACGGTCAGCATTCCGTTGCGTTTCAATCGGCTGAATTCTTCTGCAACCTCACTACTGGCACACTGCCGGGCCGGGGTTTGGAGATAGCATCGAAAACGGGCGTCTGGTTTACCTCATGTTCTTCAAGCGAGGTGCTGGACAGGGAGTCTGATGATGCGGCAGCGCCGTCTGCTTTGCCGGCAGGATGCGGACGGCAGGCGCGATGCTTTCATGGAGTCACTTGGGCTGAAGCTCATGCGGGTTGCCGCGGCGGACGTGCTTGCCGGTCCGGAGACTGTCGCGGATGGAATCTATCGCGTGTGCGACGCGCGGGTTGGCCCCTCCACCACTCAGCCTGACGGCTGAGCGGTCCCCCTCCCCATTGCTTCGCAACAGGGAGGTTCTGGATGGCAGCCGCACTGGTGGGTGGTCTTGACCCACGGCAATTTGATGGAACGACTTCCGTGCCGCCTCCGTTACGGTCGGCGGCGGTAGCTGTGCGTGCGGGCCCGCCGGGTCAGCGGGAGATTGCATGATGAGAGGCGGCTGGGCTGCGACACTGCTCGCGATTGTGCTTGCGCTCATCGGGATCGTTCTGACGATCGGCGGCGCGTGGCTCGTGATCCTGGGCGGCTCCATCTATTACCTGATCGCCGGAATCGCGATGCTCGCCTCGGCTTGGTTCCTGTTCCGCGGACGGCTCCTCGGAGGGTGGATTTACATCGGGCTGTTCGTGCTGAGCGCCATCTGGGGCTTCGCGGAATCGCGCGGCAATGGCTGGGCGATGATCCCGTGGCTGGTGGCGCCTTTGGTGCTTCTGATCTTCGTGCTGCTGGTCATGCCGACGCTGACCGCCGACCGCAACCGGTGGAAAATGGCGGGCGGCGGGATCGTCGTCGCGGTGCTCTTCGTGATCATCAGCTTCGCGGCGCTCGGCAATGTCGGCACCAGCGCCGCCGAGGCGCTTCCGGCGCAAAGCTCGCCGGGGATGGCCGATCCCTCGGTGCAGCCGGCCGGCGCCGACTGGCCGGCCTATGGCGGCACCAACGCCGCGTGGCGGTTCTCGCCGCTGACTCAGATCAATCCGGATAACGTCGGCAAGCTCCGCAAGGTGTGGGAGGTGCACACCGGCGGGCTGCCCACGAACCCCGATTATTCGAAGCTCTACGGGACCGAGAACACGCCGCTCAAGGTCGGCAACCTGCTCTACACCTGCACGGCCAAGAACGTCATCGTCGCAATGGACGCCGCGACCGGCAAGCCGATGTGGCGGGTCGACCCGCACGTTCCGGACAAGTGGATCCCGTACACGACCGCGTGCCGCGGGCTGGCGTATTACCAGGTGCCCGGGGCCGCGGCGGGAACGCCGTGCGCGCAGCGGATCATCGAGGGCACGCTCGATTCGCGCCTGCTCGAGGTCGACGCGCTGACCGGCAAGGCCTGCACCGAGTTCAACGGCACCGGCCAGCAGGACACCAAGATCGGCATGGGGCCGGTCTATCCGGGGCTGGCGTCGATCAACTCCGCGCCGACTGTCGTGCGCGGGATCATCGTCGTGCCGCACCAGATTCTCGACGGGCAGTGCCGCTGCTCGCCGTCGGGCGTGATCCAGGGCTTCGACGCCAAGACCGGCAAGCTCGCCTGGGCATGGGACATGCAGCACCCCGACTGGAGCGGCTATCCGCCGGCCGGGCAGACCTGGGCGAGGGGGACGCCGAACAGCTGGACGACCAGTGCCGGCGACGAGAAGCTGGGGCTGGTCTATGTGCCGACCGGCAACACGGCGGACGATTATATCTCGAGCGGCCGAACGCCGTTGCAGAATGCCTACAACAGCTCGGTCGTCGCGATTGACGTCACCACCGGCAAGCCGCGCTGGAGCTTCCAGACGGTGAAGAAGGACGTCTGGGACTACGACCTCGGCAGCCAGCCGTCGCTTCTCGATTATCGCGGCACCCCGGCGGTGCTGGTGCCGTCCAAGCAGGGCGATCTTTACATCCTCGATCGCGCCACGGGTAAGCCGCTGACGCCGATCGGAAGCATCCAGGCGCCGCAGGGCGGCGTCGAGCCCAGCGAGCGGGCGCCGCGGCAGATCGTGTCGCTGTGGAATACCCTTCGCAAGCCGGTCCTGACCGAGGCCGACATGTGGGGCATGTCGCCGATCGACCAGATGATCTGCCGGATCCAGTTCCGTAAGGCCGACTATCGCGGCTTCTTCACGCCGCCGCGCGCGGACAAATATACGGTCGAATATCCCGGCTATAATGGCGGCAGCGACTGGGGCAGCGTGTCGGTCGACCCGGTGCGCGGGATCATCATCGCCAATTACAACGACATGCCGAACTACGTGCGGCTGATGCCGCGGGCGAAGGCCAACAAGGAAGGCATCAAGCCGCGCTTTGCGACCGACATCGTGTCGACCCAGGCCCATTCCGTGGACCCGCAATGGGGCGTGCCTTACGCCGTCCACGTCAATGCCGGCTGGCGGATGAAATTCACCAAGCTGATGTGCAAGCGGCCGCCCTATGGCGGAATCCGCGCCATCGACGTCGCGACCGGCAAGACGCTGTGGGACAAGCCGCTCGGCACTGCCCGGCGCAACGGGCCGTTCAACATCCCGACGGGTCTGCCGTTCGCGATCGGAACGCCGAACAACGGCGGCGCGGTGACCACCGCGAGCGGCCTGATCTTCATCGCGGCGGCGACCGACGATCTGCTGCGCGCGATCGACGAGCGGACCGGCAAGGTGGTGTGGTCGGTTCCGCTGCCGGCCGGCGGCCAGGCGACGCCGATGGTCTACCAGCAGAACGGCCGCGAATATCTCGTGATCTTCGCCGGCGGCCACCATTTCATGGAGACGCCGGAAGGCGACAGCGTGATCGCTTACGCGCTTCCGAGCTAGGCCGGGACTCCGAACAGGTCGTGCTCGTCTGAGTCTTCGACGGTGACCGGGACGATGTCGCCCGGGTTGAGGCCGCCGGCGTCGCGCAGGTGGACTTCGCCGTCGATGTCGGGCGCGTCGGCCTTGGAACGGCCGGTGGCGCCGCCCTCGTCATCGACGCGGTCGATGAGGACGTCGATTGTGGTGCCGACCTTGCGCTCCAGCTTCTCGGCGGAGATTCGGGCGGACAGGGCCATGACGCGGTCGTAGCGTTCCTGCTTGATGTCTTCGGGCACCTGGAGGTCCATGGTGGTCGCCGGCGCGCCCTCGACCGGTTCGAACTTGAAGGCGCCGACGCGGTCGAGCTGGGCTTCCTCGAGCCAGGCGAGAAGGTAGGCGACGTCCTCGTCGGTCTCGCCGGGGAAGCCGACGACGAACGTCGAGCGGATGGCGAGATCGGGGACCTGCTCGCGCCAGCTGCGGATGCGCTGCAGCACCTTCGCGTCGTTAGCCGGGCGGCGCATCGCCCGCAGGACGCTCGGGCTCGCATGCTGGAACGGGATGTCGAGGTAGGGGAGGACCAATCCCTCGGCCATCAGCGGCATCACATTGTCGACGTGCGGGTAGGGGTAGACGTAGTGGAGGCGAACCCAGGCGCCGAACTTGCCGAGCTCCCGCGCGAGGTCAGTCATGTGGGCGCGGACTTCCCCGCCCTTCCATGGCCAGGCCTTGTGGCGGACGTCGACGCCGTAGGCGCTCGTGTCCTGGCTGATGACCAGAAGCTCGCGCGTTCCGGCGGCGATCAGCTTCTCGGCCTCGCGAAGCACTGCGTCGGGGCGGCGGCTGACGAGGTCGCCGCGCAAATGCGGGATGATGCAGAAGGCGCAGCGGTGATTGCAGCCCTCGGAGATCTTTAGATAGCTGTAGTGGCGCGGAGTGAGCTTGAGGCCCGCTTCCGGCACCAGGTCGATGAACGGCGAGGGGATGGGCGGAGCCGCTTCGTGGACCGCGGCGACAACATCCTCGTACTGCTGGGCGCCGGTGATCGCGAGGACGTCGGGGAAGCGCGCGCGAATGACCTCGGCTTCCTTGCCCATGCAGCCGGTGACGACGACGCGGCCGTTCTCGGCAATCGCTTCGCCGATGGCTTCGAGGCTCTCTTCCTTGGCGCTGTCGAGGAAGCCGCAGGTGTTGACCAGCACGACGTCGGCGCCGGCGTAATCGGGCGACATGTCGTAGCCGTCGGAGCGCAGCTTGGTCATGATCCGCTCGCTGTCGACCAGGTTCTTGGGACAGCCGAGCGAGACCAGCCCGACGCGCGGGGGCTTTGGGAGAGTTGTGACGTTCATCGGAAGGGCCGCGCCAATATAGGGATTTTGCGGCGAAAACTAGGCCGTCGCCTCAACCGGCGACGACATCTCCGAAGTCGAGGTGCCTGGCGTACCAGGCGGCCATGAACGGGCAGCGCAGCTCCGCCTTGCGGCCGGTCGCGCGCAGGTTCTCGAACACGCCTCTTGCAAGCCGGGAGCCGATCCCGCGGCCGCCGAACTCCGACGGGACCTCGGTATGGGTGAGCACGAGGACGTCGCCGTCCCTGCGGTAATAGGCCGCGGCGATAGCCCCGTCGCCGCCCTCGATCGGAAGCTCGAAGCGGTGAAGCGCCGCGTTTTCGATCACTTGCCCGTCCATGTCGTCTCCTGGGCTTGGGCCCATGCTCAAGCCGCTGCCTGGGCGAAGCGGCCGGCGTTGAAGTCGTCGATCGCCTGCCGGATCTCGGTTTCGTTGGTCATGACGAAGGGGCCGTAGCCGAACACCGGCTCCTCGATCGGTTCGCCGGTCAGGACCAGAAGCATGGTCTCGCCGTCGGCGCGGATCGCGATGCCTTCCCCATCCTCGGAAAGCCGCGCGACCTCGGCCTCGCCGACATCCTGGCCGCCGATGGTCGCATGTCCTGACAGAACCGTCACGAGCGCGTTGTGGCCGGCGGGAAGCGGAAGGGTGAGGTCGCCGTCGGCCTCGACGCGAACGTCCCACATGTTGATCGGCGTGAAGGTCGTTGCGGGGCCGCGAACGCCGCCGAGCTCTCCGGCAATGACCCGCGCCCGCGCCTTCCCGTCCGCGAAATCGACGGTCGGAATGTCGCCGCTGACGATGGCCTGGTAGTGCGGCGCGCTCATCTTGTCCTTCGCCGGCAGGTTGACCCACAGCTGGACCATCCGGAACGGCCCGCCGCTCCGGGTGAAGCCGGGCGAATGGAATTCCTCGTGGATGATCCCGCCGGCGGCGGTCATCCATTGCACGTCGCCGGGACCGATCGTGCCGCCGCCTCCGGTCGAGTCCTTGTGGCTGACCTCGCCGTCGTAGACGATGGTGACCGTCTCGAAGCCGCGATGCGGATGGCGACCGACGCCGCGCGGCTGCGCCGACGGGTCGAACATATGGGGCCCGGCATAATCGAGCAGCAGGAACGGGCTGATCGCACGGGTGTCGCCGTTGTAGCTGAACAGCGAGCGGACCGGAAAACCGTCGCCGACCCAGTGGCCGCCCGACGAACGGAGGATCTCGATGACGCTCTTCACGGATGACGCTCCCTTTCGATGCCTGTGCCGGAGCCAGACGGCGGTCGTCCGCCGCTTGCCCTCGTCGATATGCGGGCTATTGCCGGGCGATCAAGAAGGGTCAGCGATGATACCGCCGCCCGGCTGAAGGCCTTGACCGAAGGGACAATTTGAATGCGTATCGCGATGATCGGCACGGGTTATGTGGGGCTGGTTTCCGGCGCCTGCTTCGCCGATTTCGGGCACCAGGTGTGCTGCATCGACAAGGATGCGGGCAAGATCGACGGGCTGAACCAGGGCCGCATGCCGATCTGGGAGCCGGGGCTCGAGGCGCTGGTCAAGGCGAATGCCGAGCGCGGCCGGCTGAGCTTCACCACCGACCTCGCGGAAGGGGTCGAGGGTGCCGAAGCCGTGTTCATCGCGGTCGGCACTCCGGCCCGGCGCGGCGACGGGCATGCCGATTTGACCTATGTCTTCAACGCGGTCCGCGAGCTGGCGCATGTCATCAAGCCGGGAACGGTCGTCGTCACCAAGTCGACAGTTCCGGTCGGCACCGGCGACCGTATCGTCGAGATCCTGGCCGAGGAGGGTGCCAAAGACATTTCGGTCGCCTCCAACCCCGAGTTCCTTCGCGAGGGCGCGGCGATCCGCGATTTCAAGATTCCCGATCGAATCGTCGTCGGCGTCGACGACGAGCGGGCCCGCGACGTGCTCCGCGAAATCTACCGGCCGCTGTTCCTCAACCAGTCGCCGATCCTGTTTACCGGCCGCCGCACCGCCGAGCTGACCAAATATGCCGCGAACGCCTTCCTTGCGGTCAAGATCAGCTTCATCAACGAGATCGCCAATCTGTGCGAAGCGGTGGATGCCGACGTCCAGGATGTCGCCCGCGGCATCGGTCTCGACAACCGCATCGGGCCCAAGTTTCTTCACGCCGGGCCGGGCTATGGCGGCAGCTGCTTCCCCAAGGACACGCTGGCGCTTCTGCAGACCGCGGCCAAGGTCGGCATCGAGCAGAAGATCGTGGGCATGGTCGTCGCGGTCAACGACGAGCGCAAGGCGGCGATGGCCGAGCGGGTTGCGGCGGCGCTCGGCGGCGATCTCGCGGGCAAGCGGATCGGCGTGCTCGGGCTCGCGTTCAAGCCCAATACCGACGACATGCGCGAGGCGCCGTCGCTGGCGCTCATCGCCGGGCTTCTCGAGCGCGGCGCCGAGGTGGTCGCGTTCGATCCGGTCGCACGGGAGCAAGCCGAGAAAGTGCTGAGCGGCATTGCTTACGCCGCCGACGCGCCATCCGTGGCCGACGGTGCCGACGCCCTCGTCGTCGTGACCGAGTGGGACGAGTTCCGGGCGCTGGACCTCGAAACCTTGGCCGGCAGGATGCGCGGCAAGGTGCTGGTCGACCTTCGCAACGTCTATGACCCGGAGGAGGCCCGCCGGGCCGGCCTCATCTATTCGGGGATCGGACGAGGCCGGGTGGCCGCCGCCTCTCTGAGAGCAGCCCGGCCGCAGCGCCGCCGGGCTCCAGATCGAGTTAACTCCATTTCGGTGGCATTTTTCATCCGAAATGACGTCAAAACCCGCTATCCCGCGTCCATGAACGATGTGCCGCGCAAGTTGGGGGCCGAAGGATTGACGTCCGAAACAGGCGTCAATGCGCAGAGCTGCCCCGCGGCCGCGCTCTGTGTTCATCCGCAGGCGTTTCCAGTTCGCCATCGCTTTGCTGCTCGGGGCGCTCCTGCCATGGAGTCTTCGCGGGCCCGTGCTTCATGGCGAGATGCTGGAGCCGGCGAGCGTCAATGCGATGGTCGCCAACACGCTCGCCGTCTCGATCGCCTTCTGGATGCGGCTGTCGATCGAGACTTACCCGGGAATCCGCCGGGCCTATGTGATCCTGCCGTCGGCGCTCAGCGCTCACGGCGCGATGCTGGTGTGGTTCGTGCTGACCCGCTTTCCCTACGACCGGCTGGCGCTGGCGCTCGGATTCTTTCTCCACGTCGCATGGCTCTACGCCATCTACGTATTCGCCGACCGCAACGTCCGGCGGCGCTTCGCCATCGTTCCGTTCGGAGCAGTTGGGCCGCTACAGGCCAATCCCGGCGTAGACTGGTTCCCGCTCACGCGCCCCAGGCTCCACGACGCCCGCGCCTGCCACGCCATCGTCGCCGATTTCTCCGCCGACCTGCCCGACGAGTGGGAAGCGTTCCTGGCCGACGCCGCGCTGGCCGGCCGCATCGTCTATCAGGTCAAGCAGCTCGGCGAATTGCTGACCGGGCGGGTCGAGCTCGAGCATTTGTCGGAGAACAGCTTCGGATCGCTGCTTCCGGCGCGCGGCTATTTCCACCTCAAAGGGCTGATCGACTTCCTGGTCGCGCTCGCCATCTTGCCGCTGGCGCTGCCGGTGATGGCGATCGTCGCCATCGCCATCCGCATCGACAGCCCCGGGCCGGCGCTGTTCCGCCAGACCCGGGTCGGCCATTCCGGCAAGCGAATCACCGTCTTCAAGTTCCGGACGATGCGGCCGGTCGACGTCGAGGACGAGCGCCGCGCGGCGATGACCGGTGATGACGACGACCGGGTCACGCGGCTCGGACGGCTGCTTCGCAAGTGGCGGATCGACGAGCTGCCGCAGATCATCAACATCCTGAAATGGGAAATGAGCTGGATCGGGCCACGGCCGGAAGCCGAGGTGCTGTCGGTCTGGTACACCAGCGAGCTGCCGTTCTACCGCTACCGGCACGTCGTGAAGCCCGGCATTTCCGGTTGGGCGCAGGTCAACCAGGGCCATGTCGCCGAGGTCGCGGAAGTGCACCGCAAGCTTCACTACGACTTCTACTACATCAAATATTTCTCGCCGTGGCTCGACGTCCTGATCGTGTTCCGGACGATCAAGACGGTGCTGACCGGCTTCGGCTCGCGTTAGGCGCCGTTCCGTCGAACGAAAGCCGTGAGCTGACCGTCCGGCAAGAGCACCCGGCGGTAGCGATGCGAAACCGCCCACGCCTGAAGGTGAGCGTCGAGCCCGTGCGGATGGAACGGAGCGGCCGGCCGGACCTCTCCGCCGACGACGATCACGCCGGGCGCATGCCGGCTCAGCGACGCGTCGATCCGCTGCCAATCCGGACTGTGGCCAAAGCGGAGCGCGTCGTCGCCTAGCCCGCCAAAGGTGCGGAAGAGGAACGGACCACTTGCGAACCGGGGGTCGAGATCGACGTCGCGTCCAGCGACCCGCTCGGGCGACAGGGTTGCAACCGGACGGCCGGCCGCCAAGGCCGATACGGCGCGCGCATCCTCGACGGTGCGAACGAGATCGGCGCCATGGCGCGCTGCACGCAGGGCATAGCGGGCTGTTGGAAGAAGACCCAGCAGTGCGGCCAGGCCGACAGCGGCGGCGGTGATGCGGGTCCGGACCTTCGGAAGGTCGTCGATTGCAAGCGCGAACCGCGCCGCCAGAGGTACAAGCAGCGGCGCCAGATATTGGCGAAACGCCGGCTCCGGCAAGTAGCAGCCGATCAGGCCGCCGACGATCATCAGATCCAGCAGCCGCCGGTCTTCACCCGCGCGCCGGTCGATGGCGGTTGCGACCAAACCGACCGGGATCATGCCCGACAAAGACAGCACGCACAGCCGCATGATCCGAACCGACGGTTCCAGCACCTGCTGTTGACCGATCGAAGTCCACCATTGCCGGGGAGCATCGAGGCTGTAGCCGAACACTCCGAAACGGAATGCCGCCGGGTCCAGCACTGCGAACACGACGCAGGGGAGCAGCCCGGCGGCCATGCCTGCGGTCATGGCAAGGAGCGGCGTGACCCCGGTCCGACGCAGCTGCAACAGGACGTAAACTCCTGCACCGGCAGCAGGAAGCGCCGCATTGATCTTGGTCGATATCGCCAAGCCGAACAGTAAGCCGGCGACCGCGTGATTCAGGACGCGGCGGTGTCCGTCGGTCGCGGCCAGCATCGCTGCCTGCGCGCCCGCCAGCAGCAGGAGGGGCAGAGCGTCGTTGCGCGCCAGGGATGCCGCGAACAGGAATGGTTCGGTGCAGAGCAGCGCGCCGATCGCCACCGCCGCGCTCCGCCACTGCACGCGGGACCGAAGCTGGCGGAACAGCAGCCAGGTGGTCAGCAGCGCGAACACGCCGTTTACGGCTCTGGCGGCGACCAGCAGCCATCCCGCCGGAATTGCAGCAAGCGGGCTCAGCAGCAGCGGCTGCAACGGCGTCTGGAGATAGGCGAAGTCGAGATAGGGCCAGCCGCTGCGCATCAGCGCTATGGCAGCGACATACTGGCCTTCGTCGTGATTGTTCGGCCGGATCAGGATCGAGGCGGCGATCAGCGCGACCGATACCAGGATAGCCACGCCTGCAGCCGCGGGGTCCACCTCCGCGCGGCAATGATGGGCTGCTGGAACACACCGTCCGCTCGGCGTGCCATCGTCTAAACTCAAGTGAACAAACCGTAATTTCGCGAAGGCGAGCGAACCCGCGCGCTCAGGACCCTACAGGCTGGCCATCCGCATCGAGCGCATCTGGCCTTCGTCCTTGCCGTAGAAATCGTTGAAATAGACGATCGACGTCCCGCTCGGCACCGCGGTCAGATAGGTGATGTAGAGCGGCACCGGCGTCGGCAGGCTGACCTTCTGCTCGGGCCTTGCGCCCCGCGGGTTGGGGGCGCGGCCGTTGAACAGCCAGCGCTCGAGGCGGGACGCAGCCTCGAGACGGACGCAGCCGTTGCTCTGCAGCCGGGCCGCGTCCTCGATCTTCTCCCGTTCCGGTGTGTCGTGCAGCCAGATGCCTTGGGAGTTGGGGAACATGAATTTCATCTTCCCCATGGAATTGGCCGGCCCGGGGCGCTGGCGCAGGTTGACCTGCAGGCGTCCGGCGGCGACCGCCTTCCAATCGACCGACATCGGGTTGAGGACATGTGCGCCCGGCCCGAAATGATCGACGAGGTCGTAACCGCGCTTCGTGAAGTAGGCGCGACCCTCCTTGAGGATGGTCGGCGCGAGCTTGCGCGAGGTGATGTCCGGCGGCGAGTTCCAGTACGGATTCAGCGCGACGTAGCGGATGTACGCGTTCATCATCGGCGTTTCGGAGATCTGCCCCGGACGCCCTGCGACAACCCGCATCGAGTCCACGACGCGGCCGTTCTCGTACATGTAGAGCCGCGCCGCCGGCGGGTTGACGATGACGTACTTGCCGCGGCTCGACGGCAGCGCGCGGGCGCGTTCCAGGTTGAGCACGAGCTGCCGGTATTCGTGGCTGTTGCTGTAGATGCGGCTGGCAAGCGCCTGGCGGAGCGAGGCGTAGATCGGGTTCATGAACTGCATCTGCCCGATGTAGTCGCCGAGCGACGGGGCGGAGGCGGCCTCCATCAGGATGGTCTGCGCCGATGGCGGCGTCGGCCGAAGTTCGGGATCGACATAGATGATGCCCACATTGGGATCGCGCTTGAGATCCTGGACGTAGGCGACGAACGCCTCGCTGAGCATCATGTCGGCGCGGCGCACCGCTTGCGGATTGCGGCTTGCGGCGTCCCGGACGGCGGCGGCGACCGCCTTGGCATGGTAGCGGTTCGGGTCGCGATTGTCGGCGCGCGCGGTCAGCAGAAGCTGGACCAGCTGCTGGGCGGCGGCGCCCGAGCGCGGCGAGAACCACAGCGGCTGATAGCCCCGCGCTCGGTAGAAGGCGGTGACGTCGCCGCTCGCCTGAGCCGCCGGACGGGCCGATGCCGCGGTCGGCGCGGTCAATGCGATCGGGGATGCAAGCGCCAGCGCCAGCACGGCGAGACCGCCTGCACGAACCATGGATAGCGGCGAACGGCCGGTCTTCAGCATTGGTGATCCTTCATTGAGGGCCGCCCGCGATATGGCGCCATAGATGTACCTAGTCTGTAAGCCCTTGCGTTCAAGGCGGTTCTGAACGGTCAGTCGCGGGTTCGCGGTGCGAGCTCATCGAGATGGGCGAGCATGTCCGCGGGATCGTCATAGACGCGCAGGGCGCCGGCCCGTTCCAGTTCGTCGCTGCCATAGCCGCCGGACAACAGGCCGATACCGAGCGCTCCGCAGCGGGCGGCGGCGAGCATGTCCCAGATGCTGTCGCCGACGACGTAGGAGCCGCGCACTGGTGCACCGACGCGTTTGGCGGCTTCGATGAACAGGTCGGGGTCGGGCTTGGCGTAGCGGACCTGGTCGCGGGTGACGACCGGCGTCGAATCGGGATCGAGGCCGAGGGCGCGGAGGTTTGCGCTGGCGGTGCGCATGTGGCCGCTGGTGGCGATCGCCCAGGGGAGATCGGCGTCCGTCAGTGCCTTCAGCAGCTGGACCGACCCGGGCAGGGGCAGGACCTCGCCCGAGAGAGACAGGTAAAGTTCCGCGTGCCGGTCGCGCAGGCGCTGGATGGTGCCCTCGTCGACCTCACGGCCAAGCTCGCGGAGCAGCTGGTGGGTGAACAGGCCGCCGCTCATCCCGATCTTGCGGTGGATCCGCCAGATCGAGAGCTCGAACCCGTTCTCGCTCAGCGCCAGGTGCCAGGCGCGGACGTGCTGGTAGACGCTGTCGACGAGCGTGCCGTCGAGGTCGAAGAGAAAAGCGACGTTGTTGGTCATGGATGGGGAATAGGGGAGCGAGCGTCCGGGTTCCCCCGCCGCCTCCTGCCACCTAGACGATGACACATCGCCGACGTGCAAATGCAGATACTCGCTCTGGAAGTCGCCGATCTCGGCGAGCCGGTCCCAGTCGGTGATTTGAATATGCCGGGGGTCGTCGCGTTCGATGAAGCCGTCGAGCTCAAGCCCGCAAATCGTGCGGTTGACGTGGACCGACGTCAG
Source organism: uncultured Alphaproteobacteria bacterium (assembly GCA_963824845.1). Classification (GTDB taxonomy): domain Bacteria; phylum Pseudomonadota; class Alphaproteobacteria; order Sphingomonadales; family Sphingomonadaceae; genus Sphingomicrobium. Next base: position 221,908 of record CAWGRB010000047.1, read on the forward strand.
GCCGGTGGCGTCGGCAAGCTGTTCCTGGGTCATCGGCAGCTCGTAACGGCCGGAGGTAGACAGGCCCGCAATCTTGAGCCGCAGCGCGAATTCGCAGAACAGATGGGCAAGGCGGGTGCGGGCGTCACGCCGGCCGACATTCGCGATCCACTCGCGGAAGATCGATCCGTCGATCAGCGTATCGAGCCACATCGCCCTCGCGACCATCGGCCGTTCGGCGGCGATGCGCCAGATTTCCTTGCGGGGGATTTCCGCGATGCGTCCGCGAGTCAGCATCTCGACGCTGTGGTCGGCGATTTCGAGAAGCGAATTCTGCAGGTCGACGAGGTCCCCCTTCATGTGGATCGAGAGGATCTGCCGGGCGCCCGAGCCGACGACTTGCTGCGGATCGCAAAACCCGACAGCATGATGCTGGACGCGGCAGCCACCTCGCCCTCGCGAACGATATAGCCGCCGCGATCGATTGTCCTGAGGGTGAACGGCAGAGCCAGAACGGCTTCACGATCGTCTGAGTCGAGCGAAACCCAGTAGGACAGCTTGCGAACCATCGGTTCGAGGGTCGGGAGGCCATCCGTGGTCAACTCAACATTCTCCCGCGACTTAGGGCGGGAGTAATGACCTCTCTGTCGCCACTGCCCGGGGTAGACGGAGTGCCGATGCGCCGCCCTAACATAAGTTCCAGCCGCCGTCGTCAGAAAGTTTCTAAAAGATATTGAAATCGCATTGGTTTTCTGACGGCGAGCTGATACATGTTAGGAATTGGTGAGAAGGCTTGGCGTTCACCGGCTGAGAGACCCCCGCGCTCCCGCGTCTTCAAAGTCAAAGGGACGGAGCGGGTGGCCCGCTATTTTCTGCATTTGCGCGACGGCAAGGACGAATTGCTCGATCCGGACGGGACCGAGTTCGCCGACATGGATGCCTTGAAGACCGCGGTCATGTTCACCGCTCGCGACCTGATGGCCGGGGACATCCGCCGCGGGATTGTCGATCTCGGGTTCCGCATCGATGCCCAGGATGAGCAGGGGACAATCGTCTACACCCTGCCATTCACGCATGCGTTGCAGGTTTTCCGGAGCGAGCCATGACCGGCCCTTCAGAGAGCGGAGCGCGGCCAGGGCCGACAGTCATTGCGTCGAAGCGTGACGCGCTCCGGGCGATTTTGGACGGAGCGTTCCCAATCGATCAGAGAGGCAGCTTCAGCGACCTGCTGGGTCAGATCGACGACCAGCCGGGCGCAACCGGCAAATTACTCTCCAAGGACGCCGCTGACTGAGCGGTCGATCCGTCGGCGCCGTCGAGTAGACGCAGTCGCGCGGAATAGAGTTCGAGCAGGTCGAGGTGGGATGCCTTGGCGTGCGAATTGACCGACAAGTTGGCCGCCGCCTGTTCCTGCGTCATCCGATTCCGGTAGTAATTGCGATCGTCGTCCATAGCGGCTCGTGGGCTGGTCGAGTTGGTGACGAAATTTCGATTAAATCGTCCGCGCGTCATTGACGTGGATTAGGCACTGATGGGATTAAGTCCCTGTGATGCCGAATATACCTGATGCGGCACCGTCGGAGTCAACGCCGCATCGAACTATTCAAGCTGACACAGGAACGCCGCGCCGGTAACGGGCATCTATGCTTCCGATGAGGACAGCGCCGACCCAAATGCGCGCCGTCTGGGCGATGGTCCTGGCGCTGGCGCTGGCGATGCGGCTGGCGAACTCCGGCGGGGTTCATGCCGATGTTCGAGCAGGGGCGGCTGACGGTCATCGAATGCCCCGGAAGCGATCCGATGCCGATGATGCCGATGAGCGGCATGGACCATAATCAGAAGAAGCTCTGCCAGTCCTGCCCGCATGCGACGGCGACCGGAGCGGGGCTGGTCGATGGCCAGCCGCTGCTGCTGGCCGCGACGACGTTCGCTACCATCTCGCACAGCATTGCCTCGGCGTTCGCGCTGTCGTTGCGGCGTGGGCAGCACGACCGGCCGCCCGCCATCGGTCCGCCGATCCCCGCCTGAACTCGCTTTCACCAGTTCGGTTGATGCCCGCCCGCGCGGGCAATGGGGATGACAAGAATGAATGGATTGCAAAGGGCGGCGCTGCTCGGAACGGTTGCGCCTGCATTGATCGCGTTGCCGAGCGCGGCGCAGGCGTGCGCCAGCTGCGGCTGCACGCTGACAGCCGACTGGCTGAGCCAAGGACTGGCCGCGCAGCCGGGGACGACGCTGACCCTCCGCTATGATTATATTCCGCAGACGACGCTGCGGAGCGGGACGCATCGGGTGGACCGGAACGCGATCGGCTTGCCGACCGACCGCGAGATCGAGCGCTACACCTACAACCACAGCCTGACGGTGACGCTCGACCATCAGTTCGCAAACGACTGGGGGCTGGACGTTCAGCTGCCGGTGCTGACCCGGCCGCATTCGACCTTCGCCGAGGACACGATCGAGCCGAGCCATTCGGACACGAAGGGGATTGGCGACCTGCGCGTCGTCGGCCGCTGGCAGGGGCTGTCGAAACCGGGCAGCGTGACCGGAATCGAGGCGGGACTGGTGCTTCCGACGGGGCGCTTCCGGCAGACCTTCGATGCCGGGCCGGAGGAGGGCGAGGAGGTCGATCGAGGGCTTCAGCCTGGAACCGGGACGGTTCAGGCGGTGATCGGCGCGTACCATCTCGGCGCGATATCGCCGGAGCTCGGCTATTTCGTCCAGGCGACGGGGCAGGTGGCGCTGACCAGCCGCGACGGCTACAAGCCGGGCAGCTTCGCCCAGGCATCGGCGGCGCTCAACTACACGCACTGGCGCAACATCACGCCGCAGCTGCAGCTCAGCGTCCGCAAGACATGGCGGGACAGCGGGCCGAACGCGGACCGGCCGAACAGCGGCGGCGAGCAGGTCAACCTGGCACCGGGATTGTCGGCGAAGCTCGGGACCAAGGTGGTCGGCTTCACTTATGTCGAGGTGCCGCTCTACACGCGCGTCAACGGCTATCAGCTGGTGCCGAAGGCGAAGTTCTCAGCCGGGCTGCTGTTTCACCTCTAGCGACGAGCAAGCAGCGGCGTGACGATCCGCTCCAGAGTTGCCATGTCCACCGTCGTCCGGCCGTCTCCCTTCGTTGCGAAGACGAGGCGGCCGGAGCGGTCGTAGACTCGGGTGACGGGGAGGGCGGACGGGATATCGCGGCGCGGCATCTTCACGTCGCCGACGCGAGCGACGGGGAAGGCGAATTTGGCGGTGACGTCGTGCAGCTTGGCGGTGGTGACGCCCTGGTCGATCGAGACGGCAAGCATCGCCAGGCCCTGCGCATGATGGCGGCGATAGTAAGCGTCGAGCACCGGCATTTCGACCCGGCACGGAACGCACCAGGTCGCCCAGTAATCGACGATGGTGACGTCGCCGGCGCTGGTGAAGGACGCTCCGCTGATCGTCTTCGCGGACTGGAACGGCGCGGCGGGCGCAGCCGCTGCGGGGACGGCGAGGAGCAGAGCGGCGGCGAGCTTCAGGGTGAGAGGCATGCGAGGGGTCCTTCGGGTCGCTTCAGCATTGCCGAGCAGGCGGCCAGCGGTCTAGTCTTGGGCCGAAAAGGAGACTGACCAATGGCGACTGCAGCGGCCGCTGTCGTGGCAAGAGCGCGGCGTGATGTGATCTCTCACTTCATGCAGCGCAATGCCGTCAATGAGTTCGCGGCGGTGCATTGGGTTCCCGACCGACGGATCGAACGGCGGGTGCTGGCGAGGCTGGTGCGTCGCGGCGTGATCGTCGAGACGGGCACGGACGCCTACTATCTCGATCCGCCGGCCTACGACGAGTGGCGGCGAAGCCTCCGCAAGCGGATCGGGATCGCGGTTGGCGCAGTCGCGATCGTTGGTGCTGCGGCGGCGCTGCTCGCCTAGTTCCGCGGCTGGTCGGAACGGTCGAGGACGATCGGATCGGCGAAGGCAAGGCCGACGAGGCCGTTCTCGGTCCACTTGACGATCGCGGGCACGAGGATGCCGCCCTCGAAACGGACGTGAACCGTCGAGCCAATCTGCAGGTCGGTAACCACGTCGCCCATCACTCCGCCTTCGGAGATATTGTGGATCGCGAAGTTGCTTGGCGAGCCGTCGACCAGAAGCTTCAGCTTGCGGCCCTTGACCGGCATCCTCGGGTGGCGGCGCTGGTCGGCGGAGGTGGATCCGTTCTGTGCGCGCACCGTCGCGAGGCCGGCCTCGTTGCCGACCGTGCGAGCGAGCGGCACCGCGGTTCCGCAGAAGCCGCACTCGGCGCTGGCGCGGCCGACATACCATTGCGAGCGGCCGCAGCCGGGACAGTGGTTCGCCTCGTTGGCGCGATAGACGATGTGGTGCCCGCGCTTGGCGAGCGCGGCTGCGAATGATTTCGACGCGCGCTCATACAAGAGAACGTCCGACATACGCGAAATCCTTTCCGAGGCTCGAGCCTCAGGCGGCAGGATATGGCGCACTCATTGCCGAGTGGTTACCGGCGCGGTGCGCGGACGAGGCGGAGGCCTGGCGCCTTCGCATTGCTGCCAAAGCGGAGCCAAAAAAATCTCCGGGGTAACCTCGCATTCACGCCTTTCTGCTCAATGGGTGAGGGCCGTTCGGCAACCACACAAATCGGGCGACAATTGACCGTAATGACGCCGCCGCTTGCGCTCTTTCATAGCTGGCCGCTGTGGGATCAGGCGCACCACTTCGATCTCGGCTGCACGCTGGATGGCGTCGCTGCGGATGTCGCAGCGCCGCTCGGGCAGCGAATCCCGGCATTCGGCTTGCCGGGCTTTGGGAGTGCGACCTCGCGGACAATTCCCTCACCTGGTCCGGAGAGGTTTACGACATTTTCGGACTGCCGCGCGGAGCTGCGGTCACCCGGGGCGAGGCCGCCGCGCTTTATTGCGAGCAATCGCGAGTGGCGATGGAGCGGCTGCGGGCACACGCGATCAAGCATCGGCGAGGGTTCACGATCGACGTCGACCTGCGTCCGGCCTCCGGCAAGGCCCGGCGCATGCGGCTGATTGGCGCTCCGATTTGCACGGGCGACCAGGTGGTCCGCCTCCACGGGCTGAAGCTCAGCCTCTAGAGCTGCGACTTAGAGCCTCGACCCCGTCGCCGGCGACGCGAGCCTTTTGCAGATCTGCCGGGTGAGATTTCGGCTGCCGCGCCAGGTGTAGCCGCGGGCGAGCCGATGGACGCCGTGCGACAGGTTGCCGGTCAAACGGAGGACCGGTGCGGCCGGGCTCCGGCTCGCGCAGGCAAGGCGGGCCGAGTGCCGCCATTGCGCGTTCCTGCCGGGACGCAAATCGTCTGGTATCGCAACGGCGAAGAGGTCCTCGAGGGCTCTCGCCTGCAGGGCGAGCGCCTCGCGCGCGTGCCGGTCAGAAAGCGCCGCGCGAAGATGCTGCCAGTCGATTCCCTCGCGCGACCGCGCCAGCCCGGCGAGGTCGTGCAAATGGCGAAGGTCGATCCTGAAGGTCCAGTAATCGCCCTCCTTGATCATGTCGTGCACGATCAGGTGAAGCGCCCGCGCCGTCGCGGTCGGAATGCGAGCCGTCGCACCGTCCCGCTCCTCGATTGGCGAGCAGGCGCGAAGGTCGGCCGAAAGATACGCTGCCGACCGGGCGCTGGGCCGGTCGTGGAATTCGATCACCCCCGCGTCATCCGGGCGCGCCATTTCGCGGCCATTGCCGGTGCGCCGATAGCCGAGCGCTCCGAGGGCTGCGGTTGCCCGCGGCATCTCGTTCGTGGCGATACCGATGTCGAGATCGCTGAGCATTCGGGTGCCGATGTCGTCCGCGGCCGCGGCGAAGAGATCGATCGCGCCCTTGAGCAGGATCGGTTCGATGCCCGCTGCATTGAGGGCCCGGACGGCTTCGAGCAGCTGCGTCCGCAACCGCCGGTTGCGGTCGCAATTCCGGCTATGGATGAAGCCCAGATACTCCCGCACCGGAAGCGGGATGTCCTTCAGCCGATCGGCGTCCCGGAGGCTGACATAGAGGGCCGGGCAAAGCCACCCGCGATTGGCGATCTCCAGGACGCCTGGCCAGGCCCCCTCCGGCGGCAGGCGGCCCTGGAGCGCTGCGGTGGCAAGGCGCAGCGGATGGGCCGCCTTGCTCATGCGCAGAGACTGCACACCGCAGCCGCGGCGCCGGGGAGGCCGCTGTAGGTGAGCCGGTAGCAGCGTGCCTTGCGCAATCCCTCGACCAGAGCCGTAAATCCGGCGGGGCTCAGCCGTTCGTCGCGAGTCGCGCCTTCCGCGACGAGGATGCTGAGCGCGAAGAACAGGTCGCGTTCCTCGACAGACGCCGCGGCCTTCTCCTCGCGGTTGAGAAGGATGACGGCGTTGATTGGCCGCGGGCTGCGGTCGCTCGCAAGCGGATGGGGAATGTAGCACACGACCTTGCCGTCCGGCCGGCAGTGGCTGCGCTGGTCCGTGATTCCCGGCCAGTGGTGCGAAAGGAGAGGCCATGAGCTGGCCTTGGCCGTGAAGGGCAGCGGTACGCCCCGAACAAGGCCGCGCTCGTCAAGGAGGGCGACGTCGTCGGCGAGCAGGTCGAACCCGGCCCTGGTCAAGGCGATCGCAAGCGTCGTCTTGCCGGCGCCCGGGCTCCCCACCAGAAGCACGGCAGTGTCGTTGCGGGCCAGCGCTGCGGCGTGCAATGCGACTTCGTATGGTGCGGAGCGAAGGACGGCGTCGATCAGCTGCGCCTTCAGCAGTGGAATGAACTGCGATCGCTCGCACGACCAGTCCGGCTGCCCCGGCGTGAATATCCTGACGGTGCCGCCGCTCGCCTCGGCGCACAGCAGGTGATCGGTTTCCGGCACCTCCGCGACGAGGTGGCCGAACACGTCCACGACATCGCTGACCAGTGCTTCCGACAGGTGCAGCTGCACCGCGGCGCTGGCGATGGATATGGTCAGCGGAACCAGCCTCTCGATCCGCCGCGCCAGCGGGTCGGCGACGGCCGCCGCCGGCTCGCCGCGCAGGTTCGCAAGGTCCTGGCTGGCGGCTTCGACGGCGCTCGCGGCCTGGTCGCCATCGATGCCGCCTTCGACCAGCTCGCGCAGCAGGTCGGACCCGCTTCGGCCGTCGTCGAGGGATCGCCACAGGTGAGCGGCGGTTTCGCTTAGTTCGTAGACGGCCTGACGGGCTTCGCTGAAGACCAGGTTGCGGTCGCCAAGAGTGGCAAAAACCAAAGCTTCGCGCGGGCGAGGTTCGTTCGATCCAACCTCGCTGAAGCCCGAACCGGGTGGCGCAGCGCGCTCATTCATGAGCGGCCGGCGCAGGCATGTCAGTGCTTGCCGTGCGGGCCGGAATTACCGCTTGGGCCTGACGTGTCGATTTTGCCGGGCGGGCCCCAATGGTCATGGTTCTTGTCGCCCCAGCCATTGCCCGGCCGGCCGCTCGATGCCGCGATCGCCTTGGAGCTCATCGAGGTCGACAGCAGGAACGTGACGGCGGGCGGGGTGACCGCCGCGAAGGTACCGCACTTTTTCAGGAAGTCGCGACGATCGTCTCCAGACGGTTTTTCATTGTCGTCCAACATCGAACGTCTCCTTCGTGGCGGTCCGCAAGAATCCCGCGAGGCGGCGGCCAAGTCAAACGGGTTGAAGGTCTAGATAACCGGTGTGCAGCGGCACGCCGGCGCAGCGCAATCAGCAGCTCTGTTGCACTGCAACATTTTCTTGATTTGGGTCGGAGACAGGCGCAATGGGCCCTCCGCCCTTCGAAAGGGGAGGGCCGATATGACGGCAATAGTCGCATCCGCCGGGCTGATCGAGCCGGCGCCTTCCACGCATCGCCCGCAGACCGCCCTCCTCACCCTCGGCGCGACCGGCGTCGTGTTCGGGGACATCGGGACAAGCCCCCTCTACGCGATGAAAGAGGTGTTCGTCGGCCACCATCCGCTGGGCGTCGACCGGCTGCACATCTTCGGCGCGCTCAGCCTCATGTTCTGGTCGCTGATGCTGATCGTCACGATCAAATATGTCGCGATCATCCTGCGTGCCGACAACAAGGGCGAAGGCGGCAGCTTGTCGCTGCTGGCGCTGATCCAGCGCAGCATCGGCGGCCGCAAATGGGGAAGCGGCCTCGTGCTCCTTGGCGTCGCCGCGACCGCTTTGTTCTTCGGCGATGCAATGATCACGCCGGCCGTGTCGGTGCTGTCGGCGGTCGAGGGACTGGAAACGGTCAGCTCGGGCCTCAGCGCCTACGTGATCCCGCTGGCGATCGTCATTCTCATCGGCCTGTTCGCGATCCAGAGCCGAGGGACGGACACCGTGGGCAAGCTGTTCGGGCCCGATCATGCTGTTCTATTTTCTCGTCATCGCCGTGCTTGGCATTCGCCAGATCGCGCAGGATCCGCTGGTGTTGCAGGCGCTGAACCCGCTTTGGGCGGTGCGCTTCTTTGCAGCGGATGGAGCCGTCGCCTTTCTCGCGCTCGGCTCGGTCGTGCTTGCGGTGACCGGAGCCGAAGCGCTCTACGCCGACATGGGCCATTTCGGACGGCGGCCGATCACGCTGGCGTGGCTGTTCCTCGTCTTTCCGGCGCTCCTGCTCAACTATTTCGGCCAAGGCGCCCTGATGCTGCGCACGCCCGCTGCAGCGGCGAACCCTTTCTATCGTGATGGCGCCGGACGCTCTTCGGCTGCCGATGGTCGTACTGGCGACCGTGGCGACGATCATTGCCAGCCAGGCGGTGATTACAGGCGCCTTTTCGGTGGTCCGCCAGGCAATCCAGCTCGGGCTGATGCCGCGGCTGAGGATCGCCCACACCAGCGAGCACGCGGCCGGGCAAATCTACGTGCCGTTCATCAACTGGACGCTGATGATCCTGGTCGTTCTACTGATCCTCGGCTTCCGCAATTCGAGCAATCTTGCTGCCGCGTACGGAATCGCCGTCACCGGCACGATGTTCATCACGGCGGTGATGCTGAGCGTACTCGAGCTGCGCGTGTGGAAGTGGCCGCTGTGGCTGGTCACGATCGAAATTGGAATCTTCCTGACCGTCGACGGACTCTATTTCGCATCGAACCTTACCAAGCTGTTCGCCGGGGGCTGGTTTCCGCTGCTCGTCGGAGCGGTCGCGTTCGTGCTTCTGACGACCTGGGCCAAGGGTCGCCAGCTGATGATCGCCCGGCTGAGCGAGGCGGCGCTGCCGTTGAAGATTTTCATCAAATCCGCGGCGACAAGCGCAGCGCGCGTGCCGAATACCGCCGTGTTCCTGACCAGCACCGTCGACGGAGTGCCTCCCGCGCTGCTTCACAACCTCAAGCACAACATGGTCTTGCACGAGCGCAATATCCTGCTGACGGTTGCTATCGAAGACGTGCCGCACATCGCCGAAGACAAAAGGATCACCAGCAGCGACGAGGGAAATGGCTTCTACCGGATCAAGCTTCACTACGGCTTCATGGACGAAGTCGACGTGCCCGCGGCGCTTACAGCGCTGGAGACGTGCGGAGGCGCCTTTCGCGTCATGAAGACCAGCTTTTTCCTGTCGCGCCAGACGCTTCTGACGGCGACCCGGCCAGGGATGGCGAGATGGCGCGAGAAGCTGTTCGCCTGGATGCTGCGCAATGCGCAGACCGCAATGGAGTTCTTCAAGCTGCCGTCGAACCGGGTCGTCGAACTCGGCAGCCAGGTTGAAATCTAGAGGCCCCGCTGATCGCCCCCGGAGCTTTCAGCTGTCGAGGACCTGACGGACCTTCCGGGCCAGCTGCTCGGAGGTGAAGGGCTTGCCGATGAGCTCGACGCCGGGATCGAGGCGACCGTTGTGGACGATCGCGTTGCGCGCGTAGCCGGTCGTGAAGAGCGTCTTGAGCTGCGGCGAGAGCTGCCTTGCCGCAACCGCCAGCTGGCGGCCGTTCATTCCGCCGGGCAGCACGACGTCGGTGAACAGCAGGTCGACGCGCGGCGAGCTTCGGAGCAGGCGAAGAGCATCGGCTGCGGTCGGCGCGACGAGCACCCGGTAGCCCTGTTCCTGAAGCACCGAGACCGAATAGCTGCGAAGCTCGTCATGATCCTCGACGACGAGGATCGCCTCATCACCGCCGGCGGCAGCGGGCTCGCGGACGGCTTGCGGAACGACGAGCGCCGGTGCCTCCGAGCGGGGCAGGTAGAGTTTGACGCTCGTGCCGTGACCGACCTCCGAATAGATGCGGACGTGGCCGCCGGACTGGCGCGCGAAGCCATAGACCTGGCTGAGGCCGAGGCCGGTGCCCTTGCCGGGCTCCTTGGTCGTGAAGAAGGGCTCGAACACCTGTTCGAGGGTCGCGCTGTCCATGCCGGTGCCCGTGTCGGTGACGGCGATCATCACATACTGGCCTGTCGGGATCGGCTCGGCGAAGCCTTCGACATAGGCGTCGTCGAGAGAGACGTTGGCGGTTTCGATGGTGAGCTTGCCGCCGCCCGGCATGGAGTCGCGGGCGTTGACGGCGAGATTGACGATCGCGCTTTCAAGCTCGCTGGGATCGGCAAGCGCGTGCCACAGGCCGGCCGCCGAAACGCATTCGAGCTGCGTTCCCTCGCCGATCGTTCGCCTGAGCATGTCGGCGAGCCCTGCGACCATCCGGTTGGGGTCGATCGGCTTGGGATCGAGCGGCTTGCGCCTGGCGAAGGCGAGCAGGCGCGAGGTCAGTGCGGCCGCCCGCTCGGCGCCCGTGTTGGCCATGTCGCGAAGCCGCTGCAGCCGCTTGCGGAGCGTGTCGTCGGCGACCGCCGGAAGCTCGCGGTTCATGCTGTCGAGGCTGCCGATGATCACGGTCAGCAGGTTGTTGAAGTCGTGGGCGACGCCGCCGGTCAGCTGGCCGATGGCTTCCATCTTCTGCGCCTGCCGCAGCTGCTCCTCCGCCTTCAGCCTCTCCGCGACCTCGGCAGCGATCCGTTCCTCCAGCTCGTGATTGAGCTCGGCGACCAGCGCGGCCGATTTGCTGGCGGCGTCACGCGCCTCCAGCAGCTCCTGTTCGTAACGGCGGCGGTCGCTGCTGTTAAACACGGTGATCAGCATGGCCGTCGGTCGATCGTCCTTGCCGGAGCGGAGAGCGGCATTCAGGATCGCCGGCAGCCGATTCCCGTCCTTGCAGACGATGTCGAACGCGATCTCCCGCACTTCGCGTTGCATCGACAGCAAAGGCGCGAAATGAGTCTCGAAATAGATCTGACCGGCGATCGACAGCAGGGTCTGGAAGGGTCGCCCGCAGATATCGTCCGCGCAATAGCCGGTCCATTCGAGAAACCGCCGGTTGACGCGCAGGATCGTGCCGTCCGGGCTCGTCGTCAGATAGCCGCAGGGCGCCTCTTCATAGAGCTCTTCCGGAGTCAGCTGCACCGGGTCGTCCGCTGGCGATGGACCGGCGTCCGCCACTCTACAGCCAGCTCCGGATCGCTTCGATGGTTTCCTGGGGCGCGCTGAGGTTGGGGCAGTGGCCCTTGGCCTGCATTTGCCTGAACACGCTGCCGGGCAGCCGCTCGTGCACATATCGGCCGACCGACGCCGGCGCGATGATGTCGTCCGAACATTGCAGGATCAGCGCCGGGATCGACACTCCGTCGAGGTCGGCCCGGTTATCCGAGAGGAAGGTGACGCGCGCGAAGTGCTTGGCGATTTCGGGGTCGGTCCTGCAGAAGCTGTTGGTGAGCTCCTCGGCAAGCTGCGGCTGGTCCGGGTTGCCCATGATCTGCGGCGCCAGCATGCTCGACCAGCCGAGGAAGTTGCTGTCCATGAATTGCAGCAGCTCCTCGATATCCTGCCGCGCGAAGCCGCCGGTATAGCCGTCGTCGTCGATATAGCAGGGGGAAGGGCCGACCAGCACCAGTTTGGAGAAGAGGCCGGGCGCCTGTTTCGCCGCGAGGATGCCGATCATCGCACTGACCGAATGGCCGACGAAGATCGCTCCCTCGAGATCGAGGGCCTGGCCGATTTCGACCAAATCGCTCGCGTAGCCGCCGAGGGTTGAATAACGCGCCGGGTCCCACGCCGCCGTGTCGGAACCGCCCGCTCCGACATGGTCGAACAGGACGACGCGGTGCCGGTCCTCGAACGCGGGCGCGACCAGGCGCCACATGTTCTGGTCGCAGCCATAGCCGTGAGCGAAAACGATCGCCGGCTCGCCATGGCCGCTGACGCGGACGTTGTTACGCACCAGCGGATCGGACACCAGGGTGCGAATCTCATTCATAACGGGCAGTTAACCTCCGCCGGCGGACCTGTCACGCGCGCCGCCGGCGATCGCCGCCTCAGGCGTCGCCCACCATGTGATCGGCGAGGCTGTAGCAATGGCTCGCCTGGTAGGCGTTGCGGCCGCGGTTCATGTGGGTGAGGTTGAAGCGGCGGATGGCGCGGCGCGCGTGGGGTGCGCGAGGAAGGCGCGGATCGAGGCGGCGGTGCGGACCTTGACGCCGAAGGTGTCGGCTTTCCACAGGAAGTGGCTGACGTCCTCGGGCCGCTCGACGCAGCGTTCGAGGAGGGCGTGGTCGAGATGGTCGGGTTCGGGCGAGCCGTCGGTGGTGAAGTCGGACAGGTGGAGGATGAAGCGGGCGCGAAGGTCCTCTCCATCCGGCAGCAGCGTGAACAGCTCCATCCAGCTCGCATTGACGCGGGCGAGGGGCTTGTCGGAGGTCGAGGGGAGGCAGGAGACGGACCAGTAGAAGCGCTCCGTCGTGCGCGGGATGGGGATGCAGGTGGCGGCGTAGAGGCGGAGGATGTCGAGGACTTCCGGCGCCTGCGGGCGGCGGAGGAGCTTGTCGAAGCGCGCGGTGTATTTGAAGCGGTGCTCGAGGGATTCGGTGCGGGTCGGCGGCGTCGGGGAGGCTCGTTTCGCCGTCGAGCCAGGCGCCCTGCTGCTCGGAATCGAGCAATCTCGCGCAGACCTTTTGCGACGCCGCCAACCGGGGTGCATTCGAATTCTCTTCAACACTAATGTGCTCCGAGTAGGAGGAACTTTCTCTTGATTTCGTCACCAATTAATCAATGCCAGCGTCAGTTTAACGAGCTTTGCAAGAAAGGAGGCGGTCGCAATGGCGGCCCCGCCAGGACGAAGGTCCAGCAGTTGCTTCGGGACGAAGGCAAGCTGTTGAATCGCAACGCCTATGACGATGTTGCAAGCGCGCTTGACGTCGGTGACGGACACAACCCATGGCACGTATTTTTCGCGCTGGGCCTCTGCTGGGGGGAAATGGCCCGCTATAGTGACGAATATCTACTCGCAGCCGTTCGGGCCCTCGCTTCGTGGAACGATGATGACCGGCGCGAGGCGACGAAATCTCACACGCAAAAGGGCCACGATTTGTTGCAAGGTAGCTTGCGCGGCGCGTCGGTCGTCTTTCAGCAAATGGGCGCATCGCTCAGCGATGTGCCTGAGACGATTGAAGAGCATAACAAGCTCCAAGGCCGATGGTTTAGGCGACTGAATGCGCTCAACCCGCCGTACATTGGCCCGTGGAATGCTACAGCGCTTTTCATGGTCGCACTGTTCGCTCGTCCGAAGCTCGCCGCCGAAATGAAGACGCTTGGCCCCGTACTCCCGTCTGGCGGTCCGATATCGCGTGCTTTGAACCTGCTGCATCACGTCCATGTGACTAATCATCCAGCGCAAACATTAGAGGACGACGTCCGGTTCGGTGCACTCGCGGGCGCAACTGCCGACAACGGTACTATGCAAGAACTAATCGTGGGCATGGCCGACTGCAGCATGGTCGACATGCACAGCGGTATGTACATGCTCGGGAGCAGAGACCCCAAGTCAGATAGCTATTTCCAGTAAGCGGATCGCGCGTAGCACCCGCCTGCGCAATGGTCAGTCTTTTAAACCAAGGAAGTTCATGCTCGCTTGAGCTAGGTCGACAACCTCGTTCCCGCAATTATCGAGATCGGCTGCGTTTATTCCAAGTTCTGGCGTGCTTAGGTGTTCCAGTCTTTGTTCTACATAGCCGTGTGCAAACATCTGCGCGACGACCGCCATGCCGGGGGTGCTTGCTCGAAGTTCCGCAGTCACAGATTTAAGTGCGAGAAAGAATATCTGTGCGTCCGTGACAAACTTAAAAGGGCCTAAAGCTGCTTCAGGAGTTTTCAGCTCGTTGCCGCTCATTCTTAGGGAAAGTAGCAAATTTCTGACTGTTCGTAGATTGCGCTCGTCGATTGTTTCGAACTGACGAGCCAGTACGATCAAGCCAGCGATGACTGCGATCCCTGCGCCTATAAGAGCGCCAACCAAGCCAAGTAAGTTGTTCTCGTCAGGCGGCTTCGGCAATCTGAAAGCGAGTGCGACTGCGGCACAGATGGCTCCCGAAGGCACAATCAACGCCAGATCTCGCGCTCTTAGCTTATATTTCACGCACTGCTCCCCATTGCGCTAGGCGTCGATCGCGTCTTCATCCACTGCCGGCGCACTGTTCTGGATGAACTCGAACCGTTGCGCCGGGTCTCTTCCCATCAGCCGCTCGACCAGGTCCTTGACCGGCTGGCGGTCCTCATAGGCTGGCGGGCAGGGTCACCCGCAGCATGGACCGGGTCTTCGGGTCCATGGTGGTTTCCTTGAGCTGGCCCGGGTTCATTTCGCCGAGGCCCTTGAAGCGGCTGACCTCGACCTTCTTGCCCTTGAACTCGGCGGCTTCGAGCTCGGCGCGGTGGGCGTCGTCGCGGGCGTAGAGGGTCTTGGCGCCGGCGGTCAGGCGATAGAGCGGGGGCTGGGCGAGGTACAGATGGCCGCGGCGGACGAGCTCGGGCATTTCCTGGAAGAAGAAGGTCATCAGCAGCGTGGCGATGTGGGCGCCGTCGACGTCGGCGTCGGTCATGATGATGATCCGCTCGTAGCGCAGCGCGTCCTCGTTCCACTTGTCGCGGATGCCGCAGCCGAGCGCGAGCTGGAGGTCGGCGATCTCGCTGTTGGCGCGGATCTTCTCCTGCGGTGGCGGAGGCGACGTTGAGGATCTTGCCGCGGATCGGGAGGATCGCCTGGGTCTTGCGGTCGCGCGCCTGCTTGGCCGAGCCGCCGGCGCTGTCGCCCTCGACGATGAAGATCTCGGTGCCGTCGGCGTCGTCGTTGGCGCAGTCGGTGAGCTTGCCGGGGAGGCGAAGCTTGCGGGCGCTGGTCGCGGTCTTGCGCTGGACCTCGCGCTCGGCGCGGCGCTTGAGGCGCTCCTCCATGCGGTCGAGGATGTTGCCGAGGAGCGCGCGGCCGCGGTCCATGTTGTCGGCGAGATAATGGTCGAAATGGTCGCGCACCGCGGCCTCGACGAAGCGCGCCGCCTCGAGGCTGGTCAGGCGGTCCTTGGTCTGGCTCTGGAAATGCGGGTTGCGGATGAAGACGCTGAGCATCAGCTCGACGCCGTTGAAGACGTCGTCGGCGGTGATGTCCTTCGCCTTCTTGTTGCCGACAAGATCGCCGAACGCGCGGATGCCCTTGGTCAGCGCGGCGCGCAGCCCCGCCTCGTGGGTGCCGCCGTCGGGGGTCGGGATGGTGTTGCAGTAATAGCTTTCGCTGCCGTCGGAATAGAGCGGCCAGGCGACCGCCCATTCGGCGCTGCCCTGCGGCGTGCCGTTGGCATCGGCGGGAAGTCCTGGCGGCCGGTGAAGGGCTGGTTGGTGACGGTCGGGCGCTCGCCGACCTGCTCGGCGAGGTGGTCGGCGAGGCCGCCGGGGAACTGGAAGACGGCCTGCTCGGGGACGTCCGCGGAGGTGAGCGACGGGTCGCAGCGCCAGCGGATCTCGACGCCAGCGAACAGATACGCCTTGGAGCGGGCGAGCTTGTAGAGGCGCTCGGGGCTGAACGTCGCGTCGGCGCCGAAGATCTCCGGGATCGGGGGTGAAGGTGATGGTCGGTGCCGCGGCGGTTGGGGGCGGCGCCGGCGTCCTCGAGCTTGCGAGGTGGCGAGGCCCTTCGAGAAGGTCTGGCGGTAACAGCTTCTTGTCGCGCGCGACCTCGACGATGGTCTCGGTCGACAGCGCGTTGACGACGCTGACCCCGACGCCGTGGAGGCCGCCCGACGTCGAATAGGCCTTGCCCTCGAACTTCCCGCCCGAGTGGAGCGTGGTCATGATGACTTCGAGCGCCGACTTGCCCGGATATTTGGGGTGCGGGTCGACGGGGATACCGCGGCCGTTGTCGGTGACGGTCAGGCGGTTGCCGGGCTCGAGCGTGACCTCGATGCGGCTGGCGTGGCCGGCGACCGCTTCGTCCATGCGAATTGTCGATGACCTCGGCGGCGAGGTGGTGGAGCGCGCGCTCGTCGGTGCCGCCGATGTACATGCCGGGGCGGCGGCGGACGGGCTCCAGCCCTTCGAGCACCTCGATCGAGGAGGCGTCGTAGCTGTCGGGCGTCGACGGTGCGGCGGAGGAAGCGAAAAGGTCGGACATGTGGGCGCAGGGTATAGGGCGCGGCTTTCAGCCGTGCCAAGCGCGCGGCCGAGCCGTTTTCCACAGGTCTTGAAAGCCGCAGCGGCGATTCCAAATCAGCGCTGCCGGACGCTCAGTGGAGGTCCGGTGACGGGTGCCGCGGCTCATGCCGCGCCCCGCCTTGCTCAACATGAGGAGGACAAGACATGCGTAGTGCTTTCGATTTTGCGCCGTTCCGGCGTTCCACCGTCGGCTTCGACCGGCTGTTCGACATGCTCGAGAAACAGCTCGGTCGGGCAGGCCCAGGAGAATTATCCGCCGTTCGACCTCATCAAGACCGGCGAGAACGATTATTGCATCCAGCTCGCGGTCGCCGGGTTCAAGCCCGACGAGATCGACATCACCGCCCAGCAGAACGTGCTGATCGTCTCCGGCCGCAAGGCGGACGAGAGCGACGAGAAGGACGGCGATTTCATCTATCGCGGGATCGCCAACCGCTCGTTCGAGCGCCGCTTCGCGCTTGCCGACCACATCCAGGTCGCGGCGCGGACCTCAAGGACGGCATGCTGGCGATCGAGCTCGTGCGCGAGATCCCCGAGGCGATGAAGCCGAGGAAGATCAGCGTCGGCGGCGCTCGGCAGAGCGAACGATCGGCGATCGGCGGCGGCGAGCAGCCTGCGTCGAAGCAGACGTCGACGCCGAGGCCGACGTCTTGAACGGCGGTCGGATAGCTTGAATTGACAAGCCCCGGGGCCTTTGCTTCCGGGGCTCTTTTTGCCCGGTTGAACCCTGCTAGCAGCAGGCGGCCAACGGGACTTTTTCGACCCATTCGGAAAGAACACCGGCTCCCGGCTCGACCAGCCGAAACTTGTTGCGTCGCGGTCGCGGAGCGACGCGAGAAGCTCGCCGCGGAGCTCCGGATGGATGCACGGCAACATCGCCGCGGCACCGAAGGCGCTCGGCAGCCATGGCCGGACCGACGGACCGAGCAGCCGCTCGTAAAGGAACCGATAGGCGGCGAAGCTGCCGAGCTTGCCGGGCTGCAGGTCGAACGCGGACATCTCGATCAGCGGCGTCAGCAGGAGCCGCGGCATCCCTGGCGCTGAGGCCGATCGGGATCAGCCGACCGGATGGGGTCGACCGATGCGTAAAGCTGCGCCTGACTATCCATCGTTGCAGCCTCGTCGATGCCGCGCGCCCACGGTGCGGCGGCGTCGCACGGGCCGACGCGACTTCGAGCGAGCGGCGGATGTAGCGCTGCTCGGCGGTTGTGAAGCTCGCGAACTCCTTGAGCTCGTCGAGGAATTGCGAATCCAGCGATTTCCCACCCGTCATGGCCGTCTCCCCCCGGTGAGATTCGAACGCTAGACTCCGACATCGGAACGCCCCGGCGGCGTTTCCGTCAAGTGCCTGCTGCAATTGTGATATTTGGTCAGGGAACTCTCGGGCAGGGGCGGCCGCGAGTTCATGATGGATTCCTGATGATTTGCCGATGATTGCCCGGAATGGCGGCCCGGGTGCCGTGCTCGATGGGGATGGGGTGGCCCGCTCCGAGGGGCTCGAAGCCCCATGCTTCGGGTTCGAAGCCCGACGCTCTATCCAGTTGAGCCAGGAGCGGTCGAAGAGCTTAGATCAGCGCGTTGGAACCGTCACGGGACTTAATCCCGTGACGTCGGACCTGTCGAGCTGCGCTCGCAGGCCGTCCGGTCGATAGCGTCCTTGGCGCAAGGAAGCTCGCTTCGCTCCGCTGTCCTTGCGCGCGGCGCTATCGGACGCGCGGTCCCCCAAAAGGCAGCGGCGGCGGGGGACGGCGGTCGCGGCGCGGGAGCTGCGCCTGGTAGGCGACTCCGCAATGCTGGACGCAATAGGGAAAGCCGGGGTTCGCGGCCTGCCCGCAGAAATGGAAGTCGGGCTCGCCAGGATGGCCGATCGGCCATTTGCAGATGCGATCGTTGAGGTCGAGCAGGCTGGTCTTGTCGGCGACCTCCGGGCTCGGCTTGGCGGGCACCAGGCGGCGCGGCGGAGCGGGCGGGATCGGCGGCTGCTGGTCGCCGGGACCCTGGCGGATGAAGCCGCCCGGGCCGATCGAGCGGTACTGGATCTCGCCGGTGCCGCGGCGGGCGCTGGCGGGGCGGCTCCGTGGCGGAGCAGCCGGCGCGGCGCTGGCGCGGTTGTCGGCCGGGCGCGCGGGCTCCGGTTTTGCGGCCTTGGCGGCCGGGGCAGGCGAGTGCGCCGGCGCTGCCGGAGCCGGCTTGCTTGCCTTCTCGTCGCCCGGCTTCACCGGCGACGGGCGCTGCTCCAGGCCGAGGCGGTGGGCCTTGCCGATCACGGCATTGCGGCTGACGCCGCCAAGCTCGTCGGCGATCTGGCTGGCGGTCGCGCCGTCGTGCCCACATTTTCTTCAGGCGGTCGATGCGCTCGTCAGTCCAGGACATTGCGTGTTTGCTCCAGTTCGCAGCCGCTTGCGACGCGGGCCGCCAGCCGATAGGCGCCAAGGCGGTGAACGACCAGCCCCAGATACCCGGACCAGGAGGGATGCTGCGCGTGACAGCGCCGCCCGGCGAGCCATTGCTCACGGGCGTCAACTGGGGAGGCCTCAAGACCCTATATATCAAGGAGGTGAGGCGGTTCTTCAAGGTCCAGCTGCAAACCGTCTGGGCGCCGGCGATCACCACCTTGCTCTATCTCGTGATCTTCACGGTCGCGCTCGGGCGCGGCGGGCGAACGGTGCTTGGGTGTGCCCTTCGCCGATTTCATCGCGCCGGGCCTGATCGTGATGGCGATGCTCCAGAACGCGTTTGCCAATGCCAGCTTCTCGCTGCTGGTCGGCAAGATCCAGGGCAATATCGTCGATTATCTGATGCCGCCGCTGTCGACCGGCGAGCTGATCGCGGGGCTGGTCGGAGCGGCGGTCACCCGCGCGTTCCTGGTCGGCTTTGCGGTGTGGCTGGTGATGCTGTTCTGGCCAGGCGTGTCGGTCGATGTGCGCCGGCCCGAGCTGGTGCTGTGGTTCGGCCTGATGGGGTCGCTGCTGCTGGCGTTCCTCGGGCTTCTGACGTCGATCTGGGCGGACAAGTTCGACCATGCCGCGGCGGTCACCAATTTCGTCGTCACTCCGCTGGCCTTGCTCAGCGGCACCTTCTACTCGGTTCAGCAGCTGTCGCCGACCTTCCGCGAGATCAGCCACGCCAATCCGTTCTTCTACGTCATTTCCGGATTCCGCGCCGG
>CAWGRB010000048.1:0-32982 GCA_963824845.1 uncultured Alphaproteobacteria bacterium
CGAGCTGGTCAACGAGCTGCTGCTGTCCCCGATGGGCAAGCGCGACTGGCCGCTGCGCTTCTACTCGCCCGAACGGCTGTTCTCGGTCGAGGCGCGGCGCGCGTTGCATTCCGCCCGATCTTGCGGCGCTGCCGTGACGGCTTAGGAGCGCTTCGTCCGGGCGATGTAATCGTCGACGTTCTGCGCGAGCACGTCCATCGGCACGTTGCCGCCCATGACCACGGCATCGTCGAATGTGCGCGAGGTCGAACTTCGGCCCGAGCTCGGCCTTCGCCTTGTCGCGCAGGCGGACGATGTCGCTGTGGCCGACCTTGTAGCCGCAGGCCTGGCCCGGCCAGGCGCAATAGCGGTCGACTTCGCTGGCGACTTCGAGCGGGTTGGAGCCGTTGATGTTGACGAAGAACTCGACGCGCCTGCTGCCGGGTCCAGCGCTTGGCGTGGAGCCCGGTGTCGACGACCAGGCGGCAGCAGCGGAAGGCGATCGACTGCAGGTAGCCGAGGCGGCCGACCGGGAAATCGTCGTAGACGCCAAGCTCGTCGACCAGCTGCTCGGCGTAGAGCGCCCAGCCTTCGGAATAAGCGTTGAACGCGAGCAGCGTGCGGATCAGCGGCAGCTTGTTGGCATATTCGCCCTGCCAGACATGGCCGGGGATCGCTTCGTGCGCGGCGAGGTCGGGAAGGTTGTACTTGCGGTGCAGGTCGGTGGTCCGCAGGTTGATCCAGAACTTGCCCGGGATTTTGCCGTCGATCGAGCCTGCGCCGCCATAGGCCGCCGGCGCGCCCGGCTTCTGCCTCGGGCGGGATGCGCTCGACTTCGAGATGGCCCGGGACCAGCGTGCTGAACGCCCGCGGCAGCACGCGTGCGGATCTTGCCCAGCCGATGTCTGGATGTAGGCCATGATCTCGTCGCGGCCCTTGTCGCCTTCCGAGAACTTGTAGCGCGGGTCCTTGCCGAGCGCCTGCATGCGCTGCCCGACGCTGCCCTGGGTGTAGCCGAGGCTCTTCAGGATCGGGTCCATCCGGCCGTGCAGCTCCTTGAGCCGGTCGAGACCCATCTGGTGGATTTCGTCGGGGCTCATGGTCGGTGGTGGTCGAGGCCTCCAGCGCCCAGCGGTAATATGCCTCGCCATCGGGCCGCGACCAGATGCCGGCGATGTCCGTCGCAACCGCGCGTTCGGCCTTCAACTCGTCGATCTGACGCTGAAGCGCCGGTGCGACCTCGCTGGTCACGATCTTGCGGGCACGCGCGTCCCAGTCGCCGGCGATGTGCTTCGCCTTCGTCCGGCGGACGAGCAATTCTACGAGGCCGCCGCCCTGCTGCGCATCCTTGAGGGCGATACCGAGCTGGGTGATCGTCCGGTCGGCGAGGAAGGCGGGCGGAACGAGCCCTTGCGCTCGGGCGGAGCGAAGCCGTCCCACCTCGCCGTCGAGCTGCGCCGGATATTGCGAAAGTCGCGCGAGGTAGGCTTCGGCGTCGGCGCGGGTCTCGATCGGATGATCGGTGTCGAGGAACTGCGGGGTGTCGATGTAGGCGCCGACGTTCTGGATGACGACGTAGGGCGAATTGCGATAGCCGCCGACGGCGACGTCGCCGTACGGGAACGCAAATCCCTCGAGGCCGGTGCTGTAGGCGCTCTTCACGACCTCGACGCTGGTGCGGGTTGGGAAACTGAGCGCGGACGTGTCGATCGCCTCGGCCCGCTTGAGATCGGCGGCGATCATCTGGGCAAAGCGCTGCTGCCGGCCGCTGAATGGTCGCCGAGTTCATAGCGCAACTTCGCACGCGCGCCGGTGTCGACTCCGAGCGAGCTCGCGCTTTCCGGATTGAAGTGCAGCAAATGCTCCGCGAAGGAATCGAGCAGCGCCTTGGCTTCGGCTTCCGTTCCCGGTGCTGCCAGCGCCGGGCTCGACAGCAGCGGAAGGGTTCCGGCGGCGGCAAGCCCGGCCAATGTTTCGCGGCGGTTGAGCAACATCATGATCAGGACTGGCTCCGTTCGGTTGGGGGAAGCTGGCGTTCCGGCTCGACCTTCAGGCAATTGCCTTCGACGCCGGTGATCCGGACGCGTTCGCCGGGCGCGGCGCGGCCGCCGCGAGCGCTCCACTCGCTGTCGCCCACGCGCACACGGCCGTTATGCTCGTCGACGGCGGTCACCACGGTCACGACCTTGCCGATGAGCTGCGCGCCGCGGTCGTTGAGCAGGGGATTGGTGCTGGGGCCGAGCCGGTTGGCATAGAAACGCCGCGCCGATTTCGACAGCGAGCAGCGCGTAGAGGACGAACAACGCGATCTGCGGACCGAGGCCGAGGCCGAAGAGTATCGTGAACAGTCCGGTGGCGATGGCCGCGGCGCCGACGAACACCAGGAAGAAGCCGGGTGCGATGACCTCGGCGATCAGCAGGATCACGCCCCCGATCAGCCACAGCCAGCCCGCATCGATGCCGCCCATCATCGCGTTTCAGGCACTCCCGGCGACGCCTTGGGACGGGTGACAGCCACGGACTTGGCGCCGTCGCCGAAGGCTTCTTTGGCTACCTCGGCAATGCCGCCGAGAGTCCCCATCAATTGGGTCGCCTCGAGTGGGAACAGGATTGTCTTGGCGTTCGGAGACGTCGCGAACATGCCGATCGCTTCGACATATTTCTGGGCGATGAAGTAGTTGATCGCCTGCGTGCTGCCGCCTTCGATGGCGTCGCTGACCGACTTCGTGGCATTGGCTTCGGCCTGAGCCGCGCGCTCGCGGGCTTCGGCTTCCCGGAAGGCGGCTTCGCGGGCGCCTTCCGCCTGCAGGATCGCCGACTGCTTCTCGCCCTCGGCACGGAGGATGGCGGACTGCCGCGAGCCTTCGGCTTCGAGGATCACGGCGCGCTTCTCGCGTTCGGCCTTCATCTGCCTGGTCATCGCATTGACGATATCCTGCGGCGGACGGATGTCGCGAAGCTCGACGCGGGTGATCTTGACGCCCCAGTTCTCGGTGGCGTTATCGACCACGGCCAGTAGCCGCGTGTTGATTTCGTCGCGCTTGGACAGCGTCTCGTCGAGGTCCATCGAGCCCATGACCGTGCGCAGGTTGGTCGTCGAAAGCGCCATGATCGCGAGGTAGAGGTCGCTGACTTCGTAAGCCGCCTTGGCGGGGTCGAGCACCTGGAAGAAGACGACTCCGTCGACGGCGACCATCGCATTGTCCTTGGTGATGATCTCCTGCCCGGGGATGTCGAGCACCTGCTCCATCATGTTGATTTGGCGCCCGACGCGGTAGAAGAACGGGGTCACGAAGTTGAAGCCCGGGTCGGCAACGCGGACGAAGCGGCCGAAATGCTCGATGGTGTAGCGGTAGCCCTGGCGGACGATCTTGACGCTCATCATCACGAATACGAAGGCCAGGACGGCGATAGCGATCAAGAAACTGGTCAGCATGGAATCTCCCCGCATTATGCTCCACGCGATGATGCGACGGTCAAGGGTCCGGTGGAAAGCGAAATCGATATGACGACAGACCTGTTCGCCATACGGTCGGTGCTGTTCCTGCCGGCATCGAACCCGCGCGCAATCGCGAAGGCGCGGGAGGCCGGAGCCGATCTCGTGGTTCTCGACCTCGAGGATGCAGTGAAGCCGGCCGACAAGGAGGCCGCGCGGAAGGCGGCGGTGCAGGCGTTCGCCTCGGCCTGGCCGATGCCGGTGGCCATCCGGGTGAATGGCGTCGGCACCGACTGGCATTCGCTCGATCTCGATGCGGTCGCCAAATCGAAGGCGAACTGCGCGGTCGTGCCTCGGGCGATTTCGGCGCGTCTGATGCGCGGCGTCGCGGATGCCGTCGGAAAGCCGGTATTGGCCATGATCGAAACGGCAGCCGGCGTTCTCTCCGCGTCGGAGATCGCCGGCGAAAGTGCCGCGCTGATCGCTGGCACCAATGACCTGCGCGCCGATTTGCGCCTACCGCTCGATTCCGATCGGCAGGCGATCTCCGCATCGCTGCAGATGATCGTGCTTGCGGCGCGGGCGGCCGGCGTCGCGGTGTTCGACGGCGTCTTCAACCGTCTCGACGACGCAGAGGGATTTGCAGCAGAGGCGGGTGCCGGACGGGCCCTGGGCTTCGACGGCAAGAGCCTCATCCACCCGAATCAGATCGAGCCCTGCCACCAGGGCGTTCGCGCCGGGCGAGGCGGAGGTAGAGCGCGCACGGCGCCTGGTCGAGGCATTCGAGGGCGGTGCGGCGCGCTTCGAGAACGAGATGATCGAGCGGATGCACGTCGCCCAGGCGCAGCAGGTGCTTGCGAGGGCACGCGCCTGAGGCTTGGCGAATTGGCCGTTCCTTGGCATGGGCCGATATGGCCGATCTCTCCGACGCTCCCGACATCTCGCTGGGTCTCACCTTCGACGACGTTCTCCTTCAGCCGCTCGAGTTCGAGCGTACTGCCGAGCCAGGCGGATCCCAAGACCCAGCTGACTCGCGGCATTCCGCTCAACATCCCGATTCTGTCCTCGGCGATGGACACGGTGACCGAGGCGGACATGGCGATCGTGCTCGCCCAGCTCGGCGGCATTGGGGTCCTCCATCGCAACCTGGACGTCGAGACTCAGGCGGCGGCGGTCCGCCAGGTCAAAAGGTTCGAAAGCGGCATGGTCGTCAACCCGATCACGATGAGCCCGGACCAGACGCTTGCGGACGCTCTGGAGCTGATGCGGAGCAACCGGATCAGCGGCATCCCGGTCGTCGAGCGGTCCGGCAAATTGTGCGGCATCATCACCAACCGCGACGTCCGCTTCGCCGAGAACCCGCGCCAGCCGGTCAGCGAGCTGATGACGCGCGAGAACCTCGCCACCGTCCCGGTCGGAACCGCTGGGGCCGAGGCCCGCCGGATCCTTCACCAGCGGCGGATCGAGAAGCTGCTGGTGGTGGACAAGGCGAACCATTGCGTCGGCCTCATCACCGTCAAGGACATCGAGAAGTCAGTCGCGGCTCCGCTTGCAACCAAGGACGCCGAAGGGCGCCTGCGGGTCGCGGCGGCGACCACCGTCGGAGAGTCCGGCTTCGCTCGGTCCGAAGCGCTGATCGAGGCCGGCTGCGACTGTATCGTCATCGACACCGCTCACGGCCACAACACCGAAGTCGCGCGCGCCGTCGAACGGGTGAAGCGGGTCTCGAACGCCGTGCAGGTCGTTGCGGGTAACGTCGCCACGGGCGAAGCGGCACAAGTGCTGATCGATGCCGGTGCCGACGCCATCAAGGTCGGCATCGGCCCCGGTTCGATCTGCACCACGCGGATCGTCGCGGGTGTCGGCGTGCCCCAGCTGACCGCGGTGATGAACGCGGCGCGGGTGGCGTCGCGCGCCGGCGTTCCGGTGATCGCCGACGGCGGCATCCGCACCAGCGGCGACATCGCCAAGGCGCTGGCCGCCGGAGCCTCGAGCGTCATGGTCGGCTCGCTTCTCGCCGGAACCGAAGAAGCACCGGGCGAGGTCTTCCTCTACCAGGGCCGGAGCTACAAATCGTACCGCGGCATGGGCTCGGTCGGGGCGATGGCCCGCGGCTCGGCCGACCGCTATTTCCAGCAGGACATCCGCGATCATCTGAAGCTGGTGCCCGAAGGGATCGAGGGCCAGGTCCCATACAAGGGGCCGGTCCGCGACATCATCCACCAGCTCGTCGGCGGAGTGAAGGCGGCGATGGGCTACACTGG
Organism: uncultured Alphaproteobacteria bacterium; assembly: GCA_963824845.1. Lineage (GTDB taxonomy): Bacteria > Pseudomonadota > Alphaproteobacteria > Sphingomonadales > Sphingomonadaceae > Sphingomicrobium. The sequence continues at coordinate 5,680 of CAWGRB010000048.1, forward strand.
ATCGACGACGATCCCCGAGCTTCAGAAGCGGGCGCGCTTCGTTCGAATCACCAACGCCGGCCTGTCGGAAAGCCACGTCCACGACGTTGCGATCACTCGCGAGGCGCCCAATTATCCGACCCGCTAGGCCATGACTCCCGCCGCGCGGTTGCAGGCGGCGGCCGAGATTCTCGACGAGGTGATCGTTGCCACGCGCGACGACGGACCCCCCGCCGACACCATGGTCACCCGCTACTTCAAGCAGCGCCGCTATGCCGGATCGAAGGACCGGCGCGCGGTGCGCGAGCTTGTGTTCCGGGCCATCCGCCGTTCCGCGGAACGTCCGGCGAGCGGCCGCGCCGCGATTCTCGGGCTTGCCGATGATGAGCCGGAACTCGCGCAGCTGTTTGGCGAGGCGAGGGGGCCCGAGCCGCGCCAGCCTGTGGAGCTGGGCGCGGCTCCCGGCGTGGTGCCGGAATGGCTCACGGCGGAGCTGTCGCCATTGGTCGGGCCGGAAGAATGGAGCGCGCTTCTCGATCGGGCGCCGCTCGACTTGCGGGTGAATGCGATCCGAGGCTCGCGAGAGCAGGCGCTGAGCCAATTCCCCGACGCTCGTCCGACGCCGCTCAGTCCGTGGGGCATTCGCCTGCCGCCGGAGAGCCGGGTTGATGATCAGCCGGCTTTCGCGTCCGGGCTGGTCGAAGTTCAGGACGAGGGAAGCCAGCTGATCGCGCTCGCATGCGCCGCCCGGGATGGCGAGACGCATCCTCGACCTGTGCGCTGGCGCCGGTGGCAAGTCGCTGGCACTTGCCGCCGCGGCGCCGCGCGCGCGGATCTTGGCCACGGATTCCAACCGCGGCCGCCTGTCGAAGCTGCCGCCGCGTGCCTCGCGAGCCGGTGCGGTGATCGAGCCCCGGCTTCTCAACCCGCCGCACGAGCTTGCCGAACTGGCCGAGCTGCGCGCCGGCTGCGACCTCGTGCTGGTCGACGCGCCCTGCTCCGGAAGCGGGACCTGGCGGCGCAATCCCGAGGGACGCTGGCGGCTTACTCCCGAGCGGCTGGAGCGATTGACGGCTGTGCAGGCGCGGTTGCTCGACATCGCCGCCGAGCTGGTCCGTCCCGGGGGACGGCTCGTCTATGCGGTTTGCTCGCTTGCTGTCCCGCGAAGGGGCAGGGCAGGCTGCCGCCTTCCTCAGCCGCCATTCATCATGGACAAGGCAGGACCCGGCGATTGGCGGCGGCCGTCCCGACGGCGGAGGCCGGCTGCTGACGCCCGGGCACGACGGAACGGACGGGTTTTTCGTCGCGGAGTTTCGCCGTCCATGCTAGGCCGGTTGGCACTGGTGGAGAGAGATCGATGCGTCTGAGTGCTGTTGCGATCGCCATGGCCGGGCTTGCGTCCGTCGCCCTTGCTCCTCCGGCCCAGGGCCAGCGCCCCGGTGAATCAGATCGCGCCGAAGTCCGCCGAGTTCCAGCGCCAGGGCGAGGCCTTGCTCGCCGCCGGCAAGTTCGAGCAGGCCGAGGACGCCCTCGAAGCCGCGCTCACCATCGATCCGCGCAACCGCTGGGCGTTCGTCGACATCGCCAGGGTCGCCGAGCGGCAGCATCTGTTCGGCAAGGCCGTGCGCATGACCAGCAAGGCGCTGCTCCTGGAGCCCAACGATCCCGACGCGATCGCCGTCCAGGGCGAGGCGATGGTCGAGCTTGGCGCGACCGCGAAGGCGCAGGCCAACCTCCAGAAGCTGCACACCATCTGCACCAAGGGCTGCCCGCAGCTCGCGCAATTGTCCTCGGCCATCACGCGCGGCCGGACGGTGGCCGCGGCGAAGGTCCCGGCGACTCCGAAGGCCGACTAGCTCAGCACTTTCGCAAGGCCGACCCACTCGTCGACGGCGAGTGTCTCGGCGCGGCGTTCCGGGTCGATTTCCAACTCGTGAAGCGCCTCGATTGCCCCCGGCACCGCCTTGAGGCTCGACCGAAGCATCTTGCGGCGCTGGCCGAACGCCGCTTCCGTCAGCCGTTCGAGAACTCGCGGCGTCGACGCCGTCCGGCGCGGCTTTCGGGACGATGTGGACGATTGCCGAGGTGACTTTCGGCGGCGGGACAAAGGCGGAGCGGCTGACCGTCATCGCGATCCGGGCCTCGCGAACGCCATTGGGCGGCGACGGATAGGCGGCCATAGGCATCGCTGCCGGCAGCAGCGACGATGCGCTCCGCAACTTCTTTCTGGAACATCAAGGTCAGCGACCGCCACCACGGCGGCCATACGTCCGTCGTGAGCCAGCGCAGCAGCAGCGCCGTGCCGACGTTGTAGGGGAGATTGGCGACCACGTGCGCGCCGTCGCCCGCTTCGGCGCGCTCGTCGATGGTCAAGGCGTCGCCCTGCACCACCCGCAGCCGCTCGCCGAACTGCTCCTGGAGCTCGCCGAGCGCGGGGATGCAGCGGCGGTCGCGTTCGACCGCGATCACTCGAGCGCCGGTGTCGAGCAGGGCGCGGGTCAGGCCGCCAGGTCCAGGGCCGACCTCGTAGACGCGTCTGACCCTCAAGCGGTCCGGGCACTGCAGCGATTCGCGCCAGCAGCTGGCGGTCGAGGATGAAGTTCTGGCCGAGCGCCTTGCTTGCGCTGAGCCCGTGCCGGGCGATGACCTCGCGCAGCGGCTCGGGAGCAGTGCTCACGCGCTGTCCGAGCGGTAAGCCGCGCATTGCGCCGCCATCCGCAGCGCCGACGCCATCGGCCGCGGGTCGGCGCGGTCCTGCCCCGCGATGCGGAACGCGGTGCCGTGGTCCGGAGAGGTGCGGACGATGGGCAGGCCGAGAGTGGTGTTCACCGCATCCTCGAAGTGGAGGGCCTTGATCGGGATCAGCGCCTGATCGTGGTACATGCACAAGGCGGCATCATAGGTCGCTCCGCGCTGCCGCATGGAACATCGTGTCGCCGGGATGGGGCCCGGTCACTCGCCAGCCTTCGGCGGCAAGCGCGGCGATCGCCGGTTCGATGACATCGATCTCCTCGCGGCCCAGCGAGCCGCCTTCGCCGGCGTGCGGGTTAAGAGCCGCAATGGCGAGCCGCGGCTCGGCAATCCCGAAGTTGCGCTGAAGCCCGCGAAGAGTCGCCCGCGCCCGCGATTCGATGAGCGATGTAGTGAGCCTCGCCGGCACTTCGGCGAGCGGCAGATGGGTGGTAGCCGGCACCGTCCGAAGCGTCGGCCCGGCAAGCATCATCGCCACATTGCCCGCCGAGACGCCGCAGCGCTCGGCGACGAATTCGGTCTGCCCGGGATGCGCGAAGCCGATGTTGTAGAGCTGCTCTTTGGCAACCGGACCGGTGACGACCGCGCAAGCGGAGCCCGAGCGGGCGAGGCCGACCGCGATCTCCAGGCAGTCGAGCGAGCAATGGGCGCCCACAACGCTCGGGTGGCCCGGCCGGTCGGGTTGAGGCGCCAGCAGCTGGATCAGCGGCAGCCCGATATCGAACGCGCTCGAGGCGTCGCGCGGATCGTCGATTGCCGCGATCGGCCCGTCCCAGACGCTCTCGATCGCTCGCGGGTCGCCGATCGCGACGAACGGGGGAGCCCGAACTGCGAGCGGTGATCCCAGCACTTGGCGATGACCTCCGGACCGATTCCGGCCGGGTCGCCGAGCGAAACAGCAATCGGCAGGTCGGGATAGCTCGCCAAGGGGCCCGCGCTATCGACCGCTCTAGCGGTAGTCGATGATTGCGTCGCGGCGGAGGTCGCGAAGGTAGCGCTGGGCACGGCTGTTCATCCGGGCCTCGTTGAGCTGGTTGTAGATCTGGTCGTAGCTCGGCGCGTCGGCAACCGCTTCGTCCCGCCCGCAGATGACCAGCACCCGAACGCCCTCATCGATCGAGCCGAACGGCTGGGTCGCCTGGCCGACCTGCATCGGAACCATGATTTCCTGGAGGGCCGGCGGAAGGTCGCGCATCTTGACCTGGTCGCTCTGGACCATCTCGCCGTGGAAGTCGGCCGCGAGCTTGTCGGCGCCGCCGCAGCCGCCGACGGTGCGCGCCTCTTCGGCAAACCGGGCGAGCACCGGCTCCGCCTGCGGCCGGGTCGTGCCCTTGGGGAAGCTGATCGAGACCTGCTTGAGGCTGAGGATAGCGTCGCGCGGGTCGGCGGTCAGGATTTTTCTCGTATCCTGGACGGCGATGATCGAGATACCGCCGGACACCGGGATCGGAGCGCTGATCGTGCCCGGCCCCATCCGCTGAAGCGCTGCGGCGAGCGGCTGCGGAAGCTGCTCGGGCCGAACCCAGCCGAGATCGCCGCCGACCGCCGCGGTCGAGGCTTCGGAATATTGCCGCGCATAAGCCGCGAACGACGCGCCGTTCTTCAGCTGCTCGAGGATCTTCTGCGCATTGGCCTCCGTCTGCGCTTCGGTGTCCGGAGTCGCCGACAGGAAGATTTCCCCAACTCGATATTCCTCGGTGCCCTTCGACGCATTCAACCGCGCCAGAACGGATTTCACCTCGTCATCGCCGACGCTGACCGAATCCTCGATCTTGTCGTTCTGCAACCGCTGCCAGGCAATCTCGCCCTGGATCTGCCGGTGCAGGGTCTTGATCGACGACCCGTTGGCCGCAAGGAAGGTCGCAAGCTCGGCCGGCGTCTTCTTCACATTGCCGGCGACGCGGGTCAGCGTTTTCTGGATATCGCTTTCCTTGACGTCGATCTTGTCTTCTTTCGCCGCCTGGATCTCGAGGGTCTCGTCGATCAGGTTGCGAAGCACCTGCTGCCGCAAGCGGTCTATTTCCTCGGGCGCGACCTTGGCATCGTTGCCGAGCACGAGCAGCGCAACGCGCTGGTCGATGTCGGTCTGGGTGATGATCTCGCCGTTGACGATCGCCGTTGCCTTGACGACCGCGGGCATTGCCGTGCCGAACAGCTGCGGGTTCTGCGGCAGGTTGAGCGCGCTGGTGCTGTTCGGTCCATCCGCCGGTTGCTGCTGCTGCGCGTCCGGCGAGTCTTGCGCGTCCTGCGCAACTGCCGCGGTCGCCGCCGCCATCGCGAGCGCTGCGGCCCCAAGGCATGCGCGCGCAAAAGTCACTCGAAATTGTCCTGCCACGTTCGCTCTATTCCCTTGAAATTCCCGCCCGATGTGGCCGCTGCCGTCTAGCAGTCCCCGCTGAACGCAGGCTTAGCGGCCGAGCCCCTTCAAGGCCAAATGAAAGCTGAAGGTACTGCCCTTCCGGAAGGTTCCGATCTGCTCATAGTCGCGCCGCCACGACAGGCCAAGCTGAATGCAATCATCCTCATATTCGATGCCGAGCCGGTCGCGCACCTGGGTGAAGCCGTTGGCGACGGACGTCGGGTCTTCCGCCTTGTTGGTGAGATCGATCACGGTCGCGCCGAAGATCGACCAGTAATGGTGAAACTTGACTCGGCCGGCGAGCCGCAGCTCCTCATGGTCGCGCAAGTCCTCGATGGCAGTGTCGATGTCGCGGTTGAGCAGCAGGTATCCGACCTGGATGTACGTTTGCTGGCTGCCGAGGGTGAGGTCCACCTCGTTGCGCCGCATCGCCAGGTTCTTCTTGTCGAAGCGGTAGCGGTCGGTGAGGTCGATGAGGCGCCCGAAGCGCACTCGAGTTCTTCCGACGAAGTCTGAGAATTGTCCGGTAAGGCCAGTTCCTTCCGGGAAAATCGATGGCCGGCTGGCAATTCGATAGCTTTGGCCGAGGTTGCTTTCGATCGACAGGTTGGGCCGCTCCAGCGACCAGTCGGCGCCATAGGTGATTCGCGACGCGTCCTCCCAGCGGTCGTATCCGGGGAAGCGGTTGAGCGCGAACAGGTTGCTGTCCTCGAGGTCGACCGAGCGAGCGTCCTCGTTGGGGATATCGAGGTTCGGAGTCGGCGGAGTCAGCACCAGCTGGACTCGCGGAACCAGCGTCTGCACCCCGCCGAAGGCCGGTCCGACGAATGGCCATTTGACGTCGGCGGCAAGGGCGAAGATTCCGCGCGTGTGCCAGCCGTCGGTGCCGCTGTAGAGCGCGACGGGGGCGCTGGCGGTATCGTCGGCGTGATAGACGTCACCGCGGGCGTAGCCGGTGAAGGTGATCTCCTGCCCCAGCGGCGTGATCTTGCGAAGGTCCCACCGCGCGCTCGCAAATGCCCGCTGCGTGTCTTCACCCTCGATGCGGACGATGTTCAGGCTATTGCCCTGCAGCTCGACCGTTCCGCCAAGGATCGGGTCCGTCGTCCGGAAGCGGGCGTCGATCGCCGGCAGGGCCATCGGGATCTGCTTCTGCTCGTCCGTGGCGCGCAGGCCTTCGAACACCCAGCTGGCGATGCTGATGTAGGAATTCGGGCGAAATCCGCTCGACGTTGATGACGTTGCGCAGCCTATCGTCGCGAGTCAGGTCGTAGCGGCGGGTGACCGTCTTGTCGGTCGCCCAGCGCAGTGATCCGGTGACGCTCCAGTAGGGGTCGAGCTGAAGCTTGCCGTTGCCTTCGAGATAGGCGCGGATGTTGTGCGCTTCGATCGTGGTGGTGGCGTTGGGATCCGCGCTCTCGATGCCGCCGTAAGTGATGAACCCGCCGAGCTGGAAGGCCCCCAGCCGGTCGAGCTCGCGGTACTTGGCCTCGAGCGCTGGCAAAACACCGGTGTAGGCGTGCGGAGTGAGCGTCAGGTCGCGGTTGGGAGCGATTTGCCAGTGATAGGGGACTGCAAGCTCCAACCCCTTCTTGGTCGAATAGCTGATTTCCGGAACCAGCCAGCCGGTCGAACCCTCGCTGCTGGTGCCGACGCTGAACACCGGCAGAAGCGGCAGATTGATCCCGAACAGCTGCAGCCGCCCGCCCTGGAAGCGCACCCGCTGGTTGTCGGGATCCTCGATCACTTTGGCGGCGGTGATCGACCAGCTCGGCCGCTTCGGGCAGCCGCCCGGCGTGGTCACCGGGCACGGACTGTAGATCGCCGTATCGAGGGTGATGATATTGCCTCTGCGCACCCCGCGCCGGGCGGCGATTCGGCCGCCGCTGTCCAGAACCACCAGAAGATTGTCGACCGTCCCGTCGCGAAGCGTATCGGTGAGAAGGACGTTGTCGCCGACCAGCTTGTCGCCCTGCGGCGTCAGCACGACGACGCTGCCAAGGGCGCGGACTTCGCCGGTCTTGCGGTTCCACACGACGCGGTCGGCGGCGAGGGAGTTGCCCTCGCTCTGCATGCGCACGGCGCCGGACGCGGTAAGGATGTCGGCATCGCTGTCGTAGCTGACTTCGTCGGCACTGAAGGCGACATTTTGCGGCGAGGCGGCGGGCTCTGGAGCCACGGGAATTGCAGGCACAGCGGTCGCCGCCGCCTGCGCGTGCAGCGGCCCGCTCACCGCGACGAGCACCGGGAGCGCCGTCCACCACGCGATCCTGTTACGCAAGCTGCTCGTCCCGCCGCTCGATTGCTGTTCCGGGCCGCGCCTATTGCACCTTGGCGGTGCGGCGACAATCTCGGCCGCAGCTTTGCAACCTTTGGCGTCGCATCCTAAGGGCAGCGCGAGCCTGATTAATTCGAGGAACCGTTTGATGGACATTCGTTTTGCCGACACCCGGCCCGCGGGCGAGTTTGCGCTCGCACTTCCTGTTGCCGGCAAGAATCGCGGGGCTCTCGGTTCGCTTGGATCGGCGCAGGCACAGGTCAGCGCCGCTCTCGATCGCCAGCGGTTCGATGGCGAGGCGGCGAGCGTTGCCGAGCAGTTCGTCGACGAGGGCGGAATTCGCGGCGCGTCCTCCTCGTCGGCACCGGCACCGGAGCGCCCGATGGCGACGGCGCCGAAAAGCTTGGCGGGACGGTCGCGGCTCGCCTGCAGACATCGGGCGAGACGACGGGCGGTCATCGACCTGACGGGGCTCGGCTATGATGCGGACGCCGCTGCCCGCGTCGCGCTCGGGGCCGTGCTCCGCTCGTGGCGCTACGATCGCTATCGCACGAAGCTCAAGGACAAGCAGAAGCCGACGCTGAACGAGATTGTCATCGTCGGCGCCGGGCAGGGCGCGGAGCAGCGCTACCGCTCGCGCTGGGCCGCCGTCGCCGACGGCGTCGCACTCACTCGCGAACTGGTCACCGAGCCCGCCAACATCATCTACCCCGAAAGCTTCGTCGAGCGCGTCCGCGCGTCGCTCGACGGCAGCGGAATCGAAATCGACGTCCTCGACCGGGCGGCGATGGAGAAGCTCGGCATGGGCGCGCTCCTCGGCGTCGCTCAGGGATCGACCCGCGACGGCCGGTTGCTCGTCCTCAAGTGGAACGGCGGCGGGGCCGGTCAGCCGACTGCCTTCGTCGGCAAGGGCGTCACCTTCGATACCGGCGGCATTTCGATCAAGCCGGCCGCCGGCATGGAAGCGATGAAGTGGGACATGGGCGGCGCCGGCGCGGTCGCCGGAGCAATGAAGGCGCTCGCGCTGCGCAAGGCGAAAGCCAATATCGTCGGCATTTGCGGTCTCGTCGAGAACATGCCGGGCGGCAACGCCCAGCGGCCGGGCGACGTGGTGACAACCATGTCGGGGCAAACGGTCGAAGTCATCAACACCGACGCCGAGGGCCGCCTCGTCCTCTCCGACGCAGTCGAATATGTGCAGCGCACCTTCAAGCCGGGCGACGATCATCGACCTGGCGACTCTCACCGGCGCGATTCTGATCAGCCTCGGGCACGAATATGCCGGACTATTCTCGAACGATGACGAGTTGGCAGCTTCGCTCACCAGAGCGGGCGAGGAGTCCGGCGACCGGTTGTGGCGGATGCCGCTCGGCGATGTTTACGACCGGCTGCTCGATTCGCCGATCGCAGACATGAAGAACGTCGGACCCCGCGAGGCCGGCTCGATCACCGCCGCGCAGTTCATCCAGCGCTTCATTCGCGACGGCGTCCGCTGGGCCATATCGACATGGCCGGCAAGGCCTGGTCGGACAAGGCGGGATCGACCTACGACAAGGGCGCGACCGGCTACGGAGTGCGCCTGCTCGACCAGTATGTCGCGGACGTGCTGGAGGGCTGATCGCCTTCCATGCAGGTCGATTTCTACCAGCTCGCCGGAAGCGCGGCCGAACAGGTGATCGCGAGCCTTGCCGAGAAGGTGCTCGGGGCACGCGGCAGGCTGCTGGTCGTCGGCTCGGACGAAGCGCAACTGGCCCGGCTCGACCGGATGCTGTGGGACATCGAGCCGACCGACTTCCTGCCGCACGGTATTGCCGGCGGCAGCAACGATGCGCGCCAGCCGGTGCTTGCTCTCGACGACGCCCGACGCGCCCAACCTCGCGCGCAACATCCTGATCGCGGACGGCGAGTGGCGCGACGCGGCGCTTGCCTACGACCGGGCCTTCTACCTGTTCGACGCGGCGACGCTCGAAGGCGCCCGGCTCGCCTGGAAGCTGCTTGCCGGGCGCGAAGGAGTCGAGCGCCGCTACTGGGCGCAGGACGAGGGCCGCTGGGACGCAGCAGGCGTAAGCTCTTGCCCGTAGTCTGCCCGGCACGCGTCGCGGCTAGGCGGCGCTGCAATTCCAACCCGTCCCATCATTTACAGGAGATCGCCCGGTCATGGCCGCGACGCGCACCTTTTCGATCATCAAGCCCGATGCCACCCGCCGCAACCTGACCGGCGCCGTCACCAAGATGCTGGAGGAGGCCGGCCTTCGAGTCGTCGCGTCCAAGCGCATCAAGATGAGCCGCGAGCAGGCCGAAGGCTTCTACGCCGTCCACCGCGAGCGGCCGTTCTTCAACGACCTCTGTGCCTTCATGACGTCAGGCCCGGTCGTGGTTCAGGTGCTCGAGGGCGACAACGCCGTCCAGCGCAACCGCGACATCATGGGCGCGACCAATCCCGAGCAGGCGGCCGAGGGCACCATCCGCAAGACCTACGCCGAATCGATCGAAGCCAATTCGGTCCACGGTTCCGACAGCGACGAGAACGCCAAGATCGAGATCGATTACTTCTTCAAGCCCGAAGAAATCGTCGGATAACGGCTCAGCGGCTCGAAGCTCACGAGGCGAAGGGAGCGGCCGCCGAACAGGCCGCCGCCTTCCCACCGATAGCGGAGCACGTAGGTGCCGCCGCCGCGGCGGTCGGCGCCTGCCTCGACGTAGCGCGCGGCAATCCGGACAGGAACGCTCAGCGTCTGGTCCTTCGGCTCCTTGTCGCGGCCCTTGAGCGCGGCCTCGACGTCGCTCGCGCCGAGCTCACCGTCGCTCCCGATTGTGATCGGCGTGCAGCGCCGGCGATCGTCACCGTCAGCGATTCGAGCGCATGGCTCGGCTTCGACCGGTGAAATCGTCAGCGTCCGTCCATCGCCGCTCGGCCTTCGCCCGCAGCGTCAGCGGAATGGCCTGCCGCTGCTCGACGACGCGCGTCGGCTTGTCGTGGCCGTTGCCCTTCCAGCTGATCCACACGCCGAGCTGCCGAAACGATCAGCGCGGCGAGCGCGATCAGCTCGCCAAGGTTGATCCAGCGGCGGCGGCGTGCTCTGCGATTCGGTATCGCTCATCGCCCGCCAGCCTCCAGCAAGCGGCGCGGCGCTGCAAGCTCCCAGCTCGCGGCGATGCGGTCGCCGACATGGTCCCAGTCGACGGTCTCGCCAGCGACGTTGATCGCCGAGCCAGCTCGGCAGATAGGCTGGCTTGCTGTAGGTTTCCGGGTCGGCCTCGAGCAGCATCGCCTGCTCGTCGAGAGCCGCTGATGCGCACGCAGACGACGGTCTTGCCATCGCCGTGATGATTGTCGCGGAACTGCGCGAACTGCTTGCCGGCGACGAAGAAGGTCGGCTGGCCGTGGGACACCCGCTCCTCGGTTTCGGGCAGTTCCAGGGCGGCCGCGCGGACTCGCTCGAGGGGAGTCGGTCATCGCTTCACGAACTCGCTGAGGACTTCTGGGATATAGCTGATGCTCGGCGGCGAGCACGCGCTGTTCGAGGGACTGCGGCGTGTCGCCCGGAAGCACCCGCACCTCGGCCTGGCCGAGCACCTCGCCGGCATCGAGCTCTTCGGTGACGACATGGACCGAGCAGCCGGCGACAGCGTCTCCCGCCTCGAGCGCGCGTGCGTGGGTGTCGAGCCCGGGATATTTGGGCAGCAGCGATGGGTGGATGTTGACGATCCGGCCCCGCCATTCGCTCGACGAACCACGGCGACAGGATGCGCATGAAGCCGGCCAGCGCGACGGTCCCGACATGGTGCTCGTCGAGAACCGCGCTGACCTCGCGGTCGAACGCCTCGCGTCCCTGGCCCTTGCTGTCGACTGACCAGGTCGGGAGTCCGTGCCCGCGGCCCAGGCAAGGCCTTCAGCGGCCGGCTTGTTCGAGGCGACGAGCACGACATCGTAGCCGCTGCGCCTTCTCGACCAGCGCGCGCATGTTGCTGCCGCGTCCCGAGATGAGGAACGGCGACGCGGCGCGGGTCACGCATCGTGGCTGGCGGACCAGTCCGAGTCCGAATTCCAGCTGCCAGCGCCGCCGAAGACGCGTGCAACCGCGCTGCCCCGCCTCGATGCGGCCGATCTCGAACGACGATTTCGCCGGCGTCCTGCAACGCAGCGGTCACGTCTTCTGCTTCATCGGCAGCAACAATCGCCGACCATGCCGATCCCGCAGTTGAAAGTGCGCGCCATTTCCTCGGGGGCGATGCTGCCGGCCCTGCTGGAGCGCGCGAAGACGTCGGGAAGGCGCCAGCGCGCGGTGTCGACGATCGCCCGGCAACCATCGGGCAGGACGCGCGGGATGTTCTCGAGCAGGCCGCCGCCGGTGATGTGGGCCAAGCCCGTTGATCCGTGCCGCCTGGACCAGCGGGAGAAGCGAACGGACGTAGATTCGCGTCGGCGTCGAGCAGCGCCTCGCCAAGCGTTCGTCGCCAGCAACGTCCCGTCCGGCGTCAGCCACATCGCTCATGATCCGCCGGACCAGCGAGAAACCGTTCGAATGAACGCCCGAGCTCGCCAGGCCAAGGATGACGTCACCGGGCGCGATGGCTGCTCCGGTCAGCACCCGGTCGCGGTCGACCGCTCCGACGCAGAAGCCGGCGAGGTCGTAGTCGCCGGCCGAATACATGCCCGGCATCTCGGCCGTCTCGCCGCCGATCAGCGCGCAGCCGGCCTGGCGGCATCCTTCGGCGATCGACGCGACCACGGCCGCTGCAACGGCATCGTCGAGCTTGCCGGTCGCGTAATAGTCGAGGAAGAACAGGGGCTCGGCGCCCTGGACGATGAGGTCGTTGGCGCACATCGCGACGAGATCGATGCCGACGCCCGTCGTGGCGGCCGGTTTCGATCGCGAGCTTGAGCTTGGTGCCGACGCCGTCGTTGGCCGCGACCAGCAGCGGGTCGCGATAGCCCGCCGCCTTGAGGTCGAACAGGCCGCCGAAGCCGCCAAGCTCCGCGTCCGCGCCCGGCCGCGCGGTCGAGCGGGCGAGGGGACCGATGGCCTTCACCAGCGCATTGCCGGCATCGATCGAGACGCCGGCGTCGGCATAGGTCAGGGGCTTCTGGCTCATCGGCAGCGGGCACTAGAGACAAGCCGCTTGGATTTCCACGCCGTTGTCGCCAAAAGGCGCGGCGAATGATCTCGCGCCGGCTCGCCGTTCCTTTGTCCCTGCTGCTTGCCGCCGCCGCCGGTGTCTCGGCGGTCGTCTATGCGCAGCTCGAAAGCGGCGACCGCGGGATTCTGCCGGTCGACAGCTCCGGGACGCTGGAGATCACGGGCATCCACGTCGATGTCGGCGGGCCGCGACGCGCAGTCGGCGCGCTTTGCCGGCTGGCGCATGGCGCAGCGCCAGGGCTTCCGCGCGCTGTGGGCGAAGATGCACAATGCGCCGATCACGCAGGCGCCGAACCTGCCGGACGGGACGCTCGACCAGATCGTCAGCTCGATCAACGTCGAGCAGGAGCAGATCGGGCCCGAACCGCTACATCGCCGATCTCGGCGTGCTGTTCGACCGCGCCCGCGCGGCGCCGTTCCTCGGCGTCGAGGGCGGCCAGATCCAGCGCTCGGCGCCGATGCTGCTCGTTCCGGTGCTCGTCACCGGCGGCACCGAGACCAGCGTCGAGCTTCGCAATGCGTGGCAGCGGGCATGGGCGCAGTTCCGCACCTCGACCAGCCCGATCGATTATGTCCGGGTCAGCGGCCTCGGCGCCGATCCGCTGCTGGTCAACGCGGCCCAGACGGAGCGGCCCGGCCGCGGCTGGTGGCGCAACCTGCTCGATCTCTACGGCGCATCGGACGTGCTCGTCGCCGAGGTCCAGCTGCAGCGGCTCTATCCGGGCGGGCCGGCGCGAGCGCGGTTCCTTGCCATGCACGGGCCGGACCGTGAGATCGTCGGCGGCTTCACGCTGACCGTCCAACGACGGCGACATCCAGGGACTGATGGCCGACGGGTCCGGCAGATGGACCAGCTGTTCGGCCAGGCGCTCGCCGCCGGACGGCTGATGCGCGATTCGTCGCTGAACCTGCCGCCGCCGCCGATCCTTCCGGAACAGCCGCCGACGAGCAGCCGGTTGCGGCGTCAAGCCCGCCGCGCCGGCAACGCCAATCCAGGTCCAGATCATCGCCAACGACGTGAAGGTCTACAATTTCGCGATGGCGCACTTGCGGACGATGGCGGGCGTGCGAATTCCGCCACGCCGCAGCTGATCAATCCGAACGGGACCAGTTACGTGCTGGTGAGCCTATCACGGCGATATTGCGGCCGCTTGCCGCAGCGCTTAGCGGACGCGGCTGGCAGGTCGATTTCTCCGGGAGCGTCATTCATGTGCGCGCACCGAACAACAATCCGCCGCCGCTGCCGCCCCCACCTGCGCCGGCGCCAGCACCTGCCGCCGCCGTGCCGCCGCAGCCGCGCCGCAGCGCCCGGGCAGCATCCATGAAGCCCGGCCCGGACCAGCAGCCGCTTGCCCCTCGATTGGCCGCAAACCGAGGGCGATGCGCGGTTCATCGTCTCGGACGCCAATCGCTCGGCGTTCGAACATTTCCAGAAGTGGAGCCTGTGGCCGGTCAAGGCGACGATCCTGACCGGTCCGCGCCGGTCGGGGCGAACGCTGCTCGCGCGCAGTTTCATCGAGCGGGTCGGCGGCCGGCTGTTCGACGATGCGCAATCGCGCGACGAGACCGAGCTGTTCCATGCCTGGAACGACGCCCAGGACAGCGGGCGGCCGCTGGTGATGATTGCCGACCAGGCGCCGCCGGCGTGGACGCGCGGCGCTGCCCGATCTCAAGACCCGGCTAGCGGTGACGCCGGTGATCCGCATCGACCATCCGGACGATGCCCTGTTCGCGTTCGCTGATCCAGCTGTTCTTCGCCGATCGCGGGCTTCACATTCCGGCCGATGCGCTGCGGTTCATGACCGAGCGCCTGCACCGCGATTATTGGACGGCGGAGCGCGCGGTCGAGGCGGTGGACCGGTTCGCGATCGCCGAGCGGGCGCGGCTCAGCCTGCCGACGATCCGGCGGGCGCTGATGGATGCGCGGATGATCGGCGAGGCCGCCTGAGCGGGCTCAGCCGCAGCTGATCTTGGTGATCTTGCGGTCTGACGTCGAGCCAGATCGTCACCCGATCGGCGCGGAAATCCATCGTCAGCATGTAGCCGGGCGGCGCCCAGCGCAGGACGGCGCGTTGGTCACGTCCTTGATCGCGGCGCCGGCGGCCCTGGTGCCTGCCTTGCCGATGAAGCGCTCGGTCTTGCTGGCGTCGCAGGTATGACCCGGGGTCACACCGTGGACGGGCGGCTGCGGCCGGTGCCGCCGCGCAGGCGACGAGCAGGGCAGGGGCCGAAAAGCAAGCGGTTTTACGCATCGACAGTCTCCTCGCTGGCAATCCGGCTCATCTTGAGCTTGCCGTTAACGATTGCAAAGCCGAGCCGGCCTTCGACGAGGTCGAGTGCATCTTTGCCGAACTGCGTCGAACCGCCAGCCGTCGAGGATCCGAGGCCGGAGCGAACCCCCGCCGCAAGCGCCTCGAGGTCGTCGCGACGCGCGATCAGGCGCGGTGCGACGCCGGCTTCCTTGGCGCGGATTTTCAGGAGCAGCTTCAGAAGATCGCTGACCAGCACGCCGTCCTTGGTCAGGCCGGGCCGCTTTGGCTCGCGGTCCGGCAGGTCGTCGCCTTCGCAGCGGCTTCGCCGCTTCGATCGACGCCATCAGCCGATCGCCGATGTCGTTGGTCTTCCAGCCGGCCGAAAGGCCGCGGATGCGGCCAAGGTCGTCCTGGCTCTTGGGCGGGTGGAGCACGATCTCACTAAGCGTATCGTCCTTCATGATCCGGCCGCGCGGCAGGTTCTTGGACCGCGCTTCGGTCTCGCGCCAGGCGGCGAGCGCCTTCAGCCGGCCCAGCACCGTCGCGTTGCGGCTCGGCAGCTTGAGCCGCTTCCAGGCATCCTCGGGCGGGAAGGCGAAGCTCGACGAATCGGCGAGCCGCTCCATTTCCTCGTCGAGCCAGGCGCCGCGGCCGTTCTTGCCGGAGCTTCTCGACCATGCGCGGGAAGACGGTTGCAAGGTGCGTGACGTCGGCGATCGCATAATCGATCTGGCGCTTGTCGAGCGGCCGCCGGCTCCAGTCGGTGAACCGCGCGCCCTTGTCGAGGCGTGTGGCCGAGCAGGGACTCGATGAGGTTCGAATAGCCGATCTGCTCGCCATGCCCGAGCGCCATCGCCGCGACCTGCGTGTCGAACAGCGGGTAGGGCATCTTGCCGGTGAGATTGTGGATGATCTCGAGGTCCTGGCCGCCGGCGTGGAAGACCTTCAGGACGTCCGAATTGTTGACGAACAGGTCGAGCAGCGGCTTCAGGTCGATATCCGCCTTGGGATCGATCGCGGCGGCTTCCTCGGGGCTTGCGACCTGGATCAGGCAGAGGTCGGGCCAATAGGTGTTCTCGCGCATGAACTCGGTGTCCACGGCGACGAACGGATGGGTTGCGAGGCGGTCGACGAGCGCCTTGAGCTCGTCGCTGCTGGTAATCAGGGGATGGATAAGCATGATTGTGCGGCGGCCATAGCCCCGCCCTCGCGGGTTGACAAAAACGTGAGTGGGAAGGGAAGCGCGGCGCGCGTTTCCCGCCACCATTAACGCTTGCGAGCCGACCCATCATGCACGCCTATCGTACCCACACCTGCGCCGCGCTGCGCGCCGCCAATGTCGGCGAGACCGTCCGCCTGTCCGGCTGGATCCACCGCAAGCGCGACCATGGGCAACTGCTGTTCGTCGATCTTCGCGATCATTACGGGATCACGCAGATCGTCTGCCGACACGGATTCGCCGGCGTTCAAGGTGCTCGACCGGTCCGCGTGGAGTCCGTCGTCACCGTCGACGGCAAGGTCGTCGCTCGCTCGGCCGAGACCATCAACCCCAACCTCGCCACGGGCGAGATCGAGGTTCGCGCGACCGACGTCGAGGTCCAGTCGTCCGCGGCCGAGCTGCCGATGCCGGTCGCCGGCGAGCAGGATTATCCCGAGGATATCCGGCTCAAGTATCGCTACCTCGACCTGCGGCGCGAGAAGCTTCACGCCAACATCATGCTTCGCTCGGCGGTGATCGCCTCGATCCGCCGGCGGATGATCGAGCAGGGCTTCACCGAGTTCCAGACGCCGATCCTGACCGCCAGCTCGCCCGAGGGCGCGCGCGATTATCTGGTCCCGAGCCGGGTCCACCCGGGCAAGTTCTACGCGCTTCCGCAGGCGCCGCAGATGTTCAAGCAGCTGCTGATGGTCGCCGGCTTCGACCGCTATTTCCAGATCGCGCCCTGCTTCCGCGACGAGGACGCGCGCGCCGACCGCTCGCCGGGCGAATTCTACCAGCTCGATTTCGAGATGAGCTTCGTCACGCAGGACGACGTCTTCAACGCGATCGAGCCGGTCCTCTCGGGCGTGTTCCAGGAATTCGCCAACGGCCGAAGCGTCACGCCGGCCGGCGAATTCGCGCGGATCCCGTTCCGCGAAGCGATGCTCAAATACGGCACCGACAAGCCGGATCTCCGCAACCCGCTGCTGATTTCCGACGTCGGCGAACATTTCCGCGGCTCCGGCTTCGGCCTGTTCGCCAAGATCGTCGATGGCGGCGGCGTCGTTCGCGCCATCCCCGCGCCGGGCACTGCCGAGAAGAGCCGCAAGTTCTTCGACGACATGAACGAATGGGCGCGCGGCGAAGGCTTCGCCGGCCTTGGCTATGCGACCCGCAAGGGCGGCGAATGGGGCGGCCCGATCGCCAAGAATCACGGCGCCGAGGGCATGGACAAGCTCGCGTGCCGAGCTGGGCCTTGGCCCCGACGACGGCATCTTCTTCGCCGCCGGCAAGGAAGCCGAAGCGGCCAGGCTCGCAGGCGCTCGCCCGCACCCGCGTCGCCGAGCAGCTCGACCTGATCGAGAAGAATGCGTTCCGCTTCTGCTGGATCGTCGACTTCCCGATGTACGAATATGACGAGGACGCGAAGAAGGTCGACTTCAGCCACAACCCCTTCTCGATGCCGCAGGGCGGGCTCGAGGCGCTGGAGAGCAAGGACCCGCTCGATATCCTCGCCTGGCAGTATGACATCGTCTGCAATGGCGTGGAGCTGAGCTCGGGCGCGATCCGCAACCACCGGCCCGACATCATGTACAAGGCGTTCGAGATCGCCGGCTACAGCCAGGCCGAGGTCGACCAGAATTTCTCCGGCATGATCAACGCCTTCAAGTTCGGCGCTCCGCCGCACGGCGGGTCGGCGCCGGGCATCGACCGCATCGTCATGCTTCTCGCCGACGAGCCCAACATCCGCGAGGTCATCGTCTTCCCGATGAACCAGAAGGCCGAGGACCTGATGATGAACGCTCCGGCGGCGGTGACGGCCAAGCAGCTGAAAGAGCTCCACATCCGGCTCGTCGACCCGCAAGCCACAACTGTCCCAAAATCGTAAACCCGCCGCTTACCGCGTTGCCGCAGCCCGGCGAGGGCACTATCCCATGAGGAGAGTGGCCGATCAGTTCACGCGGACCGAACGGGGGGCGTCGTTCAACGGGGATTCCGGCGCAGCGCTAGCGGCGTTGCGGGAGCATCTGTGCGAGCTGCAGTTGCCGCAGATCGCGCACGGCCGCCGCGCCATCATTCTCTTCGAAGGAGCGGACGGCGCTGGCAAGAAGACCGCGCTGAGGCAGCTCGCCGCGGCTTTCGACCCCTGCAATTATACGGTTCACTGCACCCGCTACGACCGCCGCGAATCGTCCGAAGGCCATTGGCTCGCGCGCTTCTGGAGGCAGCTGCCCGCCGCCGGAGACACGAGCATCTTCCTTCGCAGCTGGTACCGGCGGGTTCTCGACGACCGCTTGCTGGGGCGGATCGACGACAAGACCGCGGCGCGCGCCTTCGACGAGATCAACGAGTTCGAAGCCCAGCAGCGCGACTACGGCACCTTGCTCGTGAAGCTGTTCTTCGAGGTGTCGCCGGAGGTCCAGGAGCGGCGCCTGGCCGAGCGGGCGATGAACCCGTGGACCGCTCTCATCAACCGCGATCCCGTCGTCGAAGTCAGGCATCCCGACTATGCCGAGGCGGTTCACCAACTTCGCACCAATTCCGACACGCGCTGGTCGCCGTGGCGGATCATCGACGGCAATGACGAAGCCCAGGCGGCGATCGCGGCTCTGTCTGCGATCGCCGACGCGTGGGCGGAGAGCATGCCGGCCGAGCCGCCGCGGGCGGTTCGTCCGTCAGGCCACGCTGCTTAGTCGGCGTCCGGATAGCGGATCGCCATCACTTCGTAGCTCTTGTCCCCGCCCGGCAGCCGAACGCTGCGCTCCTCGCCGATCCTCGCGCCGACAAAGGCCCGGGCAAGCGGTGCGCTCCAGCCGATCAGCCCTTGCCCGGCATCTGCTTCGTCGTTGCCGACAATGGTGATGGTTCGCCGCTCGTCGTCCTCGTCGGCAAGCTCGACGGTCGCTCCGAAGCGTACCTGGTCGCGGTCGGCCTGGGCACCGGGATCGACGATCTTCGCGGTCTTCATGACCTTGGCGAGGTAGCCGAGCCGGCGATCAATCTCCCGCAGGCGCTTGCGGCCGTAGATGTAGTCGCCGTTCTCGGACCGATCGCCGTTTGCCGCTGCCCAGGAGATCGTCTCGACGATCTTGGGCCGTTCGCTGCCGAACAGCTCGTCATATTCCGAGCGGATGCGGGCGAAGCCCTGCGGCGTGATGAACCGCGGCGGCGCGCTGCTCATCAGCCGGGCTGGCTCTTCCCGAGATAGCGCGAGACGTGCATCGCCGCCTGCGGCTTGGCCGGGTCGCGAAGCGAATCGTAGACGACGCTGTTCTCGATCACCCGCTGAACATACGCCTTCGTCTCGACATAGGGGATCGCCTCGATCCATTTCAGCATGTCGACCTGGCCCGTGCGCGGATCGCCGTAGGCGTTGATCCATTTGCGGACATTGCCCGACCCCGCATTGTAGCTCGCGACCGCAAGCGGGACGCTGCCGTTCCAGTTACCGAGCAGCCGCTCGAAATAGGCCGAGCCGAGCATGACGTTATACGCTCCGTCCGAGCCGAGCCGGGTGCTGTCGAACGAGACCCCGAGCTTGCCGGCCTGCTCGCGCGCGGTGCCGGTCATCAGCTGCATCATTCCGCGCGCTCCCGCGTGGCTGACCGCATAGGGGTCGAACGAGCTTTCCTGCCGCGTGATTCCGTGCGCCAGCGACCAGATTGCCGGAGTGACCGAAGGCAACGTCGGATAGGCCTGCCGCACATAAAAGGCCGAGCCCTTGGTCCGCGCGATCCGTGCCACCCACACCGGCAGGTCGCTACGGCCGATCTGCTGGCCGAGCTCGACGGCAAGGCCGCGATCCACGTCGGTGTCGAGCGATTCGGCAAGCGCACGGACGAACAGCGCCCGCTCCTCGGCATCGCCCTGGCGGCTCATGATCCGCGTCGCCTGGACGAGGCGCCTGCTGTTGAACGCGTTCCGCGCGGCGACCGGCGTCGTGTACTGCGGCAGGATCGCGGCGGGGGCGGCAACCGACTTGCCGAGCCGCTCGAGCGCAAGCTGGCCGTAGAACAGCTCGGGATAAGCAGCGGCCTGCGTGAAATAGGCATTTGCTTGTTGGAAGTTGCCCGACGCAAGCGCGGCCCGCCCGGCCCAGTAATCGCCTTTGGTGAGGACCTGCAGCGACCGTCCGCCCTGCGCGTAATTGTCGAACATCGCCATCGCGCTGCTCGGCCGGTTCATGCGGTCGAGCGCGATGGTGCCGCCCAGCCATGCCAGGCTGGTGTAGCTGTCGCGAACGTCGATGGGCTGATCGGCAACATCGGCGCCGGGCGGCAGGGCGTCCCTCAGGTGGCTGGTAATCGCAAAGGCGGTCGACCAGTTGCGGTCACCGGCGGCGTCCTGCGCCGTTAGCAGGAGCATGTCGTAGAAGCGTTCGACGTCCGCCGGCCGATAGACGAATTTGTGCGGCCGCGCGGCAAGCTGCTGCGCGGCGTCCCCATAGCCTTTGGCGCGCAGGTAGCGCAGCCGGCCCATCATCAGCCCGGCGTCGGTCGTCACGCTGCCGATCGCTGCGCGGTAGAGCGTGTCGGTATCGGGAGCATCGGTCTGCATCGCGATCCGCGCCGCGAAGGCCGGCCGCCGCTCGGGGCTCACCATCTCGAGGAACCGCTTGGCGTCCTTGGCGTCCTTGGCGAACAGGAGGGCGTCGGCGCGTCGGTCGTGGTCCGTCCGGGTAAAGCTGCCGCCATAGCGCGCCCAGATCGCCTGTTCGTCGCTGTCGCCAAGGTCCGCGGAGGCCCAAGCCTCCTTCGCTGCAGCGAGCGCCTCGGCAATCCGTCCGCCGGCCGCGTAGGAATCGGCGAGCCTTGCATAGCCGTTGCCGGAAGTCGGCGGCTTGGTCGCGAAGAAGGCGAGGACCGTCGCAGGATTCTCGCCCGGCCGCATGGCCTTCTCCGCCCAGCGGCGCATCGTGGTCTCGTTCGGCCACCCGGGATTGGCGATCAGGAAGGCGGCGTAATCGGCAAAGCTGTAGTTGGCGCTTCGCCGCAGCCGGCGCCAGTCGCCGATCGAACTGCTGACGCTCGGCAAGCGCATAGGCGGCCGCAGACTGCGCAGGAGCAGGAGCTCCGTACTGAGCGGAACTCGAAGGCGCGGCCGCAAGAACGACCGGCAAATACGCAACTGCACGCCACATGCTGGACATGTTGCAGTCCCGCTCCTTATCAGGCCGTGAACGAAGGCCCACCCAGGGGTCGAAACACTCTGGCATGGAGGCAAGTTCATGTTTTTCGGCTCCATCCCGGCGCTGGTCACCCCGTTTTCCGGCGGCCGTGTCGCGGAAGACACATTCCGCGAATTCATCGACTGGCAGATCGCGGAAGGCAGCAACGCGCTCGTGCCGTGCGGCACCACGGGCGAAAGCGCGACCCTCAATCGCGACGAGCACCGCCACGTCATTGCCACCGCGGTCGAGGCGGCGCGCGGCCGGGTGCCGGTCATCGCCGGCTGCGGAAGCTATTCGACCGCCGCCGCCATCGAGATGGTCCGCGCATCCGCGGATGTCGGCGCCGATGCCGCGCTGGTCGTCGTTCCGTATTACAACAAGCCGAGCCAGGCCGGCCTCGCCGCGCATTTCCTCGCGGTCGCCGAGGCGTCGCCTCTGCCGATCGTCGTCTACAACGTGCCGTCGCGCACCGTCGCCGACATTTCGGTCGAGACGCTGGGGGAGATCGCGAAGCACCCGAAGATCGTCGCCATCAAGGATGCCACCGGCAACCTTGCGCGGGTGAGCGCGCAGCGGATCGCCTGCGGCAGGGACTTCGTGCAGCTGAGCGGCAATGACGACATGGCGCTCGGCTTCAATGCGATGGGCGGAGTCGGTTGCGTCTCGGTCACCGCCAACGTCGCACCGCGGCTGTGCTCGGACTTCCAGAAGGCGACGCGCGAGGGGCGGTGGGAGGAGGCGCTGCAGCTGCAGGACCGGCTCTATCCGCTCCACGCCGCGCTGTTCACCGATTCCTCGCCGGCGCCGACGAAATACGCGCTCTCCCGGGTGAAGAAGGGGTTTCCCGATGACCTGCGCCTCCCGATCGTTCGCCGCCTCTGAGCCGTCGCGGCGCGCCGTCGATGCCGCCCTCGAGCACGCGGGGCTGATCTGACCATTATGGCCAAGCCGCCACCTCATCCGTTCGACAAGCAGAAGATCGTCGCCGAGAACCGGCGAGCGCGGTACGACTATTTCGTCGAGGACCGGTTCGAGACCGGGATCGCCCTCACCGGCACGGAAGTGAAAGCGCTTCGCCAGGGCGAGGGCTCGATCGCCGAGAGTTATGCGAGCGTCGACGGCGAGGAAGTCTGGCTGATCAACAGCCACATCCCCGAATACAGTCACGGCAACCGCCTAAACCATGAGCCGCGGCGTCCTCGCAAGCTGTTGCTGAAACGCCGGGAAATCGCCAAGCTTCACGGTGCGGTGACTTGCCAGGGCCTGACGCTGGTTCCCCTGTCGGTGTATTTCAACGGCACCGGTCGGGCGAAGGTCGAACTGGCGCTCGCACGCGGCAAGAAGGTTCACGACAAGCGCGAGACGGTGAAGGAACGCGATTGGAAACGGGAACAGCAAAGGCTGTTGCGGCACAATGGCTGATGCGGCGCCGGCGATGAAGTTTCACTGGGTTCGCCGGCACATCCCGACGCGCGAGATCCATTCATCGCTACCGGCTGCTTCGTCCCTTCGCAAAGCGGCTGAGTAATCCCTCCCTTTGGCGGATGACCCACCGCTCCGTGCCGCGCGGAGTCGCCCTTGGACTCGGCATCGGCGTCATCATCCCGTTCATGCATACCTTCATCGCGGCGCTGTTCGCGATCCCGCTGCGCGCCAATGTCGCGGTCGCCGCCGCCGTCACCCTGGTCGTCAATCCGATCACCATCCCGCCGATGTATTACGCAGCCTACCGGATCGGCTCGTGGGAGCTTCACCATGATTCGAACCTCGTGGACCCCGCGGCGGTCCAGCGCTTCTCCAGCGAACTCAGCCGTTTCCTGTTCTGGATTCATCATGCGTCGGGGCCGATCGCGGTCGGCATCCTGACGATTTCCGCGGCGGCAGCGATCCTCGGCTATGTCTCGTCGGCGTTGGCGTGGCGCTGGTGGCTCGGCAGCAAGTGGCGGCAGCGCCGTCAGAGCCGCTTGAGCCGCGGCGCCTGAGCGGAGCGATGCTCCACCAGCAACTCCACGACATCGAGACGAGCCCGCTCGGCCGCTGGGGTGCGTGGCTGCCGGCGCTGCTTGCGGGCGGTGCCGGACTGACCGCCGCGGTGCTGCTCCTGCTCGTCGGCCAGCGCTCGCTGGCGCCAGTGCCGATTGTGGTTGGGGTCGCCTGCGCCGTGTTTCTGCAGCTTCGTGCCCGGCCAAGGAACGCGGCGTTTGAGCCCGTCTCGCTCGGCCCGGATTTCTCGCTGGTCGGCGCGGTTCTCGAACTGTCGAGCGAGCCTGCGGCCCTGACCAGCAGCGAGGCCAGCCTGCTGGTCGCCAATGCCGCCTATCGGGAACGCTTCGGCGCGGAGTCCCCGCTGGCGCTCGCCGTCGACGCAGACAGCGGGAGCGCACTCGCCGTTGCGAAAAGCATGGCTTGGCGGGACGGCGCCGGCTGCGTCGCCGGGGTCGGCACCAAAAGCGGCAAGGTCCAGGTCGAGGTCGAACGCGCCGGCAGCAATTCCGACCTCCTGCTCTGGCGTTTCCCCGCACCGGCGCGCCTCGATCCGCTCGACGACCGCGTGCGCTGGCTTGGCGCCGGCGCCGGCGAGCGGCTGACGGCTGCGGGGGTGCTCGTTGCGGTCGTCGATGCGGACGGATGCGTCGCCGCCGCCAACGGGCTGTTCACCGAGCAGGCGCTCGGCGGAGCGTCGCAGCGGACCCGGCCGAAGCTGAGCGACCTCGTGGACGCGGCGGGCACCGGCTTTGTTCGACTTCAAGGCGCATGGCGAGGGGGCCGCGCTCTACCGGTCGATTTACATTCCTTTCGCCGCCGCCGCTGCGCAGGGCGGCACCGTGCTCCTCGTCGAAGAGGTCGCAGGAGGGCCCACCGGTCGATTCGGGCCATCTGCAGGCGCTTCTCGACGTGCTTCCCGTCGGCCTTGCCCTCGTCGACCGCGACGGCCGCTTCCTGACCATGAACCAGGCCTTCCGCCAGGCGGCGGGGATCAAGGGCAGCACTCCGCCGACCTATCCCGGCGACCTCGTCGTCAAGGAAGACAAGGCAGCTGTCGCCGACACCGTGCGGCGCAATGCGCGCGGGCCGGCCATGTCCGGCGATCTTGCCGTCCGCCTCGTCCGGCAGCCCGGCGAGCCGGTGGCGCTCACCATCGCCGGCCTGCGCGGGCTCGGCGACGCCGCCGTGCTGCTCCTGCTCAAGGACAATAGCGAGGAGGCGAAGCTCAAGCGCCAGGTCGCCCAGGCCACCAAGATGCAGGTCGTCGGCCAACTCGCCGGCGGCGTCGCCCACGATTTCAATAACATCCTGACCGCGATCATCGGGCACTGCGATCTCATGCTGATGCGGCACACGCCCGGCGACAGCGACTATGACGACATCCAGCAGATCAAGTCGAACTCGAACCGCGCGGCCGGACTAACGCGGCAGCTGCTCGCTTTCTCGCGACAGCAGACACTCAGGCCGCAGGTCCTCCAGCTGCCGGACGTGGTCTCCGAAGTCTCGCACCTGCTCAAGCGCCTGCTCGGCGAGACCGTCGAGCTGTCCGTCAAGCACGGCCGCAACCTCGGGCCGGTGCGCGCCGACCCGGGCCAGCTCGAGCAGGTGATCGTCAACCTCGCCGTCAACGCGCGCGACGCAATGGCGCAGAAGGGCGGCGGCACGTCACCATCCAGACCTATTCGGTGAAGTCCGATCAGGTCGCCGAGCTCGGCTCCGACATTCTGCCGGTCGCCGACTACAGCGCTCTGTCGGTGACCGACACCGGCTGCGGCATTCGCGCCGGCGGTACTCGGCAAGATATTCGAGCCGTTCTTCACTACCAAGGAGGTCGGCAAGGGCACCGGCCTCGGCCTGTCCACCGTCTACGGCATCGTCAAGCAGTCGGGCGGCTTCATTTTCGCCGATTCCAAGGTCGGGGAGGGCACCCGCTTCGTCATCTACCTGCCGGTCCACCGCGAGGACGCCGCAGCCGCGAAGTCGCGCAAGGCGCCGAAGGAAAAGGCCGACGAACTGTGGGGCAGCGGGACGGTGCTGCTGGTCGAGGACGAGCCGATGGTCCGCGCGGTGGCCGAGCGGGCGCTCACCCGGCACGGCTATCAGGTGATCACCGCCGACAATGGCGAGGACGCGCTGGAAGTGCTCGCCCGCAACGAGCCGGTCGATCTCCTGATCAGCGACGTCGTCATGCCCGGAATGGACGGGCCGACCATGGTCGAGCTGGCGCGCAAGACGCGGCCGGAGCTCAAGATCCTGTTCATGTCGGGCTATGCCGAGGAGCAGCTGCGCAATTCGCTGGACGTCGATAACGTCAGTTTCCTGCCCAAGCCTTTCTCGGTCCAGGAGCTTGCCGAGGCCGCCAAGCGGACCATGGCAGCCAAATAAAAGCTTGCACGCCCATCCACTCCATTTATTCGATTCACGAATGTCGCCGGTGCGTTCCATTCTGATC
Organism: uncultured Alphaproteobacteria bacterium; assembly: GCA_963824845.1. Lineage (GTDB taxonomy): Bacteria > Pseudomonadota > Alphaproteobacteria > Sphingomonadales > Sphingomonadaceae > Sphingomicrobium. The sequence goes on from CAWGRB010000048.1 coordinate 31,249, forward strand.
GTCGAGGACGAGCCGCTCATCGCGATGATGCTCGAGGATTTTCTCGAATCCCTCGGGCATTCGGTCGCTGGAAGCTGCGATTTCGTCGAATGCGCGCTCAAGCACATCGACAAGGGCGGCTTCGACCTCGCCATCCTCGACGTGAACCTCAAGGGCGAGAACGTCTGGCCGGTCGCCGCCAAGCTGCGCGAGCGCAACCTTCCGTTCGTGATCGCGACCGGCGGCCACGTCGATCCGCCACCGCCCGAGTTCAACGATGCGCCGGTGATCGAGAAGCCCTATACGGTCGACCGCGTGACGCCGGCCATCGACGCCGCCTTCGCCGCCTGATCGGGGTCTCTCGCCGGGCTCTTGCGACGCCGCAGACGGCAATCCATATTATTGATAAGCTAGGGACAATCCTCGGGCGGGACGCGTTAATACTCCAGCAGAGTTGATTGTGAGATAAAGCGGGCTAGCATGGCCCCAACACGGTCGCCCTGCGGCCGGTATGCAAGGACGGGAATGACCAAACTTTCTGGCGGCGACGGCAAGAGCACCCTCTACTGCTCCTTCTGCGGCAAGTCGCAGCACGAGGTCCGCAAGCTGATTGCGGGCCCGACCGTGTTCATCTGCGACGAGTGCGTCGAGCTCTGCAACGACATCATCCGCGAGGAATCGAAGTCGGCGCTGGTGAAGACTCGCGACGGCGTTCCGACGCCGGCCGAGATCTGCAAAGTGCTCGACGATTACGTGATCGGCCAGGACCGCGCCAAGCGCGTGCTCTCGGTCGCGGTCCACAACCATTACAAGCGGCTCTCGCACGGCTCGAAGCCGGGCAACGAGGTCGAGCTTGCGAAGTCGAACATCCTGCTGATCGGCCCGACCGGGTGCGGCAAGACGCTGCTTGCGCAAACGCTCGCCCGCATCCTCGACGTGCCGTTCACGATGGCGGACGCGACGACGCTGACCGAGGCCGGCTATGTCGGCGAGGACGTCGAGAATATCATCCTCAAGCTGCTCCAGGCGTCCGACTACAATGTCGAGAAGGCGCAGCGCGGCATCGTCTACATCGACGAAATCGACAAGATCAGCCGCAAGTCGGACAATCCCTCGATCACCCGCGACGTCTCGGGCGAGGGCGTCCAGCAGGCGCTCCTGAAGCTGATGGAAGGCACCACTGCCTCCGTTCCGCCGCAGGGTGGCCGCAAGCATCCGCAGCAGGAGTTCCTCCAGGTCGACACGACCAACATCCTGTTCATCTGCGGCGGCGCGTTCGCCGGCCTCGAGAAGATCATCGCCGACCGCCTGCAGGGCAAGTCGATCGGCTTCGGCGCCCATGTCGCCGCTCCGGACGAGCGCAAGACCGGCGAGACGCTCAAGCATTGCGAGCCCGAGGACCTGCTGAAGTTCGGCCTCATCCCCGAATTCATCGGCCGCCTGCCGGTGATCGCGACGCTGATGGACCTCGACGAGGAGGCGCTGGTCAAGATCCTGGTCGAGCCCAAGAACGCGCTGGTCAAGCAATATGCCAAGCTGTTCGACATGGAAGATGTCGAGCTCGAGTTCACCGACGATGCGCTCCACGCCGTTGCCCTGAAGGGTATCGAGCGCCGTACCGGCGCGCGTGGCCTCCGCTCGATCCTCGAAGGCATATTGCTGGACACCATGTTCGACCTGCCGTCGATGGACGGCGTCGACGAGGTCCAGGTCGACAAGGACGTGGTCGAGGGCCGCAAGGAGCCGGTCCGCGTC
>CAWGRB010000049.1:0-15941 GCA_963824845.1 uncultured Alphaproteobacteria bacterium
AGAAATTCTGGTTACCTCCGCAGCCGTCGAGGATACCGTGCCCGACGTGCAGGCAGCGCGCCGCATCGGCGCCGCCGTCACGACACGCGCGAAGCTTCTTGCCGAGCTGTTCAACCCATCGGTCTGCGGCATCGGCGTCGCCGGGACCAGCGGGAAGTCCACGACCACCGGCATGATCGGCTGGATTCTGCACCGTGCAGGAAGGAATCCGACGATCGTGAACGGCGCCGAGATGAAGAACTTCACCTCAGCGGATTCCACGTTCGCCGCCGCCAGGATCGGTGACGGGGAGGAATTCGTCTGCGAAATCGACGAAAGCGACGGTTCGATCGCGAATTTTGCACCGCGCATCGCGGTGGTGAACAACATCTCCCTCGATCATAAGCCGATCCAGGAATTGCGTATTCTCTTCCGCGACTTTGCCAGCAAGGGTCAGACGGCGGTGCTCAACCTCGATAACGCGGAGACCGCGGCGCTCGCTTCCCGATCTGAAACCAGGACAGGCGATAACCTGGAGCCTGTGCGACCCGAAAGCGGACCTGCTTGCCGGGCTGCCGGTCTGTTCGCGCAGCACAATCGCGTTTCCGGTGAAGACGCGGACCACCGGCCAGGTCGTCGATGTCAAGCTCAACGTGCCGGGAATGCACAATGTGGCCAACGCGCTTGCGGCGCTCGCCGCGGCGTCCGCATGCGGCGTGAATCTCGAAGACGCGGCGAAGCACCTCGAAACATTCGCCGGCATTCGCCGGCGCTTGGAGGTCGTCGGCACCGCGAACGAGATTACGGTCATTGATGATTTCGCCCATAATCCCGAAAAGGTCTCCGCCACGCTCGAAACCGTGCATGCGTTCCCCGGCCGCTTGCTGCTGATGTTCCAGCCGCACGGGTACGGGCCGCTTCGCCTGATGCGCGATAGCCTGGTCGATTGCTTTGCGCGCGGGCTCCGGGACGAGGACGTGCTGCTGATGCCCGAACCTGTGTATTTCGGCGGGACCGTCGATCGGTCGATCGGCAGCAGCGACATCGTCAAAGAGATCGTGCGCCGCGGCCGTAACGCCCTCGCGCTTCCGGATCGCAACGCCTGCGGCGAAAAGCTGGTGCAGGTGGCCCGCAGCGGCGATCGCATCGTCGTCATGGGCGCCCGGGACGATTCGCTTTCGCAATTCGCGCAGGACCTGCTTGCGCGCCTTCAGCAAACCGGGACTTAACCTTACCGGCCGACCAATTCAGGGTATTTGCCAATTCAGGGTATTTGACAGACCGCAGAGACATTTGGTCGGAGCGCGCTGCATATCGGCTCACGATCGCCGCCCTCATTGCTGATTGATGGTCGAAAGCGACGCCGATCGAAACCCCTACATCTTGCATGTTCGGTCCTCATAGTGAGGTTAGCGATGCGCAAATCCATAGTCTTCGCGGCAGTTTTCCTTGCCGCTGGTCTGGCAGCAAACCCGGCTTCTGCCGGGTTATTCTCTAGGAAGATGTCGGAGGAAAAGGGCAAAGCCTTATGTGGGACACAGTGGAACGGCTCCGGGTGCGTCGGCCGGTGTCAGGGAAACCGCTGTCAGAATGTCTCCTGCAAGAACGGTAAATGCGCTGTCACGCGTTTCAAAATGCGGGGGGATCGTGTTCCCGTAGGTGGCGTGTGGTGGTAGCAAAGACGATCCAGCGGGAAGTCCCTGGCTCTGTTACATCACTCAGCCGGCCATTGCGTCGGTGGGCAGATCCAAGTCCCGGGCGTCATCAAAGCAGTGCCAATTTCTGAGCTCAGCACCCTTCAGGGCGTCTTCGATGGCGAAAGGCGCTCTGCCGGCAGGGGCGCTACGGGCTGGCAGCTTCTAGCAGAATGTGGTGCAATCCGCCCTCGCAGGCGGCGGATCGAAGTGGGGAAGGCAGTACGGGACAGCCATGGGCCTAGTTAAGTACGCGCTGAAATTCCGCGTTTCCTTCTACGTTCTTTCGGTCGTGATTATGTTTCTGGGTGTCGGCGCCGTAGTGTCGATGCCGAAGGACGTATTCCCGTCGGTCAACATCCCGGTGGTCACGATCATCTGGACCTATACCGGCCTGACGACGCCCGAAATGGAGAAGCGCGTCACCACGTACTCCGAATATTCGCTCTCGAACAACATCAACGGCATCAAAAACATCGAGAGCCAGACGATGTACGGCGTCAGCGTCATCAAGGTCTATTTCCAGCCGGACGTGAACCTCGATCTTGCGATCGCGCAATGCGTGGCGTCCGTCAACTGGATTCGCGCCGTCATGCCGCCGGGCATCCAGCCGCCGACGGTCGTTCGCTACTACGCGTCCTCGGTGCCGGTGATCCAGCTGGCGCTTTCCTCGGACAAGTCGAGCGAACAGCAATTGTTCGACTACGGCCTCTATCGCGTTCGGCAGGTGCTCACCCAATTGCCGGGCGCGACGTTGCCGATCCCGTTCGGCGGCAAGCAACGGCAGATCATGGTCGATCTCGATCAGCAGGCCTTGCAGGCGCATGGGCTCACGCCGATGGACGTGACCACTGCGGTGGGCGCCGAAAACGTCGTCGTCCCGTCGGGCCTCGTCAAACTCGGGAGCACCCAGTATCCGGTCCGGCTCAATTCCTCGCCCGACGCCATCGAGGCGTTCAGCCGATCCGGTCAAGATCGTCAACGGCGCGCCGGTGCTGCTGCGCGACGTCGCCTATGTGCGCGACGGGTTTGGCGTGCAGCAGAACATCGTGCGCGCCAGGACGGCCGGCGCGCGGTGCTGCAGACCATTCTCAAGAACGGCAACGCCTCGACGCTTGTCGGTCGTCAACCGGTGAAGTCGATGCTGCCGCAGATCCAGGCGGCGGCGCCGCCGGACATGAAGTTCACGCTGCTGTTCGATCAGTCGGTGTTCGTGCGCGGCGCGATCATCGGCGTGCGTGCGCGAGGCGGCGATCGCGGCCGGCGCTCACCGGGCTGATGATCCTGCTCTTCCTCGGGCGCTGGCGCAGCACGCTGATCGTCGTCGATCTCCATCCCGCTGTCGATCCTGGGCTCGATCGTCGTGCTCTGCGCGCTCGGCCAGACGCTCAACGTGATGACGCTCGGCGGGCTGGCGCTCGCGGTCGGCATCCTGGTCGACGACGCGACGGTCGAGATCGAGAACATCCACCGCAACCTCGGCAAGGGGAAGCCGTTCGTGCAGGCGATCCTCGACGGCGCGCGGCAGATCGCCGTGCCGGCCTTCGTCTCGACGCTGCGATCTGCATCGTGTTCGTGCCGGTGGCGTTCATCACCGGCGCGGCGAATCCCTGTTCGCGCCGCTGGCGATGGCGGTGGTCTTCGCGATGCTGGCCTCGTACTTGCTGTCGCGGACGCTGGTGCCGACGCTGGTCGATGCTGCTCGTGCGCGGCGAGCGCGCAGCGCGCAGCCGAGCGCGCCGGCGTCGCCGGGCTTGTTCGCGCGGCTCCACGCGGCTTCGAACGCGGCTTCGAGCGGATGCGCGACGCGTATGCGCGCTGCTCACGTCGATGCTCGCGCCCGCGGTCTCGCCGTGGCGGTCGCGGCGCGTTCGTGCCGGCGCTCGTTGTGCTGCTCTTCCCGTTCGTCGGGCGGGACTTCTTCCCCACGTCGACGCCGGGCAGATCCGGCTGCACGTGCGCGGCCCGCCGGGCACGCGGCATCGAAGAGACCGAGCGGCTCGTTCCAGGCGGTCGAGGACGAGATCCGCCGCGTCATCCCGCCGCGCGAGCTCGACCTGATCCTCGACAACATCGGCATGCCGGCGAGCAACTACAATCTGTCGACGAGCGACGGCTCGACGGTCGGCCATCAACGATGGGCAGATCCTGATCTCCTCAACGAGGGCCACGGGCCGACCGCAGACTACATGCGCAAGCTCCGCACGGAGCTCCGAGACAAGTTTCCCGACGCGACGTTCTATCTTCCAGCCCGCCGACATCATCACCCAGATCTTGAACTTCGGCCTGCCCGCGCCGATCGACGTCCAGGTCGTCGGCAACGATGCCGACAACAATCGGCGTGTCGCGCTCGATCTCCTGCCGCGGATCAAGGGGGTGCGCGGCGCGGTCGACGTGCATCTGCACCAGATCGTCGACTCCCGAGCTTCTTCGTCAACGTCGATCGGGTGCGCGGCGTCGCAGATCGGCCTGACCGAGCAGCAGATCGCAAATCGATCTCAATACGTCGCTGAGCTCGAGCTTCCAGGTATCGCCGAATTTCTGGGCCGATCCGAAAACCGGAGTTCCCTATCAGGTGGCGGTGCAGACCCCCGAGTACCGCCTGAGCACCATGAGCGACCTCGAGAACACGCCGCTCATGCTGTCCGGCCGGGACGGCAACAAGCTCGAAACGCTTTCGAACGTTGCGACGCTGTCGCGCGAGCCGATGCAGACGCTGATAACCCACAGCAACATTCAACGAACCTTCGACATCTACGCCAACGTGCAGGACCGCGATCTCGGCATGGTCGAAGCCGACCTCAAGCGGATCCTGCCGGAATTCCAGAGCCGACTTAAGCCGGGCAACCAAATCGTGTTGCGCGGCCAGATGAAGAGCAAAAACGACGCCTTCCTGCATCTCGGGCTTGGCCTGGTCGGCGCGCTCGTGTTCGTGTACCTGCTGATGGTCCTGAACTTTCAGAACTGGGGCGACCCGTTCGTCGTGCTCGCCGCGCTGCCGCTGGCCTTCTGCGGCATCATCGGCAGCCTGTTCATCACCCAGACCACCCTTTCCATCCCCTCGCTGATGGGCGCCATCATGAGTATCGGGGTGGCCTCGGCGAACTCCATTCTGCTGGTCACATTCGCGCGCGAGCACCGTGAGGCGACGGGCTGCTCGGCGGTGGAGGCGGCGATCATGGCGGGCCGGACCCGACTGCGCCCGGTGCTGATGACCGCCGGCGCGATGTTCGTCGGCATGCTGCCGATGTCGCTCGGGCTCGCCGAGGGCAGCGAAGCGAATGCGGCCCTTGCCAGGGCGGTCCTCGGCGGCATCGCGGTCGGCACCTGTTCCACCCTGTTGTTTGTTCCCTTCCTCTATGCCGTGCTGCGGCGAGGCGAGGTGCGGCCGCTGGAGGATTACGTATGAATATCAGGGAACCGCTGCCGACCGGGGACGAGAAATCCGCTTGAGCGAGCGCGGCCGCCGTCGCGGCGCTTGTACTTGTCTGGTCCGATCGTGGTGCTGGGCGCTCGCCTGGGGCGCCTACGGACGCTGGCAGCGCGGGCGGCGGCGATCGAGACGCAGCAGTCGACGGCCGATTTTGTTCCGGAGGCTGCGCGTTGCGGTGGCCAATGGGACAGGACGGCCCGGTTGTTCTGACACTGCCGGGTACCGTGCTTCCGTTCGACCAGGCGAGGATCTTCGCGCGGGCCACGGGATACGTCGCCGAACGGCACGTGGACATCGGCAGCCGGGTCGCCAAAGGCGATTTGCTGCTGCGCATCGCGGCACCCGATCTCGACCATCAGCTTTCAGAGGCCGAGGCCAGGCTGGTGCAGATGGAAGGCACGCTGGAACAGGCGCGTGCCGCAACCGAACAGTCGCGCTCGGATGCAACGCTCGCCGACGTGACGAATACCCGAACCTTGCGGCTGGCGACGCAGGGCTGGGAGAGCAAGCAGAACGCCGACAACACGCGTCTTGGCCTGGCATCGAAGCTCGCGGCCGTGAACAACGCCGAAGCCGGCGTAAGGGTGGCGGAGGCCAGCATCAGGGCGCAAGAGGCGACCGTGCGGCGGCTAAGGCAAATGACGCAGTTCGAGCGGGTCGAGGCCCCGTTCCAGGGTGTCATCACCGCCCGAAACGTTGACAACGGCGATCTTGTGAAGGCGGACGACAATAGCGGCGGGACTCCGCTGTTCACGATCCAGCGTGATGACATCGTGCGCGTGCAGGTGAATGTGCCGCAAAGCGGGGCAGTCGGCCTGCAAGACGGACTGCCGGCCGAGGTGCGTGTGCCGGAATTGCCGGGCCGGACCTTTGAGGGCAAGGTGTCGCGCAATTCGGTGGCGCTCGATGCGGCATCGCGGACCATGCTGGCCGAAGTCGATGTGCCCAATCCTGACGGGGCGCTTCGGCCGGGATTTTACGTAGACGTGCAATTCGGTATTCCGCGCCCTGTTCCCACGGTGCTGATCCCTGCCGACGCGCTGCTGTTCAATGCCGATGGTCTTCGCGTGGCGACAGTGGACGATGCAGGCCGCGTGCACCTGCGCAAGGTCAGTATCTATCGTGACTACGGCACAAAGCTTGAATTGCGCGAGGGGCTGCAGGGCGGCGAGCGCGTCGCACTCAGCCCGCCTGCGGACATCGCGGAGGGCCAACAGGTCAAGGTGGCGGCGCAACCCGCGGACGCGAAGGCCGAGGCAAAAAAATAGCTCGGCGACGCGTTGAAATCATCATGCGGGCGCGTATCCAAACTCAGCGGCGGTTGCCCGGCGTTGCTCCCGACAAGCGACCGATGTAGCTTCGCGGCAAAGCTGCCTGGGAGGATTTGCCGAAATCTTCGCGGAATACCGCGCAGCGAGCATTGCCGTCGGCGGGCCGTTCCCTCCAAAGTATTCGAACCTGAGATCCCTGCGAAACCCTGGGAGGAAATGCCATGACGACGGCTGCCGACCTCTCCGGTTCATCTGTTGCGTGGTGGAAGGAGCCGACCAAGGAACAGTGGTTGGCTTGGGTTGCGGCATGGCTCGGGTGGACGCTCGATGCCTTCGACTTCACCATGTTCTTGCTGATCATGGTGCCAATTTCACAGGAATTTCATGTCCCTTTGACCGATGTGGCGTTCGTGCTGTCGGTGACGTTGTGGCTGAGGCTGGTGGGCGCCGTAGGCTCGGGCTGGCTCGCCGACCGGGTCGGCCGCAAGATCCCGCTGATGATCTCGATCCTGTGGTATTCGCTCAGCAATTTCGCGGCTGGCTTCTCGCCGACTTTCACTTATCTGTTCCTGTTCCGCGCACTGCTCGGCATTGGCATGGGCGGCGAATGGCCGGCCGGTGGCGCACTCGCGATGGAGACGTGGCCGGTACGTTCGCGCGGCTTCATGGGCGGCGTCCTGCAAGGCTCATGGGGACTTGGCTTCATGCTGTCGAGCGGCGTCTATGGCTTGTTCTATGCCTCTATCGGCTGGCGCGGCATGCTGTGGATCGGTGTTTTGCCCGCGCTTTCCGTTTTCTTTGTACGCAAATTCGTCAAGGAGCCGCCGATCTGGCTGGAGAACCGGCGGCGTCAGCGCCTTGAGCAGCGGGAGGTTCGTGCGCCGCTCATTGCGATCTTCCAGAAGCAAATTCTCGCCAATACCTTGACCGCCTGCGTGTGGCTGGGCGGCGGCTTCATCGCCTATTACTCGGTCAACGCCCTGTTCGCGACGCATCTGCAAAAGGATCTGCACCTCACGCCGGGGCTGGTCGCGACGCCGATCTTCTTCGCCAATCTGGGCACATTCCTGGCGTCGTGCGGATGGGGCTGGTGGGCCGACCGCATTGGCCGACGCTGGTCGACTATCATTCCGGCACTGATCGCGCTACCGCTCGCACCGCTCTACCTGCTCTCCACCGATTTCCTATGGATTGCGGTGGGCTTCATCGCGCAGGGAATGTGCGCCGGCGGCGGCATGCAGGGGCAGATGGTGGCGTACCTGAATGAACGCTTCCCGACCGAGATACGGGCGACCGCAAGCGCCTTCTGCTACCATCAGGCGGGTATCTTCGGCGGTTTTGTGCCGTGATATTGACCTTCCTCGCCGAGCATTTCGGCACGGGATTGGCCGAACCGATGATTATTGGCACGTGGATCGGCTGCATCGCCTGGGCGGTGGCGGTTTTCTACGGTCCCGAGACCAAGGGCAAGGTCCTGGTGCCCGATCTGGTCGTTGCCTGAGCCCGACCGGCTTGGCGAGGCGACGGTCGCGCGCATCTTCATCCCAGGGCTGGAGGACGTTCACTTGCAATCGCGCGCCGCATCGAGATACCACGCCCTCGCCACTAGCTGTCATCAGGCTAGTGGAGCGGATGCTACCTCCGTAATTGGCAAGGTTAGCGCGCTGACGCTCGGACCGGCGTTCTGATCCACGTCTCCATGTCATCCATCGCTCACCTCATTCACGTCTACGGCCTGCTCGTAGTCGCGGGTCTCATCGGTCTGGAATGCGTCGGCTTTCCGTTCCCCGGCGAGACGGTGCTCATTGTTGCGTCGGTCATTGCTGGAACCAAGCACGATCTCAATATCGCCTCTGTGATCCTGACTGCGGCGGGCGCGTCGATCATCGGTCGCATGATCGGGTATGTCATTGGTCGTGAATACGGCTATTGGCTTTTGCTCCGCTATGGCGGCTATTTGTGGATCACCGAAAGCAGGATCAAGCTCGGTCAGTATCTGTTCCTGCGGCATGGCGGCAAGATCATTCTTCTCGCGCAATTCGTGCCGGTTTTGCGCTCAATCGCCGGAATCCTCGCCGGAGCCAATCGCATGCCCTGGCAGCGTTTCATGCTGGCCAACATCATCGGCGCATCTCTCTGGGCGACGTTCTATGGGCTTACCGTCTATTCACTAGGTCGGCAGGTCGAACAATTGTCCGGGTGGATGGTGTTGGTGTTCGCTCTGGTTGTCCTAATCCTCGTTGTTGTTGCCGCCGTCTTCGTGAGACGACATGAGGCGCAGCTCACCGCTGAAGCTGAAGAGGCGCTGCCGGGCCCCCTTGCGTTGCCTTAGCCACCTTTCGAGGCCCAGGCTCCGCAGCCAACCCCCGATATCCATTGAGGGCGTCCTAATTCCCGGCGGACGAACGATCATCGGCTAGGCGAAACAACCTGCCCAGGCCTGGGAGCAATCGTGCTAGTGGACCTTTGATTCCAGCATTTGCATGAGAGCATGCGGAGCCGGGATGTGAATGTTAAAATCGGACCACTAGGATGGTCGCGCGCCCGCTCCGTTAAATCATCAAGGAAAATCGCATGAGCCGCGTCAATGCCGTTCGCATTCACAGGAATGGCGGCCCCGAAGAGCTTCGTCATGAGGAAATTGAGATAGGCGATCCGGGACCAGGCGAGGCGCGCGTCCGGCACACGGCCATCGGTCTTAACTTCACTGACATCCACCATCGCACCGGGCGCTATCCGCTACCTCAGTTTCCACACGTGATCGGGATGGAGGCTGCCGGCGTGGTGGAAGCCGTCGGCGAGGGCGTGAGCGAGGTTCGCCCCGGCGACCGCGTGGCTTACGCGTCGGACAGGCCGCGCGCCTATTCGCAGGCGACCGTCATGCCGATCAGCCGGCTCGTGAAGCTGCCCGATTTCATCGACGACGAGACAGCAGCAGCGGTGATCTTGAAAGGCCTGACCGCGCAGTATCTCATTCGCGCCGCCCATCCCGTCAGCGCCGGCGAAACCATCCTGATTCAAGCCGCCGCCGGCGGCGTCGGCTTGATCATGTGCCAATGGGCCCGCCATCTCGGAGCGCGGGTGATCGGCACCGTCGGCACCGTGGAGAAGGCGGAACTCGCCAAGGCGCATGGCTGCGAAACTGCGATCGTCTACACGCAGGAAGATGTGGTCGCGTGCGTGCGCGATCTCACCGGCGGCGCCGGATTACCTGTGGTCTACGACGGTGTTGGCGGCAGCACGTTCGAGACGTCGCTCGCCTGTCTGCGTCGCCGCGGCCTGTGCGTGTCGTACGGGACGGCGGGAGGCCTGATTCCGCCCTTCGATCTGTTTCGCCTCAACCGGATGGGCTCGCTCTATGTGACCAGCGCCGGGCTCGCTGACTATTTGCACACCCGAAGCGAAATGCTGGAACGCGCTGCCGATCTGTTCTCGGTTCTCAAAAGCGGCGCGGTGCGCATCTCGATCAATCAGCGCTATCCGCTTGCCGACGCGGCGCGCGCGCATCGCGACCTGGAAGCCCGACGCACCGTCGGAAGCTCGATCCTGTTGCCGTGAGCGCAGCGATACCGCAGGCGTGCGCACGAATTCTCGTGTAAACTTCGTGCTGTCCGATAGGACAGCATCTAAACTTCAGTAGGAACATAACGTAAACATGAGGCCAGTTTACTGGGGAGGAGTAGCATTGGGAGGGTGACGACAGCGAGGAAATCGCCGCGTGGGCGAGACGGCTCATTCACGAAAACGAATTCAGCCCACCGCGCTTTCCGAGCGCCCTCGACAAGGACTGGTAGGCCGACGTCGAGCTTTGCGAACTCCCTACCGGCCAACGCGTTTTGCTGGTCACGACGCTGCAGGCCATGCTGCCGAACCGCACATGGAAACCATCATAAACCGCCAGCGTTCCGACCCAGCCCGCGGTCATCTTCTTGCGGCACGCGACCATTTTCGGATTCCTCTCGCGATCCGTCACGAACGCATAGCCGGGATGGCGTCTCACGCCGTATGACCATTCGTCAACGCCCCTAATCTGGAGTTTCGAATGACCAGGATGTTGATTGCGGCAATCACTGCGGTGTGCATGGCATCTAGCGCCAATGCGGCAATGAATAGAATTGAAAAAGGTCAACAATTGAAAAAGCTACATAAGATGTATTTGCAAGGGGTGAGAGATGGACTTCTCGCCTATAACCGTCAACTGGAAACTGACACATCACGGCGTGGAGGCGGCAAGCCGTACTTTTGCTTGCCACGTGATTTTGATCTTACGATTGATAAAACGGAGAAACTGGCATCTCGAAAGATGGACAATACCGCGAGCAATTTAGAGGATGGCTCCAGCAATTTCGACGAACGATACGACGTTTCCTTTCCGAGGTTATTGTTAGCCAAGCTGATGGAGGCGTATCCATGCAAATGATATTTCCAACGCCGACGACAGCATCCATTGGACATACTGCCAGCCGAATGCAGCGGGGACCCATTTTGAGCGCGCGCTCGCCATCGCTGCCGGGCCGGTTGCAGCAGAGACGGGGCAACTTCGAACAAGCGGGAACCAAAGCCGATTGCTTCCGATTCCGCCAAGGCGCCCAAAATCCGTTGGCAGAACGTTGCCGTTCGGTGCAAACTGCTTTGCTCCCGCTCGCCACTAGTGAGACCGATGCTTAATACCCGGTCCCCAATCTTCGTCGCCGCTGGCCTTGTGCTTCTTGTCGCGGTCGCGGCCGCACAACCGTCGACCACGCCAATGAAGATGCTCGACGATGTTCGGGATCGGCGTTATTGCGAGCTGTTCGTTGTCAAGCGCGAGGGCATGCGCCTCTCCGCCGACGTTTACAATACCTTGGGCCTCAACGACTGCCCGCAGGCCGCCTGGGATGCGGTCGATACCGCCAAGGTTGCTTCGCAGTTCGGAGCCTTTCGGGTGATCCGCAACGGCCCCCGGCATTTCATCATGGACCGTCTCGCGTCGGGTGACGTTAGCAGGAGCCCTGCTGACATTCAGGGCCTGGCCATGCGGCCCGTCGCGACTATGCGCCTGCGGCTACTCGACCTTGTCGAGAAGCGAGCTTTCTATGTCGAGCGGACCATCCGCCGGACGACAGACTGGACTTTTCTGGCAGGCAAACCGGTGTACGAGTTAGTCAGCCCGAAGGGTCAGGTTTATGTGATGCAGTCGTATTCGCAAATCGTGGACCCAAGTCTTGCCTACGCCGATCTCGCCGCGCTCGGAAGTCGTCTCAAACCGCCCAAGGGATGGCAATACCGCAGCCGCACCCTGACTGCTGATCTGGTCGCGCCGGCGAGGGGAGAGGCGCATATTATCCAGGATGAGCTCCAGAACACCTATCAGCGACTGCCAGGCCCCTAGTTCACTGCTCTCGGCGCATCGATCCTGAAGCGCTATCTCCCGGCCAAAGGTAGAGCAAAAAACACAAAGGATTTTGCGGAGCGCCACCTTCGGACGCGTCGGCTCCGGCTGGTAGGTTCGCTCAGCGGTGGCTGACGACGCAGTCAATCGCGAACCAGTCTCCACACCAAGTTCCCTGCTAATAGGGAATTTTACATGGAATTCGGTTGAAAGCTTGCTCCCTTGCCTCCCGCCGCCAATGTCAGCCTCACATTTCCGCAACCTAGACTAGCTCTAAATTCCCAAAGCGTTGGAACAGGGATTTTTTATAACACTTGCAGGGAAATCGACGGCAACGGCAGGGAAGCAAGACCCACGAGCCCGTGGTCCACGTGGTTCGGCTAGAGCCAACGCGAAACGTTTTGCGAAATTTGCTCCCTGGAAATTCTGCGACGCGAATTGGGGCCTTTTCCACTGCCCCGCGCTTGTCCCCGGTTTGGTACGAAGCCGATCGAGATGCTGTGCACCGAGCACCACCCGAGGGGTGAATAATTCATTTTCAGCCGGCCTTGACGCCTGGTGTCGACGGGCATCGAAGAAGGAGCCGTCCCGAATCCCGATCGGTGAGCGGGAGCTCAATCACTCGCGAGCGGGCAAAAATATACGACCGCCTCTTGGTTGCCATCATTGTCCTGAAAGATGACTTGTCGGGTGGAAGATAGAGCGAACTGCCCACGCGCTGCGTGCGGCGGATCGTTAGGGGTGTGTGCGGGGGCACATGCGACTAGGTAGAAGCGCTGGGGAAGCAAACGCTCGCTTGGCTGGTTAGCGTTGCAGTCGGCATAGCGATTAAACCGGTGGCTTGGCCGAATAAAGCTACGCCAGACATTGCTGACGTTATCTGCGAGGGTCGTTCGAACCACGACGTTTCTCCGCTGTGTCCGTGCTCCCTGTTTTTTGTAAAGAAGGGGGGACACGATGGTTGACGTTTGTGAGTTGATCCCGCTCGAAGCAGCATTTGATCCTGAATTTATTCAAGTACTTGTGTCTGCTCTAGATGAAGCGTGGCGGAGGATCCAACAGTCTGGAAGTCAATTTGCTCGACCTGCCTACTCGCGGGTCATGCGTGAAGTGATCAGCAAGCGCATAATAGAAATGGCGCAGCAGGGAATAAGAGACCAACCGACGCTCGTAGACGATGCAATGCGATTTCTCGCCGCCAACTACAAGGACGCTGTGAAACGGGGCGAGTAGACGCGCCTTCGCTTAGCACGCGTTGCTGGATGGCAGGCCCGGTCTAGCACCGCCGGGTGACATGCGCTGCGGGTAGACGCATGCGCCTTGCCGGCCGCGCATTTGCTCAAACTAAAGAAGGGGCCCCCGCGCCAAGGGGAACTATGACGCAAAACAGTTATCGTCGAAGGTGCCGTCGCTCGTCACCGTTGCCGTAAACTTTCCAACTCGTCGCATCACCGGCGAGCCGCCGCAGCTTAATACGCTCATCCCAGGCGAAAGGGCTGTCTCTGTCCAAAAGATCAGCACCTTCACGGGCGTGGACGTACAGGATGTAGCGACGCAACAGCTCACGCCAGTCGTCTACGGATTTAGCCACTGTGTGTCACCGTAGTCTTTGAGATTCCGGCAAACTTCTTGAGATTACCGGCGCGACAGACCACTGCGCGCCGAGCGCGAGCAAGACGATTTTTCGCTTACGGGTGGTCGAGGCCCCCCACTAGCTCGTTGCCGGTCGCCACAATCACCTCGATCCGTGAATCTCGCAGTGAATTGGAAGCGCGGCAGCGCTGAATTCGGCCCTCGATAGATCATCTCTTCCTTCGGTGAACGCGACTTGCTCGGCTAATCGCGCCCATGACTGCGCTAAGATAAGCCACAGCGCCTTGTCGCTGTAGCGCTTCGACGACAGCGCCATCATCACGCACTCCTCGGCACATTTTTGGTGATCCTGAATGATTTCCATTGCGACCTCCTCAAATCAATCCGACGAGCGCCGCGATCTAAGCTTACAAGTGCGGCGCAGAAGCGAACTTGACGCGGTCGAATGGGGACCCTTTGGCGGCCGCCGCTATGTCGAGCGGAATTTATGGCCAAACTACCGCAGCCTAATGTTTTCCACCTGTGCGCCCTCATTCTGTCACAGCCCCATGGCCACCTAACCAAACTCAGTCGAGCAAGCGACTTCTGCGACTTGAAACGGGGGGACCATGTTCTTTTCGCGGACCGCACCTCGGGACGATGAGCACTATGAAGGCGACGTCGCCGAGCGTGATCCAGACGGCGGAAACAGCTCATTCTTTCGGCGCACTCGGATCGCTACCGACGAATCTGACTACGATAGTCGGCTTCGGCCAAGAGCCGGCGCACCCCATCACTCTCCTGATTTAAAGAGCAAACAGTTGACGGCTCTCAGGCCGTCAATTGTCAGGCCGAGCATTTACGCACCGTTGCCCGCTTTTCTTAGTGGTCCTGCTTGGTGTGGTCGCGACGCTTGCGTGGCAGTCTTACAATGAAGAGGCAAAGGAGCTGCTCAGGACCTGGGTTCCGCCGCTTGGCTGGCTGTTACCGCCATCGGCAGCCTCACTGAAACCTCGTCTGAGTGGGGAGAGAGGCTTAAGCCCTTAGCAGTCGATCTTGCCCTTGTACGGCGCAGCGTAGAGCAGCTCGCTCTCGATCAAAGGCAGCTTGCCGTCAAGCAAGAAAACATAGCTCAGGATATCGCGACTCTACAGGCAGTCGAACGGGATCTCAGACAAAACATTTCTTCGGTACCTCCGCCCGGGGACGGTACAAATCCCGCGTCACAAACCTGCACAAACTCCAGCGCAGTCGCCGGCTGTGCAGTGAACGTCAACGGGCGTTTGGGAACCGAAAGATCAAGCCTTCTTACATCAACGACCAGGGGCGCACCCGCTCCCGGCGGCGGCGTCGGATAGCGGAGCGCTGCGCTCGTTAAGTCGCGCTCTTTAAAAAGACTCCGCTTCTCACTTCCGCCAAGTGATAACGCAATGTCGCCAATCTGTGGTCCACTTTTCGCCAGCCTCCGCTTTAACATGGTCAGCTCCACGTTATTGAGCATTTCCTCGGTTCCCCAGCGAGGCTCTTCCATGACAAGAGCAGGAACTGGCGAAGCGAGATTTCCTATCCTTTCCGGTCTGAGCACTGCAAAATACTTTTTCGAACTTGCGGTCGTCGCTGTGAGCTATTTCGGCATCACCGAAACCGCCTTATTGTTACCCGCACTCAATGCAGCCTCAACACCATTGTGGCCGCCGACTGGTGTCGCGCTTAGCCTTATCCTGCTACGGGGCAATCGAGTTTGGCCTGCGATTCTCACAGGATCAATTTTCGCTAGCGCGATTTCTTCCGGTCCGACGAGCATCTTTCGAATCGGCTTCAAGTGCGGTCGCCACCACGGTCGCAGCGCTCGCCGGAGCTTGGCTGATCAATCATTGGTTGCACGGTCACAACAGATTCGCATCCCCGCTCAACGTTGCAAAATTTGGGCTCATCTCCTTCGTCCCGACCGCGATGATCAGTTCCGGCATCGCTATGCCGGGCCGGGCGTCGCCAATGCTCTAGGCTTTGCCGACCCGTCGCGATTTCGATCGGTACTTGGGCAAAGTGGTGGCTCATGGACGCGGCCGGGATTGTGATCATTGCTCCTGTCATTTTGCTCTGGGCGACCCACGCCGTTTTCCAACTCGAGCGCAATGGAAGCAGCTGCCATCATTGTCGTTGCGGGCGCAATTGGCGCGGTTGCCTACAGTCCTACAATTGGCGGTGATCTCAGAGATGTACTTCCCAATCGAGATCTATTGGCTTTCTCATTTTGCTCCCTTTGATGTGGGCTGGTTTGCGCGGCAACCAACGTGATGCCGCGACAGCCGCACTCATCTTTTGCGGGTTTGCTGCGTGGGGGCTCCGACCGGAGACGCATTGCCGGCGGCGGAATTGAGTGGGCGTTTCTGCTCTTGTTCGCGCTCTCAATAAGCACGTCCGTGGCATCTCTCATTTTAGGCGCGGCCATCGACTCGCGCCGCGACGCAACGGCACATTTGCTGTCAGCGCAACGTCTACTAAGCTTCAGCTTGATCAGACCCAGTTGGCGTTTCAAAACGCCAAGCGGCACTTTCAAATCTTCATTGAAGGCGTCGCCGATTATGCGATTTTTCTACTGGACACGTCCGGCCGCATTA
>CAWGRB010000050.1:0-18645 GCA_963824845.1 uncultured Alphaproteobacteria bacterium
AGCCTCGCCCTCGCGGTCCGGGTCGGTCGCGAGGATCAGCGTGTCGGCCTGCCTGGCTTCGTCGGTGATTGCCTTCAGCTGCTTGGCGCGATCCGGCGAGACCTGCCACAGCATTGCGAAATCCTCGTCAGGATCGACCGAGCCGTCCTTTGGCGGCAGATCGCGCACGTGCCCGAACGAAGCGAGCACCCGGTGCCCGCTGCCAAGATACTTTTCGATGGTTTTCGCCTTTGCGGGCGATTCGACGACAACGAGCTTCAAAGGACCCCCTCACGCATACGCGTACAAGGTGGGGATGCTTCGCTCACGGCGTCAAGCGGCTCGAAGGCTGACCTTGCCGCCCGCATGCCGCTCGAGCCGGCCGGCGAGGTCCAGCTCCAGAAGCGCCATCTGCACCGCGCCCGACGACGCGCCGGACAAGCGGATGATCTCGTCAACGGGCGCCGGGGACGGGCCGAGCAATCCCTCGACGATTCCGCTCGCGTCCGCGCTGCCGTCTGCCGGCTCTGACGCCGCCTCGAAGCGGTGAACCGGCGATGCGAAGCGCGGCTGCGCCGGCGATACGCTCTCCAGCACATCGTCGGCCGTCTGGATCAAAGTCGCGCCGTCGCGGATCAGCTGGTTGCAGCCCTGCGCGCGCGGATCGAGCGGCGAACCCGGAACCGCCATGACTTCGCGCCCCGCCTCGGCGGCAAGCCGCGCCGTGATCAGCGACCCCGATCGCGGCGCCGCCTCGACGACGATCGTCCCTGCCGCTAGTCCGGCAATGATCCGGTTGCGATAGGGGAAGTGCCGAGCGCGCGGCTCGGTCCCCGGGGGCATTTCGGCAAGCACCAGCCCGCGTTCGAACAGAGCCTTCTGCCGCTCCTCGTTCTCGGGCGGATAAAAGACGTCGATGCCGCCGGCGATCACCCCGATGGTCCCGCTCTCGAGCGCTCCGTCATGCGCCGCGCTATCGATTCCGCGTGCGAGGCCCGACACGACAACGAGATCGCGTGCGCCCAGATCGTGGGCCAGACCGCGCGCAAACCGGCACGCCGCCGCCGAGGCATTGCGAGCGCCGACGATCGCGACCGCCGGCCGGTCGAGCAGCTTGAGGTCGCCCTTCGCAATCAGCAGCGGCGGTGCGTCCTCGAGTTCCGCGAGCAGCCGTGGATAGAGGCCCTGCCCGAGCACCAGGAAGCGCGCGCCGAGCGCCTCGACCCGGGCAATCTCCCGCTCCGCAGTCGTCGCGGCTGCACAACACCGGCGCCTTGCCGCCGCCCCGCCGCGCCAGATCCGGCACCGCCGCAAGCGCCTCGGCGGCGCTTCCGAAACGGGCGATCAGCTGGCGATAGGTGACCGGCCCGATCCCGGCCGTTCGCAACAGCCTCAGGCGGTCGATCAGATCGCCGGTCAAACCCCTGCCCTGCCGATGCGCGGTTCCTTGCCGGCCAGCAGCCGGGCAATGTTGTCGCGATGCTTCCACAGCACCAGCAACGCGAAACCGAGCAGCATCGGGACGTAAGCGGAATGGAGGCCAAGCGCGACGATCGGCGCGCTGATCGCCGCCGTCATTCCCGCAACGGAAGAGATCCGGACCGTCAGCAGCAGGAAAATCCAGACCGCGGCATAGACCAGCGCCGCCGGCCACAGCAGCGCGATCAGCACCCCGAGGAATGTCGCGACCCCCTTGCCGCCGCGAAAGCCCAGCCACACCGGATAAAGATGCCCGAGCATCGCGCCGACCGCAGCGAAAGCTCCCATTTCGCCGCCGAACAGCAGCTGCGCGAGCAGGATCGCCGCCGTCGCCTTCAGGCAGTCGAGCACCAGAGTCAGCGCCGCCAGAAGCTTGCTTCCAGTGCGAAGGACGTTCGTCGCCCCGATATTCCCCGACCCGATCGCGCGCACGTCGCCCTTGCCGGCCAGCCGCGTCAGGACCAGCCCGAACGGAATCGACCCGAACAGGTAGCCAATCGCCAGTGCAAACAGCATCTCACGCGTCATGCGCAGGTTGGTAGCAAAAGACCGGCACTCTGCAATGTTCGTCATTGTCTGGCCGCATGCGAGCACCTAACCACATCCTCCCCGCGATTTCGCGGGGAGGGGGACCAGCGAAGCTGGTGGAGGGGCCTTGTCGGTCAGCAGAGCGCGCGACTTGCGGAAGCGCATGAGCCCGACAGAGATCAGGCTCTGGCGAATGCTTCGGCTGCGGCCACAAGGGCTCCAGTTCCGCAGGCAACACCCACTGGGGCCGTTTGTGCTCGATTTCTACTGCAAGGCGGCGGCATTGGCAGTCGAAGTTGATGGAATGGCGCACGATTTCGCTGCCGCTGCAGAGCGGGATTTGCGGCGTGACGACTGGCTCCGCGCGCGAGGGATTGAAACCCTACGCATTGCCGCGGAAGACGTGCGAACCAATCTTGAAGGCGTGGTGCTTCACATCGTCAATCACTGCCTCCAAAGAACCCCTCCACCGCACTCCGTGCGGTCCCCCTCCCCGGCAAATGCCGGGGAGGATGAACTGTCGTGAACGCATCCTCCCCAATCCTCTTCTTCGATTCAGGAGTCGGCGGCCTGTCCGTGCTCGGCCCGACCCGAGCGCTCCTTCCCAACGCGCCGATCGTCTACGCGGCCGACAGCGCCGGCTTCCCCTACGGCCGCCGCAGCGAGGCCGAGATCGCCAGCCGGGTACCCGCCCTCCTCGGCCGCCTCGTCGAGCGCTTCCAGCCACGGCTTGCGGTCATTGCCTGCAACACCGCCTCGACCATCGCACTCGACCATGTCCGCTCGGCGCTCGACCTGCCGGTCGTCGGCACCGTGCCGGCCGTCAAGCCCGCCGCCGAGATGTCGAAGAGCCGGGTGATCGGCGTGCTCGGCACCGAGGCGACGGTCCGCCAGCCCTATGTCGACGACCTCGCGGCAAAATTCGCCTCCGACTGCACCATCCTTCGCCACGGCTCGCCCGAGCTGGTCGAGCTTGCCGAGGCGAAGCTCGCCGGCGAGACGGTCACCGTCGAGGCGGTCCGGAACGCCGTGCAGCCGATATTCTCCGCGCCCGGCGGCGAGCGCATGGACACGATGGTCCTCGCCTGCACCCATTTTCCCTTGCTTGGCGACGAGCTGCGCGAAGCCTTCCCGGCAATTCGCTTCATCGACGGCGGTCCCGGCATCGCCCGCCGCATCGCCTGGCTGACCCGCGAGCAGCCTTGGCCCGACGCACCGCAGCCCGGCACTGCCGTCTTCACCGGCCCGGCGCCCGCTCCGCACCTTCGCGACGCACTCGCCCGCTTCGGCCTCCGCGACCTCCGCACCCTGTGAGTTGTTGCGAACTCTGCGGAGCGGGAGCTAAAGGGCCGCGAACGCGAGAGTTGGGCCGTGGACTACGACAGCATCTTCAAATCGGCGATCGACCGCCTCCACGACGAGGGCCGCTACCGCGTCTTCATCGACATCCTGCGCACCAAGGGCAGCTACCCGAACGCGCGCTGCTTCGGCGGCAACGGGCCCAAGCCGATCACCGTCTGGTGCTCCAACGACTATCTCGGAATGGGCCAGCACCCGGCCGTGATCGAAGCGATGGAGTCCGCGCTTCATGAGGTTGGCGCCGGCGCGGGCGGCACCCGCAACATCAGCGGCAACACCCATTTCCACACCGAACTGGAGGCCGAACTTGCCGCTCTCCACGGCAAGGAAGGCGCCCTGCTGTTCACCTCCGGCTACGTGTCGAACGAGGCGGCGCTGTCGACGCTCGGCAGGCTGCTGCCCGGCTGCATCATTTTCTCGGACGAGCTCAACCACGCCTCGATGATCGCTGGCATCAAGAGCTCCGGCTGCGAAAAGCGCGTGTTCCGCCACAACGACCTCGATCATCTCGAGGAGCTGCTTGCCGCCGAGGACCCGGAAACTCCCAAGCTGATCGCGTTCGAGAGCGTCTATTCGATGGACGCCGACATCGCCCCGATCGCGGCGATTTGCGACCTTGCCGACAAGTACAGCGCCATCACCTACCTCGACGAGGTCCACGCGGTCGGCATGTACGGCGATCACGGCGGGGGAATTTCGGAGCGCGACGGAATCGCTCACCGCCTGACGATCATCGAGGGCACGCTCGGCAAGGCGTTCGGAGTCATGGGCGGCTACATCGCGGCCGACCGCACCATCATCGATTGCATCCGCAGCTACGCGCCTGGGTTCATTTTCACGACCTCGCTGTCGCCGGTGCTGGTTGCCGGAGCGCTCGCCAGCGTCCGCCACCTGAAGGAATCCGGCGAGGAGCGCCGCGCCCAGCAGGAAGCGGCGGCGATGCTCAAGGCGAAGTTCACCGCCGCCGGCCTGCCGATCATGCCCAGCGTCACCCACATCGTGCCGCTGCTGGTGGGCTGCCCAGTCAAGGCCAAGCGAGTCAGCGACATCCTGCTTGCCGAATACGGCCTCTACGTTCAGCCGATCAATTACCCGACCGTGCCCCGCGGCACGGAGCGCCTGCGCTTCACGCCCGGCCCGACCCACAGCGCCGAGGCGATGGACGAGCTCACCGCCGCTCTGGTCGAAATCTGGAGCCGCGAAGAGCTTCGCCTGGCCGCTTAGGGCTGTCCTACAGCGCTCCCTTCATGCTTTGACCGATCCGGACCGTCGATTCGGCCCCGGACGATCCGCGAGGGTGACAAAGTGGAGGAAGTGGAAGGACCCCCAATTCCAAGCAGTCAGGGTGACACATAGACCCCGCCGCGGCTGGCGCGGTCGAGGTGCAGGCGCTAGAGACACGAACCCATGAAAATCGCCCTCGCCGCCGATCATGCCGGCTACCTCCTCAAGGACGAACTCGCCAAGTGGCTTCGAGAGGCTGGCGAGGAGGTCATCGACCTCGGCACCAACGGCCCGGAGAGCGTCGATTATCCGGAGTTCGGCGCCCGTCTCGCCCGCGCCATAGCTTCTGGAGAGGCGGAGCGCGGAATTGCAGTCTGCGGGTCCGGGATCGGCATCTCGATTGCCGTCAATCGCGAACCGGCCTGCCGCTGCGCGCGGGTTAGCGATCCGCTGTCCGCCCGCCTCGCCCGCGAGCACAACGACGCCAACGTGATTGCCTTGGGCGCCCGGCTGATTGGTTCCGACATGGCACGGGCCTGCGTCACCGAATTTCTGATCGGGCTGTTCGAGGGCGGCCGCCACCAGCGGCGCGTCGACCAACTCTCACACGAACTGCAGGACAGCGACTGATGGCCACGGCAGCCGACCTCGACCACGACCAGAACTACCGCGTTCCGGCGGGCTTCTTCACCAGCGGCCTCGCGCAGCAGGATGCCGCGGTCGAGGACGGCATCCGCGCCGAACTCCGCCGCGAGCAGACCCAGATCGAGCTGATCGCCTCCGAGAACATCGTCAGCAAGGCGGTGCTCGAGGCGCAGGGCTCGGTCCTCACCAACAAATATGCCGAAGGATATCCCGGCCGGCGCTATTACCAGGGCTGCGCGCCGTCGGACACCGTCGAGACGCTGGCCATCGAGCGGGCCAAGAAGCTGTTCGGCTGCGGCTTCGCCAACGTCCAGCCGCATTCGGGCGCGCAGGCCAATGGCGCGGTGATGATGGCGCTCCTCAAGCCCGGCGACACGATCATGGGCCTCAGCCTCGCCGCCGGCGGGCATCTGACCCACGGCGCTCCGCCCGCCCAGTCGGGCAAATGGTTCAACGCGGTCCAGTACGGCGTCCGCCGCGACGATCATCTGGTCGACTTCGACGAGGTCGAGCGGCTCGCGAAGGAACACCGGCCGAAGATGATCATCACCGGCGGCTCGGCCTACCCGCGCCACTTCGACTTCGAGCGCTTCCGCGCAATCGCGGACGAGGTCGGGGCGCTGCTGATGGTCGACATGGCCCACTTCGCCGGCCTGGTCGCCGCCGGCGAGCACCCCACACCGTTCGGTCACGCCCACGTCGTCACCACCACCACCCACAAGACCCTGCGGGGTCCTCGTGGCGGGATGGTGCTGACCGATGACGAAGCCATCGCCAAGAAGATCAACTCGGCGGTGTTCCCGGGGCTCCAGGGCGGTCCGCTGATGCACGTCATCGCCGCCAAGGCGGTCGCGTTCGGCGAGGCCTTGCAGCCCGAGTTCAAGGCCTATGCCCGCGCGGTCATCGCTAACGCGCGCACGCTCGCCAACCGGCTGAAGGAGCGCGGCGCCGACCTCGTCGCCGGCGGCACCGACACTCACCTCGCGCTCGTCGACCTCAGGCCGCTCGGCCTCACCGGCAAGGATGCCGACGAAAGCCTCGAGCGCTCCGGAATCACCTGCAACAAGAACGGCGTTCCCTTCGATCCGCTGCCGCCGGTCCAGACCAGCGGCATCCGCGTCGGCTCCCCGGCCGGAACCACCCGCGGCTTCGGCGAGCGCCGAGTTCCGCGACATCGCCGACATGGTCGCCGACGTGCTCGACGGCCTCAAGGCGAACGGGCTGGAAGGCAATGCGGACGTCGAGCGCTCGGTCAACGAGCGCGTCCGCGAACTGTGCGCTCGATTTCCGATCTACCAGGGATAAGGAATGCGCTGTCCGTTCTGTGCGCATGAAGACAGCCAGGTGAAGGACAGCCGCCCGTCGGAAGACGGCGCGGCGATCCGTCGGCGGCGCCAGTGCGAAGCGTGCGGGGCGCGCTTCACCACCTTCGAACGGGTGCAGCTGCGCGACCTCACCGTCGCCAAGAAGGACGGCAAGCGCGAGCCTTTCGACCGCGACAAGCTGGCCCGCGCCATCGGCCACGCCTGCCGCAAGCGCGACATCGACCCGAGCAAGATCGACCGCCTGGTAAGCGGCGTCCAGCGCCAGATGGAAACCACCGGCGACGAAGTGAAATCCGCCAAGATCGGCGAAGCCGTCATGGCCGGCCTCAAGGCCCTCGACCACGTCGCCTACATCCGCTTCGCAAGCATCTACAAGGACTTCAGCGATCCCGCCGAATTCGCCGAAATCGCCGAGCGAGTGGAAAAGGAAGCAACTCCCGCGCCCGGCGACAAGCTGCTGTGAGCGGTCACGAAGCCCGTCATCGTCCTCGTCCACCCGCAGCTCGGCCAAAACATTGGCAAGGCGGCCCGGGCGATGCTGAATTTCGGGCTGACCGAGATGCGGTTGGTGGCGCCGCGGGACGGGTGGCCGAATCCCGACGCGGGGCCGTCCGCTAGCGGGGCCGACATTGTCCTCGAGCAAGCGCAGGTTTTCGACACCGTGCAGGCCGCAATCGCCGACTGCTCGACGATTTTCGCCTCCACCGTACGTCGCCGCGATCTTGTCATGCCGGTGCTTGGGCCCGAGCAGATGGCCGAGCAGATCGCCGGCTCACCCGGCCGCAGCGCCATCCTGTTCGGCGCCGAGCGCTCCGGGCTGTCGACCGAAGACGTGGCCCTCGCCAACGCTATCGTCACCGTCCCGATCAACCCCGAGTTCGGCTCGCTCAACCTCGCTCAGGCCGTAATCCTGCTCGCCTACGAATGGTCGCGGCGGACCGATCTTGCCCAGCCGACCGCCAAGGATGTCGAAGCCACTGCTCCGCACGGCGAGGTCGACGGACTGATCGTCCATCTCGAGCAGGAACTCAACTCCAAGGGCTATTTCCACCCGCCCTCGCGCACTCAGGCGACGAAGAACACCATCCGCACCATCTTCACCAAGACCGGCTGGTCGTCGCGTGAGGTGAAGGCCGTGCGCGGTATCATCCGTGCGCTCGTCGATCCGGCGAGAAACCGCGGCAAAACTTGACCTTGCGAGAGCCACCGACTAGGTGCGCCGCTCGCAATTGATCCCGCATGCCCGGTGAAGCGGCGATCGCGCTGAATGCAAGGTTCAGCGGTGCGGTCCGGGCATCGTTACGAAGCAAATTGAAGGACAGACAATGACCAAGCGCACCAGCGCCAAGTACAAGCTCGACCGCCGCATGGGCGAGAACGTCTTCGGACGTCCAAAGAGCCCGGTGAACCGCCGCGAATACGGCCCCGGCCAGCATGGCCAGCGCCGCAAGGGCAAGGTGTCCGACTACGGCATCCAGCTTCGCGCCAAGCAGAAGCTCAAGGGCTATTACGGCGACATCACCGAGAAGCAGTTCAAGAAGAACTATCTCGACGCGACCAGCATGAAGGGCGACGCCTCGCAGAACCTCATCGGCCTGCTCGAGCGCCGTCTCGACATGGTCGTCTATCGCGCCAAGTTCGCGCCGACCATCTGGGCCGCTCGGCAGATCGTCAGCCACGGCCACATCCGGGTCAACGGCGTCAAGTGCAACATCGCCTCGCGCCGGGTGAACGTCGGCGACGTCGTCGAGCTCGGCACCAAGGCGCAGGAGATGGCACTGGTGATCGAAGCACAGGGCCTCGCCGAGCGCGAAGTGCCCGACTACGTCGTTCCCGACGGCAACACCAAGGTGACCTACACCCGCGTACCCAAGCTCGACGAAGTGCCTTATCCGGTGCGCATGGAGCCGAACCTCGTGATCGAGTTCTACTCGCGCTAACCGTCGGGCTCGAGCAGCGAACGAACAAGGGCGGTCCTGGCGGGCCGCCCTTTTTCGTTCCCTAGTGGCCGATGGTCTTGTCGAGCAGGGTCCCGATGCGGGTCAGCATGTCGATCCGGACATCGCTGTCGTCGAGCTGGTGGTCGAGGCCCTTGACCCGCAGATAGTCGACGTCGTCGCCCGCCGACCGAAGCGCATCCGCCATCTTGTCGCTGTGCATGACGTTGACGTTGGAATCGAGCGTCGCATGGACGAGCAGCACGGGCGCCTTGATCGCGGCGGCGTTGCGAAGCGGCGAGCCGTCGCGGACGTTGGCGCCCGACCCGACGAAGTCGGCGACCAGGTCGCCGTTGGAGAAGTCCTTGGCCTCCTTCTTGAGCAACGACAGATCGGTCACCGGAGCGATCGCTACCACCGCCTTGTAGAGCGACGGCTCGATGGCCGCGGACTGGAGGGCCGCGTAGCCGCCATAGGACCAGCCGACGATGGCGAGGCGCTTGGGATCGGCGATGCCGCTGGAGACCAGATACTTCGCAGCGGCGGTGACGTCGCCGATCGAGGTCTGCCAGCCGCGGAAGCCGTTGTCGGCCATCCACTTCTCGCCGTAGCCGGCCGATCCTCGATAGTTCGGCTGGATAACGGCATAGCCGCGGGCCGCGAGGAATTGCGGCAGCCAGTCGAAGCCCCACTCGTCGCGGCTGCTCGGCCCGCCGTGCGGAAGCACCACTGCCGGAAGGTTCTTGCCGTCGCTTCCCGGCGGAAGGGTCAGGTACGCCGGGATCGCCGCTCCGTCGGACGCGGGCACGCGGATCGGCCGGACCGACGCGAGGGTCGCGGTGTCGAGCTGAGGCCGCGCGCTGGCGATTTCTCAAGATGCTTGGTCGCGCGGTCGAAGCGGTAAAAGGTGCCCGGACGCGTGTCGCCGCTGGCGAAGATCAGCAGCTTCTGCCCGTCGGCGCTTGCTCCGACAAAGTCGATCAGCGGCTCGCCCGGAATGACCTTGCCGAGCGCCGTCTGCAGGCTCGAATAGTCCGGATCGAAATAGACCGTCCGCCGCTTGTCGCCGGCGAACGTGTAGCCGACCACGCGCTGGCCGTGGCCGATGCGGACGATGCCGTCGATGTCGTTGTCCTTGTCGGCGGCGACCAGCGTCGTCGTGCCGCTTCCATCCAGCGTCATGCGATAGAGGGCGTCGCGGCCGTCCTTCTTGCGCAGCACGTAGGCGGAATTGCTGCCGGCATCGATGGCGATCGGGTACAGGCCGCTGCTGTTGCGCTCGTCATAGGAGCCGAGGTCCCGCCAGTCGTTGCTTCCGGGCGTTCGATACTCATAGTGCTCGACGCCCGAGATCTCGCCGCGATTGTCCTGCAGCATCAGCTCGCGGATGCGCAGATGGCCCTGGCCGTCGGTCATGAAGTCGACGACGTGGTCGTTGGGCCTCTCGACAGGGCTGGTCCGCATCGACGCCAGCTCGACGCGGTCGAGGCCAAGGCCCGAGGCCGTCCGGTTGAGGTGGGTGCCGGCGGTATGGACCTGCGGCACATATGCCCGCGCCATCAGGACGGCGCCGGGATCGCCAGGGAGCCAGTCGACGATCGATCCGTCGAACTGGCGGATCGAGGCATCCCGGAAGCTCTCCTGCTGGCCGAGCGCGTGAACGCCGGTGCCGTCCGTCTTCAGCGTCATGAGGCGCGAGAAATCGACGATGTCGTCGGCGACCGGAGTCGTGCCGGTGACCTGGCAGACCAGCTGGGTTTCGCTCGCGAAGACGCACCAGCGGAGATATTCGCCCTCACCGGACGAGCTGGTCAGCATCTTGGTCGCGCCCGTGGCCGGGTTCGCGAGCATCACGCCGATCTGGCCGCCGTGGCCCGAGACCAGCATCACGATGAGATTGCCGCTCGGCGAGATGTCCATCATCCGGACATTCTCGCGGGTGCCGAACGCTTTCGCCGCCTGGTCCAGCGGCATGGTGGCGGCAGCGCATGGCGCCGAGACGATGGCAAACAGGCCCGCGGCCGCGAGCAACGCATTTCGAACTTTCACAAGGCCCCCCTTACTTGGCGCGCATAGTGCAAGCTGCAGCGGCAAACGCAAGCGCTGCTCTTGGCGGTGAGGGACGGCCCTGTTAGCGGCGCCTGATGAACGGACCCCCGCTTCCCGAATGGGCGCCGCACGAGGCGGTGTGGATCGGCTTTCCGAGCGATCCCGAACTGTGGCTCGGCGATCTCAAGCACGCCGAGCGCGAGGTCGCTGCGTTCGCCGAGGCGGTCCACGCCGGCGGCAAGGGCGAGACGGTGCGGCTGGTCGCGGCGCACGACGGCGCTGCCGAAAGCGCACGCCAGCTCGCGCCGTTCGCCGACGTGATCGTCGAGCCGTTCGGCGACATCTGGCTGCGCGATACCGGCCCGATCGTCGTTGGGCAGTGGCGAGCGATCGCCGCGCGCAGGGCTTCGGCTTCAACGGCTGGGGCGGCAAATACGATCTCGACGGCGACCAGGACATCGGCGAGCGGCTTGCCGCGGCAGCGCGGCCTGCCGTTCGCCAAGGCCGACTGGGTGCTCGAAGGCGGCGCCATCGACGATGACGGCACCGGCACCGTCGTCACCACCGAGCAATGCCTTCTCAACCCCAACCGCAACAGCCTGACCCGCGAGGAGATCGAGGAGCGGCTGCGGCGCGATCTCGGCTTCGAGCGCATCGTCTGGCTGGGCTCGGGCCTGCTGAACGACCACACCGACGGCCATGTCGACAATCTCGCGCGCTTCGTTGCGCCCGGCGGGGTCGCGGTCCCGACGCCGGCGAAGGACGATCCCAACGCCGCGATCTACGAGGACGCGCGCGACGCGGCTCGGCAGGCGCCGGCCTCGAGGTCGTCGCCCTGCCCTCGCCCGGCCGGGTCACCGGCGAGGACGGCGACATCATCCCGGCGAGCTACATGAACTTCTACATCGGCAATGCGGCCGTCGTCGTGCCGCAATACGGCGCCGCCAACGACGACGCCGCGGTCGACGCCGTCCAGGCGCTGTTCCCCGGCCGCGTTGCGATCGGCCTGCGCGCCGACCACATCCTGACCGGAGGCGGAAGCTTCCACTGCATCAGCCAGCAGGTGCCGCGCATGACCAAGCTCACCGTCGCCGCACTGCAGCTCGCCTTCACCGACGACACCGACGCCAACATCCGCGCGGTCAGCGAGCTGGTGCGCGAGGCGGCGGCGCAAGGGCGCCCAGGTCGTGCTGCCGCCGGAACTGTTCGAAGGGCCCTATTTCTGCCGGGTCGAGGACGAGAGCCTGTTCGCGACCGCGCAGCCGACCGCCGAGCATCCGTCGGTGCTCGGCGATGCAGAAGCTCGCCGAGGAGCTGAAGATCTGGATCCCGACCAGCTTCTTCGAGGCCGACGGCCCGCACCATTACAATTCGCTCGCCATGATCGGCCCCGACGGCAAGGTCGCCGGAGTCTATCGCAAGAGCCACATCCCCGACGGCCCCGGCTACGAGGAGAAATTCTACTTCCGGCCGGGCAATACCGGCTTCAAGGTGTGGCAGGGGCCGCAGCGCTCGACGCTCGGCGTCGGCGTCTGCTGGGACCAATGGTATCCCGAGACCGCGCGCGCGATGATGCTGATGGGCGCCGACATCCTGTTCTACCCGACCGCGATCGGCACCGAGCCGCACGACCCCGACCTCGACACCTCGCGGCTGTGGCGGCGGGCGATGATCGGCCACGCCGTCTCGAACGTCGTGCCGGTCGTCGCCGCCAACCGCATCGGCACCGAGCACGGCCAGCGCTTCTACGGCCACAGCTTCATCTGCGACGAGCGCGGCGACATCCTCGCGGAGTTCGGCGCGGAGGAGACAGGCGTGCTCGTCGCGACGCTCGACCTTGCCGCGGCCAAGAAACACCGCGCCGCCTTCGGCTTCTTCCGCGACCGCCGGCCCGAGCTTTACGGCCGGCTCACCGAGGACATTTGAGCGCGAGCGCCCGCTCGAACACGCTTTCGAACATCGCCGCGTCGAGCCGGCCGGTATTCTGGTTGTAGCGCGAGCAATGATAGCTCGACAGCAGGATGCGTCCGTCCGGCGCGAGCGCTTCTCGGCGCCATGACCGAATTTCGTCGAGGCCGGCGGCAGGCCAAGCGCCCGCGCCGCCGCGACATGCGCGATCTGGCCCAGCGCGACCAGCACCCGGACATTCGGCAGCGCGACCAGCGCCGCCTCGAAGTAATTGCGGCAGGTCTTGATCTCCGACGGCTCCGGCTTGTTCGCCGGCGGCAGGCATTTGACCGCGTTCAGGATGATCGCGCCCGTTGAGCCGCAGCCCGTCCGCCGGATCGGCCCGATACTCGCCCTCCGCGAGCCCGAACTTCGGCAGCGTCGCGTAGAGCAGCTCGCCGGCATAATCGCCGGTGAACGGCCGCCCGGTCCGGTTGGCGCCATGCTTGCCCGGCGCAAGGCCGACGATCGCCAGCCACGCGTTCCGATCCCCGAACGCGGGCACCGGCGCGTTCCACCAGTCCGGAAACTCCGCCCGGCACTCCTGCCGGAACGCGACCAGCCGCGGGCACAGCGGGCAGTCGCGCGGCGCTTCGGCCTGCGGGATCGGCGAGCGCTCGGCGGGGTGGGACATCATCCGTCTCGCAGGCGCGTGGCGAAGCAATCCATTGTCACTGACCTAGGCGACGCCCGCTCGCGGTGGCAGGCGCAACGTCCACCTCTATGCCGTGGCGATCGGATCGAACCGCCCGCACGGCCGCTTCGGCCGGCCCGCGGGCGTCGTCGAGAGCGGCGATTGCGTGGCTCGAAACGAGTTCGGCCTGTTCGACGCCTCGCCGATCGTCCTCAACCCCGCTCATGGCGGCGCCGGCCGCGACTTCGCCAATTCGGTCGCGCTGGTCGAAAGCGCGCTCGACCCGCCAGCCATGCTGCGCGCGGCTGAAGGCCATCGAGCGCGAATTCGGCCGCCGCCGCGGCCGCCGCTGGGGCCCGCGCGTCCTCGATCTCGACCTCGTGCTGTGGAGCGGCGGCAGCTTCCGCTCGCGGAGCCTGACCATCCCGCACCCGCGCCTCGAGCAGCGCGACTTCGTCCTTCATCCCCTCGCCGCCATCGCGCCCAGCTGGCGCGTCCGCGGCGCGCTGACCGCCCGCCAGCTCGCACAGCGTCTTGCCCGCCGCCGCCCACGCGGGTAACCGCCGCGCTAGGTGGGCCCATAGCTCAGTTGGTAGAGCAACTGACTTTTAACTATGTGGTACTGCGCAAGATTGTTGTTTAATATCAATACATTAAAGGAGATCGACGAAAAGTTTTGATAGAGATTTGATAGTGAGGGCCCATAGCTCAGTTGGTAGAGCAACTGACTTCGATTGGAAGTCGCCGTCGGGAAACCGACGGACGAGAAGGTGTCAAAGTCGGGGAACCCGTCCGCGTCGCGGCGACGGCAATCCCGAGCCAAGCCCCAGCAATGGGGAAGGTGTAGAGGCCTGACGGGCGCCGCCTACAGTCCCGCAACGGGACACGGCGAAGGGAAGGTCCAGACCACGAACGCCCGCGACGGGCGGCGGCGAAAGCCGAAGTGGGAGGTTAATCAGTAGGTCGCTGGTTCGAATCCAGCTGGGCTCACCATCAACGATCATCGGGGCGGTTTCGACCGCCCCTTTCTTTGCTGTGGATAGAACAGAGAGTGAACACTAGCGCCGCGTCGGCGCCGGGCGTATCTAGTCGGCATGGCGACAGTGGAGACGCCCAACAGAAGAGCAAGCTGCGCCGGTAAGCGAGCCGGTCGCATGGACGGTGCGCGCTCGTAAATCTGCGACGATCATCCGGTCTCGACTGCTGCTCGGCGTGTCCGGACGCACCGTCAGCGCGCTTTATTGGCTGAGGCAGCACAGCCGCAGGCCGAGATCGTCGCATGGGTGGTTCTAGTCGGTGTCGGCGCAAAGGTCTTAAGCGAATATCGCGCCGAAATCGCGGCGTGGTTCGCTCAGCCCCGTCTAGGCGGGCTGCAAACATTGCTGGTCGGAACCGGCACGGCTCTCATTGGCGGCACTGCTATCGCCGCATCGCTCCATCCTCTTCGCAATGCAGGTGAACGTCGAGCGCCTTCCGTTCGGATTGTTTCGTCGCTTAAGTTCCGATCTCAAACTGCTGCTCGCGTTCGCGGGATCGTTCGGTCTTGCAATCGGTGTTGCGTCGTTCTCGCTCATCTCGTCACCGACGAACGCCGCCTTCGTCGTGGGCGCAGCGATCTTGTTCACTCTGCTGATCCTGCGGTCGTTCCTCTATGCCTATCGGCGCTCGCTGGCTTTGATCAGTCCAGAATATCAACTCGAACTAATCCGGCTCGATGTAGCGAGGGAAGCGAGGCGTTGGGATCGCCGCGCGCGTTGGGCCGAGCCGCTTCTGGATTGGGAGGAAGGGGACGGCAAATTCGACCAACTGCGGTACACGATTTCGCAGGTCGATCCGCGGCTGCGCATCGCGGCTGATAAGGGATTGAAGCATTCAGTCGCGTTGGCGCGCAAGCTCAGCGATCAGGGTGATGCCATTGCCGCTAAGTCAGCGCTCCAAACCGTGGTGGTCATCAACCAGCTTTATGTGGCGGCGCGGGGCCGATCATTCTTCGCGACTACGCTGATCGGCGACAACGAGCATGTTCACGACCTGATCATTACTCAGTCGATTGAGACGATAAAAAACTACTACCGGTCTGCCCTCGGTCGTCGGGACGAAGAGCAGATGATCAGTGCGCTCGGCACCTTAAAATCGCTGGCCGGGGCGTATCTGCGGATCGAGTATCGGGACGACGAAGTTCAAGACCCACGCTTGCTACGCTGCGGGACAGCTGCAAACCGAAGTCGAGCAGCTAGTCGCTCATTTGATGCCGGACGCGCTTTATCGCGCCGTTGGTGTCCTTGGCACTTGCGCCCGCGAACTTGCCGTCAGGTCCCGTCCTGAAGACGCCGTGCCGTTGGTCCACAAGATTGCGGCGCTTGGAGCGACCGGCGCGGCTCGCGAGGACCACATCGTCATTACTCACGCTGCGACAGAGCAGCTGGCGAAAATGACAGTCCTGCTCTTCGGGATTCAGGACTATGATCCCGGCTATGCCACGCGGGAAACCCTCGCGAGCGTCATCAGTATGACCAAACTCGTACTCACGAGTGCCCACGCGCGACAAGCGCCCTTCGGATCACCGCTAGAACTCTTATTTTAGCGGTGTGCCTCGGCAAGCTTGGCGAGCTGACCAATGTGCTTTTGAAAGCGGACGCGGGAGACGAGCCTGCGCAGCAGGTTGCGAGGAACGTCGAGGAATGGGCTGAAGAGCTTCATCGGCCCATCAAAGACCTAATGCTGCTCTCGGTTGAGAAGCAGTCGATCTTCACGATCATTCTCATCCAGTTCGTTCACTCGGTCACGGAAGCACTGCTCGCAATGGCCTCGGCTGAATGTTGCCGCGACCACGAGCGGGACGAACTGCGTAAGCACGCGCTCTGGCTCGTTTCCGTGTTCTCGTGGCTCCCGACTGAGCCCGACGCCGCCCTGCACGTGCACAATTTGTCGTTCATCGAGTACCTTCTGCAAATTGCAGGGGCCGCTCGTCAGTGGGGCGGCGATGAAGTTCTTGAGGAGGCCAGGAAACGGCTACTGAAGTGGAGCATCGCCGTCTCGCTGCATCAGTGGGATGCACTCGAAAGCGGCATTTATGCCCTTGCTGCAATCGCGGTCGCCCAAGGCGAGGGAGAGCCTGATCGTTTGCTTCGAGACCTCGAAGCGAACGTGAGCGAGGCTTTCGTAAGTAAAGAGACGAGGGATCACGTTGCCCGCGAGTTGCGCACTAAGGCAGAGACTCTGCGCGAGCGCCAGTTCGAGATTAACGTGATCGAACGGGCGCTGACTTCGGTGGATCGCGAGCCGATCAAGGCGCTGCTTCGCAATGCCGCGAACATATTGTCCCCCGAAACGCGGGATGAGCCGGTCAGACCGCCAGTTTGCTAGGCTCTAGGCACCGTGACTGCGCGGATGGGGGCTGACGATTGTGGACGTTGCCAGTTGTGCTAACTTCCCTTCCGAAGGGGGCGCGTAATGCTCAGTGGCATCAAGAAGCTCGGCTTGCTCGTGTCGCTACTGAGCGCAGGGGCGACTGCCGCGCCGAAGCCGCCAGCCCTCACCTCGAACGGTACGACGCCGCTTCAATTCGTGCAGAATTACGTTCGGCAGCTCGCGACGTTCGAGGACCTTCGCGAGGACGCCTCTAAGGAATATGATGCCGACAAGGCCCACTTTCAGATGGACTGCATCCACAGCGGCACTCGCTACGATCTGGAAGTCAGCGCGGCGATCAGGACGTTACGAAGCACTCACTTGAGCGGCGTCAGCAAAGACCTTCAGAAGGTCCCCGATATGTTCGCTGACCTATATTCGCAGCGTCAGCAAGTGATGGCCCAAATGACGAAAGTCTGCTACCGCCTTCGCAGAAGGCCCGAAGCCGGAGAGTCGATTACGCGAGCCTCGCAACAATGATGCCAAAGATAAGGGCACAGCTGGAATACCTCGACAATACTGCGTTCGAGGCGTCGCCGCTCGTCTTCGCCACGCTCATCAGCGACGTGCCTGACTCGCAGGGCCATGCGAAGTCACCCTGCGTGATCTCGTGCGATGACCGGAAGCGCCTCGTTGATCAGATCGACGCCGATTTCGGGGCGAAGCTTGCCGAGAAGAAAGCGGACTTCGGGGTGTCGCAGGCGCAGCTTTTCCGCACGAAGCTACTAGAATTCAAATGCGCCGAGGAACCGCGATAGAGGCGCAGCAAGGCGCGTTCCCCTACGTCCATAGGCCAAAGGCCCCTCTCCGCCTTCGCTGACCGGCGCTCGGCCTCGCGCTAACGGGTCTTCAACGCTCTCCGGATATGCCGCGCCTATGACGGATTATTTCCACAGCGGTACGCCTAAGAACGACGCCTTTCAGTGGCTCGAGAACAAGTGCACGGATTACCGGCTGTTCTCAATTTCGGCGATTACCGAAAAGCAGTGATGCGATGGCTCCGCGACGTGAAAGACGGCATCGACTTCATTGATGCCTACCTCGACCGCTATCCTGTCGAGCGGGTGAGACTTCAACGAGCCGACGCGCTGCGCCGTCACCAGCAGCGCGAGCAATGCGACGAGCGCGACTTCGACACAATCGAAGTGCTGCGCTCCGTCGAAATGGCAGCGTCCTACCCGCGAACCATCATGCTCGACTCCGGCGCGTTCACCGTCTGGAATGCAGGCAGGCGAGCCATGGTCGAGGAGGTCGTGGACGCCTACTCCGGGTTCCTCGACGAAGCCGGCGATCTGTTCGACCAAGTGTGGTTGATCAACCTCGATGAGATACCCGGTGAGCCTCGAAGGAAAAGCGTAAAGCGAAAGACCACGACCGACCAGATGAGCAAGGCGGCGGACGTCGCAGATCGGCACTTAGCGATCCTTCGCGAGCGGTTCGGCCCCATTGTGCTGCCAGTGATCCATCAGCCGGAAGGCAAGCAGCGCTTGAAGCGGGTGCTCGATCAGGTCGTAGGGAATGGCGACTTCATCTGCCTCTCCCCCGACAATGACGAACCTGAGCGGTCGCGCATCGAATGGGCGCAAGGGATCCGTGACATCGCGCAGGAGATAGCGCCCGAAGTGCGGCTGCACGGCCTCGCGACTACGGGCAATGTCATGGCAAACGGCTTCGGCTTCTATTCGGTGGATTCGGAAGCATGGTTCGCCCCACGCGCGGTATGGCTCGCTCGATCTGTATGAGATGGTCGAGAGCGGCTTCCGATACCGGGGCTATCATGTCAGCCTTGAGAAAGACGCCTATGACCTTGCCACCGGCAAGCGCATCCCCGGGGTGGCGCAAAGCAAACTACTCGAACTATTCCGACGAGGACCGCGCATCCATTCAGGAACGGTGCGAGCGCTACTCCTTCCCATTTGAGATGGTCCAGTGGTCGGCGCGGGCGCGTTCACTGATCAACATGGGCGAGCTCGGCTGCTTTTTGTGGGGTCACTGGCTCGCGCGATCTTGCCGAAGCGGCATGACGTTTACAGTCTCGAAACTGAGCCACGTCTAAGCAGCAACCATGAGCGCCGCACCGGAACTCTCGTCTAGTGAGCAGATCAAGCCGCACCGCGTTGCGGAGTTG
>CAWGRB010000051.1:0-30848 GCA_963824845.1 uncultured Alphaproteobacteria bacterium
GACCAGTCGATCAGCTCGCACCGACTGGCGGGGCAGGCCGACGACGCTGGCCGGCGCGCTCAGCCGGAACGGCAGCGCCCGGCGACGGCGGCCGCGCCGGTGATCGCCGGCCGGTGGGCCTGCGCTTCATGCCGGCGGCCGGGCCGGATGGTGCGGGCATGTGCACCTTGACGACCTTCGTCCGGGCGCCAGCGGCACCGCCAGGTCGGATGCGGGCACCGCGCCGAAGCTGATGTCGGTGACGCTCAGGGAGAGCACCGGCGAGGAGTCGCGTGCGGCTGTAGACGGCGATGCGCAGCGGCACGCCGTGGGCGCGTCCCAGGCGAGCTGCACCGATCCGAGCAGGCCGCCGCTGTGGCGCGGCGAGACGCGCACGGTGTAGCTCGGCTGGCCGGCGATGTCGCCGGGGATCGCGCCGCTCAGGTCGACGTGCTGCGGTGAGCTTCGCGAGCGCCTGCTGGATGTGGGCGACGCTCGGCACTGCGTGGTGGTGCCGTCGGCGCCGCGCCGTGGTGGTGCGCGGACGGCATGCGTGTAGGCGGTGCCCGAGAGACGTCGTAGACCGTCAGCGTGCGCCGTCGAAGCCGATCTCGGTGTCGCCGGTCGAGGACTGCAGCTCGAGCCGCAGCCGCCCGTCGCCGGCCCAGAGCGCGGCCGGTCGCGCCGGTGATGAGCGGCGAGCTGGCGCACCGAGCGAGCCCGGACGGGACAGGTGGTCGGTGAACTGCGATCCGGGCGGTCACGCCCTGCACCGGCCTGGCGGCGCGGCGCGCGTGGATGGCGCGCCGCCAGCGAGCGGTGGGGCGGCTTGGGCCCGCCGCCGCCTGCGACGGCGAAGGCGGTCGCCCGGCCGCGACCACGACGATCGCCGACGATCGCGATGATGAGCTGGCTGGTCGATGCCCGTCGCAGGATGTTCATGCGCCGCTCCCTCCAGGTTCGTCTGCCCGAGTTGTACCGCCGGTCGCTCTGAAAGCGGTCTGAGAGCGGGCAGCTGGATGGCGAACCGGGAGCCGTCGATCACGAGCCTGCCGCCGTGGCGCTCGGCCGTCGCCCGCACGAGCGCCAGGCCGAGGCCCGGAGCCGCGGCTGCGCCGCGCGCATCCTCGCCGCGCCAGAAGCGCGGTCGTCGCCGCCTCGGCGAGCTCGGGCGGGATGCCCGGGCCCGGTGTCGGTCACCGTCAGCCCCACCTCGCCGCCGGCCCGGGTCACGGCGACGTCGACCGGCCCGTCCGCGCGGGCCGTGGCGGCGCGCGTTGTCGACCAGGTTCGCGAGCGCGCGCTCGAGCGCCGTGCGTCGCCGCGCACGAGGCCGGGATCGTCCGCCTGCACCGCGACGCGGCTCGCCGGCCGACGGCTGCGCCAGCTCGTCGAGCCGCACCGGCTCGTCGGGCAGGTCGGCGGCGTCCTCGCGGGCCAGCGCGCAGCAGCTCGTCGACCAGGCGGCGCGAGCCGCTCGGCGTCCGCCTCGCAGGTCGGCGAGCGCCTCCGGGTCGGCGCCGTGGCGGGCCAGGTACTCGGCGTTGCCGCGCAGCGCGGTGAGCGGGTTTCGCAGCTCGTGCGAGGCGTCGGCGACGAACCGCCGCTCGCCGTCGCGGGCGCGCTCCAGCGCGGCCAGCATCCGGTTCAGCGTGTCGGCGAGGCGGGCGACCTCGTCCGGCGTGCGCCGCCGCCGGCCGCCGGCAGCCGCAGCGAGGGATCGCCGCGGCGCTCGATCACCTCGGCGCCCTCGGCCAGCGCCGCAGCGGCGCAGCGCCCGGCCGGTCAGCACGAGGCGATCGGCACGACCAGCAGCGCCGCCGCGAGCGCCGAGGCGACGATCAGCGCCCGCGACTCGGCAGCGTCGACGTCGATCTCGTCGGTGGTCGACGCGACGACGACGGCGCCGCCCGATGCCGGGCCGCCCGAGCGCCGGCCAGCGGCGCGACGTACACCCGCAGCTGCGTCGCCGCCGAGCGTGCGCGTCGCCGTAGCCGCTGCGGCCGCGCGGATCGCGGCGCCGATCAGCGCGCCCGCGCGGCAGCGTCGCCCGCCGAGCGCGAGCGACGGCGCGACGACCCGGCCGTGGCGGTCGACCACCTCGACGTCCAGCGGCGTGGCCCCCGACGGCGCTCGAGCACGCCGGGCGGCGGTGAGCAGCGCCGGGCGCCGTGGCGGCTCAGCTGCGCGACCTCGGCCGCGCGGTCGCGCAGCGTGTGGTCGAGCGACTCGTGCAGGTGGCGGCGCGAGCAGCACCTGCACCGCCGCGCCGAGCACGACCACGGCGACCACGATCGAGACCGCCGCGGCGGCGACGACGCGGGTGCGCAGGCGCGGGGCGCGCAGCGTGCCGCGGCGCCGTCATCGCCGCAGCACGAAGCCGACGCCGCGGACCGTGTGGATCAGCGGCGGGTCGCCGAGCTTGCGGCGCAGGTAGGCGACGTAGCGGTCGACCACGTTCTCGGTCGCGCGGCGCCGTCGCTCCAGACGGTCGTCGAGCGCGGCGCGCCGCGAGACGACCTGCCGGGCGTGCCGCAGCAGCAGCTCGAGCAGGGCGGCCTCGCGCGGCGGTCAGCTCGATCGCCCGGCCGCCGCGGACGGCGACGCGCGCGCCCGAGGTCGAGCGTGAGGTCGGCGAACGGGAGCAGCGGCGCCGTCGACGCCCGCGCCGCAGCAGCGCCCGCACGCGCGCCAGCAGCTCCTCGGTCGCGAACGGCTTCACCAGGTAGTCGTCGGCGCCGGCGTCGAGCCCGGCGACGCGGTCGGCGACGGCGTCGCGGGCGGTGAGCATCAGGATCGGCACGGCGACGCCCTTCTCGCGCAGCCGCCGGGCGACCGCCAGGCCGTCCAGCCCGGCATGATCACGTCGAGCACGATCGCGTCGGGCGGGTCGCGCTCGACCTCGGCCAGCGCGGCGCCGCCGTCGGGCGCGAGGCGGTCTCGTAGCCCTCGGCGCCGAGCGTGCGCGCGAGCGTCCGCCGCACCGGCCCGTCGTCGTCCACGATCAGCACCCTGGTCTTCACCATCGCTCTGTTGGGTTGCAGGGTACGGCGTGCGCGCCGCTCGCGTACCATCGCGGGGTGCGCGAGGGCCTGGCGTTCCCCGTCGAGGAGTACCGCGACCGCGCCGAACGCGTCCGGGCGCGGATGCGCGAGCGCGGCGTCGACGTCCTGTTCGTGACCAGCCCGCCGAACCTGTGCTACCTGACCGGGTTCGAGTCGGTCTGGTACCCGCCCCGGGCGCCGGTCGGCGTGGTCGTGCTGCGCCGACGACGAGCGGCTGGTGTTCCTCGACTACGAGCGCCACGAGACGCTCGTGCGCGAGACCGCCCACTGCGACGACGCGGTGTTCTACCGCTACGAGGACGTCCTCGACACGATCGCGGCGACGTTCCGCGACCGCGGCTGGCTCGACGGCGCGATCGGGCTCGAGCGCTGGTCGCAGGCGCCGGGCGCGCCGCTGGTCGACGCGCTCGCCGCCCGGCTCGGCGAGCTGGGCGGCCGGTCGTCGACGGCGACTGGGTCGTCGACCGCGTGCGGCTGGTCAAGTCGCCGGCCGAGGTCGAGTGCGTGCGCCGCGCGGCGGCGATCGTCGACGCCGCGTTCGACGACCTGGTCGAGCACGTGCGGCCCGGGCAGACCGAGCTCCAGATCGCCGCCCGGCTCGACAGCGTGATGGCCGACCACGGCGGCGAGGGCGCTGCGATCCGGACGATGGTGTCGGCCGGGCCCGGCGTGTGGTGCCGCACGCACGCGCCGCCGTCGCGGCGGCCGGTCGAGGTCGGCGACGTGATGTACGTCGACGCGTGCGGCGTCTTCAACCGCTACCACGCCGACGTGTGCCGGACGTTCGCGGTCGGCCGCGACCATCCCGGCGCCCGTGCGATCCTCGACGTGACGGCGGGGAGCGTGGACGAGGTGCGCCGGGCGGTGAGGCCGGGCGATCCGCTCGACGTCGCCCAGCGCGCGGCCGAGGACTTCGTCTTCTCGCGCTTCCCCCGCGAGCAGGTGTGGTGGGTGGGCGGCTACGCGCTCGGGATCGCGATGGCGCCGAACTGGGTGGGGCACACGCTACCTCTCGAACGACGCGTTCGAGCAGTTCACCTGGGAGCCGGGCTACGTCACGAACTACGAGAACGTCCTGTTCGACCGCGAGCCGGGTTCACGGCGAGCTACATGGAGACGCTGCTCATGACCGAGACCGGGATCGAGGCGCTCTCCCGGCGGCCGCGCACATTGACCGTGCTTCCGGGGTAACGGCCCGGCAACCGGCCGGTTGGCCGGGCACCGATGACTTCCGGGCGGGAGTGGCGTCTGACACGCCGCATCCCCAGACGACCCGAGACCAAGGAGTTCTGAGATGCGGAAGCTGATCGCGTTGGTGTTCCACTACTCGCTCAACGGCCTTCTCGCCGACGAGGGCACCGAGTACTACCGGTTCTGCTTCGAGCTGCTCGACCAGGGCGGTGGCCCGAGCCACGATGAGCGAGTCACTCGACTTTCTCCAGGGCGCGTACGCGCACATCATGGGCCGCAACGCGTACGAGGGCATGGCCGCAAGTCTCCCGGCGAACCCCGACCATCCGTGGGCCGACATCATGAACGCCGGGCGCAAGGTCGTCTTCTCCCGGACGCTGAAGACGGCCGACTGGGCCAACACCACCATCGCCGCCGGTGACA
Source organism: uncultured Alphaproteobacteria bacterium (assembly GCA_963824845.1). Lineage (GTDB taxonomy): Bacteria > Pseudomonadota > Alphaproteobacteria > Sphingomonadales > Sphingomonadaceae > Sphingomicrobium. The sequence continues at coordinate 4,659 of CAWGRB010000051.1, forward strand.
CGACAGAAGAGATCGACAAGCTCAGGCAGGGCGGCGACGGCCACATCGTGGTCTGGGGCGGCGTCAGCCTGTGGCGGTCGCTCATGCGGCTCGACCTGATCGACGAGTGGCACCTGGGCCTGCACCCCTACGTTGCCGACGAGGGCACCCTGCTGTTCGACGACGTCCCCAAGTCCTACCGGCTCGATCTGGTCTCCAGCACCCCCTTCGGGTCGACCGGGATCCTCGAGCTGCAGTACCGGCGACACCGCTAACCAGCCGACCAGTCCGCAAGGGCTGTGATGGAGGGCCCGATCCCCGTCGCGGTACCCTGCGCAGGTGCCCAGGGCACCGGTCCCCGATGTGGTCGGCGAGTTCCTCGCCCGGCCGAACCCCGCGGTCATCGCGACGATCCGTCCCGACGGCTTCCCGCACACGGCCGCCACGTGGTACGTGTGGGAGGGTGGCCGCGTGCTCGTGAACATGGACGAGACCCGCCGCCGGCTCGACCACATGCGCCGCGACCCGCGCGTGTCGCTGACCGCGGTCGCCGAGGACTCCTGGTATCGCCAGGTGACGCTCATCGGCGAGGTCGTGTCGATCGAGCCCGACCCGGACCTGCACGACATCGACCGCCTCTCGACGCACTACAGCGGCAACCCCTTCGGCGCCCGCCACCAGCACCGCTGGAGCGCGTGGGTGCGGATCGACCGCTGGTTCGGCTGGGACGGCGGCACGTCGTGGCCGCCGCGGGAGTCCGCGTCGTGAAGGGCCTCGACCTCGTGAGCCTGGACGCGCCGACCGAGGTGCGGACGTTCGAGAAGGGCCGGTTCGAGGTCTACCGCGTCGGGCCGATGACGCTCGGCCGGGCCACCTACGAGCCGGGCTGGCGCTGGTCGACGCACGTGGGCGCGAAGACGGGTGAGGCATCCTGCCAGGTCGAGCACGTCGGGCTCGTGCTGAGCGGCCAGGCGATGGCTGCGATGGACGACGGCACCGAGCGCGTCATGCGGGCCGGCGAGTTCTTCTACGTGCCGCCGGGCCACGACAGCTGGGTCGTCGGCGACGAGCCGTACGTGTCGCTGCACATCATGGGCAGCGAGGGCTACGCCGCCGCCGAGTAACCATGCTCCGCGGTGACGCGGGCTGGGGTCTGACCCCGAACAGAAGCGCAACAGAACTGTCACGGCCAACGTTCGGGGTCAGACCCCGGTTTCGCCCTGGCAGGTGGGCAAGTTTTATCGTAGTGCGATACGATGCGGAGTGCGATGATCGATGTCGTAGCTGCAATCGTGGCGGTCAGCGGCGTGGCCTGCCTCGCGAGCGCGGCGGCGCTGATCGGCGCCGTCATCTCGTTCGGGCGGCCCGACCACCGAAACCCGGTGGCCTACCGCTGGTTCGCCTGGCACGAACGCCACTCCACTCTGCGGCACTGACGGATGAGGTGGCCGGCCCGGGCCGCGGGTGCGCTTCCGGAGGGCGCGTTCGCGGTCGTGATGGCGACCGCGATCGTCTCGCGCGCCTGCCTGGGCTTTCGAGGGAACCCCGGCGACCGACCCGGCAATTTCCCCGGCGCGAACGCAGCAACGCCCTGCGACCGTCGACAGGGACGGCGGGAGAACGAAGGGGAGCAAGAAGTGTGTCACGACGAGTCCCGCCAGATTACCGCTCGCATCGCGCAAAGAGAACCCGGCACGCGCCGCGAACCGTCTGCCCGCTCCCCTGATCCTCCCACCCAAGAAAGGGATTCACCAATGCCCACCACGCAGACACGACGTTGGGCCGCACTCGCGGTGATCGCGCTCGCGCAGTTCATGGTCATCATGGACACCTCGATCATCGGCGTCGCGCTGCCCAAGATCCAGGCCGACATCGGCTTCAGCTCGAGCAGCCTGTCATGGGTCTTCAACGCCTACGTGATCGCCTTCGGCGGGCTGCTGCTGCTCGGCGGTCGACTCACCGACCTGTTCGGCGCCAAGCGCATCTTCAGCCTCGGCTGGGGCGTCCTCGCCGCCGGATCGCTCGCCGCCGGACTGGCCAACTCGACCACCATCGAGATCGCCGCCCGAGCCGCTCAAGGCGCCGGCGCAGCCCTGATCGCGCCGTCCGCGCTCACACTCTTGATGATGCTCTTCGGGTCGAACCCGAAGGAGCTGACCAAGGCCTTCGCCGTCTACGGCGCAGCTGCCCCGGCGGGCGGTACCGCCGGCGTCTTCCTCGGCGGCGTTCTGACCGAGTGGGCCTCCTGGCCGTGGGTGTTCTACATCAACATCCCGATCGCCCTGGTCGCGCTCGCCCTGACCCCACGCCTCATGCCTGGCGCTCCGGCCCGGCGCGGGTCGGTCGATGTCCTCGGCGCGACCACCGCCACCGCCGGGCTGACGCTGCTCGTGCTCGGCATCGTGCGGGCACCCGCCACGGCTGGGCGTCGAGTAGCACCCTGCTCACCCTCCTCGCCGGCGTCGCGCTGCTGGCGACGTTCGCGCTGATCCAGGCCCGCCGCCGCGAGCCGCTGATGCGGCTCAGCATCTCTGCGGACACCGAACCTCGCGGCCGCCAACGGCGTCCAGTTCCTCCTCGGCGCAGCCTGGATCCCGACCTGGTTCTTCCTCAACCTCTACCTCCAGCAGGTCCTCGGCTACGGCCCGTTCGACGGCGGAGCGGCCCTCCTGCCGATGACCATCGCGATCATGGTGCTGATGGTCGGCGTCGCGCCCCGCGTCATCGCGCGGTTCGGCCCCAAGCTCCCGATCGTCGCCGGCATGGTGCTCCTCGCCGGCGGCATGGCGAGCCTGGCCCGCGTCCACGCCGAACGGCAGTTTCGTCACGGACATCCTGCCCGCGTCTCTCATCGCCGCTACCGGCATGGCGCTGGCGTTCATTCCGTCACTCGGCACGGCGATCTCCGCCGCCCGGCCCGAAGAAGGCGGCCTCGCCGCCGGCATCGTCAACACCTCCTACCAGGTCGGATCCGCCCTCGGCCTGGCCGTCATGACCGCCGTCGCCGAGTTCCCACGGCGCCGACCAGATCGCGAACCCGCGTGCGCCTCACCGACGGCTACTCGGCAGCCTTCATCGGCGCCGCCGTCGTCGCTGCAGCCGGAGCGGTGCTCGCTTCCGCGACGCTGCGCTTCCGAAGCGCCACTGCGGTGACGTCCACGGCCGGCGACGCACGCGAGCCGACCGTCGCATAGGCCGACCCGCGGCCGGTGTGGCCACCCACACCGAGACCGCGAGCGAGCTTCATTCCAGCGGGGCGCAGCTGGTGCGAGCCTGAGCTCGTAGCCCGAAACGCCATGAGAAGGACCCGGAACGGAAGCCTGTTATACCCCTAGGGGGTATGCTATCATCTACCCCACTGATACCCCCCACCCGTATAGGAACCCTGACATGATCACCACCGAATCCACGACCTACACCGCTCACGGGATGACCTGCGAGCACTGCCGCGTCGCGGTTACGACGGCCATCGCGCGGCTCGACGGCGTCGAGGCCGTCGAGGTCGACCTCGCGACGGGCCGCATGCAGCGTCACCGGCACCGGCGTGAGCGACGAGGCCGTCGCGGACGCCGTGGCCGACGAGGGCTACGAGGTGGCGTCATGAGACCTCGGGGTCCCCGCCCGCCTCGGGCTGTTCGCCGCCGGCCTCGTCGCCGTGTTCGGCGTCGCCGCCGCATTCGGTGCCGGCGTCCATCCCGGCCAGCCCGCGCCGAGCGGCGAGCACATGAGCGCCATGGAGGGCATGGGCGAGCGCGATGGGCGTCGTCGTCAGCGACGGCGACTTCCGCATCACGCCGGCCACCTTCGAGGTCTCGGAGGGCCGGCCCGCCACGGATCTCGTTCCGGATCGTCGACCGCGACGGCGACGTCGTGCGCGACGGGTTCGAGGTCGAGGCCGAGCGCCGCCTGCACCTGATCATCGCCCGCCGCGACTTGACCGGCTACCAGCACCTGCACCCGACCGAGGCCGCCGACGGCACCTGGTCGACGCCGGTCACGGTGCCGCTCGCCGGCACCTACCGGGTGTTCGCCGACTTCCAGCGCGACGGCGTCAAGCACGTGCTGGCCGCCGACCTGACCGTGCCCGGCGCGTACCTGCCGAGCCCGCTGCCGGCTCCCGCGCCGTCGACCGCCACCGACGGCTTCACCGTCAGCCTGCAGCACGAGGAGCTTCGTGCGGGCAAGGACGGCGACCTCGACTTCACCGTCAGCCGCGACGGCCGCCCGGAGGCCGGGATCGAGCCGTACCTCGGCGCCCGCGGCCACCTCGTCGCTCTCCGGGAGGGCGACCTCGCCTACCTGCACGTCCACCCGCACGACGGAGACCAGCCGGCCGGCGTCGTGCCGTTCAGCGCCGACTTCGTCTCCGCCGGCCGCTACCGCCTGTTCCTGCAGTTCCAGGTGGACGGCACCGTCCACACCGCCGCGTTCACGGTCGAGGTGACCCCATGACCACCACCGCCACAGCAGCCAACCGGCTCGACCTGCCGATCGAGGGCATGACCTGCGCCTCGTGCGCGACCCGCGTCGAGCGCCGGCTCAACAGGCTCGACGGCGTGCAGGCCACGGTCAACTACGCGACCGAGGAGGCGGCCGTCACGTTCGACGCGGCCACCGTCACGCCCGAGCAGCTGCTGGGCGCCGTCGAGGCCGCTGGCTACACGGCCCGGCTCCCCCGTGCAGCGGGAGAGCCGGCGGCCGAGGCCGCCGAGACGCGCGGGGACCCGACCCGGGCGCTCCGCAACCGGCTGATCGCCTCCACCATCCTGACGCTGCCGGTGCTGGCGATGGCGATGATCCCCGCCCTCCAGTTCGACAGCTGGCAGTGGCTCGCGCTCCAGCTCGCCACGCCGGTCGTGCTTCTGGGCCGGCTGGCCGTTCCACCGCGCCGCGTGGCAGAACCTCCGCCACGGCGCCGCCACGATGGACACCCTGATCAGCGTCGGCACGCTGTCCGCCTGGGGCTGGTCGATGGCCGCGCTGTTCTTCCTCGGCGCGGGCGACCCCGGCGATGCGGATGCCGTTCGAGCTGATCATCGACCGCGGCGCCGGTACCGACCAGATCTACCTCGAGGTGGCGGCCGTCGTCACCACGTTCATCCTCGCCGGCCGGTACTTCGAGGCCCGGGCCAAGCGCCGCTCCGGCGCCGCGCTCCGCGCGCTGCTCGAGCTCGGCGCGAAGGACGTCGCCCTGCTCGGCGACGACGGCGAGCGAGCGCCGCGTGCCGATCGACCAGCTGCAGGTCGGCGACCGGTTCGTCGTCCGGCCCGGCGAGAAGATCGCGACCGACGGCGTCATCGAGGAGGGCTCCTCGGCCGTCGACCAGTCGCTCCTGACCGGCGAGTCGGTGCCCGTCGAGAAGCATCCCGGCGACGACGTCGCCGGCGCCACCGTCAACGCCGGCGGCCGCCTGATCGTGCGGGCCACGCGGGTCGGCGAGGAGACCGCGCTCGCGCAGATCGGCCGGCTCGTGACCGAGGCGCAGACCGGCAAGGCGCCGGTGCAGCGCCTGGCCGACCGCATCTCGGCCGTGTTCGTCCCGATCGTGATCGCGCCTCGCCGTCGGCACCCTCGGCTTCTGGCTCGGCGGGCGGCGCGAGCCCGGCCTTCGCGTTCACCGCCGCCGCGGAATGGGCGCAAACCGCGGCGATCTATTCGCGCGGGATGCTGGCGCATCAATACGGTGTCGATCTCAGGGCGATCCAATGGGTGCAGGCCGGGGTCGACAGAGCCGGGCGCACCGAGAAGGTCAAGCTCGTCCTGCCAGAAGGCATAACAGTGACACCGCGCGCGGTCCATTCGAGCCTTAACGAGATGTTGCAGAATGGCGAGATCGACGCCGCGCTGTCCGCGCATGCGCCGCCTTGCTATGTCGCCGGCCATCCGAACATCATGCGAATGTTCGAGAATTACGTCGACGTCGAGATGGATTACGTGAAGGAGACCGGCATCCTGCCAATCATGCATACCGTCGCTCTGCGTCGCGACATCGTCGACACCTATCCCTGGATCACTGCCAACTTATTCCGGGCCTTTGAGGAGGCAAAACGCGAGCATGCAGCGTGCGCTTCAAATCACGACGACGGCTTTTCCAATTCCATGGATCTATGACACTGCACGGCGCGCGCGCGAGATGTTCGGCGATGACTTTTTTCCTTATGGTGTCGAGCCTAACCGCAAAACGCTCGATGCCTTTCTGCAATATGCGTTCGAGCAGGGCGTCTGCCATCGCCGCTTGCAGACCCGAAGAATTGTTTCCGGATCAAGTGCAGAAAACATTTCGCGTGTAGCGCGCCTATTGTGGCAGGCTCTTTGTGAACAGGGTGCGGCAAAAACTGAAAGGCCATATCGGCCATAAATCGGAGGAGGAGTTATGAAAATGATTTCCGTTCGTCGGACTCTCGCGGCCTGCGCCGCAGTTTCCTTCATCGCCTGCGGCGTGACGGCTTCGATCGGCGCCGAGGCGCCGGACGTCGTGAAGACGTGGGATTCCATCAAGGCTGATCCGCCGCCGCCGATCAAAGCCGTCGCCATCGACACGAAAACGACCGCGCTTATTTCAATGGATTTTAATTCCAAGACATGCACAGCGGCGAAGCGCAAACGCTGCGATGCTGCCTTGCCCGCCGTGAAGAAGGTGCTCGACGAAGCGCGTGCCAAAAAATTGATGGTCGTCCACACCTACATCGCCAGCATGAAGGAAAGCGACATCGTCAAATCGGTTGCGCCGAAGAGGGCGAGCCGGCGCTCGTCGGCAGCGCAAACAAGTTCTACGGGACGGACCTCGAAAAGCAGCTCAAGGACAAGGGAATAAAAACAGTCATATTGATGGGGACCGCCGCCAATGGGGCTGTTCTGTTTTCGGCGTTCGGTGCTGCGGAGCGTCATTTCAAGGTGATCGTTCCCATTGATACGATGCCGGGCGATACGCCCTATGCCGAACAGATCTCGATTTGGGAAATGGCGAACGGCCCGACCGTCCGCAATGCGACGACGCTGACCCGGTCCGACATGCTGAGCTGGAAATAAGACGCTTCAAAATGGCGAGCTGAAATTTAGAGGACGTCCGTAGTGATACGACGGACGTCCTTTCTTTATGCGAAATTCCGCGCATCAAAAATACTTGAGCGAGGCCAAAGCCCAGATCAATCTATGCCCCGTATTGCTTGTCGGTGACGTGCTCCATCCAATCGACGACTTTGCCGTCGAGTTTTTCCTGAACGGCGATGTGGCTCATCGCCGTCTCGGGGCGGCGCCATGCCAATGCTTCTCGCCGGGCGAAAACCAGACGACGTCGCCGGGGCGGATTTCTTCGATAGGGCCACCCTCGCGCTGCACCCAGCCGCAGCCCGAAGGTGACGATCAACGTCTGACCGAGCGGATGCGTGTGCCAGGCCGTGCGCGCGCCCGGCTCGAAAGTGACGAGAGCGCCGGCAACACGAGCCGGGTCTGGCCCAAACATCGGATCGATCCGGACCGTCCCGGTGAACCACTCCGCTGGCCCTTTGCTGATGGCTGCGATCCGCTTCGTTTGATGTCCATTGATAGTCCCTTTCGAAGCCGGGCCGATAAGTCGGGCCGCAAGGGTCGATCTGGAGTTTCACGGAAGCTTTTGCAACCGTGCCGCCCCTTGTTTGCAAGAGACAATTTTCGCCGCTGCCGTGGCACTTCACTGCGCTGCCGTGTCCGCCCACGAAACCTTTCTGCGGCAATAAAGCGCCTCATGAGTACCGTAGTTATACAGTACTCATGCGTCCAATGATCGCGCAGCTCGCGTTTTCCCACAACCAAGACTGATACTTTCGTCGACGCAGACACTTGTATTATTGCAAGTCTGAAATAATCCCGCATAACTCTGCCATTGCGGTGAGTGCAAGCTGCTCTCACCACGCGATTACTTGGCGGCTAACAAAAAGCCAAATCGCGGAACGAGAGCGGCAAGTCCGCAAGATTGAGTGACCGATTGGTCCTGCTTTGCAGTCGTCGGCTCATAAGGCGTCATGCGGCGGCGTCGGGCGATTAAACGTCAAGATACGGTCGGCCCGGCCGTTGCAGAGGTTTTGAGGACGACTTTGGTACGGCGGATGAAAAGACATTGCGGTGGCCCGGAGGACGCGCTGTGCGCGGCCGAGGGCACCGTTATGTGTGTCGTCCGCTGAAACCCGAAGCGCCGCAGACCTTCCGATAAAATCAGAGCAGCCCAGGCAGACCCGCGAAGAGGAAACGGATCATGGAAGGCATTGGAGCAGAAGCAGCCTTCATGGCGGCGGCGGCCGGCAAGGCCTTCATCACGCTGATGGAGCCGCACCGGCTGATGTTCCTGATGGCCGGCTGCATGATGGGGCTGGTGCTCGGCATCGTGCCCGGCATCGGCGGCCTCGCCGGCACCGCGATGCTGCTGCCGTTCACCTTCGGCATGGACCCCTACTCGGCGTTCGCGCTGCTGCTCGGCCTCGGCGCCACCACCGCGACCGGCGATCCCATTCCCGCGATCCTGTTCGGCGTGCCCGGAGGTGCCGCCTCCGCGGCAACGGTGCTCGACGGCTTCCCGATGGCGAAGAGGGGCGAGGCCGGCCGCGCGCTCAGCGCCGCCTACATGTCGTCGATGATGGGCGGCATCTTCGGCGCGATGCTGCTGGCGGTCGTCGATCCCGATCCTGCGGCCGGTGATGCTCTATCTCGGCTCGCCGGAGCTGCTGGCGTTTTCCGTCCTGGGCATATCGATGGTGGCCGTGCTGTCCGGCAGCGCGCCGCTGCGCGGCGTCGCCGCCGGCTGCCTCGGCATCATGATCGCGATGATCGGCTCCGATCCGCAGACCGGCACGCTGCGCTGGACCATGGACAGCCTCTATCTGTGGGACGGCCTGCCGCTGACGCCGGTGCTGCTCGGCCTGTTCGCGCTGCCGGAGCTGTGCGACCTGCTGATCGCGCGCACCGCGATCGCCGACGGAGATCGACAAGGACAACATCTACAAGGGCCAGTGGCAGGGCGTGAAGGACTGCTTCGACAACTGGTGGCTGATCATGCGCTGCTCGTGGATCGGCGGCGGCATCGGCTCGATCCCCGGCATCAGCGCCTCGGTGGTCGACTGGCTCGCCTACGGCCACGCGCTCAAGACCGAGAAGGGCGCGCAGCGCTGACCTTCGGCAAGGGCGACGTGCGCGGCGTGATCGCCTCGGAAAGCTCCAACAACGCCAAGGAGGGCGGCGCGCTGGTGCCGACCGTCGCGTTCGGCGTGCCCGGCAGCGCCACCATGGCGATCCTGCTCGGCGCGTTCCTGATCCACGGGCTCGTGCCGGGCCCGGACATGCTGACACAAGAACCTCGACATCACCTACGCGATGGTGTGGTCGGTGGCGCTCGCCAACATCCTCGGCGCCGGCGTCTGCTACGCCTTCAGCCCGCAGTTCGCCAGGCTCGCGACGCTGCGCTACACGCTGATCCTGCCGGCCGTGCTCGAGCATCGTCTACATCGGCGCGTTCGAGGCGTCGCGCAACTGGGGCGACCTGTTCGCGCTGCTGCTCTTCGGCGTGGTCGGCTGGCTGATGAAGCAGTTCAAGTGGCCGCGGCCGCCGCTGGTGCTCGGCCTCGTGCTCGGCGACAGCGATCGAGCGCTACATGTTCATCTCGATCGAGCGCTACGGCTTCTCCTGGCTGCGCGCGCCCGGTGGTGGCGGTGCTGCTGGCGATGGCGATCATCGGCCTGGTGCGGCCGTTCCTCGCCGACGTGCGCCGGCAAGGCGGCATCGGCAAGATGCTGACGAGCTTCCAGGCGCCGACGATTCCAGCCGTCGCAACTGTTCACGATGTTCTTCATCGCGCTGATCGGCGCGCTGGTGCGTCGACGGCGCTGCCGTGGGCCTTCAGCCGCCAAGCTCGTGCCGATGATCGTCGGCACCATCGCGCTGCTGGTCGCGGGCATCAGCCTGTTCAACGAAATGTGCCGCAAGCCCGCCGCGGCCGCCGGCGGCAAGCCTGGCCGACCAGGCGCAGGCACGAGGTCGAGCAGAAGATCCACATGGATCTCGACCTCCGACACCGGGCATCTGCCGCTGCGCACCATCGTCACGCGCGCGGCGCGGTTCTTCGGCTATCTGCTCGCCTTCATGGCGCTCGATGGCGGTGATCGGGCTGATCCCGACGGCGGCGATCTTCGTCGTCGTCTTCATGCGGCTGGAAGGGCCGGAGCGCTGGACGCTGGTCATCCCCTACGTCGTCGTGCTGCTGGTCTCGGCATCTACGTCGCCTTCGACTAGTTCATGGCGATCCCCTGGCCGCCGACGCTGCTCGGCGAACTGGTTCCCGGCGCTCAAGGCGATCCCCTCGGTCTGACCGGGACGCCGCACAAAAACAAAGGCCGCGGAGTCGTCTCCGCGGTCTTTTTATTCTGTTCCTTGGCCCCACGAATGCTGCTGAGAATCCGGTTCGCGAATCCGGCTCGCGCCCCGCATTGTCTTGCTGCGGCATTTTGGTCATAACTCGATGACACACACCGGCGGGACAAGAGACGCGGGGCATGAACCTCATCCGACTCTACGGACGCGTTTTGGGCCTACTGAAGCCCGACGCCAGGCTTGCCTGGGTTTTGACGATCGCCAATCTCGCGCTCGCGGCGACGCAATTCGCCGAGCCTGTCCTGTTCGGCCGGATCATCGATGCGCTCAGCGGCAATCAGGCGGACCGCAGTTCGGACAATCTGGCCGCATCTGCTTCAACTTCTGTCCGCTTGGGTAGCCTTCGGCCTTTTCAACATCGTTTGCTCGACCCTCGTCGCCCTCTATGCCGACAAGCTCGCCCATACGCGGCGTAATCTCGTCCTCTCCGATTACTACAATCACGTTCTGCAATTGCCGTTGTCTTTTCATGGCGCGGTCCACTCCGGCCGCCTCATGAAGGTGATGCTGCAGGGAACGGATGCGTTATGGGGGCTGTGGATCAGCTTCTTCCGCGAAAATCTCGTCGGCTTTGTTTCTTTCTTCGTGCTGTTGCCGATGTCGCTGATCATGAACTGGCAGTTGGCAGCCCTGCTCATCGTTTTTGTTTCGTGTTCGCCATCCTCACTGCCTGGGTGATGCGCAAGACGGAAGATCTGCAATCGCGGGTCGAGGACCATTATTCGGAATTGGCGGAACGCGCATCCGATACGCTCGGCAACGTCGCCGTCGTGCATAGCTTTGCCCGCGTTGACGCCGAGGTGCGCGGTCTCAAGCAGGTGATCGACCAGTTGCTGGCTGCGCAAATCCCCGTGCTGTCCTGGTGGGCGGTGATCTCGGTGCTGACCCGTGCGTCGACGACGATCACCATCTTGGCGATCATCATCGTCGGCACGGTGCTCAATCTGCGCGGCGAGGCGAGCGTCGGCCAGATCGTCACCTTCATGAGCTTTGCGACCATGCTGATCGACAAGCTTCAGTCGGCGGTCAGCTTCGTCAACCGCATCTTCATGGATGCGCCGCGGCTACGCGACTTCTTCGAGGTCCTGGACACCGTTCCCTCGGTGCGTGACGGAGAGGCGGACCCCGGCACGGTCGCAGGGCGCATCGCGTTCAACAATATCACGTTCTATTATGATGACGCCAAGCCGGCCGTCATCGACCTGAATTTTACCGCCGAGCCGGGGCAGACCATTGCCATGGTCGGGCCGACCGGCGCCGGCAAGTCGACTGCATTGTCGCTGCTCTATCGCGCCTTCGATCCGCAGGTGGGGGCGATCACCATCGACGGCATCGATCTGCGCGATTTCAGACTGACCGCGTTGCGCCGCAACATCGGCGTCGTGTTTCAGGAAGGCATGCTGTTCAACCGTTCGATCGGCGAAAACCTGCGTATCGGCAAGCCCGACGCGACCGACGACGAATTGCGGCTGGCCGCCCGCCGCGCCCAGGCCCTCGACTTCATCGAGCGCAACTTCAAGGGTTTTGACGGCCGGGTCGGTGAGCGTGGCCGGATGTTGTCGGGCGGCGAGCGCCAGCGCCTGTCGATCGCCCGGGCCCTGCTCAAGGACCCGCCAATCCTAATCCTCGACGAAGCGACCAGCGCGCTTGACGCCAATACCGAGGCCAAGCTGCTGATCGCGCTCGACGAAGTGATGAAGGGGCGGACGACATTCGTGATCGCGCATCGGCTTGCCACCATCCGCAAGGCGACCATGATCCTTGTCTTCGAGCAGGGCCGCATCGTTGAAGCCGGCAGCTTCGATGATTTGATGCAACGCAATGGCGCCTTTGCCGAACTGGCGCGCGCGCAGTATCTCGCGCCGCCCAGAGAACGCACGGCATCCGACGATAGCGTCGTTCCAGCCGTCTCTTCCGGAGCCATGTTCAACGCGATGTCCGAGATGGAAGAGGACGAGGCAGCCGGAGAGGAAGACAAAGAAGGGGCCGCGGATGATGCGGCATTGAAGCGCATGCTCTAGCGCTGGACGATGGGGCCTTCGATAAAGGCCCCATTTGCGGACATTTCAGTGAATCGGAATCAAGTAGGCACAACGCGGTTTTGGCGTGCTGGTTCCATCATTGCGCCCATGCGGCTACCGCCGTCGCGGGCTCTTGAAAACCTGCCGAAAAGTTTCCGATATTACGGGTAGTCCAACGGACAACTTGTCCATTGGATTGTTGATGCCGCATGATTTCGGAGGGTCAGCCTGGAACGAGCGGCGGACCGCCAGGCCTGTCGCTGCCAGCTCGATCCGACGATTCTGTGATGCGGAGTATTCGCACCACGATCCGGACGCGCTCGCGGCGCCCATAAGCACCGGCGGATCGCACCATGAATGACAACGACTCCTGTATCGACCAGCGCTCGATGCCCTCCTCGACGCGGATCTCCGACCGCGCCGTGACAACACTCCTGAAAAAAGGACTCACCGCTTTTGTCCACGAGGGCAAATTGCGCGTGACCATGGCCGACGGCACGTCGTTCACCGTCGGCGACGGCAAGGGGCCGCCGCTCGCGATCCGGTTCTTGACCCATGCCGCGGAGCGGGCCGCGCTGATCGATCCCGATCTGAAATTCGGCGAGTGTTATATGGACGGCTCGCTGATCGTCGAGGAAGGCACGATCGCCGACCTGATGGCGTTGGCATTGCGGCAAGAACACAGCGGTCGCCCGACAACCTGGGCCAAGCCGCATTGGGCGCTGCGCTACATGCGGCGGCGGCTGACGCAATTCAACTCGCGTGCGCGCTCACAGAAGAACGTCTCCCATCATTACGATCTCGACGAGCGGCTCTATTCGATGTTCCTCGACGCCGACCGGCAATACAGTTGCGCCTATTTCGAAAAGCCGGGCCAAAGCCTCGATGATGCGCAACTCGCCAAGAAACGTCACATCGTCGCCAAGCTGATGCTCGAACCAGGCCATCGCGTGCTCGATATCGGCTCTGGCTGGGGTGGACTGGCCTGTTATATGGCAAGCATAGGCGGCGCGCATGTCGATGGCATCACCCTGTCGGAGGAGCAACTCGCGTTTTCGCGCGCCCGTGTGAAAGAGAGCGACCTCGGCGACCGCGTGAATTTTCAGCTTTCCGACTACCGCGATGTATCGGGTGTTTATGATCGCCTCACATCAGTCGGCATGTTCGAGCATGTCGGCGTCGGCTTCTATGACGCATTCTTTCACAAGGCCGCGCAACTCATGGCCGATGACGGCGTCTTTCTATTGCACTTCATCGGACGCTCGGATGGGCCGGGCATTACCAATCCGTGGCTTGCGAAATATATATTCCCTGGCGGATACATCCCGGCCTTGTCCGAAGTATTGCGGCCAATCGAGAGGGCGGGTTTGCTGGTGACGGACATCGAAATCCTGCGCCTGCATTATGCCGAGACGCTCAAGTCCTGGCGCAGCCGCTTCCTTGCACGCCGTGAAGAAGCGCAGCGTCTCTACGACGAGCGCTTCTGCCGCATGTGGGAGATGTATCTCGCCGCATCCGAAATGGCGTTTCGCGAGCAAAACATGATGGTGTGCCAGATACAGCTCACCAAGCGGCAAGACGTCGTGCCGATCACCCGCGACTACATCGCACCGCGCGAAGACGCCTTGCGTGACGCGGAGCGGCGCACGCGGCCGGCACTCAGGCTCGCGGGCGAATGAAATCCGGCATGCCGTGGTTTGCTGCCCCGCTCAAGCACGAGGTTTTGGATTTCCAAAAGTGAAAATGCAGGCCCGCTAGGTATCGTTGGCACGGTGCTGACCGTGCCGTGGCTTTGCCGTGATTTGGCCTCGAAAAGGTCTGGAGCGTATTTCGCCAAAAGGCGGCTGATTCTGCAACCAGAATGCATCTAAGTGGTTGAGGAAAAGCGTTTTTTCCCTCAAACGGGATTCTTCTGGCCGAAAATGCCCTACACAAAAAGAACTGGTTTTTGGACTTGTTCGCTATTACAGAATTGAGTTGTATTGGTTTTCTGGCCGGCGTCGCTCTTAATTGGATTGTCAGCATGCCCATCAGCTCTCTTGCTTCACGCATCGCCAACGAGGTCGCGGCACTTATCGAGGCCGGCGATCTGACAGCCTCCGCGCATCTGAGCACGCAAGCGCTTGCGGCCCGTTTCGAAGTTTCGCGATCCCCTGTGCGCGAGGCCTTGGCTCATCTCTCAATCCGCGGACTGGTCGAAAAGCAGCCGCATCGCGGATTCTTCGTCAAGCACGGCAGTATCAAGCACAACGCGCCTTCCGCGGAAGACCAGCCGACGGACTTGCCCGATCTCTATTATCAACTCGCCGAAGACTGGATCCACGACACGATTCCCGGCGAGGTCACGGAACAATGGCTACGCGACCGCTACAGCTTGACCAAGGCGCAACTCGCCGAGATCCTCAGCCGCGCCGCGCAGGACGGCTGGGCGGAGCGCAAGCAAGGATATGGCTGGCGGTTTCTCAATGTTATCAGGATGCCGGAAGTGTTCGAACAGCTTTACCGGTTCCGTTCGGTCGTCGAACCGGCTGGCTTCCTGGAGCCGACCTTCGCGCTCGATGACAACCTCGTGCGCAAGCAGCGCCAGACGCAGGAATGCCTGCTCGCAGGCGATGTCGAACGCTGGCCGGTGGAACGCGTGCTGCGATCCGGTACCGACTTCCACGAAGATCTGGCGCTATGTTCAGGGAACGCGCTGATCCACCAGGCAGTGGTGCGCGCCAACCGCATGCGCAGGCTGCTTGAGCGGCGCGGCCCGGTCGACCGTGAGCGCCTGCGCAACCAAAGCGCTGAACATCTGCAAATCCTCGAGCTTCTCGTGCGTGGCGAAAACATCGAGGCTGCGGCGCAGATGCGCCGGCATTTGCTGGGTGTGCTGAAGAAGAAGTGGCCGAGCTATCGCAGCCTCTTCGATCAGGCTGAAGAAATGGAAGAAAGTCCCTCTTAAAAACGATCGGGGACGGATCGGGCCGGCGCCGGGCAGAAATTCGGCCGGACAGGGCCATGCCCCGACCGGCCGATAAACAGTTGCGTTATTGCTTGATGATGACTTTCGCGCCGACATGCACGCGGTTGTAGAGATCGATCACGTCGGCATTCACAAGCCGGAAGCAGCCTGACGACACCGCAGTGCCGATGGTATCCGGCTCGCTCGTACCGTGGATACGGTAGAGCGTCGAGCCGAGATACATGGCCCGCGCGCCGAGGGGATTGTCCGGACCGCCGGGCATGTAACGCGGCAGGTAGGGCTGGCGCTTGATCATCTGCGCCGGCGGCGTCCAGCCGGGCCATTCTTTCTTCGCCGTGACGGTCTTGGTGCCCGCCCAGGTGAAGCCGACCCGGCCCACGCCAATTCCGTAGCGCAAGGCGTGACCCTGATCGAGCATCAGGTACAGACGTCGTTCGCGGGTGCTGATGAGGATGGTTCCGGGGGCGTAGTGGTTGGGATAATCAACCACCTGGCGCGGAATAGGCCCGGTTTCCCCGCCGCCCAGCATCGAATCAGGGCTGTTGGTGTAGGGCATCGCACCGGCCGGTGCGGTTCCCAAAATCGCAACCGCCATCGCGGCCGCCGCAAAGCACCGTGCGTCGCAAAATTCCCATTGCCTCAACCGTTGATTTCATAAGTCCCCGATACAGCCGCGTGGCTGCGCTGGTTACTGAGGACCATAATTTCGACGTTGAAACAACCTTTTCCCGGCCGACTCGCGCAGATGTGCGTGGCTCTGTTGCCGGAAGGCCGCATGTTGGGCTGCTCCCGTGCACGGTCGCGCCGCTGACGGCTACGATCTTTCAGCTTCCCCTCTGCCGTGAAGCGTGACGCGTTGCGGCGGCTGGCGTTTGGCCCGCGCCGCAGGCCCCCCATGCGTTGCATACGAGTTGAATTCGAGCTACGGACTGGGCAGATTGAAACTCTCCCAAACAAGAGTGCCAAAGGCTCGCCAGCGCTTCGAATTGCAGCGGTGACGGCAAAAAAGGCGGCAGAAGGAGGATTTGCAGGGATGGCGGAGCAGTTCATCGGGAAGCTGTCAGAATTCAATGACGGCGATCGCCGGATCGTTTTCCTCGGAGACATCGAGATCGGCGTCTTCAGGCACGAGGGCAAGTTCTTTGCCTATAGCAATTACTGCCTGCATCAGGGTGGTCCGGTCTGCGAGGGCCTCACGATTGCAAAGGTCGAAGAACGAATCATGCCGGACAAGACCTCGCGCGGCATGTACTTCTCCGACACCGAGATGCATTTCGTCTGCCCCTGGCATGGCTACGAATATGACATGAAATCCGGCGAATGTGTCAGCGACCGCCGGCTCAAGCTGCGCAAATACAAGGTCGTCGAAAAGGGAGATGACGTGTATGTCGTCGCATAAGGCCGCTGCGAAGCGTGCTGCCGCAAGACCGCTGCAAAACCCGCGACGAAGTCGCCCGCGGGCTCTGCGGCCAAGGTTGCGGTCAAGGCTGCGCCGAAGGTTACGGCCAAAAAAGCGACGATACGCGGCTCAATCGGCGGGATCTGCCGAGAATGCGGCCAAAATCGGCCAAGATTCGGCAATGGCGCAAGAGCTCGCACGCGATATCGAAGCGGCCTTGCGGGATGGGCAGGCTCGAGCTCGGCGCCGGAGGCGATCCAGGCGCTGATGGCGGCGCTGCTCAAAACCTACACCGCGCAGATCCGGGGCAGGGTGATTACTTCCCGCCGCTTGCGTCGGTGATGAGCGTCACGCCGACGGAAGTCATGGTGACCGCCAGCGCGCTGCTGAAGGCGGCGGATTTGCAAGTATTCGAACTGGGAATGTGGCAGAGTTGGACTGGACGCTGAGTTCGGCAACGGACTGCGGATCGCTTCTACAAAGACTTGGGCTGCAAAGAAACGACTAGAACAAGAGGAGAGACCCATGGAACTCATTGCCGACCGCGGACGCCGCGTCTCAGTCGAAGAGATGAACACCACCCGGCTTCTTGCCCACGCGCGCAAGCAGGCCGTTCAGCGCAAGTTCGACGACATGCTGATCGTCGACGTCGATGCGCATCATTACGAGAACGAGAACTTCGGCGAAATTCTTCCGTTACATGGAGAACGACGTCTTCGCGCAGCTCACCATGTCCGGCCGCGCCAAGGGCCGCGCACGGCATCGTGCCCGCGCAGACTCGGCTACCAGGACATGGGCGGCCGCGTGACGCGCTATCCGATGCGCGGCTCGGAAAAGACCGAACCCGGCCGCCAGCGCGACGTGCAACTCGGTGAGCGCTGGATGGACGCCATGAGCGTCGATTACTCCTGCCTGTTCCCGACCGGCATGCTCAACATCGGCTTGCATCCGCAGAAGGAAATGGAAGTCGACCTGTGCTGGGCCTACAACCGCTGGCTCACCGAGAAGGTGCTGCCGGAGACCGACGGCCGCATCTTCTCGATGCTGTGCCTGCCGTTCTCCGATCCCGACGCGTGCCTGCGCCAGGTCGAGACATTCGGCGACCGCAAGGGCGTCGCCGGCTTCATGGTGACGACCGTGCGCAACACTGCCGGTGCACGACAACGCCTACATGAAGGTCTATCGCGCGATCGAGGAGCGCGGGCTCGTGCTGTCGTTCCACTCCGGCCCGAACTGGGGCGAGCCGGTGTTCAAGGGCTGCAACCGCTTCCTCTCGGTGCATGCGCTCGGCTTCACCTTCTACAACATCCTTCACTGACCAACTGGGTGGTCAACGGCATGGGCGAGCGCTTCCCGAAGCTGCCGGTGATCTGGATCGAATCCGGCCTCGCCTGGATCCCGTTCCTGATGCAGCGGCTCGACCACGAATACATGCTGCGCCCGTCGGAAGCGCCGCTGCTCAAGAAGAAGCCGTCGGACTACATGCGCGACATGTACTACTCGTCGCAGCCGATGGAGATCCAGGACATGGGCGCGCTGGAGATGCACGTTCCGCATGATCAATGCGGAAACGCAGCTGCTGTATTCGTCCGACTATCCGCACTGGGACTTCGACCTGCCGCGACGATCTACGATCTGCCGTTCCTGTCGGAGAAGGCGCAAGCACAACATCCTCGGCGGCACCGCGGCGCGGCTGTTCAAGCTGCCGCCGCGCAACGAGAAGCAAAAGGAGAACCTGACCAAGTTCGGCAACGTGCCGGCTTGATCAGCGCCGTTAAGCAAGGCGGACCTCGTGTCCGCCTTGTTGCTTTCCAGCCGTATTGATCGCGCCTGACTGGCGCGCGACGGCCGGGAATACAGCAAGGAAAACAAGAAAATCCCGGAAGACATCCATGGCTCACGACGCACTCGTTTCCCCCGAACTCGCCAAGAAATTCGCGACCGAGAAAGACACGCCCTATCTGCGCTGGGTGCGCGGCAGGGCCTCGACATCATCAGCGCGCATTACGTGCCCAATCTGCGCACCGTCGAACTGAAGCCCTGGGCGCGGCGCGGCGGCAAGGGCGTCTACATCAATCACGAAGCCTCGCGCACCTCGAACGATTGCTATGTCTGCGAGATCCCGCCCGGCAAGAAGCTCGCGCCGCATCGCCAACTGTTCGAGGAGATGGTCCTGATCCTCGACGGCCGCGGCTCGACCACGGTGTGGAACGACGCCGGCGAGCGCATCACCTTCGAATGGAAGGCGGGCGCCATCTTCGCGATTCCGCTCAACTGCTGGCATCAGCATTTCAACGGCTCAGGCCAGGAGCCGGTGCGCTACGTGGCGGTGACCAACTGCCCGTCGGTGCTCAATCTCTATGACGACGTCGATTTCGTCTTCAACACCAAGCACGACTTCAAGGGCCGCTTCTCCGGCGAGCCCGATTATTTCAGCGCCAAGAGCGAGCAGAACGGCTTTCTGCTGCGCACGAATTTCGTCGCCGGACGCCGTCAACCTGCCGCTCATCACCGCCAAGGAGCGCGGCGCCGGCGGCGGCCACATCCGCTTCAACATGGCCAAGGGCTCGATGGCGAGCCACATCTCGCAGTTCCCGGTCGGCACCTACAAGAAGGCGCATGCCCACGGGCCGGGCGCGCACGTGATCATGCTCATCCGGCGAGGGCTATTCGCTGATGTGGCCGGAGGGCGAGGAGCCGCAAGCGCTACGATTGGCAGGTCGGCACGTTGATCGTGCCGCCCAACAAGTGGTTCCACCAGCACTTCAACGCCGGGCCGACGCCGGCGCGCTATCTCGCGTTCAAGCACTGGTCGCCGCGCAATGCGCAGGGCGTGCCGATGTCCTGGATCAGCCGCCGCATCGGCGGCGACCAGATCGACTATGCCGACGAGAGCCCGAAAGTGCGGCAGATGTTCTCGACGCGCTCGCCCGCCATGGCCTCAAGCCGAATATGGATGCCGCCTACGAGGCCGAGCTTGAGACGCTTCCGCCGAAACCGATGGTGGCCTGAGAATAAAAAGAAAAGAATCTGGGGAGGTTGTGGTGAAGTCGCATGCAGTGAGGCCCTGGCGCGCGGGCGCGATGGCCGTCTGTCTTGTCATTCGGATTTGCCGCCCCGCTTTTCAACAGCACGCCGGCGCACGCGCAGGCAACGATCGCCGAGGTCGCCAATCTCAGCGGTCCGGATGCGCACGCAGAAATTGATCAAGGGAGCAAAAAAAGAAGGCACGCTGACGCTCTATTCCACGACGCCGCCGGCGGACGCCAACGCGACCATCGCGGCTTTCCAGAAAAAATACGGCGTCAAAGTCCAGCTGGCGCGCCAGCATGCAGGACGTGATGAACCGGGCGACAACGGAAGCGCGCGCGGGCCTCGCGAATGCAGACGTCTATGAGAGCAGCGGCGTCACCATTGAGGTGCTTATCGCGAGAAGCTGTTGCAGCCGATCAAGTCTCCGGTGAACGACGATCTCATTCCCGAGGCAAGGTCGGCTGACGGCGCCTGGGTCGCCACACGCCTCAATCTCTACGCGGCGATGTACAACACCAATATCGTCAAAAAGGCCGATCTCCCAAAATCCTATGACGATCTAGCCGACCCGAAGTGGAAGGGGAAACTGGCGATCGATACCGAGAGGCTTTGATTGGCTGGCGACGCTTGCCCTCAATCTCGGCGAACAGAAAACCCTCGATCTCTTCCGCAAGATCGTCGCGACCAACGGCGTCTCCGTGCGCAAGGGGCACACGCTGCTCGCCAATCTCGTGGCCGCAGGAGAGATTCCTGCGCTGACCGCCTATGATTATCGTGCCAAGCAACTGGTCAAGGAAGGCGCGCCGGTCGACTATTTCTTCCTCAAGCCGACGCTCGCTCTGCCGGTCGGCGTCGGCGTATCGAACAAGGCGAGGCACCCCTATGCGGCGGCGCTGTATTACGATTTTCTGCTGACGGATACGCAAAAAATCTATCTCGACCGCAACTACTTTGTCGTCAACCGCAAGGTCAAAGAGCCGCCGGCCGATCTCAGTCTCAAATTGATCGACTACAAGGCCGTGCTGGACGACAGCGACAAGTGGAATAAGGTTTTTGCCGACATTTTTCACACGCGTTGACGTTGCGGGTTGAACATCCGCCGGCAAATGCACCTCTGTCTATACGTGATTGAGAGAACCACAAGATGAGCAGAATGATCGATCCGCGCGAGCGCGACAAAGCCCATGCCGAGGTGAAACACGTGGATTTCTATGCCGAAGCCCTCAAGGCGTCGGAGCAATTCCGCAAGGACTACGACGCGCGTATGAACGTGGTGAAGTCGGCAGAGATGCCGCTTGAGCGCTCTCCCGATGGCCTCATCAAGTGGATCATCAACGAGAAGATGGGCACCAAGGAATGCTGCCTCGACATGTACATGCAATTCCTGCCGCCGGGAAAAGCATCGGGAACGCACAGGCACCTGACGGAGGAGGTATTCTATGTCATCGAGGGCTCGGGCTACGACCTGCATTGGGACGTGAAATTCGGACTGCAACGAAAAGATGGAATTCGAATGGGCGCAGGAGCCGCAGAAATTCGAATGGAGCCAGGGCGACTTCGTCTATATCCCGCCCTATTGTGCCCACAAGCACGTCAATGCCGATGCGACGCAGGAAGCGCGGATCATCGTCATCAACAGCCGCATCGTGAAGCCGATGGGGTTCGACTGGTTCGAGCAACTCGAGAACGCCGAAGGCTACTGAACGGGTTGCCGCGCTGATCGCGATAAGCGCCGCGACTATGCAGTCTCGAACGAGGAGAAGAGTTGATGTGCGGTGACGTGGAAGAACACGACCAGCGGGCGCATCTCGAGGACCAGCTTATGGCCCGGTTCATGCATAACTCCCGCTCGCTCTCTCGGCGGACCCGGCTGGCGAAGGCCTGCACGCGTATATGGACAAGCTGTTCTCCGACGCGCTCGCCCACGCGGCGCGGGATGCGCAAGCTGCCGATTCCGGAAAGCGGTACGAGCGTCTTGCGGCACAGGCGCTGGTCTATGCGCGGTTGGCCGGTTTTCTCTCGGGTCATGTCGCGTTGCATGAGGACCCTCTGCGGCGGGCGATGGAAGCGATGATGACCGGTTATTCCGAACCGGAAACCATTCCGCCGTCGCACGAGCATGGGCATCATCATGGACATGGTCATGATCTTGGCCACGACCACCATCATGGCGGTGACCACCAACACGGGGACGACACCATCATTGATGGGCGGCCCAAAAAGCCTGCCAGCCTGCTGCCTTGACACCCGCGGCTCACGGCTTCTACAACCGCCGAACTCCGGCCAATTTCGGAAGCTGGGCGCGTAGCTCAGCGGGAGAGCACTCCCTTCACACGGGAGGGGTCACAGGTTCAATCCCTGTCGCGCCCACCATCTTCCCCGCACAAAAAGCCCCGCATTCGCGGGGCTTTTTGCATTTTTGATCTCGTTGTCGTCAATGACTTCCCGACGCTGTCGGAAGCGCAAACGGTCAGACCGGTGCGCGTTGACGTGCGCTGCGCTGCTGCAGGGCGCGGATAGGTCGGCGAGGCTTGCTTCGGTTGCGCCATTCACGGCGCCGGAGCCGTTCTTGTCCTTCGCGATATCTTTCGCGCCGGTGCGCGCGATCGGATTCCTTGGCGAGGATGGCCTCGATGGGTGAATTCGGGCCTTCGAGTTCCATGGTCAGGCGCGCAACTTCGGCGGCGACATCGTTGATGCGTTCACGCAGCAGCGCGTTGTCGGCGTAGTCCGTCGATGGCGCAATTTTGGCCGATGGCTTGAACGCCGCTGCGCTAGCGATCTGCTTTGCCTCGGCGAGCTGCTTTTGCAGGACGGCGCGCTCCGCGTCCGCCGCCTGTTTGACGTCCGCAAGTTGCTTGTGCAGGGCGATGCGCTCGGCCTCTACGGCCCGCTTCGCCTCGGCAAGTTGCTTGCGCAGCGCCAGCGGATGCATTTTCCCCGGCCTGTTGTCCGCCGGCGGGTTTCTGCAACAGTTCGGTGCGCTCGGCGTCGCTCGCCTGCTTGGCGGCGGCGATCTGCTTGTGAAGGTTTGCCCGCTTCGCACGCAAGCGATCAAGCTGTTCTTCGGCTGCCTGGCGCTGGTTGCGCAATTCCTCCGCCTCGGTGGAATGGCGCTGCTCCATCTTCGCGAGCTTGTTGCGCAATCCTTCTTCGGTCAGGCGCGCCTGCTCGTTCCTTGTCAAAACCTTGGCCAGGTGTTCATCGTGCCCGGCAATCTGTGCGGTGTTGCGACCTGTCCTTCAAGTTCCTGCACGCGCCGGCCATGCTGCTCCGCCTCGGCCTGCTGGGCGATGATGGTGCGCTCGAGGCCTGCAACCTGATCCTGGAAACTCGCAATCTGTTGGCGGGCGCTTCCCAGTTTTTGTGATGTCTCGTGCATGAGCTGGCGTTCGCGATCGAGCTCATTTTGCGACTGCTGAAGATCGTGCGACGTCTCGACCATCCGTTGCTCGATGGCCTGCAATTGCGTTTGCGCCGTCACGAGTTCGATGCGCTGGCTGTTGGATATCGCCGTCCGGCTTTCCAGTTCGCCGACTGTGTTTGCCAGTTCTTCGCTGATCTTGGTCAGGCTGTTGTCGCGTTCCTGCAACGTCGCGGTCTTGGCGCTGATCTCGCCTTCGGCCACGCGCACCTGTTCGCGCAGCATCTGTTCCTGAACTCGAGCGAGAGGGTGGCGGCTGCCTTTCGTCGAGGACGAGCTTGAGCCGGCTGATGGCGTCGGACTTGCGGCCGATTTCAGCAAGCTGTCCGGCCATCCGTGCATTGGTCTGTTCGAGCGCCATCTCCAGACGGCGCGTCGCGAGTGCGAATTCCGCCCGCAGATGGTCTTTATCGGCCTGGATTTCGGCCATCGACAAGGGCGTCGAGGCCTCCACCCGCCGCATCGTCAGCCGCACGGCGCGGGAATGGACCAGAGGCATGAAAACAAGCCCGACAAGGCTCGCCACCAGAAACCCTATGCCGAAATACATGATCGGTTCGATCACGACGCAACGCCTCCGCGCGAAATTGAAATTACAGCATGCCATGCGCAGGATCAGGCCGCCACAGTAACCGCTCGTTAATCTTATCTCGCGCGTGGCGACAAGATGAGATGCCGTTGCGATTTATGCCGCACATACCAATGCGCCACCTGCGGGGCGGTGCCGGGATAGGGCGCGCTCCCTCAGGCGGCAAACTGCCTGAGCTTCTGGGCCTGCTTTGAAGCAACGATCTGCTTTAGAACGGGTTCCTCGTCGCCTCCGGGGTGAACTTGAGGTATCCGATATTGGCGCCAAGCCGCAAGCCGACACCGGAACGGATCGGAGCGACGACGATATTGTTCGCGGTCAGGGCCGTCATCCCCAAGCCGCCGATGAAATAGGCCGAGCCGTCGACGCCGGCAAACGCTGGTAGATACGCCGCGTCGCCGGCAGGTTGATAAACCAGCATCATCGTCCGCGCGCCTTCGCCGCCGAAGTCGACAGCCGACCGACGGACCTTGCCAGTAGACGCGTCAGGTCCCCGGCGTTCTTGGTATAGAGGGTGCCCTCGCCATAGCGCAGCCCGCCGAAGAAGGCGCCGCCCGCTTCTTCGCCGAGGATGTAGCCGTTGGGCTGGCCCCATTGGCTGACCGCCTTCTTCGACGACGCCGGCAAGGTCGCGTGATACGGTGCCGAAGAATTTGTGGCCGGCGTCTATGACCTCCAGAGGGAGAAAACTCATCGTGCCGCCGGTTTTGTGCCTGCCCTGGCGTGTCCATCGCCACGAAGGCAAAGCCGGCCACGGAATAGTCCGATCGCCAGGAATCGAAAGACGGCGCACATCGTCTGCTCCTTTAAGGGATTTTCCCCGCTTAACCGCTTGCTCACAAGCGCGGCCTAAAATCAGACCCCCCACCAGCAGAGAAATCGGAAAACGATGAGGGTCAGCGACTATGACTTCAGGACGGCACCAGCGGAAGCGCAGCGCTCTTTTTTGTCTTTGCCGGCGTCGCCTGTGTCGCAGGCCTCCCGGTATGGAGCGCCTCCCACAAGCCGGGCCTCGATCACGGAGCGCGTGGTGGTCGATCGCCTGCAGCGGCCTCGCTATCGGGGGCTTCGATCCGGTGGGCTATTTCACCGACCATAAGGCGCTTCTCGGTATGGCAGTCACGAACTGCATTATGCCGGTGCGGTGTGGCGTTTTCCGCAATGTCGGCAACCGCGCTGCCTTCGCAAACGACCCGGGCATCTATGCGCCGGTCTTCGGCGGCTACGACCCGCTGGCGGTGGCGCGCGGGGTGGCGACGGCGGGAAATCCGCAGATCTGGCTGATCCATAAGAACCGCCTCTATTTTTTCTACGACACCACCAGCCGCGACGCCTTCACGGCGCAGCCGGTATTCCGTTCTGGCCGAAGCGTTGCAGGCCTGGCCGAAGCTGAAGACGCTTCTGCCGTGAGGGGGTCGTCCTTGACCGGTTCAGGTCGCCCAGGCACCCATGAGCGTGCAATCCCCCCAGGCGACAAACGCCGGGATCAGCGTGCCGCTGGCCGCGTCATAGGCCAATGGCCGACCGTCCGGCTGCGTGACATCGCCGCCGGCCGCCGCAAGCACGGCATGACCCGCTGCGACGTCCCAGCAGATCATCAGCGCCAGGCCCTTGGATGAGGTCCGCCGCGCCTTCGGCGAGGCGGCAAGATTTTTAGCGCTGAGCCGCAGAGGGGAAGCGTCCGAACATCCGGAAAACGGGTGAGAAAATCTGTCGTCCGGGCATCCAGATGCGAGCGCGACACCAGCGCCGTCAGGTTTGTCGGATCGCACTTGCGCACCGCCACGGGCAAGGGCCAGGCTGACCCGTCGCAGCGAAGGCGCGGTCGCGGGGATGCGCTCGGCGCCGTGACCGACGCGGCCCCGCCACAACACGCCTTGCGCCGGCGCCGCGACCACGCCGAGGACCGGTCGGCCATCGGCTATCAGCGCGACGTTGACCGTGTATTCGGCGCTGCCGTTGACATCTCGCGCGTGCCGTCGAGGGGATCGACGAAGAGAGCGCGCGTCGCCGCCCTTGCGTCGGCAGGCATGGCGCGTTCTTCGGAAATCACCGGAATGCTGGCAGCCACGGCCGCAAAGTCCTCCAGTATAATCGCTTCCGCGGCGCAATCCGCCGCCGTGGCTGCCGTCGGCCTTGTTGCGCCGTGCGACGGTGTGCGGATCACCCAGGCGAGAACAGCGCGGGCGGCTTGCATCACGATGCCCGTGGAGCACAAGATGCTCATGGCCCTCGTGCCCCGCGGATGTGACGGTCATGTGGTCGTCCCTCAAGCGGCTCGTCGCAGGCCCGTGAATTTGGCAGCCAAAGCCGATGCGGTGTACTCACAAACGCAAGGATTCGAGTGAGGCCTTAGCTTAAATACTCCTGCCGCAGGAGA
>CAWGRB010000052.1:0-284167 GCA_963824845.1 uncultured Alphaproteobacteria bacterium
GATGTATTGCTGAAGCGATCCGCCCGCAGCTGGTCATCAACGCAGCCGCATACACCGCCGTCGACAAAGCGGAGGATGACCTTACGGACCTTGCCTTCCGCATCAATGCGGAGGCGGCCGGCGTAGTCGCTGCTGCAGCCGCCCTCGTCGACGCCGCGGTCATCCAGATTTCCACGGATTATGTTTTCGATGGCCGGAGTCAACGAACCTTATGCCGAGGAGGCGCCGAACCTCGCCGCTCGGTGTTTATGGGCGAAGCAAGCTCGAAGGCGAAGACCGCGTTCGCGCGGCGAACCCGCGCCACGCGATCGTCCGCACCGCGTTGGGTGTAAACAGTCCGTTTCGGAAGCAACTTCGTCAAGACGATGATGGCAGCAGCCCGGACCCGCGATGTCCTCAACGTGGTCGAGGACCAGCGCGGAAGCCCCACCTCCGCGCTCGATCTCGCCGACGGGGTCGTCGGCAAATGGCAGAAACGTTGGAACGACGCTCCCGATCGCTGCCCTCCGGCGCGACCTGATCACGTCGCCGGCGCGGGCGAGACGAGCTGGTTCGGCTCCTCGCCGAATGCGTCATGAGCGAATGCCGCAAGCGCTCCCTCGCCCGCCGCCAAGGTGCTTCCTGATCGCCACCAGCGTATCTGGCCGACCAGGGCGTGCGCGCCCGCTCAAAACCCCGCTCTGATTTGCACAAGTTCGAGCAGGCGTTCGATTACGCCATGCCGGCATGGCAGGCATCCGTGTTGGATGTCGTTGATCGTCTGGCTGGGAGCCCATCACGGTCGTGGTCGCGAGCGCCTATCGTTCCGCAGTTCTGGCTGACCGGGTACCGGCTGATAAGCCGCTTCCCTTTGCCCGCAACATCAACTGTCAGGGCTTCGAACCCTGTTCAACGGCCCGAGCGGGCATATGCGCGTGTGCTCCGTGGGCCGTCGCGCTCGAAGAGCTGCATTTCCCTCTCAAAGAATGAAATCGCTGCTGGTTAACGCGTGCAAGCCGTCCAGGTGTATCGTGAAATGGGCGATGCTGTCCCCGTTGGTGTCCGTGTAGACGTAAGTGCTGCCGCTGATTTGCTGGTAGTGCAGTTGCCCGGCGGTGTGGCTGAACGCGCTTGAACCAACAAAGCTGAAGCTCTGGTCTCCGGCGGCGCCAGCATTGGCATCGATACCGGAAAGGTCGATCCGGTCCTGATGGGAGGTGAAGTCGGTGATACGATCGTTTTCGATGCTTCCGTTGTTCGAACACGAAAAGGTCATTCCCCACGCCCCCAGTCTGCGTGTCTTTTCCTACACCGCCGGCCAGCGTGTCGTTGCCGTCGCCGCCCGACAGACTGTCATTGCCAGTGTCGCCCGTCAGGTTGTCAGAGCCGGCGCCGCCGGTGAGCTTGTCGACGCCTGCGCCGCCGATCAGC
The DNA here is from genome assembly GCA_963824845.1 of uncultured Alphaproteobacteria bacterium. Lineage (GTDB taxonomy): Bacteria > Pseudomonadota > Alphaproteobacteria > Sphingomonadales > Sphingomonadaceae > Sphingomicrobium. The sequence goes on from CAWGRB010000052.1 coordinate 1,411, forward strand.
GCGTCATTTCCGCCCATCCCGGAAAGCATGTCGTTGCCGTCGCCACCGTGGAGTGACGTTGGAAGAAGCGTCACCGACCGCCTAGACTTCCGTGGATGACCGTCCGATGTGATTGCCGTCGTGATCGTGTCGGTGGTCGTGCTGAGTCGCGCTGGTCGTGCTGGTGGTGCTGGTCGTTGGTCGTGCTGGTCGTCTGGCTGCACTGGAAGAGGTCCGACAACGCCATCGCGGTAGATGCCCGCAACTGTCGCGTGTGTCGCGAGCCATCGACTTAGCAGTCGACCGGCCTGAGCGACGGTCGGCAGCAGGACATGGAAGTTACTTACCGCGATCTGAGTGCCGCTATTTAGATTAGCGGTGCCGTTCTGTTTCAAGCGTACCTGCCGAATTGTTGCGACGGTCGCGCCAAGGAACTTGTCCAGGCTGAATCCAGCTCTTCTGACCCGGCAGCCCGGCGACAACGTTCCCTGAAATTGTATCCAGAATGAGCCCCCTCAACGTAAATGCCGTTGTAAGTGGTTCCTTCGAGCATGTTGCTGCTGATCGTGACGTTGCTGTAAGGCAATGTGCCCACCTGATCTCTAAAGAAACGCCTTGTACGGCCGAGCCGTCGCCTCTGGTGATAAGGTTGCCGGTAACGAGGATGTCGTGGGCCGAGGAAGTCGTATTGGTGGTCCAGAATTGAATGGCGTCCGAGTGATCTCCCGCTTCGTTGTGAAAATCGGTGAACGTGTTCCCCGAGATGGTGACGTAGGATGACCCGCCGCCCCGGATTTCGTCACAGCGAATATCGTGAAAAGAATTATCAGTAATCTGAAGATGATTGTTATTGAGTTGGTTGAGCGCGTTGTAAGCCTGCTCGAATTCGGAGTCGGAGACAGTGACATAACTGCTGTTACGGATGAACAGCGATTGCCCGTCGTCTTGTGGGTTGCCGTCCAACGATCCGTGAACCCACAGGCCCGTCAGAGTGACGTGGGACGAGCTTTCCACTCGGAATGGGTAGACATCCGTGCTGGAACTTGAATCAGTTCAAGCTTGCTGAACGTCAGTCCTGACGAGTTTTTGATATTGAGGTCCGTGAGCTTGGCGGGGTCTGCGGCGTTCGCGGACGTGATCGTAACCGCAGAGCTGAAATGATAGTCGGCCAGACTGACGCCGGAATATGTTCGGGTGGCCAGCAGAATTGTGTCCCCACCATGGGCGGACGAAAGAGCCGTCTTCAGTTGCGCAGTCGTCGAAACGTTAATCGTGGCCATGAACCCCCCGGGGAATTGGCAATGGATGCAACCTTACTCAGCGGATGAACAGCTCCGCTCGTAGGCTTGGAAGCTTTTACCTAAGTCTCTCTGCAATTGCCGGACAACGGCACGGAATTAACATTAATCATTCAGCAGAAAACGAAAGGTGAATACCTCGTGACGCTCGTCGTTATCGGGGTGGTGCCATTGATTGGTCAAGCATTACTATTCGTTACCGTAACAACCGATAACACGAGGTTGCGCGAACTCACTTCGTAGCAGCGATTACTTCAAGCTCAACTTGCGGCAAACCGAGCGGTGAGCACGACAATGCGAAAGCCTCGATACTTCGGTACCGCTCTTTCGGAGGCGGTGTGGAGCTGTGCCCCAGACCGGACTGCGAGCCCTGGTAACGGGCCCGAACATCTCTTCAGGTTCTCACAATGTGGCGGAGAGGGTGGGATTCGAACCCACGGTACGGTTGCCCGTACGCCGCATTTCGAGTGCGGTGCTTTCGACCACTCAGCCACCTCTCCGCGAAGGGCGCGCACCGCCGGGCGAAAGCCGGCTGCGGGTCGGGCGCGGCCTCTAGCAGCGGCCCGCTGCCTTGCCTAGCCTCGAGCCGCACTTAGATAGGAAGCCATGTCGCCGCTCGAACGTTCACACCCAATGGCCACGCCGATCGACATGCCCAGCGCGCAGTTTCGGGATCGGCGACGTCGTTCGTCACCGCCTGTTCGACTTCCGCGGCGTGATCTTCGACGTCGACCCGGTCTTCTCCAACAGCGACGAATGGTACGAGGCGATTCCCGAGGAAATCCGTCCGGCCAGGGACCAGCCCTTCTACCATCTGCTCGCCGAAAATGCCGAGAGCAGCTACATCGCCTACGTCAGCCAGCAGAACCTGGTCGCCGATGAAAGCGATGAGCCGGTCGATCATCCGGCGCTTGCGACCATGCTCGATCGCACCGACGCCGACGGCTATCGCCTGCGCCCCGGCCTCATGAACTGATGCGAGGGAGGGCCGAAGCCCTCCCGGCCATCATCAGAAATTCACGCCGACGCGTCCGTAGATATACCGCCCGTTGAAGCCGAACGGCGAGTAGAACGGGAAGCCGAGCAGCCCGCTGTTGGCGTTGAGATTGCCCGGAACCCGGTCCGGATAGACGTCGAACAGGTTCTGCACGCCGACCGCAAGCTGCGGGCCGGTGTGCGGCTGATAGCGCACCTCGAGGTCGGTGATCGCATGCCTGCCGGTATGGAGATCGTTGGCCTCGACCGTGCTCGGCTCGTTGACGTCGCCGTAATAGGTGACGCGGCCGGTGGCGCCGAGATTGCCGAGCGACCAATCGACCGCGCCGCTGACCTTCTCCCCGGGCGTGCCCTCGGTAAGCGTCAGCAGGCGATTGCGCCCGAACAGCGTCGCGGTCAGCTCCGACGTGGACGTCGGCACGTGAGTCACCACAATCTTGTTCACATTGGCGGCGGCGGTGAAATCGAACACGCCCGCCGAACCCGTGTGCGAGGCGATAATGGCCGACCGACGTCGACGCCTTCGGTGTGCGAGGCGATGCCGTTGATGAAGAAGCGAGCGGCGGTGACGTCGGGCGGCAGCAGCCCGGGCGCCGCAAGGTTCTCCGACAGTGCGAGCTGATCGCGCAACTTGATGTAATAGCCATCCACCGTCAGGTCGAAGCCGCCGAAGCGGATCACCGATCCGAGCGAGAAGTTCGTCGACTTCTCCGGCCGCAGCGGCAGTCCGCCGAGAGCCTTGGCGACCGGGTCCGTCGACGGGAAGGTGCCCGTCAGCACCGGTAGCGGCTCCCCGGCGACGATCACCGACGAAATTGAGGTGAAATACTGCTGTTGCAGCGCGGGCGCCCGAAAGCCCGTCGAGATTGTGCCGCGCAGCGCAAACGCATGGCTGAAGTCGTAGCGCGCCGACAGCTTGCCGGTCGCGACCTCGCCGAAGTCCGAATAGGTCTCGCCGCGCACGGCCGCGGCGAGCAGGAACTTCGGCGTAACCTGCGCTTCGGCATCGATATAGGCGCTGCCGTTCTCCCGGTGGCGCTTGATCGCGTTCAGCGGCGAGAAGCCGCCGAAGCCCTGCGCTCCGGGTGCGCCGAGACCGGGGCCGCTGTCCGGATAACCGTAGGATGCCTGCTCGCCCGGCGTGATCTGATAGCCCTCGCGCCGCGCCTCGAGACCGAAGGCGAGGTTGAGCGACTCGAAGACCGGCAGCGTCTTCGTCACGTCGAGGTTGCCGACCAGCTGGTCGTAGATGACCGCGCCGTCGTAGAAGCTGTGCGGAGTGTCGGCGCCGTAAGCATAATTGGCGGAATGCTCGGTTCGGAACGCGACCTTGTTGCGGCCATAGCTGGCGCTGAGGTCGACGTCCCAGCCGTTCCCGACGGTGCCCTTGATTCCGACGGCGCTGTTGAGGTCCTTCGAGACCGTGTCGATCAGCGGGATGAAGCCCTGCGGATAACCCGCCAGCGCCGCATTGCCCGCGGTACCGCCGCTGGTCGGCCTCGGGAACGCCGCGCTCGACGTGTGGCGGCGCTGGTAGCCGAGCCAGCCGTAGAGGTTCCAGTCCGGCGAGATCGACGTGCCCGCATTGGCGAAGCCGTTGATCTGGTTCACGTAAGGGTCGCCGAAGCGCCCCCGCAGGGTCGGCCCCTCGGTCGGCTGGGCCGCGGCTGCGGCCGGCAAGTCCGACCGGTTGGTCGGCTCTCGGTGGAGATATTGCCCGGACAGCGTCAGGTAGCCGTCGGAGCCGAAGCCGATGCCCTTCCAGGCGTCGATCGTTGTCGCCGGCTCGCCGGTCACGTGGTGACTGTCGCGCGAGGTGACGACGTCGGTGTCGTAGAAGCCGTGGGTCACGGAGACGGAGCCGCCCGACCGCGCCTGGCGCAGGCGGAGGTTGATGACCCCGGCGATCGCGTCCGATCCGTACTGGGCCGACGCGCCGTCACGCAGGACTTCGATCCGGTCGAGAGCCGCGGTGGGAACGGTGTTGAGGTCGACGGCAGCCGCGCCCCGGCCGACCGAGCTGTTGACGTTCAGCGACGCGGACGAATGGGCCCGAATGTTGTTGATCAGCACCAGCGTCTCGTCCGGCGACAGGCCGCGCAGAGTTGCCGGCCGGATGGCGTCGGTCGCGTCGGTCGCGGAGGGCCGTGGGAAATCGATCGACGGCGCGACCGTCGAAAGGGCCGCGCCGAGCTCCGTCGTTCCCTGATGCTGAAGACTGGCGTTGGAGAGCACGTCGACGGGGGCCGCAGTGTCGAGCCTCGACCGACCCGCCGCGCGCGTGCCAGTCACGACGATCTCGTTGTCGCCGGCCGGGCTGGTTGCGTCGGCGCTCGACTGCGGCGTTGGCGCGGACGCGGGATTTGCGCCCTGCTGGTTCTGCGCGGCGCCGGTCGGACCCGCGGGCGTCTGCGCCGGCTGCGTGTCGGCCTGCGCTTGCAACGGCGCCGAGCACAGCAGCGCGAGGGCCGAAGCGGTGGCGAGCATCGCCGCGCGTCCCGCGCTACCGCGACCGTGCTGCACGTTGGTGTGATGCTGATCCATGACTGCCCCTTGTCCTGCTGCTGACTTGCGCGCCCGGCTTTCCCGGACGCCGAACGACGGCGCGGTCCTCTGCCTCCAGGAAGACCGGGAGCCGCACGCTTGCAGCAGATTAAGGAAAGGGCTTCATTGCAAGCGGTTGCCACGGCGACGCAGCGGAATTGCCGAGGACTGTTGTTGCGGTGCAACATCCCCTTGGAGCCGCCGCGCGGTTGACAGCATGGGGCGCCTGCCATAGGCGGCGCCCTTTCCGGTCGCTGCGGTGTTTACGACACGCGAGAGGCGCGTCGGAAGTCAGTTTCGAGAGAAGAGAAGAGCCATGTTCGCAGTCGTGCGCACCGGCGGCAAGCAATATCGCGTCGCCCCGGGAGATAAGATCGTTGTCGAGAAGCTCGACGGCAATGCGGGTGACAAGATCACCCTCGGCGAAGTCCTGTTGGCCGGCGAAGGCTCGGACCTGAAGTCGACCGACGGTCTGACCGTCGCCGCCGAGATCGTCGCCCAGGCGAAAGCCGACAAGGTCACCGTCTTCAAGAAGCGGCGCCGGCACAACTATCGCCGCAAGAAGGGCCACCGGCAGCAGCACACCATCCTGAAGATCGTCGCAATCGGCGATCACAAGGAAGAGAAGGCGGCGCCGGCCAAGGCTGCGAAGGCGGCGAAGCCCGAGGCGGCTCCCGCGAAGGCGCCGGCCCCGAAGGCCGATCCGAGCGCTCCGGCCAAGGTCGACGCGCAGCCGACGCCGAATCCGGCTCCGGACAATCGAGCAGCAGGCCAATCCGCCCCACAAGGGCGAGGGCGCGCCGGACGCGTCCGCCAAGCCGGCGAAGGCCAAGGCGGCCGCGAAGGACAAGCCGACGGCCGAAACCCCGTCGACAGAAAATGCTGCGCCTGCTAAGGCGCGCGGCCAAGAAGACTCCGAAGGCTAAGTAACGCTCATGGCACATAAGAAGGCAGGCGGCTCGTCACGCAACGGCCGCGACAGTGAAAGCAAGCGCCTCGGCGTGAAGTTGTTCGGCGGCCAGTCGGCGCGCGCGGGCAACATCATCGTGCGCCAGCGCGGCACCAAGTGGCACCCGGGCGACAACGTCGGCCTGGGCAAGGACCACACGCTTTTTGCGCTTACCGACGGCCAAGTCACGTTCCGTGACGGCAAGCTCGGCCGCAAATACGTGCATATTATGCCGTGCATTTACGGAAGCGAGCGAATAGGAACGGTCAGAAAGGGACCGTTCCCACAAGGGGCGGCCCGGACGAGATCTCCAACAGATCGAGACCACGATAAGGGAGAAGGGGAGCCCCGGAAGGGACCTCCCCTTTTTCTTTGTCTTCTCCCTGTCACCGGCCGCTGTCATGCGGCCGACGAGGAGAAGGACAATGTTCGCAAGAACGCCACGACTGCTGCTGCGGCCCGGCTTCCCGGAAGATGCGCCCGCGCTTGCGCAGGCGATCGGGGACGAGTGCGTCGTGCGCAACCTCTCGACGGCGCCGTGGCCCTACGCGCGTCCGCGACGCCGAGGCGTTCCTCGCCAGCCCGCGCGATCCGGTGCTTCCGTCATTCCTGGTGTTCGAGCGCACGGCCGGAGCGCCGAACCTCATCGGCTCGTGCGGGCTCGGCCGGCGTCCATCCGGAGCGGTCGAAATGGGCTATTGGATCGCGCGCTCCCACTGGAGCCGCGGCTTCGCGACCGAGGCGTGCACGGCGCTCATCGCCATCGCCCGCGCGCTTCGCCTGCCCCAGCTCGAAGCCTCGCACTTCATCGACAATCCGGCCTCCGCGCGGGTGCTCGACAAGCTCGGCTTCGTCTCCGCCGGGCTCATCGCGCCGAGGATGAGCTGTGCCCGCGGAGTCGAGATGCCCGCGCGGCTCATGCGGCTTCGGTTCGACGCCGAGGCGTCGGAGGAGGACGAGGCGCTCGCCGCCTGAGGCTCACTCGCCGGGGCGGTAGGTCCGCTCGGTGTGGCCCTTGAGCTGGTCCGGGTAGAAATAGACGTCGCGGAGGTTGCCGGAGACGTAGCGCTGCGCCTCGTCGTCGAAGTGCGGCGAGCCGGGATGCCCGCTCTCGCCGCCGGCGGTCACCGCTCGCGCCCGGACTCGCTTGCCGAACTCGACCACGGCGACGAAGCTGTTGCCGTTGGTGCCGTACCACTTCTTCGTTCCCGGCTTCTGCGAGGCTCCGAAGGAGGCGAGCGAGCCCCATTTGTTCGAGGTGAAACCGACCGGAATACTCGGCTTCGAATCGTCGAACAGCGCCTTCGATAGCGGGCGAGATGCGCTGGAAGCGGTTGACCTCGCCCCATGGCACCCGCCAGCCGCCGAAGTCCCGCTCGAGCCGGTCAAGGCCGCGCGTGAAGGTCGCGATCTTTTCCTCGGGACTGAGCGCTTCCATGTGGCGGAAGACGTTCCGGTGGTCGTTCCAGTCGCGCGAGGTAGCCGCCTTGGCAAGCTCGTCGCCCCAGAACTGGGCGAGCGTGTTTGGCACGGAGGCGACCGACCAGCGCTTATCCCAGCTCGCCAGCGCCGCGACCGGCTGCGAGAGCCGGGCGCGCCGCGGATCGCTGGCCGGAAGCGCCTGCCACGCCGCGACCAGCATCGGCACCAGTACCTCGAACGAGGGCTGCGCACTGTCGAACGCCGCAGTCTGCAGGCGATCGAGGCTCCAAGGTCCGGGCTGCGTCAGCAACCGCGTGGCGTGGATGGTCCGGTAGCTCTCGCCGGCCGTGTCGAGGTAGGCCGGGAAATTCGCCGGCTTCGGCGAATAGCGCCCCGCCGCGGAGTACAGCCAATCGTTGCTGTTGAACGCCCATCCGGTCGGCGGGTCGATGGTGTTCGGAAGCTCCGACACCGCGTGCAACCCATGCCAGTCCGCGCGCGGATCGCTGCCGTCGACCGGCCGCGTATAGTCGAAACGGTTGTCGCGCCGGGGCATGAACTCCGGCGCAAGCACCGCGATGTTGCCCTTGTCGTCGGCGACCACCGCATTGTTGGAGCTGTTCGCCTTCAGCTCAGACACCGCCATGAATGACGCGAGGTCGCTCGCCTTCGTTCGGAGAAAGCTCTGCTGAAGCGCCTCGACCGGCCGATCCATCATCGCGAACGCAATCCAGCGGCCGTTCTCGCGGCGGACGATCGGCCCGCGGTGGGTCATCCACGCCGTGAAGCTGCGCGAGGCGAGATGCCCGTCGGCGGTGCGGTAGCGAATGGTGATCGGCCGCGCCCGCAGCGGCCGGCAGGTCTTCCCGTAGCGGTAGCAATAGCCGGAGCCGCGCCGCTCGACGGTCTCCGCGAACTCGTCGACATTGTCGACGCCGCTCGACGTGTGCATCCAGCCGACGTGCGGGTTGAAGCCCTGATAGAGGAAGAACTGCCCCCAGGTCGCCGCGCCATAGGCGTCGAGTCCCTCGTCGCTGCTCATCTGCAGCTCGGACCGGAAGTAGAAGCTGGTGTGCGGGTTGATCAGCAGAAGGGCGCCGTCCGCCGGTCAGCTTCGGCGCAATCGCAATGCCGTTGGAGCCCTGCGGCTCGAGCTGCCTCTCCTCGTCACCCTGAACTCGTTTCAGGGTCCATGGTGCGACGTGAATGGACGTCTGAGGGGCGGATGCTGAAACAAGTTCAGCATGACGCGGCGAGGCTGAATAGAACGCTTCCAGCTTCTTCAAATCGATCCGCTCGATGTCGCCGCCGATGCTGCCTTCGGTGAAGCTCATCGCCATCCAGGGCTCGAAGTGCGTCAGCACGCGCGGCTTCACCTGCGGGTGTGTCGCCAGGAAATAGTTCAGCCCGTCCGCCCACGCATCCATCAGCCGCCGCATCGATTGCGGGCTCTTCCAGTAATCGGCCTTGAGCTCGGTCTCGCTGACGTAGAGCCGCGCCCGCAAATCCTGCCAGATCGCCTTGTCGCCATCGGCCTCGGCGGTGCGTCCGAGCGCCGTCAGGTAATTCGCCTCGATCCGGGGAAAATCGTCCTCCGCCTGCGCATAGATCATCCCGAACACCGCGTCGGCGTCGGTATGCCCGTGCACGTGAGCGATGCCCCAATCGTCGCGCGTGATCGTCACCCGCGCCGCCTCCGAGCCCGCAGCCGCGCTGCTCTGGCGCCGGCGCGGCGGCGGTGAGTGTCAGCAGGAAGAGGGGAAGGATGAGGGGGCTGGTCTTGCGCATCGGCTGTTTCTAGGCGTTACCCGGGGAGATTGTCATGCGTGCGTTCCTTGTCGTCCTGCTGCTTGCGCTAACGGCCGCCTCTGCGCCGGGCGCCAGCACCGGCGAGCATCGCCTCAAGACCAGCGACGGGATCGAACTTTGGTACCGCGTCGCCGGTGCGCGGGACGGCATCCCGGTCCTCTTCCTCCACGGCGGCCCTGGCGAGGGCAGTCAGGCCATGCAGGCGTTCGGCGGCCCGGCGCTCGAGAAGCGCGTCCGAATGATCTATCTCGACCAGCGCGGGTCCGGCCAGTCGGAGCGGCCGAAGGACCCCAAATTCTACTCGCTGGCGCTGCTCGAATCCGATGTCGACGCCGTCCGCCGGCAGCTTGGCGTCCGCAAGCTCGTGCTGCTGGCCCACAGCGCCGGAACGCCGATCGCGCTGGATTATGCCGCCGATCACCCGGACAATGTTGCCGGGCTGATTCTCACCGGTGCAGTTCCCGACCTGCCCGCGGCGATCGATGCCCTGTGCGACCGAATCCACGCGGTTCACCCCGAACTCTACGCCAGGGCCGTCGCTGCCGCGGCACCGGGCCGCAAGTGCGACGCGTTCGGAGTCCTCCAGGGCGAGGCGCAACAGCGCTTCTTCGACGACAACATGTTCCCCGACCCGCAAGTGCGCCAACGCGTCGACTGGATCGACCACATTCCCGGCGTCGCAAACACCGGAGCGCTCGGCGGTCCGCTCATGGAGCAGGGCCTGATGAACTACCGCTTCGACCGGCCGCAGCGGATCACCATGCCGCTGCTCTTCATTGCCGGCGGCAAGGATTTCCAGACGGCAATCGCCCCGCAGCGAGCGCTCGCAGCCAAGGTGAAAGACGGGCGCGTCCTCGTCTATCCTGATGCCGGCCACTTCATGTTCGCGGACGAACCGGAGCATTTCGCGAACGACGTCGCAGCGTTCGTCGCGCGCGTGTCGAATTAAGGGGAGCAGGCAGTGGCCGAAGCATATTCAAAGGGACCGGGCGGTCTTGGCCGCGTCATCCTCGCCAGCCTGATCGGCACCACCATCGAGTGGTACGACTTCTTCCTCTACGGCTCCGCCGCCGCCCTCGTCTTCAACAAGCTGTTCTTCCCCTCGTTCGACCCGCTGGTCGGCACCCTGCTCGCCTTCGCCACCTACGCCGTCGGCTTCGTCGCGCGGCCGCTCGGCGGCATCGTCTTCGGCCATTTCGGCGACCGCATCGGCCGCAAGAAATTGCTGATGTGGAGCCTCGTGATGATGGGCCTCGCAACCGTCCTGATCGGGGTCATGCCGGGCTACGACAGCATCGGCGTATGGGCGCCCGTTGGACTGATCGTCCTTCGCGTCGTCCAGGGCTTCGCGGTCGGCGGCGAATGGGGCGGCGCGGTGCTGATGGTCGCCGAGCACGGCGACGCGAAGCATCGCGGCTATCTGGGCGAGCTGGCCGCAAGCCGGAGTCCCGCTCGGCAGCCTGCTCTCGGCCGGAATCCTCGCGCTCGATGGCCAACTTCCAGAGCGAAGCGGACTTCATCGCCTGGGGCTGGCGCGTGCCCTTCCTGCTGTCGGCCGTGCTGGTCGTCATCGGCTGGTACATCCGCAACCGGGTCGCCGAGAGCCCGATGTTCGAGGCCGAGCTCGAGGCCGCCAAGGCACCGCCGAAGCTGCCGATCATGGACGTCGTCCGCGAGCGCCCAAGCGGCATCCTGCTCGGCGCCGGCCTGCGCGTCGGCGAGAACATCGGCTATTACATCCTGACCGTCTTCTCGCTGACCTTCCTCGTCGACGTCGCCGAGCGCAGCCGCAGCCTGGCGCTCGACGCCCTGCTGATCGGCGCGGCGGTCCAGTTCGTCGCCATCCCGCTGCTCGCCAGCCTGTCCGACCGCATCGGCCGCCGCCCGGTCTATGCGTTCGGCGCGCTTCGGGCTCGGCATCTTCGGCTTCCTGTTCTTCCCGATGCTGGCGAGCGGCAGCGACGCCGCTGATTATTCTCGCGATCGTCGTCGGCCTCGTCCTCCACGCGTCGATGTACGCGCCCCAGGCCGCCTTCATCACCGAGCTGTTCCCGACCCGCATCCGCTATTCCGGTGTGTCGATCGCCTACCAGCTCACCGCCATCTTCGCCGGCTCATTGGCCCCGATCATCGCTCTGTGGCTGTACAAGGACCTGCACTCGTCGGTCCCGGTGTCGATCTACGTCGCCATCGCCTGCGCGATCAGCGGCGTGAGCGCGCTGCTGGCGAGGGAGACGAAGGGCGTGGAGCTGGCGGAGATCGGTAGCAACGTCATCCCGGGCTTGAGCCGGGATCTGCCTCACTCAACCCGGCAAGGCGGAGGTCTGCCGAAACGCTTCGCCAAGCGCGAGCGCCGCCGCCATCGCCACGTTCAACGACCGCACCTCCGCCCGGATCGGAATCCGCACCCGCGCGTCGCAGGAGTCCGCCACGGCAGCCGGCACCCCGGCGCTTTCCTTTCCGAACAACAGGACGTCGTCGGCTTGGAAACGGAAATCGTAGGCCGACTGATCGGCCTTGGTCGTGAACAGCACCAGTCGCGACGCGCCGATCGTCGCACGAAACGCCTCCAACCCCGCATGACGGGCAATTTCGACATGATCGATATAATCCATCGCCGTCCGCCGCACCCGCCGGTCGTCCCAAGCGAAGCCCAGCGGCTCGATCAGGTCGACAGCAACCCCCAGGCAGGCGCCAAGCCGCAGAACGGCGCCAACGTTCCCAGCAATCTCGGGCTCGAACAGGGCAATGCGCATACCGGCAAGTTATCGCGAAACATCGGCGGGTTGAATGTCCGCCATCGGGTGGAAAGCGGAAACTACGCGGAAACGTGGACCGACGAGTGGGCCAGTGCGTCAATGCAGGCTTGCGGATTGCGAACCTTCAACCGCAACTCGTTTCCCCGTAATCCACCATGACATTAGTTCCCCAGACGAAGTCCGAGGAGCCGCCTAACTTGGGATGTTGCGAAGCGGAATGGTGCGTTCAAGTCCGTATAATGCAGCAGGAACATGAGGTTGAACGGGAACTTGGGGACCGACAGACAACGCTTTGTCTGTGACAGCGATAACAGGCAGTTGCGCGCCCAACGCCCTGACGCCCGCTGTCAGCGTAGATTGCGTCAGTCGGAACAGTCTGGAACACGGGCTTACCACAATTCCGCCTGAACATGATGGAAGCGCCAATCACGAACACAATGCCAGGCAATCGCAAGGAATGGGAACCAGGATGGGAATGGGTTCTGATCCATGTCGCGACGGAGAATGGAAAGCTGTCCCCAGCGGCGTCAATCTAGTGCGGAACTTCTAGTGTCCGCTTTGGGTCGAGAGCAGACAATAGTTTAAAGCACGTCTGGCCCAGCCTCAGGCGTCCGGCAGCGCCTGCTTCGCTTCGCCCCAGCCGGCCAGCATCTTCGAGCTTGCCCGCTCCAGAAGCTCGTCGGCGTCGCGGATGGTGAAATGGTGGCCGCTGTCGTAGCGGTCGAGCTCTTCCCAGGCGATCGGCGCCGACACCGGCGCGCCTTCGCGGGCCCGCGCGCGCATAGGGCATCACCGCCGTCGCGCCGCGCTGGTTGCGCAGCCAGTCGAGGAAGATGCGGCCCTGCCGCTGCACCTTGCGGATATTGGCGGTGAACATCTCCGGCTCGGCCTCGGCGATGGCGCGGCTGAAGCGCTCGGCGAAGCTCTTGACCGCCGTCCAGTCCTTCGACGCGTCGAGCGGCGCGACGACGTGGATGCCCTTGCCGCCCGACAGCAGCGGGAAGGTCTTCAGCCCGAGGTCCTCGAGCAGCGCCTTCAGCCGCACCGCCGCGTCCTTCACCTTGGCGAAGTCGAGGCCGACGTCGGGATCGAGATCGAACACCAGCCGGTCGGGATATTCGACCTTGTCGACCTTGCTGCCCCAGCCGTGGAACTCGATCGTGCCCATCTGCACGCAGGCGAGCAGGCCCTTGATGTCGTCGAAGTAGAGATAATCCTGGACGCTGCCGTCCTTCTCCTTGATCGGCACATGCTTGACGTCCTCGCCGAACGTGCCGCTGTCGTGCTTCTGGAAGAAGCATTTCTTGGCGCGGCCCTGCGGACAGCGGATCAGGGTGATCGGCCGGTGCGCGGCGTCGATCAGGATCAGCGGCTCGACCGCGGCATAATAATTGGCGAGGTCGAGCTTGGTCAGGCCCTCGTCGGGATAGATGACGCGCTCGGGGTTGGTGAGCTTGATGCCGAAGCTCTCGGCGGTCTTGTGCGCGCTTCTTCTCCGCCTTGCTGAGATGCTTCGGGGTCTCGACGCACCACCTGCGCCGCCGGCTTGTCCTCGCGCAGCGCCGATGAAGCTCGGGTGGCGGAGGATGCCGTCGCCGGTGAATTCGGTGAAGGCGATTTCGGCGACCAGCTGCGGCTTGATGAAGTGCGCGCCCTTGCGGTCCGCGCGCGGCACCTCGACCGGCGCCTTGTCGACCGCCAGCGGCTCCATCCGCTCCATCAGATCGTCGATCGACTTGGCGTTGAAGCCGGTGCCGACCTTGCCGACGTAGGTCAGCTTGCCGCCCTCCTTCGCGGCCAGCAGCAGCGACCGGAAGCCGCGGCGTTTGTCGCTCTCGCGTCCAGCCGACGATCACGAATTCCTGCCGCTGGATGCATTTGATCTTCAGCCAGCAGCGGGTGCGGGTGCCGCGATAGGGCGCGTCGGCCTTCTTCGAGACGATCCCCTCGCCGCCCTGCTTGCACACCTCGTTGAACAGGGCCTCGCCACGGCCGACGACATGGTCGCCGTAAAGGATCGGCGGCGACACGCCGTCGAGCAGCGCCGCCAGCCGTTCCTTGCGCTCGATGTTCGGCAGCTTGCGGATGTCCTCGCCGCGATCGATCAGCAGGTCGAAGGCGTAGAACACGAGGTTGGCGCCCTTGCTCTCCTTGAGTGTCGACTGCAGCAGCTGGAAGCTCGGCTTGCCGTCGTCGTCGAGCGCCGCCGCCTCGCCGTCGAGCAGGCAGCCGGCGGGAAGCTTGGCCGCCGCCTTCACCAGTGCCTTGAACTTGTCGCTCCAGTCCTTGCCGTTGCGGGTCCACGCGGTCGCGACACCGTCGCCGACCGCAAGCAGCAGCCGATAGCCGTCGTATTTATACTCGTGAATCCAGCCGTTGCCGGTCGGCACCTCGTCGACCAAAGTCGCCAGCTGCGGTTCCTCGAACGGCGGCGGCGCCTTGCCCGTCGACTTCTTGCCCCGGCCGCCCTTCTGTCCGCCGCGGTTGGACCGCCAGACGTCCTCGCCGGCGGCGATCTCCGCCATGGTCCGGCTCGGTCGTCACGCTGGTCACGCAATTGTCGACCAGCGCGTCGCCGTCGTCCGGCTCGGCATATTCGTCGGTGACCTTCTTCAGCATCCACGGCTCTGCCTTCTCGCCAGGCTTGGGCTTCAGCCGGAACATCACCCATTCCCCCTTCATCCGCTCGCCTTCGAGGGTGAAGTGGAGATGGCCTTCCTCGATCGTCTTGCTCGGATCCTTGCCGGGCTCCGGCACCCAGCGGCCCTGGTCCCACAGCATGACCGTGCCGCCGCCATATTCGCCCTTGGGGATGGTGCCCTCGAAGTCGCCGTAATCGAGCGGGTGGTCCTCGGTCCGCATCGCCAGCCGGTTCTGCCCGGGGTCGAGGCTCGGCCCCTTCGGCACCGCCCAGCTCTTGAGGACGCCGTCGAGCTCCAGCCGGAAATCCCAGTGCAGCCGCGAGGCGTCGTGCTTCTGGACGACGAAGCTGTCGCCCTTGCCCTTGAGCTTGCGGCCCTTGGGCTCCTTCGTCTTCGAGAAGTCGCGCTTCTTGTTGTAGGTCTCGATGTCGAGCGGAACCCGTTTGGCCATGGCTCAGGCCCGCTTGCGTCCGCCGGCGCGCCTTCTTCGCCGGCGTCCTTCTTCGCGGCGTGCCGCGGCCGCGCGGCTTCTTGGCAGCGGCCGGCTTCTTCTTGGCACCGGCATTGTCGTTGGCGCCGCCCTCCTCCTCACTGCCGAGGCTTCGCTTCAGCGCCGCCATCAGGTCGACGACGTTGGAGCCCTTGGGCGGCGGCGCGTCGGCGTCCGGGTCCTGGATGATCTTCTCGCCCTTGGCGCGCTGCTTCTCCTTGATCAGCTCGTGCAGCGCGTCGACGTAGCGGTTGTGGAACTCGGACGGGTCGAACTTGCCGGCCTTCCGCTCGATCAGCATCGAGGCCATGTCGAGCAGATCGGCGTCCGGCTTTTCGTCGCCGATCTCGCGGAAATAGGACTGCGCCTTGTTGACCTCGTCGGCATAGCGCAGCGTCTCCAGAAGCATGCCGCGGCCGCACGGCTTGATCGCGACGACATATTCCTGGCCGCGCATCGCCAGTTGTCCGACGCCGACCTTCTTCGCCGCCCGCAAGGCATCGCGGAGAACCACGAACGCCTCTTCGGCGAGGTCGTCGGCGGGCACGATGAAATAGGGCCGGTCGAAATACATGGCGTCGATCCCGTCCATGTCGACGAACTGGACGAGGTCGAGCGTCTTGCGGCTTTCGAGCTTCACCGCCTCGATCTCTTCCGGCTCGAGAAGAACGTAATGGCCCTTCGAGACTTCGTAGCCCTTGACGATCTCGTCGCGTGTTCACTGGCCCGACGCCGGGCACCACCTTTTCATATTTGATGCGTTTGCCGGTCGGCTCGTGGACCTGATGGAACTGGATCGCGGCGCCGCTCTTGGTGGCCGAGTAGAGCTCGACCGGAATTGACACCAGCGCCAGCCGGATTTGCCCCCTCCAGATCGGTCTCGCGGCCATTGTCTCGACTCCGTTGCAGAGCCGATTCAATCAATGCGCGGCAGAGTCGTTCCGTGTCGCGGCCTTCAGCGAGCGCACCAGCGCCGCAACGTCGCCGCCGCGCGCGGCGCAGTCGACGATCGCCGAGCCGCAGATGACGCCGGACGCGCCCGCTGCGATCGCCGCCCGCACATGCTCCGGCTTCGAAATCCCGAACCCGAATACCGGCGGCGGCGCGCCGGCTTGCCTGAGCCTGGCGGTCAGCGACGCATCGAAGTCCCGCCCGAGTGCGTGCCGGTGATGCCGGAACGGCTGACGCAGTAGGTATACGCCTTCGACAGCGTGGCGATGCGGGCCAGCGCCGCGTCCGGAGTGTTCGCCGCCGCGATCAGCACCGGCTCGATACCCGCCTGCTCCATCTGCCATGCGAAAGGCTCCGCTTCGAGCGAGGGCACGTCCGCAATCAGCAGGCTGTCGGCGCCGGCCTCGGCCGCGTCGCGAGCGAAGCCGCCGCGAGCAAGCACGAGGTTCGCATAAGTAAGGATGCCGACAGGCACCTCCGGATGCCGTGCCCGGAAACCAGCGATCAGGTCGAAACAATCGCCGACCCGCACACCTGCCGCGAGGGCGCGTTGTGCAGCCGCCTGGATCACCGGCCCGTCGGCGACGGGGTCAGAGAAGGGGATGCCGACCTCCACCATGTCCGCTCCGCCCTCGACGACGGCATCCAGCAGAGCCGCGCTGGTTTGGAGGTCGGGATCGCCCAGCATCAGGAAGGCGCCGAAGGCGGCTTCGCGCCTGGCGGCGAGGCGCTCGAACATGGCGGGGTAGCGGCTCATGCCGATGGTCCCAGCAGCTGCTGGGCCAGTACCACCATCAGACCCTGCCCCCAGGAGGGCCTGAGCTTGGGTCACATCCTTGTCGCCGCGACCGGACAGACCGACAAGGATGATGCTACCCGGCTCCTGCTCAGCGAGCTTCAGCGCATGGGCGAGCGCATGGGCGGATTCGAACGCGCACAGGATGCCTTCGCTCTCCGCCAGCGCCTTGAACGCCGCCAGCGCCTCGGCGTCGGTCGCGCCGACATATTGCGCCCGTCCGGAATCCTTGAGGTGCGAGTGCTCGGGCCCGACCGCCGGATAATCGAGGCCCGCGGAAACGGACCAGGTGTCATCCACCTGCCCCTCCTCGTCCTGCAGGAGGTAAGTCTCGGCGCCGTGGAGAATGCCGGGACGGCCGCGAAGCAGGGTCGCCCCGTGGTCCGGCCCGTCCAATCCCCGTCCCGCCGCCTCGACACCGATCAGCCGCACGTCATCCTGGATGAAGTCGGCGAACAGGCCGATCGCGTTCGAGCCGCCGCCGACGCAGGCGACGACGGCATCCGGCAAGCGCCCGACCTGATCGAGGATTTGCGCCCGCGCCTCGCGGCCGATGATGCGCTGGAACTCGCGGACCATGGTCGGGAACGGGTGCGGGCCGGCTGCAGTGCCGAGCAGATAATGGGTGGTTTCGAAGCTTGCCGACCAGTCGCGCAGCGCTTCGTTGATGGCGTCCTTGAGCGTTCGGCCGCCGCTTTCGACCGGCACAACTGTCGCGCCCATGAGCTGCATCCGGAAGACGTTGAGCTTCTGCCGCTCGACGTCCTCGGCGCCCATGTAGATGATTGTCTCGAAGCCGAGCAGCGCACCGACGATTGCAGTGGCGACCCCATGCTGTCCGGCGCCGGTCTCGGCGATCAGGCGCGTTTTGCCCATCCGCTTCGCCAGCAGCCCCTGGCCCAAGACCTGATTCGTCTTGTGCGCGCCGCCGTGGAGCAGGTCTTCGCGCTTCAGATAGATGTTCGACGGCAGGTTGCGGCAGCGCGTCAGCGGCGTCGGCCGGCCCGCGTAGCCCGACAGCAGCGCACCGAGCTCCGACGCGAACGCCGGGTCCTGTTGCGCGTCGAGGAACGCGCCCTCGAGCTGCTCGAGCGCCGGCACCAGGATTTCGGGAACGTAGCAGCCGCCGAAGCGGCCGAAGCGGCCGTTCAAGCGCATGCGCGGACCTCCTGCCGGGATGTGGGCCGCAGCGCATCGAACAAGGCGGCAATCTTTTCCGGAGACTTCACGCCCGGCGACGCCTCCACCGACGAGCCGACGTCGATCGCATAAACGCCGAGCTGCTGCGCCGCGCGCGCGTTGTGGACGCCGATGCCGCCCGCCAGCACAGCGCGGCCGAAGTCCGGATGATCGGCGACCAGCGACCAGTCGAACGCCCGGCCGGACCCCGCCACCGCATTGTCGAACAGGATGCGATCGCCGCCCCTGTTCGGACCGTGCCCGCGCCCGCCGCTCGGCTGTCCAGATTTCCGTTCCGCCGCGCAGCGCGGCCCGCAGAGCGCCCACATAGGCAGTGTCTTCGCGGCCGTGCAGCTGGACCGCATGCAAGTTAAGCCGTGTCGTGGCTTCGGCGACCTCGGCGACCGGTGCATCGCGGAAGACTCCGACGGGCAACACGCCGGCGGCGCGCGCAGCCCAACGAGCGGCGGCGCCTCCTCGACTGTGACGTGGCGCGGCGTTCCCGGCACCAACACGAACCCGGCGAAGGTCGCCGGCGCGGCCGCGGCGACATCCTCTGGCGCCGCATTCCGCACAGCTTCACGCGGCCGAACACCAGCGCCCGCGCAGCCTGGCCCGGGTCGGCCGCGCGCATCAGCGACGTGCCGACCAGGAAACCGTCGACCTTGCCGGACAACCGCTCCACGTCCGCCCTGCTGCCAATGCCCGATTTCGAACACCAGCACGCAGCCGGCAGCAATCGCGCCAACCGCTCGGTCGTTGACAGGTCGATGACAGATCGCGCAGGTCGCGGTTGTTGATCCCGATCAACTCCGCGCCAAGCCCGAGCGCCCGCCGCATCTCGGCCTCGTCGTGAACTTCGACCAACGTATCCATGTCGAACCGTTTCGCTTCGGCAATCATTGCCTTCGCGTCGGCATCGTCGAGTACCGACAGCATCACCAGGATCGCATCGGCGCCCGCGGCCCGCGCCTCGGCGACCTGCCTCAGGTCGACGAAGAAGTCCTTCGCGAGAATCGGCCCGTCGAAGTGCCGCCGAGCGGTGGCGACATCGTCCAGCGAACCGCCGAAGTAAGCCGAGTCCGCAAGCACGCTGAGCGCGTCGGCGACGGGCGCATAGGCTTGCGCGATCGCGCCGACATCTGCGGCGAGGCTGATCGCGCCTTCCGATGGCGAGGCCTTCTTGATCTCGAGGATGAAGCGGGCTCCGGACCGGACGATCGCCGCGGCGAGGCTGCGGTTCGTCCGTGTGGCGGCGGCCCGCAAGGAGTCCAGCGACACGCCGTCATAGCGCGCTTTCAGGTCCGTTCGCTTGCGAGCGACGATCTCGCGGAGAATGCCCTCAGCCACGGCTGGCCTCGACGAAGGCGTGCAGCGCTCCCGACGCGGCTCCAGAGGCGATCGAATTCCCGAGCCAGCGCGGCGCCTTCACGCAGGGTCGCCGCCCTGCCTGCAGTCGTCAGCAGCGCAGCCGTGTTGAGGACGACGATGTCTTCCTCCGCCTGTCCGCCGCACCCGGCGAGCAGCGCCTGGAACCTCGCAGCGTTCTCCTCGACATCGCCGCCGGTCACCACCTTGAGCGGCGCTCGCTCGAGACCGGCATCCTCCGGCATGATCTCGAACTCCTCAATCGTCCCGCCGGAAAGCCGCACAGCGCGCGTCTCACCGTGCAGGGCCACTTCGTCGAGCCCCGAACCATGGACCACCAGGGCTTCGTGCACGCCAACCGCGTCGAGCGTCTGGGCGATCCGACGAAGCATCTTCGGGTCGGCGACGCCGAGCAGCTGAACCGGCGGCCGGGCCGGATTGATGCAGGGGCCGAGCAGGTTCATGATCGTCCGCACCTCGAGCTGCCGCCGCACCAGGGCAGCATGCTTCATGCCCGGATGATAGGCCGGCGCGAACAGGAAGCAGAAACCCGTCTCGTCGAGCAGATCGCGCGCCTTGTCCGGCGAAACCTCGATTGTCGCGCCGATGGCTTCGAGAACGTCAGCCGATCCGCAGCGCGAACTGACGCTGCGATTGCCATGCTTGGCCACGGGTAGCCCGCAACCGACGGCGACGAACGCGGTCGCGGTGGAGACGTTGATGAGCCCCGAGCCATCGCCGCCTGTCCCGCAGCAGTCGGCATAGAGATAGTCCGGGCGGTCGAACGGCAGCGCCGCCGCCGACAGCGCCTGCGCGGCGCCAATCATCTCTTCGGCGGTTTCGCCCTTCATTCGTAGCGCGATCAGCATTCCGGCAATTTCGGCGGGTTCGAGCTTGCCGATGACCAGCCGCTCGAACAGATGCTCGGCATCGGCGATCGGCAGGTCCTCGCCAGTCAGCAGCCGCGGCAGCGGATTGGGGACCGGCGACGAAGCCGGATCAGCAGCAGCGTAAGTCTGGGCAGCGGTGAGCATTCGAGGGCGTCCTTGATGGCCCACAAAAAAGCCCGCCGGAGGGCGGGCGGGCAGTCGATGATCGGGTGTCAGTCGATCAGTCGCGCCATCGCGCCGCCACGGCAGCCGAGCGCCACCAGGAGTGGACGGCAGAGAACACGGACATGGCGGCAGGATGCGTCATCGAATCACCTGCTAGTGCAAGCGCTTGGCGGCGGTCAACCCGAGATGCGGTTGACGCAGCCGACGCGGCAATGGCATTGGGCGTGCCGCCTCCGGGCACGCGGGTGTAGCTCAATGGTAGAGCAGAAGCCTTCCAAGCTTACGACGAGGGTTCGATTCCCTTCACCCGCTCCAAATTCCAACAGTCCGGGGGACTGTTGAGAATTTGGAGCGCGCTGCTCTCGCCAAGCGAGAACAGCGGCGACTTCGCAAGACCGCAGCCGGAACGCGTTGACAGGTGATACCTGCCCCGCCATTTGGCGCGCCTGCCTGCACTTCGTGGAGAGGTGGCCGAGTGGTTAAAGGCAGCAGACTGTAAATCTGCCCGCGCAAGCGTACGCTGGTTCGAATCCAGCCCTCTCCACCATTGCCGCGCACAGCCAGTTCGGGGACTGGCGAGCATGACAATCCACTTTGGCCCTATTCCTCCGTCCGCATCAGCACGGTTTCGCCAATCAGCAGGAACAGCAGGAATGGCGCCCACGCCGCAACCAGCGGCGGGTAGGTCCCGACGTTGCCCATGGCGAGGCTGAAGTTGTCGGCAACGAAATAGGCGAAGCCGAGCGCCATACCGAGGCAGGCGCGCACGAGCACCTGACCGGAACGCGCCAAGCCGAACGCGGCGACGGCGGCAAGCAGCGGCATCAGGACCGTCGAGAGCGGGCCGGAAATCTTGTGCGCAAGGCCCGCCTTGGCCTCGTCGGTCGGACGGCCCGCGCGCTCCAGTTCGCCGATCCGCTGCTTGAGCGTGAAATAATCGAGCTCCGTCGGGTCGACCTTGGCGAGGGTCAGCTGCTGCGGAGTGACGCCGTCGAGCGCGAGGAGCCGCGGCTTGTGAACGACCACGTTCATGTTCGCGTCGTAGATCTGGACATTGTCGAGCAGCCATTTGCCCGAGCCCGGCACGGGAGTCGCGCGGTCGGCCCGGATTACCCGCTCCAGGGCGCCCCCGGTGCGGTCGTAAATCCTGACGTTGTCGGCGTGGAAGCGATTGCCCGACCCCGCCACGTGGCCGGCGCGTATGAGGTCCTCGCCGTCCATCAGCCAGACGTTGTCGACGATCCCGGTGTCCGGCGGGATCGGCTTGTAGTCGTTGTCGGTCCAGGCGGTGACCACCCGGGTCGACTTGACGACGATCGTTTCATTGAACGCGAACAGCGCCCCGGCGATGACGATGCTGGCGATTATCAGCGGCGCAAGCATCTGATGCGCCGACACACCCGCCGCCTTCATGGCGACCACCTCGCTATGCTGGTTGAGGCCGACGAAGGCGATCAGCGTCCCGAGAAGCACCGAAAACGGAAGGAACCGGGCAATGAGCAGGGGGATTCGAAGTCCGACATAACGCCAGAGCTCCGCATCGCCGTTGCCCGGCACCGCGAGAATCTTGCCGGACTCACCAAGCAGGTCGAGCATCATCAGGATGAGGACTAGGGCGAGCAGGACCGCGAAGCTTCGCGTCAGGAAGAGCCGCACCGTGTAGGCGGCGATGGCGCGCGAAGGGAAAAGCCTGAGGCTGATCATGCCGTCCGCGCCTTCGGAAACAGCGAACGCACCGCCCGCCAGCTTTTCGCGGCGCCACGCTCGAGCGCTCCGATCGGCTGGCCTCCCGGCTTGTGGGCGAGCACATGGTACATCCAGACGATAAGCCCCGCCAGCACCAGCAACGGAACCCACAAGGCGACGATGGGCTCGATCCGGCCCTGGGCGCCGGCCTGCTCCGCATATTGATTGACCTTGTGATAGGCGACCACGATCACGATCCCGAGGAAGATTCCGAGCGACGAGGAACTGCGCTTCGGAGGTACCGCTAGCGCGACCGCAAGGAGCGGCAGCATCAGCATCATGATGACCTCGACCAGCCGGAATTGAAGAGTTGCCTGCGCCTCCAAGCCGCTGTTGCCGGTCGGCCGTGCCGCCACCGTAGCCGATGCGGGCGAGCTCATGCAGGTAGAGCTCGTCGGAGCCGCTGGTGCCCCCCCGCCCTCGAAACTGATCGATGGCGGGCAGGCTGACAGGCAGGTCATAGGTCTCGAAGGACAGCGTTCTCGGAGTCGTGAACTTGGGCGAGTTCTGGATCATCCGGCCCTTGACCAGCCGGAACAGGATTGTGTCGGGATCGTCGGTCGACAGGAACCTACCGCGCTCGGCAGTGGCCGCGACGCTCATGTCCCGACTTGTCGTCCATCTGGATGAAAATGCCCTGCAGCTGGGTCCCCTTCTTCTCGCTGCGGTCGATCCGAGGGTCAGCTGGTGGCCGAGCTGGTTGAACTCCCCGACCTTGATGGCCGCGCCAAGGGCTCCCGACTTCAAGTCGAACCGAAGGCCTTCGTATTTGTAGTGCGACCACGGCTCGAGATAGCCGACGATGAACAGGTTCAGGATCATCAGCGGAATTGCGAAGGCGTAAGGGATCCGGAGCAGCCGGCCATAGCCGACGCCGATTCCGCGCAGGGCGTCGAGCTCGGACGACAGAGCGAGCTTGCGGAAGGCCAGGAGAATGCCGAGCATCAGGCCGATCGGGATTCCGAGCGACAGATATTCGGGGAGCAGGTTGGCAAGCATCCGCCAGACCACGCTGACCGGGCCGCCGGCATCGACCACATACTGGAAAAGCCTCAGCATCTTGTCGAGGATCAGCAGCATCGCCGCCAGCACCAGCGAGCCGAACAGCGGCACGGCGATGGAGCGCGCGAGGTAGCGGTCGATTAGTGGCAACCGGAGCAATTCGGTCGTTCCAACACCATGATTTGGCCGCAAAGGCGCCGACATTGCAGGACGGACGGATGCATCCGCGCTGAACGGCGTGCGTCCCTTGAGACGCCTATAGCGGAGCGATGCTGCGAAATCATGTCGAAAACGTCTGCAGGTTTGAACATGCAGCCCGCAGGCATCGAGGGCTGATGGCACGCGCGCGCATCGCACTCCTGTCGAATCCGAAGTCCACGGGGAATCTCGCGCAGCTTCCGCGCATGCGCGCCTTCTGCGCCGAGCACCCCGACATCTTCCACTATGAGGTCGAGCACGCCAACCAGGTCGGCGAGGCACTTCGCACGATCGCCCGGGTCCAGCCCAAGGTCCTGGTCATCAACGGCGGCGACGGAACCGTCCAGGCGGCGCTGACGGAACTCTACAACAGCGATTACTTCGGCGATCAGCCGCCGCCGGTCGCGGTTCTGCCGAGCGGCAAGACCAATCTCATCGCCCTCGACCTCGGCGCGCACGGGGATCCGATTGCAGCACTCGAGCGGCTGATCGAGATCGTTCATGGCGACATCACGCCGTACGTGGTCCCGCGCGAACTGATTGCGCTTCGCCGCAGTGCAAATGCCGAGGACCGTCCGATTATCGGCATGTTCCTGGGCGGCGCCGGCCTTGCCGACACGATGCTTTACTGCCGCGACAAGATCTATCCGCTAGGCCTGCCCAACGGCCTTGCCCACGCGCTGACCGCGTTGGCCTTGTTCGTGAAGCTGCTTCTGCGGTGAAGGCGGGCTTCCTCCCGCCCGACCCCAAGCCGCTCAACGTATCGCTTCGCGAAGCAGGAGAACCGGCTGACCGGCAAATTCTCGCTGCTGGCGGTCACGACGCTCGAAAAGCTGCTCCTGTCGAGCGAGCTTGGCGGCAAGCGCAAAGGCTCGTTGAAGCTGCTTGCCATTGAGGAAAAGCCGGCCTCGCTAATCCGCGCCTTCGCTGCGAGCCTGCGCGGCAAGCTCGGGACGATCGAACGTGCGCGGAGTGCATTTCGAGGAAGCCGACGAAATCACGATCGAGGGCGAGAGCTCCAACGTCATCCTCGACGGCGAGACCTTCCGCGCCGAGACCGGCCAGCCGATCCATCTGCGACCGGCGCACCCTCTCGCCTTCGTCAAGCTCGCCGCGTAATCCGCCTTCATGTCCGGCCTGCGCGAGCTCGTCGCCGAGGAGCTGATGCTGCCGGTCGACGCGCGAGTCACCGAAATCGCCCGCGCCATTGCCGCCGAGCACGGCTCCGCAAGCCGCGCTGTACTCTTCTACGGCTCCTGCCTTCGTCAGCGCGAACTCGACGGGCTGATGCTGGATTTCTACCTGATCGTTTCCGACTATCGCAAAGCCTATCGCAAGCGATGGCTCGCAACGGCCAATCGTCTGGTCCCGCCTAATGTCTTCTACTTCGAGCAGTGCGGGCTTGTTTCGAAGTATGCGGTCTTGAGCGAGGCCGATTTCGCTCACGAGTGCAGCTCCGAAGCCTGGACGGTGTCGACCGCCGCGCGCTTCGCCCAGCCTTCGCGGCTGGTGTGGGTCTCGGCGCCCGAGAGTCGCGAGCGCATCGTCCGTACGGTCGAAGTCTGCGGTGCGAACGCTGCTTGCCTGGATCGCGCCGACACTACCGCCGGGCGCCACTCGGCTGGAAACCTGGAAGCGCGCCTTCGCCCTCACCTTCGGTGCGGAACTGCGCGCGGAACGAGTTCGACCGGTCGGCCCAGATCGTCGATGCTGACCCCGAGCGCTACGAAACGTTCGCTGCGGCAGCCGGTGCGATTCTGCCGTCTTCGGGGCTGGGGAGCGGTGCGTGGTGGCGCGGCAAGCAACGCAAGGGCAAGCTCTACTCGATTGCCCGGCTCGCCAAGGCCAGCTTCACCTTTGCCGGCGGCGCCGATTACATCGCCTGGAAGATCAACCGCCACGCTGGCACGGCGATCGAGCTCAAGCCTTGGCAGAGGCGGCATCCGCTGCTTGCCGCGGTCACCCTTTTGCCACGGCTGCTGGGGTCGGGCGCCGTTCGCTGAGATTACGGGCGAGCGCCTGCGAAACGGCGGTCGCCAGCGCGCTCACCGTGAACGGCTTGCGCAGCAGTTCGTAGCCGCGAAGGTCGTCGCTCTCGCCTTCTCCGACATAGCCGGTGACGAACAGCACCGCGAAGCTGCGCGGCCGGCTCGATTTCAGAAACCGGATCAATTCGGGCCCGGTCATTTCCGGCATGATGACGTCGCTGATGACGAGGTCGAATTCGCCGGCGTCGAACAGGGCAATCGCTTCGGCGCCGCTCGAGCAGGCGACCGGCTCATAGTCGAGGTCCTCGAGCGCATCGACAGTTGCCGAACGGACCCGCGGATCGTCCTCGACGACGAGGATCCTGGCCCCGTCGACATGACTGTCCGGTTCGATGCGGGTCGGAATGGCGTGAATTCGCGCGCTTGCCGCGGCGGCCTCGCTGCGGGGCAGATAGATGGAAACGGTCGTGCCCTTGCCGACCACGCTTTCGATACCGACCTCGCCGCCGGACTGGTGAGCGAAGCCGAAGATCTGGCTGAGCCCAAGCCCTGTGCCCTTACCGACCGGCTTGGTGGTGAAGAACGGTTCGAACGCCCGTTCGAGGACATCCGGCGGCATGCCGCAGCCGGTGTCGGCAACGCTGACGCGGACGTAATCGCCGGGCCGGACATCGCCGATCTGATTGGCGGCTAGCTTCATGTTGGCGGTGCTGATCCGAAGCAGCCCCTGCCCGTCCATGGCATCACGCGCATTGACCGCGAGGTTGACGATCGCATTTTCGAGCTGGTGCCCGTCGACGTAGATCGGCCACGCGTCGGGGGCGAGATCGACCGCTACACGGACGCGCTCGCCGAGCGTCCGATCGAGCAGGTCGGACATTCCGGCGATCAACTCATTGCTGTCGACGCCTTCGGGGAGCAGCGGCTCGGAGCGAGCGAAGGACAGCAGGCGACGGGTTAGAGCCGCGGCGCGGGTCGCCCCCTCCATCGCGTTCTGGAGGTGGAGCAGCACCTCGCGGCGCGGCCCATTCAGGCGGCGCTGGGCAAGATCGATGCCGCCGACCACGACGGCCAGCATATTGTTGAAGTCGTGAGCGATGCCGCCGGTCAGCTGGCCGACCGCTTCCATCTTCTGCACCTGGCGCAGCTGGGCCTCGGCAGCTTGCCGTTCCTCAGCCTCCGCCTTCAGTGCCTGGTTCGCCTCCCACAATTCCTGGGTCCGCTCGCGGACCGCTTCCTCCAGCACCTCGGCCCGCTCGGATTCCGAATCCGCCTGCTTGCGGGCCCGGGCGTTTTGCCGAAGCGCCTGGACGGCGACCACGCCGAGGAAGATGGCGCCTGCACCGACAAGCATCCCGAGCCAGCTCAGATAATTGGTGAACTGGTCGGCCTGCGCGGTGAAGAACTGGCTTTGTTCCTTGCGGCTGCGAAGAGAATTGCGCTCGCTTGCAATGATCTCGTTGAGCTTGCGGTCGAGTTGCCGGACGCTTTCGTCTTTCTGCGCGGTGTAGAAATAGCCGATCCCCGCCTGACCCTGCTTCGATAGAGCGGCTTGGGCAGCGATCGACAGGAGCGCACTCCGGCGCTGATAGATCGCCTTGAGCTCGGCGACCCGGCGAACCTGGTCAGGATTGCCCTTGATCAGCCCCGCGAGCTGGTCGATCTGGTAGCCGGCAAGCTGCCAGTCGCTGGCGTAAATTTGAGCCGGGCCGTTGACCGTTTGGTCTTCGTCGAGGACGAACAGCGAGAGCGCCAGCTCCGCTCGCGAAATGTTCGAGCTGACGTTGCGAACGACCAGCGCGACGTCATAGGCGTGCCGCTCGGCAGCAAGCGCCCTCTCACGGTAATCGTTGGCGAGAGCGACGATGACAACCATCGCCATCAGCACCAGGGCTGCGAGAAGGCCCGCAGCCGCCGCGCCACCGCGGCGCCAGTCGATCCGTACGTCCTCCCCGTCCACGATCATCGGGACAGTCTAGACCTGTTAACCTTTGGGCGGAAGCCAAAGCTTCCTTTCGTTCCTCAACTCAGACAGCCTGTGGCACGGGCTGCCGACGCAAACATATCGAGGATTTCGCCGACTTGTTCCTCGCTGTGGAGCGCGCACAGCGAGCAGCGCAGGAGCGTCATTCCAGCCGGGGTGGCGGGCGGCCGGGCCAGGTTCACGTAAAGTCCTTCGTGAAGCAGCGCCTCCCACATCGCCGCGCCCGTCTCGAGGTCCGGCATGATGACCGCGATGATCGCCGACTGCGGCTCTTCGGTGCCGAGCGTGAAGCCGAGTTGCCGAAGGCCGCCGTGAAGCCGCTTCGAGTTCTCCCACAGATGGGCGCGCTTGTCGGCCGAATCCATGAGCTTGCGCACCGACGTCGCGGCGGTCGCGACGACCGACGGCGGCAGCGACGCGGTGAACACATAAGGACGGCAGACCAGGCGCAGGATTTCGAACTTGGGATGGTTCGAGACGCAGAAGCCCCCGACGGTGCCGACCGACTTCGAAAAGGTGCCGACAATGAAGTCGACGTCGTCAATGACGCCCTGGGCCTCGGCAACGCCGCGCCCACGCTCGCCGATGAAGCCCATGGAATGCGCCTCGTCGACCAGGACCATCGCGCCATTGGCCTTCGAGACCGCGACCATCTCCTTGAGCGGCGCTACGTCGCCCAGCATCGAATAGACGCCCTCGAGAACGACGAGCTTGCCGGCACCCTCGGGAATCCGCTTCAGCCGCTTTTCGAGCGCGTCGATGTCATTGTGACGGAACGGGACGATCTGGGCGTTGCCGAGCGCACAGCCGTCGTAAATCGATGCATGGCTGTCGATGTCGAGGACGATGTAATCGTCCTTCCCGGCAATCGTGGAGATCACGCCGAGATTGGCCTGGTACCCCGTCGAGAAGACCATCGCGTGGTCCATCGCGTAGAAGTCCTTGAGCGCATCTTCGACCGCCCGGTGCCCCGCATAGGTGCCGTTGAGCACCCGGCTCCCGGTCGTTCCCGAACCGAAGTCGTCGAGCGCCTGCTTCCCGGCGGCGATAACGTCCGGATCGAACGTCATGCCCATGTAATTGTAGGTGCCGAGCAGGATCGTCCGCTTGCCGTTGCAAATCGCCACGGTCGGGCTTTCGACCCGCTCCATGACCAGGTTGAACGGGTCGGTAACGCCGCTGTCGAGCAGTGCCTGGCGCTGCTGGATGAGCGGGTCGAACTTGGCGAACAGATCGGTCACTTGGCGGCCGTCAGCCTTTGCAGCGAATCCACCAGCTGGCCGACGGTCTCGATCTCGGCCTGCATGTTCATCGTGATCATGACGTCGAACTCGTCCTCGATGTTGGCGACGAAGTCGAGAACGGTCAGGCTGTCCCATT
The DNA here is from genome assembly GCA_963824845.1 of uncultured Alphaproteobacteria bacterium. Lineage (GTDB taxonomy): Bacteria > Pseudomonadota > Alphaproteobacteria > Sphingomonadales > Sphingomonadaceae > Sphingomicrobium. The sequence goes on from CAWGRB010000052.1 coordinate 29,946, forward strand.
CGAGGTCCTGAGCGAAGCGCGTGGCATCGGTGATCGCCACGCCCTTCTTGTTCATGGGCTCGATCAGCTCGAGGACTTTGGAGAAGGTCTGCTGGCGGTCTGGCATGGGGCGCTCGTTAATCGGAGGGCTGCGGTTTCGCAACGCAATGGGGCGCGAATGCGGCGCTTTGCCGGCTCCCGAGAGGGGAAGGACTTTCGTTCACTCCCGCGACAGGCCGATCGGTGCTAGTGTCCGGCCGGGGCGGAGGTGGCTCATGAAATATGCGATCGGCATTGCGCTGTTCTGCTGGCTGCTGTGCGGAGCGGTCGGCGCCTGGATGCAGGACGATCTCGATGGCGCCCATTGGAAAATGGTCGCCTATGGCGGGATTACGCTCGCCAACGCGATGAACCAGGATCCGGTCACCTTCACAGGGTCGAACTGACGTCGCGACGCGTTCCCGGCAAAGTGATCTAGAGCCAGCCCTTCAGGCGATACCAGTCGGCTGTCTCCTTCAGACCCTGGATGGTTTCGATTTGCGGCCGCCACAATTGGGACGGCGGCGCCCGCGCCGGGTCGACGACCCAGTTGCGGTGCGAGAAGTAAGCGGCGCGGTCTGCCGTCAGCTTTGCGCGCGATCTCCGGACCAACTGGTCGGCGCGAGCCGCGAGCCGCAGGAACAGCGCCGGCGATGACATGATCAGCGGACGCGTCCCGACCGCCATCCCGAGCGCGCGGCCGAACTCGCGGTGGCTCCAGCCGTCCCGGCGGCCGTCGTCGGCTTCGATGACCAGCTTGCCGGCCTCCGGTTCGACAAGCGCAAGCAGCAGGCTGGCCAAATCGTCGACGTGGAGCAGCGACAGCCGTCCGGCGGGCGGCATTAGCAGCATGCCGACCTTCGCCATCCGGAACAGCTCCAGCGTTTCCTTGTCGCCTGGGCCGTAGACGGCCGGCGGGCGAACGATCTCCCAGTCGAGGCCGGAGCGCGTCACCAGCTCCTCCGCGCGCGCTTTGGACGCCCCGTAGAGCGACAGCTTCGGCTCGCGCGCCGCGAGCGAGGAGACGTGGATGAAGCGGTGAACGCCGCCCGCCGTCGCCGCGGCCAGCATCGACAGCGTTCCCGCGACATTGCCCTGGTCGAAGGCTGCCGCGTCCGGAGCGTTGATGACGCCGGCGACGTGTATCACCGCGTCGGCGTCGGTCACCAGCGCGCGCACGGAGTCACGGTCGCCGAGGCTGCCGGCGATCCATTCGACCTGGTCGCGTGCCGGCTGATCGCGCCGGGTGAGCGCCCTCACCATGTGGCCCGCCGCCAATGCCGCGTCGATCAGATGCGATCCAACGAAGCCGGTGCCACCGGTGATCGCAAGCCTCATAGCGGAGTCCAGGGCTTCTCGTCGGGCTCTGCCTGCTTGCTCTCGACGGCCGCAGCGCCGAGCTGCTCAATGATGACGTCGAGCAGCGCTCCGACACCCTCGTCGAGCGGCGCAGAGATTGGATAGACGGTCTGGCCGGTCGCCTTTTGGAGCGACTTGATGAGCCTGGCTCGCGCCTTGTCGTCGATCAGGTCCGCCTTGGTCAGCGCGATGATTTCCGGCTTGTCGCCGAGCCCGGCGCCGTAATCCTCGAGCTCGCCGCGAACGATTTCCCATGCCTGCAGCGGGTCCTCGGCGGACCCGTCGATCAGGTGAAGCAGCAGCCGCGTGCGTTCGACGTGGCCAAGGAACCTGTCGCCGATGCCTGCGCCCTCTGCCGCACCCTCGATAAGACCCGGAATGTCCGCAATGACGAACTCGCGGCCCTTGTGGCGAACGACGCCTAGTTGGGGACGAAGGGTGGTGAACGGATAGTCCCCCACCTTCGCAGCCGCGTTGGTGACCGAGTTGAGGAACGTCGACTTGCCCGCATTGGGAAGCCCCAGCAGGCCGACGTCGGCGAGCAGCTTGAGCCGCAGCCAGACGTACATTTCCTCGCCTGGCATCCCGGTCTGGTGCTGGCGCGGCGCGCGATTGGTCGAGGTCTTGTAGCTGGCGTTGCCGCGGCCGCCCATGCCGCCTTCGAGGAAGGTTATCCGCTGTCCCACCTCTGTGAGATCGGCGAGCAGGCTCCGCTCCTCGTCGTCGGCGAGGACTTGCGTGCCGACCGGAACCTTGACGACCAGGTCCTCGCCGCCCGCGCCAGTGCGGTTGGAGCCGGACCCGCCTTTGCCGCGCGGCGCCCGGAAATGCTGGGTGTAGCGGAAGTCGATTAGCGTGTTGAGGCCTGGCACGGCTTCGAAGACGATGTCGCCGCCCTTGCCGCCGTTGCCGCCATCCGGCCCGCCGAACTCCACGAACTTTTCGCGCCGGAAACTGACCGCGCCCGGCCCGCCGGCGCCGGAGCGGATGAAGATTTTGGCCTGGTCGAGAAAATGCATAAGGCCGCGCCATTAGGCGATGCGGCGCGCCTTAGGAACCTTCGCGCGCGAAACGGTCGGTGGCGCGGATGAGCGCGTCGAGATTCCCGGGCTCGTTGTACATGTGGCTGGCGTCCGGAATGATGTTGAGGTCGACTTCCGGCCATGCCTGCTTGAGCTGCCACGCGGCCTTGGGCGGCGTGCAGCAGTCGTAGCGGCCCTGGACGATGACGCCGGGAATGCCGTGAAGGCGGCCGGCGTCGCGCAGCAGCTGCCCTTCCTCGAGCCAGCCGTGATTGGCCATGTAGTGGTTCTCGATCCGCGCGATCGCGACCGCTTTCTCAGGATCGGTGAACTCGTCGATGGTCTGCGGGCTGGGCAGCAGGGTGACGATCTCGCCCTCCCACTTGCTCCACGCCTTGGCGGCGCGCAGCTGCTCGTCCTTGTTGCCGCTGGTCAGGCGCTTGCGGTAGGCCTCGACGAGGTTGCCGCGCTCGGCTTCGGGAATGAGCGTGACGAATTCCTCCCACTTGTCCGGGAACAGCCGGGATGCGCCGCCTTCCTTGTACATCCAGTCGATCTCGAACTGCTGGAACAGGAAGATTCCGCGCAGCACCAGTTCGGTGACCCGCTCCGGGTGAGTCTCAGCATAGGTAATCGCCAAGGTCGAGCCCCACGAGCCGCCGAACACCTGCCAGCGATCGATGCCCAGCATCTCGCGCATTCTCTCGATATCGGCGACGAGGTCCCACGTCGTGTTCGCCTCGAGACTCGCGTAGGGCGTCGACTTGCCGCAGCCGCGCTGGTCGAACAGCAGGATGTTGTACTTGGCGGGATCGAACTGGCGGCGATGGTTCTCGCTGATTCCGCCGCCGGGGCCGCCGTGAAGGAAGACGACCGGCTTGCCGTCCGGATTGCCGCACAATTCCCAGTACAGGCTATGCCCGTCGCCGACGTCGAGATGCCCGGTGCGGTAGGGCTGAATCTCCGGATAGAGCGTGCGGCGGCTGGGAATGGGCATGTCCATCAGAAGCTGAATTCCTCGTAGATGTGGGACAGGTCCCCCTGCCACTCTCCGTGGAATTTTGCCAGCAGGCGGTCGGCGGGCGTGATTCCGGTGGCGACCACCTCGTGCAGGGGATCGAGGAACCCGCCCTCATTGTCGCCTGCGCTGTTGAGGCGGGCGCGGCGGGTCAGGCCGGCGGCGGCGATGTCGAGTACCCGGGCGGCGAAATCGCGCATCGGCTCGCCATCGGGCGTGACGCCATCGAGCGCCTGGCGCGGCACCTGGTGGCGAAGCTGCTCGCGCTGCTCGATGGTCCAATGCTTCACCAGGTCCCAGGCCGCGGCTAGCGCCTGGTCGTCATAGAGCAGTCCGACCCACAAGGCCGGCAGCGCGCAGATCTTTCCCCAGCGCCCGCCATCGGCGCCGCGCATTTCGAGGAAGCTCTTCAGGCGCACTTCGGGGAAGGCGGTCGAGAGATGATCGGTCCAGTCGGTGACCAGCGGCTTCTCGCCCGGAAGCCGGGCAGCTTGCCATCGAGGAAATCGCGGAAGCTACGGCCGGCGACGTCGATGTACTTGCCGTCGCGGTAGACGAAGTACATCGGCACATCGAGCGCATAGTCGCAGTAGCGTTCGTAGCCGAAGCCGTCCTCGAACACGAACGGCAGCATGCCGGTCCGGTCAGGATCGGTATCTTCCCAGATGTGGCTTCGGAAGCTCTTGAAGCCGTTGGGCTTGCCTTCGGTGAACGGCGAGTTGGCGAATAGCGCCGTCGCGATCGGCTGCAGCGCCAGGCCGACGCGGAACTTCTTCACCATGTCGGCTTCGGATGCGTAGTCCAGATTGACCTGGATCGTGCAGGTCCGGAGCATCATGTCGAGGCCGAGATTGCCGACCTTCGGCATGTAGCCGAGCATGATCTCGTAGCGGCCCTTGGGCATCCGCGGCAGCTCATCGCGGGTCTTGTCGGGCCACATGCCCAAGCCGAGAAAGCCGAGACCGAGCTGTTCGCCGACAGACTTGCATTGCTTGAGGTGGCGAGCCGCCTCGGCGCAGGTCTGATGGAGATTCTCCAGCGCCGCGCCGCTGAAAGCTCGAACTGCCCAGCCGGCTCGAGGCTGATGTTGCCGTCTGCCCCCTTGAGCGCAATGACATTTCCGTTTTCGAGAATTGGCTCCCAGCCGAACTCGGTCAGACCCATCAGAAGATCGCGAATGCCGCCACGCTCGTCGTAGCTCGGGGGCGCGGTGGTCAGAGGTGCGATAAACGAACTTCTCGTGTTCTGTGCCGATCCTCCAGCGTTCGCGCGGCTTTTCCCCGCCGCAAAATTCCGCGAGCAGATCCTCGCGGCTTTCGATCAGCGGGCTGCGCGCCCCATCGTCCGTTCGCGTCGTCATCGCCCGGCGCCGTAGCCGCGCCCCGCGATCAGCGCCAGTCGCCCGCGACGGTCATGAAAGCGGCGAGCGCCGCCAGCGCAGCTGTCTCGGCGCGAAGGATGCGCGGGCCGAGGGAAATCGCGACGGCCTTGTCGGCGGCGCGGATCGCCCGTCGCTCCTGGTCGGTGAAGCCGCCTTCCGGCCCAGTGAGGATCAACGCTGGCCCGTCGTTCAAGGCTTTCGCGGCCGGTTCGCCGTCGCGGACTTCGTCAGCGAAATAGAGCGTGCGGTCGGCGTCGCGGTCGGCGAGGAATTGTTGCAGCGTCACAGGCTCCGCGATCTCCGGCAGCCGCGTTCGTCCGCATTGCTCGGCGGCTTCGATGGCGATGCTCTCCAGACGATCGAGCCGGACCCGCTCGGCAACCGTCCGCTCGGTCATCACCGGCAGCAGCCGCGCCGCGCCAAGCTCGGTCGCCTTCTCCACCAGCCAGTCGGTCTGCGCCCGCTTCACCGGCGCAAACGCGAGCCACACGTCGGGAATGCTTTCCGCCTCCCGCGTCCGCCGCAAGATGGCGAGCGTCATCCGCTTCTTCCCCGCCTCCGCAACCCGCGCCAGCCATTCCCCCGATGCGCCATCGAACAGCAGCAGCTCCGCCCCCATCCCCATCCGCAGCACATTGCCGAGATAATTGGCCTGCTTCGCGTCGAGTTCGACCGTCACCCCTTCACCAAGCGCCGAGCGCACGAACAGGCGTGGCAGGCTCTTCGGGGGCCAGGGGGGGATTGCAGGCATGGTCCCGCGCTTAATCGCGGATGCTCAGGCCGGCCAAGGGAGAAAGCGAGCGGGGCGGCTCAGCAGGGAGAGCCGCCGCGGTCGGCGGCATGCGTGGGCAGGCATGGCGCCGCCTGGGCTCTTTCGATTCCCTGGCGCTCCTGCAGTCGGCGGCTGGCCATTCCCTCGGGAGTGACGCAGGTCTCCCTGCCCCCGAGCCGACTGCCGATGGGGATTTCCTTCGTGCAGATGAGCTTTTGAGGCTTCGCCGGCTGCGGCGCATCGGCGGCCGGCGGTGGCGTCGTGAGGGCACCCGCCGGCGTCCCAAATGCGACGACCGTCGAAAGGGCGATCGCGAGTGGACCCATTTGCATAGCATCGATCCTTCGACATGTTGCAGCTGGCAGTCTGGAATGTCGCATGATCGCGCCGTAGTGGAAAGCCGTGATTGGCAAGAGCGGAATTGACAGAGTGGCGGCCCGGTGACCGTTCGCGCCACGTCAACCACCGACATCGTCCCCGACAGCGAGCGACGTCGGCTTCATCGGCGCGCTGCCGCCGCGGCTCAGGCCGTTCGCTTCGCTGATGCGGCTCGACCGGCCGATTGGGAGCTGGTTGCTCTATTGGCCGTGCGCGTGGAGCGTGGCGCTGGCCGGAGTCGATCGGAGCTGGCTACTGTTCCTGTGGCTCGCGCTCGGCGCATTCGCGATGCGCAGCGCGGGGTGCGTCTATAACGACATCGTCGACCGCGACCTGGACGGACAAGTCGAGCGGACCCGGCTGCGGCCTTTGGCGAGTGGCCGGGTGTCGATCGAATCCGCATGGCTTCTGATCGCCGGGCTGTGCCTGATAGGGCTGGTCGTCCTTCTGCAGCTCAACCGTCTCGCAGCGATTGTCGCCGTCGTCAGCGTCGCGCCCGTCGCCGGCTACCCCTTCATGAAGCGGATCACCTGGTGGCCGCAGGCGTGGCTTGGCCTGGTCTTCTCCTGGGGCGCGCTGGTCGGGTGGCCTGCGGTGACCCACGCCCTCGGCTGGACGCCCTTCCTTTTGTGGTTCGGAAGCATCGCCTGGGTGATTGGCTACGACACGCTCTACGCGATCCAGGACATCGAGGATGACGCGCTGGTCGGGGTCAAGTCGTCGGCGCGGCGGATGGGGGCAAAGGCGCCGCTTGGAATTGGGCTGTTCTACCTGCTTGCCATCCTGCTCTGGGGCGAGGCGATCTGGTCGGTTCGCCCGGACTGGCTGGCGCTGCTGACGCTAGTTCCGGCGGCGCTTCACCTCGCCAATCAGGCGCTTCGGGCAGACCCCGCCGACGGCGCGCTAGCGCTGCAGCTGTTCCGATCGAACCGGACCTGCGGCGTGCTGGTCTTCCTGGCGATGCTGGTCGTCGGCCTCGCGTCGCGCTAGCGGCAGCGCATGCTCGATCCAGACCACGCCCGCCAGATCGCCCAATCGCTTGTCGAGCGAGGTCTCGGGGCCGGCGCCACGACCGCGGACGCTGTCTACGTCGCCCAGGAATCATCGAGCGTCGAAGTGCGCCTGGGCGAGCTCGAATTGGTTAACCGCTCCGAGGGCGAGGAGATGGGGCTTCGGATCTTCGTCGGGCAGCGCTCAGCGACGGTGGCATCCTCGGACCTTTCGGACGAGGCGCTCGGCACCCTGGTCGAGCGCTGCCTGGCGATGGCCCGCGAGGCTCCGGAAGACCCCTATGCCGGCCTCGCTCCATCGGAGCTTCTGGAGCGTGGCGCTCTGCCGTCGATCGACGGCGCCGACGCAGCGGACCCGGACCCCGCAGACCTCAGGGCGAGCGCGCTGGAGGCGGAACGGGCGGCGCTCGCCGTCCATGGCGTCACCAATTCGAGCGGGGCCAGCGCCAGCGCATCGGCAACGACACTGGCGCTTGCGACGTCCGGCGGTTTCTGCCGGAGCCTATCGGACGACCGGCTATAGCTGCTCCGCTTCGGTGGTTGCAGGCGAAGGCGCGGGCATGCAGCGCGATCACGACTGGCACGGCGTCCGTCATTTGGGCGATCTCGACAGCGCGGAAGCGATCGGCCGCCGCGCAGGACAGCGGGCGGTTGCTCGGCTCGATGCGACGCGGCCGCGGCCCGGCCGCTATCCAATCCTGTTCGATCCCCGTGTCTCGGCGTCGCTGCTCGGGCATTTTTCATCGGCCATCAACGCCCAGTCCGTCGCCCGCAAGACCAGCTTCCTTCAGGACCAGCTCGGCGAGCAGGTGTTCGCGCAAGGCGTGACCATCGTCGACGATCCGCTGCGGCCGCGGGGCCTGCGTTCGAGGCCGTTCGATGCGCGAGGGGGTGAGCGTCAGCCGGCAGGAGCTGGTGGCGGGAGGCATCCTCACCGGCTGGATCGCCGAAAGTGCCTCCGCCCGGCAACTCGGGATCGCGCCCACCGGACACGCGGTCCGCTCGGCCGGAGGAGCGCCGGGCGCGTCCCCGAGCAACCTGTGGATGGAGCCGGGCAGCCGCAGCCGCGACGATTTGCTCGCCGCTTTCCCGGAGGCCGTGCTGATCGTCGAGCTGATCGGCCACGGCGTCAACGGAGTGACCGGCGATTACAGCCGCGGCGCGGTGGGCTTCATGGTGCGCGGCGGCCGGATCGCCGAACCGGTCTCGGAAATCACCATCGCCTCGAACCTCAAGGACATGTTCGCGACGCTCGAGCCCGGATCGGACCTGGAGCTACGGCGCGGTATCGACGCGCCGACGATCCTCATTCCGGAAATGACCGTCGGGGCGGCCTAGCTGCCTCCTCGCCCGGGAGGAAGTCGAAGCCGCGCGATCTCGATTTTCGGGCAGCGGTCCATCACCACCTTGAGCCCGGCGGCTTCGGCGCGCTCGGCTGCCTCCTCGTTGATGACGCCAAGCTGCATCCAGACCGCCTTGGCGCCGACGAAAATCGCCTGGTCGACCGCTTCGCCGGCCATCTCCGAGCGGCGGAAGATGTCGACGATATCGATCGGCTCGCCGATCTGGGCGAGCTCGGTCCAGACGAACTCGCCATGGATGCGCTCGCCGGGGATCTGCGGATTGACCGGGAAGACGCGGTAGCCGTGGTCCTGGAGGAACCGCATGACGCCGTACGAGGCGCGGCTCGGGCGGTCGGACGCACCGATCATGCGCGATGGTGCGAGCGTTCGTCAGAAGCTCGGCAATGTCCTCGTCACGGGTCAGCGGCATGGCGGCTTAATGCTCGACCGCAGCCAACAGTTTCGCGGCGAGGTCGGCGAAGGCGTCGGCGTCGGGTCCATGGGACGCGGCGGGCGGTTCGCCCGCGTCCGAGGCCTCGCGGATCGCCAGCGACAACGGCAGCCGCCCGAGAAACGGAATGCCGAGTTCGCCTGCCGCGGCTTCCGCGCCGCCGCTCCCGAACGGGTGCGAGGCTTCGCCGCAATGCGGGCAGACGTAGGTCGCCATGTTCTCGATGAGGCCGAGCACGGGAACGCTCATCTTGTTGAACAGGTCGACGGCGCGCCGAGCGTCGATCAACGACAGGTCCTGCGGGGTCGATACGATCACCGCGCCGTCCGGCCGCGACTTCTGGATCAGCGACAGCTGCACGTCGCCGGTCCCGGGGGGCATGTCGACGATCATGACTTCGGTGTCGGCCCAGTCGGCCTCCATCAGCTTGGCGAGCGCGCCCGTCGCCATCGGCCCCCGCCAGGCCAGCGCGTGTCCCGGAGAGACGAGGTGGCCGAGCGACAGGAACCGAAGCCCATGGGCTTCGACCGGTATCAGCTGTCATTGGCGGCGGTCGGCCGATCGGCGCTGCCAAGCAGGGTCGGCTGCGACGGGCCATAGACGTCGGCGTCGACCAGCCCGACCTTCTGGCCGGTCCGGGCCATGGCGATTGCAAGATTGACCGCGACCGTCGACTTGCCGACCCCGCCCTTGCCGCTGCCGACCGCAATCAGGGTGCGCTTCGGCTTGCGCTGCGGTCATCGCGATGCGCGCTTCGCCGACGCCCGGGATGGCCAAGCGCGGCCGAGCGCAACTCCTGCTCGAGCGCTCGAGCGTCCGCATCGGACAAACCGCTCGCGTCGGCGATGATGGTCGCCACTCCGTCCTTAGCCGGCGGGAGCGGATGCGTTCGGCGTTCGGAAGTGTGCTCAGCGCGTCGGGATCGTCCATCCGGGCGAGATAGGCGGCGCGGCCGCTCTTCGCACTGTTTTTCGCCCACTGTTTTTCGCGACGCGGCCCCCCTATACTCCTGCGCCATGACCATCCATTCCGGCCTGGGCGCCCGCGTCCGTGGCTTTTTCGTCGACAGCAAGGGGCCCTGGGGAACGAGCGAGAGCTCGGACGAACCCCACGATCCCGCACCATCGGGCGAGGACAAGCCCGGCCCGTGGAGCAGTGCTCCGCGCAAGCGGCGCTCGCCGCTGCCCGGCGCGCCGAGCGGCGCATCGTTCGAGGAATTCCTCCGCCGAAGCCGCGCCCGCTTTGGCGGCGGCTTGCCGGGCGGCGGCAACGATCGCTCGATCGTGCTGTGGGCGGTGCTTGCCGTCGGTCTGCCTGTGGCTGGTGCTGACGTCGATGCACTCGATCGCTCCAGGCCAGCGCGGCGTCGTCAGCCGCTTCGGGCGCTACAGCTCAACCCTTGGGCCCGGCGTCGGCATCACGCTGCCGTCGCCGATCGACCGGGTGCAGAAAATCGACGTCGAGAACATCCGCAACGAGGACATGGGCTCGGCGGGAAGCGAAGATTTGATGCTGACCGGCGACCAAAACCTGATCAACATCGCCTATACGGTGCGCTGGAACATCCGCACGCCGGAGCTGTACCTGTTCCAGCTCTCGGAGCCCGAGGAGACGATCAGGCAAGCCGCGGAAACGTCGATGCGCGCGGTCATCAGTCACGTCACCCTCAATGACGCCATGGGCGACAAACGCAGCCAGATCGAGGACGAGGTCGCCGAAGAAATGCAGCGGATCCTCGACAGCTATCATTCCGGCGTTCAGGTCCAGGGCATCGCGATCAAGCAGGCCGATCCGCCCGACGCGGTCAACGACGCCTTCAAGGAGGTGACGGCCGCGCAGCAGGACGCCAAGTCCTACATCAACCAGGCCAACGCCTACGCGCTTCAGATCACCGCCAAGGCGCAGGGCGAAGCGACCGCGTTCGACAAGGTCTACGCGCAGTACAAGCTCGCGCCCGACGTCACTCGCCGGCGCATGTACTATGAAACCATGGAGCAAGTTCTCTCGAAGGTGGACAAGACGATCGTCGATACACCCGGGGTGACCCCGTACCTGCCGCTTCCGCAGGTCCAGCGCTCGCAGCCGAAGGCGCCCGCGCAATGATCCGCTTCTTCCGCGAGCACGCCCTCCTGTCCGGCGCCATCGCCGTCTTCCTGCTGCTGGTCGTGCTCGGCTGCTTCCCGATCGTGCCTGAAACCAAGCAGGCGGTCGTCGTCCGCTTCGGCAAGCCGGTCCGGATCCTCAACCGCTACCAGGCCGGACACCCGATCGGCGCGGCCGGCGCAGGCATTTCCTGGCGCCTGCCTTATCCGTTCGAGGAGCTGGTGTGGATCGACAAGCGCATCCTCGACGTCGATATGGCGCCGCAGCAGGTGCTGTCGTCCGACCAGCGCTGGCTGCAGGTCGACGCCTATGCGCGCTACCGGATCGTCGATCCGCTGCTGATGTACATCCGCGCCCGCGACGAGAAGCAGCTCGCCGAGCAGCTTCGCCCGATCCTCGGCTCCGAAGTCCGCAACGAGCTCGGCAACCGGCCGTTCGCCGCCTTGCTGTCGCCGGAGCGCCAGGGGATCATGGACAATGTCCGCAATTCGCTGAACCGGATTGCGAGCCAGTACGGTGTCAAGATCATCGACGTCCGGATCAAGAAGACCGACCTTCCCGACGGCGCACCGCTTCAGGCCGCCTACGAGAGCATGCGCACCGCACGCCAGCAGGAAGCCCGGTCGATCCGTGCCCAGGGGATGAAGCAGGCGCAGATCATCCAGGCGCAGGCCGATGCGGACGCTGCCAAGACCTACGCCGCAAGCTTCGGCAAGGATCCGGAATTCTACGATTTCTACCGCGCGATGCAGAGCTACCGGACGACCTTCGTCGGCGATTCGGACAGCAAGCCGCCGGCGCCGACAACCATCATCCTTTCACCCAACGACGACTATCTGAAGCAATTCGCCGGCCACTCGCGCTGAGCCCGAGTGAACTGACGCGTTCAATCCGCGTTCAGCCGCCGGGGACATTACGGCCTTGCGCCAGACGCCAATAGATGGAGTATCGATGATCTCGAAGGAGTCCGGAACGGTGCGCTACGCCTATGGGGTCGCAATGGCCCTGTTGCTCGGAGGAACGGCTTTTTCCCTCGCTACGGGGGAAGCCGGCGCACAAGTCGCGCAGAACGCGCCCACTGCAATGGCCCCGCGCCCCGGCGCGCCGATGTCCTTCGCGGACCTCGTCGCGCGGCTGCAGCCGGCCGTGGTCAACATCTCGACCAAGCAGCGCGTGCCGGTCAAAACCCAGCAGGACCCGTTCGAGCAGTTCTTCCGCCAGTTCGGCAACCCGACCGCCCCCGACCAGGGTGACAACAGTGGCGGCAGCGGAAGCCAGGGCCGAGACTCGCGAAGCCGGCTCGCTCGGCTCCGGATTCATCATCTCGCCCGACGGCTACATCGTCACCAATAACCACTTGATCGCCGGGCTGACCGGAACCGGAGTCGTCGATCAGGTGACGGTGACGACCACCAACGGCAAGGAATATCCGGCCCGGATCGTCGGCCGCGACGACACGTCCGATCTGGCTTTGCTCAAGATCGACGGCCACGGCATGCCGTTCGTTCAGTGGGGCGATAGCACCAAGGCGCGCGTCGGTGACTGGGTGATCGCGATCGGGGATCCATATGGAGTCGGCAGCACCGTCACCGCCGGGATCATCTCCGCCCTTCACCGCGGGATCACCGGCAACGGCGCCTACGACCGCTATATCCAGACCGATGCAGCGATCAACATGGGCAATAGCGGCGGCCCGATGTTCGACCTCAACGGCAACGTGATCGGCATCAACTCGGCCCTGATCTCGCCGACCGGCGCGTCGGTCGGAATTGGCCTCGCCATCCCAGCCGAGCTGGCGCGGCCGGTCATCGAACTCCCTGATGCGCGGCCAGCGTCCGCAACGCGGCTATCTGGGCGTTGGGCTTCAGGCGCTCGACGATGATTCGATCGCCGGAGCGCTCGGCATCGCGAAAAATTCCGGTGAGCTCGTGCGCTCCGTGGTGGCGGGCGGCCCGGCATCGCGCGGCGGCCTTCAACAGGGCGACGTGATCGTCGGAGTCGGCGGCCATGCCGTCAGCCAGGACCAGTCGGTCTCGTACCTGATCGCGAACAGCAAGGTGGGCTCGCGAATTCCGCTCGATGTCATTCGCAAGGGCAAGCGGCAGACGGTCTATGTCACGCTTGGTGACCGGCCGACCGACGAGCAGCTGGCCAAGATCAGCGGTGGCGGCACGGCCCCGGGCAACTCCACGACCACCAACCCGGCACCGACCCAGAAGGCCCTCGGCCTCTCGCTTGCGCCGCTCACCCCGGAACTCGCACGCGGCGCCAATCTGCCCCCGACCGCGCATGGCGTAGTCATTACGGGCGTCGATCAGAACAGCGACGCATCCGACGAAGGTCTGCAACGCGGCGACCTCATCATCTCGGTGAACGGCCAGCTGGTCACGAGCCCGGCGCAGGTCATCGTGGCGGTCAACGCAGCGCGTCAGGCGGGCCGTCCGAGCGTGCTTCTGCTGGTCAAGCGCGGCAGCGCTCCGGAAGCCTTCGTCGGCGTCGACATCAGCGGCAAATAGTCCCGTCAGCTGGCACGGCCCAGCACGCTTGCACTTGCGCTCGCTCGTGCTGTCGGCAAAGTGGCAGGCCAGCAGAGGGGAAGCTCGTGAGCCACGCTTCACTGTTCAATTGCGTTCAAGCCGGCTGCCGATCGCAGCCGCGCGGGATCTTCGGGAGCACGATCCATGGCAGGTAACTGCCAGCTGATCGCATCGCTCGAGGGCGATTGGCGCGACGCCTTGTGCAAGAAGGATATGGCGCGGCTAAAGGCACTGCTCCATCCGGATTTCATCCTGATCGGCACGCGCTCGAGCGGGCCCTTCGTGATGAACCGGGACCAGTGGCTCGAAGCGATTGAACGTCGGGAGATCGATTCGATCGACATCGTGGTGCGCGAAGCCACCGTGCTCGATCACGTGCTCGTCGGCACCGTCCAGGCCCGCTGGCGGATCAAGTATCTCAGCCGTGTCGTTGAGGACTGCGTGCTCCTCACCGACGTCTGGGTCGAGGACGAAAACGGATGGCGCGCCATTCGCCGCCATTCGACCCCGGCATCCGCCGGCGACTGCGCGCAAACCTAGACCAGGCAAAAGGATCGACATGGCATTGAACGCAGAGGCGCACGCCCTCCGGCCGTCCGGGCCCGTCCGGGAGCTGACCCTGCGCGGAGTCATCCTCGGCGCGCTCATCACCGTCCTGTTCACCGCCGCCAACGTCTATCTCGGCCTTCGCGCGGGCCTCACCTTCGCGACGTCGATCCCGGCCGCGGTGATCTCGATGACCGTGCTCAAGGCCTTCCGCGATTCGACGATCCAGGAAAACAACATCGTCCAGACCATCGCCTCGTCGGCGGGGACGCTGTCGGCGATCGTGTTCGTGCTTCCGGGCCTGGTGATGGTCGGCTGGTGGACCGGCTTTCCGTACTGGCTGTCGGCGGCGGTGATCGCGATCGGGGGCATCCTCGGAGTCATGTATTCGGTGCCGCTTCGCCGGGCACTGGTGACCGGGACCGACCTTCCCTACCCCGAAGGGGTCGCCGCCGCCGAAGTTCTGAAGGTCGGCGCCGGGGTCGGCGGCGCCGAAGAGAACCGGCGCGGGCTCGCCGCCATGGTCTTCGGAGCCCTGCTCGCGGCGGCTTATCCGCTGCTCGCCAAAATGAAGCTCGTTGCCGAGGAGGCTGGCGCGACCTTCAAGATCGGCTCCGGAGCGACGACGCTCTCGAGCGGGCTGTCGCTCGCCTACATCGGCGTTGGCCACCTGGTCGGCCTCGCCGTTGGCTTGGCGATGCTGGTCGGAATCATCATCGGTTTCCTAGTGCTTCTGCCGATCTACACTGCCGGGGGAACGCCGGCAGGGACCGAACTTGCCGATTTCGTCGGAACCATGTTCACTCAGAAGGTACGATTCGTGGGTGCCGGCACGATCGGCGTCGCCGCCATCTGGACGCTTCTCAAGGTCATTGGACCGATTGCTCGCGGAATCGTCGCGGCTCTCGCCGCCAACCGGACGCGCAACGCCGCCGGCAACGAAGCGCTCGACCTCACCGAGCGCGACATTCCGATCACCACCGTCGGCATCGTGATCCTCCTCTCGATGATCCCGATCGGCATCCTGCTCCATGCCTTCGCAAGCACGGACCCGATCGCTGCCAACCCCGGAGCGACGCTGGCGCTCAGCATCATCTACGTGCTGATCGCCGGCGTCGTGATCGCCGCCGTCTGCGGCTACATGGCCGGGCTGATCGGCGCGTCGAACAGCCCGATCTCGGGCGTCGGCATCCTTTCCGTCCTCGGCATTTCGCTCATCCTGGCGCTGCTGTTCCCGCACGCCAGCGGCAACGCGACCGAAATCGCTCGTCGCCTTCGCTCTGTTCGTCACCGCAGTCGTGTTTGGCGTGGCGACGATCTCGAACGACAATCTGCAGGACCTCAAGACCGGCCAGCTGGTCGGCGCGACGCCGTGGCGTCAGCAGCTGGCGCTGGTGTTCGGCGTGCTGTTCGGCGCCGTCGTGATCCCGCCGGTGCTCGACCTTCTCAACGGCGCCTTCGGCTTCCTCGGAGCGCCGGGCGCCGGACCGAACGCGCTCGCCGCGCCGCAGGCGGCACTGATCTCGGCGCTCGCGCAGGGCGTTCTCGGCGGCGCGCTCGACTGGGGCCTGATCGGCATCGGCGCCGCCATCGGCGTCGCCGTGATCATCGTCGACGAGATGCTCGCGCGTTCGGCAAGCGCTGCGCGCTGCCGCCGCTCGCCGTCGGCATGGGCATTTACCTGCCGATGGCCGTCACCGCTGCTGATCGTCGGTCGGCGCGATTGCTCGGCTGGCTTCTACGACCGCTGGGCGGCGCAGCAGCGCGATCCCGAGTTCGCGCAGCGGATGGGCGTGCTCGGCGCGACCGGCCTGATCGTCGGCGAGAGCCTGTTCGGCGTCGTCTACGCCGGCATCGTCGCGGCATCGAACAACCCAGATGTCCTGGCGGTCACGTCGGCGACGGGCTGGCAAACACCCGTCGGAGTCGTGCTCTTCATCGCGATCGTCGCGCTGATCTATCTGCGATCCCGAAGCGCGGCTTCCCAGCCGATGCTGGTGACCGACGAAGCCTGATCAGCCGCGCCCCCGATAGGGCTGCACGCCCTGGTCGGGCAGCCACAGGCCTTCCGGCGGAGCGCCTGACTGCCAGAACACGTCGATCGGCATGCCGCCGCGCGGGTACCAGTATCCGCCGATCCTCAGCCAGCGCGGCTTCATCTCGCCGGCCAGCCGTTGGCCGATACCGACCGTCACGTCCTCGTGGAAGCCGCAGTGATTGCGGAAGGCGCCGAGGAACAGCTTCAGGCTTTTGCTCTCGACGATCGTCTCGGCGGGCGCATAGTCGATCACCAGATGCGCAAAGTCGGGCTGGCCGGTCACCGGGCAAAGCGACGTGAACTCCGGCGCCGTGAAGCGGACGAGGTACAGCGCGCCGGCCCGCGGATTGGGCACATAGTCGAGCGCCGCCTCCTCCGGGGAGGAAGGCAGCGGCGCCGGCTTGCCGAGGTGGGTCGTCTCCATGGCGCGGCCGACTAGCAGTTGCCGCGCCACAAGCCTATCCTGCGGCGCATGGACGCGCTGGTCTCGACCGATTGGCTGCAACAGCATCTCGGTGAGCCTGATCTCGTTGCAGTGGACGCCAGCTGGCACATGCCGGCGAGCGGCCGGGGCGGGCGGGACGAGTATCTGGCGGCGCATATTCCTGGCGCTCGCTTCCTCGACATCGATGCCCTGTCGACCGGACGAACCCGGCGCCACACATGCTTCCCGGCGCGGCCGACTTCGGCCGGGCGATGGAAGAGCTCGGCGTCGGCCGCAACGACCGCATCGTCGTCTATGACAATTCGCCGGTGCGGACAGCGGCGCGCGGCTGGTTCATGCTTCGCCATTTCGGCGCCGAGCGAGTTGCCATCCTGGACGGCGGCTTCCAGCGCTGGAGCACCGAGGGGCGGCCGGTCGAAAGCGGCGAGCCGCCGCGTCGCGCCGCCCGCTTCGACGCTGCCGAACGGCGAAACGAAGTCGTCGCGAAGGCGCAGCTGCTGCATGGCTCGGACAGCCAGCTGCTCGACGCCCGCAGCAGGCCGCGCTTCGAGGGCAGCGAAGCCGATCCTCGGCCCGGAGTCGCCGCCGGACACATTCCTGGCGCTCGCAACCTGCCATTCTCCAGCCTCTACCGGGAGGACGGGCGGATGAAGTCGACGGACGAACTGCAGCGGCTGTTCGCCGAAGCCGGAGTTGATCCGATGCAGCCGTTCGTCGCCAGCTGCGGGTCCGGAGTGACCGCAAATTCGCTGATCTTCGCGGCGCAGCTGCTCGGCAATTCGAGGGCGCGGCTTTACGATGGCAGCTGGAGCGAGTGGGGCGCCGACCCGGCAACCCCGAAAGCGGTTGGGCCTGCTTAGAGGCCGTTTGGCCTAGGCGAGAACGACCCGGGCGACGTCGGCGAGCTCACGGCGAATCTGGTCGACCAGCACCTTGCTCGCCTCGGCATGCGGTTCGCAGCCGGCCTGGCGCGCGACCAACATCGCCTCGACGCCAGCCGCGGTCGCGCCGACAAGCCGTGCCGAGCGGCGATCGAACCAGCGGCGGCGGGCCTCGCCGGCTTCGTCCCAAGCCGCGGCGACAGCCTCGTCATCGGAAGCGTCGGAGGCCGGTCCGTGGCCGAACGGCTCGACAAGGCGAATCGCATGACGGACCGACGCGAGGCGCGATACGGCCTCGGCATAGGGTCCATCGACGGACGGATTGGACTCGGGCGCCGCAGAGGGAAACAGGTGAAGCATGCCACCCGGGCTAAACCGGCGTGGCTAAGAAAGAATGAATTTGCGCCAGGTCCGGTGATTTAGGCGCCGCTCGTCGCGTCGATGTCGCGCAAGATCCAGCCGCGCTGGGGAATCGTCTCGATGAACTCGGCGCCGCCGCTGGCATTGCGCAGCTTCTTGCGCAGCTTGGAAATGAAGACGTCGATGATCTTCGGCTGCGGCTGGTCGTCGGCGCGGCGGTAGAGGTGCTTCAGAAGCATCTGCCGCGTGACGACGTTGTTGCGCGCGTAAGCGAGCAGCTCGAGAACGCGATATTCCATCTCGGTGATGCCGATCGGGTGACCGTCTATCCGGATCAGCCGCTGCACCTGGTCGACGCTGAGTCGGCCGCCGCACAGGCTCTCCGGCATTTCGCCGCCGCTCGCCTTTATCGAGGCGAGCAGCCGCGAGGCTGTCTCGTCGCTGTCATCGGAGGTTCCGGTGGCGGGCGCCCCGAGCAGGGCCTGCTGCACTTCGGCGAGGAGATGATGGGCCTCTTCGACCAGCCGCGTTCCTTCCTCGAAACGGCGGCGCGAACGATCGAGCATCGATTCAATATCGACGAGGCGCGCGGCGAGGTTGGGTTCTGTCATCAGGCCGTTCGCTCCCCCCGCTGTTGGTTACTGCCCGACCTGGGCAGAGGCGATGTTGCTGTCCGCGGCCGGCGCCGAGAGAATTTGCAGCGTCGTCGCGCCCTTGTCCACAACCCGCGTGCCGGGATCAGCCGCGGTCGAGCGGATGCCGATCTGCGCCGAATCGCGTCCGGCGGCGTCGAGCATGCTGGTTTCCGCGGCGCTGCGCGGTGCGGCGCCGCCGAACAGGGTGTCGATCGCCTGCTGCTGGGCATCGCTCGGCGACAGGCCGGCGGTTCCGGCAACCGGCGGCGTGAGATTGAAATCGGGCGGGATGATCAGCGGCGCATTGCGCTGCACCGCGAACTCGTCCGGCCCGCGGGCGCTGCGATGAGCGCAGCCGCTCGTTGCAACGGCGGCGGCCACGATGACGGCGGCGACGCCAAAAGTCCGGGCCAAGGGGGCACTACGCATGTTCGACAGTCTCCTCTTGCGCGTCCTTACGGCTCAGGAAGGCGCGCAGCAACAAGATCACGACGCCGATGCTGATCGCCGCGTCACCCACGTTGAAGACCAGGAACGGCCGCCATCCCCCGAAGTGGAGGTCGGCGAAGTCGACCACGAAGCCGAACCGCACCCGGTCGAGAATGTTGCCGAGGGCGCCGCCGAGCACCATTCCGAGCGCCACCTGGTCGAGCCGGTTCTTCTCGCGCGTGATCCACACCGCAACCGCAATCGCGATCGCCGCGGTCATCGCGACCAGCAGCCATCGGCCGAGCGGCGTGGCGGCGTTGAGAAGCCCGAGCGAGATGCCCTCGTTTTCGGTGTAGGTGAAGTTGAAGATCGGCAGCAGGACCAGCTGGTCGCCGAGCCGGTTGAGCGCGAGCGGTCCAGTGACGATCCATTTCACCAACTGATCGAGCGCGAGCACGAGAGCGGCAATGGCGAAGCCGATGGGCCGGGCTTTCATCGCGAAACCCCGCGAAAGTTCACAATGTTCACGGTCCTACGCGTGCGCGCACGCGGGGGGCGACTGGAAGCGCTGTAGCGGACCTTCGGTTCTTGCGTGGACATCGTCATACGGCGACCATGCACATTGCGACGGGTGTAGGACAGCAAATCCTCCGTGTCGCGAAGCGATGGGGAGGGGGACCGCTCAGCGTAGCTGAGTGGGGGAGGGGTTCTCGCCACGCTCGCTGCGCTCGCGACCCCTCCACCATTGAATTTTCGTTCAATGGTCCCCCTCCCCGAGCGGAGCTCAGGGAGGATTTTCCCGTCACCCATTCACGACCTCGTCGCAGCGGTTGCAGAGGTCGCCGTCGGCCGCGACTTCCGGCAGGTGGCGCCAGCAGCGGCCGCATTTGTGGTTGGCGGTCTTCACGACGTTCCAATCGCCTTCGTGGACTGTCGACGTGATGAACAGCTCCGCGAGCAGCGCCGGGTCGGCGGCGCTGGGCACCGTCACTTCGGCTTCGAGGCTGGAGCCGACGACCTTGTCGCGGCGGAGCGGTTCGATGCGTTCGGTGACCTGCTGACGGAGCGCGCGGAGGCGCAGTCCATTGGGATCATCCGCAGCGTCAACCGCTGGCACTTCAGGCCACTCCAGCAGGTGCACGGAGCCGCCCTCCGGGAAGCGCGTGCCCCACACTTCTTCGCTGGTGAACACCAGTACCGGCGCGAGCCAGCGGACGAGGGCATGGAACAAGGTGTCGAGGACGGTGCGGTAGGCTCGGCGCTTCGGGTCGGACGCGGCATCGCAATAGAGCGAGTCCTTGCGGATATCGAAGTAGAAGGCCGAGAGATCCTCGTTGCAGAAGTCGCTGAGACTGCGGACGTAGGTGTTGAAGTCGAAGTCATCGACCGCGTTGCGCAGCTTCTGGTCGAGCTGGCCGAGAAGCGAGAGCATGTAGCGCTCCAGCTCCGGATAGGCCGCGACGTCGTCCAGCCGCTCTTCGTCGCTGAAGCCTTCGAGCGCGCCGAGCAGGTAGCGGAAGGTGTTGCGGAGCTTGCGGTACTGGTCGGCGACTCCGGCCAGGATTTCCTTGCCGATCCGGTGGTCCTCGGTGAAGTCGACGGACAGCGCCCACAGCCGCAGGATGTCGGCGCCATAGTCGCGCATCAGGTCGAGCGGGTTGATCGTGTTGCCCAGCGACTTGGACATTTTCATGCCCTTGGCGTCCATGGTGAAGCCGTGGGTGAGGACCGCGTCGTAGGGCGCGCGGCCGCGGGTGCCGCAGCTTTCGAGCAGCGACGACTGGAACCAGCCGCGGTGCTGGTCGGAGCCTTCGAGATAGAGGTCGGCGGGCCAGCGCTCGTCGGGCCAGTGGCCGCTTTCGAGAACGAAGGCGTGGGTGCAGCCGCTGTCGAACCAGACGTCGAGGATGTCGGTGACCATCTCGTAATCGTCGGGGTTGCGATCGCCGAGGAACTGGGCGGCGTTCTCCGGCGTCCATGCGTCGACGCCCTCGGCCGTGATGGCTTCCGCGATGCGTTGGTTGACCGCTCGGTCGACCAGCAGCTCGCCGGACTTGCGGTCGACGAACAAGGCGATGGGCACGCCCCAGGCGCGCTGCCGGCTGATCACCCAGTCGGGGCGGCCCTCGACCATCGCGCCGAGGCGGTTGCGGCCTTTTTCGGGGACGAAGCGGGTGGCGTTGATGGCGTTCGTCGCCAGCTCGCGAAGCGTCGGCTTGCGGTCGTCGAGCGCTGGATTGGGCTCGCCGCCCTCATTCTCCCAGCGCTGCTCGCCCTTCGTCAGCGGCGAGAAGCTCGTCACCGGCTTGTCCATGGCGATGAACCATTGCGGGGTGCAGCGGTAGATGACCTTGGCCTTGGAGCGCCACGAGTGCGGGTAGCTGTGCTTGAGGTCGGCGCTTGCGGCGAGGAGCGCGCCGGCGTCGCGCAGGTCGGTGCAGATCGGGCCGTCGGGCGCGTTGAACTTGGCGTTGATGACGCTGCCCTGGCCGCCGAGCCACAGCCAGTCGGCGCGGTACATGCCGCCCGCGTCGACCGCGAAGACCGGGTCGATGCCGTAGGCGCGGCAAAGCTCGAAATCGTCCTCGCCGTGATCGGGCGCCATATGGACGAGGCCGGTGCCCTGGTCGGTGGTGACGAAGTCGCCGGGCAGGAACGGGCGAGGCTTAGCGAAGAACCCGCCGAGCTTGTGCATCGGGTGGCGGGCGATGGTGCCGGCCAGGTCGGAGCCTTTGCCCGTCCAAATCGCGGTCGCGAGATCAAGGCCTGCGGCAGCTCCCGAAGCCCCGGCTTTCCGCATCGTCGCATCGGGCCAGAAGCGTTGTCCAGCAGAGCTGAGGAGCTCTTCGTCGAGCAGGAGCCGAGATCTCGGCGTGTCGACGGATCCTCGGATCGTCTCGGAACTCGAACAGTGAGTATTCAACGTCCGGCCCGTAAGCGATCGCCTGGTTGACGGGGATCGTCCACGGCGTGGTCGTCCAGATGACCGCGTGGGCGCCGACCAGCTCGGGGATCGGGCTTTCGACGATCTCGAACGCGACATCGATCTGGGTCGAGACGATGTCCTCGTACTCGATCTCGGCTTCGGCGAGCGCGGTCTTTTCGACCGGGGACCACATCACCGGCTTGGCGCCGCGGTAGAGCTGGCCGCTTTCGGCGAACTTGAACAATTCGCCGACGATCGTGCCTTCGGCGAAATAGGCCATCGTCAGATAGGGGTGGTCCCAGTCGGCGCTGATGCCGAGGCGCTTCAGCTGCTCGCGCTGAACGTCGACCCAATGCTGGGCATAGGCGCGGCATTCGGCGCGGAATTCGCGTGACCGGCACCTCGTCCTTGTTGAGCTTCTTCTTGCGGTACTGCTCCTCGACCTTCCACTCGATCG
Organism: uncultured Alphaproteobacteria bacterium; assembly: GCA_963824845.1. Lineage (GTDB taxonomy): Bacteria > Pseudomonadota > Alphaproteobacteria > Sphingomonadales > Sphingomonadaceae > Sphingomicrobium. Next base: position 52,055 of record CAWGRB010000052.1, read on the forward strand.
GCAGGCCGTGGCAGTCCCAGCCGGGCACGTAGGGCGCGTCCTTGCCGAGCAGGGTCTGGGTGCGGACGACCATGTCCTTGAGCGTGTGGTTGAGCGCGTGGCCGATGTGGATGTCGCCGTTGGCGTAGGGCGGGCCGTCGTGGAAGATGAACTTGTCGCGCCCGGCCCGCGCCTCGCGGATGCGGGCGTAGAGGTCTTCGCTCTGCCACGTGGCGAGGATCGCCGGCTCCTTCTGCGGCAGGCCGGCCTTCATCGGGAAGTCGGTCTTCGGCAGGAAGACGGTGGAGCGGTAGTCGGCGGTTTGTCGGGAGCGTCAGCCATTTGGGCGCGGCTCTAGCGGTCGGTCGCCATATTGCAAACGGCTAGGCGAGCGCGAGCAGCCTTCGCGCCTGGGCTTCGTCGTCGCGCATTTGAGCCGCGAGGGCGTCCATGCCGTCGAACTTGCGCTCGTCGCGGATGAAGGCGTGGAGCGCGACTTCGATGGAACGGCCGTAGAGGTCGCCGTCGAAGTCGAAGATGTGGGCTTCGAGAAGTTCCTGCGGCGGCTCGAACGTCGGCCGGACGCCGAGGTTGGCGACGCCGGGATGCTCGCTGCCGTCGTCGAGGGTCACCCGGACCCCGTAGATGCCGTAGCGCGGACGCTGGTAGTCGCCGAGCTGGAGGTTGGCGGTCGGGTAGCCGAGCTCGCGGCCGCGGCGGTCGCCACGCTGGACGGTGCCCTCGATCGCGTAGGGGCGGGTCATCATGTGGGTCGCGCTCGCGATGTCGCCGGCGACCAGGGCCTCGCGGACGCGGCCGGACGAGACTCGGACGCCATCGACGAGGACCTGCGCGACCGTCTCGGCGGCGATGCAGTTCGCCTCGCCGACGCTCTTCAGCAGCGCGATGTCGCCGCTGCGACCCTTGCCGAAGCTGAAGTCGTCGCCGGTCACGACTCCGGCGGCGCCGATCCGGCGGGCGAGCACGTCGGCGACGAACGCCTCCGCGTCCATCCCCGCGAGAGCCGCGTCGAATTCGAACACCAGCATGGCGTCCGCGCCGGCGTGGGCGAACAGGCGCTCGCGCTGGTCGAGGCTGGTGAGGCGAAACGGCGGCACGTCCGGCTTGAACAGGCGGACCGGGTGCGGGTCGAAGGTGGCGACGATGACCGGCCGGCGCTCGTGGAAGCCGCGCGCCAGCGCTCGCCCGACCACCGCCTGGTGGCCGAGATGAAAGCCGTCGAAGTTGCCGAGGGCGACGATGCTTCCCCGCAAGGTCTCGGGGACGCCGCCGGCGAGGGTCAGCCGCTGCATTGATGGGGCCTCTAATGGGTCGGGAGGTGTTTGCGAAGGAGGCGATATTCGTGGACGGCAAGCGCGATCACGAACAGGTCGAAGATGCTGAGTGCAACAAGCGCGATCTCGTGCGTGTAGGTGTATCGGTACAGCTGGTAGGCGATGAAGGCGCCGAAGACGGCGATGCTGGCGGGATAGGCCCACAGCTTCTCGCGCAGAAGGCCGACGACGAGCGCGGACTTCACGACGCCGTGGCTGAGCAGGTAGAGCGCGTAGAAATGCTGCTCGGACGCGGGGAAGTGGCGCCCGAGCCAGCCGCCGCGGTCGATCCTGATCAGCCAGTCGGCGACGGCTTCGGCACTGAACAGGTAGAGCATGAGGCCGCCGGCGATCTCGATGAGGGCATGCGCGCCCTTGGCGAGGACGCTGACGACGAACACCTGGTGGACACGCTTTTCCTGCACATTGGCCTGCATCGGCGCCTAAGGCGGGCTGCTTGACTCCGGGTCAAGCGAATCTTATCTGGCGCTCATCCCGATCCACCGGTTCCGGCGGCGCATCCTTGCGCGCGTCGGTTTTTTCGCTGGAGACGGGGCCATGAAGCGCTGAGATGGATGTTGGACGAGCGTCGGGTTTTTTCCTTGCGCAGATTTGGCATCCGTGGAGCTGAAGAAGGGTAGAGAATGGCTCGTATTGCCGGGGTGAACATCCCCACCAACAAGCGCGTGGAAATCGCGTTGACCTACATCCACGGAATTGGCCGCACGACGGCCAAGGACATCGTCGCCAAGCTCGGCATCGGGCCGGAGAAGCGGGTCCAGGACCTCACCGACCAGGAGGTGCTGCACATCCGCGAGGCGATCGACAAGGACCAGACCGTCGAGGGCGACCTTCGCCGCGAGACTGCGATGAACATCAAGCGATTGATGGACCTCGCCTGCTACCGCGGGCTTCGCCACCGCAAGGGCCTTCCGGTCCGCGGCCAGCGCACGCATACGAATGCGCGCACCCGCAAGGGCAAGGCCAAGCCGATCGCGGGCAAGAAGAAGTAGCAAGCGAGCGAGCGTCCGGGGACGCTTGCGAGACGCTACTCCGCCGGAGGCAGCGCGACGCGAGAACGCCCCTCGACTTCGCTCGGGACGAACGGATTCAGAGGATAACAGGTCAATGGCTCAAGCACCCCAGCGCCTTCGGCGCCGCGAGCGCAAGAACATCTCGGCGGGCGTCGCGCACGTCAACGCGAGCTTCAACAACACCATGATCACGATCACCGACGCGCAGGGAAATGCGATTGCCTGGAGCTCGGCCGGAATGATGGGCTTCAAGGGCAGTCGCAAGTCGACTCCTTACGCGGCCCAGGTCGCCGCCGAGGATGCCGGCAAGAAGGCCGCCGAACACGGCGTCCGTACCCTCGAAGTCGAGGTCAAGGGCCCCGGCTCGGGCCGCGAGAGCGCTCTTCGGGCGCTTCAGGCGGTCGGCTTCACGATCACCTCGATCCGCGACGTGACCGCGATCCCGCACAATGGCGTGCGGCCGAGCAAGCGCCGCCGCGTCTAATTTTTCGTTCTGGGCCCCGGCCTTCGCCGGGGTGCACACGGATTTGAAATCAGGGGCTCCGCCCCCAACTGCCAAGGAATGAAAATGGCCGTCAACGCAAAGAACTGGCAGGAACTGAAGAAGCCGAACGCGCTCGAGAAGAAGCAGGCCGGTGGCGATGCCCGCCGCCGCGCCGTGTTCGTCGCCGAGCCGCTGGAGCGCGGCTTCGGAATGACGCTGGGCAACTCGCTGCGCCGGGTGCTCCTCTCGTCGCTCCAGGGTGCCGGCGATCACGTCGATCAAGATGGACGGCGTGCTGCACGAGTTCAGCTCGCTCGCCGGCGTCCGAGAGGACGTCACCGACATCGTACTGAACGTGAAGCAGATCGCCCTCAAGATGGAAGGCGAAGGCCCCAAGCGCCTTCACCTCAGCGCGACCGGACCGGCGGAAGTCACCGCGGGCATGATCGCGACCAGCGGCGACATCGAGGTCACCAATCCCGAACTCGTGATCTGCCACCTCGACGATGGCGCGACCCTCAACGCCGAGCTGACCGCCGACATCGGCAAGGGCTACCAGCCGGCCGCCGCCAACCGTCCGGCGGATGCGGCGATCGGCCTGATCCCGGTCGACGCGCTGTACAGCCCGGTCCGCCAGGTCGCCTACAAGGTCGAGAACACCCGCGTCGGCCAGGAGCTCGACTACGACAAGCTGACGCTGACCATCGAGACCGACGGCACGGTCACTCCGGAAGACGCGCTGGCTTATGCGGCGCGCATCCTGCAGGACCAGTTGCAGCTGTTCGTCCACTTCGACGAGAGCCAGGTGCGCATGCAGCCGTCGCCGATCATCGGCACGGCCGCCGCGATGCCGGTCGAGACTCAGGCCGACACCAACCAGCTCAATCGTTACCTGCTCAAGAAGGTCGACGAGCTCGAACTGTCGGTGCGCAGCGCCAACTGCCTGAAGAACGACAACATCATCTACATCGGCGACCTCGTTCAGAAGACGGAAGCCGAGATGCTCCGTACTCCGAACTTCGGCCGCAAGAGCCTCAACGAGATCAAGGAAGTCCTTGCCTCGATGGGCCTTCGCCTCGGCATGGACATCCCCGGATGGCCGCCCGAGAACATCGAGGAAATGGCCAAGAAGCTCGAACAGGAAATGCTGGGCTAAAGGCCGGCGTTCCAGCCTGGAATATTCAAGGGCCGCTCCCGACAAGGAGCGGCCCTTCCTATTTCGTTGCGGCGTCAAAGCTGCGGCTGGGCTTGAAGTGTTCAAGGGGACTGCGGCCCAGTCCTTGTGTCGATGGTGCTGAACGCTACCATCGGCCCTGTCGGCCGCTCATGGCCCGGGCCCCGGCCGTCGCGACGATCGCCTGACGGCAAGAGCTTGCGTCCTACACCAAACGGCTAGCTGGCAAGCTGCTGCCGCTGGCCGGTATTACATGCTTGGATAACCGGTCAGTTGCCGTTGCAGGCTCCGGTGGCTGAGCGATGCGAATTGCTCCCGCGTGCGAGGCTGGAGCACCATATGGGGAACGTCAGCAAGCCAGATCTTCAGCCGTTCCTCGATCGGCTCAAGAGCCGTTCCGTCCTCACCGGCGAAGAGCAGCAAGCCATTCTCGACCTTCCGGGGCGACGCGAAATCGTGCAGGCCAATCGCGATTTCATCGCGCTTGGCGACCGGGTCGACCACGCGTGCTTCATCCTGTCCGGCCTGGTCGGCAGGTTCGGCGAGAATTCGGACGGCAAGCGCCAGATCACCGCCATCTACATTACCGGCGACGTGCCGGACCTGCAGTCGGTAGTGCAGCCCGCGGCTTCCTCGGCACTGCAGGCGCTCTCGATCGCCACCATCCTGCGGGTGCCCCACATCGCGCTGCGGGCAGCGGCGGCGCGCTATCCGGCCCTCACCGAAGCTTTCTGGAGGGACTGCACGGTCGATGCCGACGTCCTTGCGCAATGGGTGGTCAACGTCGGCCGCAGGGACGCCCGCGAGCGGGTTGCGCACTTGCTGTGCGAAATGGGCACCCGGCTTCATGCCGGGCCGGCGGCGGGCGAAATCGTTTTTCCCTTTGCGGTGACGCAGGCGCAGTTGGCCGATGCGACCGCTCTCACCAACGTCCACGTCAACCGGACGCTGCAGAGCCTGCGTCGCGCGCAGCTTGCCGACGTCGGTCGCCAGGCGGTCCGGATCCCCAACTGGGATGCGCTCGCGGCGGTGGGCGAGTTCGATCCTGCCTATCTGCAGGCGGACGTCAGGCCGGAAGAGCGCTTGCGGATCGTCGAGACGGTCTAGTCGCGCGCGGCCTGTCCCATTCCGGCACCGGGAGGACGGACCCGCAAACGGCGCGTTAGTGCGCCGAATAGGGAATGGGAGTAAACGCGCGTTTGATGCCTGATTCGAACCGATTATCCAGGAGGCCCTATGTGCGCGCCTCCTACGCGATTGTATGCCTGGCCGTGCTGGCCGCGGCGGTACTTCTGGTCTCCGCACGATTCGGTGCATTGGCGCATGGCGCCTACTCCATCCAATCCCCGCAGCGGAGCGACATCCGGCTGGTCCCACAGGCTGCCGCGCCGGCTCCCCCAGTTGCGATGATCGTCAAGCAGGTCGACCCCGAGGACGCCCTTCGGATCAATTCGGAAATCCCCATCGCCTCCGGCCCGAACCCCGCGGCGGCACCCTTCTCGATGGGCAAGGCGTCGGCCGCGACGCGCGAGCGGGCGCTCGATTGCCTGACCGCCGCCATCTATTACGAAGCCGCACGCGAGAGCCCCGACGGGCAGCGCGCGGTCGCCCAGGTCGTCCTGAACCGGGTCCGCCACCCGGCCTTCCCGTCGAGCGTGTGCAGTGTCGTCTACCAGGGCTCGACGCTTCCGACCGGGTGCCAGTTCACCTTCACCTGCGACGGGTCGCTACTACGTCCAGCAGAGCGCTCCTACTGGCAGCGGGCACGCGCGATCGCAGCGGCGGCGCTGAACGGAGCGGTGTTCGCGCCGGTCGGAATGGCGACGCATTATCACGCCAATTACGTCGTGCCGGTGTGGGCGCCCAACCTCGTCAAGGACGCGGCGATCGGGGCGCATTATTTCTATCGCTGGAAGGGCAATTGGGGCACGCCCGCCGCCTTCACGCAGCATTATTCTGGCGTCGAAGCCGACATGGACTCGCTGAAGCGGGCTGCGCTGGCCGCGTTCGCGACGCGGCAGGCACTGGCGGCGAGCAGCGGTGAGGAAAGCAGCCCGGCTGGCACGGCCGATCTTCCCGCCGCTCAGCAACTCGCCCAGGTCGACGCCCAGATCGAGATCGCGAGCCAGACGCTCGGTGCGAGAATCCGCGGCTGATCGAGCTTCAGAAGCAGCGCGCGCAAGTCGCGCAACACGTGCAATCGCCGGCTGCCGAACTCGCCGCAGTCGAAGCCGAAATCAAGGATGCGAGCCGGACGCTCGGGCCCAACCATCCGCAGATGAAAGCGCTCGAGCAGCGCCGGGCCGAGTTGATGAAGGGCAAGGCGGGCTAACGCCCCCGCCGCTTCACACTCCGAACGACGTCAGGATCGGACAAGGGCCCGGACTGCCCGAGCCGCATTCTCCGGCGAGACGGCGGAGCGCCTCTCGCGCCTCTTCGAGTTCGGCGATTTTCCGGCCGAGGGCCTCGATCCGCGCGGCCGCGAGCTCGCGGGCGCGGGCGCGGTCCTGGCTGGCGTCGAGATCGATGAGTTCGCGGATTTCCTCGAGGGTGAAGCCAGCGGACTGCGCCTGACGGATGAAGCGCAGCCGGCGCAGGTCCTCCGCGCCGTAGCGGCGAACGCCATGATCGCGGGCCGGCGTCTCGATAAGGTCGCGCCGCTGGTAGAAGCGGACGGTCTCGACACCGACGCCGCCCGCCGCGGCGAGCTTGCCGATGGTAAGCGCAGTGACGCCTTGACTCTGTACCATGGTACGGACCCTATATGAGAGCGGACCCGATCTCAAGGAACCGCAGGCATGTCCGAAATGTCCCATCAGCTACAGGCTGCGAGGCGCGCGATCCTCTACCGGATGGTGATGCCTGACCACACCTGCCCGTACGGACTCAAGGCGCGCGACCTGCTGCGGCGGTCCGGCTACTCGGTCGACGACCGTCACCTGGCGACGCGGGCCGAGACGGATGCGTTCAAGGCCGAGCACCAGGTGGCCACGACTCCGCAAGTCTTCATCGCCGGGCAGCGGGTCGGCGGCTACGACGATCTTCGGCGGTTCCTCGGCAAGCGCGTCGCCGACCCGAAAGCCACCAGCTATACGCCGGTGATCGCGTTGTTCGTGTCGACGGCCCTGCTGGCGCTGGCGACGAGCTTCGCCGTGAGCGGCGACGCCTTCACGGTCCGGGCTGCCGAATGGTTCATCTCGTTCTCGATGACCGTGCTTGCCTTGCTGAAGCTCCAGAACGTCGAGAGCTTCTCGACCATGTTCCTCAACTACGACCTGCTGGCCAAACGCTGGGTTCCTTACGGTTACGTCTATCCGTTCGCGGAAGGGCTCGCCGGCGTGCTGATGACGGCGGGCGTGCTGACCTGGCTGTCGGTGCCGCTCGCGCTGTTCATCGGCGTCGTCGGCGGCGTGTCCGTGTTCAAGGCCGTCTATGTCGACAAGCGCGAGCTCAAGTGTGCGTGCGTCGGAGGGTCAAGCAACGTCCCGCTCGGATTCGTCTCGCTGACCGAAAATGTCATGATGGTGGCGATGGCGGTGTGGATGGCGGTGATGGCGTGGGCGTGAGAACAGTGTTGCTTCGCGCGTCCAGCGCGCTCGCCTTCTGTGCACTGCCGGCAGCGGCCGCAGCGCAGTCGATGGAGATGCCCGGCATGACCATGCCGATGGCGGCGCACCCTGCTCCCGCGACGGCGGCCGAACCGCACGCGATGGCGATGACCGGCGCCCTCGGGCCCTATCCGATGGCTCGCGAATCGTCGGGAACGTCGTGGCAGCCGGACACATCAGACGAGAGCGGGCTGCACGTAATGAGCGGCGACTGGATGCTGATGGCACACGGCACGCTCAACCTCGTCTACGACCACCAGGCGGGCCCGCGCGGCGACGACGAGGCGTTCGCGAGCGGAATGCTGATGGGCATGGCGCAGCACCCGCTGGGCAACGGAACGCTGCAGTTCAAGGCGATGATCAGCCCCGACCCGCTGATGGGCCCGCGCGGCTACCCGTTGCTTCTTGCCAGCGGCGAGACTGCGAACGGCGCCGATCGGCTGATCGATCGCCAACATCCGCACGACCTGTTCATGGAGCTTTCGGCGTCGGCGTCGCAGACAATCGGCCGGAACAGCAGCGTCTTCGTGTACGGCGGCCTGCCCGGCGAGCCGGCGTTCGGGCCGCCCGCCTTCATGCACCGCGAAGCGATCATGGATTCGCCCGAAGCGCCGATCACCCACCACTGGCTCGAATTCGACGCACATCAGCTTCGGCGTGCTCACCGCGGGGCTGGTCATCGACAAGGTGAAGATCGAAGCGAGCCGATTCAACGCACGCGAGCCCGACCAGCATCGCTGGAACATCGAGACCGGGCCGCTCAATTCGACGTCCGTGCGCATCTCGTGGAATCCGGCACGAACGCTTGCGCTGCAGGGCAGCTGGGGACGGTTCGTCGACCCCGAGCAGCTCGAGCCGGGCGTCGGCCAGACCCGCTGGTCGGCAAGCGCACTGTGGGCGGACTCGGTCGCCCCCGGCTGGAAGGCGGCGGCGACGCTCGCCTGGGGACGCAAGTCCGCGCAAGGGCACAGCGACGACGCTCTCGCTGTGGAAGGCTCGCTCAAGCACGCCCAATGGACTCTGTTCGGCCGCGGTGAGATCACCGAGAACCGTGAACTCACGGACGTCGAGGATGGTCCGGCCTATCGCGTCGGCAAGATCTCGGCGGGGGCCATTCGCGATTTCCGGGTCGCGGATCACCTTTCGGTGGGGCTTGGCGGCCTCGCGTCGCTCAACTTCGTTCCGGATGCGCTCGCGCCGGCGTATGGGGGCTCCAGTCCGACGGGCGCGATGGGCTTCGTGCGGATCAAGCTCGACTGAGCAGGGAGAGGGCGGTGGGAAAAATCGTCGGCACACTTTTCGTAGCGGTGCTTCTGATCCTCGCCGCCGCCGCTCTCTTCATATACTCGGGTCTGTACGACATCGGCGCCGATGCGCCGCACACGCGCCTGGTGAGCGGCGCGATCGAGGCCTTGCGCGACCGCTCGATCGCCGCCCACGCGAAGGGCGTGACCATGCCGGCGGACCTTGGCAGCCGCCAACGCATCGCAGCCGGTGCCGGCCTCTACAATGAGATGTGTACCGGTTGTCATCTTGGCCCGGGCGTCGAACGGTCCGAGCTGAGCCAGGGCCTTTACCCGCAAGCCCCGCAGCTTGCCGAGGCGTCCGACCTCACGCCCGCGCAGCAGTTCTGGATCATCAAGCACGGCGTCAAGCTGACGGCGATGCCGGCCTGGGGGAAGACCCATGATGACGAGCTGATCTGGGATATGGTCGCATTCCTGCAGCGCCTGCCGAAGCTATCGGCGAAGCAGTACCAGGCTGTGGTGGCAAGCGCGCCCCAGGACCATGACGAGATGATGAAGGGAATGGCCCACTCCGGTCACTGACCGGCGACGCCAGACCCGCCCGCTCCGGCAATGGATTCGCCGGCGTGAGTGGGCCATAAGCGGCTCAAGTTGGGGAGTGCATATGCAAGAGCGGTTCGAGCGCCATCGGCAACCATGGCGGCAGGACGAGATTCAGAAGCTGCACACCCTCGCCGGCAAGGGGATGGCGCTCAAAGCGATCGCCAAGGCGCTGGTGCGGAGCGAGGAATCGATCAAGCAGCGGGCCAAGGAGGACGGGCTGAAGATTGCCAAACTCCGGTAGATTGCTTCGTTTTGGTCCACGGAGCCTCCGAATCACTGGACTCGGTTGCGTTCGGCAATCTATCAATTGACTGAATAGCATCGCTTTATCCGCTGGGCTTTTGACTCGGACACGAGATGAGTGTGTGCGATGAAGTCCAGGCAAGTCGGGGGGAAGATGGCTCAGGCATCGACACTTGCATGGGAGGATCAGCCAGAGGTGGCTCGCAGCCGTTCCAATCAATCCGCGGAGACTGACGACGTTCACGCCCGCATCGCCCGCTTGAGTTCGGGCCAGCTCGATTGCCTGCGGCTGGTCAACACACACCATTCGTCCAAGGAAATCGCCGCGGAGTTGCAGATTTCGCCGCACACCGTGGACCAGCGCGTCCGCGGCGCTCTCCACATCCTCGGCGTCGAGCGGCGAGCGCAGGCAGCGCGGCTCGTGGCCGATCACTGCGGCCCATATCAGCGCTTGATACATCAATCGCCGCACATTGAGGGCGAGGATTCCAGTAGTCATTCCGATGGGGCGGTCAGACTTCAAATTCGGCACGCTGACCGTGCAGGGGAGGACGAAAGGGCCGGTTTCCGGACCGAGCAACGGGCCGTCACTTTCGCTCCTCCCCTGCAACTGCCGATCGCAACGAGGAGCAACCCCCGGAATGAGATGAGCGTCGGTCAGAGGCTGTTCTGGGTCGCGGTCATCGCGATCGGAGCGGCGTTTGCGGCGGGCATGTATCTCGCCGGACTCGAAAGCCTCTCCAGGCTGCTTCGCAGCTAGGCACCCACCGACAATCGGATCGGACCGACAGCCACTCCGGCGCGGGAGCGCCCGGAGAAGGAGCAGTCATGCGCAAACAAATGATGGAAAACGCCGCCTACGAAGTCGCCACGCAAATCCGCTCGGTCGAGGAAAGCATCGAGGCTGCCCTGATTGAACTCGCCGAGCTGCAGACCAAGATGGTTCACGCCCGAAGCGTCACCAATGCCGGCTTCAACAACAGCCATGCCGCCTTCGAGCAGCTTGCAGCGACGACCCGCGATCTGATCGCCGCCCGCGGCAGCATCGGTGGTTGTCACGCCGCGCTGGTCGAGACCCGCAAGACGATTCCGGGCCTTCGCACGGTCGCGTTCGGCGACGACGACTGCCCGCCGTCGGCGCGCGGCGATCACCTTCGCGTCGTCGCTTGACGCCTTGGCGTTGACGATCCCCGTTCGGGCGTGCTGCGGTAACAGCTGACCATGGCCCCCCTGTTCTTCCAACTCCTGCTTGCGCTCGTCGTACTCTACGCCTTCTGGCGCGGGAGCCGCGACGAGCGCCAGGTGGCAATCATCTGCGTCGCCGGAACCATCGTCACCCACCTCGTCTGGTCGCCGCTCCACCAACGTTTCGCGGGAGTCGAAACCGGCGTCGCAGCGGTCGACGTCGCGGTACTCCTCGGCTTTCTGTGGGTTGCGCTGCGGTCCGAGCGCTTCTGGCCCTTGTGGATTGCGGGCCTGCAGCTGACGACCATCTTCGGCCACATCATGAAGGCAATCGACAGCCAGCTGTTCAGCCGGGCCTACGGGGCAGCGCTGATGTTCTGGAGCTACCCGATCGTCGTGATCCTGGCGATCGGGACCTGGCGGCGCCACAAGCGGCAGCTGCGAAGCGAGCCGGAAGGCTTCGCCTACTGAAGGCCTAGAGGCGGCCGAAGTCCTGGTTCGCCGCCTTCCGTCCGAAACCGCCCGGGGCGGCCCTGGTCATCAGCGGATTGGTCGCTTTGTCGAACAGCGCCACGGTTTGCGAGAACAGTGCGCGCATCTGCACCACCTGCGGGACCAGCTCGTCCGGGAAGCGGTGAGTTTCGATGCACAGGCGCGCGGTCAATTCGATGAGCTCGGCGATCTTCGCCAGAGGCTCGGCGCCAAGCTGGCGCAATTCGCCCTTGATGGTGTGCGCGGGCAGGACGAGGCCGACGGTATTCTCCTCGCGCATCGCCTGCTCGATTTGCGCGACCGACTTGGCGCCATCCTCGCGGAAATAGCTCAAGATGCGGATGAAGCCCGGTCCGAGCTCCTTCCGGTTCTTCTCGAAAAGCGTCCAGTCGACGATCTCGGCAGCGTCGGTCAATTCATATCCCCGGTCCCGATCACCTCGGGCATGGTCTCAAGGGATGCGACTAGACCGAAAGGGTAAACTTTGACTTATCGGCGCCTCAGCGGCGCTCGCGGTCGAACGGATTGCTGCGGCCGCGGAACTCGAGCCGCAGCGGAACGGCGCCGAGCCCCAGGTCACGGCGAAGCGCGTTGACCAAATAGCGGCGATAGCTTTCGGGGAGTTCATCGGTGCGGTTGCCGAACACCACGAAGCTGGGCGGCCGCGTGTTGACCTGGGTGACGTAGCGAAGCTTGATCCGTTTGCCCTTCGGCGCCGGCGGCGGATTGGCGTCGGTCGCCGCTTCGAACCAGCGGTTGAGCTCGCCGGTGCCGACGCGGCGGCTCCACGCCTCGCGCAGGTCGAAGGCGACCTCTAGCAACGTGTCGGTGCCTTTGCCGGTCTTCGCCGATACGGTCAGCAGCGGCACGTCGCGAAGCTGCGCAAGGCCCTCCTGGAGCGCGGCCTTGACCCCGTTGAATAGCGATGAGGCATTATCGGCCACGTCCCACTTGTTGAGGGCGATGATCAGCGCGCGGCCCTCCTCGATGACCTGGCTGGCAATGCGCAGGTCCTGAGCTTCGAGACCGCGGGTCGCGTCGAGCAGGAGGATGACGACTTCGGCGTAATCGATGGCGCGCTTGGTATCGGCGGCGGACAGGCGCTCGAGCTTGTCCTCGACCTTCGAGCGCTTGCGCAGCCCGGCGGTGTCGACGAGGCGCACGGCGCGCCCGTTCCAGTCCCAGTCGAGGCTGATCGAATCCCGCGTGATCCCTGCCTCCGGGCCGGTGATCATCCGTTCCTCGCCAAGCATGCGGTTGACCAGCGTCGACTTCCCGGCGTTCGGACGGCCGACGATGGCGATCTTGAGCGGCGCGTCTGGACCGGCTTCTTGCTCGCCGTCGTCCGTGTCTTCGCGCTCGATCAGCGGCAGCAGGACCTCGAACAAATCGGCCACGCCCTCGCCATGCTCGGCGCTCATTGCGATCGGGTCGCCAAGGCCGAGGCGGTAGGCATCGAGGAGGCCCGCTTCACCGGCCCGGCTTTCGGCCTTGTTGCCGACCACCACCACAGGCGTCGATTCTGCGCGGAGCCAGCGCCCGATCTCCTCGTCGAGCGGCGTCAGACCCTCGCGCGAGTCGATCAGGAACAAGCGCAACGTCGGCATCGCGCACCGCGGCCTCGGTCTGCTGCCGCATCCGCCCGGGGAGGCTTGCGGATCCTCGTCCTCGAATCCGGCGGTATCGATGACCCGGAACTCGAGGCCGAGCAGGCTCGCCTCGCCCTCCCGGCGGTCGCGCGTGACGCCGGGGCGGTCGTCGACCAGCGCCAGGCGCTTCCCGACGAGCCGGTTGAACAGGGTCGATTTGCCGACGTTCGGACGGCCGACGATGGCGACGGTGGGAAGAGGCATGCCGAAGCGCCTAGCCGATGCCCACGGTCATTGCGAGGCGCGCGGCCTCGGCATGGCCTAGCGGAAGGCTGTCAGCTGACCCCGGTCGTCGAGGATGTACAGCGTCGAATTGGCGACCACCGGCGGAAGGCTGATGCCGGCGGCGGCGCGGGTCTGGCTCTGGAACGCGCCTGTGGCCGGATCGACCGAGATGATGGCGCCGTCGGAGCCGGTCAGGACCAGCCGGCCGCCGGCGAGCACCGGACCCGAATAGTCGATCTCGCCCTTCTTCGACTTCGCCTTGCGGTACCGCGGCAGCTTCTGGATCCAGCGCAAGTGCCCGTTGGAGCGGGCGATGCACAGCAGGCGCGCATCGCTGGTGACGACCCAGACCCAGTCGCCGGCGACCCACGGCGTCGCGATGCCGGCAATGTTGAGCTCCCACATCCGCTGGCCGCTGGTGATGTCGAGCGCGACCATCCGGCCGCCCTGCCCGATCGCAAACACTTGCCCACGATCGATCACCGGATCGGCGTCGATGTCGGAGATCGAGGAGACGCTGGTGCTGATGCTCGTGCGCTGGAGCGTGTCGCCCCATACCTGGCGTCCGTTCTCGTAGCGGTAAGCGTTGAGCTCGCCCGACGAGAAGCCGGCGACGACCGTGCCCTGGCCAACCGCCGGCGAGGCGGAGCCGAACACGCCTGCGACTTCCAAGCGAGGCCGCTTCCGACCAGTTCGTCGTGCCGTCGATTCCTTGAGCGAGTAGAGCTGGTTGTCCTGGCTGACGACGTAGACCGCGCCGTTGGCCACGGTCGGGGCGCCGCGCAGCGTTCCGCCCGGACGGACCTTCCAGCTGATGCCGCCGTTGCGGGCGTCGAGCGCCGAAACATAGCCGAGGCCGTTGGTCGCATAGATCATGCCGTTGTCGAAGGCGATGCCGCCGCCGTACATCGCCGCCTCATTGCCCTTGTCGACGGGAGTCTGGCTTTCCCAGACACGCGCGCCGGTCTGAGCGTCGAAGGCGCGGACGGTGCCAAGCGTGTCGATCACATAAACGCGGCCGCCGGCGACGATCGGCGCGGCGGCGAGACGCTGAGTCAAGGTGCTGCCGCGGCCGCCCTGCACCGATGAAAGCGCGAGGCGAGGGTCCTGCCGAGCGCCACCTGGCCCATCGACTTGGTCGGATCGCCGCCCGATTGCGCCCAGTCGGTGTTCGCGGTCGGATCGGGAAGAACCATCGGCAATCGCGGCGGTCGCCGGATCGACCTGGATGTCGTTCTCGCTGCTGAGGACGTCGATCCGCTGGCCAAGCACGGGGGTGCTCGGAGTCGACTTCTTGAAGATGCCGCAGCCGCTCGCGGCGAGCGCCGCCGACACCAGCAATCCCACCTGGATCGATTTCGTTCTCGTCATCTTGTGTCCTATTGTGCGGGTGCGGGCGGCAGTGCGCCGCTGACGTCGACGCCGAGGGTGCTTGCGATCTGGACCGACCGTGCCCGGATGGTGTCGGGCACCGTCTTGTCGCGGGCGAGCGCGCCGAACATCTGGCCCGCCTCGTCCTTCTTGCCCTCCTTGAGAAGAGCCATGGCGGTCAGTTCGCCGGCGCTTCCGAACCACGGGTTGCCGGGCTTGGCGAGCGGCTTCAGACGCGAAATGACATCCTCGGGCTTAAGCGAATCGAATTCGACGGCGGTCTGACGGATCAAAGCGAGGTCGTGGAACGGCGCCGGAAGGGCCGGAATCGGCGACGATCGCGCGGTATTGCGCAACCGCGGTTTTGCTGTCGCCCTGCTGGAGAGCAACGTCGGCACGGCCGAACATCGCCGACGCTCGAACCGCCTTGCTGTTGCTGTCGGAGAGGTCGGCGAGCTGCTGCGGCGCGGTCTTGAGGTTGCCGGCGTCGATCGCCGTATAGGCCTGGGCGAGCTGTTCCACCTGCCCCTGCGTCTTCTTGGCGCGATATTCGTGCCAGAAGATCAGGCCGCCGCACAATACGAGGAAGAGGACAACCGCGCCAATCAGCAAGACCGCATTGTCGCGGGCGAAATCGCGGAGCCGGTCCCGGCGGAGATTCTCGTCGACTTCCCGGACGAAGGTGTCGCTAATGTCGGGCGGTTGCGCCAAATCTGCCTCGAAACTCTGTGGATGATGGTGCCGGCGGCTTCCTTCCGCACAGTCGATGAACGGAAGCTGGCGGCGAACGTCTAGCCTCTAGGCCCGAAACGCAAGATTTCAGATGCGAGCCGCATCCGGCCGCCGAGCCTAGCCGGACGGCTTGGCGTGATAGGTCTGACCGGATGTCGGGAAGGTGCGGGCGCGAACCTCGCCGGCATAAGCCGCGGCTGCCTCGCCGATCCGGGCGGCAAGATCGTCGTAGCGCTTCACGAAGCGCGGCGTCCGCTCGAACATGCCGAGCATGTCGTCGGTTACCAGTACCTGCCCGTCGCACTGCGCCGATGCGCCGATGCCGATGACCGGCGGCGCGACGCTGCGAGAAACGTCCGTCGCGATCTCCTCGAGGACGCCTTCGACGACGATGCAGAACGCGCCGGCGTCGGCGACGGCGCGCGCATCCGCGAGAATCTTCAGGGCTTCCTGCTCCTCGCGCCCGCGCGCCCCATAGCCGCCGAGCACGTTGACCGCCTGCGGGGTCAGGCCGACGTGGCCGATGACCGGAATGCCGCGGCTCGCGAGGAAGGCGATTGTCGGCGCCATCGCCTCGCCGCCTTCGAGCTTCACCGCCGCGGCGCCGGTCTCCTTGAGGATCCGCGACGCGTTGGCGAAGGCCTGTTCGGAGGAGCCTTCATAGCTTCCGAACGGCATGTCGACCCCGACCAGCGCATGCCAGCTGCCGCGGACGACCGCGGCGCCGTGAGCACACATCATCTCCATCGTCACCGGAATCGTTGAGGGCAGGCCGTAGATGACCTGCGCGAGGCTGTCGCCGACCAGCAGCATATCGCAATGCGCATCCAGAAGCTGCGCCATCCGCATCGTGTAGGCCGTGAGCATGACGATCGGCTGCTCGGTCGCAAATCCGTTGTTGGACGACAGCTTGCGCGAGCGGATCGCGGGCACAGTGGTGCGCTTGCCGGGCACCGGGGATGGTGTCGCACGGCTGGTGCCGGTGTCGATGGTGAAGGTCGACATGGATTGTCCTCTAGCGATGGCGCGGCGCTGCAGCCAGCCCCGCCCCCGCCGCGCCTATACGATGCCGCCGAGCCGTTGCTCCCAGCCGGCGCCCTGGGCGAGAGAAATCGAGTCCAGCACCGCCGTGCTTTGATCGCGAAGGATGGTGAAGGCGCGGCGGATCGCGCAGCTCGCCTCGTCGTGACAGTCGCCGCACGGCGCATAGAAGTTGACGCTTGCGCACGAGACCAGCGCGATCGGCCCTTCCATGCTGCGAACGACTTCGCCAAAGGAAATGAGTTCGGGCTGCCGCGACAATTGGTAGCCGCCCTTGGGTCCGCGCGCGCTTTTGACGAGGCCGGCCTTTTTCAAATCGAGCATGATCAGCTCGAGATATTTCGGCGGAACGCGCTGCGTCTCGGCAATCCGTGCAAGCTGAACCGGGGTGTTGCGCCCCGCTTCGGCGAGGAACAGCAGCGACCTAAGTGCGTAGCGGGTCTTCTGGGCGAGCACCGACATACCCTAGCGAAAGGCTCGACAAAGCGCAATCCCGGTGGCCGATTTCGGAAGGTCGGTAACCCGCATGAACAGCTCTTAATTCCGCTGACAGGCGGGTGAGATGCGGCGGGTCTAACCGGGAAGCTTCGAGGCTCCCTCGACCGCCCGGCGCGCGATGTTCCCCCGTCGCGTCGGGCGGACCCCGTTGCCGATGAACTGCATTTAACCTGCCATCCAGCGCCCAGCAGCCGGCACTTTCGTAATGGGCGGGAACGCCCGGCACGAACCGGGCAACCTGAGGAGGATCAGCATGAAGCGTTTGATCGTATCCCTTGCCGCCGCTGGCCTGATTGCCGCCCCCGCTGTGGCTGCGTCGGCAAAGACTGCCACAACGCCGGCCAAGACGACGAAAACCATGACGACGACCAACAAGGCGGGCACCGTCAAGGCGACAACGACCGTCACGACCAAGGTGGTGCCGGTCAAGAAGCATCATGTGAGGCATCACGCGAAGCACCACATGACGACGCATCATCACGCGAAGGCGATCGCCAAGCAGGCGAAGGCCGAGGGTGAGTCGACGGCGACCGAAATGAAGGAGCATCACGCTGCCATGGCGAAGAAGTCGACCAAGAGCAGCATGCCGGCCAAGACCAAGGCGGCCACCTCGGGCTCGACCAGCAAGTAAGCCCAAGCCAACCGAACACCGCGCGGCGCGGAAGTCCCGTCCGACAACCCGCCGCGCCGCGCGGTACCTCAGAGGCCGGCCCGAGTTGCCGAAACCAGAGCATTCGCCGTAAACGCTTCTTCCGGAGAGCCTATGGGCCGCAAGATCCTGCTTGTTGAGGACGACGCCGAAACTGCCGCTTACCTGGCCAAGGGGCTTGGCCAGGAAGGTCACGGCGTCGAAATCGCCGGCAATGGCCAGGAGGGGCTCTTCCGCGGCAGCGACGGCAGCTTCGACCTCATCATCCTCGACCGGATGCTTCCGGTGCTCGACGGGATTGCGGTTCTGAAGGCCCTTCGTGCGGCCCGAATCGACACGCCGGTGCTGGTGCTGTCGGCCCTCGCCTCGGTCGGCGACCGCATCGACGGACTCGAATCGGGCTCGGACGATTATCTGGTGAAGCCGTTCTCTTTCGCCGAGTTGCTGGCGCGGGTGAACGCATTGCTTCGGCGGCGCGAGGCGCGGCTGACGGCGGCGGATCACCGGTTGACGGTGGGCGATCTCGAGATCGATCCCTTGTCGCGATCGGTGAAGCGGGCGGGGAAGAAGATCGAACTTAAGCCGCGCGAATATCTGCTGCTCGAATATTTCGCCCGCAACGAAGGGCGCGTGGTTACCCGCACCATGCTGCTCGAGCAGGTCTGGGATTATCATTTCGACCCGGGCACCAACGTCATCGACGTTCACGTCAGCCGCTTGCGCCGGAAGCTCGAGGACGGGTTCGAGCGGCCGCTGCTGCATACCGTCAGGGGCGCCGGCTACATGCTGGCGGCCTAGCCCGGCGTTGCCGACCAGCGTCCGGATCGCGTTGCTGGCGGGGCTGCTCGCCTTCCTTTCCAATCTCGCGGTCCTGGGCTTCATCTACTGGCGCACGCATGACGAGGCGGCCTCGGCTCTTCGCGGCCAGGTCATCGAGCAAGGCGCGGTTCTCGCCGACGTCTATCGGACCGGCGGGATGCCGGCGCTCGAGGATGCGATCCACGACAGCAATTCGTTCGGCGATTCGCAGACGGCGGTCGCGCTCTTCGATGCCTCGGGACAGGAGCGGATCGGCAATCTGGCGGCAATCCCGCGGTCTCCCGACCCGCTCCGCGACGGCTTCCGCAACGGACTGCTGCGCTTCAGGGGGCAGACCACGCCGCAGCAGGCAGCGCTGCAGTTGCATCGGCTTCCGAACGGCGAATGGCTGGTCAACGGCCGGACCGTCGGCGACAGCTTCGCTCTTCGCCAAACCATCGAGCGGTCGCTTCTGATCGCGCTGGTCGTCGCGGTCCTGCTCGGCGCGGTGTGCGGCGTGATCCTTGCCAATTATGTCGGCCAGCGCATCGGCGGGATCGTCGCGGTCACCAACCGCATCACGGCTCTCGACCTCAGCCGGCGCGTGAAGCTCACCGGCAATGGCGACGCCTTCGATCGCCTCGGCCATCGGATCAACGAGATGCTGGATCGAATTACGGCGTTGATGGACGAGCTTCGGATGGTCACGGACTCGCTTGCGCACGACTTGCGCTCGCCGGTCGGGCGGCTCCGCGCCGCCGCTTATGCCGCAGCGGAGACCACCGATCCCGCCGAGCGCGACCAGCACCTGACCAACGTGCTTCGCCAGGCCGATTCGCTGACTCGGATGCTTGCCACGGCGCTGGAGATCAGCCGGTCCGAAGCGATGACCGGCCGCGAGCAATTCACCTGGTTCGACGTCGGCGCGCTCACCGACGAGCTGTGCGAAATGTACGAGCCTGTCGCCGAGGAAGCCGGCGCCGGGCTCGGAATCGAGCGGCCGGCCGGCAGCCTGCCGCTGTTCGGTCATCGCCAGCTGATCGCCCAGGCGGTCAGCAACCTCATCGAGAACGCAATCCGCTACGGTGCGCGCGGCGGGGATATCCGGGTCCTTTCGCACAAGGACGGCAAGCAGCTGGCGATCGCCGTTGCCGATCGCGGTCCGGGAATCCCGCCGGAGCGGCGGACCGAAGCCTTGCGGCGGTTCGGCCGGCTCGACTTCGAGCCGGGGCGCGGAAGGCGCCGGACTTGGCCTGGCACTGGTCCGCTCGATCGCCCATTTGCACGGCGGCGACCTCGTGCTCGAGGACAATGCGCCTGGGCTGATCGCTCGGCTGCAGCTGCCGCTGACCGACGAGCCTCGCCACCCACCGGCTGTTCCGGCGCCCTGAAGTGAACGGCCGCTGCGGCGGACCGTTGCCGCTACGCAGCCGCGCCGCCCTTCGTTCGTTGTAACGGCGACGGCCGCGGAGCCGCCTTTGCACCGGCAAGGAGACGATCGAGATGGGACACGGGTATATCGGCGACGGCTATGGCCTCGATGGCGGGCCGGACCGCGACCGCGGGCGCGACGACGACCGCCGCGACTGGCGCGGTGAGCAACGTCGCGACTGGAGCGACCGCGAGCGCGGACCATTCATGTTCGACCGCGACGATCCACGGCGCGACCGGGCGCGGTATCGCAACAGCGATCGCTTCGAGGGTCGCGACGACGATCGCGGCTTCTTCTCGCGCACTGCGGACGACGCTCGCGACTGGTTCCGCGAGGACGAGCACGACTATCGCCCGACCAGCGATGCCCGCCGCACCTCGAGCCACCCCGACGACCACTATTTGCGGTGGCGGCAACAGCACATGGACGCGCTCGACCGTGACTATGAGGACTATTGCAGCGAACGGCAGCAGCAGTTTCACCAGGACTTCGACAGCTGGCGGCGCAACCGGCAAGCGGGCAGCAGCAGCGGATCGCAGCCATCCGGCCAGGAACTCGAGGAACTGGAGCTTAGCGATCGCGACATGACCGGGACCGGCAATACGGTCGCGGGCGCAAATCCGACAAGCGAGGCGACGCTTGGGACCAACACGCCTGAGAACAGTCACACTAACTTGCGCGGGCGCTGACCGCCGGCTGCAAGGAAAGCGCGGCCAGGGTACCCGGCCGCGCTTGTTTTCCGCGCGCGCGGAGTCGAGAGGAACGCAATGACTCACGCGCCCGGCATCCGCACCGCCTGGAATGGGCGAGCGGCCGAGCGCTCGCCTGCGCTGGCGGAGCGCCCGTGAGCCTCGTCCTACCGGCGGTCTTTCGGTCGCTGCGGGTGTTCAATTACCGGGTGTGGTTTGCCGGTGCATTCGTTTCGAACATCGGTACCTGGATGCAGCGCACCGCGCAGGACTGGCTGGTCCTGACCGAGCTGACGCACAATCGCGCCTCGGCGGTGGGGCTGGTGATGGCGCTTCAGTTCGGGCCGCAGCTGCTCTTACTCCCGCTGACCGGCCTTGCCGCCGACGTGTTCAACCAGCGCAAGCTGCTGATGATCACGCAAGGACTGATGGGCGCACTGGCCCTCGCGCTCGGCTTCCTGACAGTGAGCGGCATCGTGCAGCTCTGGCACGTCTACATTTTTGCCTTCCTGTTCGGTTGCGCCTCGGCGTTCGACGCGCCGGCGCGGCAGACCTTCGTCGGCGAGCTGGTCGGCGACCAAGACCTGGTCAATGCCGTCGCGCTCAATTCGACGTCGTTCAACGCGGCGAGGATGGCCGGGCCGGCCATTGCGGGACTGGCGATCGCGTCGGTCGGGACCGGCTGGGCATTCATCGTCAACGGCGTCTCGTTCTTCGCCGTCCTCATCTCGCTTTTCGCGCTTCGTGTATCCGCGCTTCACCACAAGCCCCGCGCGCGGCGGACCCGAGGCAGCCTGACCGAGGGATTCCATTACGCGTGGGTTCGCCCCGACCTTCGGATCACGCTGGTCATGCTTCTCCTGATCGGCACCTTCGGCCTCAATTTCCCGATCTTCATTTCGACCATGGCGGTGCGCGTGTTCCACACCGACGCCGGGGGCTACGGCTTGCTGTCGTCGGTGATGGCGGTCGGGACCATGTCCGGAGCGTTGCTCGGCGCCGGCCGAGAAACTCCGCGGTTCAAATATCTGCTGGTCGGCGCCGCCTTCTTCGGAATCGGCTGCGGATTGGCCGCGATCGCTCCGTCCTACTGGCTGTTCGCTGCCGCGCTGGTGGTAATCGGCGTCGCCGCGCTGACCTTCATGAATACCAGCAACAGCCTGATGCAGCTGTCGACCGAGCCGGCGATGCGCGGCCGGGTGATGGCGATCCGGCTTGCGATCGCTCTCGGCGGGACACCGATCGGCGCTCCGATCGCGGGCTGGATCGCCGACCATTACGGGCCGCGCTGGTCGATCGGGCTGGCCGCGGCCGCCGGCCTCCTCGCTGCGCTGATCGGCACCTATGCGAGGCAGCTGCTCAGCGTGCGGACGGTCAACCGCTCGAAGGACGCAGACGCGCCGCGCCAGCCCAAGGCGAAGAAGCCGCCTCCGCGGCGATCTAGCGGCGCGCGCCTAGCCTTCGATGACCAGCTTGGTGCCGACAGTCGTCATGCCGTAGAGCTTCTGAGCGAACTTCAGCGGCAGGCGGATGCAGCCGTGGCTTGCCGGATAGCCGGGGTTCGGCCCGGCGTGGAAGGCGATTCCCTTGGCGTCGTACATCTGCATGTAGGGCATCGGCGCATTGTCATACTTGCGGCTGTAGCCGTGCTGCTTCTTGAGGATGACCGCCCAGAAGCCGAGCGGCGTCTCCCTGCCCTTCTTGCCGCTGGAGATCGTCGAAACACCGACCAGCTTGTCGCCGTTGTAGACGTAGAAAAGCTGGCTGAGCAGGTCGACGACGATCCGGGTGTCCTTGGCCGTTGCCGCAGTCGAAGGCGCGCTGGCCGTCCACAGATATTCACCTGGCTTCAGGTGCAGCGGGCCGAACGCTGCAACCGCGTCGTCGTGCGCGCTTGCGGCGCGTTGCCCTGCGTCCAATGATAGGGAAGCTCGCTGACGGGTGCAGGAGGCGGCGCCGTCTCGGCGAGCTTGGGCGGAGTCGCGGTCTCGCAGCCCGCGAGCGCTGTTGCGGCGAGCCCGGCAAGAATCCATTTCGTCAGCTTGCGCACCTGAGCTCGTCCCCGGTTGAGTGGACTTCGAGGAACAGCGAAGCCGCCGCTCCGAGTTCAAGCGCACGGCAAACGCGAAGTTACTGATTAACCGCGAAAGATCGGCATCGGCTGCTGCTGGCCCCGCAGTGAGGCTTTGTGATCAGTCCGCCGGAATGACCAGCCGGCTCACTCCCACTCGATCGTGCCAGGCGGCTTCGACGTGTAGTCGTAGACCACCCGGTTGATGCCCTGGACCTCGTTGACGATTCGGGTCGCGACGCGGCTGAGGAAGGCGGAATCGAACGGATAGACGTCGGCGGTCATGCCATCGACGCTGGTCACCGCGCGGAGGCCGCAGACGTAATCGTAGGTGCGATAGTCGCCCATCACGCCGACGGTGCGCACCGGCAGAAGCACCGCGAACGCCTGCCAGATCGCGTCGTAGAGGCCGGCGTTGCGGATCTCCTCGAGATAGACGGCGTCGGCCTTGCGCAGGATGTCGCACTTCTCCTGGGTGACCTCGCCGGGAATGCGGATGGCGAGGCCGGGGCCGGGGAACGGATGGCGGCCGACGAAGGCTTCGGGCAGGCCCAACTCGCGCCCGAGCTCGCGGACCTCGTCCTTGAACAGCTCGCGCAAGGGTTCGACCAGCTGCATGTTCATGCGCTCGGGCAGCCCGCCGACATTGTGGTGGCTCTTGATGGTCACCGACGGGCCCCCGGTGAAGCTGACGCTTTCGATGACGTCCGGGTAGAGCGTTCCCTGGGCGAGGAAGTCGGCGCCGCCGATCCGCTTCGCCTCCGCCTCGAACACGTCGATGAAGGTCTTGCCGATGAACTTGCGCTTGGCCTCGGGGTCGCTCACCCCGGCGAGGCCGGCCAGGAAATCCTTGCTGGCGTCGACGTGGACGAGCGGGATGTTGTAGCTGCCCCGGAACAGCGCGACGACCTGCTCCGCCTCGCCGAGCCTCATCAGGCCATGGTCGACGAAGACGCAGGTCAGCTGCTCGCCGATCGCTTCGTGGATCAGGACGGCGGCGACCGCGCTGTCGACTCCGCCGGACAGGCCGCAGATCACCTTGCCGCTTCCGACCTGGGCGCGAATGTCGGCGATCTTGGCCTGGCGGTAGCTCGCCATCGACCAGTCGCCGGCGCAGCCGCAGACGTGACGGACGAAATTGGCGAGCAGCTTGCCGCCGTCGGGCGTGTGCACGACCTCGGGGTGGAACATCAGGCTGTAGCGCCGCGCGGCCTCATCGGTCGCGATTGCGAACGGCGCGCCTTCGGAACTGGCGACCACGGAGAAGCCGGGCGCGAGCGTTTCGACGCGGTCGCCGTGGCTCATCCACACCTGGTGCTTCTCTCCGACTTGCCACAACCCGTCGAACAAGGCCGAGGGCGCGGCGATGTCGATGAAGGCTCGGCCGAACTCCTTCTGGTCGGAGGTCACGACCTTGCCGCCGAGCTGCTGGTGAAGCGTCTGCTGGCCATAGCAGATGCCGAGCAGGGGGACGCCGCTGTCGAACATGACTTGCGGCGCCCGCGGGCTGTCGGTGGCGGTGACCGAAGCGGGACCGCCCGAGAAGATGACGCCCTTGGGCTGCAGCCGCTCGAACGCGGCCTCGGCGGCGTTGAACGGCGCGATCTCGCAATAGACGCCCGCCTCCCGGACGCGGCGCGCAATCAGCTGCGTCACCTGGCTGCCGAAGTCGACGATGAGGATCGATTTGTGGGCTGGACCGTCATGGCGGGCGGATAGGCAGCATCCGCCCGCCAGTAAAGCGCGGCCGCCGGTTAGTAGCGGCTGTAGCCGTAGGGTCCGGTGTTGTATGGGCTCTGCTGATACGGATTGGCATAGCCGTATGGTGCCGGGCCATCGTAGGGATTGTAGGCGCGCTGGGCCCGCTGGATGTTGACGTCCACGACCATGCCCCGGAAATCGGTCCGGCAGCGGAAAGTCAGATCCGGCTGCTGGCTGTACCCGTAGGCGCCGCTGCTCGCGACTCCGCGAACAGTGAAGCCGCCGTCTTCGCGCGGATCGACCCGGCTGATGCCGAGCACGCGGCCGCCGCCATTTGCATAGCCATAGGCCTGGTTGCCGTTGAGCCGGTCCTGGACCGCTGCGGTACACTGGCCGACCATCGGTCCCTGATTGCCGTTGTAGCCACCGTAACCGTAGCCGTAGCCCGGCGCGTTCCCCATCACCGGGCCGGCACCATAGCCGTTACCATAGGGGTAATATTGAGCGGCGGCAGGCGCCGCAGCCAACAGGGCCGCCATCACACCGGCGCCCGCCAGAACTTTCGTCACAGCCGTCATGGCCACTCTCCTCGATACGCGTTCCCGGCTCGCTGCGCACAACGTGCAGCGCGGGTGGGGGTTCTTGTCGTTACGGCCATGCACCATCCGTGAACCGGCCGTTTGCCGCGGTTCAGCTTAGCGCGCCGAGTTGAGTCCGGTGAAATGCCCGAGGAACGCGTACACGTCGGAATATTCGTCGATGATCTTGGTGATCGGCTTGCCGCTGCCGTGGCCGGAACGCGTATCGATGCGGATCAGGTGCGGCGCGGTGCCGACGTCGGGCGTGTTCTGAAGCCTCGCAATATATTTGAAGCTGTGGCCTGGGACGACGCGGTCGTCGGTGTCGGCCGTCACGGCGATCAGCGGCGGGTAGGCGCGGCCGCCCTTGATGTTGTGATAGGGCGAATAGGCAAGCAGCGTCTTGAAGTCGGCCTCGACGTCCGGATGGCCATAGTCGTCGACCCAGTAGCGTCCGGCCGTGAACTTGTCGAAGCGCAGCATGTCCATGACGCCGACGCCTGGGCTGACTGCGTCGAACAGGTCGGGGCGCTGGTTGGTGACGGCACCAATCAGCAAGCCGCCGTTGGAGCGGCCGATGGCGGCGAGGCCGTGCGGCGCGGCGATGCCGTTGGCCTTTAGATACTCGCCCGCCGCAATGAAGTCGTCGAACACGTTCTGCTTGTGGGAAAGCCGCCCGGCGTCGTGCCAGGCATTGCCGTACTCGGCGCCGCCGCGGATGTTGGCGAGCGCATAGACGCCGCCGCGCTCGATCCACGCGACGTCGGGCGCGCTGAAGCTCGGCGTGATCGAGATGTTGAAGCCGCCATAGCCGTAAAGCAGCGTCGGCGCGGGGCCGGTGCTGCCCTTCTTGCGGACGATGAATAGCGGAACGCGAGTGCCGTCCTTCGATGTGTAGAAGCGTTGCTCGACTGAAATGGAATTGGGATCGAACGTCAGTTTCGGCTCGGCCCACGCGGTCTCCTGGCCGGTCGAGGTGTCGTAGCGATAGATCGTCGAGGGCCGGTTGAAGCTGGTGAAGGCGAAGAAGGTCTCCGGATCCGAATCCTTGCCGTTGAAGCCGCCGGCCGAGCCGAGCCCCGGCAAGTCGATCGTCGACAGCATCTTGCCCGCGGGATCGTAGACCCGGACCTCGCTCCTGGCGTCGACGAGATAGCCGGCGATCAGCTTGCCGCCGACCAGGTTGACGTCCGCGAGGGCGGACTTGGCTTCCGGGATGACGGTGACCGGCGCCGCGCCCGCGCGGCCGACGTCCAGCGCAGCGACGCGCTTCATCGGCGCATCCTTGTCCGTCGAGAAGAAGAAGCGGTTGCCGTGGTTGCCGACGTAATTCCACTGGTTCTTGAGGCCGGTGAACAGCGCGACGGGTTTCGCGCCGCGCTTGCGGAGGTCAATGATGTGAACGTCGTTCTCGTCGCCGGCCTCGCTGGTCGAGATGACAAGCCAGTGTCCGTCGTCGCTGACCTGCGCGTAATGGCTGAGCTTCGGGCTGCGCTGCGGTCGAATAGACCAGCCGGTCGGCGCTCTGCGCGGAGCCGAGCTTGTGGAAGTAGACGCGGTTGTTGAGCGTCGAGTTCTGGAACTCGCCCTTCGCAGCGGGCGCCGGGTAGCGCGAGTAATAGAAGCCGCTGCCGTCCTTCGCCCAGCTGACTCCGCCGGAATACTTCAGCCATTTGAGCTCATCCGGCAGAACCTTGCCGGTGGCGACGTCCATCACCTTGACCGTTCGCCAGTCGGTGCCGCCGTCCTGGATCGGCATAGGCGAGCAGCTTGCCGTCCTCGCTCGGAGTCCATTCGGCGAGCGCAGTGGCGCCGTCAGCCGACCAGCCGTTGGGGTCGATGACCTGCCGCGGCGTACCGTCGAGACCGTCGCGGACGAACAGCACCGCCTGGTTCTGAAGGCCGCTGTTGTGGGTGTAGAAATAGTGGCCGGCCTTCTTCACCGGCAGGCCGAAGCGCTCGTAATCGTAGAGCGCCGTCATGCGCTGCTTGAACCAATCGCGCAGCGGCAGGGTCTGCAGGAACCGGTTGGTGACGGCATTCTCGGCATCGACCCAGGCCTTCACCTCGGGATCGGTGCGGACGTCGTTCTCGAGCCAGCGATAGGGGTCGGCGACCGGGATTCCGAAATGATCCTCGACCAGGTCCACGCTGCGGGTCTTGGGATAGACGATGGCGGCGGTGCCGGCCTCAACCGCCTGCGCGGCAGCCGCGCTCGACGGAACGGCCGTCATTGCAACGGCACTCGACAGCAACGCACAAACAATCCTCCGACGCATGGAATTCCCCTCCCGCGCGCAACGAAAAAGGGCGCGGCCGTTGGGTAACAGCCGCGCCCTCGAATTCAACGCTGAAAGGTCGCTCAGGCCGCCTCGAACTCTTCCTCGGTCATCACCGGCCCCGAATCCTGCCCCTTGGCGGCGATGTCGCGGTCGACAAACTCGATGATTGCGATCGGCGATGCATCCGACAGGCGGATGCCGGCCTTGATGACTCGGGTGTAGCCGCCGCTGCGATCGGCGTAGCGCGGCGCGATGACGTCGAACAGCTTGGCGAGCTGCGTCTCGTCCATCAAACGCGATTGCGCGAGGCGGCGGTTGGACAGACCGCCGTGCTTGGCGAGAGTCACCAGCTTCTCGACGTAGGGCCGAAGCTCCTTCGCCTTGGCGACGGTGGTGGTGATCTGTTCGTGCTTGATGAGCGCGGCCGCCATGTTGCGGAACAGGGCCGCGCGGTGGCTGGAGGTGCGCTGAAGCTTACGGCCGCCAACACGATGGCGCATAGGTCATTCCCTTCGTTCGTCTGGGGACCGTATCAGGTATCCCCGGCCAGGCGCTGGTTCGGGGCAGCGCCATCACCCCTAAATGGAAGCGGCGAGCACTTGGCCCGCCGGACGGCTGCCCTCAAGCGCAGCAGCCTTCGAAAGTCAAGCTTCGTCGGCCAGCCAATCGGAGCGCAGGCGGGGTGCGGCGATGAGCCCGAGCACTCCTGCGAGCAGGTAAAAGGCGAGGCAGGCGACCGCCGCGTTGCGCAGAGCGTCGGCGCCGTAGCTTTGCTTCAGAGCGTCCGACAGGCGGCCCATGAGCAGCGGGCCCGACGCCGAGGCCGATCAGATTGTTGATCAGCAA
The DNA here is from genome assembly GCA_963824845.1 of uncultured Alphaproteobacteria bacterium. Lineage (GTDB taxonomy): Bacteria > Pseudomonadota > Alphaproteobacteria > Sphingomonadales > Sphingomonadaceae > Sphingomicrobium. The sequence continues at coordinate 80,000 of CAWGRB010000052.1, forward strand.
AAAGCTTGCCGAGGCGGTCGAGCGCATGTGCCGGGGCGCAAGATGCTGCACGGCGGCGATGATGGGTCCGAGCCAGACGATCGCGAGCGCATTGGCGAGCAGGAGCAGGATCCAGGCGAGCGGCAGGTTGGGCGCGAGCAGTCCGCCCGCGTAGAGCGGCACAGTCGCGATCCAGGCGATCGCCGGAACCCGCGCGTACCAGCTCCGCTCCATACCTCCGAGGCGGTCGGCCAGCCAGCCGCCGACGAACACGCCGGCGCTGCCCCCGATGAGCAGCAGAGTGGACAGGAACTTGCCGGTCGCCAGCAGGTCGAGGTGGAAGCTGCGCATCATCACGGAGGGTACCCACAAGGCCAGCCCGTAGCCGCACAATGAGCTCAGCGACGAGGCGAAGGCGAGCAGCCAGAAGGTCGGCTTGCGGGCGAGTAGAGGGAAGACTTCGCGAAGTGGCGCCTGGGCGGCGGCCGGAGCGCTCGGGAGGTCACGAACGCAGTAGCGAACCACCGGCGCAAGAACGAGGCCGGCAAGGCCGAGGAGCAAGAAGGTGTGCCTCCATCCGATCGACGATGCGAGGAAGGCGCCGAGGAAGCTGCCTCCGGCGAGGCCGATCGGGATGCCGAGCGAGTAAATGGCGAGCGCCCGGGCGCGGCGCTCGGGCGGAAAATAGTCAGAGATGAGGGCGTAGGACGGTGCGACCCCGCCAGCTTCGCCGACGCCAACGCCGAGCCGGCACAGGAAGAGCTGCCAATAGCCAGTGACCGCACCGCAGAGCGCCGTGAAGGCGCTCCACACCGCGAGCGACCCGGCGATCACGCTGCTTCGGCTGGTGCGGTCGGCGAGATACGCAAGCGGGATCCCGAGCGCCGAATAGAGGAGCGCGAAGGCAAGGCCGCCGATCGCTCCGAACTCGGTATCGGTCAGGTGCAGGTCGGCCTTGATCGGCGCCGCGAGGATTCCGAGGATCTGGCGGTCGAGGAAATTGAAGATGTAGGCGAGCAAGAGAAGGGCGAGGACTCGCGTGCCGAGTCCCCGCCCCTCCTGCGTTCGCGGATGGCTCAGAAATTCACTCCGAGCGACAGCCAGACCTGGCGCGGGTTGCCGTAGAAGCCGGTCAGCACGCCGGTCGTGCCGAGGCCTCCGGCGGGGATGTATTTCCCGCTGGCGTCCGGTAACGAACGCGCCCGTGTAAGGGTCCTGGGTCAGGAAGTTATAGCCCGACACGATATACTTCTTGTTGGCGATGTTCTTCGCATGAACCCCGATCTCGAAGCGGTCTGCCGGCCGAGCGCCACACCGCATTTGCATCCCACAGCGCGAAGCCGGGCTGGTCGAGCATCGGCGTCGCGATCTCGAACTGCTGGCTGCTGCTGCGATAGGACAGAGTGGTGTTGAGGTCGAGCCGCCCCCCGCTGAGCGGCGTGTCGTAGTCGAGTGTCCCGCTGAGCGTCCACTTGGGCGTGTTCTGGATCTTCCGGAATTTGGCGACATCAACCGGTCCGGTGCCGGGAATGTTGGTGATGAAGTGGACGTACTTGGCGTCAAGGTAGCCTAGCGTTCCGGCGAAGCTCAGGCGATCGCCCGCCGTCGCCAGGTTCTGCGCCATGCGCCAATTAGTCTCCACTTCGACGCCGCGGAACCGGGCCTTGCCGGCATTGGTGGTGACGCCACAGAAGTTCGCCTGTCCGTTGATCACGCAACCTGCGGAACCCGGAACCTGGACGTCCTTGTACTCGGCGTCGAAAATGGCGGTCGCAAGCTGCAGTCGATGATCGAACAGCGCCGCCTTCCAGCCCAGTTCGTAGCTGTCGACCTTCTCGGGCTTGAACGCCATGTAGTTGTAGACGTCCTGCGGGTCCTGGCTTGGCGCTTGCGACGATTGCGTGCGCGGGTCGAAGCCGCCGCCTTTGAAGCCCTGCGAGTAGCTGATGTAGATGTTGTTGTTCGTGTCGGGCTTGAAGCTGACCGATGCGCGCGGCGTGAACGCGGTGTCGGTCCGGCTGCCCGTGAAGTCCGAAGTGGTGGCAATGACCGTCCCGACGTCGAAGCCGTCGACTCCGCCGAGGCCCGGCTGGCCGCCGCCGACGCGGCTCTGTCGAAGCACATGCGCGTGACGGTGGTCGTTGGTGTAGCGGCCGCCCACCGAGACGCTCCACTGCGGGCTGAAGTTATAGGTAAGGTCCGCGAACCCGGCCCAGGTCTTCGTATCGACATCGCCGAGGGTCGAAGCGGTGAAGCCCGGCAGCAGCGTGTACAGCCGGACGTCGAAGATGTCGTACGCCTTGGCGTTCAGATAATAGAAGCCGGCGACACCCTGCAGGGGCCCCTTGTCCGCGACCAGCTGGAATTCCTGGCTGAACTGATGGTTCTTGTAGATGGCCGGAACGTCGAGATCGACAGCGGGCGTTGCGTCGAAGTCGATCGGGGTTGCGCTTCGGTCCTTGCGATAGGCGGTGATGGTGCGGAACTTCAGCCAATCGTTGAGGCCGATCTCGCCGTGGAGGGCAACGCCGCCCGAGCGCACCTTTTGCTTGGGGTCGTTGAGGCCGCCTTCGCTGTCGAAAACGTCGGAGAGCGGCGGCTCGCCGGTGACGAGATTGTTGATCAGGCGATGGCCGCCGCGGGGATTGCTGTTATCCCACGTGTAATCGCCCGACAGGCGGAAGAAGACGCTGTCGGCCGGCTGGAACTCGACTGTTCCGCGCGCCGCCCACAGGTTCTTGTTATAATTGTCCTCGCCCGTCGTCAGGTTCTTGCCGAACCCGGTGTTCCGGAGCCGGGCAACGGAGGCGCCGATCCTGAGCGACGAGGTCAGCGGCGCCGATGCCGAGGCCACGACATCGAGCTGTCCATGCGTGCCGATGTTGGTGCGAAGACTGGCGTGCGGGCCGTCCGTCGGAATGTTGCGGGTCACGTACTTGATCGCGCCACCGATCGTGTTGCGACCATAAAGCGTGCCCTGCGGGCCGCGCAGAACTTCGATGCGCTGGACATCGTAGACATCGAGCACTGCCGCCTGCGGGCGGTTCAGGTAGACATCGTCGATATAGAGGCCGACGCCCTGCTCGAAGCCGGCGACCGGATCCTGCTGGCCAATGCCGCGGATGAACGGAGTGAGCGTGCTGTTGGTCCCGCGGGAAACCTCCAGAGTCACGTTCGGGGTGGTCTGGGCGACGTCGGTGATGTCGAGGGCGCCGGCCCGGTCGAGTTGCTCGCCCGAATAAGCGGTCACTGCCACCGGGACGTTGAGAAGCCGCTCGCTACGACGCCGCGCGGTAACGATGATCTCCTGGTCGCTGCCGGTCGCCGCCGTGGTCTGCGTCTGGCCATTCGCCGGCGCCGCCGGAGTTGTTACCGGATTCTCCTGGGCGGCCGCTGGAGCAGCCAGGAACGCAAGCGAGGCAGCACTGCCGCACAGCGCGGCGCGAATAATGTCGAAGCGCATCGATCTCTCCCCTTCGGCGACGGATGCATTGCGCCGCCCCTCGCAAGAGGTCATACTGAGACTTGAACCGGGTTTCAACTTGCGAAATTTCGGTTCACGGGTAGGGCTGTTCGGGACCAAGGGCTGGGGGATGGATGCGCGGCAAACCGGCTAGCGAGGTGCAAACCAGCCCGGCCAGCGACGGCAAGGCTCCGCGCACGGCGCGCGGCGAGCGCACCTTGCGCAAGATCCTTGATGCAGCGCGCGACGAGTTCGGCCAGCGAGGCTTTTCCGACAGTTCGATCGTCGGCATCACCCAGCGCGCCGGCGTCGCACTCGGCACCTTCTACACCTACTTCGACAGCAAGGAGGCGGTGTTCCAGGAGGTCGTGCGCGACATGTCGGCGCAGGTCCGCGACCGCGTCGCGCCGGAGTTCAAGTCAGCAACCGACGCGATCGATGGCGAACGCCGCGCGCTCGAAGCCTTCCTCAAGTTCGCGCGCGAGCATCGCGACGTCTACCGCATCATCGACGAGGCCGAGTTCGTCGAGCCCGAGGGATTCCGCGAGCATTACCAGACCACCGCGACCCGGATTGCCGCGCGGCTGGCCGCGGCGCGCGGCAAGGGCGGCATCGATCCGGACCTGTCCGACGCCGATCTCGACATTCTCGCCTGGGCTATGATGGGCGCGAACGTGTTCCTCGGGCTGCGCTTTTCGGTCTGGTCGAGCGGCGACGCGGCGCGCGTTGCCGACGTGACCAGCCGGATGCTTAGGCGGGGGCTGAGCGCATGAGCGAGCCCGTAGACGCGTTCTTCACCGTCCGTGACGGGCTAAAGCTCCATTATCGTGACTACGCGGGAAGCGATGCGCGTCCGCCGCTGCTGTGCCTGCCGGGCCTCACCCGCAACACCCGCGACTTTGCCGACTTCGCCGAACGCTATTCGCCGCGCTTCCGGGTCGATCGCGCTCGAATTCCGCGGCCGCGGCAGCAGCGACCACGACCCGGTCGCCGCACGCTATATTCCGCCGACCTACGTGCAGGACACGCTCGAGCTTCTCGACCACCTTGGCATCGCGCAGGCGATCTTCGTCGGAACATCGCTCGGCGGGCTGGTGACGATGGGCATCGCGGTGACCCAGCCGCAGCGCATCGCCGGCGCGATCCTCAACGATGTCGGACCCGAGCTCAGCAGCGAAGGGACTCGACCGCATCCGAACCTATGTCGGCCGGCCATCGCGCTTCGCGAGCTGGGACGAAGCGGCGCGGCAGCTCGCTTCGAACAACGCGAGCTTTTCAGCCCGCTACACGCACGAGGACTGGGTGCGGATGGCGCACCGCACCTGCCGCGAGGACGATGGAATCGTCTGCTTCGATTATGACATGGCGATCGCCGCGCCCTTCGCAGAGGCCTCGCCCACTCCGCAGTTCGACATGTGGCCGCTGTTCAGGGCGCTTGCGCAAAAGCCGCTGCTCGTCATCCGTGGCGACCGCAGCGACCTGCTCAGCGCCGAGGCTGCAGCGAAGATGCAAAGCGAAGCGCCTGGGATGCAGCTCGCGGTGGTCAAGGGAGTGGGCCACGCCCCCGATCTCGACGAGCCGGAAGCGGTCGCCGCGATCGATGCCTTCCTGAAGCAGTTCGAAGACGCGGACTGATCGTTCGCCTTCCGCTCAGTCGAGCACTCCGAGCATCACCATCAGGATGACGAAGCCGGTCAGCACGACGATCGCGAACGTGACGAGCAGGGCAGTCCGCCACAGTGCGCCCAACCGGCTCAGGCCGTAAGCGCCGCGAAGCTGGCGGTACATGTGGACCGGCGGGACGAAGTACAGCAGCTGCGCGACTGGCTCCGCTCGGATCGCCGAGAGCAGCGCTCCCGCCGCGGCAAGAAACGTCATGAACGACAGTGAGTATGTCACGAACACCACGTGGTCGTAGAGCCGGAACCGGCGGCTGAACGGGAACAGCAGCCAGACGAACGGCACCGACAGCGGGATGATCGCCCAGCTCCATTTATAGCTGTTGCTCTTGAGCTTGTAGAACAGGAGGTCGGGGTTCTCCTTGGCCTTGTGATAGGCGGCGTCGAGCCACGGCAGGTCGCTGCCCGAACTTGCCTCCTCCCGGCTGAAGGTCGCTTCGGTGACGCCGTGCTGCCGCATGTCGCGGATCAGCGCGAGGTCGGCCTTTTCCTTGTCGATGCTCGCGGCGATGCCCTTAGCAGCCTCGACATCCAGCTTCGGATTGGTTTGCTTCTTTTCCAGCTTCAGGATTTTCGCATTCGCCGATTTTTCGGCCGCGGCGAGGCTGCGGTCGGAGGCGAAATGCGGTCCGGTAGCGCCCGTGGCGCTCAACACCGCGAACATCAGGAACACCGCGAACAGGAACAGCGCGACGGGGGACACGAAGCTTGCCCGCTGCCCGTCGATGTAGCGCCGCGTCAGCTCGCCCGGTTTCCATGCGAGCAGCGGCAGGGTCCGCCAGATCTTGCCTTCGAAGTGAAGGACGCCGTGGGCGAAGTCGTGAAAGAAAGCGCCCAGCGTGCGATGGACGTGGGCGTGCTGACCGCACTGCTGACAGAAGGGGCCGGACAGTTCCGCGCCGCAATTCAGGCAGTGGTGCTCGCCGGTATGGCCGTCCGCACCCTCGCCGGCCTTGGGTTCGACCGCACGTCCGATCACGCTGCCGGTGATCGCGTCGCCAATCGCCTGGATATCGCTCATCAAAGCCCCCTTGGCAGGGACATTAGGCGGTGCCGGACGCGCGTGCTAGCGCCTCGGCATGGCGCGGATCGGTCTCCTCGGCGGCTCCTTCAACCCTGCGCACCAGGGACACCGGCGCATCAGCCTGGAGGCGATGCGGGTCCTCGGCCTCGACGAGGTGTGGCTGCTGGTCTCTCCGGGCAATCCGCTCAAGGAGGGCGCGAAAGACATGGCGCCGTTCGCCGCGCGGTTCGCCTCCGCCCGGGCGATCGCTCGCCGCACGCGGCTTCGGCCGAGCGACGTCGAAAGCCGCGAAGGCACGCGCTACAGCGTCGATACCGTCGCCCGGCTGAAGCGGCGCCATCCCAAGACAAGCTTCATCTGGCTGATGGGCGCCGACAGCCTGCGAGATTTTCACAAATGGCGCGATTGGAGAGGCTTAGCCCGACAAGTGCCGATTGCGGTGATTGGCCGCCCGGGTTATGATCGCGAGGCCCACGCGGCGCGCGCGATGGGCTGGCTCAGGCGGTTCGTCCATCCGTCCAGCCAGGCGAAACGGTGGACGGAGTGGAGTGCACCGGCGATCTTGTTCCTTCGCCTGCCGCCCGATCCCACCTCCGCGACTGCCATTCGCGCGCACGACCCCAACTGGCATTGCCGTCCCCGTCCGCGCCCTATGGCTGGATCGAGGCCGCCTTCGCCTTTGCCGACCAGGAGACCCCTTGACCGAACGTCCCGCTGAGCCTGCCGCCGAGGAGTCCGGCCGCACTCCAATCGACGTTGAAGACCTCCATCGTCTCATCCTGAAGTCGCTCGACGACGATCAAGCGGTGGACGTCGTATCCATCCCCCTGGCGGGGAAATCCAACATCGCCGACTACATGGTGATCGCCTCGGGTCGGTCCACCCGGCAGGTCGCGTCGATGGCCACCAAGGTCGCTGAGCGCATAAAAGACTCGGTTGGCCGCACTCCGCGCATCGAAGGCCTTCCCGCGGCCGACTGGGTCTTGATCGATGCCGAAGACGTGATCATCCATCTATTTCGCCCGGAAGTAAGAACTTTTTACAATCTGGAGCGGATGTGGGCCTTTGGCGATTCGGATCGCACGGCTGCAGCGGGTGGGTGAATCTGATGCGGGGTTGGAAGTTACTGGTCTCTCTTCTTGCGCTGTTCGCGCAGCCGGCGCTCGCGGCATCGTCGCCGTCGCTGAACGGGCTCGAGGAAGAGCTTCAATCGCTGGTCGCGAACAAGTCGGCCGACGTCGGCATCGCGGCGCTCGATCTCGACACCGGCGAAACCCTTAGCGTCAAGGGCAACACGCCCTTCCCGATGGCAAGCACGGTCAAGGTCGCAGTTGCGGCGCTCTATCTCTCGCAGGTCGATCACGGAATGCGCTCGCTCGATGACAAGGTCGGCGGCCAGCCGGTCCGCAGCGTCATGGCGAAGATGCTGATCTACAGCGACAACCATTCGGCCGACCTGATGTTCAAGGCGGTCGGCGGCCCGTCCGCGGTCCACGACTGGCTGATCGACAACGGGATCGAGGGCGTCCGTGTCGACCGCACCATAGCGCAGTTGCTCGCCGCTCGCCGCGACCTGTGGGACCGGCGGGATTCCAGCACACCGGTTGCCATGGTCGATCTCCTCAAGCGGATTTACAAGGGCGAGCTCATCAAGCCGGAAAGCCGCAATTATTTGCTCGGCCTGATGGCGAAGTGCGCGACCGGCAGGAACCGCATGAAGTCACTGCTCCCGGCCGGAACGCCGGTGGAACACAAGACGGGCACGCTCGACGGGCTCAGCGACGACGTCGGTTTCATCACCATGCCCAACGGCCATCATATCGCGGTCGCGATCTTCGCCCGCGGCGGCTCGAACCGGCCGCGCACGATCGCCGAGGCGGCACGCACCATCTACGACGGCTTCACCCGAGTGCTGACCTGGCCGTTCGGCAACGCGCTCGCCACGCCAATAGTCCGCGCAGGCGGGCGTGCTCCTGCACATCATCGCGAGAGGGAAAGATCGGCCGCGGACCCGAGGGCGATCTCGTCGATCGCTACCTGAAGCGGGTCGACTGGCCGACGAAGGTCACGGAACTCCCGGACCGCGGGAAGGGTGTCCCGCCTGCTCCGGCGAACTCTGTCACCGTGGTTCTCGACGAGCGCGGGAAAGCGCTTGCGTCCAGCGAGCTGGCTGCACTGCTCGAGCGCTGGCGCGACGGGGGCAAGCGCGAAGCGCGGTTCCTGATCGGAGCGGCCGATGGGCACGCCGAGGAGCAGCGGCAAAGCGCCGACCTGCTGCTGTCATTCGGCGCAGCGACCTGGCCCCACCTGCTGGCGCGGGCAATGCTCGCCGAGCAATTGTTCCGGGCGACGTCGATCCTTGCCAACCATCCCTATCACCGCGAAGGCTAGGCGGATGTCTCGCGCTGCCCTTGCCGTCCTGCTCGCGCCTCTGCTGCTCGCCGCTGCCAGCGCACCGGTCCAGCCACAGGCACAGCCGCTCGACCAGGTACTGCGGGAAGCGAAGGCCGAACAGGCTGCGGCCGAGGCCCAGGCGGCGCGGCTGCTGCGGGTTGCGGACAACGCCCGCGGCGATGCCGCCCGGCTGCAGGCGCAGCAGCTTGCCGCCGCGCAGGCGCTCGAAGCGTCGGAAGCGCAGATCACCGCCGCCGATGCCGCGGCTTCGGCTGGTGTCTGCCAGGCTGGCCGTGCAGCGGGCACAATTGCAGCGGGAACAGCAGCCGATCTCGTCGCTGCTGGCCGGGATCGCATTGATGGCGCAGCGGCCGCCGCTGCTGGCGATCGCCGACCAGCACAGTACCGACGAGATGGTGCGGGTGCGCGTCCTTCTCGACGCCACTCTGCCGGTGATCCGGCGCCGCGCCGCCGCCGTGTCCGCGCAGCTCGGCGAGAGCGCCCGCCTGGAGCAGCAGGCGAGCGCGGCGCGCGATACGCTGAGCCGCAGCCAGCAACTGCTGAGCACCCGGCGCGAGCAGTTCGCCGCGCTCGAGCAGCGCGCGCTTCGGCTCGCCGGCTCGGCGGAGCGCCGCTCGCTCGGCGCCGGCGACGTTGCACTAGCGTCCGGAGAGAAGTCGAGGACCTGCAGCGCGCCGAAGCCGGCTCGCGCGCGTCGTGGGCGCTCGCGTCGCAGGTGAGCGCGGCCGATCCCGCTCCTGCGCGGCCTGCGGGCGGAGCAGCCAGGGCACCCGCGCCGCCGTTTCCGTACCAGCTTCCGGCGGCCGGCCCGGTCGTCGAGGGCCTGGGCGCGATTAGCGATGCCGGCGTCCGCTCGCGCGGCCTCACCTTGCAGACGGCGCGCGGCGCTCCGGTCCTTGCGCCCGCGGCCGGGATCGTGCGCTTCTCCGGACCGTTTCGAAGCCACGACGGAGTCGTCATCATCGATCATGGCGGCGGCTGGACCAGCCTGCTGGTCGGCGTGTCCTCCAGCCTGCAGCCGGGCGCCCGGGTAACGGCCGGACAGCCGCTCGGCCGGGCGCTCGGGCCGATCGACGTCGAATTGTCGCGAAACGGGACGCGGGTCTCGCCGGCTCTCATCGCAGGTTCATCTGCGCCGCTGTCAAATGGCAGCAAAGGCGGCTAAATCGTCGGCGCCGCCAATAGGACCGTCCCTATGATCTCGTTCCGCAAGCTCCTGCCCCCGGTCATGCTGGTCAGCGCCCTCGCGCTCGTTCCGGTCACCGCCAGCTCCTTTGCTGCCGCCGACACGACCAATTATGCCGAGCTCGAGAAGTTCATGACCGTCTATCAGCAGGTCAAGGAACATTACGTCGTGCCGGTCGACGACCACACGCTGATCAAGGGCGCGATCGACGGCATGCTGGCGGCGCTCGATCCGCATTCGAGCTATGCCGAGGGCGCCGACTACGACACGCTGAAGACCCTGATCGACGGGCAGTACGGCGGGCTCGGCATCTCCGTCGGGATGGAAGACGGCACCCTCAAGGTCATTTCTCCGACCGAGGACACGCCGGCCTGGCGCGCGGGGATCAAGCCCGGCGACTACATCACCAACATCAACGGCGAGCTGATGTACGGCTACACGCTCGACGAGACGGTCGAGAAGATGCGCGGCAAGCCGGGCACGCCGATCACCCTCACCATCGTCCGCAAGGGCCGCGACAAGCCGTTCGACGTCCGCCTGGTCCGCGAGATCATCAAGGTCCGCCCGGTCAAGTGGGAGGTCAAGAACGGCGTCGGCTACATCAACATCAACCAGTTCGCCGCCGGCACCGGCCAGGCCACGGAAGCGGCGCTGACCGGCATCGACAAGTCGACCGGCGGCCACCCGCTCGGCTATGTCGTCGACCTTCGCTCCAATCCGGGCGGATCGCTCGACGAGGCGATCGAGGTCAGCGACGCCTTCCTCAACAGCGGCGAGATCGTGTCGCAGCGCGGCCGCGAGAAGGACGACATCCAGCGTTACTACGCAAGCCTGGCGACATGGCGCACGGCCTTCCGGTCGTCGTCCTGACCGACGTCGGCAGCGCGTCGGCGTCGCGAAATCGTCGCCGGAGCGCTGCAGGATCACCGCCGCGCGCTGATCATGGGCGAGCGCACCTTCGGCAAGGGATCGGTCCAGTCGATCCAGATGCTGAGCGACCACAGCGCGCTGCGGCTGACGACCGCCCGCTACTACACGCCGTCGGGCCGCTCGGTTCAGGAAGGCGGAATCGATCCCGACATCACGGTGCCGCAGCTTTCCGATCCCGACTACAAGGACCGCCCGGTCACTCGCGAGGCGGACCTTCGCCGTCACCTGCTCAACCAGGCCAAGGTGGACGAGAAGCTGCTCGAAACCGACGACCACCGCCGACCCGCGATTCACCGCCACGCCCGAAGAACTGAAGAAGAAGGGCATCGACGATTTCCAGCTCTATTATGCGCTGAACACGGTTCGCCGCGCGGCTGGTCAGGGCCCGGTCCCGACCACCACGGCAATCGCCAAGAAGGGTAGCTAGAGCCCATATGGCCGAGGCCATGGCAGCGCCGGCTTCCGTATCGGCAGCACCGACGGCCGCGACGCTCGCGCGCGGGCTGGCGCTGCTGGTCCCCGCAGCGCTGCTCGCCGGCGCGTTCGGCTCGCAATATCTCGGCCACCTGTTCCCGTGCGAGATGTGCTGGTGGCAGCGCTATGCGCACATCGCTGCACTGGCGCTGGCGGTGCTCGCGTTCACGCGCGCCGGCCGACGTCGACCCGGTCGCGCGCCTTGGTCGCTGCTGGCGGCGGCAGCGATCGCCGTATCGGGCGGCGATCGGCGCCTACCAGGCCGGCGTCGAGCTCAAGATCTTCGAGGGCTTCACGCACCTGCACCGCGACGGCTCACGGCAATTCAACCGCTGAGCTGCTGAAGCAGATCATGGCGGCGCCGGTGGTCCGCTGCGACGAGGTGCAATGGTCGTTCCTCGGCATCTCGCATGGCGGGCTGGAACGCCATCGTCTCGCTCGTGCGGCGCGGCAATGATTGCGGTCCTCGATGCTGCGGGACCGCCGGGCATGAGCCGCTGGCGGCCCGGCGACCCGCGAGCCGACCGCGCCTCGATGCTGCGCGTCGACCAGGCCGGCGAATATGGCGCGACCCGCATCTATGCCGGGCAGCTCGCGGTGCTTCGCCGCAACTGCCCGGAGGCCAAGCTGGTCGCGCGAATGGCCGCTCAGGAACAGCGCCACCTCGCCCGCTTCGATGCCCTGATGGCGGAGCGGCGGGTGCGCCCGACCGCGCTTCAGCCGTTGTGGAACGTCGCCGGCTTCGCGCTCGGCGCGGCGACTGCGCTCATGTCGGAGCAGGCGGCACTGGCCTGCACCGACGCGGTCGAGACGGAGATCGACAAGCATTATGCCCAGCAGCTCAGCGAGCTCGGCGACGACGATCCGGAGCTTGCCGCCGACATCGTGGAGTTCCGGGCCGAAGAGCTCGAGCATCGCGACACCGCGCGTGCGGCCGGCGCTCAGAAGGCCATCGGCTATCCGCTTCTGACCGCCGCGATCCGTGCCGGATGCCGCGATGGCCATTGCGGTTTCGAAGCGGATTTGAGGAACTTGCGGCGGCCGCTCGCCGCTTGAAACCATCGGAAGGATCGACACATGATCAAGGTGATTGTCGCGCTCGGCGCCGTCGCTGCTGCGGCATCGACAGGACTTGCGATGGCTCCAATCCCCGCCGCTGCGCAGCAGTCCACGGCCGACGTCATCGTCTATGGCAACGACCCGTGCCCGCGGGCGAGCAATGGCGCGATCGTCGTCTGCCGCCATCGCCCGGAAGCGGAGCGCTACCGTCTGCCGCAGAACCAGCGCACCGACGGGCCGCGACAGGTGCGCGAGTCCTGGGCCAACAAGGCGCAGGACCTGCAGACGGCCGGGAATACCGGCACCATGTCCTGCTCGGCGGTAGGTCCGGGCGGCTTCACCGGATGCCTGACCCAGGAGATCAAGCGCGCCAAGCGGGAATCGCGGGAAGCAAGCGAGAACAACAGCCCGCCCCCGAAGTAAGAGGGGAGCCCGCCTCGGCCCCGGTTACGGGACGATCGGGAGCAGCACTGCGCTCGGCGTAGCGCCGCCAGTGAACACGCTTTGCCTGGCCGGCCGATAGTCCCCCGCCTTGGCGTAGAAGATGTTCGGGACGAAGGTCTGCGGGTTGCGGTCGTAGAGCGGGAACAGGCTCGACTGGACCTGCACCATCAGCTGGTGCCCAGGCAGGAACACATGGTCCACGTTGGGCAGGTTCCAGTGATATTCGGTGACCTTGCCGGGCGTCAGTGCGTGCGGCTTGGCGAAACTGTCGACGTAGCGGCCGCGGAAAATCTCGATCCCGATCGGAAGCTCGAAGCCCGACATGCTCGCGCTTCGCCCCTTGCGAGCGGTCTTCCGGATTCTCGTTGGGATAGACGTCGATCAGCTTCACCACCCAGTCGCTGTCGGTGCCGCTTGTCGCGGCGAACAGTTGCACCTGCGGCGCGCCCATGATGTGGACGGCCTTGGTCAGCGGCGCGCTGGTGTAGCTCAGCACGTCCGGGCGGCCGTCGACGAAGCGCTGGTCGTGGACCAGCCAGCTGTGCCACTGGTCCGAATCGTCCATGTTCACCGGACGCGGGAGGAACGGCACCGGTTTCGCGGGATCGGCGACGTAGTCGTCGTGCCCGCTCGCCGCGGGCCGCGTCGAAGCTGGCGCCGTTTGACGGCGGTCAGGAACAGCGGCGTCGGCGTTCCCATCGGCCAGCGCGGGCTCGCCTCCCACTGATTGATGCCGCTCGCATAAGTGTAGACCGGCGGCGTGTGCGGGTCGGGCGTGCCCTTCAGGTAATGATCGAGGAACGGCTTCAGCTCCTGCGTGCGCCACTGCAGCGCGGTGTCGCCGTTGAAGGTCAGGTCGCCGAGCTCGTAGCCATAATGGTTGGCCCCCGAGTGCCGCCATGGGCCGATCACCAGGTGGAGGAGGTCGGTGCCTTCATATTTGTCCTTGAGCGCGCGATAGACCGCCGGCGCGCCATAGCTGTCCTCCTGGTCCCATTCGCCGACCTCGAGCATCGTCGGCACCGTCAGCGGACGCGCCGCCATCCACTTGTCGACCGCCTGGCCGGACCAGAATTCCGTATAGGCCGGGTTCTGGAACAGCTTCTGGACGAACGGGACGTTCTCGATGCCGTACTTGCGGGCGAAGTCGTCCATCGAGCCCGCATCGAGGTAGCGCGTGTAATCGTCGCCGGTGCCGACCGGCAGCGCCGCACCCGCATCGGCCTTGCCGGTGCTCTGGCCGAGCGCGAAGTCGAGGCTGCCGACACGGAAGGCGCCGTTGTGGAACCAGTCGTCGCCCATCCAGCCGTCGACCATCGGGCTTTGCGGAACCGCCGCCTTGAGCGCCGGGTGCGGGTTGATCTCCGACGCGAGCGTCAGGAAGCCGAGATAGGAGGAGCCGATCGTCCCGACGCGGCCGTTCGACTCCGGCACGTTCTTCACCAGCCAGTCGATCGTGTCGTACGCGTCGGTGCTCTCGTCGATCCCGGTGTGGTTGAGCGGGCCGACGATCGGCCGGTTCATGACGAACGTGCCTTCGGATCGGTGGAGGCCACGGATGTCCTGCTGGACGATGATGTACCCGTCGTCGACGAACTCCCGGTACATGATCGGAAGCACGTCGACGAGCTTGAGGCTCGCCGTCCGCGACGTGCTGCCCTTCGCATCATAAGGCGTTCGCGACAGCAGGATCGGACCGTCGTGCGTGCCCTTTTTCATGTAGATGACGGTGTAGAGCTTCGTCCCGTCGCGCATCGGGATCATCGCTTCGCGGCGGATGAAGTCGGCCTGCGGGCGGACCGCATCGTAGCTTGCGACGACGTCCGGCGTCATCGGCGTGACGCGCTGCGGCGCGCGGCGCGGCGGCGGCGGCGAGCAGCGACAGGATCGGGGCGGCGGTGCGGAGGAGAAGCTTTGCGTTCATGACGCCGTAAGACCCTTTGAGGCTTGTTGAGACAAGTCCCGAAGCACGTCGCGGGACAAATTTGTTGCGGGCCCGCTACGCTCTGCTAGCCCGTTCGGCCTTGGTGCAGGGGAGAATGCCGTCATGACCGTTGCAGACGCGACGCCGGACCTCGAGCAGGGCGACCGCTCGGACCGCGCCTTCCTCGGCCACCCCAAGGGCCTCGGCTATCTCGGCTTCACCGAGGGCTGCGAGCGCTTCTCTTACTATTCGATGCAGACGCTTCTGACCCTGTACATGGTCAATTACCTGCTCGTCCCCGGCCGCATGGAGCATGTGGTCGGCCTCAACTGGATGCAGCAACACATCTACCACGGCATCTCTGGCCAGCCGCTCGCCTCGGCGATCTTCGGCACATACACCGCGCTCGTCTATCTCACCCCGATCGTCGGCGGGATCATCGCCGACAAATGGTTCGGCCGGAACGCGACCCTGATCGTCGGCGGCGTCCTGATGGCGATCGGCCACTTCCTGATGGCGATCGAGCCGGCTTTTCTCCTCGCCCTACTCGCGCTGCTGCTCGGCGTCGGCGCCTTCAAGGGCAATATCGCGACCCAGGTCGGCGCCCTTTACGGACCCAACGACTTGCGCCGGGCGATGGCATTCCAGATCTTCTACATCTTCATCAACGTCAGCGTGATCATCGGCCCGCTGATCTCCGGCACCCTCGGTCAGAAGGTCGGATGGCATTACGGCTTCGGATGCGCCGGCGTCGTGATGGTTCTCGGGCTGATCATCTATCTGTCCGGCCGCAAATACCTTCCCGCGGAAAGCCAGTTGACCCGCCGCGAGGAAAAGGCGGCGCGCGAGCCGCTGACCCGCGGCGACTGGATGTGCGTGGTCTATCTGCTGATCCTGATCCCTGTGCTGGCGATCTCGCTGCTCACCAACCAGGAGATCTTCAACGCCTACCTCGTCTGGGGCGACCAGCAGTTCAACCGCAACATCTTCGGCTTCACCTTCCCGAGCACCTGGCTGATCACCATCGACGCGGCGGTCAGCTTCTCGATGCTCGTCGCCGTGGCGGCGTTTTGGAAATGGTGGGGAACGAGGCGCCGCGAACCCGACGAGGTCAGCAAGATGATCATCGGCAGCGTGTTCACGGTCATCGGCGGCCTCTGTCTGTTCATGGCGGCGGCGACGCAGCCGGCCGGCGGCAAGATCAGCATGTTCTGGCCGATGATGTTCGAGCTGTTCAACAGCATCGGCTTTGCCCACGTGCTTCCGATCAGCCTGGCGCTGTTCTCGAAGATCTCGCCGAAACAGATCACCTCGACCGTGATCGGTCTCTATTATCTGTCCTTCTTCGCGGCGAACGCCGTCGTCGGCTATGTCGGAGGACTCTATTCCTCGCTCCCGACGACAACCTTCTGGCTGATCCATGTCGCCAGCGCGGCGTTCGGCCTCGTCGCGTTCGCCGTGTTCAAGATCGTCGTCGGCAAGCGGATGGAGAGCACGCCACAGGACCAGGCGGCGGTGCTCGGCTAGAGGCTGACCTCCGCCACCTTTTCCTTCATGCCCGCTTCGGGCTTGCGGCCGAAGAGCTTGTTGAAGGCGGGCTTGAGAAAGCCTTCGACGTCGCTCAGCCAGATCTTCGCGTCCTCGACCTCGAACCGCACCAGCGCCAGCTTGGGATCGTCCTTGCCCTCGTACCATTCGGCGACGATGGGCGACCACAAGCGGTCGATGGTCGCGCGTTCGTTGTCGATCCGGAGCGTTCCGCGAAGGCTTGCGAACAGGTCGTGGCCCTTGGCCGAATAGGACGCCATCGCACTGCTCGACTGGCCCATCGCGCGGGTCAGGTCATGGTCCTTCGCCGTGAAGATCCACAGCACGCCGGCCTCGCGGTCCTGATCCTCGAAAATCGACGGTCATCGGCTGCGTTGCGCCGTCGCGCGTGCCCTCGACGCCGAGCATGATGAAGGGACTGTGCTTCAGCGCCGTCCAGAATTTGTCTTCGATCTCGCGATCATCGGCCATGGTGAATCTCCTTCTGTCACCACTCAACCGCCGGATCGCGCCGACCGTTCCAGCTGGCGGCCTTCCGATCGGATCGGACCGCCGCAGCGGCTAAGCTATTGTCTTGCCAGCGCTTCGTTGGGAACATAGAGAGAACAAATGGCGCAGCTCGACACCCAGGCAAAGCTCGCGATTCTCGCCGACGCGGCCAAATACGATGCGTCCTGCGCCTCGTCCGGAACGTCCAAGCGCGACAGCCGCACTGGCAGTGGCGTCGGCTCCAGCGAGGGCATGGGCATCTGCCACGCCTATGCGCCGGACGGCCGCTGCATTTCGCTTTTGAAGATCCTGCTGACCAACAGCTGCATCTTCGACTGCGCTTATTGCATCAACCGCAAGAGCTCGAACGTGCGGCGCGCGCGCTTCACGGCGGAAGAGGTCGTTCGCCTCACGCTCGCCTTCTACAAACGCAACTACATCGAAGGATTGTTCCTGTCCTCCGGCATCATTCGCTCGTCCAATTACACGATGGAGCAAATCGTCGAGGTCGCCCGGTCGCTGCGCGAGGACCATGATTTTCGCGGCTACATCCACTTGAAAACGATCCCCGACGCTGATCCGGAGCTGGTGCGGCAGGCGGGCCTCTATGCGGACCGCGTATCGATCAACGTCGAGCTTCCGACGGTCAGCGGGCTCGCCGCGCTGGCTCCCGAAAAGAGCTCGCAGCAGATCGAGGATGCGATGGGCGACATGAAGGCGGCGATCGCTGACGCCGGCGACGCCGCGAAGCGCTTCAAGTCGGCCCCGGCCTTCGCGCCCGCTGGCCAATCGACCCAGATGATTGTCGGCGCGGACGGCGCAAGCGACGCGGACATCGTCGGCAAGGCGAGCACGCTCTACGATCGATTCGGCCTCAGGCGCGTCTATTATTCGGCGTTCAGTCCGATCCCGGACGCGAGCGCGGTGCTTCCGCTCAAGCGTCCCCCACTGATGCGCGAGCACCGGCTCTACCAGTCCGACTGGCTGATGCGGTTCTACGGCTTCGCGCCGAAGGAAGTGCAGAGCGCGGCCGATAACGCCGGCATGCTTCCGCTCGACATCGATCCCAAGCTCGCCTGGGCGTTGAAGTTTCGTGGACAGTTCCCCGTCGACGTCAACCGCGCACCGCGCGAGATGCTGCTGCGCGTGCCGGGGCTCGGCGTGAAGGCGGTCGACCGGATCGTGTCCTCGCGCCGCTGGCGCAAGCTCGGCTGGACGATGTTGCGCGGCTGACCTTTTCACTCACGAAGGTGCGGCCGTTCATCAGCACGGCCGACTGGCAGCCGACCATGCTTACCGATCGCGCGGATCTGCGCACGCTCGTTGCGTCCAGGAGCGAGCAACTCGAGTTGTTCGCAGCATGAACATCCGCCCCACGATTTCGTGGGGAGGGGGACCATGCGAAGCATGGTGGAGGGGTTCTCGGCGCAACAAGAACCCCTCCACCGCCTTCGGCGGTTCCCCTCCCCAGCAAATGCTGGGGAGGATGTAGCTGTGCTACCCGATGGTCCGATGATCGATGCTCACCGCGTCACCCTGTACGCACCCGACGACTTCGAGGGCTGGCGCGACGCAGCGCGCGACCTTGCCGAGGCGGGCGTCCCAGCAAGCGCCGTCGTCTGGCAAGTCGAAGGTGCCGCCGCCGATCTGTTCGGGTCGGAGGCACCGCAGCCGGTCGCTGCAAGTTTCCCGGTGCCGCGAGCCTTCGTCGACCTCGCCCGAGACGTCGTCTGCAATTGCGATCCGGAACGCTTCGCCCTGCTCTACGCGATGCTTCTTCGACTGAAGACGAACAAGCGCGCCCTCGACGACGCCGCCGATCCGCTTGTCCGCCGCTTGTCCGACCTCGCCAAGGCGGTGCGTCGAGACATCCACAAGATGCACGCGTTCGTCCGCTTTCGCGAAATCGACCGCCGGTTTGTCGCTTTCTTCGAGCCCGAGCATCACATTGTCCGGCGCGCAGCGGGCTTCTTCGTCAACCGCTTCGCCAACATGCACTGGTCGATCCTGACGCCGGAGCTGTCGATCCACTGGGACGGCGCGACCCTGACCGAGGGCCCCGGCGCAACCCGGTCCGATGCACCGTCAGGCGATCCGATCGAGGCAACTTGGCGCACTTATTATGCATCGATCTTCAACCCGGCGCGGCTGAAGGTCGGGGCGATGCTGAAGGAAATGCCGAAGAAATACTGGCGCAACATGCCGGAGACCTCGCTCGTTCAGCCGCTGATTGCCGGTGCCCGAAACCGCGAGCTGGAGATGATCGACCGCGCTGCCGCCAAAGAAGGCCTGAGCCACGCCCTTGACGCTGAGCGCCGGATCGCGCCGGGCGGCAACCTGCGTGCATCCTGGGAAGCTTTGCTCAAGGACGCGCGCAAATGCACCCGCTGTGACCTCTACAAGAATGCGACCCAGACCGTCTTTGGCGAAGGACCGCTCGAAGCGTCGATCATGTTCGTCGGCGAGCAACCGGGCGACCAGGAGGACATCGCCGGCCGGCCGTTCGTCGGCCCGGCGGGCGCGGTGTTCGACGCCGCGCTGGAGAAGGCGGGGATTGACCGGTCGACCGTGTACGTCACCAATGCGGTCAAGCACTTCAAGTTCGTCCAAAAGGGCAAGAAGCGCATCCACAGCAAACCGGGAGCGGGTGAGATCGAGGCGTGCCGGTGGTGGATCAGCCACGAACGCGAGCTGATCCGCCCGCCGGTCACGGTTGCCCTCGGCGCGACCGCTGCGCGGTCTCTGATCGGCAAGGCGGTGACCATCGGCAAGGTACGCGGCGAACCGCTGAAGCTCGACGACGGCGGCGAATGCTGGGTCACCGTCCACCCGAGTTCGCTGCTTCGAATGCCCGACCCTGAGGCCCGTCACGAGGCGCGCGCGCTGTTCGAACGCGACCTCACGCTGATCAGAAAGCGCGCGGAGGAGCTGGCCGGCTAGAACCGGTAGCCGAGGGTCGCCTTGATCGTCCGGGGAGCGCCCGGCGCAATATTGTTGTCGTTGCTCGCCGTCGGGAAGTAATGCGCGCCGAGCAGGTTCTCGGCGTTGAGCTGCGCCTGGACGTGGCTGGAGAGCTTGTAGAATAGCGCAGCGTCGACGCGCGCGTAGCCCGGCAGCTTCACAGCGTTGCTGACCGACGCATAGGACTTCGAGCGTGCGATGACGCCCAGCCCCACTCCCAGGCGATCATTGACCTCATAGCGGTTCCACAGCGACGCACTGTGGCGCGGGACCAGCGGCACCCTGGCCCCGGCGCGCGCGCTCGCCGTCGCACTGACAATCTTAGCGTTCTGGAAGCTGTACCCGCCCGCGATCAACCAGCGGCTGGTGACGCTTCGCTCGAGGCCGAGCTCGACGCCGCGCGTTCGCTGCTTGCCGGTGAGGATGGTGCGCGCGGGATCGAGCGGATCGGTCGCGCGCGTGTTGCTTCGGTCGAGCCGATAGACGGCCGCCGTCGCGAGCAGGCCGTCCATGATCTCCCACTTCGCGCCGACCTCGTAATTGTCGAAGCGTTCGGGCTTCAGCCCGTCGGTGACGTCGGTGAGGCTGCTGAACTGATCACCCGACTGCGGCAGGTAGGATCGGCTGTAGCTCGCATAGAGAGACAGGTCTGCCGTCGGCTTGGCAATCAATCCAAGCCGCGGCGACCACAGCGCATCGTGCCGGTCAAATTCGTCCCCTCCCGACGAGCGCAGGTCATCGACATGCACCTTGAAGCTGTCGAACCGCAGGCCGGCAACGATCTCGAACGCCGGCGACAGGCGGATCTGGTCCTGCACGTACGCCGCCACCACCGTCGCTTTGACGCGATTGTCGGCATCGCTTTGCGAAGGCGCAAAGGTGACGCCCAATTCCACCGTGGGGTCGGCGATCGGCACGCTGTTCGAGGGATTTCCGTCCTCGTCGAGCGGGAAGATCGCGGTCATCCGCAGGTTGCGCGACTTTTGATGCCCGACTTCGAAGCCGAGCAGCAGCGTTTGCTCGATCCCGCCAATGTGGCTGTCCCAGACAAGGTCGGTCTGGCTGAACAGGTTCGTGCGATTGTTGCGATTGTTGTAGCCCGAGAGCGTTACCTGTCCGCTCGCTGGGTCGAAGCGGCTGCCGTAGACGTTCTGATAGAACTTCCGATAATCGCCCAGCAGCGTGCGATTGCGCAGCTTGAGGCCGCCGCCGAAGTCGTGTTCGACGGCCAGTGTGGCAAGGTCGACATCGGCCAGCGCGTAGCTGACGTCCGGGTCGCCGAAGAAGGTGCGCGTGAAGCCCCGGATGGGCTCATCGCCGTCGGCGGGAACACCGCGATCGGCCGTCCGGCGATCGTGAAAGTGCTCGTAGGAAAGGTCGATTCGGGTGTTGCCGCTGACGATCGCTGCAGTCGGGTTGAGACCGTAGCGCTTCACATGGACATTGCGTCGGAAGCTGTTGCCGTCTTCATACAACGCATTCAGGCGAACCCCGGCGCTGATGCCGAGCGGCTCGTCGAGATCGCCGGTGAGGCGAACGTCGCCCCAATTGTCGGCCGAACCCGTCGCTGCTGCAGCCGTCCGAAAGGTCGGCCGCTTGAGCACCCGATTGACGATTCCGCCGCCGCCGCCGCGGCCGAAGATCATTGCGTTCGGCCCCTTCAGAACCTCGACGCGGTCGATGTTGTAGAAGTCGCGGAAGTACTGGACGTCGTCGCGCACGCCATCGACGAAGAAGTCGGCGGTGCTCGCATTGCCGCGCAGCACGATCTGGTCGCGGTTGCCTTCGCCGCCGCCGTACGACGCTCCGGGAACGTAAGCGAGAAGGTCGCCGACCGAGCGAAGCTGCTGGTCCTGGATTTGCTGCGACGTGACGACCGTCAGAGCCTGCGGCACGTCCTTCACGTCGGTGTCGGTCTTGGTGGCGGTTGATGTCTTCCGCACGCCGTACTTCACCTGCCGTCCGGTCACGACGATGCTACCGGGCGCCTCGGCGCCAGCGCCAGCGGCCGACGTATCGACTGCTGTTCCGGATGTGCTGGCGAGCACCGCCGCGAGCGGTGCGAGAATCGAGATATGCATCGGGTCCCCTTCGTAGTGGGACCACCTAGAGCTAATGATAATCGTTCGCAATAGCGGCAGCTACTCCGCTGCGAGCAAGGTCTCCGCCCCGCCGAGGTCCACCGACACCAGACGGCTCACCCCCTTCTCGATCATCGTGACTCCATAGAGCCGGTCCATCCGGCTCATCGTCACCGCGTTGTGAGTGACGATCAGGTAACGGGTGTCGGTCTCCTGCGTCATCTGTTGAAGCAACTCGCAGAAGCGCTCGACATTGGCATCGTCGAGCGGCGCATCGACCTCGTCCAGCACGCAGATCGGCGCCGGATTGGTCAGGAACAACGCAAAGATCAGCGCCACCGCCGTCAGCGCCTGCTCTCCGCCCGACAGCAGGGTCAGGGTCGAGAGCCGTTTGCCCGGCGGCTGCGCCATGATCTCGAGCCCGGCTTCGAGCGGATCGTCGCTCTCGACCAGCTCGAGGTGCGCCTGCCCGCCTTCGAACAGGGTCGTGAACAGGCGGCGAAAATGGCCGTCGACCTGCCGGTAGGCTTCGAGCAGCCGAATCCGGCCTTCCCGGTTGAGGTTGCCGATCGAGCCGCGCAGACGATGGATCGCCTGGCTCAGCTCCTCCGCCTCGGCGGCGCCCCTGGAGCGGTCGGCGTCGAGCTCTGCGAGTTCCTTCTCGGCGACGAGATTGACCGGACCGATCCGCTCGCGCTCCGCGGTCAGACGTTCGAGAGCCGCCGATTCCTCGGCGGCGTTGCGGACCTCCGCGGGGTCGAAGCCGAGGCGCTCGGGCAGCCGCTGCGGCACGCACTCGAAGCGCTCGACGCAGGCGCCGGCAAGTTCGGTGCTTCGCGCTTGCTGCGATTCCGCGCGGGCGAGCGCACCGGCGCGGCGCTCGCGGGCGGCCGCCGAGCGTTCGTTGACCGCACTGACAGCAACCGCTGCGGCCGTCACCGCGCGCTCGGCGTCCTGTTCCGCGGTTGACGCCTGGCCAACCTTGACCTGGCTTTCGGAATTGGCGCGCTCGAGGTCCGCGATGCGGCCGTCGAGAAGCGGCGGCTCGGCGGCAAGGTCCGACCGCTCCGAAACCTGCTGCGCCTGCCGATCCTTGCCCTCAGCAAGCCGCCGCTCGGCCTCGGCCAGCCGCCTGCGCCAATCGCCCTGTTCCCGGCCAGCGGCAGCGAAGCGCTCGCGCGCCGCCGCAGTCTCCCGCGCCCGCGTCGCCGCCTCCGCGCGCTTGTCGGCAACCGCTGAAGCGGCGGAAGCGGCAGCGGTGCGCGACGCTTCGACGTCGCTCCCCAGCACGGCCGGATCGGGCAGCGCCGCAAGCGCCTGCTCTGCCGCAGCCACGGACTGGGCGGCGGCGGTCAACACCGGGTCCAGATCGGCAAGGCGTTGCCCGAGGGCCGTGCGCTGGGCGGCGATCCGTTCAAGCGCCGCGGAAGCCGCGTCGGATGCCCGGCCAGCGTCACGGGCCTCGCGTTCCGCCGCGAGCCCGGCGGCACGCGCCTCTTCCACGACCAGCCGCAACCGCTCCATCTCGACAATTGTCCCGTCGCGCTCTTCAAGCGCTTCGGCGGCCGATGACTCCAGCTCCGGAAGCTCGGCGGCGAGCTGCGCCAGGCGGTTGACCCGAAGCAGCCGCTCCGCCGCCGCTGCCCCCGATCCGATCGCGACGAACCCGTCCCAGCGGCGCAGCCGGCCGTCCCGCGTGACCAGCCGCTGGCCGACCGCGAGCAGCTGCCCGGCATCCTCGTCGACGACTGCGACCTGACGCAACCGGCGCAGCAATTCTCCCGGCGCGCTGACGTGATCGGCCAGGCATTCGGCTCCCGCCGGCAAGGACGGATCGGCGGACTGCGGTTCGCTGCCCTGCCAGCGGCGAGGACCGTCGCCGCCGATCGCCGCTTCGGAATCCTCGCCGAGCGCCGCGGCCAGCGCGCGCTCATAACCGGGCGCCGCCTTCAGGCTGGCGATCGCCGCCCCGCCGGCATGGTCGAGCGCTCGAGCCAGCGCGTCATGCTCGGACCGCGCTGCGGACAGGGCTGCCCGGGCCGTGGCAAGCCGGCTTTCACAGGCATCGCGCGACTCTGCTGCAACGGCGCGGCCTTGCTCCGCCTCCGCCCGGCGGGTCTCCGCCGCCTCCAGTGCGGCCGACGCGGCGGCGGCGCGCTGCTCGGCATCCGCGCGCCCAGCTTCATGTTCTGCGCCGTCCCCAAGCGCCTCCGCCTGCTGCGCCACGCGGGCGCGCTCCTGCTCGGTGCGTGCAAGCTGCGCCCGCGCGGCGTCGAGCGCGGCGTCCGCAACCCGCCGCTCCGCCCGCATCGCGGCCTGTCGTGCAAGCAGCTCGGCAAGCGCCGCCTCGGCTTCGCGCGACGCCGCTTCGAGGGCACTCAGTTCGGAAGCGATTCGAGCGGCCTGCCCCTCGGCATCGGCCAGCCGCTGCTCGATCGCGGCCCGCTCCTCGTCGAGAAGTGCCAGCGCCGCTTCGGCGTCGCCGCGGAGCGCCTGCTCGCGGTCCATGTCCGCTTTCAGCGAGCCGTCGAGCCGGTCGAGTTCGGCAAGCCGCCGCGCAACGGTGTCGCGGCGCGCGCGCGCCGTCGCAAGCTCATGCGCAAGCGCGTGGGCGGACTCGCGCAGCTCGGCCAGGTCCGAGCGCCGCTGAGCGAGCGCCGCCGCCGTCTCTTCCTGCGCCGCCTGGGCATCGGCCATCGCCTCCTGGACGGCGGCGACCTCGTTCTCGGCAGCCCGTGCATCGGCCTGCGCGGCCCGTGCACCCGCCTCCGCTTCGCTCCAGCGGGCATGCAGCAGCTGCCCCTCGACCAGCCTGATCTGGTCGCTGAGCTTGCGATAGCGCTCCGCCGCCCGCGCCTGCCGCCGAAGCGCCGCGGCGCGCTGCTCCTGATCCGAGAGAATTTCACCGAGCCGCGTCAGGTTGGCCTCGGTCGCGCGAAGCTTCTGCTCGGCGTCCTTGCGGCGGGCGTGCAACCCGGAAATTCCGGCCGCCTCTTCCAGCAGCTGGCGCCGCTCGACAGGCTTGGCGGCGATGATTCCGCTGATCTTGCCCTGGCTGACCAGCGCCGGCGAGTGGGCGCCGGTGGCGGCATCGGCGAACAGCAAACCGACGTCCTTGGCGCGAACGTCGCGGCCGTCGATGCGATAGGCCGATCCGGCGCTCCGTTCGATTCGGCGGGTGACCTCGCTTTCGCCGCCGCCGCTGCCGTCCTCGGCAGGTTTCAAATCCAGCAGGATCGAGACTTCGGCGAAATCGCGCGCCGGCCGGCTCAGCGTTCCCGCGAAGATCACATCGTCCATGCCGCCGCCGCGCAGCGACTTGGGGCTCGATTCGCCCATCACCCAGCGGATGGCCTCGAGCAGGTTCGACTTGCCGCAGCCGTTGGGGCCGACGACTCCGGTCAGGCCCGGCTCGATGCGCAGCTCCGTCGGCTCGACGAAGCTCTTGAAGCCGCTAAGCTTGAGCCGCCGGATCCGCACCCGAGTGTCCCCCAGCGAGCATGATTAGCCGCCCAGCGCCGCCTTGAGCGCGGGCTCCAGCTCCTCCCAAGTCGCAAGCTCGTCGCGTACCTTGCCGTTGATCGCGAAGGTAGGCGTCCGGTTGATCCCCAGGCCATTCGCCGCCCTCGTGATGTCGAGCAGGCGATCGAGCGCCTTAGGATCGGCAAGGCATTGGCGGGCGCGGACCGCAGTCACTCCGAAGCGCGCAGCAATACCGAGGAGCCCGCTGACCTGCGCATAGCGAACGAGCTGCTGCTGGTCGCTCATCTTGTCGAGTGCAGCCTTGTCCGCCGCGGTCATGCCGACCAGCCGCTTTTCCCAGTCGGGCTGGCTTGCGTAAACGGCCTCCGACATCGGGAAGAACCGGGCCGCACCGGAGCACCGCGTGAGCAGGCTGACCGAGATGTCCGGCGCGTTGAGGACCATGTTGCGAAATTCGTAGCTGACCTTGCCGGTGCGCACGTACCCCTGCAGCAACGGCTTGTAGCCGGTCTCGTTGAAGTGTCGGCAGTGGGGACAGATCAGCGAGCCATATTCGACGAGTTTCACCCGCGCCGCCGGATTGCCCATCCGGAAGCCGCCCTCCGGAGTCACCGCGACGGTCTTCGTCCAATCGTGCCCGGCCGGGACCTTCGGGGGAGCCTTGGCCGCCGCGGCCGCCGGTGCCATCGGCAACGCAAGACAGGCCGCGAAGGCAATTGCCAGCCGCATCACTTCAGCGCTGCATCCAGCTGCGGCTGGAGCTTCTCCCAGGTGAAGGTGTCCGGCACCAGCTTGCCGTTGATCGCGAAGGACGGCGTGCCCGTAAAGTCGGGGAATTCGTTGGTGACGTCGCTGCTCAGCTCGACCAGTTGGTCGATCTTCTTCGGGTCGCTGAGGCACTGGTTCGACTTGGCCTGCGGGATCCCGCGCGCCGCCGCCCAGTCCTGCAGCCCCGCGATGGTCGCCAGGGTCACGAACTGCTGGTTTTCCGGCTGCGCCTGGATCTGCGTCATCTGGTCCTGCGGGACGGCGATGATCTTGCCCATCCAGGTCGCCTGATCGGTGTAGAATGCCTTGACGAGCGGGAAGAAGCTCTTGGCGCCGTTGCAGCGCGCGATCAGCGTCGCCGAAATATCGGGACCGTGCAGCAGGAAGTTGCGGAACTCCCAGCTGACCTGGCCCGACTTCACATATTTATCCATGAGCGTCGGAACGCCGACCTTCTCGAACTCCGCGCAGTGCGGGCAGCTCAAGGCGCCGATCTCGATCAGCTTCACCTTGGCGTTGGGATTGCCCATCATGAAGCCGGCCGAGGTCGCGTTGACGACGTCCGTCCAGTTGCCGCCCGGCGGCGGCGTCGCCTGCGTGATCGTCACCTTTTCGTTGGCGACAGCGTTGGATTCCTGCTTGTTCTTGTTGCAGCCGGCGAGCGCCAGGACGGCGGCCGCGCAGGCCAGGACATTGCGGACTTTCATCGAATTCCATCGCTCCGGTTGATCAACGGGATCGCGCCCTCACCCTCCTTGGGGAGCGAAGGCGGGCCGCTGGTAGCGGCAATTTGCGCCGCTAGCGACTCCAGGCAGGCGCGCAAGCCCGGATCGGCGATTTCGCGCAGGCCTTCGCCGAGCTCCGCCGGCACCGGCGCGAGCTGCGGGCGTGTCGGTCGCTGGGCCGCGCGCGGAGACCGGCCCTGCTTGAAAATGATGCGGTCGATCGCCGCATGGCCGAAGAAGCGGTTGACCCGCTCGATGATCATCGGCGCAAGATGCTGGACAAGAGGCGCATGGGCGCCTTCGACCAGCAGGGTCAGTGCGCCGCTCGATTTGCGGCCGGCCGGAAAGCGGATCGATTCGGGCGACGAGACCTTGGCGTAGCGCTCCCCGACGATCTCGCTCCAGCGGCTGACGATGGCGCTCTGAACGAAGCCGAACTTGCGAAAGGACTGCCCGCCGACTTCGCCGACCAGGTCGCCGGCCGAGCGCGCTCGGCAGCTTCGCTGCGGTTCCTCGGTGATCTTCCCCTTCGCCATCGCGCTCGAGCATGCCATAGCGCCTCGGTGACCGCCAACGCCGCGACGCGCCTCCTCCAACATTATGTGGATAACTTCCGCCGCCTGCCGTGGCGCTCCGCGCCGGACGAGCCGGCGCCCGATCCCTACCGCGTGTGGCTGAGTGAAGTGATGCTTCAGCAGACCACCGTCGCGGCGGTCGCCCCGCGGTTCGAGCGCTTCGTCGCGCGCTGGCCGTCGGTCGAGTCGCTGGCGGCAGCGCCGGATGCGGACGTGCTCTCCGAATGGGCGGGGCTCGGCTACTATGCCCGCGCGCGCAACCTCATTGCCTGCGCCCGCGAGGTAGTCCGGCGTGGTGGCTTTCCGCGCTCCGCCGCGGAGCTTCGAACGCTTCCGGGCCTCGGGGATTACACGGCGGCAGCGATCGCTGCCATCGCATTCGGCGAGCCCGTGCCGGTGGTCGACACCAACGTCCGCCGCGTCGTTGCCCGCCTGCACGCGCTTGCCGAGCCGGGCGCAGCCGATGTGATGGAATTCGTTGCAGCCCTCACGCCGGCCGACCGTCCCGGCGACTTCGCGCAAGCGATGATGGACCTGGGCGCGACGATCTGCCGCCCGAAGGCGCCGCTCTGCACGTCCTGCCCCCTTGCGACCGACTGCGTCGCTCGCGCGCTCGGCACCCCGCAAGCCTTCCCGGCCCGCAAGCCAAAGCCGGTCCGTCCGCTCCGCCATGGCAGCGCCTGGTGGATCGAGCGCAACGGCTCGGTGTGGCTGGTCCGGCGGGCGGCCAAGGGCCTGCTCGGCGGCATGGCGGCGCTTCCCGGAAGCGAATGGAGCGAGCAGCCGCAAGCACCGTCAGCCAGCGATCTCGGCACAGTCCGCCACGTCTTCACCCACTTCGCGCTCGACCTCCGGATCGAAGGTCGCACGTCATCCGAAGGCGAAGGCTGGTGGCATCCGGTCGACGACCTCGACTTTGCCGGCCTGCCGACACTCTACCGGCGTGCCGCCGCGATCGCGCTCGGCAGTCGCACGCAGCGCCGCGCCGCCGCTTGAAGAAGCCGGAACTCACCCGTAAAGGCGGCGCATATCCAATCTGTCTCGGCTCCGAGCAACAGGGAAACTTCATGGAAGATCGCTTCAACACTATTGCCGGCTGGGTGCTGTTCGCGGGCATCGTCGCCCTGGGAACCTCGATCGTTGCGGGCGAAGCGCTGCATAGCGAGCGGCCCGAAAAGATGGGTTATCCGATTGCCGGCGTCCAGGAAGAGAGCAGCGGCGGAGCCGCCGCCGAGAAGCCGATCGAGGCCTACCTCGCCACCGCCGACGCGGCCAAGGGCGGCGACACCTTCAAGAAGTGCATGGCCTGCCACAATGCCGACAAGGGCGGCGCCAACCAGATGGGCCCGAACCTGTGGGGCGTCATCGGAGAGCCGATCGGCCAGGGCAAGGGCTTCGCCTTCTCCGACGCTCTCGCCAAGAAGGGCGGCAACTGGAACTGGGACAATCTCAGTCAGTGGCTGACCAGCCCCAAGGCATTCGCTCCCGGCACCAAGATGACCTTCGCCGGCCTCAGCAATCCGCAGGACCGAGCCAACGTCATTGCCTTCCTGAACCAGCATAGCGACGCGCCGCTGCCGCTTCCGGCAGCCCCCGCCGCCGGAGCTTCGGACACGGCTCAGAAGGATGCCGGCACCAAGCCCGGCACGGGTCCGAACAATGGTCCGGTCAAGGCTGACAAGGAGCCGGTGCTGAAGACCGGTGCGGCGACCGAAACGAATCCGAAGAACTCGGGGGGACCGGCGAGCCCCGCCGGCAAATAGCCTTTAGCTGCCGTCGGTGTCGGTCGTGTCGCCGACGCCGTCGCGCTCCTCGTAGAAGTTGCGGACATAGTCCCACGCCTCGTCGGCGTCCTCCACCCAATGGAGGAGCGCGAGGTCCTTGCGGGCAATGACACCCTCGTCGGCAAGGCCTTCGAAATCCACCATCCGGCTCCAGAAGTCGCGGCCGAACAGGAGAATGGGGAGCGGGCGCACCTTGCCGGTCTGGATCAGCGTCAGAAGCTCGAACATCTCGTCGAAGGTGCCGAAGCCGCCGGGGAAGACCGCGACGGCCCGAGCGCGCAGCAGGAAGTGCATCTTGCGAAGCGCGAAATAGTGGAATTGGAAGCTGAGGTCCGGAGTGACGTAAGGGTTCGGCATCTGCTCGTGCGGAAGCACGATGTTGAGACCGATGGTCTCCTGCCCCTCGTCGACGGCGCCGCGATTGGCGGCTTCCATGATCGACGGCCCGCCGCCCGAGCAGACGACGAAGTGCCGGTAACCGGCAGCGTCGATCGGAGTGCGGCTCGCCAACCGCGCAAGCTGCCGCGCCACGTCATAATATGGCGCCTTCGCCTTCAGCCGCTCGGCGACGGCGCGTTCCTGCTCGGTGGTTGCCGAGGCGACCAGCGCGTCGGCCATTTCGGGCGCAGGGATGCGCGCCGAGCCGTAGAACACGAAGGTCGAGGCGATCTTGGCTTCGTCGAGAAGTAGCTCGGGCTTCAGCAGCTCGAGCTGGAACCGCACCGGCCGCAGGTCTTCGCGCAACAGGAAGTCGGTGTCCTGGAAAGCCAGCCGGTAGGCGGTGCTTTCGGTTTGCGAGGTCGCCGGAACGTGGCTCGCCGCGTGGGCGTCCACCTTGGAGGTCGGAAAGATGCGATTGGGTGGGACTGCGTTGCTCATTCAGGGGCTGCTAGCGGCATTCCGCCGCTGCGTCACGACGGTTGCTGCTTCGGGCCCGACACGGCCGATCAGTGCGCCATCGCCGGTGCTGCCAGGGAGTTCAGCCACTCCTCGACATTGGTGTAGCCGTCGTGGTCACGGTCCGCGTTGCCGTCGCGGGGGTCGTCGGGATTGAGCCCGTGAGCGCGCTCCCAGTCGTCAGGCATGCCGTCGCCGTCATGGTCTATCCAGGGCGTTCCGCGGGCAAGTTCTGGCCAGCCGCCGACCTGGCTCTGGCTGTCGATCAGCCGCCCGGTCCGGCTCCGCACCCCGGCAACGACCGCGCATCGACCTGATCGCGGTGCAGCGAATCTCCGGCAAGGCGTAGCACCTTGTCATAGGCGCGGGCGGCGCTGTCGGTCGTGACCGCAGGCATCGGCACCGGCCGGCTCAGCACATAGCCGGGCTGCCGAAAGCCGGTGACGCCCTGCAATCCGCTCAGAACCTTGCCGTTCAGCGCGTTGCCCGAGAAATAGGCGTGCGCATCCGGATTGCCTTCCTTGAAGATCGACGGATCGCGGCTGTCCGGCCCCATCCAGTAGCTGTTGTCGATGAAATTGTAGGCGACCGGCCCGGTCGGCAGGCCGCTGTAGCCGGCCTGGTGGCCGCCCCAATTGTAGATGACGTTCGAGCGCAAATCGAAGAACGGGCCGACCGAATCCTTGGCCGCGGGCAGCGTCTCGCCGATCCTCGGCATCCGCTCCATGTGGTCCGCCCACAGATTATGGTGGAGGCTGTAGCGCGCGCCGCGCGACGCGCCCATGATCGACCCGTAGCAGTGACGGCCCTTCGGGTTCACCGAATTGCACAGGGATTCCGAGATGATCGACCATTGGACCGTGACGTCCCGGATATCGAGGTTCGGGTGTCCGTTCGCCGTCACCGAAAGGCTCTCGTCGGTTCCCCAGCTCGCCGACACATGGTCGAGGATCACTCGCCGGCCGTTGCTTACCCAGATCGCGTCATTGTCGACTCGCGACACATCGCCGAGCCGCGAACGGATGAAGCGGACGACAACGTCGTCGGCATGGACGCTGAACGTATAGTCGCGAACGGTGATTCCCCCACCCGGCGCGGTTTGGCCGGCGATCGTGATCCTTCCGTTGCGGATGACCAGCGGCGACTTGAGCCGGATGGTCCCGCCGACATCGAAGATGACGATCCGCGGGTCCCTGGCGTCGACGGCCGCGCGCAGCGAGCCCGGTCCGCTATCGTTGAGGTTGGTGACCCGGATGATCCGTCCGCCGCGGCCGCCGAGGCTCGTCGCCCCCGCCCCTTCCGCTCCGGGAAAGGCGGGAACCTGCGCCGCCAGCTCCGACGGCGAGCAGGCGGCGAGAAGCGCCGCGAGAACGGCTGCGGCTCTCAGGTGGACGGCTCCCGCTTCGCAGCGACGAGATAGTTCAGCCGCATGTCGTCGCTGAGGTGAAGCCCGCGCGACGGCGACCACGCAATGCCTTCGCAATCGACGCAGCCGAGCCCGGCATCGGCGAGCAGCGTCTTCATCCGCTCTGGCGCGATGAACTTGCCGAAGTCGTGGGTGCCGCGCGGAATGCGCCCGAGCCCCTCGGCAACCGTGATCATCATCAGCTTCGACCAGCCGGTGGCGTTGGGCGTAGACAGGATCAGCAGGCCATCGGGCACGAGCCGGCGGGCAAGCGCGTGCACGAAAGCAGCAGGATCGGCGACATGCTCGATCACCTCCATGCAGGTGACGAGATCGAACGTTCCATCGAGAGCTTCGACGGCGCCGACGCGGTAATCGATCTCCAGCCCGCCGGCATTTGCATGTTCCCGCGCGACGGCAATCACCTCCGGCGCAGCGTCGATGGCGGTGACCTTTGCTCCCAATCGCGCCAGCGGTTCGGCCAGCAGGCCTGCGCCGCAGCCGACGTCGAGCGCGCTCTTGCCCTCGAGCGGCCGGCGATCGCACTCGTCGCACTGCCAATGCTGGTCGATCATGTCGCGGACATATTTGAGGCGCACCGGGTTGAGCGCGTGAAGCATCGCCGAGGCGCCGTCAGGGTCCCACCAGTCGGCCGCCAGCCTGCCGAACCGTTCCGCCTCTTCCGCGACGATGCTTGTCTGGGCCATGCCCCACCCCTAACAGGACGGCGCGCCCGGCCCAAGGAGTTCAATGCCCCGCATCGTCATGAAATTCGGCGGAACGTCGATGGCGGGGATCGAGCGCATTCGCAGCGTCGCGGCGCGCGTCCAGCGCGAAGTCGGCGCCGGCAATGAGGTCCTCGTCGTCGTCTCGGCAATGGCCGGCGAGACCGACCGCCTGGTCCAGCTCTGCCGCGAGGCCGCGCCCCTCCACAACCCGACCGAATATGACGTCGTCGTCGCCAGCGGTGAGCAGGTCACGTCGGGGCTTCTCGCCATGACCCTGCAGGCGATGGGCCTCAACGCGCGCAGCTTCATGGGCTGGCAGCTGGTCCGCGCGTCCGGTGTCCACGGCAACGCCCGCGTCGAGGCGGTCGAATCCGCGCTTCTCGACGAGGCGCTGAGCGGCGGTACGGTCGCGGTTATTCCCGGTTTCCAGGGGGTATCCCAGGACGGACGCCTGGCGACGCTCGGCCGCGGCGGCTCTGATACCTCGGCCGTCGCGATCGCCGCCGGCGTCAAGGCCGACCGCTGCGACATCTACACCGACGTCGACGGCGTCTACACGACCGACCCGCGCATCGTGCCCCGCGCCCGCAAGCTGACCGAGGTCACGTTCGAGGAAATGCTGGAGCTTGCCGGAGTCGGCGCCAAGGTGCTTCAGGTCCGCTCGGTCGGCCTTGCAATGCGCGAGAATTTGCCGCTGCGCGTGTTGTCGGCCTTCGAGGACAAGCCGGGCACCGACATCGTCGCCGTGCTTTCTGGAGACACTATGGAAAGAAATTCGATCGCCGGCATCGCCGCCGACCGCAACGAGGCGCGGATCACGCTGACCGGCGTTCCCGACACGCCCGGGACCGTCGCGCGGGTCATGAGCCCACTCGCGGAGGCGGGGATCGCCTTCGACATGGTCGTCCACGCCGCCACTCCGAACAGCGGTGCGTCGGACCTCACCTTCACCGTACCGCGCGCGGCCGTCAGTCAGGCGATGGCTGTGGTCGAGCAGCGCAGCGCCGAGATCGGCTACGCAAACCTCGTTCATGACGACGCTGTCGCCAAGGTCAGCATTGTCGGCGTCGGCATCCGCTCCAACCCGCAGCTTGCCGCGCGGATGTTCGAAGTGCTCGCCGAGCGGCAGATCAACCTGCTCGCCGTCTCCACCAGCGAGATCAAGGTCAGCGCCCTGATCGCCGAGGACGAGCTGGAGCTCGCCGTCCGCGTGCTTCACACCGCCTTCGGCCTCGATGCCCGCCAAGGCGAGGCAGCATGAGCGGCGAGGGCCTGATCGCAGACCCGCGCGCCGTCGCCGCGTCCGCTGGTCACGCGCGCCTGAGATCCCTGATGAAGCGCGGCACCGACCTTCTCGGCTGCGATGTCGCCATCCTCGGCGGTGCGATGAGCTGGATTTCCGAGCGCAACCTCGTCTCGGCCATCTCCAACGCCGGCGGCTTCGGCGTGATCGCCTGCGGCGCGATGGGCCCAGAGCTTCTCGACACCGAAATCGCCGAGACGAAGGCGCGGACCTCCCGTCCGTTCGGCGTCAACCTGATCACCATGCACCCGCAGCTGAGCGAACTGATCGACGTCTGTGCGAAGCACGGTGTCGGCCACGTCGTCCTTGCCGGCGGCCTGCCCCCGGCCGGCGCGATCGACCGGATCAAGGCAAGCGGGGCCAAGCTCATTGCCTTCGCTCCGGCGCTGGCACTGGCGAAGAAGCTGATGCGCTCCAACGTCGACGCGTTGGTGATCGAGGGCATGGAGGCCGGCGGCCATATCGGACCGGTTTCGACCTCGGTCCTCGCCCAGGAAATCCTGCCGGTGGTCGGCAACGACATCCCCGTGTTCGTCGCCGGCGGAATCGGCCGCGGCGAAGCGGTTGCCGCTTACCTCGAAATGGGTGCGGTCGGGGTCCAGCTCGGCACCCGCTTCGTTTGCGCGACCGAGTGCATTGCCCATCCCAACTTCAAGAAGGCGTTCCTGCGCGCCTCCGCCCGCGACGCAATTCCGTCGGTGCAGATCGATCCACGCCTGCCGGTCATCCCGGTCCGCGCCCTCAAGAACCGCGAGATGGAGCGCTTCGCCGCCAAGCAGCGCGAGGTCGCCGACCTGCTCGACAAGGGCGACATCGAGATGGCCGAAGCCCAGCTCCAGATCGAGCATTACTGGGCCGGCGCCCTTCGCAAGGCGGTCATCGACGGCGACGTCGAGGCGGGCTCGGTGATGGCCGGCCAATCGGTCGGCATGGTCAATCGCGAGGAGCCGGTCGCCGCGATCATCGCCGAGTTGATCGACGAAGCGGCGGCTGCGCTCGACAGCCGTCGGTAACCGCCTCCTGCTTTTCCGCCCGCGGGTTGAGCGCTGTCCGGGCGGCGCTTAGGACAACAGCTCGCGGAGGAGGCTGAAGATGTTCGACAGACGTGCTTTCCTGATGAGCGGCGCTGCCGGCGGGGTCGCCTTAGCATTGCCGCTTCGAGCCTTCGCCGCTCCCGCGGAGACCCACTCGGCCGAACTCGCGGCGCTGTTCGACGCGCTGTTCCAGGAGCAGCTTCGGACCCGGCCGGAATCGGCAACCCAGCTCGGCCTCGACAAGGGGCCGAACGCCGACCTCCGCTCGAAGCTGACCGACGAAAGCGAAGCCGGCCGTGCCGCGGCGAAGGCGCGGAACCAAGCCGACATCCGCCGCCTCCTCGCCGTCAACCCGGCGAGCCTTTCTCCTGCCGATCGGGTCAATTGGGAAACCGTCCTCTACACCCGCCGCTCGACGGCGGCCGTCCAGGCCTTCGACTTCGGCGGCTTCGGCTACGGGCCTTCGCCCTACGTCGTCAGCCAGCTGACCGGCGCCTACCAGTCGGTCCCCGACTTCCTGGACACCAAGCATCCGATCGACACGGCTGCCGACGCGGATGCCTATTTGTCGCGCCTGACCGCGTTCGCGACGCAGCTCGACGACGAGACGGCGAGGATGCGGCACGATGCGGGCCTCGGCGTTTCCCCGCCCGACTTCATCCTGGACACGACGCTCGACCAGATGTCGAAGACGCGGGTCGCCTCGGCCGATGCGGTTGCCGTCCGCTCGATCGCGCGCCGGGCGGCGGCGAAGGGATTACCCGCCCACTACGGCATCGACGCCGCAAGCATCTGGGACAGCAAGATCGTGCCCGCCCTCGACCGCCAGCTTGCGTTCGCCCGCTCGCTTCGGGCGAAGGCCGTCCACGACGCGGGCATCTGGAGGTTCAAGGACGGGCCGGCCTTCTACGAGACCGCTCTCCACACGACCACGACGACGCGCCTCAGCCCCGCCGAAGTGCACAAGTTCGGCCTCGATCAGGCCAAGGCCATTTCGGCCCGCCTCGACGGGCTGCTCAAGGCGCAGGGAATGACCCGCGGCACCATCGGCGAGCGCATGGCTGCGCTCTACAAGGACCCGAGCCAGCTCTATCCGAACACCGACGCCGGCAAGGCCGAGGCGATCGCCTATTGCAACGCCCGCTTGGCAGCGATCCGGACCCGGCTTCCCAGCCGCTTCAACCGCCTTCCACCCTACCAGTTCGAAGTCCGCCGCGTGCCGCCGCAGACCGAGGCGGGCGCCGCGTCGGCTTTCTCGCAAGGCCCGGCGCTCGACGGGTCACGCCCGGGTCTCGTCTATTTCAACCTGCACGACACCGCCGAGTGGCCGAAGTTCTGCCTTGCCACCACCGTCTATCCACGAAGGCCTGCCCGGCCATCAGCTCGAAGGCGGCCTCGCTCTGTCGAACAAGGACCTGCCGCTGATCCGCAAGACCGGCGGCTTCTCCGGCTATGCCGAGGGCTGGGCGCTCTATGCCGAGCAGCTCGCGGACGAGATGGGCATGTACGACGACGATCCGCTAGGCCGGCTCGGTTACCTCAAGTTCCAGCTGTTCCGCGCCAACCGCTGCGTCGTCGACACCGGCATCCATCGCCTGCGCTGGAGCCGCGAGCAGGCGATCCGCTACTTCGTCGACCAGGACGGCGAGGCGCCGGGCTTCGCGACCCGCGAGGTCGAGCGCTACTGCGTCACGCCGGGCCAGGCGTGCAGCTACAAGCTCGGGCATTCGGTGTTCACCGGCCTCCGCGCGAAAGCCCAGGCCGCGCTGGGCGCCGAGATTCGACATCAAGGACTTCCACGACGCCGTGCTCGGGACCGGACGGGTGCCGCTCGAGATCCTGCAGGCGGAGGGCGACCGCTGGATTGCCGCGCACACTGCCTGACGTTTCGCCGCAAGACCAGCGCGAGACCGCAGACCTGCTCGACGAAGCGGGGGCTGCGCTCGACAGCCGAACTTGGCCCTTTAACGCGCGGCCGCGGGCGCGAGAACTGTCTCTAGACCGTGTCGACGCGGCTCCAGCAAGGCCAGGATCCCTCTTCGGAAGATCATCATCAGCACCAACGACGATCCGGCAAGGGCACCGGTGAATGCCCAATATCGCGGCGCGCCAAGCGGTTCATAGAACCGTCCCAGCCAGCCGAGCAGGAAATAGGACAGCATCGTGCTCGCCTTGACCAGCGCCATCATCGTCGCGTTGACGGACTTGGGCGAATCGCGGGAGACCAGGGACTGGATCGGCGGCTCTATCCAGCCGTAGCTGAGGTCGAGGATGACGAAAAATCCAATCCACAACAGCACCGGCACGAGCGGCAGAATGGCGCTTGCCGCGATGAAGAGATAAGCTGCGGCGATGCCGGCGTAGCCAAGTGCGATCTTGGCGAAGTCTCGTGGTTCACGTCCGCGTCGGGATTGCCATATCCACACCCGGTTCGCGACCACGACACCGACGATTGTCAGCAGGCCGTCGACGACGCCGATCCAGGTGACCGGCACCTCGAACCCGAGCACATCGCGGTTCACAGCTGTGTCCGCCCACACGTACATGATGCCATAGGCTTGCAGCGCGGCGGCGGAATAGAGCGTGTACGGCACCAGCAGGCAGAGAATGCCGGCGACCCGGCGCCACTCGGACGATGTCAGCTTCGTTCGACCGCTCCGCGCAGTGATGATGTCGGGCGGGAGATATCGTCGCCCCCACAAATAGGTCGCAAGGCCGATCAGCATGCCGATCCCGGCTGCACTGAAGCCGTAGTGCCACCCGGCCTTTTCGCCCAAAGTGCCGATGACCAGCGGCGCGGCGAGCGCGCCCATGTTGAGCGTGATCAGGTAGACGCCGAAGGCCCGAGTGCGGCGGTCGTCATCCGGGGCATATAGAAGCCCGACCTGCGCCGCCATATTGCCGATTACTCCGCCGGCCCCGACGATGATCAGGATCAGCGCAACCAGGAAGAAGTGTTCGGACGCCATCGACAGGTGGCCCGCCGCCATCAGCAAGCAGCCGATGGTGACGGTTCGTGTCTTGCCGAGCACGCGATCGCCGAGCCACGCGCCAAGCAGCGGAGTGCCATAAAGCAGGCCTGAATAGATACCGAACGTCTGAGCCGCGAACGCGAGGTCGGTCATCGGTCCGGTGACCGAAGCGAGACCGGAGCGGAAAGCGGCGAGGCCAAGAACGTTGCGGGAATGCTCCGGCAGCAACAGATACTTGGTCATGTAAAGCATCAGGAGCGCCTGCATCCCGTAGAACGAGAAGCGCTCCCACATCTCGGTGGTCGCAAGCACCGTCAGGCCGCGCGGATGGCCGAACAAGTCGCGCCTACTCTTCTGTCGCGCAGTCATGCGCACCCCCGTGCTGACTGGCCTGCTTGCGCCCTTGGCGAATGCAAATCCAGTGACATCGGTTCGACGGTGAAGGTGACAGGAAGCGAGGGCGATGTTAGCGGGCGCACCAATGAAGCTTTTTGCCCGTTGGCTTGTTCTGTTGTTTATGGCCGTCGGTTCGGTCCCAAGCGCCGCCGCCCCGACCGGCCGTTACGATCCACGCGAGGCCTTTGCGCCGTTCGATTTTGGTCCTTCCGCCAACCTGATCCGTTCGGGAAGCGGCTTGCCCGGCCCGCACTATTGGCAGAACCGCGCCGACTACAGCATCCGCGCCACCCTCGATCCCGCGACCCATTCGATCCGCGGCACGGCCGAGATCCGCTACACCAACAACAGCCCGGATGCGCTCGACGTGCTGTGGCTGCAGATCGAGCAGAACCGCTACCGGCCTCAATCCCGCGGCAATTTGTCCGACGGACGCGCGATCGCCGGCGAGACCGACGGCATGGCGCTGGATTCGGTGCAGCTCATTCAGGGCAAGAGCCCAATCGCCGTGCAGCCGCTGATCAGCGATACCCGCGTCCAGGTCCGGCTGCCGGCCCCGCTCGCGCACGGCGGCACGGCCGTCCTGCGCATCGCCTATCGCTACACGGTTCCGAAGGACCCATGGGGCGGCCGGACGGGCTGGATGGATAGTCCGAACGGCGAGATCTACTCGATCGCCCAATGGTACCCGCGCATGGCCGTCTACGACGACATCCGCGGCTGGGACCCGCTCCCTTACCTCGACCAGGAATTCTACCTCGAATACGGCGACTTCGATTATTCGATCACGCTGCCGGCGAACTATGTCGTCGCCGGCTCGGGCGAGTTGGCCAACCCGGCGCAGGTCCTTTCATCCGAACAACGCGCGCGCCTCGCCAAAGCCCGGCAGAGCGACAAGACCGTGATCATCCGCCCCGCGTCCGAGCCGTTCGGCTCGCCGTCGGGCGCGCACACCTGGCACTTCACCATGAAGAACAGCCGCGACGTCGCCTTTGCAGCGTCGCCCGCCTTCGTTTGGGACGCCGCCCGGATCAATCTGCCGGGCGGCAAGTCGGCGCTCGCCGAGTCCGTCTATCCGCCGGAAGCCAAGGCCTGGGACCGCTCGACCGAATATATGAAGGACGCCGTCGAGCGTTATTCGGCCAAATACTACCCCTACCCGTGGCCCGCCGCGATCAACGTCGCCGGACCCGCCGGCGGAATGGAATATCCCGGCATCGTTTTCGACGACATCGGCTCGGCGCCCAAGCCGACCTTCTGGATCGCCGCGCACGAGATCGGCCACAGCTGGTTCCCGATGATCGTCGGCTTCAACGAGCGCCGCGACGCCTGGATGGACGAGGGCTTCAACACCTTCATCGACGTCTATGAATCCGACGAGTTCAACCATGGCGAGTATGCGCCCAAGCGCGACAGCGAATATGCGCCCGGCGGCGGCAATCCGGTCGACGAGATCCTGCCCATCCTCGCCGACCCGGACGCGCCGCCGATCCTGTCGCGCGCCGACACCGTCATCGAGAAGTACCGGCATCCCGTCACTTATTTCAAATCGGCGCTCGGCCTGATCCTTCTGCGCGAGCAGATTCTCGGCCCCGAGCGTTTCGATCCGGCGTTCCGCCGCTTCATCGCCGCCTGGGCGTTCAAGCACCCCAAGCCCGCCGACTTCTTCCGGATGATGCAAAGCGAGACGGGCGAGGACCTCGGCTGGTGGTGGCGCGGCTGGTACGCCAACAACTGGCAGCTCGACCTCGCCGTCACCGGCATCAAGCCGATCGCGGCCAAGGCCGGCGCCCGGCTCGCTGGTCACCGTCGAATCCCGCGACAAGCTGGTGATGCCGGTGACGCTGCGCCTGACCTTCGCCGACGGCACGCGGCGCGACGTTCGCCTGCCCGCCGAGACCTGGATCCGCCAGGCGGCGACCGACGTGCCGGTGCAAGGCGCGTCACCGGTCGTCCGAGCGGAACTCGATCCGGACCACAAAATCCCGGATCATGACCGCACCAACAACCTGTTCTCCGTGCGCTGAAGGTCCACCGCCGCACGGCAAAGATTTGCAAGGACAAGAAAGGGATCAGGCGATGAGTTTCGGGATGTACGAGGCCTCGGTGCCGGTATTCGTCAATTTGCTGACCAACATGCGCGGGTGGCTCGACAAGGCCGCGGCCGAGAAGGACGAGGCGGCGCTGATGGAGGCGCGCCTCGCTCCGGACATGCGGCCGCTGCCCGCTCAGTTCCAGATGGCTTCGGATAGCGCCAAGAACGCTTTGGCCCGCCTCACGGGAACGGAGGCGCCGTCAATGGCGGACACCGAAGCCAGCTTCGCCGACCTCAAGGAGCGCTGCGACCGCACGATCGCCTATCTCAAAGGCTTCGATCCCTCCGCGCTCGATGGCAGCGAAGATCGCGAAGTCATCCTCAAATTCCCGAATGGCCAGGGCTATCGCTTCAACGGCGGCCACTATCTGACGCGCTTCGCGCTGCCCAACTTCCTCTTTCACGCGACTGCGGCGTACGCCATCCTGCGGAACGCGGGCGTGTCGCTCGGCAAGCCCGACTTCCTCCAGCATCTTGGACCGCCGAACCTTGACGCCTAACGCGCCCCGTTAGGCAAGGCTCACCGAACTGACGGCGCGCCCGCGCATCTTGCGGGTCATGCGCCACAGCTCGGCGGCCATGTTGAAGGTGAAGGCGATGACGGCGACGACCATGCCGATCCGGAAGGCCAGGTCGAGCGACGTCTGCATCGCAGCGACCTCGGACGAGCTCGCGCCGGTCGACACTACCGTCAGCCACTGCCCGGCACGATAGACGTAAATCGCGATCGCGAGCGCGCTGACTGCGTTGATCGCGCCGAGCGTCCAGCGCACCGCCGTCCAACGGGGCCTGAGCCAGCGGATCAGGTTGAACACCAGTTGAGCAGTCAGGAGCGCCGCAACCGGCCAGAAAAGC
Source organism: uncultured Alphaproteobacteria bacterium (assembly GCA_963824845.1). Classification (GTDB taxonomy): domain Bacteria; phylum Pseudomonadota; class Alphaproteobacteria; order Sphingomonadales; family Sphingomonadaceae; genus Sphingomicrobium. The sequence continues at coordinate 120,676 of CAWGRB010000052.1, forward strand.
TGCTGCCAGATCGGCGCGGCGACGATCCGGAATGAATCGTGGCTCCATTGCGGCGTCGGCACGATGCCGAACCACCACAGCAGGAACAGCACGCCGGCGCCGACTTCGAAGGCCGATTCATAGACACTCGGCTGCTTGCTCTCGATCTCGGGAAGCTCGAGCGGCTTCCACTTCCGGCAATCCTTGGCCGCGGAGCCGCCGAACCGCTCGATCAGCGCGAACACGATCGTCACGGATCCGACCGCCGAGGCCGCCGACCACCACAGGCTGCCGAGATAGGCGACGATCGCCTGGCCGACGTCGTGGTCCCACAACATCCCCTTCACGATGGCGATACCGGTCACCACGGCGAGGACGATGCCGGTGATGATCTTCAGGAAGTGGAGGTAGAACGGGTACATCTCCGGCCCGATCAGCCACTGATGCTTGCGGTAGCGCGCGGCGACGACCAGCGGATGACCGAAGTCTCGAAGCAGGCCCTCCCAATCGACGTTGCCGGTCGCTTCTTCCTGGTCCTCGGCCCGCGCGGTCAGCACGTCGCGCAATTCCGTCACGATATCGTCGGCATCGCGCGCCGGCAGGTTGCGCCGTACTTCGGCGAGATAGCGTTCAAGCAGGTCCATTACTGATCTCCTTCGGAGAGGCGGAGGATCGACGCGGTCATCGCATTCCATTCGGCGAGCAGCTGGGCGAGCACGCGTTCGCCGTCGCCGGACAGGCGGTAGAAGCGCTTGTTGCGCTTCGCCTCTTCGCGCCATTCGCTGGTCAGCAAGGCCCTGCGCCTCGAGCCGGCGAAGCAGCGGATAAAGCGCGCCTTCGTCGATCTTCAGCCCGGCGTCGTCGAGCATCTGGCGCAGCGTGTAGCCATAGCGCTCCTCGCGGAGCGCCGCGAGAACCGCCAGGCCAAGCGCGCCGCGGCGAAGCTCGACTTTCAGCTTCTCGAACAGGTCATCGTCGATCGCCATTGCCTGTGCGTCATATCCTATGTGTTACACACTATATGACACACAGTATATCGTGACGCAATCGTAATCTTGAGCCGACGTGACACCGCGCCATGCCATCTGATACCGCGCGCCACCATGCCCGCGTCCGCCGCCGCTTCCGCTCGCGAGATCCTGACCGGTCTCCACCAGATCATGGCCGCGCGCGGGTCGGTGCAGAGCAAGCTCGACCGCGTCGTCGACCTGATCGCGGCCAAGATGGGAAGCGAGGTCTGCTCCATCTATCTGCTTCGCGACAGCAAGCTGGAGCTGTTCGCCACCCACGGCCTGCGCAAGGAAGCGGTCCACGTCACCAAGCTGAAGCTCGGCGAGGGGCTGGTCGGGACGATCGCCGCAGGAAGGCCGAATCCTCAACCTTGCGGAAGCGGCGCGACACCCGGCCTTCGCTTATCGTCCCGAGACCGGCGAGGAGCGCTTCCACAGCTTCGCCGGCGTGCCGATCGTGCGCGCGGAAAGCCCGATCGGGGTCCTCGCCGTCCAGCACGCCGAGCCGCGCCGCTACGAGGATGTCGAGATCGAGGCGCTGCAGACGGTGGCGATGGTCCTGTCCGAACTGATCGGCGCCGCTCGTCTGGTCGACGGTGCCCGCCGCGCCCGCATCCGCAGCGCCGGTCCGCTTCGCCTCGCCGGCCTCAAGCTGGTCGCCGGAATGGCCAAGGGCGACGCCGTCTTCCACGAACCTCGCGTCGTCGTCGAGCACACCGTCGCCGAGGACATCGAGGCCGAACGCGACCGCGTCTATTCGGCCTTCCGCAAGATGCGCGAGCAGATCGACAATATGGCGCGCGACGCCGAATTCGGCACCATCGGCGAGCATCAGGAGATCCTCGAGACCTACCGGATGTTCGCCTATGACGAGGGCTGGTCGCGGCGCATCAACGAGGCGATCGACAGCGGCCTCACCGCCGAGGCCGCGATCGAGCGCGTCCAGCAGCGCATGCGCGCCCGCATGCGCGAGATCGACGACCCGCTTCTCCAGGAGCGGATGCACGATCTCGAGGACCTGTCGAACCGGCTGCTGCGCATCGTCTCCGGCCGGATGGGCACCGCCGCGCAGACCGGGCCTCACCCGCGACACGGTGCTGATCGCCCGCAACCTCGGGCCCGCCGAACTGCTCGAATATGATCGCCGCCGCCTGAAGGCGGTGCTGCTCGAGGAAGGCTCGCTGACCTCGCACATGACGATCGTCGCGCGCGCCATCGGCGTTCCGGTGATCGGCCGCCTCGCCGACATCCGCCACAGCGTCGAGGACGGCGAGACGATCCTCGTCGACGGCGACAACGGCAGCGTCATCATCCGCCCGACGCGGCCGCTGCTCGACCAGCTTCGACCAGCGCATGGCGATGAGCCAGAAGCGCCGCGCCGAGTTCGCCGCCGCGCAAGACACTGCCGGCCGTGACTCGCGACGGCGCTGCAGGTCAGCGTGATGGTCAATGCCGGCCTCGCCGAAGACGCGGCGGCGCTCGAGATGACCGGCGCCGACGGCATCGGCCTGTTCCGCACCGAGTTCCAGTTCCTGGTTTCCGCGACCCTCCCCGGCCGCGACCGCCAGCAGCGGCTCTACACGCAAGGTGCTGGAGTTCGCCGGCGACCGGCCGGTCGTCTTCCGCACCGTCGACATCGGCGGCGACAAGGCGCTTGCCCTATCTCACCGACGTCCACGACGAGGCCGAGAATCCGGCGATGGGCTGGCGCGCGCTTCGCCTGTCGCTCGAGCGATCGACGCTGATGAAGGCGCAGGCCCGCGCGCTGATCGAGGCGTCGGCCGGCAAGGTGCTGCGGGTGATGTTCCCGATGGTGTCCGAGCCGTGGGAATATGAGGAGGCGCGCGCGCTGTTCGAAGAGCAGGTCGAATGGGCGCGCAAGGCGCACCGCAAGCTTCCGAGCCGGATCGAGTTCGGCGCGATGCTCGAAGTGCCGAGCCTCGCCGAAATGCTCGACCAGCTGCTTCCGCGGGTCGATTTCCTGTCGATCGGCACCAACGACCTCACCCAATTCCTGTTCGCCGCCGACCGTTCGGACCCGCGCCTCGCCCAGCGCTACGACTGGCTGAGCCCGGCGATCCTGCGCTTCCTCAAGCGCGTCCTCGACGCCGCCGCGCGCGGCCAACGTGCCGGTCCGGGTGTGCGGCGAGATGGCGGGCCGGCCGCTGGAAGCCATGGCGCTGGTCGGCCTCGGCGCGGACGATGTCTCGATCACGCCCGCGGCCGTCGGCCCGGTCAAGGCGATGGTCCGCTCGCTCGACGCCGGCGCGCTCCGCGCCCGCTTCGAGCAACTGCTTGCAAAACCGCCGCGCGACATGCGCAAGGCGCTGACGCGACTGGGCGCGCCGGCATTCGGTCACAATCGACTGAGACGGCCACTGCGCGGTTGACAGCCCGGCCTCAGCGCTCCACAGCTGAATCCCGACGCGAATAGATAGGCGGACGCATGGACGAACTCGACGAGACGGAAGTCCCAACGGTGGGCGAGCGCCTCCGCGCCGCGCGCGAGGAGAAGGGCCTGAGCCTCGAGGACGTCGCCGCCCAGACGCGGATCCCGCGCCGCCATCTCGAAAGCCTCGAGAAGGCGGATTGGGAAAAGCTCCCGGCGCCGACCTACACGACCGGCTTCGCCAAGAGCTATGCCTCCGCCGTCGGGCTCGACCGCACTGAGATCGGCGAGCAATTGCGGACCGAAATGGGCGGCGCGCGTGCGCCGCGCGACGACGACCGAGGTGTTCGAGCCGGCCGATCCCGCGCGGACGATGCCGCGCTGGCTCGTCCTCGCCGCGATCGCCGCGGTCATCCTCGTCGATCGTGCTGATGACCTGGCTCAGCAACCGCTCGCTCCCGACGACAGTGGCGCCAGCCAGCCGCGCCGCAGCGCCCGCCTCGCAAGCGCCGCACGCAGCTCCGGCTGCCGCGCCGCCCAGCCGGCCGCGCAGGGCCCGGTCGTCCTCACCGCGACCGCGCCGGCGTGGCTGCGGGTCACCGACCAGGGCAAGACCTCTACGCAGGGCAGCTGCAGCCGGGCGAGACCTACCAGGTGCCGCCGACCGCCGCTGCGCCGCTGCTCGCACCGGCGAGCCCGAAGGCGCTGCGGATCACGTCGGCAGCGCCGTCGCGCCGCCGGTCGGGCCGCCGGCGACGAAGGTGAGCAACGTCAGCCTCTGGCCGCCGACCTCATGAAGCGCCGGCCTCGCCCGCGGCTGCGGCCCCGCCCGAGGCAAAGCGCCGCGCACGCGCGTCGCGCGACATGCCGGCGGCGCCGCAGGCCGTCCCGCTCCGGAGCCGCCGCCACGCCGCAAGCACCGGCGACAACGCAACACGGGCGAATAGGATTCATCGGCGGGAAAGCCGCCGGCGGGCACAGTCCCGCAAGCACGAGCAGCGTGGGGAATCGAGACCAGTGAAGACCTTCGTATCGGATCGCCGCGCTCGCGGCTGTAGCCAGCCTTGCGCTGGCCCAGCCGCCGCCATCGCCCAGCGCCAGCAGCCGACACCCGAGCAGCGCATCGACCGGCTCGAGCGCCAGGTCGATCAGGTTCAGCGGCAGGTCTTTCCGCGCGGCCGGCCGGCCGACACCGCCGGCTTCTCGACCGAGCCGGCGGCGACCCAGTCGTCGGTCGTGACCCTCGACCAGCGCCTCGATGCGTCGAACGGCAGATGACCGACCTGCTCCGCCAGTCGGAAGAGAACGGCCACCGGCTGCAGACCGTCGAAGCCGGCATCGCCAAGGTCGCGCTCCGACGAGGAGCAGCGCATCGGCGCGCTCGAGCAGCGCATCGCAGGCGCCGCGCGGCGGCTCCGGTCGACTCGCCCCGCCGTCGACCATGCCGCCGTCAGCCCAAGCGCCGCGCGCCGGGCAAGCCGGCGACGCACCGCAAGCCGACACCGCGCCGGCGTCCGACGCGCCGCCGGCGACGGCGATACGACTGCCGCCGCAGCGATCCCGGCGAGGACGCCTACAGCGCAGGGCTTCCACGAATGGCAGGCCGGCCAGTACGACCAGGCGATCGCGCACCTTGAAGGCGTTCATCGCCGCTTACCCGCAAGCACAGGCGCGTCAGCTACGCCAACAACCTCATCGGCCGCGCGCTGCTCGACAAGGGCGATGCCGCGCGGCGCCGCCGAGGCGCTGCTCGCCAATTACCGCAACAACCCCGACGGCGCCCGCGCGCAGGACAGCCTGCTATTATCTCGGCCAGGCGCTGATGAAGCTCGGCCAGCCCGGCCAGGCGTGCAAGGCCTATGCCGAGCTCACGTCGGTCTACGGCGCCAAGGTCCGGCCCGAACTGCAAAAGCCAATCGCCGACGCCAGGGCCCAGGCGCAGTGCAGCTAGAGAAATCCTCTCCAGCTCCGCTGGGGAGGGGGACCGTTCGCCGCAGGCGAATGGTGGAGGGGTTCCTCCACGCTAGGAAAGCGCGGATGACGACGACCGACCGCTTCCGCGCCGATCTCGACGCCTTGGCCGCGCCGGGCGCTCGTCTCGGCATCGCGCTATCCGGCGGTCCCGACAGCCTCGCGCTCCTGCTGCTAGCCGCCGCTGCCCGCCCCGGCCAGTCGAAGCCGCAACCGTCGATCACGCGCTCCGCACCGACAGCCGCGCCGAAGCCGAGGCCGCCGCCGCGATCTGCGCCCGGCTCGGCGTTCCGCATGTCATTCTCACCACCGAGTGGCCCGACAAGACCGATCACCGCTATCCAGGAACGCGCCCGCGCCGAGCGCTACCGCCTGCTCGCCGGCTGGGCCGAAGAGCGCGGACTCGACGCGATCCTCACCGGCCACCACGCCGACGACCAGGCCGAGACCCTGCTGATGCGCCTCAATCGCGGCGCCGGCGTCCGCGGTCTCGGGGGCATGCGGCGACGAGTCCGATCCCGCAAGTTCGTCATCCCCGCGAACGCGGGGACCCGCCTGTCCTTCTTCGCCCCCTCCTCGGCTGGCGCCGCGCCGAGCTCGAGCGTATCTGCGCAGACGCGAACCTCACGCCCAACACCGATCCCAGCAACGCCGACGACCGGTTCGAGCGCGTCCGCATCCGCAAGGCGCTGTCCGACGCCGACTGGATCGACTCCAGCGCCCTCGCCACCAGCGCCGCCCACCTCGCCAGCGCCGACCAAGCCCTCGATTGGGCCACGGACCGCGAATGGCGCGGAGCCGTCAGCGAAGAGAACGGTCGCATCACCTACATGCCTTCGGATGCGCCAGCCGAAATCGTCCGCCGCCTCGTCGCGCGAGCCATCACAGCGCTGGCCCGCGAAGGCTCCGCCGAACCGCTCCGAGCCCGCGAGCTCGACCCCCTGCTGGCGATGCTACGCAGCGGCGGTCAGGCCACCCTGCGCGGAGTGCTCTGCTCGGGCGGGCCCCAATGGCGCTTCTCTCCAGCGCCCGAACGGCGACACTGAACCTGTCATCCTCTCGCCTCGTTCCCCGACGCGCCTTGTCCCGGGTGCCGATTCCCCTGTCCTACAGCCCTGCATTTGTGCTCCACCATCGGCCGATGCGCTCCCCTGCGCTCCACAAGCCCGAGCAGCACTCAAATCCTACGAAGTGGAGGAAGTGGAAGACCCCCCGATTCCAAGCGGTCAGGGTGACACGCCCGCAGGCCTGCCGGGGGCAGGCCGAGGACGTGTCAGACGCGCAGCTCTGCCGGGGGCAGTGCGAGCATCTGTCAGCGAAGCCGGAGATAGCCTCGACCTTTGCCGACCAACCTGTCCCGCTCCCGTTCACCTCTCCCTAAGACCGCATTGTTATTGGGTGCGGATGCGCCTATTTTAGGCCTGAGGCCGCTCCGGCCCTCGAGAGACAGCGATGAACGACAAGGACAAGAAGCCCGGCAACCCCTGGACCAAGAGCTTGCTGATCTGGGTCGGCATCCTCTTCGCGCTCGTCCTGTTCGTCCAGATGATCGAGGGCGGCAGCAAGGCGACCGCCGGCCAGCCGATGGCCTATTCCGAGTTCGTCCGCCAGGTCGACGACGGCAACGTCAAATCGGTCTCGATGACGACCGGAAGCACCGGCAACAGCCAGATCGCCGGCAAGCTCGACAGCGGCGAGGATTTCCACACCGTCGCTCCGGCCGGCACCAACATCGCCGACCGCATGATCCAGAAGGGCGTCGGGGTCCAGGTCAAGGCCGACGAGCAGGGCAGCATCTGGATGTACATGCTGTACAACTCGCTGCCGTTCCTGCTGATGATCGGCATCGCCTTCTTCGTCATGCGGCAGATGCAGAAGAACGCCGGCTCCGGCGCGATGGGCTTCGGCAAGAGCCGCGCCCGCATGCTGACCCAGAAGGAAGGCCGAGTGACCTTCGCCGACGTCGCCGGCATCGACGAGGCCCGCGAAGAGCTTCAGGAGATCGTCGAGTATCTCAAGGACCCGGGCAAGTTCGCCCGGCTCGGCGGCAAGATTCCCAAGGGCGCGCTGCTGGTCGGCCCTCCGGGCACCGGCAAGACGCTGCTCGCCCGCGCCATCGCGGGTGAGGCGGGCGTTCCGTTCTTCACGATCTCCGGATCGGACTTCGTCGAGATGTTCGTCGGCGTCGGCGCAAGCCGCGTCCGCGACATGTTCGACCAGGCCAAGAAGTCCGCGCCGTGCATCGTCTTCATCGACGAGATCGACGCCGTCGGCCGTCATCGCGGCGCCGGCCTCGGCAACGGCAATGACGAGCGCGAGCAGACCCTCAACCAGCTGCTGGTCGAGATGGACGGTTTCGAGGCCAACGAAGGCATCATCATCATCGCCGCCACCAACCGGCCCGACGTGCTCGACCCGGCGCTTCTCCGCCCCGGCCGCTTCGACCGCCAGGTCGTCGTGCCGCGCCCGGACATCGACGGCCGCGAGCAGATCCTCGCCGTCCACATGAAGAAGGTGCCGCTGGCGCCCGACGTCGATCCGCGCGTGATCGCTCGCGGAACCCCGGGCTTCTCGGGCGCCGACCTTGCCAATCTCGTCAACGAAGCCGCGCTCCTCGCCGCCCGCAAGGGCAAGCGCCTGGTCGCGATGCACGAGTTCGAGGAAGCCAAGGACAAGGTCATGATGGGCAGCGAGCGCAAGTCCATGGTCATGACCGAGGACGAAAAGCGGATGACCGCCTATCACGAGGCCGGCCACGCCATCGTCGCTCTCCACGAGCCGGCGTCCGATCCGATCCACAAGGCCACCATCATCCCGCGCGGCCGCGCGCTCGGCATGGTCATGCGCCTGCCGGAACGGGACAGCTACAGCTACCACCGCGACAAGATGTACGCGAACCTTGCCGTCTCGATGGGCGGGCGCGTCGCCGAAGAGGTCATCTTCGGCTACGACAAGGTGTCGTCCGGCGCGTCGTCCGACATCCAGTACGCGACCCAGCTGGCGCGCGACATGGTGACCCGCTGGGGCATGTCCGACGAGCTCGGGCCCCTGCAGTACGCCGAGCCGGATGAAGAGGTGTTCCTCGGCTATTCGATGAACCGCGCCCGGCAGATGTCGAACGAGACCGCGCAGGCGATCGACAAGGAAATCCGCAGCATCGTCGAGGACGGTTACACCCGCGCCAAGCATCTGCTCGACGAGAACCGGCAGGAACTCGAGACGCTCGCCCAGGCGCTTCTCGAGTTCGAGACCCTGAGCGGCGACGAGATCAAGAAGCTGATGGCCGGCGAGACGATCGACCGCGGCGGCAGCAAGGGGCCGGAGCTTCCGGCCGCCGGATCGTCGATCCCGAAGGCCAAGCGGCCCAAGGCGGGTGCCATCGGTGGGCCCGCAGCCGCGGGAGCCTGACTTCGCGGCGAAGTGCCACGAAGGCGCCACGATCCGGTGCAAAGGCGCAGCGTGGACAAGGACTTATGACTGACACGGCACTCCTGCAGCGCGATTCCGCGCCGGCCAAGACGGCGGCTGCGCGCCCCAAGGACGACGCGGCGATGCTGAAGGCCGCTGCGAACCTGACCCGCGACCTCAACGTGCCGAGCGCCCGCATCTACTGGGCCGACATGCTCGGCTCCGCAGTGCTCGGTTATGCCGGGTTGTTCGCTGCGATGCTGCTGCACTCGACGCCGCTGGCGCTGCTCGCCGCGGTTATAGCCGTGCTCGCTCTCTACCGCGCCGGCTCGTTCATTCACGAGCTGACCCACATCAAGAAGGGCGCCGTCCGCGGCTTCCGCTTCGCCTGGAACTGCATCGTCGGCGTGCCGCTGCTGGTGCCGTCCTTCCTGTACGAAGGGGTCCACAACCAGCATCACGCCAAGACCTATTACGGCACCGCGAACGATCCCGAATATCTGCCGCTGGCCCTGATGAAGCCGTGGACACTGCCGGTGTTCCTGATCGCCGCCGCGCTGGCCCCGATCGGCATGCTGATCCGCTTCGGCATCCTGGCGCCGCTCTCGCTCGTCTGGCCGAAGCTGCGAACGCTGGTCGTGCAGCGCTATTCCGGGCTGCAGATCAACCCGAGCTTCCGCCGCCCCGCTCCCGAGGGCGAGTTCGCCCGCGATTGGCGTTGGCAGGAGACCGCGTGCAGCCTGTGGGCGATCACGCTGCTCGTACTGACTGCGACCGGGCTCATTCCGCTCCGCGACTTCCTGATCTTCCTCGGCGTCGCCGCCGGAGTCATGTTCCTCAACCAGGTCCGCACGCTCGTCGCCCACCTCTGGGAGAATGACGGCGAGCCGATGAGCGTCACCGCGCAATATCTCGACAGCGTCAACGTGCCGCCGCCGGGCACTCTGCCCGCCCTGTGGGCGCCGGTCGGCCTGCGCTACCACGGCCTGCATCACCTGCTTCCGGGCCTTCCCTATCATGCCCTTGGCGAGGCCCATCGCCGCTTGTGCCGGGAGCTCGATGCCGGGTCGATCTACCACCGCTCGAGCCACCGCGGCCTGTCGCCGTTGGTCGTGCGCTTGGTGTTGAGCAGCTGGCGCGTTACGACGCCGGAATGAGCGCACCCGTCACCATTCGCCCGGTCGTCACAAAAGCCGACCGGAAGGCCTTCGTCGACTTCGCCTGGGACGTCTACAAGGACGATCCGCACTGGGTGCCGCCGCTGAAGGACGAGGTCCATGGCCTCATCACCCCCGGCAAGAACCCGTGGTTCGAGCATGCCAAAGCCCAGCTCTGGCTCGCCGAGCGCGGCGGCAAGGTGGTCGGCCGAATCAGCGCCCAGGTCGACGAGCTCGTCCAGCAGCACATGGGCAAGGGCATCGGCAATTGGGGGATGTTCGAAGCCCTCGACGGGGAGACTGCTGCGGCGCTTATTGCAACCGCCGAAGACTGGCTGCGGCAGCAGGGCATGACCACCTCGATCGGGCCGATCAGCCTCTCCATCTGGGACGAGCCGGGCCTCGAGATTGAAGGCTTCGACCAGGACCCGACGGCGATGATGGGCCACCACCGCCCCGAATATCGGGGCTGGGTCGAAGCGGCTGGCTACGGCAAGGCCAAGGACCTGCTGACCTACGAAGTCGACATCGCCAGTTGGGACGACCCCAAGATCAACCGGCTGATCGCCGCCGGCGAGCGCAACCCGCACATCCGTATCCGCCAGGTCGACAAGAGCAAGTTCAACGCCGAAGCGCGGATCATCCTCAACCTGTTGAACGACGCCTGGTCGCACAATTGGGGCTACGTCCCGCTGACCGAGAGCGAGATCGCCTACGCCGGCAAGAAGCTGAAGCCGATCATCTACAACGAGCTGGTGCGTATCGCCGAAATCGACGGCGAGCCGGTCGCCTTCATGCTGACGATCCCCGACATCAACGAACTCATCAAGGATTTGAACGGCGAGCTGTTCCCGTTCAATTGGGCCAAGCTCCTGTGGCGCCTACGCAAGCCGCGGGTGAGCCGCGCCCGGGTTCCGCTCATGGGCGTCGCCAGGAAGCTCCACCAGACCCGCATGGCGAGCATGCTCGCCTTCATGCTGATCGAATTCACCCGCCGCGACTGCGTCGGCAAGTTCGGCATCAACACTGGCGAGTTCGGCTGGATCCTCGAGGACAACAAGGGAATGCTCTCGATCGCCGAACTGCCCGGCGCCCGGGTGAACCATCGCTACCGGGTATTCGAGAAGACGCTTTAGTCCAGCTCGACCCAGGTCGGCGCGTGGTCCGACGCTTTCTCCTCGCCCCGCGCCCAGCGGTCGACGCCGGCGCCGCGTAGCCGGTCCGCCGCTTCCGGCGAGCAGAGCAGGTGATCGAGGCGGAAGCCGAGGTCGCGCTGCCAGCAACCGGCGGTGTAGTCCCAGAAGGTGTACAGCTTGGGGTCGTCCGGATGGAACGCGCGCAGGGCGTCGGTCCAACCCTGGTTGACGATGCGCCGCCAAAGCTGTCGCGCCTGCGGCTGCATCACCGCATCGTGCTGGGTGGCTCGGACCGAAAACACGTCCCGGTCCTCCGGCACTACGTTCCAGTCGCCGCACAGAACTATGGGCCGCTCGAGCGCCAGCAGCTCGGCCGCGTGGGCTTCGAGGCGCTCCATCCAGCGCAGCTTGTAATCGAACTTCTCGGTGCCGACCGGATTGCCGTTGGGCAAATAGATCGAACCGACGATGACATCCCCGACCTGCGCTTCGATATAGCGGCTGTGGCTGTCATCCGGATCCCCCGGCAGACCGACGCGGCGAAGCTCCGGCGCATCGCCGCGGGCCAGCACCGCGACTCCGTTGAAGCCCTTCTGCCCGTGCCAGACCGCGCCGTAGCCCGCCGCTTCGATATCCGCGATCGGCAGCGATTCGTCGGCGCACTTCAATTCCTGCAGGGCGACCACATCCGGCTTCTCGCGATCGAGCCACTCGATCAGACGCGGCAAGCGCGCCCGAATTCCGTTGAGGTTGTAAGTCGCGAGCTTCATCGATCGTGCGATTAGCCGACCGGCCCGTCGTCGTCATGCTGAACTTGTTTCAGCATCCACGGTGCAAGGTTCGGTGCCTGCCGAAGAATGGACCCTGAAACGAGTTCAGGGTGACGAATCAGACGGAAAAGCTCGACCCGCAGCCGCAGCCGGACTGGGCGTTGGGATTGGTCACCTTGAAGGTAGCGCCGCCGAGGTCCTCGACGAAATCGACCGCCGAGCCTTTCAGGAGGTTGAGGCTGACGGGATCGACGACGAGCTGGACTCCGTCGGTAGTCGCCACCGCGTCGTCCGCGTCCGGCGCTTCGGCAAGCTCGAACTTGTAGGTGAACCCAGCGCAGCCGCCGCCATCGACGGCCAGCCGCAGGATCGCCGGCCTGGACTGGCGCTCGGCGATCCACGCGACGCGGCGAGCGGCGCTTGTAGTCAGGCTGATATCGGCATCCGTCACGAGATGGAGATAGGAAGTGCGCCGAAGCGCAGCAAGCTTACTTCCCGGCCACCATCGGGCCGCCTTCGCCAATCTGGTCCATCGACGCCGAGTTCGACCGCTTCTGCATCGCAATGACGTAGTCGGTCGACTTCATGAAGGGGATCGGGTTCACCGGGCGGCCGTCGATGCGCACCTCATAGTGGAGGTGATTGCCGGTCGAGCGGCCGGTCGAGCCCATGCGGCCGATCTGCTCACCGCGAGTGACGTGATCGCCGGCATGAACGAGCACCGCTGACATATGGCCGTAGCGGGTGACGATACCGCGGCCGTGGTCGAGTTCGACCATGTTGCCGTAGCCGCCGCTGTTCCAGCCCGCCCGCAGCACGGTTCCGTCGGCAGTCGCATAGATCGGGGTGCCGTATGCGCCGGCAAGGTCGATTCCCGGATGCATCGCCGCACCGCGGTGGAAGGGATCGGCGCGGACACCGAAGCCGCTGGTGAAGGTGACGGCCGTCTTGATTGGCTTGTCCGAGGGGATGGCGATGACTCCGTCCTGCAGCTGGTCGAGCTTCTTCCAGCTGTTGAACAGCGCCTTGAAGGTCGGATTACCAACGCTCTCGAACGGACCGCCCTCGCCCGCCTCGCCGGCCTTGGCCGGGTAGAAGCCGAGACGGCGCAGCGTCGCTTCATCGACCTGCTCGTTGGAAAGCGCAGCGGCGAGTGCGATCTGGCGCTGCTCGATCGCGTGGACCCGCCGGTCGGTTTCGGCGGTAAGCTTTGCAATCTGGGCGGAATAGGCCGCCTTCAGAGCCGGCTTCGAGGAGACGGACGCCATAGGTGTGGGGTTCAGGATGCGGGCGGTGGCATAGCTCGACCACCCGACGAGGCCCATCAGGATCGCGAAGAAGAGGGCCTGGACGGGAGCGGAAAGGCGGAACTCGACGCAGCTTCGAGCCATCGTGAACGAAAAAGTCGCGGTCGCGAAACAATGCGCCCGTTGCTGCCAAAACCTGGGTCATTCTTCCCCGCTCCAAAAGCTTCCGCATCGCACGCAACGGCGCAGCGGCTGTACGAATTGCAGGAGCTCCCCAGCCCCGGTCCAAACCCCGCGATTGCCCGTCGCAGCCTGGCGGGAGGAGACTGTCCGCAGATGGTTAACAATTTCAATCACGGCACCCGCTCGTCGGGACGAGTCGTCCGAGCCCTGCGGTGAACCGTTCAACTCGGCTGAATTCGGGCAGTGGAACGTGGAAAATCAAGCAGTTGTGCAGTGCAGCATTCCCGTCGGCGAAGCGGGCCGAAGGTTTCTTCGGAAGCGCCTTGCGGGCGCCATAATCGGCCTTACAACTGGGCCCGGGCCACGCCGTCCCAACGCGGCGCGCGCTCTCTGTGAGGAGAGTTACATGACTGAAGCCATCGACGCCGGAGCGGCTTTGCGCCCGGTGAATCCAGCGACCAAACCCATCCTCCGTCCAGCTCGGCCGAACTTCTCGTCCGGCCCCTGCGCCAAACCGCCTGGCTGGACCGCGGACAAGCTTGACACACGCGTTCTCGGCCGCTCGCATCGGGGAGCGCTCGGCAAGGCACGGCTGCTGGAGGCGATCGAACGCACCCATGCGCTCCTCGGTCTGCCCGCCGACTACAAGCTCGGGATCGTTCCCGCGTCCGACACCGGCGCCATGGAGATGGCGATCTGGTCGCTGCTCGGCACGCGGCCGGTGACGATGCTGGCGTGGGAGAGTTTCGGCGCGGGCTGGGTGACCGACGTCGCCAAGCAACTCAAGCTGAATGCCGACATCCGGACCGCCGATTATGGTGAAATCGCCAAGCTCACCGACATCGATCCGGCCAGCGACGTCGTCTTCACCTGGAACGGGACGACCAGCGGCGTCCGGGTCCCCAACGCCGACTGGATTGCCGACGACCGGACTGGCCTCAGCATCTGCGACGCGACCTCGGCGGCGTTCGCGCAGGACGTGGACTGGGCGAAGATCGATGTCGGAACGTTCAGCTGGCAGAAGGCACTCGGCGGCGAGGCGGCGCACGGCATGCTGGTGCTCTCCCCGCGCGCCGTCGAGCGGCTGGAGAACGAGCCGGCGCCGCGGCCGCTGCCGAAGATTTTCCGTCTGACCAAAGGCGGCAAACTGATCGACGGCATTTTCAAGGGCGAGACCATCAACACGCCATCGATGCTGGCGGTCGAGGACTGGCTGTTTGCCCTCGACTGGGCCGAGCGGATCGGCGGCCTTCCGGCGCTGATCGCGCGAGCCGACGCCAGTGCCGCGGCCCTCGACCGCTGGGTGCAAACGTCCGACTGGATCGAGAACCTCGCCGCCGATCCGGCGATCCGCTCCAACACTTCGGTCTGCCTGCAGTTCGCCGACCGGTCGGACCTTGAGGCCAACACGGCGCGGCAGAAGGCGCTCACCAGGCTGCTCGACAGGGAAGGCGCGGCCTTCGACATCGGTGCCTATCGGGATGCGCCCCCCGGCCTTCGCATCTGGTGCGGAGCGACGGTCGACACCGCCGACATCGAGGCGCTCGGGCCATGGCTCGACTGGGCCTGGGAGCAGACCCGGCCGTAACCGTCATCCGCGCACAGGCGGGGCCCAGCCAAATGAATCATCGCGAGCGGGACTGGGTTCCCGCCTTCGCGAGAATGACGAGGTTTCTTCCATGACCGACCAGATCAAAGTCCTCATCGCCGACAAGATGGACCCGAAGGCTGCCGCCGTGTTCCGCGAGCGCGGGATCGCGGTGGACGAGAAGCCCGGCCTTTCGCCCGACGAACTCAAGGCGATCGTCCATGACTATGACGGGATCGCTGCGCGCAGCTCGGCCAGGATCAGTGCGCCAATCATGGACGCGGCGCTTCCCCGCCTGAAGGTGATCGGCCGCGCCGGGATCGGCGTCGACACCATCGACGTCCCCGCGGCATCCGCGCGCGGGATCGTCGTCATGAACACGCCGTTCGGCAACTCGATCACGACCGCCGAGCATGCGATCGCAATGCTGTTCGCGCTTGCCCGCGAGATCCCGCAGGCCGACCAATCCACCCAGGCCGGCAAGTGGGAAAAGAACCGCTTCATGGGCGTCGAGCTCGCCGGGAAGACGTTGGGCCTGATCGGCTGCGGCAATATCGGATCGATCGTCGCCGACCGCGCCCACGGCCTCAAGATGAAGGTCGCGGCCTACGATCCTTTCCTGTCGCCGGAGCGAGCAGTCGAGCTTGGCGTCGACAAGGTCGAACTCGACGAGTTGCTCGCCCGCGCCGATTTCATCACGCTTCACACGCCGCTCACCGACCAGACCCGCGGGATCCTCAGCCGCGAGGCGCTGGCGAAAACGAAGCCCGGCGTGCGCATCGTCAATTGCGCGCGGGGCGGCCTGATCGACGAAGCGGCGCTGAAGGAGGGCCTCGAAAGCGGCCACATCGCCGGCGCCGCGCTCGACGTGTTTTCGCAGGAACCGGCCAAGGAGAATGCGCTGTTCGGAACGCCGGGCCTGATTTGCACGCCCCACCTCGGTGCGTCGACGACCGAGGCGCAGGTCAATGTCGCGATCCAGGTCGCCGAGCAGATGAGCGACTTCCTGCTGCTCGGCGGCATCACCAACGCGGTCAACGTGCCGTCGCTGTCGGCGGAGGAGGCGCCGCGGCTGAAGCCCTACATGGCGCTCGCCGAGAAGCTTGGCCGGCTTGTCGGCCAGATCGCCGGCACCGAAATCCGCTCGATCGACGTCGAGGTCGAGGGCGCCGCCGCCGCACTCAACATCAAGCCGATCACCGGCGCCGTGCTCGCCGGCGTGATGCGGACCTGGTCGGATACCGTGAACATGGTCAACGCCCCGCACCTCGCCAAGGAGCGCGGGCTTCCGGTGCGCGAAATCAGGAGCGAAGGCGAAGGCGACTACCATACGCTGGTCGCGGTGACGGTCGGGACCGAGCAGGGTCCGAAGCGCGTCGAAGGGACGCTGTTCGGCAACCGCGCGCCGCGGCTGGTCAAGATCTTCGATGTGCCGGTCGAGGCGGAGCTCACCGGGCAGATGATCTACATCGTCAACACCGACGCGCCCGGCTTCATCGGCGCGCTCGGGACGGCGCTCGGCGAGCACGGCATCAACATCGCGACCTTCAATCTCGGCCGTCGCGCCGAGAAAGGCGAGGCAGTCGCGCTGGTCGCCGTCGACGACCCGATCACGGCCAACGTCGCGCGCGAGCTGCAGGCGCTGCCCGGAGTTCTTCAGGTCGTGCCGCTGAGTTTTTGACGCGGCTTGCCCCCTGACCTAGAGCCCGCGCGGGCGCCAAAGCAGGACAGAAACATTGGGTAACGTGACCGTCATCGGCGCGCAGTGGGGCGACGAGGGCAAGGGCAAGATCGTCGACTGGCTCGCCAGCCGGGCCGATGTCGTCGTCCGATTCCAGGGCGGCCATAACGCCGGCCACACCCTGGTCGTCGGCGACCAGACCTACAAGCTGTCGCTGCTGCCGAGCGGGATCGTTCGCGGCACGCCGTCGGTGATTGGCAACGGAGTCGTCCTCGATCCGTGGGCGTTGAAATCCGAGGTCGAGAAGATTGCCGCGCAGGGCATCGAGGTCACGCCCGAAGTGCTGATGATTGCCGAGACGTGCCCGCTGATCCTGCCGATCCACCGCGACCTCGACGCCCTTCGCGAGGACGCGAGCGGCGCCGGCAAGATCGGCACCACGCGGCGCGGCATCGGCCCCGCCTATGAGGACAAGGTCGGGCGGCGCTCGATCCGCGTGTGCGACCTGGCTCGCCTCGATGACATAGGGCCGCTGCTCGACCGCCTGTGCGCGCATCACGATGCGCTTCGCGCCGGGTTCAATGAGCCGCCAGTGGACCGCGAGCGGCTGCTTGCCGACCTCAGCGATATCGCCGGTTTCGTCCTGCCATTCGCGCGCCCCGCCTGGCGCGACCTCGATGCGGCCCTGCAGCGCGGCCGCCGCATCCTGTTCGAGGGTGCGCAGGGCGTGCTTCTCGACGTCGACCACGGGACCTATCCGTTTGTCACCTCCTCGAACACAGTCGCGGGTCAGACCGGTCCGGGCAGCGGCATCGGCCCGCGCGGGGCCGGCTTCGTGCTCGGCATCGCCAAGGCCTATACGACGCGGGTCGGCTCGGGCCCTTTCCCGACCGAGCAGGACAATGAGATCGGGCAGCGGCTCGGCGAACGCGGGCACGAGTTCGGCACCGTCACCGGCCGCCGCCGCCGCTGCGGCTGGTTCGACGCGGTGCTCGTACGCCAGGCGGTGGCCGTCAGCGGCATTACCGGAATCGCGCTCACCAAGCTGGACGTCCTCGACGGCTTCGAGACGGTGAAGATCTGCACCGGCTATCGGATCGATGGCCGCGAGTTCGACTATTTGCCGCCGCACTCTGCCGACCAGCTTCGCGTCGAGCCGATCTTCGAGGAAGTCGAGGGCTGGCCGGGCTCCACGCGAGGTGCCCGCAGCTGGGCCGACCTGCCGGCGCGGGCCATCAAATATGTTCGGCGCATCGAAGAGCTGATCCGCTGTCCCGTCGCGCTGGTGAGCACGTCGCCAGAGCGCGAGGACACGATCCTGGTCCGGGATCCGTTCGCCGGCTGATCCCCCTCCCTTGTAGGCAGGGAGAAAGTTAAACGGTCGAGATGTCCGGCGCGTCTTCGGCTTTCATGCCGACGACGTTGTAGCCGGCATCCACGTGCATGATCTCGCCCGTCACCCCGCTGGCAAGGTCCGAGCAGAGGAATAGGCCCGCGCCGCCGACGTCCTCGATCGTCACGTTACGCCGCAGGGGCGAGTTATATTCGTTCCACTTCATGATGTAGCGGAAGTCGCCGATGCCGCTTGCCGCCAGCGTCTTGATCGGGCCTGCGGAGATGCCGTTGACGCGGATTCCTTCCGGGCCGAGGTCGGCGGCGAGATACTTCACCGAGGCTTCCAGCCCCGCCTTGGCGACGCCCATCACGTTGTAGTGCGGGATGACTTTCTCGGCTCCGTAATAGGTCAGCGTCAGCAGCGATCCGCCGCCGCTCATCAGCTGGCGGGCGCGCTGGGCGACCGCGACGAAGCTGTAGACCGAAATGTTCATCGTCATCAGGAAATTGTCCATCGTCGTGTCGACGAACTTGCCCCTGAGCTCATTCTTGTCGGAGTAACCGATCGCGTGGACGACGAAGTCGAGCGTCGGCCAACGCTCCTTGAGGCCGTCGAACGCACGGTCGAGGGCGCGCATGTCGGACACGTCGCAGTCGACAAGCAGCTCCGAGCCAAGCTCCGCGGCGAGTGGGCGGACCCTCTTCTCGAGCGCTTCACCCTGGTAGGAGAAGGCGAGTTCCGCCCCCTGCTGCGCCAAGCGCCCGGGCGATGCCCCAGGCGAGCGAGCGGTCGTTGGCGAGACCCATGATGAGCCCGCGCTTGCCTTCCATCAAACGGCCACTGACGTCGTTCAAAGTTGCGGTCCCCCTGTCTCCAGCTCGGCCTTGACGTCCTCGCCCGGCTGGGGCTCTTCGACTTCAAGCTCGTCCTGGTACGGTCCGGTGTAGATTTCGCCCTTTAGCGCGGTGGCACCGGCTTCCGCCAGCGCCGCGTTCAACTCTGCTCCTATGACGACGCCGAGCCCGACGACGAAGAAGAAAATCAGCGCGATCATGACTCCGGCGAGGCTGCCGTAGGTGCGGGTGTAGCCGCCGGCTAGGCCGAGTGCGCTCGGGAGGAGCTTCGCGGTCGCAAGCCACCAGGCGGTGATGAACAGCGGACCCGGCCACTTTCGGCACCCGCGCCTGCGGTAACGCGAGGGGATCAACGCGAAGAACAGCGCATAGAAGGTGCAGAACAGGGTCATCGCGGGGACCAGCCGGTAGAGACCCAGGTCAGCCGCAACGCTTTGCGCCAAGGGGAACCAGACCATGATCAAGTGGTGGAGGATGGTCAGCGCCGCGCTGATCGCAAAGGCGATCATCAGCAGCAGGACCGCCGCCAGGATCAGCAGGATCGAGCCCAGCCGATACTCCCAGAAAGGCGCGCAGAATTGCACGCCATAGGCGCGGCGAAGGATGTCACGGATCGTCTCCACGAAGCTCGCCGCCGTCCAGAGCCCGACGATCGCGCCGAGCCAGAGCAGGCTCCCGGTTCGCACCGTGAGGACTTCCTGGATCGGCTCGCGGAGAGTGGTGGCGACGTCCGGCGGCAATCGGCGAAGGACGTTGATGACGGCAAGTTGCGCATCCTGGCTTTGTCCGAACACGTGAGCGACGGCAGCAGCAACGATGAAAAAGGGGAACAGCGCGACGATCGACAGATAGGCGAGATTGCCGGCATGGATGAAGCCGTCCGCATAGACGCCGGTCGCAACCCGCTTGACCACTTCCCACGCCGTCAGCCGCGGCTTGAGCTTTTCCTCGACGTCCGTTCCGAAGGCAGCGCGCATGCCGGCGAGACGCTTGCGCCTCGCTTCGGGCGATTGGGACGACAGGTCTCTCATTCAGGCGGCTCCGGAAGCAGCACTAGACCCGAGACTCGCGCGCGGGTTGCCGCCGCCGCTCCAGCCCTCGGCGAAGGCCTGGAGATCGGCATTGTCGGCGGGCAGATCGACCGCGATGGTTACCAGCTGGTCGCCGCGGGCGCCGCCACGGGCGGAGAAGCCGCGCCCTTTCAGGCGCAGCACCTTGCCGGACGTCGTGCCCTTCGGGATGGTGAGCATGACCGGCCCTTCCGGGGTCGGGACTTTGACCTTCGCTCCGAGAACCGCTTCCTTGAGGGTGACCGGAAGCGTCAGGCGGATGTCGTTGCCCTCGCGAGTGTAGAACGGATGCCCCGCCACCTCGATCGTGACGATGGCGTCGCCGCGTCCGCCCGGCCCTTCCTCACCCTTGCCAGCGAGGCGAATCTTGGTTCCATCCTCGACGCCGTGCGGCAGCTTCAGATCGATGGTCTTGCCGTCGGCGAGACGGATTCGTTGGGGCGCCTGCGTCACCGCATCAATGAACGGAACCTTCAGGCGATAGGCGATGTCGGCGCCCTTCTGCGGCGCGCGCCCGCGCTGACGGAAACCGCCGAAGCCTCCGCCGCCGTTGCGGCCGCGGCCCGCAGCTCCGCCGAACAAACCTTCGAAGATATCGCCGAGGTCGGCCGCTTCCGGGCCGCCGCCGAAGTTCATGTTCTCGAAGCCGCCACCCGGATGTCCGCCAGCGCCGGCGCCCTGCGAGTAGCCGCCGAAGCCGCCGCCGAACGGCATCTTCGGGTTGCCCTCCTCGTCGATCTCGCCGCGGTCGTATTGCGCGCGCTTGTCCTTGTCCGACAGCAGGTCGTAGGCCGCCGTCACCTGGCTGAAGCGCTCGGCGGCCTTGGGATTGTCCTTGTTGCGGTCGGGGTGCAGCTGCTTGGCGAGGCTGCGGTAGGCCTTCTTGATCTCGGCCTCGCTTGCTCCGCGTTTCAGCCCGAGGCGTTGGTAGAGATCGAGTGCCATTGTTCTCCCTTGCCGGAACGATCCCGCGCTGACCAGATGGGTTGCCGTCGCCGCCGGGCCAAGCCTAAGGCGCAAAGCCACGATGGCGAGCGATCCGTTCCACCTGTTCGGCGAATGGTTCGCCGAAGCGCGCGAAAGCGAACTCAACGACGCCAATGCCATGGCGCTGGCAACGGCTGACTTTGCCGGTCGGCCTTCCGTGCGGATGGTCCTGCTGAAGGCGCACGGGCCGGACGGCTTCGTCTTCTACACCAATCGCCACAGCGCCAAAGCCGGGCAGCTGGCGGAGAACCCCCAGGCGGCACTGCTCTTCCACTGGAAGTCGCTGCGGCGGCAGGTCCGTATCGAGGGCAGCGTCGAAGTGGTGCCGGACGCGCAATCGGATGCCTACTTTGCCAGCCGCTCGCGCAATTCGCAGCTCGGCGCCTGGGCGTCCGACCAGTCGGCTCCGCTGGACAGCCGCGAGACCTTCAAGCGGCGGTTCGACGAGGCTGCACGCAGGTTCGAGGTCGGCGACGTGCCCCGACCGCCGCACTGGGGCGGCTATCGCGTGATCCCCGAGCGGATCGAATTCTGGTCCGACCGGCCCCACCGGCTTCACGAGCGGCGCCTGTTCACCCGCTCCGGCGATGGCTGGAGCGAGGGGCTGCTGTACCCGTGAGCGCGCCGGTCACCGCAGCCGAGCGGGCGAGGCTGACGTCGCAGGCAGCGTCGGCGAGCATCGCCATGGCGGTGACCCTGATCGCCCTGAAATCCTATGCGGCGATCGAGACCTCATCGATGGCGATGCTGGGCTCGCTCGCGGACAGTGGCCTCGATCTCGTCGCCAGCCTGGTAGTGCTGCTCGGCGTCAGGATCGCGGCGCAGCCGGCCGACCACGAACATCGCTTCGGACACGGCAAGGCGGAGGCTCTGGCGGCGCTGGTGCAGGTGATCCTCATCACCTTGTCCGCCATCTTCATCGGCTTTCGCGCGGTGCAGCGGCTGGCGAGCGGCGCGGTCACCGGCGATGCAGAGCTCGGCATTGGCGTCTCGATCGTCGCCATGGTGCTGACGATGGCGCTGATTTCGTTCCAGCGCCATGTCATTCGCCGTACCGGGTCACTCGCGATCGGAACCGACCGCCTCCACTATTCATCCGACCTCCTGCTCAACGGCTCGGTCATCCTGGCCCTAGGGCTCGACCAGTTCGCCGGACTGCGCGGCGCGGACGCCGTCTTCGGCTTCCTCATCGCTGTATGGCTGGCGTTCGGCGCGTGGCGAGCGTCGAGCCACGCGCTCGACCAGCTGATGGACCGCGAGTGGCCCGACGATTTGCGAGAGCGCTTCCTTGCCGCGACGCGCGAGTATCCGGAGCTGTCCGGCCTGCACGATCTCAGGACCCGGAGCAGCGGCACGCATTATTTCGCACAATTCCACGTCTGGGTGCCGGCCGACTGGACGGTCCGGCACGCCCACGACATTCTCGACCGCGTGGAGGAGGATCTGCAGCGGCAGTTCCCGGGTACGGAGATTCTCATCCACGTCGACCCGGAGGGGCAGATCGACCGCGAAACGATCCTGCCGTCCGGAATCACCGAGGCGGCGACATGACCAGCATTCCCTTCTTCCAGGTCGACGCGTTCGCGCCCCAACCACTGACCGGCAACCCGGCCGCGGTCATGCCGCTCGAGCGCTGGCTGGACGATGCGGTGATGCAGGCGATCGCCGCCGAGAACAACCTCAGCGAGACGGCGTTCACGGTGCCGTCCAGCAGCGGCGATGCCGATTACGAGTTGCGCTGGTTTACGCCGGCGAGCGAAGTCGACCTGTGCGGGCACGCGACGATCGCTACCGGGCATATCCTGGTGACCGGCCAACCGCTGCGCTTCTCGACGCGATCCGGCGCACTTATGGTCACGCGGCGCGACGATATTCTCGAGCTGGACCTGCCGGCCGCGGCGCTGAGCGAAGACTCGCGATCCCGAGCTGTGCGCGGCGCTCGGTCTAGACGACCGTCCGGTGTGGGTCGCGCAAGGCTGCAACGATGCCGCAATCGTCGAGGTTGAGGACGAAGCGGCGGTCCGCGCCGTATCGCCGGACATGGCCGCGCTGGCGCGGACATCGCGGATGGCGGTGGTCACCGCCCGGGGCTCGACGCATGCAATCGCAAGCCGGGTCTTCGTGCCGTATCTCGGGATCGACGAAGATCCCGTCACGGGCTCGGCGCATGCCGCGCTGGTCCCCTACTGGGCGTCGCGCCTTGGCCGCACCGCCTTCAGCGCGGTACAGGCGAGCAAGCGTGGCGGTGTTCTCGAATGCCGGTTGGAGGGCGACCGCGTGGTCCTCGGCGGCCAGTGCCGAACGGTGATTGTGGGTCAATTCCAGCTTTAACGATTTTGCACGGCGGCTCGGCTACTGATCACGGATGATCGCTGTCGCATTGCTCCTCGCCGGATCGGCGGTTCCGCAGAGCCTTCTCGACAAGGCAGACGCAGCGGGTCTTGCCCAAACCCAGTGCCTGTTCTCGGCCTTTCGAGCCGCGAATGCTGCGCACCTTTCACCGGCTGACTTTGGCATCAAGCTGCGAACCGCCTGTTCGGCAGAGTCGCAGCAACTGCGCAGGCTAAGCGCTCGCATATTCACCCTTCGCGGCCAGTCGGACCCGACGGCCGAGGCCGACCGACTGATCGAAGACAGCTACAGCTCGATGGTCGAGGAATATCGCCGCTTCCCCGAGACGGAGAAAAAGATGCGGAATTTCTGCAAGACTGATCCGACCTGCAGTTAAGAGCCGGCTAGCTTCGCTTCGAGCGCGTCGAGCAAAGGCTGCTGGCTCGGCAGCATCAGCCGGCGCGCCTGGGGAAGCGTCATCCACTCCGCCTCCTCGACTTCGGGAAAGCTCTGGCGCTGGCCCGAGCGCGGCGGCCATTCGATCTCGAACTCGGTCGACGTCACAGCCTTGGGATCGAGGTCGCCTTCCACGGCGAATGCCTCGACCCACTTGCCGCCGGCCTGGCGAACCTTGGCGAGCGGAAACGGAACGGCATCGATTCGGGTGCCGGTCTCCTCCTCGAACTCGCGAAGTGCCGCCTCGATGGGGGTTTCACCGTTTTCAATGCCGCCCTTGGGAATCATCCAGGCGCCGGCATCCTTGTGCTTCCAGAATGGTCCACCCGGCTTGACGAGCAGGACCTCCAGCCCGCCGCTCCGCATGCGGAACAGCAGGATCCCGGCGCTATGCGGCGGCGGCATCCGCCACCGGCCGCCCGGCTGCCTCCATCTCGACTGATACGGTTTCCGCGATCCAGCCGCCGCCGAGCAGGCGGGCTCCGTCATACGCCACCGCCGCCTGGCCGGGCGCCACTCCATATTCGGGCTTGCCGAAGCGCAGCCAGTCGCCGATCGCGGACAGCGGGAACTGCCGGCGGCCAGGGAGCGCACCTTCACCCAGACGTCGCGCTGGTCTTCCGCTAACCAGTTCCAGTCGGTGACCCGCACCCGCTCGATGCCGAGCGCCCGGCGCGGGCCGACCACCAGCCGCCGCCGTCTCGGGCTCGATGCGCACGACGTAGAGCGGCTCCTTCTGGCCGCCGATCTCGATCCCGCGGCGCTGGCCGATGGTGAAATGGACGACTCCGGCATGCTCGCCCAGCACCCGGCCGTCGAGATCGACGATGTCGCCGCGCGCCTGGGTGTCCGGCCGGAGCCGCTTCACCAGCCCAGCATAGTCGCCGTCAGGGACGAAGCAGATGTCCTGGCTGTCGGGCTTGGCCGCGACCTCGAGCCCGAGCTTCGCAGCGATTGCGCGGACCTCGCTCTTCGGAAGCTCGCCAAGCGGGAAGCGCAGGAAGTCCAGCTGCTCGCGCGTAGTTCCGTAAAGGAAATAGCTCTGGTCGCGGCGCGGGTCGGCTCCGCTGTGCAGCTCCGCGCGGCCGCCGCTTACGAGGCGGCGCACATAATGGCCGGTGGCGAGGCAATCGGCGCCAAGCTCGCGCGCGAAGGCGATGAGGTCGGTGAACTTCACGCCCTGGTTGCACAAGGCGCACGGAATCGGTGTCCGGCCGCTTGCATATTCGTCGACGAAGCGATCGATGACCCCTTCCCGGAACCGGCTTTCGTAGTCGAGCACATAATGCGCGATGCCGAGCCGCTCGGCGACCATCTTGGCGTCGTAGATGTCCTGGCCGGCACAGCAGGACCCCGACCGGCGAACCGCTTCGCCATGATCGTAGAGCTGCAGCGTCACTCCGATGACTTCGGCGCCCGTCTCCGCTGCGAGCGCTGCTGCCACCGAGCTGTCGACGCCGCCGGACATGGCAACGACGATTCTCGCCTCCGGAGCGGGGCGTCCAAGATCGAAGCTGAAGGACATTGACGGCGTCTTTACCCGAATTTCACTCCTGCAATCTAGAGAGGGCTCGTCCGGTGTTCAGGGGGAAACGGGATTGGCACGTCACGAGCCCAACATTCGCGCGTCAGTGCGGACGGAGGTCGACATCGACGAGTTGCTCTCGCTTCTTCGGGACGCGCCGGACGCGACCGAGAGCGAGCGCCGGGAAGCCATCGCCTGCTATCTGTCGGGAAGCGAGGGGTGGAACGACGCTGCTGCAACGCCTCGGCGGCGCGTTCGCCGACGCAACAGGGTTAAAAGGACGTAAGGCTGACTAAGTGGAGAGTTAACCAGAGCGTTTCAGAAACTTTTCAATGGCGGCCAATTAAGAGGCTCGCATCGGTAATGATTAAGCAGGTTTGAAACGGGATGCTTGAGAACCAGAAGATTCGTCCGGCCCAGGTCATCGGCCCGCTCGGTGAGCCGCTGACCCTCGACTCCCTGCCGCCTGCGAGCACCACCCGCTGGGTCGTTCGCCGGAAGGCCGAGGTCGTTGCTGCGGTCGCTGGCGGACTCCTCAGCGTCGACGATGCCTGCAAGCGCTACTCGCTCAGCCTCGAGGAATTCACGAGCTGGCAGCGAGCGGTCGATCGCAGCGGCATGCCGGGCCTGCGCGTGACCCGCATCAAGCAGTATCGCGACCAGTACGAGCGCCAGCAGCGCTATTGAGTTGACGCTCGCGCAAGTCGTTGCGCAACAATATCTATCCAGCTTTCCTGCCCTTCCTGCGGCATGAAACCGGTCATCGCGACTGGACAGACCCTTGCGAATCCGGAACAACAGCCGCGCATCGCGCGTCTTGATGCCGGACGGCCGCTCAGTACTTCGGCGGCCACTCAACAGGAGGATAGCTGATGGGTATCATCGTTTGGCTGATCGTCGGCGGTATTTGCGGGTGGCTTGCGAGCATGATCATGCGCACCGACGCGCAGCAGGGGATCATCCTCAACATCATCGTCGGCATTATCGGCGCGGCAATCGCGGGCTTCCTGCTCGGCGGCGGCGCGGACCTTAACCACAACATCACCGTGACGAGCTTCCTATATTCGCTGCTCGGCGCGGTTGTCTTGCTTGCGATCGTCAACCTGATCCGGCGAGGAACGGTCCGCTAGACGCGGCAGAATTCGCCAAACGAAGGGCCGCGCAGCCGATGGGCCGCGCGGCCTTTTTTCATTGCAGTTCGAAGACCATCGCCAGGCTGACCTGAAGCTTCTGCTCGCCGGGGTCGATCTTGGTAGAAGCCGCCCTGGCCATCATCATCGGCTGCGGGGGCATCGGCGGCGGTGGAACGGCACTGCCGCCGCTTTCCGAAACCGACACCAGCCGGACGACCCGCATGCCCAGCGAGCGAGCGTAAAGGTCGGCGCGCGCGCGTCCGGTCGCAACGGCATTCGCGCGTGCTTCGTCGAGCGCCGCCTCCGGCTTGTCGATGGCCAGGTTGGGGCCGTTGATCTGGTTGGCACCCTGCGCGACCAGCGCGTCGAGGATCTTGCCCGAGCTGCGGATATCGCGGAAGCGCACCGTGACCTCGTTCGACGCCGTGTAGCCAGTCAGCTGCGGCGCCTGATTTTCCGGATAGCGATACTCCGGATTGAGGCTGATGGTGCTGGTCTGGATGTCGCGGTCGGCAACGCCGGCGCGCTTCAGAGCTGCCCGAACGCGGTCCATGCGCGTTGCTGCGTCGTCGAGGGCCGCAGCCGCTGTCGCCGAACGGCTGACCACGCCGGCGGAAATCATGGCGACGTCAGGAACTCGCGTGGCTTCGCCGGTCGCGCTGATGTCCAGGCGGGTGCCCGTAATCGATTGGTTGATGGTCGCCTGCTGCGCATCCGCGGCGGCAGGCACCGCTGCGGCGCACAGAAGCGCAGCCGCAAGGGCGTACTTCATGCTGTGAAATCCTTGTTCCATGACGGCGGCAGGGTCGCCCGCAGCCGATGGATCGTTGCCTGAACGGATTACGGCAGCCGGCGACGGCCGCCAGCGAGGATGCGATATATCAGCAGGATGATGAAGGCGCCGACGATGGCGGCAATGAACCCCGCCCCTTCGTCCGGCTTGTACCAGCCGATCGCATGGCCGATCCAGCCGGCGAGAAGCGCCCCGACGATGCCGAGAATGATCGTGACGATGCATCCGCCCGGATCGCGGCCCGGCATGAGCAGCTTGGCGATGACGCCGGCAATTCCGCCGATGATGATCCAGGCGATGATGCCGTGGCTTTCCATTCCCGCTTCCCCTTCTTCGCAAATCCGTTCAGTACGGCGTCTCCGCCGCCACTGAGCTAACGCGCGCTTGCGGCGCAAGTGCCGCCGTTGGTCGAAAACTGCTGTATTTTGCCGGTCGTGACGCGCCTGTTGCAACTGGCCTGTTGCGGTCGGTGACCTATTCCGATAATACAGCTGACCGGATCAGCTGGGCAACAAGCGACAATAGTGGGCAGGAAATGATGAACCGCGAAACCTCCATCCATGCGTCCGACACGCTGATCGTGACCGAGCGCAGGCAACGCCGCCGCTGGGTGATCCTGGGCGCGGTCGCCGTCATCACGCTCGTCGCGATCGGCCTCATGATGATGATGGCCAGCCACAATTCGAAGACGGCCGCCGCCGCCGGCAAGGCGGCCGGCCAGGTTCCCGCGGTGACAGTTGTCGTGCCCGGGCAAAGCCAGGTTGGGCGGACGATCACCGCCAGCGGTCCGCTGGGCGCGCGCCATGATCAGCCGATCGGCATCGCCGGCCAGGGCGGACGGGTGATCCGGGTACTCGTCAATGCCGGCAGCTGGGTCCACGCGGGCCAGGTTCTCGCCGTCGTCGACCGCTCCGTACAGGCCGAGCAGGCGGCGCAGCAGGCCGCCCAGATCGAGGCCGCGCGCGCCAATGCGGCGCTTGCCCAGGCCGACTATGAGCGCGCCGTGTCGCTTCAGTCGCGCGGCTTCGTCTCCAAGGCGGAAATCGATTCGAAGCGCGCCGCCCGGGACGCCGCCAACGCGCAGGTGCGGGTCGCGCAGGCCCAGCTCGGTGCGACCCGCGCCCAGATCGGCCAGCTCAATGTCGTCGCTCCGAGTGCGGGACTGATCCTCGCCCGCAACGTCGAGCTGGGTCAGATCGTCGGTCCGGGATCGACCGCCCTGTTCCGTCTCGCCGAAGGTGGCCAGATGGAGATGCAGGCCCAGCTTGCGCAGAAGGACCTAACGGCGGTTCACGTCGGCATGGCGGCGACGGTGACGCCCGTCGGATCGAGCCGCAGCTTCCCCGGAAGCGTCTGGCAGGTTGCTCCGGTCATCGACCCGCAGTCGCGGCTCGGACTCGTCCGAATCGCTGTAGCGTTCGACCCGTCGATCCGCCCCGGCGGCTACGCCGAGGCGCAGGATCACCGCCGGGCAGATCACGGCGCCGATGCTTCCGCAGAGCGCGGTGCTCAGCGACGACCAGGGCAATTACGTCTACGTCATCAACGCCAAGAACGAGGTCGAGCGCCGCAACATCACGATCGGCATCGTCAACGAGCACGGCGTCAGCATTGCCTCCGGCCTGTCCGGCAACGAGCGGTGGTGCTGTCCGCCGGTCCGTTCCTCAATCCAGGCCAGAAGGTGAAGCCCACCGGCGTCGCCAGCGCACTAGGGCGATAGAAGAGTTCGAAGCCATGAACTTCCGCAACATCTCGTCCTGGTGCATCCGCAATCCGGTCGCGCCGATCGTCCTCTTCGTCGGGCTGATGCTGGCGGGCCTGGTCGCGTTCGCGCGGATGCAGGTCAACAATGCGCCGGACGTCGACTTCCCGGCCGCGATCGTTTCGATCAGCCAGCCGGGCGCTGCCCCGAACGAGGTCGAAACGCAGATCACGCAGCGCGTCGAGTCGGCCATCCGCGGAGTCAACGGCGTCGACGAGATCGACAGCACGGTGACCGAAGGCAACAGCTTCACCTTCGTTCAATTCCAGCTCGGAACGCCGACCGACCGCGCCGTCAACGACGTGCGCAGCGCCATCGACCAGATCCGCGGCGACTTGCCCCAGGGCATTCTCCAGCCCGACGTCGAGCGGGTCGAACGCCGAGAACGAGCCGATCACGGTGGTCGGCGCGCAGACCACCGACATGAGCCTCGAGCAGCTGAGCTGGTACGTCGACGACACCGTCGCCAAGCGCTTGCTGAGCGTGCCGGGCGTGGCCGCGGTTTCCCGAGGCGGCGGCGTGGACCGCGAGATCCGCGTCATCCTCGATCCCGCAGCGCTGCAGGCGCAGGGAATCACCGCTGCCGAGGTCAACCAGCAGCTCCGCCAGAGCAACCTCAACGCGGCCGGCGGGCGCGCCGAGGTGGCGGGTTCCGAACAGAATGTCCGCGTGCTCGGCAACGCCCAGGACGCCTATGCCCTTTCGCAGACCCAGATCGCGCTTCCCGGCGGCCGCTTCGTCAAGCTCGGCGATCTCGGGCGCGTTGAAGACTCATACGCGGAGCAGCGTTCGCTTTCGAAGATGGGCGGCCGCCAGGTCGTCACCTTCCAGGTCCAGCGCGCAAAGGACACCTCGGAAGTCAGCGACTACAACGCGGCCTGGGAAGAGTTGCACAAGATCGAGAAGGAAAACCCCAAGGTTCACTTCTCGGAAATCTTCAACACCGTCGATCACACCAAGGCGCAGTATCGGTCGGCGATGGAGGGCCTTGTCGAAGGCGCCGTCCTCGCCGTTCTCGTCGTGCTCCTCTTCCTCCGGGACATCCGCGCGACCGTCATTTCCGCGCTCGCGATCCCGCTGTCGGCAATCCCCGCCTTCTTTTTCATGAGCCTGATGGGGATCAACCTGAACTTCATGTCGACGATGGCGATGGGCCTGGTGTCGGGCGTTCTCGTCGATGACGCGATCGTCGAGATCGAGAACATCGTCCGGCACATGCGAATGGGCAAGTCGGCCTACCAGGCGGCGCTCGATGCCGCGGACGAGATCGGCCTCGCGGTGCTCGCAACGACCATGGCGATCGTCGCCGTCTTCCTGCCCGTTGCACTGATGCCGGGCATCGCCGGCCAGTATTTCAAGGCGTTCGGATTCACGGTCGTCCTGTCGGTGCTGATGAGCCTTTTGGTCGCGCGAATGATCACGCCGCTCATCGCCGCATACTTCCTCCGCTCGCACGGCAAGCAGCCGCACGCGGCATGGCGGTGGATGGATGTCTACCTGAACATCCTGAACTGGAGTCTCGGATACGACCAGGACTCACGCTCTCCTCGACCGGCTTCCGAAGCCGGGGCGGCACTGGGGATATTATGCGATCGGGGCACTGCTGTTGCTGGTCGTCGCCGCCGCGTTCCTCGCCGGAACGGGCGGAGTTCTTGGAATGCTGACCAAGGCCGGCTGGGGCGGTGCGATCAGCCTGCATCCCGGCAGTGATCATGGGCTGCGTCATCTCCTATGCAGTGGCCAAGCTGATCGGTTTGCTGGTCCGACTGATCGGCAGCGGTTCGTTCGTCGAATGGCATCAAGCACTGGCGGCGCGCTGGAACGCGCGGATGCAGGACCACCGGCTCGTGATGGTCGGGCGCCGGCGTTCGCGACGCTGCTCGTCAGCATCGCGCTGTTCGGCACCTTGTCGACGTCCTTCTTCCCGCCGGAAAACAGCGACTATTCGCGCGTGAACATCACGCTCGCGCCAGGCAGCACGCTCGAGGAAACGGAAGCGGTGACCGACCGCGTCGCCAAGATCGTCAAGGCCGATCCCAACGTCGACCGCGTGTTCGAGAGCATTCAGGTCGGGACGGCCCACGTGAACGTCGTCCTCAAGAAGAAGCGCGAGCTCAAGAGCACGAGCCTTCGAGCGCAAGCTGTCGCCGACGCTGGCCGCAATCCCGGATGCGCGGGTGAGCTTCCAGAGCCAGCAGGGCGGAGTCGACGCCGATTCCCGCGACATCGAGCTTTATCTCGGCGGCGAGGACCCGGTTAAGCTGAACGCCGTCGGCAACCAGATCGCCAAGGAGATGGCGACGGTTCCGGGGCTGCTGGCGCCGCGCGTCGGAAGCAATCTCGCCCAGCCCGAAATCACCATCACCCCGCGGTTCGATCTCGCCGCCGACCTCGGTGTCACGACATCGGCGCTGAGCCAGACCGTGCTGATCGCGACGCTCGGCGACATCGAGCAGAACAGCGCCAAATTCTCGCTGTCGGATCGCCAGGTGCCGATCCAGGTCTCCTTGTCGGCGGACGCCCGCAAGGACCTCGCTACGCTCGAGAATCTGCCGGTGCCGACCTCCTCGGGCGGATCCGTTCCACTGAAGTCGGTCGCCAGCATCGGTTTCGGATCGGGCCCGACGACGATCAACCGTTCAAGCCAGCTGCGCCGGCTCTCGATCGGGGCCGACCTCGCTCCCGGCGTGGTGGAAGGCGACGTCTGGGCGAAGATCAACGCCCTGCCGTCGGTCAAGAACCTGCCGCAGGGCATCCAGAAGATGAACCTTGGCAACCAGAAGTGGCAGGCCGACCTGCTGTTCAACTTCGCGGTCGCGCTGATCTCGGGCGTCCTCCTGGTGTTCGCGGTGCTGGTGCTCCTCTACCGCCGCTTCCTCGCGCCGTTCGTGAACATGGGGTCGCTGATCCTTGCGCCATTGGGCGCGGCGATCGCGTTGCACATCGCCAACCAGCCAGTCTCCCTGTTCGTGCTGATCGGCATCCTGATGCTGTTCGGAATCGTCGCGAAGAACTCGATCCTGCTGGTCGACTTCGCGGTCGAGATGATGAACCACGGGATGGAGAAGAACGACGCGATCTGGGAAGCCGGGCACAAGCGCGCCCAGCCGATCGTCATGACGACCGTCGCGATGGTCGCGGGCATGCTGCCGACCGCGATTTCGCTGACCGGCGACAACAGCTGGCGCGCACCGATGGGGATCACCGTGATCGGCGGCCTCATCTTCTCGACCCTCCTGACGCTGTTGCTGGTGCCCGCCTATTTCTCGATCGCCATCTCGCTGGAATCCCGCATCGGGCGCCTGTTCCATCGCTTCATCGGCGCCGAAGCGCACGAGGCGGCGCAGCCGGTCCCGGCGGAGTGACAGCGCGAGTGGCTCCGCGCCTGGGGTGAACCCGAACGGCGGCTCGGCTATTGAGCCGCCATGGCCCGAATGAGCAACGGCGCGCTGGCGCGATTCAATCCGGCACAGAGCGGCGCCGCCGGAATGAAGGCCGTTGCCACCGGGTCTGCTGCTGGCAATGGCGGTGGTGTTCGCGGCCGCACGCGCGCTCGAGCCGCATCATCCCTGGCTGAGCTACGTCAAGGCCTTTGCCGAAGCCGCGATGGTTGGCGGCCTCGCCGACTGGTTCGCCGTCACCGCCCTGTTCCGCCATCCACTCGGCCTGCCGATCCCGCACACGGCAATCATTCCCAGGAACAAGGACCGCATCGGCGATGCACTCGCCAATTTCCTGCGCGAGAATTTCCTGACGCCGTCGGTGGTTGCGCGGCGGATGCGCAACATCGACGTCGCCGCCGCCGCCGGCCGCTTCCTGCAGACGCCCGGCGGGTGAAGGCACGCGAATCCGCGCCGGTGCGTCGCGCCTCATCGCCAACATTTTCGAGAGCCTCGACGACGAGCGGCTGGGCGGCATCGTCAAGACGGCGATCTCGTCACGGCTGCGGGCGATGGAGGTGTCGCCGGTCCTCGGCCACGCCCTCGCCTCGGCGATCAACGACGACCGGCACGTGCCGATGCTGGAAGCGGCGATCCGGTGGATGGCGCGGGCGCTCGACGCCAACGAGCCGCTGATCCGCGAGATGGTCCACAAGAAGGCCAACTGGGTGCTGAAGCTCGCCGCGCTCGACACCAGGTTCGCCGACGCGATCATCGACGGCCTGCGCAAGCTTACGGCGGAGATGTCCACCGACCCCGCCCATCCCGTCCGCGTCAAGGTCGAGGAAGCGCTCGCCCAGCTCGCCAACGACCTCCAGACCCGGCCCGAAACCCGCGAACGGGTCGAGGCGATGAAGGAGCAGCTACTCGAGAACCGCTCCGTCGGGCTCTGGCTCGACACCCTGTGGCAGAAGGGCCGCGAGGGTATGATCCGGGCCGCCCGCAATCCGGACGCCGTGCTTGCCGGCAAGCTGGGCGAAGCGCTCAAATCCATGGGCATGACCCTGGAGCGCGACACCCGCATCCGCGTCGCGATCAACCGCTTCGCGCGGCGAGCGGTGGTCGGCATGGCGGCGAGCTACGGAAGCTCGATCGTCAAGCTGGTCTCAGAGACAATCCGCGGCTGGGACGCGCGCACGGTCACCGCGCGTCTTGAGGCGGCGGTCGGCCGTGACCTCCAGTATATCCGGATCAACGGAACGTTGGTCGGAGGCCTGGTCGGCCTCGTGCTCCACGTCCTGGACACCCTGTGAGCGACCCCCTGCTGGACGCGCTTGCGGATAGCGCCGCCAATCGCGGCCTCAAGCTGGTGCGCTCGCGGGTCCGCACACCGGGCAAGCGCCGGTTCGGCAAGGTCGGGCTGACGGACAAGTCGGGCAAGCCCGTGTTCGG
This sequence comes from uncultured Alphaproteobacteria bacterium, assembly GCA_963824845.1. Lineage (GTDB taxonomy): Bacteria > Pseudomonadota > Alphaproteobacteria > Sphingomonadales > Sphingomonadaceae > Sphingomicrobium. The sequence goes on from CAWGRB010000052.1 coordinate 154,274, forward strand.
CGTGGACGCGAGGGGGCCCACGGCGAAACCGGACGAGGTCGAAGCCTATCTCCGCGATCTCGGTGCCGGCGACTGGGGAGCATCACTGGGTCAATCTGTGCCCGAAGCGAAGCATAGGGCGCCAGCGCGCGCGAAGGCACCCACGCTAAAGCCGGCGCCCCAACCCAAGCTTGCGATACGGGCTGCGAAGGCGACGGACGCCAAGGCAATTGTGGGCCTGACTGCACTCCTCGAGCACGACACGGATGAGGCCGGGGTCCGCAAGCGCATTGCCGAGCTAACCCGCGACAAGCTCGCGCCGCTGGTCGCAACCCTCGGCAAGACCGTGGTCGGCCTGTGCGGGATCGATGCGATGACCGCGATCCACCGCGATCAACCGGTCGGCCGAATCAATATCCTGGTGGTCGTCCCGGAAGCGCGCGGCCGGGACATCGGGCGGCGCCTTGTCGAGGCCGCCGAAGACGCCATGCGCAAGCGCGGCTGCGGCCTGCTCGAAATCACCAGCAACGACCGTCTCACCGAAGCGCACGCATTCTATCGCCACATGGGCTTCGAACGGACCAGCATCCGCTTCGCGAAAGTGCTCTAGCCGGCGCTCCGCCGCTCGATCGTCGCGCCAACGGCCGAGAGCTTCTCCTCGAGCCGCTCGTAGCCTCGGTCGAGGTGATAGACGCGCAGAACCTCCGTCTCGCCCTCGGCGACCAGCCCGGCGAGAACCAAGCTCATCGAGGCGCGGAGGTCCGTCGCCATCACGCTCGCGCCGGTCAGTCCCTCGACGCCGTGCACGATTGCCGAGCGGCCGTGGATGTCGACGTTGGCACCCATCCGGCGAAGCTCGGGCACGTGCATGTAGCGATTCTCGAAGATGGTTTCCTCGAGGAAGCTGTCGCCCTGCGCGAGCGTCAGCATGGCCATGAACTGCGCCTGCATGTCCGTCGCGAAGCCCGGAAAGGGAGAGGTCGATAGCGCCAGCGGTTTCAGCGGCCCGTCGGCGCTGACCTTGATCCCGCGATTGTGGAACTCGACCATCGAGACCGGCTTGGGCAAGAGCGTTCAGACGTCGCCTGCATGTCGTCCGGACGCGCGCCGATGAGGTCGAGCGAGCCGCCGGTGATCCCGGCTGCGCAGGCGTAGCTGCCCGCCTCGATACGGTCCGGCATGACCTCATATTCGCAGCCGTGCAGCGCCTCGACGCCGTCGATGATGAGGTGGCCCGAGCCGATGCCGCGGATCTTCGCGCCCATGGCGACGAGCAGGTTGCAGAGGTCGACGATCTCGGGCTCGCGCGCGGCATTGAACAATTGGGTGCGGCCCTTGGCGAGCACGGCCGCCATCAGCGCGTTCTCGGTCGCGCCGACGGAGACCACCGGAAAGCTGAAATCGCCGCCCGTCAGCCGCCCCTTGGGCGCACTCGCTTTCACATAACCGGCCGTAAGCTCGATCTCGGCGCCCATCGCTTCGAGCGCCTTGAGGTGCAGGTCGATCGGCCTGTCGCCGATTGCGCAGCCGCCGGGCAGCGACACCGTCGCTTCGCCGGCCCGCGCGAGCATCGGCCCGAGCACCAGCACCGACGCTCGCATCTTGCGGACCATGTCGTAGGGCGCGACGGTGCCGGCGATGTCCTTGGCCCGCATCGTCATGCGCCGCCCGAACTCGCCCTTGCGAACGCCTTCGACCTTGGTCGAGACGCCAAGCTGGTTGAGCAGGTGGCCGAAGGTGTCGACGTCGGCGAGCCGCGGCAGGTTGACGAGCGTCAGCTCCTCGTCGGTGAGAAGCGCGCAGGGCATCAGCGTCAGCGCCGCGTTTTTCGCCCCGCTGATCGGGATTTCCCCGTGCAGGCGATTGCCGCCCTTGATCCAGATGCTGTCCACCGCCGCGCTTTAGCGGGAGTCGGCGGCCGTTCAAGCAGGCGCGACAGCCCGCGGCTGGAATGCGTCTGCCGTCCCACGCTACGGGCCGCGTCATGGTTACCGTGCTGCTCCTGCTCGTCTCCAACATCTTCATGACGCTAGCCTGGTACGGGCACCTCAAATTCCCGCACCTGCCGATGATCGCGGCGATCTTCATCGGCTGGGGAATTGCGTTGCTGGAATATTGCTTCGCAGTGCCGGCGAACCGGCTCGGCTATACGCACGGCTTCAGCGGCGGACAGCTCAAGATCATCCAGGAGGTCGTGACGCTCACCGTGTTCGCCGTATTCGCCGCTGGTGGTGCTCAAGGAGCCGATCGGCTGGCGCTATCTCGGAGCCTTCGCGTGCATCGCCGGAGCGGCGGCTTTCATGTTCGTGGGGCGGGCATGAACGTGCCCGGAGAAGTGGGAAGTCAGGCCTTTTCCAGCGTGCACTGCAGCGGGTGCTGGTTTTCGCGGGCGAAGTCGATGACCTGGGTGACCTTGGTCTCCGCAACCTCGTAGGTGAATACCCCGCAGACGGCGACGCCCTGCTGGTGGACCTGAAGCATGACGCGTGTCGCATCCTCGATCGTCATCGAGAAGAATTGCTGCAGGACCAGAACGACAAACTCCATCGGCGTGTAATCGTCGTTCAGCATCAGAACTTTATAGTTCGATGGCTTCTTGGTCTTGGGGCGCGTGCGCGTCGCCACGCCGGTTTCGCCCTCGTCGAGACCGTCGCCCTGCCCGGGGCCGTTCGCCATGCTGGTAAGTACGCGGATGCTCATTTCGACCTAAAATATGGCAGGCACGGGAAACGCGGCAAGGTCACTCTTGTGTCGCGAGCGGAAAAAAGGCGGCCGCTCCCGTAAGAGCGACCGCCTAGACCGTTGCCGGACTTAGGAGGGGAGAGGGTCAGGCAACGAAAGTGTTGAAGCGCTCGGCGTTGGCGCTGGCGCGGTTCGACAGCGGCTGGAAGGCTTCGCCGGCCAGCTTGACGAACGATTCCGTCAGCTTCGAGCTCTCAGCGACCAGACGGTCGAACGAGGCGCGGGCGAAATCGCCCTGAAGCTGAAGATATTCGGTCGGCGACTTGGCTTCGGCGAGCGAGCGGATCGCGTCGGCAGCCTGCTCGACTCCGTCGCGGCTGCTCGCGACCACGCCCTGGCCGATCGAACGGGCAGCTTCGGTGGCAACGCGGCTCGACTCGACGATCGCCTCGACGTTCGAGCGGGTCAGCTCGGCGAGTTCCTCGGCGACGCGCTGGCTGCGCTTCACCGCGTCCTGGGCGCGGCCGTTGGCGTCCGCGAACAGGGTCTGGAAGGGAGCGGCGCCCTGAAGGCCTTCGAAGGCGTTAAAGAAGTTGTTGGTCACGGTTTCAATCCTTTCCGGAGCCGCCGCGGCAGTGCGCGCGGCCTTGCGGGTGGTGCGGCGCGGCTTGGCGACGCGCTGGGTCTTTGAAGTGCGGCGCTGCGCCTTGGGAGCGGCAGCGGCCTCACGGCGCTTGGCGCGGCGAGCGACAGTCGCACGCTCGCGGCGAGTCGCCTTGGCGCTTTCCTTCGCAACCGCCTCGGCGGTGTCAGCGACTGCCTTGGCCACGTCGGCGGGCGCGTCGGCTGCGGCCTGGGCCTGAACCTTGGTTTCCTCGACCATCGTATGAACCTCATTGTGATTAGGAATCTTGTTGCAGTGCACAATAAGCGCTGCGTCGCAGCATTTCAAGCCGAAAATGGTGCGGTGCGTCAATCCGCCGCTTGACGGGCACGCTTCGCCCGAAGCAAGAGCGGCCATGGACGCCTCACTCCGATCAGCCAGCTCGAAGCCGCCGCGGCCTGCTGATCGTCCTCTCCTCGCCCTCGGGCGCCGGCAAGTCCACGATTTCCCGAATGCTTCTGGATGCTGACGGCAACGTCACCATGTCGATTTCGGCGACCACACGACCGCGCCGACCGGGCGAGGTCGACGGGGTGGACTATTCCTTCGTCGAGGATTCGGAATTCGACCGGATGATCGGCGCCGGCGAGTTCGTAGAATGGGCGCATGTGTTCGGTTATCGCTACGGAACGCCCAAGGCGCCGGTGAAGGCGGCCCTGCGCAGGGTCAGCGACATTCTCTTCGACATCGACTGGCAGGGCGCTCGGCAGCTCGAGCCCGATTTCGGCGAGCACCTCGTCACAATCTTCCTGCTGCCCCCGTCCATGGCGGAGCTCGAGGATCGCCTGCACAGCGCGCGGGACCGATTCGCAAAGCGTGATCGAGGACCGCATGCGCCGCGCTGCCGACGAGATCGATCACTGGGCCGAGTATGAATATGTGCTCGTCAACCGGGACATGGATGCCTGCCTGGACCAGTGTTCAGGCGATCGTCATGGCGGAGCGCTCGAAGCGGGTCCGGCAGACGGGCCTCGTCGAGTTCGTGCGCGACCTCATCGGCCCGCAGCACTAGGCGTCGAGCAGCTCCAGGAACCGCGCTGCGGCGAGAAAGTCCCGGCGGCGGTTGTCGAGCGCTGTCTCGGCCTCCGCATCGGCGCCCCATTGCTCGAGCTGCCAGCGCTCGTCGACGCTGACCGCATCCCAGGCCTGCTCGGCAGTCAGCGCCTTCTCCAGCGACGGCGAGGCCGCAATCGAGGGAACCGCCGATCGTCACCAGCGGCGACAGGCCGGCGAGGCGAAACGCGTCGAGCGCCGCCACTGCATGGCTCAGCCGCTCGACGGTCGCGGCAGGCTGCTCGACGTGAACCACGCCGGCGGTCGTGCAGAAATCGACGTCGAAGCGGCGGCGCGCCCAGGCCGAGCAGGGCGTCCCAGCTTTCCGCCTGGCGATCGACCAGCGCGCTGAGGCCGCTCGGCGCGATAGCAGGCGAGATCGGCTTCGGCATAGCGGCCAGGCCAGCCGCAAATGCCTCGCGGTCCGGCGCGACGCGGTCGATCGCCGCATTGGCGAGGCCGGTGAGCGGCATGGCACGCGGGTCGATCTCCTCGCCGACGCTCGACCATTCATCGGCGACGGCGTTCGCCAATTGCTCTGTCGGCAGCAGCAGCGGCGCTCGCGCCGGAGTCCGGACCGGCCGGCCGTCCAGCCGCACGCCCCAGCCCTCCCCGTCCGGCTCAACGGAGACCGCCTTCCAGAAGGGCTTCACGATTCGCCGCTATCCGTACGTTTCCACCGGCGCCTGACCAGGCGCGGGCAGAAGAAGCGAGGCGAGGGCCCCGACGATCGCAATGACCGCTCCGAGCTGCGGCCATCCGCCCGGCCGGACGACGTTCGTATAGGCGACCGCCAGCCCGACGAAGAAGATGGCGACGCCGCAGAAACGGACTGCCGTGTAGAGCGCGAGCCGCCGCTGCCACTGCTCTTCGTCAGACACGGATTTCACTCCGCACCAGGCCGAGCACGTCGAGCGGGCGCGAGGCGACTGCGGTTGCTCCGGCGGCAAGCAGTTCGGCGGGCTCGTGGTAGCCCCAGCCAGCGCCAATCCCCCGTGCACCGGCGGCGGCGGCCATCGCCATGTCGAAACTGGTGTCGCCGATAACGATGGTCGACCCGGGCTCGGCCGCAGCATCGACAATCGCCTGCTCGACCATCGAGGGGTGCGGCTTCGAAGGGTGACGGTCGGCGGTCTGGAGCGACACGAAGCGCGCGTGAATGCCATGCGTCTCGAGGCAATGACGAAGACCACGGTCCGACTTGCCCGTTGCCACGGCGAGCAGCCAGCCGTCGTGCTCGAGCGCATCGAGCAAATCGAGGACACCCTCGAACAGCGGCTCCTCGACGCGGCCGGCGGCGCGCATCGCCATGAACGCGCTCTTGTAGTCTTCGGCCAGACGGCGGTGATCGTCGTCGCCGAGTTCCGGCGTCAACCTCGCGATGGCTTCGACGAGGCTGAGGCCGATGATCCGCCGGCAGGCTTCCGGCGTCGGCACGGCGATGCCGTTGGCCCCGAAGCTCTCCGCCAAAGCGGCAGAGATCGTCGCGCCGCTGTCGACGAGCGTGCCGTCACAATCGAACACGGCCAGCCGGTTCATCGCCGCTTGCCCTTTGCCGGAGCGCTGCGCGAGCGCCGCTCGCCGCGCCGGTTGGCAGGTTTGGTGCTGCGCGGGGCGAGTTGCTTGGGCGGCGGAGGTGGCGGCAGGTCGCCGGCCAAGGCCTCGAAGCCGATCATCGCGAGGCTCTCGGCGAAATGGGGCGGCAACTCGGCGGTCACGTCGATCTTGCCGCCGCTCGGCGAGTCGATCCGCAGGCGCCGGGCGTGCAGGTGCAGTTTGCGGCTCACGCCCCCGGTGAGGAACGCTTCGGGGCCGCCATATTTGGCATCGCCGACGATGGGGTGGCCGAGCGCCGCCATGTGCGCGCGCAGCTGGTGCGTACGCCCGGTCAGCGGCTGAAGCTCGACCCAGGCGGCGCGGTTCCCCGCATTGTCGATCACCCGCCAGCGGGTCTTGGCCGGAAGGCCGAACTCCTCGCTGATGTGCATCTTTTCGCCGCCGGTGCCCGGCTGCTTGGCGAGCGGCGCATCGATCTCGCCGGAATCTCCCGCCGGCACTCCGACCACCAACGCCCAGTAGATCTTGCGTGCCGTCCTCCCCGAGAATGCCTTGGAGAAGTGCGTTGCGGCGCGCGGGGTCCGAGCCACCAGCAGCGCTCCCGACGTATCCTTGTCGAGGCGGTGGACGAGCTTGGGGCGCCCGCCCTCACCGGCAAGTCCGTCGAGCAGGCGGTCAAGGTGCTGGGTGGTCTTGGTCCCGCCCTGCGTCGCCAGGCCCGGCGGCTTGTTGACGACGAAGGCGTTGTCGTCCTCGTAGATGACCATGTCGCGGACGAACCGGATTTCATCCTCGGTCAGCGGATCGCGCCTGGGTTGCGCGCGAGCCGCTCGCGCCGACGGCGGCGGCGCCGAAGGAACGCTGATCTCCTGCCCCGCTTCGAGCCGGTCGCCCGGCGCCGCGCGCTGACCCGCGACCCGGACCTGGCCGGTCCGCGCCCAGCGGGACACCATGTTGAACGTGATGTCCGGCAAGTGCCGCTTGAACCAGCGGTCCAGGCGAATGCCGTCGTCCTCTTCGCTGACGGTGAAGGTTCTAAGGTCGGTCACGGGAGGGCGATTAGCGAATGCTAGAGCTCGCGTCCCGCCCAAAACTCGAATGCCTTGGCTTGAACCTTCCGGATCAGCTTCGCCGCCGCCGGCCCTTCCCAAAGCCCGGAGTAGCCGTGCTTCGGCGCTCCACCGATCCACCAGCCTTGTCCCGGAAGGCCGTCGGACTGGCGAACGACCAACACCGCAAGCTCCGGCTCCCCCCGCTCCTCGGCCTCATCGTCGATGAAGGTCAGCACCTTGCACAAGGCGCGCATCTTGGGCCGGGTGAAGCGGTGGCCGAGGAGCGCCAGCACTTCCGAATAGGTAATCGCCTCCCCGGCCTGGGCCGAGGCGACCAGGATCGCGCGCACTTCCACCGGATCGGCGAGCAGGCCCGCCCGCTCGACCTCGTCATTGATCACTGCGGCTGGTCTGCAACCGGCGTCAGCTCGAAAACGTCGAGCTTGGATGTGCTCTGCGGCCAGGGAATGACCAAGCGCCAGCGGAACGGCGCGATTCGCTGGAGGACGCCGGCCATGTCGCGCTTCGGATCGTCGCCGTACGCGAGTGGCTGCTGCTCGTCGCCAAGCGCGAGGCTGCCGAGGAAGACCAGGCGATTCGGGTCATCGTCTTCCCACAACCGACCGGCTGGGCGCTGGCTGCCGGTCTGCTTGACGATCGTCAGCAGGTCGCCTTCGACCTCGACGTAGCAGAAGAACGGCTTGAAGCTTTCGTAGGCCTTGCTCTTCGGCGTTGCCTTGCCGAGCTTGATCAGCCGGCAATTGTAGCTGCCCGGAGTGGGCGCCGGCCGCGGCAAGGCGGCATCGGCCTTCAGCAACGGGCCTTCCTTGCGAATGTCGTCGGCGTAGTCCTTGCGAGCGTCGGCAAGCGCCGACTGCCAGGCGAGTCCGAGCCGCGCGAGCCGGGTCTTGTCGGCGTCGGTCGCGACCTGCCGCCAGAGCGCTGACTTGGACGGAGGCACGACCGTGACCTCCGGAACGCGGTGGTTCGAGGGCTGGGTGACGCAGCCGGCCACGCCTCCCGCGACCAGCGCGAGCCCCGCAAACCGCGCCCACTTTCTAAATCGACCCAACAACTCACCTTTCGAAACCTGTGACTCAGTGCCAGCGGCTGGCCTGTCATTCAACCGACGGCCCATTCAGCATGACGATTCAACTTGGTGTGGCGAGTGGATGCTGAACGCAGCGCAAACGCGCGAATCCTGCTATGCGCGAGCGAATGACCCGTGATGCCAGGATCGACGCCTACATCGGCCGGGCGGAGCCGTTCGCCCAGGACATCCTGACCCACGTCCGCACCCGCGTTCATGCGGTTCTGCCACAGGTCGAGGAGACGGTGAAATGGGGCATGCCGGCCTACACCGTCGACGGCAAGATCCTGCTGATGACGGCGGCCTTCAAGGCCCATGCGGCGCTCAACTTCTGGCGCGGGCAGGAACTGGAATCGAGCCATTCGTCGGTCGGCGCCATGGGCCAGTTCGGCCGTCTCCGCTCAGTTGACGACCTGCCGGAAGACAGCGAACTCGACCGCCTCATCCTGGAGGCGGCGGAGCTTGCCAAATCGGCGCCCGCCCCGCGCAAGGCGAAACATGCCCCCAAGCCCGCAGCCGAAATGCACCCGGAATTCGCCTCGGCACTGAGCGAAGCGCCCGCCGCCAGGGCGACGCTCGACTCCTTTCCGCCCGGCGCACGGCGCGAATATCTCGACTGGATCGCCGAAGCGAAGCAGGATGCAACGCGAAGCAATCGCATTGCCACTGCCATCCAATGGCTCGCCGAAGGCAAGCGCCGCAATTGGAAGTATGAAAACTGCTGAGCCGAGTTAGCGCGCTTTGACGTAGCTTCCAGGCGCGTTCTCGATTGCCTTGATCTTGCCTTCACCAGGCACGCGCGCACCGGACGCCTTCACGGTGCCGGCATCCTGTGCCTTCAGCCACTTGAGCCAGTCGGGCCACCATGACCCCTTGCGCTCATCGGCGCCGTCGATGAACGATGCGAGCGTCCCGCACGGCGTCTCGTTCACCCAATACTGGTACTTCTGCGCCGCCGGCGGGTTCACGACTCCGGCAATATGCCCGGACCCAGCAAGCACGAACCGCTTCGGGCCGGCGAAATGGTCCATGATCTTCCACACGCTCTGCGGCGGCGCGATATGGTCCTCGCGGCCCGCCTGGACGTAGACGGGCGTCTTCACCGTATCGATGTCGATGGGCGTGCCGGCGACGGTGATGCCACCTTTCTCCGCCAGCTTGTTCCCCTTGTAGAGATCCTCGAGATAGGCGCGATGCCAGCCGGCCGGCAGGTTGGTCGTGTCGCTATTCCAGTGCAGCAGGTCGAACGGCGGCGGCTCCTCGCCGAGCAGGTAATTGTTGACGACATAGTTCCAGATGAGGTCGCGCCCGCGCAGCAGGTTGAACGTCGCGGCCATGTAGCGGCCGTCGAGATAGCCTTTCTCCTTGGTCAGCTCGTCGAGCAGCGCCATCGTCTCGGGACCGGTGAATAGCTTGAGGTCGCCGGCCTCGGCGAAATCGACCTGCGCGGTGAAGAAGGTCGCCGACTTGACCTTCGCGGCCTCGCCCCTCGCTTTCCAGATACGCGAGCGTCGCCGCCAGCGTCGTCCCGGCGACGCAATAGCCGATCGCGTGGACGGCCTCGGCGTCGAGCAGCTCGCGGACGGCGTCGATCGCGTCGATCTGCCCGTTCAGCACATAATCGTCGAGCGAAGCGTCGGCGATGCTCTCGTCCGCCGATTTCCAGCTGACCATGAACAGGGTGATGCCCTGGTCGACGCACCATTTGACGAAGCTTTTCTCCGCCGTGAGGTCGAGGATGTAGAAGCGATTGATCCAGGGCGGGAAGATGACGACCGGCGTCTTCAGCACGTCCGGCGTGGTCGGCGTGTACTGGATCAGCTCGTAAAGTGGCGTTCGGCGCACGACCTTGCCGGGCGTGGTCGCCAGGTTGCGGCCGACCTCGAACGCCCCCGAGCGGGTCTGCGTCAGCTGCCCGGACGCGATGTCGCGGAGCATGTTCGACAGACCCTTCAGCAGGTTCTCGCCGCGGCTGTCGATGGTCCGCTTCAGGACTTGCGGGTTAGTCAGTGCGAAGTTCGACGGGCTCATCGCATCGACGAAGCTGCGCGTCGCGAAACGCAGCCGCTCCCGCATCTCGGGGTCGATATTGTCGATCTCGTCGACCGTCCCAAGCAGCTGGTCGGAGATTTGCAGGTAGGTCTTTCGAATGGTGTCGAAGATGGGGTTCTCGCGCCACTCGGCGGCGGCGAAGCGGCGGTCCTTGCGCTCGGCGGCGTTGCCGGCAGGCGCGGTCGCGACTCCGCCCAGCATCTTGCCCCAGGTTTCAAGGCCCTTGGCCCAGGCCTGCGCCCCTGCGGCCATCAGGCTTGCAGGGTCGGCTGCAGTCGGGGCGGCTGGGTGTTGGAAACCGAAAGCTGATGGCGACCAGAGGGACGCGACGTTTTGCATCGGTCGGTCCGTCTTCAGGCTGTCCGCCCAATATTCCATCAGCATCTGCTGCGCCCGACCCATCACCAGCGTCCAGTGCTGCCAGTCCTCGAGGCTCGGAATCGCGGCGCCTGTTTCAGTCTCGTCGGCCATGACGCTAATGTAGGCGCCATGCTGGTGTCCCCGCAAATCCCGTCCGCGCTGGTGCTGCTCGATTATTTCGGGATTGCCGTGTTCGCGATCTCCGGCGCCCTGCTCGCCGCCGAGAAGCGGCAAACGCTGGTCACGTTCATCTTCTTCGCGGTCGTCACCGGCGTTGGAGGGGGCACCCTGCGTGACTTGCTGATCGGCGCCCCAGTGTTCTGGGTCCACACCAACGGCACGCTGCTGATCTGCATCGGCGCGGCGCTCGTCGTATGGCTGCTCAGCCGCCATCGCTTTGCCGGCACGGCTTTGCTTTGGTTCGATGCCGCGGGCCTCGCCGCCTACGCAACCTACGGCGCCGCCAAGGCGCTCGGCTATGGAGTGGCACCGGTGCCGGCATTTGCCATGGGGGTCCTCACCGCCTGCGTGGGCGGCATCATCCGCGACGTCCTCGCCGGTGAGCCGTCGATCCTGATGCGGCCCGAGCTTTACGTGACGGCAGCAGCGCTCGCGGCTGGACTGCTCGTCGGGCTGAGCCTGCTCGGAGTTGCGGGTCCGATCGCGGCCGGAGTTGCTGCGTTGGCCGGCTTCGCTCTTCGCGGACTGGCGATCCGCCGCGGCTGGTCGCTTCCCGCATACAGGGATTGATGCACCGCAGCGTCGCCGTCATGAGCAGCGCAATGGATTCGGACTTCTATCGCATTCGCCGGCTGCCGCCCTACGTCTTCGCGGAGGTCAACGCGATGAAGGCCGCGGCTCGGGCGCGCGGCGAGGACATCGTCGATCTCGGCATGGGCAACCCCGACGGCGCGCCGCCGCGCCACGTGATCGACAAGCTTTGCGAAGTGGCAAGCAAGCCAGACGCCCATGGCTATTCCGCGAGCAAGGGCATTCCCGGCCTGCGCAAGGCCCAGGCGGCCTACTACCAGCGCCGCTTCGGGGTCACGGTGGACCCGGAAACCGAGGTCATCGTCACTCTCGGCTCCAAGGAAGGGCTCGCCAATCTTGCCGAGGCGATCACCGCCCCCGGCGACGTGGTGCTTGCGCCCAACCCCTCCTACCCGATCCACACCTTCGGCTTCATCATCGCCGGAGCCGCGATCCGCTCGATTCCGGCCGCGCCGGGCGAGGCCTTCTTCGATCGTCTGACCAGCGCCATGCGCTACACGGTTCCGCGGCCCAAGGTGCTGGTGGTGGGCTATCCTTCGAACCCGACCGCCTATGTCGCCGATTTGCCTTTCTACGAGCGCCTCGTCGCCTTCGCGCGCGAGCATGGGCTGATCGTCATTTCCGACCTGGCTTATGCGGAAATCTATTTCGGAGACACGCCGACTCCGTCGATCCTGCAGGTTGAGGGCGCAAAGGACGTCGCCGTCGAATTCACTTCGATGTCGAAGACCTATTCGATGGCCGGCTGGCGGATCGGCTACGCGGTCGGCAACGCGCGGTTGATCGCGGCACTGGCGCGAGTGAAGTCCTACCTCGACTATGGCGCGTTCACGCCGGTGCAGGCGGCAGCGGTCGCTGCGCTGAACGGCCCACAGGACATCGTCGAGCAGAACCGCGCTCTCTATCGCAAGCGCCGCGACGTGCTGGTCGAAAGCTTCGGACGCGCCGGCTGGACGATCCCGGCGCCGGCCGCATCGATGTTTGCCTGGGCGCCGATCCCGGAGCGTTTCCGCGACCTCGGCTCCATGGAATTCGCCAAGCTGCTGCTGACGCAGGCGCATGTCGCAGTTGCTCCTGGCGTCGGCTTCGGAGAGGAAGGCGAAGGCTTCGTTCGCATCGCTTTGGTCGAAAACGAGCAGCGCCTTCGTCAGGCGGCACGCGGCGTGAAGAAGCTGCTTTCCGCCTAGCCGCGGGAGCGAGACCGGGTGGAACCTATGGCGGCGCGCAGGGTTCGCGGCTCAGGGGAAGAGATCGGACCGGCACCGTGACGACAGACGAAGCAACCCGCGACCGAACGCGACTCCGCGCTCGCGGCATGCGCGTCGCGGGCGTTCTGATCATCCTGCTCAGCGCCGGCGCTGCCTTCCTGCCTGCGGGCAAGAGAATATCGTCGGATGTGATCGGCGGCCTTCTGATCGCCGCCGGTTTCATCGAGATCGTCGCCGGCACGCTTCGCCGCGAGATTCGACCCTACACCATGGCGGCCGGCGGCGTGACCGCGCTCGCCGGGTTCCTGTTTCTCGTCAATCCGGACACACACTTCTTCCCGATGGTCTGGCCGATCGTCGGCTGGCTCGTTCTGCGCAGCCTGATTCTCGGCGCGGCAAGCACGCAGTCTCAAGGCTCGGTTCGAACCTGGACCGGCCTGTCGGCGGGAATGGACCTCTGCCTCGCCGCCTTGCTGATCGCCGGCCTGTCGATCGCAACCATCGTCGTCAGCATCTTCGGTCCGACGCGTCCGCTGATCGCAAGCTTCGCCTGGATTCTCGCGGCAAGTTTCATCGTCAACGGCCTGCTGATGCTCGATGTCGCCAGCTGCGAGGACGAGAATGCAGCGGAATCCTGAGCCGCCCATGGCTGGCGCTGCCACCCAGGCCTGAGGCATAGGACGGGCGTGCTCCAAGCGCTCCCCATCACCGACCTCTCCGCGACCATCGTCGGCGACATCGTCCGCCAGGCGCTGGCGCCGGTCTTCCTGCTCAGCGGCATCGGCGCCTTCGTCAACGTGTGTGCATCGCGCCTCTCGCGGATCGTCGACCGCTCGCGCCAGGTCGAGCCACTGCTCCTCGGCAGCGCGGGTCCGGAGCACGACCGCTGGCTCGGCGAGATGCACGTTCTCGACCGCCGCATGGCGCTGGTGTCGTGGGCGATTACGCTCTCGGTTCTGTCGGCCGTCCTGACCTGCCTGGTGGTCTCGCTGCTGTTCGCGGCAAGCCTCACCCGCTACCATTTCGGAACCGCGATCGCGCTTCTCTTCATCGCCTCGATGATCGCCATCGGCTTCGCCTTTGCAGTGTTTCTCGTCGAGACCCGGGTCGGATCGAGGGCCGTTCGGGTGCGCTCGGAGTTGCTCCAGCACGAGGCCGACCGCCGATGACTGGACAGCCCCGGTCCACAAGTTAAATCTGCCTTACTGCAAGGGGGGCAATCCATGCGTGCAATGATTCTCGGCGCGAGCTTGGTCGCGCTTTCGACGCCGGCCGTTTCTGCCGCGACTGTTCCGCACAAGCCGGCCATGCCGCATCCGGCGGCCACCAAGTCCGCAGCGGACATGAGCGCTGTCTTCGCCATGTTCGACAAGCTCTTCCCCCCGCAGCCCGATCCCGATCCGGCGCGGCTGGTGCTTGCCCGCACGTCCGCCGCCGCGATGTGGCCGAACGGCGCCTATGCGAGCTTGATGACGGGAATGATGGGCAACGTCTTCGATCGCGTAATGCAGCTCAAGGAATCGGACCTGCCCGGGAAGGTCAGGTCGAAGACGGCAGCCATGGGCGGCGAGGAGCGGTCGATCCACGACGATGCGGTCGCGGCTGACCCCTATTTCGATCAGCGCTCGGCCGCGATGAAGCAGGTGGTGGCCGAGGAAGCGGGCAAGGTCTCGGAAATCCTGGATCCACGCATTCGCGACGGTCTCGCACGGTCGATGGCGCGGCGCTTCGACGAGCACCAGCTTGGCGACATCAACAGCTTCTTTGCGACGCCCAGCGGGCATGCGCTTGCCACCCAGTACATGCAGGTGTGGGTCGATCCGGACATGATGCGATCGATCTTCACCAGCATGCCGGAAATGATGAAGCTGATGCCGGACATGATGCAGAAAATGAAAGCCGCGTCCGAAAAGTACCCGTCGCCGCCGAAGAAGGCGCCCGCGAAGCATTAATCGCCGCGGATTTCAGCGGTATCCACAGAATATCGAAGGTCCGGCCCAGTCGCGCTCTGGACCGCGGAATCCCGCGACCATAGGTTACGCGCGTGCAGGCGCCCCTCAACATCGAACGATCCGTGACCGGGCAGCCGTGGCGCTGGCGCCGGTCTAACGAGCCTGCAAGCGGCATGGATGAGCTTCTCGACGAGTTGCTGCTCGCCCGCGGCGTCGAGCGCGGGGACCTCGCCCGCCACCGGGATCCGCGAATCCGGGATTTCCTGCCTGACCCCTCCTGCTTCAAGGACATGGAGACCGGCGCCAGGCGACTTGCCGACGCGATCCAGGCGAACGAGACGGTCGCCATCTTCGGCGATTACGATGTCGACGGAGCGACCAGCGCCGCGCTGCTGGTCCTGCTGCTGCGAAGGCTCGGTGCCGAGCCCATCGTCTACATCCCCGACCGGCTGATGGAAGGCTATGGGCCGAGCGGAAAAGCACTCGTCGAACTCAAGGGTCGTGGGGCCACCGTTGCCGTCTGCGTAGATTGCGGTGCCCAGGCCTTCGAGGCGCTGGACGAAGCTCGGACCGCCGGGCTCGACGTCATCGTCGTCGATCACCACCAGTGCGCGAGCCTGCTCCCGGTCGCCCACGCGCTGATCAATCCCAATCGCCTCGACGAGAGCCCGGATGGCGCCGCGCACGGCCACCTCGCCGCCGTCGGCATGGCCTTCCTGCTCGGTGTCGCGCTGATCCGCGAGTTGCGGGCGCGCAGCGCGTTCGAGACCCGGGAAGAGCCGAAGATCATCGACCTCCTCGATCTGGTCGCGCTCGGCACCGTCGCCGACGTCGCGCGCCTGCGCACCCTCAACAGGGCGTTCGTGACCCAGGGCCTGAAGGTCATGGCGGCCCGCCAGAACGTCGGACTGGCAGCTCTGGCGGAAGCGGCGCGGCTGGTGAAGCCGCCCTCGTGCCGCGATCTCGGCTTCGCGCTTGGCCCGCGGATCAACGCCGGCGGGCGGGTCGGGAAGTCGGATCTCGGCGTGCGCCTCCTGACCTGCACCGATCCCGAAGAGGCGCGCTCGCTGGCCGCCGAACTAGACCGCCTGAACGAAGAGCGCCGCGCCATCGAGATGCTGGTCTGCGAGCAGGCCGAAGAACAGGCGGCCAAGCTCAACGGGGCGGCCGTCCTCACCGTCATGAGCAGCGGCTGGCACCAGGGGGTCATCGGAATCGTCGCCGGGCGCATCAAGGAGCGCTTCGGCCGTCCCACAATCGTCATCGCCGAATGCGAGGACGGCAGCGGGAAGGGCTCGGGGCGCTCGATCTCGGGCGTCGATCTCGGCGCTGCAGTGCTCGCCGCCAAGGAAAGCGGCTTGCTGGTTGCCGGCGGCGGTCACGCGATGGCGGCGGGGCTGACGCTTGCGCCCGGTGGCCTCGAGCCGTTCCGCGACTTCATCAACGAGCGACTTGCCATCGATGTCGAAAAGTCGCGCGGCGACCGCGCCTTGCTTCTCGACGCGCTGCTCGCTCCCGGTGGAGTCGCTGCGAACCTGTGCGACGCACTGGACGCGGGCGGCCCCTACGGCGCAGGCTGGCCAAGCCCTCGCGTCGCCGCCGGCCCCGCTCGGCTGTTCAAGACGAGTATTGTCGGCAATGGCCACGTCCGCGGCATTGCCTGCGGCGACGACGGGCGAAGCTTCAAGTGGATCGCCTTCCGGAGCGCCCAGAGTGACCTCGGCCAAGCCCTGCTGTCCTCCGCGCCCGACCGCCGCTGGTGGTTGGCCGGCAGCATCAAGCGCGACGAATGGAACGGCGGAAACGCGGCCGAGATGCACCTCGACGATGCGGCTTACGCCTGACCCGCTTGCTTGACGCCCTTGGGCCCCTCGCCTAACCGGCGAGCGCCTTCCGGCCCCATCGTCTAGCGGTCTAGGACGTCGCCCTTTCACGGCGAAAACACGGGTTCGAGTCCCGTTGGGGTCACCAGGCTACGGGTTCGAGTACGTAGGAATACGGAACCCGCATCGGCTTGCGTTCGTCTAAAGGTTCACGCGGAAAGCGGGGCTCGTGAAGACATTCGGCGGCACTCACCCGGTCAGCAAGCGGCGCATTGCCGCTGCAGCTGCGGTGACCTTGCTCGCAAGCGGCTGCGACCGCGGCATCCTCAATCCGGTCGGTCCGGTCGGAAGCGCCGAAAAGCAGATCCTGATCAATTCCACGGCGATCATGCTGGCGATCGTCATCCCGACGATGATCGCGACGGTGGCCGTCGCCTGGTGGTTCAGGGCCGGCAATCGCAAGGCGGTTTACCGCCCCGACTGGGAATACTCCGGCGCTGTCGAAATGGTCGTGTGGGCAATTCCCGCGCTGACTGTCCTGCTGCTCGGAGGAATTGCGTGGATCGGGGCCCACGATCTCGACCCGGCCAAGCCGCTGCCGGCCGCAACGCCTCAAAATCATCTCGATGTCCAGGTCGTGTCGCTCGACTGGAAATGGCTGTTCATCTACCCCGACCAGGGGATTGCGACGGTCAATCAGCTGGTCGTACCCGCTGGCACGCCGGTCACCTATCATCTGACTTCGGCGACCGTGTGGAACGCCTTCTTCGTCCCGCAGATGGGCACGATGATCTACACGATGCCGAGGATGACGACTCAGTTGAACCTGCAAGCCGACAAGCCCGGCGTCTATGACGGTCTTTCTGCGCAATACAGTGGCGACGGCTTTTCCGGCATGCAGTTCAAGGTGCACGCAGTCCCACGCGAGCAGTTCGCCGCCTGGACGCAAGGGGTTCGCGGCTCCGGCCAGGCCCTCGACGGCAAGGCCTATGCCGCGCTTGCCAAGCCGAGCAGCTACCTGCGGCCGATGACCTTTGGAAGCGTTGCTCCCAATCTCTTCCAGGCGATCCTCGCCGACCAGGCGCCTCGGCCAATTTCGCCGAAGACAACTCCGCCGGCGATGCACGTGTCCCCCAAGCCCCCGCTGGAATCAGGCAAGTAATGTTCGGCAAGCTCACCTGGGACGCGATCCCGCTTCACCAGCCGATCCCGCTGATCACGTCGATCGTCGTGCTCCTCGCCATCGCCGCGGTTGCAATCTGGGTCTGGCGAAACGGCTGGTTCCCGTTCCTGTGGAATGAGTACATCACGTCCACCGACCACAAGCGGATCGGCGTCATGTACATCGTGCTCGCGCTGGTGATGCTGCTTCGCGGCTTTGCCGACGCGCTGATGATGCGCCTTCAGCAATCGCTCGCGATCGGCGCCAGCCAGGGCTATCTTCCGCCCGAGCATTACGACCAGATCTTCTCCGCCCACGGCACGATCATGATCTTCTTCATGGCGATGCCGTTCATCATCGGGCTGATGAATTTCGTCGTTCCGTTGCAGCTCGGCGTTCGCGACGTCGCCTTCCCGACCATGAACAATGTCAGCTTCTGGCTGACCGCATCCGGAGCACTGCTGGTCAACCTCAGCCTGTTCATCGGCGAGTTCGCGCGGACAGGCTGGCTCGCCTTCCCGCCGCTCAGCGAGAAGGCCTTCTCGCCCGGAGTGGGGGTCGATTACTACCTGGTCGCCTTGCAGATCGCGGGCGTCGGCACCGTCCTCACCGCGGTCAATTTCGTGACCACCATCCTCAAGATCCGCGCTCCCGGCATGAGCTACATGCGCATGCCGGTGTTCTGCTGGACCTCGCTCGCCGCGAACCTGCTGATCCTGGCCGCCTTTCCGGTGCTGACCGCCACTTACTCGATGCTGATGCTCGACCGCTACCTCGGCTTCCACTTCTTCACCAACGACGGCGGTGGCAACTCGATGCTCTACATGAACCTGATCTGGGTCTGGGGGCATCCGGAAGTCTACATCCTAGCCTTGCCATCGTTCGGCATCTTTTCGGAAGTCGCGTCGACATTCTCGGGCAAGCCGCTGTTCGGCTACCGGTCGATGGTCTTCGCGACGATGGCGATCTGCATCATCTCCTTCTGCGTCTGGCTGCACCACTTCTTCACGATGGGCGCCGGCGCTGACGTCAACGCGATCTTCGGCATTGCCAGCATGATCATCGCGGTTCCCACCGGAGTGAAGATCTTCAACTGGCTGTTCACGATGTACGGGGGCCGGGTCCGGTTCAGCGTTCCGATGCACTATCTGATCGGGTTCATGATCACGTTCGCGTTGGGCGGCCTGACCGGCGTCCTGCTTGCCATCCCGCCGGTCGACTTTGTCGTCCACAACAGCATGTTCCTGGTCGCCCACTTCCATAACGTGATCATCGGCTCGGTCGTGTTCGCGGTGATGGCCGGCTATACCTACTGGTTCCCCAAGGCGTTCGGCTTCACGCTCGACGAGCGGCTCGGGAAGATCATCTTCTGGTGCTGGTTCATCGGCTTCTATCTCGCCTGGTTCCCCGAATATGCGCTCGGGTTCATGGGCGCGACGCGCCGCCTTCAGCACATCTCGGACCCGAGCTGGCGGCCCTATCTGACGGTCGCAATGATCGGTGCGCTGGTCATCTTCGCCGGGATCATCCTGACCGTCGTCCAGCTCCTCTACTCGATCAAGACCCGCGACCGCCGCCGCGACATCACCGGCGATCCGTGGGACGGCCGGACGCTCGAGTGGCTGACGCTGTCTCCGCCGCCGCACTTCAACTTCGCGGTCCTTCCCGACGTCCACGGCGAGGAGGCCTACTGGACCCGCAAGCTCACCGCGATCCGCGAGGAGAAGCTCATCGAGGAGCCCAAATACGAGGACATCGAAATGCCGCTCAACACGCCAGTGGGCGTCATGTGCGCCTTCTTCGCGTCGATGACGGGCTTTGCGGTGATCTGGTACATCTGGTGGCTGGCGATCGTCGGCCTGCTCGGCTCCTTTGCGGCGATGGCGTGGTACGCCTGGCACGACGAGCATGAGCATGTCATCCCGGCCGCCGAGGTCGCCGAGCTCGAGCGCGAGCGCCGGCGCGTCCGGGCCGAGCTCCTGAAGACCCTGACGGTGCCGGCATGAGCGCAACCGAAGCTGCCGCCATCGGCCTCACGCACGGCGGCTCCGAGGATACCGGCCTCGGCCACCGCGGCCCTCAGTCCAAGAGCATCGTCGTTCCCTACGGCTTCTGGCTGTTCGTGCTCTCGGACATCATCCTCTTTTCCGCGCTGTTCGCCAGCTACGCTGCGCTTGCTCACGCGACCGACGGCGGCCCGACGACCAACGAGCTGTTCAGCCGCAAGCTGGTCGCGGTCGAAACCGCGGCGCTTCTCCTGTCGACCTTCACCTGCGGGCTGGCGATCATCGCGGCGCGGCGGGCGAACATGCTGTGGACTCAGGTCTGGCTGCTCGTCACCGGCGGCTTCGGGCTGATCTTCCTGGCGATCGAACTCACCGAGTTCGCAACGATGATCCATGAAGGCGCGGGGCCGCAGCGAAGCGCCTTCCTGTCAGCCTTCTTCACACTTGTCGGCTGCCACGGCGCGCACGTGACGGCGGGCCTGATGTGGATCGGCACCATGATGGCGCAGATCTGGACCAAGGGGTTCGGACCGCCGCACGTCATGCGGCGACTGTTGTGCCTCAGCATCTTCTGGCACGCGCTCGACATCATCTGGGTCGCGATCTTCACCATCGTCTATCTGATCGGGACATTGCCATGACCACGGACCAACCCGAGCTCGCGGCGGCGCTCCGGCCGAGCCTAACGACCCGCTCAACGTCGCCCCCGGGGACCCACACGACAGCCTTCTCAGCGAAACGCTGAGCTACGTCGTCGGCCTCGGTCTTGCGCTTCTTCTCACCGCCGTATCCTTCTGGGTCGCGTCGACTCCGGCGCTGTGGGGCCCGGGCGTGGCGGTCGGGCTCGTCGTGCTCGCGATAGCCCAGATGGGCGTTCACCTCGTCTTCTTCCTCCACATCACCAGCGGACCGGACAATACCAACAACGTGCTCGCGCTCGCGTTCGGCATGATCATCGTGTTCCTGGTGCTGATCGGCACCATCTGGATCATGGCGCATCTCGCGGCCAACATGGGTCCCACGCCGGAGATGACGAACCTGACGATGCAGCGCGGATAACGGGCCCGCGCGCGCCGTCGACTGGCGCGCGCGGAACGGACGCTATCCTACCTTGCGGAACTGCAGCGGATTGCCGCTTCCAGTCACCCGGATGTCCCCGCACAGTACCGGCAGCACCGTCTTGTATCCGGACGTGCCATCGACTTCGCCGGGCGTTCCGGCACCGGCGCCGTTCACCGTCATTCCATGAATCACGATGTGCCGCATCTGCAGCGGCAGTGCCGCTTGCGATCCGCTGAGATCGAAGTCCTTCTTGAAGTTGACCCGGCCGTCGGTGTCCGGGTCGATGTTCATGAAGTCGACCAGGATCGGCCCATATTTCACTGCGCCTTCGGCAAGCTCGACATAGCCGTCGTGATCGGCGTCGTCGGCCATGGTCGGACAGGTGGAATTGATCGAATGACCGTTCTGGCTGAGGCCATGAATATGGCTGATGTGGATGCCGCCGGGCTCGAGCCCGCTGGCCTGGATGATCACGGTCAAAGTCCGCTGGTCGGCCGACAGGCGAAGCTCGGCCTGCCCCCGCGCGTGGCTTCCATTCAGCGGCATGAGGTCGGCTCGGCCGATGATGGTGGCATGGCTCTGCGCATGCGACGCGATGGGAACCGCGACGATCGCCGCGCCCGCCAAAGCAATTCCCGCAATCCTGTAACCATTGAAAACGCCCTGTTGCATGGCTTCCTCCTGTTGAGTCGGTCAGGCAGTTACGAGTCCAGCAGCCCCGCGGATGCACGTCGGCGGATTTGAGATTTCGAAAGGGTGCAAACGAACCGATTCAGGCGACAGAATCGGCAGCCTGGCTGCATCCGGCAGGCAGCTGGCGCCGTATCTCCTTGCGCAGACCAACCTGCTCAACAGGAGAATCCAGATGTCCCAAGTCCTTCGCTCGATCGCCCTCGGATGCGCTGCAGCGCTTGCATTCGGATCGGTCGCATCCGCCCGCAACCCGATGGTCGGCGGGGCCGCGATGTATCCGACGCGAAATATCGTCCAGAATGCGATGAACTCGAAGGACCACACGACGCTGGTTGCCGCGGTCAAGGCAGCCGGGCTGGTCGACACGCTGTCGGGCAAGGGACCGTTCACGGTATTCGCTCCGACCAATGCCGCATTCGATCGGCTGCCGGCCGGAACCGTGGCCATGCTGCTCAAGCCCGAGAACAAGGCGATGCTCACCAAGGTGCTGACCTATCACGTCGTGCCCGGACGCTACACCGCCGGGCAGATCGCGGCGCTCGCGGCAAGCCATCACGGCACAGCGACGCTGCCGACGGTCGAGGGCGAGAAGCTGATGTTCCGCAAGATGGGCAATCGCTGGATGATCATCGACGCCAAGGGTGGCAAGGCAACGATCACAATCCCCAATGTCATGCAGTCGAATGGCGTCATCCACGTCGTCGACCGCGTGCTCATGCCGTGATGAGCTTGCAGCCCGGTTGCGATCGGCCGGGCGCCGGCGGAAGGAGCAGCGGGGACCGCCCGTTCCTCGCCCTCCTTCCGCCCTTTTTCACTTCCGCGCGGGCGCTGCATTTGCCATGACGACCTCAATGGATCGGCGGGCTGGCCAGGGTCGTGACAGCGAGGTCGACCTCGTCGCGCTGATGCACGCCTCCGCCGCCGGCGACCGGCAGGCATTCGCGGTTCTTTACGAGCGAACCTCCGCCAAGCTCTACGGTATTTGCCTGAGGCTATTGGGCAATGAGCCGGAAGCGCAGGACGTGCTGCAGGAAACCTACATTCGGGTCTGGCAGAAGGCCGAGCGGTTCGACCCGTCGAAGGCCAGTGCAATCACCTGGCTCGCGGTGCTCGCGCGCAACAAGGCCATTGATCGGCTTCGTCAGCGGGGCGCTCCGAGCCACGAGCTCGATGCCGCGTCGCAGGTCGAAGATGATGGCCCGTCGGCCTTCGAACTGGTGGAGCGCCAGCAGGACCGCTCGCGTCTGGCCGATTGTCTCAAGGAACTCGAAGACCGCGCACGCCTGGCGATCCAGTCGGCGTTCCTAGACGGCGCCACCTATCCGGAGCTTGCCGAACGCGAAGGCGTGCCGCTCGGAACCATGAAAAGCTGGGTCCGCCGCGGCCTGCAGCGGCTGCGCGGGTGTCTCGACCGATGACGGACGACCGAACCTTTCCGGAGGACCTGCCCTCGCTGGCCGCCGAATATGCGCTCGGCATCCTCGACGGCGAGGAGCGGACACGCGCGCGCCGGCTCGCGGCCACCGATCCGAACTTCCGTGCCGAGGTCGAGCGCTGGCTTGGGCGGCTCGGGCCGATACTGGACGAGGTCGAACCGGTGTCACCTCCGGCAGGGCTCTGGGCGCGCATCGAACAGGCGAGTGCCGGTGCCTCGGCGCCACGCAATGTGTACAGGTTGCAGCGCAAGCTGACGATCTGGCGCGGAGTCGCTGCAGCAATGACGGCCCTCGCCGCCTCACTTGCGCTTTTCATGCTGTTTCGGCCTCCGGCTGTAGTCCCGGTCGCCAAGGCCCCGCAGGTCGCGTCCGCACCGATGGTCGCGCGTCTCGCCGCCGACCAGCAGATTGCGTTGGTGGCAAGCTGGGATTCGCAGCGTGGGCAGCTGTTGCTGGCGACCGCCGCGGGGCTGCCGCTGCGGCCCACGCGATCTCATGAGTTGTGGGTCATCCCTGCCGGCGGCAAGCCGCGGTCGCTCGGGGTGATGCCCGAATTGAAGCAGAGCATCGTGCGCTTGCCCGCAGACGCCAGCCGACTGATGCTGGCCGGCGCCACCCTCGCCGTCTCGGTCGAGCCGCCCGGAGGGTCGCCGACCGGCGCTCGCGACCGCGTCCGGTCGTCGCGTCTGGCACCTTGGAAGCGGCATGATGCATCCGATCGCTCTATTCCGGCAGTATCGAGGACATTCCACCGGAGTTGCGTGTCATGCGCTCTGTACTTGATCGCCGAACTTTCGTCGCCGGCACTGCCGCGGCGATCGGCGCCGCCGTTTTCCTGCGCCCGTCACGTGGGGCCGCAGCCGGGTTCCCTGTCTCCCACTCGACCGCCGAGTGGCACCGAATCCTGGAGCCACGACGCTTCGCGGTGCTGCGGCAGGCGGCAACCGAGCCTCCGTTCAGCAGTCCGTTGCTGAAAGAGCACCGCCGCGGCGAGTTCGTCTGCGCCGGGTGCCAACATGCCCTGTTCAGCTCGGCCACCAAGTTCGAGAGCGGCACGGGATGGCCGAGCTTCTGGAAGCCGCTGCCCAATTCGGTGCGCACTCGCGCCGACCGGACGCTTGGGTTCGAGCGCACCGAAGTTCTTTGCGCCCAGTGCGGCGGGCACCTTGGCCATGTCTTCGACGATGGCCCCAAGCCGACGGGGCTGCGCTACTGCATGAACGGATTGTCGCTGCAGTTTCGTCCGGCCTGAGCTCGCCTCAGTGAAGCCGCTCCGCGTGCCAGCGCAGGTGGTCGGCCATGAAGGTCGAGATGAAGTAATAGCTGTGGTCGTAGCCCGGCTGACGCCGCAGCGTCAGCGGGATGCCAGCGTCGGCGCAGGCGCTTCCAGCAGCTCGGGCTTCAGTTCCTGTTCCAGGAACGGGTCGGCATCGCCGACATCGACCAGCAGTTCGCGCACGCGCGCGCCATCCTCGATCAGCGCGACGGCATCATGCCGCCGCCAGACGCCTCGGTCATCGCCGAGATAGCCGCCGAGCGCCTTCTGTCCCCACGGCACCTGGCCCGGCGCGACGATCGGCGCGAAGGCCGAGACCGAGCGGAAGCGCTCGGGATGGCGCAGCGCGACGGTCAGCGCGCCATGCCCGCCCATCGAATGGCCGATGATCGCCTGCCGCGCCATGTCGGCCGGGAACTCGGCCGCGACCAGCGCCGGCAGCTCGTCGGTCGACATAGGTCCACATCCGGAAGTTGCTGCGCCCAGGGCTCCTCGCGTCGCGTCGACATAGAAGCCGGCGCCCTGCCCGAAGTCGTAGCCTTCGGGATCGTCCGGAACGCCGTCGCCGCGCGGGCTGGTGTCGGGCGCGACGAAGATCAGGCCGAGCTCGGCGCAGGCGGCGCGATACTCGCCCTTCTCGGTGACATTGGCGTGGGTGCAGGTCAGGCCCGACAGATACCAGACCACCGGCAGCTTGCGCCCCGCTCTCGGCTTGCGGAGGCAGGAAGACCGAGAAGGTCATGTCGGTGCCCGTCGCCGACGACGCGTGGCTTGACGACCAGTTGTCGCCCGCCATGCGACTTGTTCTCGCGAGACGATCTCGATGCGTCACTGCGGCGGCCGGTGCAGCCCGCAAAGCTTGTTGCCGTCGGGATCGCGCAGATAAGCGAGATAGAGCTTGCCCGACGGGCCGTCGCGATAGCCGGGCGGATCCTCGATCGCGGTGCCGCCAGCGCCGACGCCCGCGCGCTGCCAGGCGTCGACCTCTTCCGGGCTGTCGAAGTTGAAGCCGATGGTGCCGCCATTGCGCGTGGCATGCGCCGGCTCGCCATCGATCGGCCGGGTGACCATGAACACTGCGCCGTTGTTGCGGTACATCAGGCGCCCGTTGTCGTCCTGAACGTGCGCCGTCTTGCCGAGCAGCGCGTCGTAGAAGTGCTTCGAGCGGTCGAGGTCGTTCGATCCGACCATGACGTGACTGAACATTGCCTCTGCCCTTCCTTAGTAAACCACGACCGCGCGGATGCTCTCCCCCGCGTGCATCAGGTCGAAGCCCTTGTTGATTTCCTCGAGCGTCAGCACGTGCGTGATCATCGGGTCGATCGCGATCTTGCCGTCCATGTACCAGTCGACGATCTTGGGCACGTCGGTGCGGCCCTTGGCGCCGCCGAACGCGGTGCCGCGCCAGTTGCGGCCGGTGACCAGCTGGAACGGCCGCGTGGCGATCTCCTTGCCCGCTTCGGCAACGCCGATGATGATGCTGGTGCCCCAGCCGCGATGGCAGCATTCGAGCGCGGTGCGCATGACTTCGGTGTTGCCGGTCGCGTCGAACGTATAGTCGGCGCCGCCGTCGGTGATGCGCGAGCGACCTCGGCGACGATCTGCCTCGCCGGTCCTTGCCGCGGCCGTTGATGAAGTCGGTCATGCCGAACTTGCGGCCCCATTCCTCGCGCGCCGGGTTGATGTCGACGCCGACGATCCGGTTCGCGCCGACCAGCTTCGCGCCCTGGATGACGTTGAGCCCGATGCCGCCGAGGCCGAACACGACGACATTGTCGCCGGCCTGCGACCTTGGCCGTGTTGACCACCGCGCCGACGCCAGTGGTGACGCCGCAGCCGATGTAGCAGCTGGTCTGGAACGGCGCGTCCTCGCGGATTTTCGCGACCGCGATCTCGGGCAGCACGGTGAAGTTCGAGAAGGTCGAGCAGCCCATGTAATGGAAGATCGTCTCGCCCTTGTAGCTGAAGCGGCTGGTGCCGTCGGGCATCACGCCCTTGCCCTGGGTCGCGCGGATCGCGGTGCACAGGTTGGTCTTGCCGCTGAGGCACGACTTACACTGGCGGCATTCGGGCGTGTACAGCGGGATGACGTGGTCGCCCGGCTTCACGCTGGTCACGCCCGGCGCCGACCTCGCGGACGATGCCGGCGCCCTCATGGCCGAGGATCGACGGGAACAGCCCTTCGCTGTCGAGCCCGTCGAGCGTGTAGGCGTCGGTGTGGCAGATGCCCGTCGCCATGATCTCGACCAGCACTTCGCCGGCCTTCGGGCCTTCGAGGTCGACCTCGACGATCTCGAGCGGCTGCTTGGCGGCGAAGGCGACGGCGGCGCGGGTCTTCATTCAGTTTCTCCGGTGAGGAAGTTGCGGATCCAGCGTCCGACACGGGCATTGTCGTTGGGCGCGTCGAGCGACGCCATCGCCCGCTGCGGCTCCGGCACGCGATCGTGGCGCTGCTCGATCAGCGCCTTGGCGAACTCGGCCGAGAATTCGGGATGAAACTGGAAGGAGATCGCCTGCCGGTCGGTCCACGCCAGCCCGGCAAATGGCGTGAAGTCCGAGCGCAGCACGACGTCGGTGCTCGGGCGGCTGAACGACGACCTGGTCCTGGTGCGAAGCGGGCGCAGCGATCGTCGCCACCGCGTCCATCCACGGCTCCCGGGTCGACCACCGAATAGCGGTGCAGCCCCGCGCCCCAGCCCTTGTCGGATTTCTCGACATGGCCGCCGAGCGCTTCGGCCATCGCCTGATGCCCAAAGCAGATGCCGACCAGCTTGCTGTTTCTCGCCGAGCGGATGAAGTCGAGCAGCTCCGCGATCCACGGCAGCGGCTCATAGACGCCCGCCGGCGAGCCGGTGATCAAATATGCATCGTGGGAGCCGGACGCGGGGAAGCGCCCGCGCTGCACATCGAAGGACTCCACCTCGAACCCCTCACCGAGCAACGCTCTGAACATCGCGGGATAATCGCCGAAGCGGCTGGCGAGGTCGCCCGGAGGGGCACCGGTTTCGAGGATCGCAAGCTTCATCGCCGCTCGCCTTGCCACCTGATTGCCCCTGCGCCAAGCTGGTCGAATGACGGGCAAGCTCGAAGGCCGCCACGCGCTGATTACCGGCGGCGGAACCGGCATCGGGGCGGCGACCGCCGAGCAACTCGCCGCGGCGGGTGCGCGAGTGACTGTGCTCGGCCGGAGGCTGCAGCCGCTCGAAGAGCTCGCCGAGCGCATCGCTGGCGCGGCGACCGCCTGCGACGTGACCGATCGCGACGCCCTCGCCCGCGCGTTCGAAATTGCCCGCGCCGCTTATGGGCCGATCGACATTCTGGTTGTGAACGCCGGCATCGCCGACAGCGCGCCCTTCGCGAAGACCAGCCGCGACAGCTGGGACCGGATCATCGCGGTCAATCTGACCGCCGCGTTCGACTGCGCGCAGGCGGCGATTTCCGACTTGCGCCACAGCGAAAACGGCCGTCTCGTCTTCGTCGCTTCCGTCGCGGGCCTGCGCGGGCTGCCCTATGCCGCGCATTATTCGGCGTCCAAGCACGGCATGATCGGCCTGATGCGCAGCCTCGCCGCCGAATATGCGAAGACAAGCCTGACGGTGAACGCCGTCTGCCCCGGCTACGTCGACACGCCGATGACGCGCCAATCTGCCGGGCGCGTCGTCGAGAAGACCGGACGCAGCCAGGAGCAGGCTCTCGCCGCGATCACCGCGATGAACGCCAGCGGCCGGCTGGTGTCGCCGGAGGCCGTGGCGACGATGATCCTGACCCTGTGCCTGCCCGAAAACCGCGACGTGAACGGCGCCGCGATCACCGTCGACGGCGGGACCAGCGCGTGAGGCGCTACTCGAACTCGAGGATGACCTGATCGACGGCGAGGCTGTCGCCCGCCTTGGCCGGCGTCGCCTTGACCGTCGCGGCCTTGGGCGCGCGCAGGATGTTCTCCATCTTCATCGCTTCCATGACCGCGACCGGCTGGCCCGGCTCGACCTTGTCGCCCACCGCGACGTCGAGCTTGGTCAGCAGGCCGGGCATCGGGCCAGACAGGAGCCGCGACAGGTCCGGCGGCACCTTCTCGATCATGTGCTTCGACAGTTCGGCGACGTGCGGCGGCAGGACCTGCACCGCATGGCTGGCGCCGCGCGTCTGGAGCTCCCAGCCGCGGCCTGCGCGCCGGACCTGGACGATGCGCGTGCGGCCGTCGATCACCACCGTCAGCAGCCGCTGTCCCGGCGTCCAGCGACCGACGATATCGATCGGACCCTCGCCGTCGAGCACCGCCAGCGTCCCGCCCTTGTACGGCTTGATCCGCACCCGATGGTCTTCGCCGCCGATCCGCACCACGCGCTCGCCCGGGAACGGCAGACCGACCGCTGAGCTGATCGCTGATCTCCGCCGCGCGCTCGTCGCCGATCACCGCGACCATGCCGCCGATCACCGCCAGGTCCGCCGATCAGCTGCGCGTCGGCCGGAGCGCCGTGGAAGCCCTCGGGATATTCCTCGGCGATGAAGCCGGTGGTGATATCGCCCGAGCGGAAGCGCGGGTGCTGCATCAGCGCGGAGAGGAAATCGACATTGTCGCCGATGCCGTCGATCACGAACTGGTCGAGCGCGTCGACCTGCGCGTCGATCGCCGCCTCGCGGGTCGGCGCCCAGGTGATCAGCTTGGCGATCATCGGGTCGTAGAACATCGACACTTCGCCGCCCTCGAACACGCCGTCGTCGACGCGAACGACGCGATCCATCGTCGCTGATGCTCGACCGGCGGGCGGTAGCGCACCAGCCGCCCGGTGCTCGGCAGGAACCCGCGATAGGGGTCCTCGGCATAGACGCGCGTTTCGATCGCCCAGCCGTTGAGCTGCACATCGTCCTGCGTGAACGCCAGCTTCTCGCCGGCCGCGACGCGGATCATCTGCTCGACCAGGTCGAGGCCGGTGATCGCCTCGGTCACCGGATGCTCGACCTGCAGCCGCGTGTTCATCTCGAGGAAGTAGAAGCTCTTGCCGGTCGGGTCGGCGCCGGAGACGATCAGCTCGACCGTGCCCGGCGCTATAGTAGCCGACCGCCCGCGCCAGAGCGACCGCCTGCTCGCCCATCGCCTTGCGCATCTCGGGCGTGACGAAGGGCGACGGCGCTTCCTCGACCACCTTCTGGTGCCGCCGCTGGATCGAGCATTCGCGCTCGTTCAGGTAGAGGATGTTGCCGTGCTGGTCGCCGAGCAGCTGGATCTCGATGTGGCGCGGCTGCTCGATGAACTTCTCGATGAACACGCGGTCGTCGCCGAAGCTGCTCAGCCCCTCGCGCTTGTCGCTCTCGAAGCCCTCGCGGACGTCCGTCTCGTGACCAGGCGAGCCGCATGCCCTTGCCGCCGCCGCCGGCCGAGGCCTTCATCATCACCGGATAGCCGATCTCGCCGGCGATCTTCACCGCCTCGTCGGTCGTCGCGATGTCGCCGAGATAGCCGGGCACGACGTTGACGCCGGCCGCCTGCGCGAGCTTCTTGGATTCGATCTTGTCGCCCATCGCCGCGATCGCGTTCGGCGGCGGCCCGATGAAGGCGATGCCGGCGTCGGCCAGCGCCTTGAGCGAAGCTCGTCGCGCTCGGACAGGAAGCCATAGCCCGGATGCACCGCCTCCGCGCCGGTCGCCTTGCACGCGTCGATGATCAGCTCGGCCTTGAGATAGGATTCGGCCGCGGGCGGCGGGCCCAAGCCGAACGCTCTCGTCCGCCATCCGCACATGCGGCGCGCGCGCGTCGGCGTCGGAATAGACCGCGACCGTCTTGATGCCCATGCGCTCGCGCGGTGCGGATCACCCGGCAAGCGATTTCGCCCGCGATTGGCGATCAGGATTTTCTTGAACATCTATGGACGCCTACTGCCGGCTGCGAAGCAATATCGCAGCCGCGCCATAGATCAGCGTCAAACGGCCAGCGCCAACAGAACCAGCGATTGCTCTCTCTAAGCGACAAGGCGTTGGGCGCACCAGCTTCCAAGCCGGGGCAATCCGCCAGCCATGCATAATATGCCAGTAGCTCCACACACCAAAGCCGTGATCGGGATCGTAACCAGCGTGAGGACGACGAACGCCTTCCTCACTCAGCCGCCTCGTCGAGCGGCGGGCGGTTATGCCCGAGCAAGCGCAGCACTTCGTCGGCGGCGTCCGCGAGGTTGGTGCCGGGGCCGAAGATCGCCTGCACGCCGGCGGCGCGGAGCGCCGCATAATCCTGCGGCGGGATGACACCGCCGGCGACCACCTTGATGTCGGCGCGGCCCATGTCCTTCAGCGCTTCGATCATTTCCGGGATGAGTGTTCGGTGGCCCGCGGCGAGCGAGCTTGCGCCGACCACGTCGACGTCACTGTCGATCGCCATCTGCGCGGTCTCGCGCGGTGTCTGGAACAGCGGACCGGGAACCACTTCGAAGCCTAGGTCCGTAAAGGCCGACGACACCAGATTGGCGCCGCGGTCATGCCCGTCCTGCCCCATCTTCGCGACCATGATCCGCGGCTTGCGGCCAAGCCGGTCAGCGACGGAACGCGTGCCCTCTTCGGCGGCTTTCCAGCGCCCGTCCTTGCGGGCGGTCCCATAGATGCCGCGCACCGGCTCCGGCTTCGTGCCGTATCGCCCGAATGCCCGCTCCAGCGCGTCGGAGATTTCGCCGAGCGTAGCGCGGGCGCGGGCGCACTCGACCGAGAGGGCAAGGAGATTAGATCCTCCCCGGGACGGGGAGGGGGACCACTCCGCATAGCGGGGTGGTGGAGGGGGCCCCGGTGCAAGACTGAGCGATGGGGCTTCGACTTCATTCCCATGGAGAGAGGGCCCCCTCCACCATGCTGCGCATGGTCCCCCTCCCCGTTCCGGGGAGGATTTTCGGCAGCCGCGTCAGCGCATCCAGCGCAGCGCGAACTTTCGCCTCGTCCCGCGCCGCCCGCACCTTCTCGATCCGCGCAATCTGCCCCGCGCGGACCTTGGCGTTGTCGACCTCGAGGATGTCGACCTCGGGCTCATTCTCCAGCCGGTAGCGGTTCACCCCGACGATCACCGTCTCGCCCGTATCGACCTTCGCCGCCCGCGCCGCCGCGGCTTCCTCGATCCGATGTTTGGGCAAGCCTTCCGCGACCGCCTTCGTCATGCCGCCATGCGCCTCGACCTCCTCGATCAACGCCCAGGCTTTCTCCTCCAGCTCGCGGGTCAGCGCCTCGACGTACCAGCTGCCGCCGAGCGGATCGGCGACCGCCGTGACGCCGCTTTCCTCGGCCAGGATCAGCTGCGTGTTGCGGGCAATGCGCGCACTGAAATCGGTCGGCAGCGCGATCGCCTCGTCGAAGCTGTTGGTGTGCAGCGACTGCGTGCCGCCGAGCACCGCGGCCAGCGCCTCGATCGTGGTGCGGACGATGTTGTTGTACGGGTCCTGCTCGGTCAGGCTGACGCCGCTCGTCTGGCAATGCGTGCGCAGCCGCTTGCACTCGTCCTTCTGCGCGCCGAGCTGGGTCATGATCCGGTGCCACAGCGTGCGCCCGGCGCGCAGCTTGGCGACCTCCATGAACAGGTTCATGCCGATGCCCCAGAAGAAGCTCAGCCGTCCTGCAAACGCGTCGATGTCGAGCCCGTCGGCCTGCGCCGCCCGGACATATTCCATGCCGTCGGCGAGCGTGTAGGCGAGCTCCTGAACCGCCGTCGCCCCGGCCTCGTGCATGTGATAGCCGCTGATCGAAATCGAGTTGAACTTCGGCATTTCGCGGTTGGTGAAAGCGATGATGTCGCTGACGATCCGCATGCTCGGTTCGGGCGGGTAGATGTAGGTATTGCGGACCGCGAACTCTTTCAGGATGTCGTTCTGGATCGTGCCGGTCAGCGCGCTTGCCGGAACGCCCTGCTCTTCGCCCGCGACGATGAAGAAGGCCATAACCGGAAGCACCGCGCCGTTCATCGTCATGCTGACCGACATCTCGCCAAGCGGGATGCCGTCGAACAGCAGCTTCATGTCCTCGACCGTGTCGATCGCGACGCCCGCCATGCCGACGTCGCCGGCGACGCGCGGATTGTCGCTGTCGTAGCCGCGGTGGGTCGCGAGGTCGAAGGCGACGCTCAGCCCCTTCTGCCCCGCGGCGAGGTTGCGGCGGTAGAAGGCGTTCGATTCCTCAGCGGTCGAGAAGCCCGCATATTGCCGGATGGTCCACGGCCGTCCCGCGTACATTGTTGCATAAGGCCCGCGCGTGAACGGCGGCAGGCCCGGGAATCCGCTGTCGATTCCTGCTGCGTCCTCCGGGCCATAGACGTTGCTCAGCCGGATGCCCTCGACGGTCTCGCGCGTCAGGTCCTTGCCGCGCGCTTCCCTGGCGGCGAGGGATTCCCAATCGGAACGGGAGGGTCGTCGGTCACCTCGCCGCCCTAGCGCGCTGCGCAGGCAAGCTCAAACGCGCTTCGGATTGCCGCTCGATAAAGTGTTTCCGCCATTCCGGATGAACTTGGGTTCCTGTTTCGTTCTTCTCCAAACTATGAGTGTCGTTGGAGGAGGCGTTCGTGCCGGTCTGGTCGCCAGAGGTTGCAAATGAATTCATTACGCTGGCGGCGGGAGAAGGCCGTGAGCTTGATCAGGTGCAACTTCAGAAGCTGGTCTACATCGCGCACGGTTGGTGCTTGGCGACGACTGGACAGCCATTGACGGGCGACCGGCCGGAAGCGTGGGATTTCGGGCCTGTTTACCGCCGTCTTGCCGAGGCGCTTTCCCGCTGCGGCATGAACCCCGTCACTCGCCGCATCGGCGATCAGCATGCGTCGCGACAAACCCCCCGCCTCGTCCCATCTAGATCCGATTTGGATGATTTAGAACGTGACGTGATTGCCCGCGTTTACCAGGACTACAGTGCCTTCAATGCGTCGCAGCTTTCCAATCTCACGCGGAGGGGACGGGCGCCGTGGGCGCAGATTTTTGCCCAAGGCCAAGGCCGGTTCCGTGACATTCCACACGAAACGATAAGAGCTCAGTTTGTCGAGATCGCCGCAAAGCACCGCAAGTGAACACATAGCGCTGGACCAGTGTCGACAGGCGTGGCCGCGATACTCGATGGGCCATTTGATGACGACTTGGACGGCATGGAGTGCCGTGCATATGAGGAGGCGCAACTCCGTTGCGAGTTGTTGCGCGCACAGATCCGCTCGGTCGATCGTGAGTCGAGCCTCAGGGCGTCCATCGTCAGGCGCACGGTCCTGCGAGCCGATTGCATATTGGTCGCCACGCTCCTGGCGTTCGGCTGGAACTTCGTCGGCAGCGCGCAGCCGCAGCCGGCCGTGCTGTCCGCTGTTGTCGCGATCATCACCGTCATAATGCTGAGCACGGCCAGAGCGTTGAGCGGGCAGTTGAATTAGTTCCAGCAGCAGCACACGCGACGAGGTTCACTCGTCGCCGCTCGGGCTCTCCATGATCTCTGTCAGCACGCCGCCCATGTCCTTGGGATGGACGAAAAATACCGGCGTTCCGTGGGCGCCGATGCGAGGCTCGCCGAGCACGCGGGCACCCTTGGCCTCGAACTCGGCCTTGGCGGCATGGATGTCGGGCACTTCGAAGCAGACGTGATGCTGGCCGCCGAGCGGGTTCTTCTCGATGAACTTGGCGATCGGCGAGTCCTCGCCAAGCGGCTCGATCAATTCGATCTGGCTGTTCGGCGTATCGACGAAGCACACGCGCACGCCCTGTGCCGGAAGATCGAACGGGGCGCCGTGCGGCTCCGCACCGAACATGGTGCGGTAAAGCTCCAGGCTCTTCTCGATCGACGGGGTCGCCACTCCGACATGGTTCAGCCGGCCGAGTTATCATCTTCTCCCTCTCCGCTTGCGGGAGAGGGCCAGGGTGAGCGGCCTGTCTTCTCCGGGCAAGGACCTCAAGGCCCTCACCCTCCGCCGCTACGCGGCTCCTCCCTCTGCCGCAGCGGTAGAGGACGGCTAAGGATCGACCGTCACCTCGGTCGTCACCTGATTGGCGATGAAACAGGCTTCGTGTGCGCGGTGGTGGAGGTCGGCGATTTCGGCGTCATCCGGCCGCTTCTCCGCCCAAAACTCGACCCGTGGCCGCAGGGTCACCCGGGTCATCCCCATATTCCCGTCGGCACGCTTCTCCAGCACGCCCTCCGCCTCATCGACATAGCATCGACGACCCACCCGTCGCGCCGCGCGAAGTCGACGAAGAACAGCATGTGGCAGGACGAGAGCGAAGCGACGAACGCCTCCTCCGGATCGACTCCCGCGTGGTCCGACCAGGGCGCCGGAACGACATGCGGGCTCGGGCTCGCCGCCACCACCGCGCCGCCATCGAACACCCATTCATGCGCGCGGCTGTACTGGCCCTTGGTAAAGTCGCGTGCTCCGATCGCGCGTCCAGCGGATGGTCGCGGTATAGGTGCTCATTTCTTCGGCAGCCGCGGCCTGCTCGGCGAGGACGAAGCTCGCGCATAACCTTCCATGACGCCCTCGATGCGTGCGACCCGCTGCGCCAGATCGGAGTGGCTGCGGCTGAGGCTCGTCAAATCGTCGTCGAGCCGCTTGATCCGTTCGTCGAGCCCGTCGAACCGTTCGTGCATCAGCATGACGGACTTGACAACTCCGAAGACTTTCTCGGTACTGCTCACTTGGTCGCCGCAACGCTCGCCAGCGCCTTGCGTACTTCCTCATGTGCATGGTCGAGCGACGCTTCCATCGAGTTCGAACTTGGCGTTCCACTTGGGAATTGCCTGTTCGAGTTCGTTCAGCAAGAAGTCGAGGGCCGCCTCAGAGCTGCCATCCGCTTCCGGCGGCTGCGAGATGTAACGTGCAGTCGCCTCACGCACCACGTTTCCGACCAATTCGCCGCGGCCAGCCGCGAAAGCATCGAGCGCCGCCTTGTGATCGGAACTCGTGAGAAACGTTACGCGCTCCGTCTGCATGCCACTCACTCCTTCACATGTCATGATAATGTGAAGGCTGGCGCATTACAATAACATTATCATACGCGGACGACACCCAGAGGCGGGTGGCTGCAGGCGAAGTATTCACCCCCTCACAGCGGAATGTTGTCGTGCTTCTTCCACGGGTTCTCGAGCTGCTTGTTCCGCAGCTTGCGTAGGCCCATCGCTACCCGCCGCCGCGTCGAGTGCGGCATGATCACTTCGTCGATGAAGCCCTTGCTTGCGGCCACGAAGGGGTTGGCGAACCGCTCTTCATATTCGCGGGTGTGCTCGGCGATCTCGTCGGCCGTCTTGCCGCGGAAGATGATCTCGACCGCGCCCTTGGCGCCCATCACCGCGATCTCGGCGGTCGGCCAGGCGTAGTTCAAGTCGCCGCGAAGGTGCTTCGAGCTCATCACGTCGTACGCGCCGCCATAGGCCTTGCGCGTGATCACGGTGATCTTGGGCACCGTCGCCTCGGCGTAAGCGAACAGCAGCTTGGCGCCGTGCTTGATGATGCCGTGATGCTCCTGGCCGACGCCGGGGAGAAAGCCCGGAACGTCGACGAAGGTCAGGATCGGGATGTCGAACGCGTCGCAGAAGCGGACGAACCGCGCCGCCTTCTTGGACGAATTGATGTCGAGCACGCCGGCCAGCACCATCGGCTGGTTGGCGACGACGCCGACCGTCCGGCCCTCGATGCGGATGAACCCGACGAGGATGTTGCCCGCGTGCGCCGGTTGGATCTCGAAGAAATCGCCCTCGTCGGCGACCTTCCGGATCAGCTCGTGCATGTCGTAGGGAGTCGCCGCGCTCGGCGGCACCAGCGTGTCGAGGCTGTCTTCAAGCCGGTCGGCCCGATCGTCGCACGGCCGTTCCGGCAAGTCATTGCGATTGCTTAGCGGCAGGAAATCGAAGAATTCGCGGGTCGCCAGAAGTGCGTCGATGTCGTTCTCGAACGCGACGTCGGCGACGCCCGACTTTTTGGTGTGGGTGATCGCGCCGCCGAGCTCTTCCTGAGTCACGACCTCGTTTGTGACGGTCTTCACCACGTCCGGGCCGGTCACGAACATGTAGCTCGAAGTCCTTCACCATGAAGATGAAGTCCGTCATCGCCGGCGAATAGACCGCGCCGCCCGCGCACGGGCCCATGATCAGGCTGATCTGCGGAATGACCCCGCTGGCGAGGACGTTGCGCTGGAAGACTTCGGCATAGCCGGCGAGGCTGGCAACGCCCTCCTGGATTCGTGCGCCGCCCGAATCGTTGAGGCCGATCACCGGCGCCCCGACCTTCATCGCCATGTCCATGATCTTGCAGATCTTCTGCGCGTGGCGCTCGGACAGCGAGCCGCCGAACACAGTGAAGTCCTGCGCGAAAACATAGACCAGCCGACCATTGATCGTGCCCGAGCCGGTGACGACGCCGTCGCCCGGAATGCGCTGCTCGGCCATGCCGAAGTCGATCGCATTATGCTCGACGAACATGTCATATTCTTCGAAGCTGTTGCGCATCGAGCAGCACCGACAGCCGCTCGCGGGCGGTCAAGCCGGCCCTTGGCGTGCTGCGCCGCAATGCGCTTCTCGCCGCCACCGAGCCGCGCCGCGTCGCGGCGGCGTTCCAGCTCCTGGATGGTTGTCGCCAAAGCGTGTCTCCCTTGCGCCGGTCCTCTTCCACGCAGGCCCAGCAAGCGTCAATCGCGCCCTTGTTGCGGAGCGAGCAACCAACCATATCGTAGGAAGCGAGCGCGGCATGGGTCGGCTTCCTTCCGATTACGCCGATGCTGCAATGCACAACGGTAAGATTCGCATTAACTTTGATCAGTATTGCGGAACCGTAATGCCCTTGTCCCCGTTCATGTAGTGGGCAAACAAAACCACGGAGGATAAACGAGAAATGCTGACCGGCGTTGGGGTACCTGTTGAATCCGGAGCCGCCCGTTCGGCACGCGATCCGCTACCCACCACTCTTCTCTGCTTTTCGCACTTGCGGTGGAACTTCGTTTTCCAGCGGCCGCAGCACCTGATGAGCCGCTTCGCCCGCGAAATGTCGGTCATCTACTGGGAAGAGCCGGTGGAGATCGGCTCCGACGAGACCGCGTTCCTGCAGGTCCGGCAGGCCGAAGATTTCCCGAACGTGCGAATTGCCGTCCCGCACCTCCCGGCCGGAATGCCGGAGGATGCGCGGGAAGCAGCGCTCGGGCGGCTGCTCGATGCTCACCTCGCCAACCTCGGCGGTCCTCTGGTCGCCTGGTATTATACCCCGATGATGCTGCCGTTCTCGCGGCACATCACGCCCGACGTCACCGTGTTCGACGTTATGGACGAACTCTCGAAGTTCAAGTTCGCGCCGGCCCACCTGCTCAGCCTCGAGCAGGAGCTGCTCGATCGCTCCGACGTCGTCTTCACCGGCGGGTCCAGCCTCTACGAGGCCAAGAAGGACCGTCACGACAACGTCCATTGCTTCCCGTCGTCGGTCGACCGCTGCCACTTCGCGAAGGCGCGCTCGCACCTGTTCGACCCGGCCGACCAGGAAGACCTGCCGAAGCCCCGACTCGGCTTCTACGGCGTTCTGGACGAGCGCTTCGACACCGAGCTTCTTGGGCAAGTCGCCGCGCTTCGTCCGAACTGGTCGTTCGTCATGGTCGGCCCGGTCGTGAAGATTTCCGAGGACGACCTGCCGCACCGGCCGAACATCCACTATCTCGGCGGCAAGAAATACGATCAGCTGCCGTCCTACCTGTCGGGCTGGGACGTCGCCCTGATGCCGTTCGCAATGAACGAATTCGACGCAATTCATTTCGCCGACCAAGACCCCGGAATATCTCGCCGGCGGCAAGCCGGTCGTTTCGACGCCGGTCAAGGACGTGGTTCGCCATTATGGCGAGCTTGAGGGCGTACACATCGCGTCCAGTGCGGAAGAGTTCGTTGCCGCGTGCGAAAAGGCGCTCGAGCAGTCGCGTCACCCGGAAAGCGGCTGGCTCGCCGAAGCCGACCTGATGCTGTCGGCCGCGAGCTGGGACACGACCCAGGCGCGCATGAGCGGCTTCATTTCAGCGCTGCTCGAACCGGATGGCGTGTCCGCTTCGGCCCTGCTGGTCGCCGCCGAATGAGCGCGAATGACCGGGGAAGCGCCCGTTATGACTATCTGATCGTCGGAGCCGGCTTTGCCGGCTCCGTTCTTGCCGAGCGCCTTGCAACCCAGCACGGCGCGCGCGTGCTGCTCATCGACCGGCGGGACCACGTCGGCGGCAATGCCTATGACGAGCCGAACGAGGCGGGAATCCTCTATCACAAATACGGTCCGCACATTTTCCACACCAACAGCGAGCAGGTGTGGGACTATCTCTCGCAGTTCACCAAGTGGCGTCCCTATGAGCACCGGGTCCGCGCCCAGGTGCGCGGCAAGCTGGTGCCGATCCCGATCAACCGGACCACGCTCAACGAGCTGTTCGGACTCGACCTCGAGACCGACGAGGAGGCCGCTGACTATCTCGCCTCGCGCGCCGAGCCGGTCGACGAGATCAGGACCTCCGAGGACGTCGTCGTCAACGCCGTTGGGCAGCGAGCTCTACGAGCTGTTCTTCCGCGGCTATACGCGCAAGCAGTGGGGCCTCGACCCGAGCGAACTCGACAAGCAGGTGACCTCGCGGATTCCGACCCGCACCAATACCGACGACCGTTATTTCAGCGACACCTTCCAGGCGATGCCGCTGCACGGCTACACGGCGATGTTCGAGACGATGCTCGATAACCCGCTGATCGAGAAACGGCTCGGCACCGATTATCGCGACGTCAAGGACGAGGTCGATTTCGACCACCTGATCTTCACCGGCCCGATCGACGAATATTTCGATTTCCGGTTCGGCAAGCTGCCGTACCGGAGCCTGAAGTTCGATCATCAAACGCTCGACGAGGAGCAGCACCAGCCGGTCGCCGTGGTCAACTATCCGGACGAGTCGGTGCCCTACACCCGCATCAGCGAGTACAAGCACCTGACCGGCCAGCAGGCGCCGGTGACGACCATCACCTACGAATATCCGTCGGCGGAGGGCGATCCCTATTATCCTATCCCGCGGCCCGAGAACCAGGAGCTGTTCAAGAAGTACGAGGCGCTCGCCGACGCGACCGACAACGTGACGTTCGTCGGGCGTCTTGCGACCTACCGTTACTACAACATGGACCAGATCGTCGGCCAGGCTCTCGCCACGTTCCGGCGCATCGACGAAAAGCAAACCAGGAAGGAAGCCCTGCCGCCGGCCACCGCCGCCGCGTAGGTCTCGGCGCGTCCGGCAGCCGCTGCGGCTTCCGAATGGCGCTCCGGCGCCATATGGACGTGCGCATGGACATTACATTCGATTTCGGGACGGTGCGGCTCCGGAGCCGCGCCGTGCCGCGCCTGCTGCCGATACCGCCAGGACCTACGTCAATCCGATCCTGGACTGGGACTTTCCCGACCCGGCAGTCATCCACGCCGCAGACGGCTATTATTACGCCTATGCGACGCAGACGCTTCGGGACGGCGAGTGGATCAATATCCAGGTCGCGCGCTCGACCGACCTCATCCACTGGGAGCATCTCGGCGATGCGCTTCCCGACAAGCCGGACTGGGCGCTCGAGACGCAGGATTTCTGGGCGCCCAGCGTCATTTACGACGGGTCGACCTATTTCATGTATTTTTCGGCGACTCCCGACGTCTGTGCACTGCATGAGCGCGGGCACGCGCTTGCGGTCGCGACCT
This sequence comes from uncultured Alphaproteobacteria bacterium, assembly GCA_963824845.1. GTDB lineage: Bacteria > Pseudomonadota > Alphaproteobacteria > Sphingomonadales > Sphingomonadaceae > Sphingomicrobium. Next base: position 193,807 of record CAWGRB010000052.1, read on the forward strand.
CCAACTCGCCCGCCGGTCCGTTCGTCGACATGGGCATGCCGCTGCTGCTCGGGGCGGGCTTCGAATATATCGATCCGATGGCGTTCGACGATCCGGCAACGGGCAAGCGCCTGCTCTATTGGGGTTCGGGCTTCCAGCCGATCAAGGTCCAGGAGCTGAGCGAGGATCGCATGTCCTTCGCGCTCGGCAGCGAATCCGTCGACTTGATCTGGCCCAACGGCGAGGACGGCAGCTTCCCGCGGCTGGTCGAAGCGGCGTGGGTCATCTTGCGGGACGGATTCTATTACCTGTTCTACTCCGGCGACAATTGCTGCGGGCCGGACGCCGAATATGGCGTGATGGTCGCTCGTTCGACGAGCGCGACCGGCCCGTTCGAAACTCTCGAACAGGCCTGCGGCGTCCCCCACAGCCTGATCCTGGTGAAGAGCGACAAGTGGCTGGCGCCCGGCCACAATTCGATCGTCACCGACGAACGCGGAGACGTCTGGATCATTTATCACGCGATCGACGTGAACCGGCCGCGCCAGCACCAGCAGGACGAGGACAACAGCCGCCGGATCCTTCTGATCGACAAGATCGAGTGGCGCGATGGCTGGCCGCGGGTCGGCACACCGTCCGACACGCCGCAGGCCGCTCCGGTCACTGGCTAGAGGCCGCGCGCCGCGACTTTGAGCCTCTCGGGCGGGCAGCTCGAATTGCGAGCGCTGCACCTGCATTTCCGCGAACAAGCGCTCGTCGACGTTGCGGCTTCCGTCGGCCGTGACCGTCGACAGCAGCCCCGCCTCCGCATGCCGGCTATTGTCCCAGCCCGGGTAAGCGGTGATCGGGTACCAGCAGATGCCCTCGACGCTGACCCCGCGGTCGATGGCATCGCGGACCTCGCTGCAGACGTAGTGGAACCACGATGCCCGGGCCGACCCTTCCGCGCCCGTTTCGGACAGGAACATCGGCTTGCGATATCGGTCGGCCATCTCGACCAGCATGTCGGCCAGCGGGCGGTATTCGTGGTGGCCCATCGGAATGGTCGGCCCCTCGTAATACCATTGATTGTGCGGATAGAAATTCCATCCGACCACGTCCGCTAACGACGGATCGCCGCCCAGCTCCGGCTCCGACAGGCCGAGTATCCAGTCATAAGCTTCGTACATGCCCTGCAGGTTTCGCTGTGCATCGCGCAGCGTTCGCTGGCGGCGGTTGTGCGGCGCAATATGAATCAGCGGTTCCGCCCAAGTGATGATCGCGTCCGGCCAACCATCGCGGATGGCCTTCGCTGCAGCGATTCCGGTACGGACCAGCTGCCGCTTGAACGAGCCGCGCTCGTGCCGGCCCCGGGCGGGAAATACCCCTCGTCGACCGCCCAGGCCATGAAGTTGATTTCGTTCAGCGGGCAAACGCACGGAGGACGTCCGCTGACCGACTGCTGCACTTCGAGCGCGGCCAGCGCGAAATCGGTGAATCGCTCGGGGAAGTCGTCGGCGGCCGGATCGACATGGTCGGGGGAGCCATAGTGGAACAAGTCCCAGATCACCTGGACACCGGTCCGCTCCGCCGCCTCCAGCGCCGGCAGCCAGCTCGACCAGTCGTAGTGACCCGGCGTTTTCTCGATCAGGTGCCAGCGCAAGCCGTCGCGGACGGTCTGGAAGCCGAGCTTGCGGCACAGCGCATAGTCCTCGAGCACGTGCTTGTCGTGGCCCGTGGCCCGGATGAGGTCGAGGCGCACGCCATCGCGCCGCCGATGCGACGAACATTCGAACCCCGCAGCGAAGAAGCTGGCGAAGGTGTTGCCGAGCCGGGCAGCCATCGGGGACAATAATGCTTGAGAGCGCGATTCGAGCCATGAAATCCTCGGAAATGCCAGATCGTTACGCCACCGCGCGCTGGTTTGGCACAATCGCGGGCCTCGTGCTTTGTTGAGCCGCAGGAGGACGAGGACTAATGGCGCAAAGCTGGCCCGAACGGCTGTGGCTTGTCCGGCACGGCCAAAGCCAGGGGAACGTCGCTCGCGATGCCGCCGACGAAGTCGGGCGCGCACGAGATCGACATCCAGATGCGCGACGTCGACGTGCCGCTGTCCGACCTCGGACTTAAGCAGGCCGAGGCTGCCGGCCGCTACTTTGCCGCCCTTCCGGCGGATGAGCGGCCCGAGATCATCCTCTGCTCGCCCTACGTGCGGGCGCGGCAAACGGCGGAGCTGATCTGCAAGGCGGGAGCACTCGCCGGCGGCCCGGCGCGGACGATCATCGACGAGCGGCTTCGCGAACGCGAGTTCGGAATCTTCGACCGCTTGACCACCGCCGGAATCCGCGCCCGCTTCCCGGAGGAAGCCGCGCATCGCAAGCGGCTCGGCAAATTCTATCACCGGCCGCCGGGCGGCGAGAGCTGGGCCGATGTGATCCTGCGGCTGCGCTCGATGCTCAACACCATCAACCTGCAATATTGCGACCGCCGCGTGCTGGTCGTCTGCCACCAGGTCGTCGTGCTGTGCTTCCGGTACATCCTCGACCGCCTCGACGAGGCCGAGATCCTCGACATCGACCGCCAGGCGGAAATCCTCAATTGCGGCATTTGCGCCTACGACTTCGACAAGTCGGCGGACGGCCTGTGCGTGCCGGTGCTCGCGCAATGGAACCACGGAGCGCAGCTCGACGTCGAGGGCGCGCCCAAGACGTCGGCTCCAGACGCGATGGCGGGAACCCGGTGAGCCGCGACACCCGGCTCGACCGGTCTGCCCTCGATACAAATCCGCTGCCTGCCAGTCATCGACGGCGGCAAGGAGACCAAGGGCCGCATCCTCATCATTGCCGGCAGCCGCGAGGTCCCGGGAGCCGCCTTGCTCGCGGCGACTGGGCGCCATGCGCGCCGGCGCCGGCAAGCTCAAGATCGCGACCGTCGACAGCGTCGCACCGCACGTCGGCGTCGCAATGCCGGAAGCGATGGTCGTCGGAATGCCGGAAGCGGATGGCGGCTTTGCAAGCTCCGCTGTCGAACCGCTCGCCGGACTGGCGGGCAGCGTCGATGCGGTCGTCGCCGGACCCGGCATGGCGGAGGGAGACGTCTGTCGCAGCATCGCGGAGGCCCTGCTCAGGACCGACGCGGCGCTCGCTCTCGACGCCGCCCTGCTGCACGCGATGGAGCCGGCAGGAGACGTCCGCCGCAACAGCACGCCGGTGCTGCTCCCCCATGCCGGCGAGCTCGCCTCGCTGCTCGACTGCGACCCGCAAGAGATCGAGCGCGATCCTGTCCGCTGCGGCCTTCGCGCTGCCGGGCTCTACCGGTCCATCGTGCTGGTGAAGGGCGTCGTCAGCCATGTCGTGACACCGGACGGCAATTGCTGGACCTACGAGGGCGGAGCGCCGGGCCTCGGCGTGTCGGGCAGCGGCGACGTTCTTGCCGGCATTGTCGGCGGCCTGCTCGCTCGCGGCGCCGAGCCGCTCAACGCTCTCCTGTGGGCCGTGTGGCTTCACGGCGAAGCGGGTGCGCGGCTCGGCCGGAGCGTCGGCCCTATCGGCTTTCTCGCCCGCCAGATTGCCGACGAAGTGCCGGCCCTACTCCCCGCTTAGGCCCTTCCCGGCCTCGTAGCGCTCGAGCTCGTCGCCCGCGAGCCGGACGACGTGCAGCACGTTGGTCGATCCGGCGGTACCGAACGGAATTCCGGCCATCAGCACGATGCGCTCGCCGCCCTTCGCGATCTTGTGGCGGAGCGCCATGCGCTTGCCCTTCTCGACCATCTCCTCGAAGCTGGTGACGTCGCGGGTCTGCACGGCGTGGACGCCCCACTGCAGACCCATCCGACGGGCCGTCGTCAGCGATGCGCTCATCGCCAGGATCGCGACCGGCGGCCGTTCCCTGGCAATCCGCCGAGCCGTCGCTCCGGAACTCGTGTAACAGACCATCGCGGTCGCCGAGATGGTGCTCGCGATCTGCCGTGCCGACCCGGCAAGGGCGTCGGCGGTGGTCGGCTCGAGCTTGGTCTGGGTGAAGTGGATTCGTGCCTGGTAGCTCGGGTCCTGCTCGACGCTGACCGCGATCCGGTCCATCATCTCGACCGCCTCGCACGGATATTGACCGGCGGCGCTCTCCGCCGACAGCATGACTGCATCGGCGCCGTCGTAAATGGCGGTTGCGACGTCGCTGACTTCGGCCCGCGTCGGGGTCGGCGACGTGATCATCAATTCCAGCATCTGCGTCGCGACCACGACCGGCTTTCCGAACTGGCGGGCCGTTGCGACGATCCTGTTCTGCAGCGGCGGTACCCGCTCGGGGGGAAGCTCGACGCCAAGGTCGCCGCGCGCGACCATCACTGCATCGGCAAGCGCAATGATGTCGTTCAGCCGGTCGATCGCCGCCGGCTTCTCGATCTTCGCCAATAGCGACGCCCGGTCGCCGATCAGCGAGCGCGCCTCGGCGACATCCTCCGGCCGCTGCACGAACGATAAGCGCGACCCAGTCGGTCTTCTGCTCGAGCGCGAACTCAGGTCCGAGCGGTCCTTTTCGGTCAGCGCCGGGATGGGAACGACGACGTCCGGCACGTTGACGCCCTTGTTGTCCGAAACCCGCCCGCCGACCTGGACCTCGGTGACGATCCGCTCGCCGCTGCTCTCGACGACCTTCAGGCGGACCTTGCCGTCGTCGATGAGGATTCGCGCGCCGGGCTTGACCGCTTCGAACAGCTCGGGGTGCGGAAGCTCGACGCGGTTCGAATCGCCTGCCTCGCCGCTGCGATCCAAAATGAACTGCTCGCCGGCCTTGAGCTGCACCGCTCCGCCCTCGAACTGGCCGACCCTGAGCTTGGGACCCTGGAGGTCGAACAGGATGGTCGTGGCGCGGCGGAATTCCTGCTCGAGCGACCGGATGGCCTCGACCAGCGCCGCCTTCTGCTGTTGGTCGCCGTGGCTCATGTTGATCCGGAAGGCATCGGCGCCCGCCAGCATCAGCGACCGGATCATCTCGCGCGTGTTCGAAGCGGGCCCGAGAGTCGCCAGGATTTTCACCTTGCGCGAGCGGGGCGCGAGAGTCTCGGTCACAGCCTGTCCTTGTTCTGCGGAAGGCCATGCCCATAGTCCCTCCGCCCAGCGGTTCAACCCGCTTGAGCGGCAGCGCCGCCTCGCCTAGACGGCGCTTTCAACACCGACATCGGAGATCAAGAGAGCATGGCGGAGGGCAACGTCGCGGCCGATCAGCTGCGGCTATTCATCGAGCGCATCGAGCGCCTGGAAGAAGAAAAAAAGGGCATCGCGGACGACATTCGCGACGTTTACGCGGAGGCCAAGTCGAACGGCTACGACACCAAGACGATGCGCGCCATCGTCCGCCTGCGGAAGATGGAAACCCACGCGCGACAGGAAGCCGACGCGCTCATGGAAACCTATCGCAACGCCCTCGGCCTCGCCTAACTCCCGTCCCGCTTGCGGGAGGGGCAGGGGGAGGGCATGTTTCAGCCTCTAGCGGGGACCAAATGGCCGGCCATTCCAAATATAAGAACATCATGTACCGGAAGGGCGCGCAGGATAAGAAGCGCTCATCGCTCTTCTCCAAGCTCAGCCGCGAAATCACCGTCGCGGCCAAGATGGGCCTGCCCGATCCGGAAGCGAACGCGCGCCTTCGCGCCGCGGTCATCGCTGCCCGCGCTCAGTCGATGCCGAAGGACAATATCCAGCGGTCGATCGACAAGGCGTCCGCCGGCGACATGGAGAGCTACGAGGAAATTCGCTACGAGGGCTTCGGCCCCGGCGGCGTCGCGCTGATCGTCGAAGCGCTGACCGACAACCGCAACCGCACCGCCACCAACGTCCGCACCGCTTTCTCGAAGAACGGCGGCAACCTCGGCACCGGCGGCAGCGTCAGCCACGGCTTCGAGCGGCTCGGCCTGATCGAATATCCCGCCAGCGCCGGCGACGCCGACAAGGTGCTGGAAGCGGCGATCGAAGCCGGCGCCGACGACGTCGAATCGGACGAAGGCGGCCACCGCATCTGGACCAGCATCGATAGCCTGCACGAAGTCGCGCGCGCCCTCGAGCCGCTGCTCGGCGAAGGCGAAGGCGCCAAGCTCGCCTGGAAGCCGTCGACCGAAGTCGAGGTCCGCGGCGACGACGCGCAGACGCTGATGAAGCTCATCGACGCGCTCGAAGAGGATGACGACGTCCAGACCGTCTGGGGCAACTACGACGTCCCCGACGAGGAGCTGGAGAAGCTGGGCTAGAACTCCCCTCCCATTCGGGGAGGGAAAGAGCCGCGACAGCGGCGAGGCTTCGCGCAGAGACGCAGAGACGCAGAGGGGGCGCGCGGGTGCAGGGGATTGATCGGATCAGCGGCGACGTGCTGGACTTGTCGATCCGACTGCATCGAGAGCTTGGGCCTGGTTTGCTGGAGTTCGTTTACGAGACGGTCCTGGCGGCAAAGCTTGCGGGAGCAGGATACCGCGTCCAGCGGCAAAAGCCGGTTGACATTCAGTTCGAGGAAATGCGCTTTGAAGCGGCATTTCGGATCGACCTGCTGATCGAAGATTGCGTGCTCATCGAAGTCAAGTCGGTCGAGCGGCTGAACCCAGCCCACGCGAAACAGCTCCTCACCTATCTGAGACTGACGAAGCAGCCCTTGGGGCTGCTCATCAACTTCGGCGGCGCAACGCTGAAGGAAGGGTTCAAGCGGCTGGTCAACGATTACCGCCCCTCTGCGTCTCCGCGTCTCTGCGCGAACCCCTTGCCTTCATGATCATCCTCGGTCTCGATCCTGGCCTGGGCACGACCGGCTGGGGATTGATCGATGCCGAGGGCAATCGCCTGCGCCATCTCGGCAATGGGCAGATCAAGACCAGCACGGCCGTGGCGCTTCCCCGCCGCCTCGCCGACCTTGCCGTTCAACTCGAAGCACTCCTTGCCGAGCACCGACCCGATGGCGCGGCGGTCGAGGAAGTCTTCGTCAATTCCAACCCGCAGTCGACGCTGAAGCTCGGCCAGGCGCGCGGGGTCGTCATCATGACTGCCGCCCGTTCGGGAATCGAAGTGGGCGAATATGCACCGACCCTGGTCAAGAAAGCCGTCGTCGGCACCGGCAAGGCCGACAAGCCCCAGGTCCACGCAATGGTCGTCCGCCTGCTGCCCGGAGCGAAGATCGCCAGCGCCGACGCCGCCGATGCCCTCGCCGTCGCCATCACCCACGCCCACCACTTGGCGAGCGCGCGAGCGGGCATTACCCGTTGACGCGATGATCGCGCGCCTCACCGGAAAGCTCGCCGAAACCACCGCCGAGGGCGCCGTGATCGACGTTGGCGGCGTCGGCTATCAGCTGCTGTGCAGCGCGCGCACCCTGGACGCACTCGGGGCGGTCGGGAGCGATGTCCTTGTCCTGACCGAATTGCAGGTCCGCGAGGATGCCTGGACGCTGTTCGGCTTCGGCTCGCCCCATGAGCGCGACACCTTCCGGGCACTGACCAGCGTCCAGGGCGTGGGCGGCCGCGCTCGCCCTCGCCATCCTCTCGGCGCTGTCGCCCGACGAGCTGTCCCGCGCCATCAGCCAGGGCGACAAGGCGATGATCGGCCGTGCCAACGGCGTCGGCCCCAAGCTCGCCGCCCGAATCGCCAACGAACTGCAGGGCAAGCTCGGCGCCCCGGGTCTCGGCGGGAGCGCGCCGGCCCCGCGCGGAGGCTCGGCCGCCGACGCACTGTCGGCGCTCGCCAACCTCGGGTTCAAGCCGGCCGACGCCAGCGCTGCCGTCAATGCGGCGCTGGATGAAATCGGTCCCGACGCGACGCTCGATGCGCTGGTCCGTCTGGCGCTGCGCAAGGCCGCGAAGTGAGCGCCCTGCTTTTCGGCATGCTGTTGAGCTCCGCGGCCCAATTCCGCGCGATCGATAGCTGCCTCGCGGCGCCCGGCAGCGCCTGGAACTACCGGACGCGCAGCTGCGGCCCTGCGCCATCCGGGCCGGTCGACCGCATCTATGTCGACAAGTCCGATCACTGGCTCGCCGCCTATCGCAGCGGGGTAATCATCCGTGAATTCCGAGTGTCGCTGGGGCGCGGCGGGCTCGCTGCCAAAGCCCGCGACGGCGACAATCGCGTTCCCGAAGGGATCTACACGATCACCGACCACAACCCCGCGAGCGCCTATCACCTGTCGCTGCGCATCGGCTATCCGACGCCCGATCAGTCCGCCGCGGCGGCCGCGCAGGGTATTCGCCCCGGCGGCGACATCTTCATCCACGGGCTGCCCAACGGCCTCGAACGCGTCGGCAGCAAGGAGCAGCGCTATGACTGGACGGCCGGCTGCATCGCGCTCACCGACCCCGAGATGGACTGGCTGTTCCAGGCCGTCGTGGATGGCACGCCCATCGAATTCGCCAATGAGCATGCAAGATTGGGTTGAGATTGCGGCGGGAGACGTGAAACACCACGACTGATGCTCGAGGCTTATTCCACCCAGATCGCGCACATCGTCGCCAAGATCGTCGAGCTTTTCGGCATCGGCATCATTGCCGCTCGGCGCGTTCGGCACGCTGGCGATCTTCGTCCGCCATGTCGCGCGGTCGCTCGGACCGGGACGAAGCGATCGCGAATTTCCGCTCCAGCCTCGGCCGCGCAATTCCTGCTCGGGCCTCGAATTCCTGGTCGCCGCCGACATCATCAACACGGTCGCGGTCACGCCGACCCTGCTCAGCATCGCGGTACTTGCCGGCATCGTCATCATCCGGACCTTCCTCAGCTTCAGCCTCGAGGTCGAGATCGAGGGCCGCTGGCCGTGGCAGCGCCGCAAGGGCGAGCAGCGCAGGTCTGATGGCCACCGACCCCGCCCGAATCACCACGCCCGAGCGCACCGCCGAGGATGCCGACGCGGCGCTTCGGCCGAAGAGCCTCGACGAGTTCATCGGCCAGCAGGCGGCGCGCGAGAATCTGCGCGTGTTCGTCAACGCCGCGAAAAGCCGCGGCGAGGCGCTCGACCATGTGCTGCTCCACGGCCCGCCCGGGCTCGGCAAGACGACGCTCGCCGGAATCCTCGCCCGCGAGATGGGGGTCGGCTTCCGCGCCACCTCGGGCCCGGTCATCGCCAAGTCGGGCGACCTCGCGGCGCTGCTGACCAATCTCGAGGACGGCGACGTCCTGTTCATCGACGAGATCCACCGCCTCAATCCGGCGGTCGAGGAGGTGCTCTATCCGGCGATGGAGGACCGCGCGCTCGACCTGATGATCGGCGAAGGTCCGTCGGCGCGTTCGGTCCGCATCGATCTGCCGCGCTTCACCCTGGTCGGTGCGACGACTCGGCAGGGATTGCTGACGACGCCGCTGCGCGACCGCTTCGGCATTCCCGTCCGCCTCAATTTCTACACCGTCGAGGAGCTGGAGCAGGTCGTTCGCCGCGCCGCCCGCCTGCTCGGCGTCGACCTCACCGACGACGGCGCCCGCGAGATCGCCCGCCGCTCGCGCGGCACGCCGCGCATCGCCGGCCGGCTGCTGCGCCGGGTCCGCGACTTCGCCCATGCCGCGGGCAGCGACACGATCGACGCCGAGAGCCGCCGACCGCGCCCTGTCCCGGCTCGAGATCGACGCGCTCGGCCTCGACGCGATGGACCGCCGCTATCTGACGATGATCGCCGACCTCTACGGCGGCGGCCCGGTGGGCGTGGAGACCCTCGCCGCCGGCCTCAGCGAACCGCGCGACACGATCGAGGACGTGATCGAGCCGTATCTCATCCAGCTCGGCCTGATCGCCCGCACCGCGCGCGGCCGCTGCCTCAACGGCCGCGGCTACGCCCATCTGGGCCTGCCGGCGCCGCAGGGCAGCCAGAGCGGGCTGTTCGAGGCCAAGGAGCAAGTCCTCGCAATAATGCGCTTCGCGGTCCCTGCTCGCCGCGGCGAGCTGCGTTGCCGCCCTGCTCGCCCTGTTCCGGCCCGCAGTCGGCCAGCAGCCGACCGCACCCGACTACACCAAGGACTCCGCCTGGCTATGCCTGCCCGGCCGCGCCGACACCTGCTCGGCGCCGCTGCCGACCACTGAGCTCAACGCCACGGGCTATGGCGCGACCGGGCAGAGCGCCGTCGCCAAGGATCCGCCGCTCGACTGCTTTTACGTCTATCCGACCGTCTCGACCGACGCCGGCCTGAACAGCGACATGGTGGCCGGCCGCGAAGAGAAGCTGATGGCGCAGACCCAGTTCGCTCGCTTCGCCGTCGGTGTGCCGGACCTTCGCGCCGATCTACCGCCAGATGACGCTCGGCTCGGTCGCCGCCTATTCGCGCCGGCGCTCGACATCACCAGGCCGGCAGCATCGCCTATGCCGACGTCGCCGCCGCCTGGCGCAACTATCTCGCGACCCGCAACCAGGGGCGGCCGTTCGTCCTCATCGGCCACAGCCAGGGCAGCCTGATGCTGCAGCAGCTGATCGCCCGCGAGATCGAGACCAATCCCGCCGTCGCCGCGCGGATGCGGCTCGCGATCATTCCCGGCTTCAACGTCCTCGTGCCGCAAGGCAGGCTGGTCGGCGGCACGTTCAAGATCGACGCCGCTTTGCAGCCGCCCGGGCAAACCGGCTGCGTGCTCGCCTGGAGCAGCTTCCGCGAGAAGAACGTGCCGCCCGACCAGGCGCGATGTTCGGCGTTGCCGACCAGCCGGGAATGACCGTCGCCTGCGTCAATCCGGCGCAGCCCGGGCTCGACCGCCTGGGTGCCGCTCGACAGCTATTGGTTCACGCGCTCGAGCCTGCCGGTGCCGGGCGGCCCGATCCAGATGGTCGAGCGAAGGGCCGCCGCGCGACGCCCTACGTCGCACACGCCCGGCCTCGCCTCTGGCAAGTGCATCAACGACGGCCCGCGCGGCTATCTGTGGATCCGCACCAATCACGATCCCGGCGACAAGCGCACCGACCGCATCGGCGGCGAGGTCGGCCTGTTCGGCATGTTCCTGCCCGGCTGGGGCATGCATCTTGTCCGACGTGGCGATGGCCCAGGGCGACCTCGTCCGGACGGTCGGCGATCGGCGCAGTCAGCGCTCGATCCAGAACAGCTGCTCGACCGTGAGCGCCGAGCGCCTGCGGCGAGCTTGATCGCCAGCGTCGCCGAGGGCGTGAAGACGCCGTTCTCGACCGTGTTGACGGTCTTGCGCGTGACGCCGACGCGCTCGGCGAGCTCGGCCTGCGTCAGGCCAAGCTCGCCGCGACGTTCCTTCAACCGGTTGGCAAGCCGCTCAGCCATCCTTGAGCGCGCGCCGCTCCAGCATGCCGAAGCGGATCAGCGCGACGGCGATCCCCGCCGTCACGATGATGTGCACCGCGTCGCGCCCGCTCACCGGCTCGAACATGTCGATCGACATAGAGCGACGAGCGCCGCGACCATCGCCGCCCAGAAGCCGTAGCGCGCAGGCTCGCCTGGCGATTGGCGCGGGTGCTTTCGTCGTTGAGCAGGTCGCGGACCTCGCGCGGCCGGAACCAGGCGCCGCCGGTCGCCGAGCCAGCAGCAGGACGATCGACAGCACGCAGCCAGGCGCCGATCTTCACGTGATCGACCGCGCGGTCGGACTGCGCCGGCATGTTCGAGATAGCTTGCCTGCTGGGCGAGGAAGATGACCGCCAGAACGCAGGAAGACGCGCGCCCGCGCCCGCTCAGCCGCTCCGCCTTCTCCGATATCGATCAGCCTCGTCCATGCTCATCCCCCATGTAACCTATGGGTTACATGTAACCTTCACGTTACATCGGAGTCAAGCGGCTTTACGGCGCGATTCGCGGCTCGCTAAAGCCGCCGCATGGCGGCGCCCGATTTCGACACGCCCTATCGCGGCGGCTTCGTCGGCGACGAGCATCATTATGCGCTGACGGTCTATTTCGAGGACACCGACGCGGGCGGCGTCGTCTATCATGCCAATTACATCCGGTTCCTGGAGCGCGCCCGTTCCGACATGCTGCGCGCCGCCGGCGCCGATCATGTCGGCCTGCACCGCGAGGGCGGCGGCACCTATGTGGTCGCCGAGGTCCACATCCGCTATCGCCGGCCGGCGCGGCTCGGAGACGATCTGTCATCCTCAGCCGGATGACCGAGCTGCACGCCGCCTCGATCGTGATTCAGCAACGAGTCATGCGCGGGCCGGAATTGCTTGCCGAAGCGAGCGTCACCGCTGCCTTCATCGGACCGACCGGACGCCCGCAGCGCCAGCCAAGGGAATGGATTGAAAGATTTCGAGACCTGAGCCGCTGCAGCCAATGACCGTCCCTCGCTTCGTCATCGCCGCCGCCGCACTGCTGACGAGCGCTCCCGCGCTTGCCCAGCAGCGGGCGCGACCGTCGTCGCGGTGCCGCCGCTGTCGACTCCGGACGACAAGCCGACCAGCGCCGGGTCGACCGCATCGCTCGCCTGGCAGGCGTCGCATCTGATCGCGTCCGACCTGCAAGTCGGCCAGCGAGCTGATGCCGATCGCGCCCGACCAGAAGGATTTCTATTCCTATCCGGAAGTCACCGCGCCGACCTACTCGAAGTGGCGGGCCAGGCGCGCCAAGCTGCTGGTGACGGGCTTCGTCCAGGCGCCGCTCGGACGGCCGCGTGACCTTCGGCTGCTACATCTATGACGTCCAGAAGGGCCGCGAGGTCGACCGCAGCGGCTTCGTCGCCGAGCCGGAGGAATGGCGCCGCGCCGCCCACAAATGCTCGGGCTCGCCTACAAGGCTGCGACCGGCGCGCCCGGCATCTTCGACACGCGAATCGCCTATGTCGCGGAAAGCGGCGTCGGCGACGCTCGCGTCCGCCGCGTCGCGATCATGGACAGCGACGGCTACGACCACAGCTTCCTGACCAAGGGCGAGGCGATCGTGCTGACCCCGCGGCTTTCGCCGAAGGCAGCCGCGCGTCGCCTATGTCAGCTACGCCACCGGCACGCCGCAGGTTCGGCTTCTCGACGTCGCGTCGGGCGACGCAGCGGCCGCTGGTGCCCGGCGACGCGATGACCTTCGCGCCGCGCTTCTCGCCCGACGGCAACCAGATCGTCTTCTCGATGACGATCGCCGGCAACAGCGACATCTATATCGTCGGCGCAGACGGCGGCGCGCCCGCCGGCTGACCACGGCGCCCGGCATCGACACCGACCCGAGCTTCTCGCCCGACGGACCGCAAGATCCTGTTCGAAAGCGACCGATCGGGCAGCCAGCAGCTCTACATCATGAACGCGGACGGCATCGAACGAGCGTCGGGTCAGCTTCGGCACCGGCGCCCATGCGCGCGGCCGAATGGAGTCCCGACGGCGACCGCATCGCCTTCACCTGGCGCGGCGGCGGAGCGCTGCGGATCGGAGTGATGAACATCGACGGCAGCGACGAACAGGTGCTGACCGGCGGGCCCGTCCGACGAGGGGCCGAGCTGGGCGCCGAGCGGCCGCGACATCGTGTTCCAGCGCAGCCGGCGGCCGCGGCCGCCGGCGCTCTACCGCATCTCGCTCGCGGGCGGCGAGCCGCAGCAGATCGCGACTCCGCAGGATGCGTCCGACCCCGACTGGTCGGGACCGATGGACTGATGACGATGCGTAAAGCTTCTCCTCGCCGCTGCCATGCCGCTCGCATCGCCGCCGCGGTGGCGCAGCTTCGGCTGCCGCACATCATCCAGCGCGGCGGTCCGGCCCAGCGCGGCCCGGTCGCGGCGCCGCTGCTTCGGGAATCGATGCGCTTGCGCGCCGAATTTCGCTGGCGCGGACCGGCAGCGCCAACGTCTATTTCGGAATTGGCAGCGCAATGCTTGGAGCGCCGGCCCGGGCGACGCTCGCCGCGCAGGCGCAGTGGCTGCTCGCGCCATCCCGAGGTGGTCGTTCGGGTCGAAGGTTATGGCGATCCGCTCGACACCCGCGACCATGCGCTTGCGCTCGGCGCCGCGCCGCGCCGAGGAGGTGCGCGATTATCTGGTGCTGCTTGGCGTGCCGGCCGCGCAGCTCGAGCGACGCCAGCTTCGGCAAGGAGCGCCCCGGCGCCGGCCGCACGGTAACGGTACTGGTCCGCTAGGACTGTCAGGCGGCGCGGCGCTGGTAGCTGCAGCTGCCGAGCCACGAGCGGGCCTGGCGCTGCGCTTCGGCGATTTCGCGGGCGGTCATCTCGACCGAGATTTCGGCGCGGCATTGCTGGCCGCGCGTGCAGCCCGACAGGGCCGCGAGGTTGAACCACTTGTGCGCTTCGACGAGGTCGACCGGAACGCCCCCACGGCCGGTCGAATAGGCCACGCCCAAGATCGAACAAGGCGTCGACATCGCCGCTTTCGGCATCCGCGATCCGGCTCCGGATCAGGAATTCCGCACTCTTCTGACTGATGGCACCCATGATGTCCCCCTGTCCCTCGTTGGCGACAATTCGGCGGGGGATGGCAAACAAATGGTTAACGCCGAATAACCATGATTTTTCTAGATGGCGAGATTGTCGATCAGCCGGGTCGTGCCGATCGTCGCCGCCGCAATCAGCCGCATATCGCCGGCCGGGGGCATCGAGCGGCTCGAGCGTCGCCGCGTCGACCAGGCGAAATAATCGATACTGGAGAAGCCGGCGACCAGCAGCGCTGTTGCGCCCCTCGCCGAGCGCTCGGGCGACCGGCTGCCCGGCGAGGATCGCTGCGCGGGCGGTTTCGAGAGCGCGAGGACAGTGCCGGCGCGCGCGCTGCGTTCGTCGCGCGGATAGATAAGCATTGCGCGAGGACAGGGCGAGGCCGTCCGGCTCCCGCACGGTCGGGACGCCGACGATCTCGACCGGAATGGACAAGGTCCGCGACCATCCGGCGGATGACGGCCAGTTGCTGGAAGTCCTTTTCGCCGAACAGCGCGACATCGGGCCGAACCGACAGCAGCAGCTTGGCAACGACGGTGGCGACGCCGTCGAAGTGGCCCGGGCCGGGCCTCGCCTTCCCAGCGGTCCGATACGCCGGCGACGCTGACGGTCGTCGCGAAACCGGCCGGATAGATGTCGTCCGACCGCCGGCATCCACAGCAGGTCGCAGCCGCGCTTTCCAGCAGCGCGGGCATCCTCCTCCTCGCGTCGCGGATAGCGGGCGAGGTCCTCGTTCGGCGCCGAACTGCGCCGGATTGACGAAGATCGTCGCCGCGACCTGATCGGCCCGCCGCTTCGCTTCGTCGATCAGCGCCAGATGTCCGGCATGGAGCGCGCCCATCGTCGGCACCAGCGCCAGCGTGCCGCTCCAATTCGACGCGCGCCCGCGCCAATTCTTCACTCGAACGAACGATTTGCACGCCGCCGGAGCCTCCGGTAAACCTTGGACACGGGCGGCGCTTGCACATGCGCCGGGGGAAAGATCAAGCATGAGCCAGCCGCATTTCATCGTCTTCGCCAACGAAAAGGGCGGGACCGGCAAGTCGACGACGGCAGTCCACACGGCGGTCGCGCTCGCCGCCTCGGGCCACCGCGTCGCTGCGCTCGATCTCGACAGCCGGCAGCGGACGATGACTCGCTATCTGGAGAACCGCGACGCAACGATGCGCCGGCTCGAAAAGACCCTGCCGCAGGCCGACTTATGCGGTGCTGGAGGATCAGAGCGAAGCCGCGCTCGAGGCCGCGATCGAAGCCGCTCTCCGCGAACGCCGACGTCATCGTCATCGACACGCCCGGCCGCGACGACGCGATCGCCCGCGCCGCGATCCTGAAGGCGGACACTCTGGTCACGCCGATGAACGACAGCTTCGTCGACCTCGACCTGATCGGCCAGGTCCATCCCGAGAATTACAAGATCACGCGCCCGAGCTTCTATGCCGAGCTGATCTGGAACAGCCGCACCCAGCGCGCCAAGACCACCGGCAAGAGCGTCGACTGGGTGGTGCTGAGAAACCGCCTCCAGCACATCGAATCGCACAATCTGAAGCGCGTCGGCGCAGCCCTCGACGAGCTTGCCCGCCGCGTCGGTTTCCGGGTCATCCCCGGCCTTGGCGAGCGGGTCATCTACCGCGAGCTGTTCCCCAAGGGCCTGACCCTGCTCGACCTCGGCCAGCTCGGCGAAGTCGGAATCGCCCACATCGCCGCGCGCCAGGAACTCCGCGAGATGATCGCCGGGCTGGCGATCCCGGGCGCCGAAGAGGAGCAGGCGAAGGTCGCCTAAGCCATAGCTGTCATGCTGAACTTGTTTCAGCATCCAGAGCGGATCGGCCTCGTGCCGAACTCGCGGAATGGGCCCTGAAACAAGTTCAGGGTGACGGGTGTCCGGGGGACAGACGTCAAACTGAACTCAGGGTGACGATACCCTTGAACAAAGTCCGCGTTTGGAGTGTTCGCGAGGCCATGACCCACACTTTCAACCCCACCATCCTCCGCGAATATGACATCCGCGGAATCGTCGGCGACACGCTCACCGAGGCGGATGCCTACGCCCTCGGCCGGACCTATGCCGCGATTGCCCGCGGCGAGGGTGCCCGGCGGATTGCCGTCGGACGGGACGGCCGCACCCATTCGGGCATGCTTCAAGCAGCGCTCGTGCGCGGGCTGACCGAGGGCGGGATCGACGCGGTTCTGATCGGCATGGGCCCCTCGCCGATGCTCTATTTCGCGACTTACTATCTCGACGTCGACGGCGGCATCCAGGTCACCGGAAGCCACAACCCCTCCGACTACAACGGCTTCAAACTGCTGCTGAAGGGCCGCTCCGTGTTCGGGCAGGAGATCCAGGGCATCGGCCAGCGCGCCGCCGCCGGCCACTGGACCGACGGCAACGGCACCACCGAGCAAGTCGACATTCGCGAAGCCTATGTCGCGCGGCTGCTCGAGGGCTTCTCGGGCAAGCCGTTCCACATCGGCTGGGACGCCGGCAACGGCGCCGCCGGGCCGATCCTCGACATGCTGCTGGACCGCCTGCCAGGCCAGCATCACGCGATCTACACCGAGGTCGACGGCACCTTCCCCAACCACCATCCGGACCCGACGGTCGAAGCCAACCTCGAAGACCTGAAGCGGCTCGTTCTCGACAAGCCAGCTCGATTTCGGCATCGCCTTCGACGGCGACGGCGACCGCATCGGTGCGGTCGACGGCAAGGGTCGCGTGATCTGGGGCGACCAGCTGATGCTGATCCTTGCCGAAGCCGTGCTCAGGGACTGCCCGGGCGCGACCATCATCGCCGACGTCAAGGCGAGCCAGGTGCTGTTCGACGGCATCGCCGCGCTCGGCGGCAAGCCGCTGATGTGGAAGACCGGCCACAGCCTGATCAAGTCGAAGATGAAGGAGACCGGCGCGCCGCTCGCCGGCGAGATGAGCGGCCACATCTTCTTCAAGCACCGCTGGTACGGTTTCGACGACGCGCTCTATGCGGCAATCCGCCTGATCGAGGCGGTGAGCGCGAGCGGCAAGAGCCTGACCGAAATCATGGACGCGATGCCGAAGACCACGGCGACGCCCGAAATGCGCTTCCAGGTCGACGAGGTCCGCAAGTTCGCGATCGTCGACGAGGTGCGGGAGCGGCTGGCTGCGGACGGCGCCAAGGTCGACGCCACCGACGGCGTCCGCGTCAACACCCCCGACGGCTGGTGGCTGCTCCGCGCCTCGAACACGCAGGACGTCCTGGTGGCGCGGGCGGAGGCGGAGGATGAGGCAGGACTGCGACCGCCTCATGGAGCAGATCGACGATCAGCTCGGCAAGTCAGGCGTATCGCGAAACGTTTCGGCGCACTGACACGCTCTTTTACTAGCCTTCGATGAGGCGGTGACTTTCCGTTAATTCCTGTCATACCCGACGGCGCTCTACCGTGGCGCCGCTCGGGTGACGTGTATTCACCCGGCGTTCGACACCCTGTTCGGCGAAGCGACCTGCACTGCTCGGCGGGGAGAAGGCGCGTGGGGCAATCTGCTTCGGTGGCGCGATCGGCACTGGCCAAGACCTCGTGGCGGATCATTCCGCTGCTCGGGGCTCGGTTATCTCTGTTCTGCTACCTCGACCGCCTGAACGTCAGCTTCGCGGCGACGCAGATGAACGTCGACCTGAAGTTCAGCGCGACCGTCTACGGCTTCGGCAGCGGCTTCTTCTTCCTGACCTATGCGCTGCTCGAAATCCCGTCGGGCATGATGATGCCGCGAATCGGCGCGCGGCGATGGATCGTCCGGATCATGATCAGCTGGGGAGCTGATCTCCGCCGGCATGATGTTCGTCCGAACGCCCATCGAGTTCTATGTCATGCGGCTGCTTCTCGGAGCCGCCGAGGCGGGCTTCTGGCCGACCTGCATATACTATCTGTCGAGCTGGTATCCGGCGGCGCATCGCGGGCGGGCGATCAGCCGCTTCTACTGCTTCGGCGGGGTTACCGGCATCGTCGGCGGGACGGCGTCGAGCCTGGCTGCTCGGTCTCGACGGGCTCGGCGCCTTGCGCGGCTGGCAGTGGCTGTTCCTGCTCGAAGGTCTGCCGACGATTGCGATCGGCGTGCGCAATGTTCTGGCTGCTGCCCGATGCGCCGGCCACTGCCGCGTGGCTGAGCGATGATGAGCGGCGCTGGGTCGTCGGAGAGCTCGCCGCAGAGAACGCGCGCCTTGCCGCCGGCCAAGCAGCCGCACGTGCTTCGCGCGCTGCAGCGATCCCCTGGTGCTTCAGCTCGCGGCGATCTGCCTGTCTGACGATCGGCGGATACATCGGGCTTTGCGCTGATCGCGCCGCAGGTCCTGATGACCGGCACCGGTATGGATGTCCGCCACGCCGGCTATCTCATCAGCTGCGGCGGCGTGATGACCGTGCATCGGAATGCTCGCGTCCGGCTGGCACAGCGACCGGCTCGGCAGCCGGTTCGGCCATCTGCTCGTCAGCACCTTGCTGGTCGCCGCCAGCTTCGCCGCGATGGGACATGGCAAGCACGCCGGCGATGACTGATCACGGCCTACCTCGGCAATGTCGCTTCTTCTGGCCGGCGGTGACGCTTTCGACCAATCTCGTCGCGACCGAAGTCGTGCCCTGCCGGATGGTCGCTGTCGCTGTCGCCGTGCACCAACACGCTGGCGCAGCTCGGCGCGTTCGTCGTCCCGGTCCTGTGGGGCATCAGCAAGGATTCCACCGGCTCCTATCACTTCGGGCTGACGCTGTTGCCACTGCTCTTCCTCGCCAGCGCCGCGATCACAGTGAACCTGCGCCGCCAGGTCCATCGCAAGCACATGGCTCTGATGCCCGCCGCGCCGCCGCCGCCGCCATAGAATTGGCGCGCCTCAATCGTCCTCATCCTCGTAACCGACCAGGTTCAGCTCGCACGCCTTGATCTGGTGGGTCATGCACCAGTGCTTGAGCGCTTCCTCGCGGCCGTGGGTGATCCAGACTTCGGTCGGCTCGAGCTCGCGGATGGTCATGGTGAGCTCGTCCCAGTCGGCGTGGTCGGAGATGACCAGCGGCAGCTCGACATTGCGCTGGCGGGCGCGCTGGCGGATCCGCATCCAGCCCGAGGCCATCGCCGTGACCGGGTCGGGCAGCCGCCGCGACCAGCGGTCGTTGAGCGCGCCGGGCGGGCAGATGACGATGTGGCCCGCCATCTCCTGCTTGGTCGCGCCGGCCGTGTGGCGAAGCTCGCCGAGCTCGACGCCGAAGCTCTCGTAGAGCTGGTTCAGCCGCTCCATCGCGCCGTGGAAGTAGATCGGCGTCGTCATGCCCGCGCGCGCGCAGCTCGCAGATGATCCGCTGCGCCTTGCCGAGCGCATAGGCGCCGACCAGCACGCAGCGGCTCGGGTCCGAATGAAGCCGGTGGAGCAGCCGGTCGATCTCGCTGCCCGTGTCGGGATGGCGGAACACCGGCAGGCCGAACGTCGCCTCGGTGACGAAGATGTCGCACGGCACCGGCACGAAGCAGGCGCAGGTCGGGTCCGGCCGGCGCTTGTAGTCGCCGGACACGACCACCCGCTCGCCCTTGTGCTCCATCACGATCTGCGCCGAGCCGAGCACATGGCCCGCGGGCACGAAGCGGACGTCGACCTCGCCGACGCGGATGGCTCTCGTCATAGGCGATCGGCTGGCCCGCTCTGCGGCCCGTAGCGCACCTCCATGATCGCCAGCGTCTCGGGCGTCGCAAGCACCGCGCCATGGCCGCCGCGCGCATGGTCGCCGTGGCCGTGCGTGATCCAGGCGCGCGGCCTTCGGCTGCGACGGGTCGATCCACGCGTCGGCGGGGCGCACGTAGATGCCCTCCGGGTGGGACTCGATCCAGGAACCCAATCGCGCCATTGCGAGCTATATAGCCGAAACGACCGGGAGTTCCCGGACACCGAACGGGAGGCAAGGCATGGACGAAACGCTGATGGTGGATCATGGAGATCGTCGGCCCCGTCATCCTGCTGATCGTGCTGATCTGGCTGGTCATGCAGCGCCGCTCGAGCGGCAAGACCGGCCGCACCGAAGCAGGCACGCGCGATGTCTATCGCCGAGGAGGAAGAGCGGCGGCGCGAGGGGACCGACGACCTCTGAACGACGCGCTTCCGCCAGTCGTCGAGCGCTGGTTCGCTGCGAAAGGCTGGCGGCCGCGCCGGCACCAGCTCGAAATGCTGGCGCTGGCGCGGCGCGGGCGAAGCGCGCTGCTGGTTGCGGCGACCGGCGCCGGCAAGACGCTGGCCGGGTTCCTGCCGACGATCTGCGAGCTGGCGCGAGCAGCCCGATCGAAGGGCTGCACACGCTCTACGTCTCGCCGCTCAAGGCGCTCGCGGTCGACGTCCAGCGCAACCTGATCGGTCCGATCGAGGAGATGGGGCTGTCCGATCCGGGTCGAGACCCGCACCGGCGACACGCCCTCCGACCGCAAGGCGCGGCAGCGAGTGAAGCCGCCGCAGGTGCTGCTGACCACGCCCGAATCGCTCAGCCTGCTGCTGAGCTACCCCGATCCGCGCAGATGTTCGAAGGTCTGCGGACGATCGTCGTCGACGAGCTTCACGGCTTCGCCAAGGAGAAGCGCGGCGACCTCCTGTCGCTGTCGATGTCGCGGCTGCAGAAGCTGGCGCCGGGGCTGCGGCGGGTCGGCCTGTCGGCGACGATCAGCGATCCGGACGCCTATCGCTCGTGGCTCGCGCCCGATGCCGACATGGAGCTGGTCGACCTCGTGATCGGCGATCCGGGCGCGGAGCCCGACCTCTCGATCCTGATCCCCGAGAACAGGATCCCGTGGGGCGGCCACTCGGGCCGCCACGCCGCGCGCGAGGTGATGAAGCTGATCGAGGAGCACAAGACGACGCTCGTCTTCTGCAACACCCGCAGCCTCGCCGAGCTGATCTTCCAGGATCTGTGGGCGGTGAACGACAAGGCGCTGCCGATCGGCATCCACCACGGCAGCCTGCGGTCGAGGCGCGGCGCAAGGTCGAAGGCGCGATGGCCGCGGGCAAGCTGCGCGGGCTGGTCGCCACCGCCAGCCTCGATCTCGGCATCGACTGGGGCGACGTCGACCTCGTCGTCCAGATGGGCGCGCCGAAGGGCAGCTCGCGCCTGTTGCAGCGGATCGGCCGCGCCAATCACCGGCTCGACGAGCCCAGCAAGGGCATCATCGTTCCCGGCAACCGCTTCGAATATCTCGAGGCGCGCGCCGCGCTGGACGCGATCGACGACGGCGAGCTCGATCCCGAGATCTTCCGCCCCGGCGCGCTCGACGTGCTCGCCCAGCACATCCTGGCGATGGCGGTCGCCGCGCCGTTCCAGCAGGAGGAGCTGCTCGCCGAAGTCCGCTCTGCCGCGCCCTTATGCCGGGCTCAAGGCCGAGACGTTCGAGGAAATCCTCAATTTCATCGCAACCGGCGGCTACGCGCTGAAGGCCTACGACCGCTTCCGCCGGCTGGTCCCCGAGCCCGGCGGCATGTGGCGGATCGCCCGGCCGGCGATCGCCCAGCAGCACCGGCTCAACGCCGGCGTCATCGTCGAGCAGCCGCTGCTCACCGTCCGCTTCCGCAACGGCCGCAAGCTCGGCACGATCGAGGAAGGCTATGCCTCGACCCTCGCGCCCAGGCGATCATTTCTACTTCTCCGGCCTCAGCCTCGAGGTCGAGCAGTTCAAGGACACCGACATCATCGTCCGCGCGTCCTCGAAGACGGCGCGGATCGTCACCTACGGCGGCCAGCGCATGTCGATGTCGACCCACCTCGCCAACCGCGTCCGCCACATGCTGTGCGACCGCAACGACTGGTACGCGCTTTCCCGACGACGTCAGCGAATGGCTGGAGGTGCAGTCGGAGCGCTCGGTCCTTCCCGAGCCGCACCAGCTGCTGGTCGAGACCTTCCCGCACGAAGGGCAGCACTTCATGGTCGCCTACAGCTTCGAGGGCTGGAACGCGCACCAGTCGCTCGGCATGCTGATCACCCGGCGCATGGAGACTGCCGGGCCTCAAGCCGCTCGGCTTCGTCGCCAACGATTACGGCCTCGCCTGCTACGGGCTGGAGCCGATCACCGACCCGAAAGCCTTGTTCTCGCCCGACATCCTCGAGCAGGAGTTCATCGACTGGGTCGAAAGCTCCTATTTGCTCAAGACCGCCTTCCGCGAGGTCGCGGTGATCGGCGGCCTCGTCGAGCGCCACCATCCGGGCAAGAAGAAGTCCGGGCGGCAGGTCAGCTTCTCGACCGACCTCATCTACGACGTTCTGCGCCGCTACGAGCCCGAGCATCTGCTGCTGCGCGCCGCCTGGGACGATGCGCGGCGGCGGATGACCGAGCTCGGGCGGCTCGTCCGGCTGGTCGACCGCGCGTCGGCGACCATGCTCCACGTCGAGGTCGATCGGATCACGCCGATGGCGGTGCCGTTGATGGTCATCGTCGGCCGCGAGGCGCTGCCGCCGGGCGCCGAAGCCGACGAGACCCTGCTGACCCAGGCCGAAGCGCTCGCCCAAAGCGCAATGCAGCTTGGTTAAGCAGCATCAACACAGCTGAACCGCACACAACGTCGTCTCAAGGTTTCGTTCAAGCAGCGTAACGATATTTGCCAGCCACAACGATCAAGGGGCTGGATATGACATCGCGTGCACTGATTGGTTCGACCGTGCTTGCGGCCGTGGGGCTCTGCGTCGGCGCAAGCGCCGCAGCGCAGCAATACGGCGGACGGCTGCAGCAGTTCATGCATCGCGCCGAGGAACGCCGGGCGAATGCGCCAGACGACCCCAATCCCACCCGCATTACCCGTCCGGGCGACTATCGCTTCAGCTTCGTCCATGACGGGCTGACGCGCGAGTATCTCGTTCACGTTCCCAAGAGCGTACCGCGGCCAGCCGACGCCGTTGCTGGTGGCGCTTCACGGCGGCGGCGGCGATGCCGACTTCCAGGCCGACGATTCCAAGTACAAGCTGATTTCCAAGTCCGAGCAGGCCGGCTTCATCGCAATGTTCCCCAACGGCTACAGCCGGCTTGCGAGCGGCGTCTTCGCCACCTGGAACGCGGGCAAGTGCTGCGGCGCGGCGCAGAAGGCCGGCGTCGACGATGTCGGCTTCATCCGCGCTGCAATCGCCCGCCTGGAAGGTCAGGCGGCGATCGACCCACGCCGCATCTTCGCGACCGGCATGTCGAACGGCGGCATGATGACGTGGCGGCTGGCCTGCGAAGCGCCGGAAATCCGCGCCATCGCGCCGGTCGAGGGCACCGACAACACGCCCTCGTGCAAGCCCGCGCGGCCCGTTCCTGTGATCGAGTTCCACGCGCAGGACGATGACCGCGTCCTGTTCAACGGCGGCTCCGGATTCAAGTCAGTGGCTCAGGTCGACTTCACGTCGGTTCCGGCGACTATCGCCAAGTGGGTCGCGATCGATCATGCCAATCGCCACCGGCACGCGTGTCCTGACGGTGGCTGGCGCTCATTGCGATCTCCACCGGGCGGAACGCGGCGGCGCGCCGGTCGAACTTTGCGTCACCGACACCGGCGGGCACAGCTGGCCCGGCGGCGGCGCGCAGCAGGGGCGCAAGCAGCCGTCGACCGCAATCAGCGCCAACGACCTGATGTGGAACTTCTTTTCATCGCTTTGATGATTGCCAGTTGCGGTGCCGCAGCCGACAAAGCGCCGTGCACAGGATCCTCACCCTCGCGTTCGCATCGCTGCTTCTTTCCGGCTGCGTCGTCGGGACGGTCGCCAAGACCGCCGTCGATGTCGTCACCTTGCCGGTCAAGATCGCGTCCGCCGGCGTCGATGCGGTGACGACCAGCCAGGCCGAGGCCGACCAGAAGCGCGGCCGCGAGATGCGCAAGCAGGACGAGGAGCGCGGCCGCCTCTACCGCGAGGCACAGAAGCGCTGTCAGAAGGGCCGGCCGCTCCCGACCGACGACTGCCCGGCGGGAGCGCGGCGCTGAGGTATTTCCTCGACACCGAGTACAATGGAAGCGGCGGAGCGCTGCTGAGCCTGGCGCTGGTGCCGGACAATGGCGACGATTTCTACCTGACGTTCCGCACCGACGAAGCGATCACTCGCGTGGGTCGAGCAGCATGTCATCCCCTACATGGACATGGTGCCGGAGTCGCTGTCCTGCCCGCGCCTGAGCCGCGACGATGCGGCCCAGGAGCTCGAACGCTATCTTCGCAACGACGACAGCCCGCTGATCGTCGCCGACTGGCCGGAGGACGTCGCGCAATTCTGCAACCTGCTGATCACCGGTCCCGGCGACATGGTCGAGCTTCGCAACCTGACCTTCCGGCTCACCCCGATGAGCAATTTCAGTACCGCGGCGAACAGCAAGGTCCCGCACAACGCCCTCCACGACGCCCGCGCCTTCCGCGATCACGTCCTCGCAATGGAATAATCGAATGCGATTTGCGGGATTGCTTCGGTGCCCCGCTGCCCGCATGGACGGTCCATGGTTCCCCTTTCGTTCGCAGGCGAAACGTTTTTCGCGACTCCCGAGGGCGCGCTGTTCTGGCCGGAGCAGAGCGCGCTGCTGGTCGCCGACCTCCACCTCGAGAAAGCGAGCTGGTTCGCGCGCCTCGGGCAGTTCCTGCCGCCCTATGATTCGCATGCGACCCTCGCCGCGCTTGCCGCCCAGGTCGAGCGGACCGGCGCGACGCGTCTGTTCTGCCTCGGCGACAGCTTCCACGACCGCTTCGGCTGCGACCGCTTGCCGGCCAATGCTCGCGAGTTGCTCGGGGAACTAACCGGCCAGCTCGACTGGACGTGGATCGTCGGCAACCACGACCCGGGCTTCGCCGACCATTGCGGCGGCCGCCTGGCGGAGGAAGTCGAGCTTGCCGGCATCACGCTTCGCCACGAAGCGGTGCGGGGCGACCCGCGGCCGGAAATCTCCGGCCACTTTCACCCGAAACTGCGGTTGCACGTCAAAGGCCGCCAGGTCTCCCGCCGCTGCTGGGTCAAGTCGGCGACCAAGCTCATCATGCCGGCGTTCGGTTCGCTGACCGGCGGCCTCGACGCGCACCATCCGGAGATCATGGGCTCGGTCGGCGGCGATGCGGCGGCGCTGGTCCCGGTCTCGGACCGCCTGCTCCGCTTTCCGCTCGCCGCTTAATCGACCGACGTCACCTCGATCGCCATCGCGCCGGTCGGCGACAGCAGCAGGCGCGCCGTCGCGTTGCGGCGCTTGCCGAACGTCGCGGCCTGGAGCTCGTTGCGCGCGGCGTGGCGGTCGAACCTGAACCCTGCGCCTCGGCGGCCCGCTTCAGGCGGTCGAGATGCTCGTCGAGGTCGGCAATTCCGTCATCGGGGTCGAAACGCATGATCTCTTCGAGGTCGGACGAGGGCTCCATCGCGCCTTCATTCACGGCAACGTGCCCGCCGGGCAACCCCCCGTCGCATTGCGCGGGCAATCCGCCGCTGCTAAACCCTTGAGCATGACGCTCAAAAAGATGCTTCTAATGGCGGGCGTGCTGGCGGTGAGCACGCAGCGCGACGGCGCAACCGATCAGCCCTGCAGGTGCAGGCGCGGATCGACCGCATCCTTGAACGCACGCCGCTGATCGACGGCCACAACGATCTGCCCGAGCAGCTTCGCGAGAACTACAACCTCAGCGTCGAAGGCCTGGCCAGCGGCACCGACCGGCGCAGCCCGCATCCGCTGATGACCGACATGGCGCGGCTCCACGCCGGCCGCGTCGGGGCGCAATTCTGGTCGGTCTATATTCCGTCCGAAGTGACCGGAGACGCAGCGATCCGCGAGACGCTGGAGCAGATCGACACGGTGAAGCGCCTGGTGAAGGCCTATCCGAACGATCTCGCGCTCGCCGCAACCGCCGACGATATCGTCCGAATCCACAAGACCGGCCGAGATCGCCTCGCTGATCGGGGTCGAGGGCGGCCACCAGATCGGCGGCAGCCTCGCCGCGCTGCGCGCTTATTACGATCTCGGCGCGCGCTACATGACCCTCGCCCATTTCAAGGACAATGAGTTCGCCGATAGCGCGACCGACGATCCGAAGTATCGGCGGCCTGAACGACTTCGGCCGGGCCGTCGTTCACGAGATGAACCGCATCGGCATGCTGGTCGACCTCAGTCACGTCAGCGACGACACGATGCGCGACGCCCTCCAGGCCAGCAGGGCTCCGGTGATCTTCTCCCACAGCAGCGCCCGCTCGCTCGACGATCACCCCCGCAACGTCCCCGACGACATCCTTCGGCTGACCGCCGCCAACGGCGGAGTCGTGATGGTCAATTTCTACAGCCCCTACGTCTCCAACGCCGTCCGCCTGTGGAGCGCGGATCATTCGGGAGAAGAAGCGCGGTTGAAGGCGCTGTTCCCCAACGACCCGGCAAAGCGTCAGGCGGGGATCACGGCCTGGGAGCAGGCGCACCCCGCTCCGCTCGCCACGGTTGCCCAGGTCGCCGATCACGTCGAGCACATCGCCAAGGTTGCCGGTTACGACCATGTCGGCATCGGCGGCGATCTCGACGGCATCGAGGTTGCGCCCGCCGGACTTGGCAGCGTGGCCGGCTATCCTTTGTTGTTCGCGGAATTGATCCGCCGCGGCTGGAGCGACGCCAATCTCGCCAAGCTCGCTGGCGGCAATTTGCTGCGGGTGCTTCGCCGGGCCGAAGCGGTGTCGGCGTCAATGAGGAATGAGCCGCCCTCGATGGCCACGCTGGGGCCGGCCAGGTGAGCGAGCCGCCGCTTCGTGTCGCCATCATCCCGGTGACCGCCTTCCAGCAGAATTGCAGCCTCATCTGGTGCACCAGGACCATGCGCGGCGCCTTCGTCGACCCGGGCGGCGACCTGCCGCGGCTCAAGGAAGCCGCTTCCCAGGCCGGGGTCACCATCGAGAAGATCCTGCTCACCCACGGCCACATCGATCATTGCGGATCGGCCGGAATCCTCGCCGACGAGCTTGGCGTCGATATCGAGGGGCCGCACGAAGAGGACCTGTTCTGGATCGCCCGGCTCCACGAGGACGGGGTGCAGTTCGGAATCCCGGGACGGCCGTTCACGCCCAAGCGCTGGCTCAGTCGATGGCGACGAAGTCACCGTCGGCGAGCTGACCTTCGCGGTTCGCCACTGCCCCGGCCACACGCCCGGTCACGTCGTCTTCCACCACGGGGAATCGAAGCTGGCGCTGGTCGGCGACGTCCTGTTCAAGGGCTCGGTCGGCCGCTGGGACTTCCCGCGCGGCGACCAGCAGCAGCTGATCCGCTCGATCGTGGAAAAGCTCTGGCCCATGGGCGACGAGACCGCCTTCGTGCCGGGCCACGGCCCGATGTCGACCTTCGGCGACGAGCGCGCGACCAATCCGTTTGTCGGAGACCGGGTGGTGAAGGCTTGATCGCTAGTGGTTGCAGTGTGTGGAAAGCGGACCTCAGCTTTTCCTTCGCCTCTGCTCATTCACCAGTTTGCGGGTGAGCAATCCGACGGAAGCAGCCACGGCCGCAGTGACTAGGAACGCCGCAATCCAAAGCAGTCCGTCACCACGATAACACTGAGGCTTGTCGAAGCAGTCGCCATAGAAGAGGACGAAAATCAGGACGCCAAATACTGGCAAGCCGACAAGGGCAGATGCCGCACAGCCCCATTTGCCGCCTGGCGTGCCGCCGCCTGCATAATCACTTTCGCCACAGCCGTAGGTTAGCGGTGCGAAGGGCATCTGCAATGGTCCGAGCCTAACGTCGGCAATGGGTGGAAAGCGGACATTCCTGAGACGACGCTTTTCGTCTAGCGCGGAGCGGGGGAGGCGCCGATGAGGCCGTTCGAATACGCTCTTGTCCTCATATCAATTCTGATGGGCTTGGCGCTCGCCGACATCGTGGTGTCCTTTCACAGGCTCATCCGGTCGCGCGAGATTGTGAAGTGGGATGGTCGGGTTCTCATCGCGACGTCGCTCGTGATGCTCGAGATTATCCGAATGTGGTTCGCGCAGTGGACCGGCAGGGATCTCGCAACGGCCCTGACCTTTGGCATCTATCTTGGAGAGTTCGTCCAGATTTTTTGCTTGTCCTGCTGGCATTCTCATCGCTCCCCGACAGCGTCAGCGAACGCTGTGACCTTGGTGATTTCTACGACGCGAACCGGCGCTATTTCTGGTCAGTCTTTGCCGCCTACCAGGCGAGTTATTTCGTCCTCTGGCTGACAGTCTTCGGAGGAACACAGGCCACTGTCGGCGGCACGGTAACGCCCTTCGATTGGCTTCGAATGATTGGGCCACTGGCTGCTTATCTGATCCTGGCGCTCGTGCGCCTGCGGTGGATCGACTACTTGGCGCCTGCCCTAATCATCGCTTTCTACCTGCTGCGCTACTGGAACCAGTCTCTAGCGATATAACGTCTGCAATGGGTCGAAAGTAGTCACTGGCCGTATCGCGATTTTGCTGTCCTACACCTCGCCATCTATGATTGACCCCCGGAATGGACAGTCCGCCGCCGCCAGCCTCGATTGCCGAATCCAACAAAGTGGAGGAAGTGGAAGGACCCCCGTTTTCAAGCAGTCCAATTCCACTTCGCATGGCGGATGCCCCCCAGCATAGTCATTCCCCGCCGTCACCTGCCCGCCCTTGCAAGATAAGGCCCATTCGCTATAGGGGCCGCGGTTCGCGACGATCCGGCCGCCGCCCGCGGGTGCTGACGCAAGGAAGCCCTGCCGAGATGAGGCGCAGATCGTCGCAATTTTTATTGGATATAAGGTGCCGCAATGGCTGTCCCGAAGAGAAAAACGTCGCCCTCCAAGCGCAACATGCGCCGCAGCCATGATTCGCTGACCGCGCCGGTGTTTCAGGAATGCCCGAACTGCGGTGAACTGAAGCGCCCGCACAACCTGTGCAACGCTTGCGGCCATTACAACGGCCGCGAGATCGTCTCGACCGAGGCCTGAGCGGCCGCGAGGACGAGGGGGCGAGAGTGGCTAACGGCCCACGCATCGCCATTGACGCAATGGGAGGAGACAGCGGACCGGCGGCGATGATCGCCGGCGCCGCCCGCGCGCGCCGCCGCGACGCGTCGCTGTGCTTCATGTTCCACGGCGACGAAGCCCGAGTCCGCGCCGAGCTCGAGCAGCACAAGAATCTCCGCGACAATGTCGAGGTGGTCCATTCCGCCGAAGCGATCGCAGCGAGCGAAAAGCCGACACAGGCGATCCGCCGCGCTCGCACCACGTCGATGGGCGTCGCGATCAATGCCGTGAAGGAGGGCCAGGCCGACGCGGCGCTCTCCGCCGGCAATACCGGCGCGCTGATGGCGATGTCGAAGCTCGCCCTGCGCACTATGCCGGGGATCGACCGCCCGGCGCTCGCCGCGCTTCTGCCGACTCTCGGCGACACCGATGTCATCATGCTCGACCTCGGCGCCAACACCGAGTGCGATGCCCAGAACCTGGTCCAGTTCGCGGTCATGGGCTCGGCTTATGCCCGGACCGTCATCGGCCTCGACAAGCCGCGGGTGAAGCTGCTCAACATCGGCACCGAGGAACTGAAAGGGACCGACGAGCTCAAGGAAGCGGCGGCGCTTCTGCGCGAGGCCGATTACCTGCCGATGCGCTTCGACGGCTTCACCGAGGGCGACCAGCTGTCGCGCGGCGAGGTCGACGTCGTCGTCACCGACGGCTTCTCGGGCAATATCGCGCTCAAGACCGCCGAGGGCACCGCCCGCTTCGTCACCGACCTGCTGCGCCGCGCGTTCACCAGCTCGCTTCGCTCGAAGGCCGGTTTCGCGCTGTCGAAGCCGGCGCTGAACCTGCTCAAGGTCCACCTCGATCCGAACAATCACAACGGCGCGGTCTTCCTTGGCCTCAACGGTCTCGTCGTGAAGAGCCACGGCAGCGCAACGCCGAAGGGCGTCGCCAATGCGATCGGAGTCGCCGCCACCATGGTGAAGAGCGACATCATCCGGAAGATCGGCGAAGACCTCGACAATTTCCGCGCCCACGCCTTCGCCAACGAGGCCGCGAAGTGAGCGTGCGGTCGGTGATTGCCGGCACCGGCTCGGCGCTTCCGAAGCGGCGCGTCGATAATGCCGAGCTCGCGGAAACCGTCGACACCTCCGACGCCTGGATCGTCGAGCGCACCGGAATCCGCAGCCGCTATGTCGCCGGCGACGGCGAAACAACCGCAAGCCTGGCCACCGAAGCGGCCCGCAAGGCGCTCGATGCGGCCGGCCTCGAGGCCGGCGACGATCGACCTCATCGTCCTTGCGACCGCAACGCCCGGACCAGACCTTCCCGTCGTCCGCGACGAAGGTCCAGGCGGCGCTCGGTATCCCCGACTGCATCGCCTTCGACGTCCACGCCGTCTGCACCGGGTTCCTCTATGCGCTCTCCGTCGCCGATTCGATGCTTCGCTCGGGAAGCGCTCGCAAAGCTCTGGTGATCGGCGCCGAGACGTTCAGCCGGCTGCTCGACTGGGAGGACCGGACGACCTGCGTGCTGTTCGGCGATGGCGCCGGCGCGCTGGTCCTCAGCGGCCGAGGAGACCGAATCGGGCATTCTCGGCACCAGGCTTCACGCCGACGGCCGCCACAACGACCTGCTGTTCGTCGACGGCGGCCCGTCGACCACCGGCACCGTCGGCAAGCTGCGAATGAAGGGCCGCGAAGTTTTCCGGCACGCCGTCGTCAATCTCGCCGAGGTCCTCAGCGAAGTTCTTGCCGAGGTCGGGCTCAATGTCGCGGATATCGACTGGGTCGTTCCGCACCAGGCCAACGCCCGGATCCTCGATGCGACCGCGAAAAAGCTCGGACTTCCGCCGGAAAAGGTGGTGGTGACTGTCGACCGGCACGCCAATACCTCGGCTGCATCGGTCCCGCTGGCGCTCGACACCGCGGTCCGCGATGGCCGAATCAAGCGCGGCGAGTTGATCGTCCTCGAAGCGATGGGCGGCGGATTTACTTGGGGCGCAGCAGCGCTCCGCTATTGAAAAATATCGGCAATTCGGCAAATAGTCGAATTGCCGACACGGCGAAATTCCGTTACGGAACTGTAATTGCACGGCGGGGGGACATCGCCGTCCTTTGGTCGGGAGACGAAAATGGCGGACTTGGGCATTGCGCGGATCGGCACGGCGGCGGCGGCGGACGGGACACTGACGCGCGCGGACCTTGCCGATGTGGCGCACCGCAAGCTCGGCCTGTCGCGGTCCGAATCCGCAAGCGTCGTCGAGCGCGTGCTTCACCACATGTGCCACGCGTTGTCGCAGGGCAAGAACGTCAAGATCTCCGGATTCGGCACCTTCATCCTGCGCGACAAGGGTGAGCGCGTCGGCCGTAACCCGAAGACCGGAGTCGAGGTGCCGATCGCGCCGCGGCGGGTGATGACCTTCCGCGCCAGCCAGATCATGCGCGACCGGGTCGCCAAATAGGGCTGGTGGTGGCGACGGCGGACAAGGCGGCCGGCGCGTTCAAGACGATCGGCGAACTGTCGCAGCGAGCTGGGCGTCGCGCAGCACATCCTGCGCTATTGGGAAACGCGTTTTCCGCAACTGAAGCCGATGCAGCGCGCCGGCAACCGCCGCTATTACCGGCCCGCCGATGTCGAGCTTGCCCGCCGGATCAATCAATTGCTCAACCAGGAAGGCTACACCGTTCGCGGCGTGCAGAAGGTGCTCCGCGACAAGGGTGCGCGCTGCCGTCGAGAGCAACGCCGCTCCGGCTGTCCCTGCCGCTGCTCCTCAATCGGATGACGCCGCCGAAATCGGCCAATCTCGACGTGTTCCGCTTGATCGCCCTTCGCAACCGCCTCGCCGACGCCCTCGACGGCTAGGCGGTCGCTCCGCGAGCTCAGCCTCCGCCGCACGTTCCACCGATAGCCGTTCGCGCACTCTGGCGATGGCATCGTCGATCGGGATTCTGCGCACCGCAACGCCCGGCGGGAACGCCGCGAGCAGCCGCGACGGCATTGCCGCCGACAGGATCACGAAGACGCCGCGGTCGCCTTGGCGCCGGATAAGCCGGCCGAATGCCTGGGCCAGACGAGCCCGCACTACGCGGTCGTCATAGGCGCTGCCGCCGCCAGCCATTCGCCGCGCGGCGTGGAGCACGGTGGGACGGGGCCAGGGTACGCGTTCCATGACCACCAGCCGAAGCGATTCCCCCGGCACGTCGACGCCGTCGCGAAGCGCGTCCGTCCCGAGCAGCGAGGCGCGGGGATCGTCGCGGAAGATGTCGACCAGCGTTCCGGCGTCGATCGGATCGACATGCTGGGCCAATAGCGGCAGCCCGGCGCGGGCGAGCCGGTCGGCAATGCGGGCGTGCACGGCCTTGAGCCGCTGGATGGCGGTGAACAGCCCCAGCGTGCCGCCCCCGGCCGCTTCGATCAGCCGCGCATAGGCACCCGCGAGCGACGCGATGTCGCCCTGCTTGATGTCGGTGACGACCAGCACTTCGGAGCAACCCGCATAGTCGAAGGGGCTCTCCGCCTCGAAGCGGTCGGCAGGCGAGGCAAGGTGAAGCGCACCCGTCCGTGCCTCGGCCGCGCCCCAGTCCTCGCCGCCGCGCAGGGTCGCCGATGTCACC
Organism: uncultured Alphaproteobacteria bacterium; assembly: GCA_963824845.1. GTDB lineage: Bacteria > Pseudomonadota > Alphaproteobacteria > Sphingomonadales > Sphingomonadaceae > Sphingomicrobium. The sequence continues at coordinate 226,587 of CAWGRB010000052.1, forward strand.
AGCACGCCGTCAGCCGGGGCCAGCACGGCGCTCGCCAGCGGCTGGGTCGGGTCGAGCCAGCGGCGATGCGAAGGCGATGTCGAACTCGCGTCCGTCGATCCGGTCGACCGCGAGCCAGTCGACGAACTGCGGATCGGCCTCGCCGCCAATCCGGGCGAGCAAGGCGATCCACGCCGCCACGGTTTCGCGCCGCCAGCTGAGGCCGCGGATCGCTCCGTCGACCCGCGCCCGCGCCTGCGAATCGAGCCAGTCCGGCGCGTCTTCGAGCACTGCCTCCAGCCGCCGGCCAAGGCTGCGAGCGGCTTCTGCAAGGCTTCGAGGGCCTGCATCGCCTCGCTCGCCCGCGACACCAGCGCCCCATCCGGCTCGGCAAGCTCGGTCTCCAGGCCATAGCCCGCCTCCTGCGCCTTGGCCCGCGCGTAGACCGTGCCGCGAACCTCGCCGAGCAAGAGCCTCGACCGGACCGAACGGCGCTCCCTCGACCACCCGCTGCAGCCAACCGTCCGACGGCAGCGCACGCGCAGCCTCGACCGCGGCCTCGAGCGCGAGCGCGCCTTCCTCGTCATAGGAGGCCACGTCCATCAGCCGTGCCGCAAGCCCGCGCCGCCGCCCGCGCGACCGGCCTTCGGGCCCCACGATCCAGCGCCGAAGCTCGATCGCTTCCTGCCCACCGAACGTCACCGCGAACGTCGAATCGGCGGCGTCGAACAGATGGTGGCCCTCGTCGAACAGGATCCGGCGCGGCGCATCTTCGCGAGCGCGGGCCGCATTGACCATCACCAGCGCATGGTTGGCGATGACGATGTCGGCCTCGCGGCTCGACCGCTCTGCTCGCTCGATGAAGCAACGACGGTAGTGCGGGCATCCGGCGTAGACGCATTCTCCCCTGCGATCGCTGAGAGCTGTCGCTCCCGCGCGCCGGAAAAGGCTCGGCAGCCAGCCGGGCAAGTCGCCGCCGACCATGTCCCCGTCCTTGGTGTAAGCCGCCCAGCGCCCGACCAGCTGCGCAAGAATTGCCGCCCGACCGGTGAATGCGCCTTGCAGCGCATCTTCGAGGTTGAGCAGGCACAAATAGTTCTCGCGGCCCTTGCGCACGACGATCCGTCGCGCCCGTTCCTGCGCGTCGGCGAACAGCTTCGCTCCCTCGCCGTCGAGCTGCCGCTGCAGTGCCTTGGTGAAGGTCGAGACCCACACCGTGCCGCCGGACTGCTCCGCCCACAGCGACGCCGGCGCGAGATAGGCAAGCGTCTTGCCGATCCCGGTGCCCGCTTCAGCGAGCAGCATGTTCGGCGCTTCCTTGCGCCGCTTCGGAGCGAACAGGCCGCCGACCGCCTCGGCCATCGCCCGCTGGCCCTCGCGCGCCTCGGCGCGTCCCGTGAGGCGCTCAAGCCTTGCTCGCGCAGCTGCCGCATCGACGCTGACAGCCAACGGCGGCGGCCGTTCGCCGACTCCTCCCATTGCCTGAGGCGGGCGAACAGCATCCGCTCGCCGCCGTCCGGCCGCTCCAGTCGCGCGCCGATCAAGGGCGCCCAGGTCCAGCCGAGCCGGTGGAGCGTCGCGTTCACCGTCCACGCGCCCTCCCGCTCGGGCCAGCCCGGATCGGCGATCGTACCGAGCAGCCGCTCGGCAATTGCCCGGAGCGCAACCGCCGCGTCGGAGTCGCTCGCTGGCGGCTCAAGGCCGACCGCCCGGCTTAGTCCCGCCGCCGTCGGCACCGCGAACCGCGCCGGGTGCACGAACGCGTACAGCTCAAGCAGGTCCGCGCCAGACAGCTCGGGATAGCCCAGCCGCTGGCCGACCAACGGCGCGTTGAGAAGAATGTGCGGGGTCTCCGCGACCCGCGCGATCGCCTCGCTCCGGCTCGCCTCGCGCGCCTCGCCGTCCGCACTTGCCAGCCAGATGCCGGCGTGGGTTGCGTGGAGCGCGGGAAGCGGCAAAGGAGCGGCCATCGCCGGACCCTGCCGCGCAGAGAACAGAAGAGCAACGCAATTGGACGCCGAAAGTCTTCGAACCGCCGCGATGGCGTCCAAGGCCTGGCCTTATGAAGAAGCGCGCAAGCTGCTCAGGCGCTGGCCGGAAGGCAAGGCCGATGGCGCGCCGGTCATCTTCGAAACCGGCTACGGGCCCTCGGGCTTGCCGCATATCGGCACCTTCAACGAAGTCGCGCGAACGAGCTTCGTGCGCCATGCCTATGAGGAACTCACGGGCGGCGCGTCCACTCGGCTGATCGCGTTCAGCGACGACATGGACGGGCTTCGCAAGGTTCCGGACAATGTGCCCAACCAGGCGATGCTCACGGAATATCTCGGCAAGCCGCTGACCCGGATTCCCGATCCGTTCGGAACCCACGACAGCTTCGCGGCCCATAATAATGCGATGCTACGGTCGTTCCTCGACCGCTTCGGCTTCGACTACGAGTTCGCGTCCTCGACCGATTATTACGCCAGCGGACGCTTCGACGCGGTCATCCGCAAGGTGCTGGAATGCTGGGGCGCGATCATGGGCGTCATGCTGCCGACCCTTCGCGAGGACCGGCGCCAGACCTATTCGCCGCTGCTTCCGATCTCGCCCTCGAGCGGCCGAGTCCTTCAGGTTCCGGTCGAAGTCGTAGACGCGCAAGCCGGCCTGATCGCCTTCGACGACGAGGACGGCAGCCGCGTCGAGCAGTCGGCGCTCGGCGGCGCCGGCAAGCTGCAGTGGAAGGTCGATTGGGCGGCGCGCTGGGTGGCGCTCGGAATCGACTATGAAATGGCCGGCAAGGACCTGATCGACAGCGTCGTCCAGTCGGGCAAGATCGCGCGCATTCTCGGCGGCCGCCCGCCCGAGGGGTTCAACTACGAGATGTTCCTCGACGAGAAGGGCGAGAAAATCTCCAAGTCGAAGGGCAACGGGCTGACCCTCGACGAGTGGCTTCGCTACGGCAGCGAGCCGAGCCTCGCCTTCTACATCTACCGCGAGCCCAAGCGCGCAAAGAGCCTGCACATCGGCGTCATCCCCCGCGCGGTCGACGAGTACTGGCAGTTCCGCGGCAATTATCCCTCGCAGCCGGTCGAGCAGAAGCTCGGCAACCCGGTGCATCACATTCACGCCGGCGAGGTGCCGACAACGACCCTTCCGCTCACCTATGGGCTGCTGCTCAATCTCGTCAGCCTGCCCGGGGTTGCCGACAAGGACACGGCGTGGCGGTTCGTTCAGCGCTACGCACCCGGGACCTCGGCGGAGACACATCCCGAACTCGACGAATTGATCGGTCTCGCGGTCAATTACGCGCGTGATTTCGTCGTGCCGACCCTTGAGCGTCGCGCGCCGAACGCAGGTGAGGCCGACGCCCTGCGCGACCTCGATTCAGAGCTTGCGAAGCTACCTGCCGATGCGGACGGGCAAGCTATCCAGAACGCCGTATTCGAAGTCGGCAAGCGCCATTCGTTCGAAAGTCTGCGCGGCTGGTTCCAGGCGCTCTACGAGACCCTGCTCGGCTCGTCGCAAGGGCCACGAATGGGCAGCTTCATCGCCCTCTACGGGATCGACAACACCCGCAAGCTGATCGCCGAAGCGCTCGCTTCGGGCGCCTAGCGCGCGCGCAGCTTGTCCGAATGGACCGGCTCGGCCGGCACTTCCCCGGCGTCGAGCTTCACCGCCTCCTCATGGCCGAGGCCCGCCTTCTCGAGGGCAACGACGAGGGCGAGTTTGGGATCGACGGCGATGTCCGGCGCCACTCCGGCGCCTTCCCAGTCCTTGCCGGTCTTGATGTCGTAGGTTCGTCCCACCGGCATCCACACCGCGAAATGCTCGTTCAGTTCCGCCGGGCCGCCGAAGTGGTTCGCGCCAGCGGTGGCCTCGCCAATCAGCGTGCCACGCCGCGTCGATTTCATGGCAAGCGAGAAATGCTCGGCGGCAGACGCAGTCTTGTTCGAAACGAGCACATAAACCCTGGCGCGACGAAGCGGCGTCGCTTCGCCCGGAATCGCCTGGTGAGTAGCAATCACGCGGTCGCCCGCAGTCGCGAAATGAACGGTGCCGCCGGAGCCGAATGGCGAGCCGTGCTCGTCATAGACGGACTTCGACATCTCCATCTTCACCAGCGGCGTCGGCTTGGCGAACAGATATGAAAATATCGCATTCTGCTCTTCGAGGCCTCCTCCGTGATGGTTGCGGAGGTCGAAGATCAGCGCCTTGTCGTCGCGGTTATCGGCGAGCCATTTGCGCAGCCCGGCCATCTCTTCGACGGTGCCGAAGAAGGCCGTGAAACGGATGTAGCCCACGCCCGGTGCAATCGTCTTCGCGGACTGGATCAGCGGCGGAAAGTCCTTGGGCCCCGCGTTACCGCCGCCGCCGTCTTGCGGCTCGGGCGCAGCGACTTCGACGTGCAGGTGGCCATCCTTGTGGACCGCCATCAGGTCGTCGGTCAGTCTCGCCGCAAGCTCTCGCCGAGTCCCATGATCGTACTTGCCGGACGCCGCATTGGCGCGGAGCATCGCGGCATAAGCTTCGGCCTGGCCCCGATAGACAAAGGACTTGATGAGCTCATCCGCGAGCTTCAGCGCGACCGTGCGGCCCTCGTCTTGCGCGATCGGCATCGCGGCCGGATCCGCTGCAGCCGTCGCGGTCGCCGGCGGAGCAGCGCCAAGAGCGCTTATCGGAGCAGCCATGGCCAACGCCATGATGGTGTGTTGGAGAGCGCGCATTCGTTCATCCTTGCTGTATTATATATATAATACAGCGGTCGCAGAATTGCGTCAACACGGGCCATCGCCGAGCGCGCTTGGCCCCGCGGACAAGCATCAGCGCGTGCTGTAGTCCCCCGTGCCGCATTCCCTGATCTGGTCCATGGTTTGCGCCTCGTGCAAACATTCGGACAGGCTGCCGTAGCTCTGCGTCGGCGTTCCGCCCTGACGCGCCTGCAGCGTCAGCAGCACGAAGCAGATCACGGCCGCCACGCAGACTACGATCGCCGTGATCGCGGCCGCGGGCATCAGTCGGTCCGGTTCGCCTTCCACCTCCATCTTGAATGCGGAATTGAACGCGAACTCGAGCCCTTTTGCGAACAGGAAGATACACAGGAGCCAGCCGATGATCGTCAGCTGATTGGAGCGATGCCGCTCGATCTCCGCCAGATTTTGAATCGCGCCGAGGCCGGACGGCGCCGTGGCGCCGACAGTCGATTCCGGCGGCGGAGGCGCATCCGGCACAACGGCGTTCGCCCCGTCTTTCGTCGAGCCGCGGACCAGCGCGGCCTCGTGCAGATAGCAGCCAGGCTGCTGCGCGCCTGCTGCATTCTGGCAGGCTCCGGAAGTTTGCGCGTGCAATGGCGCCATGCCGGCGCCGGACGCGAGCAACGCGGCAGCGACCGCAATCAAGACGCCAACCCCCAAACGCCCTGCAAGCATCAGCCGCCTCCAGGACGCTACAATGCCATAGACGCTGTCCGCATTCCACCCAGCCGGGATATACCTGCCGCAGCCCGACACGGCCCGCGTCGGGCTAGTCTCGCGCGGTCAGGCTTTCTTCGCAGCGATCCAGCGGTCGATCTTCTGCTCCAGGATCTCGAGCGGAAGGGCCCCGCTGCCGAGCACCTGGGCGTGAAATTCCCGGATGTCGAACTTGGGACCAAGTTCGGCCTTCGCCTTGTCGCGCAGGTGCTGGATGGTCAGCGCGCCGAGCTTGTAGGCAAGCGCCTGGCTCGGAATCGCGATGTACCGCTCGACCTCGGCGGTGGCATCGGTCTTCGATTCCCCCGAATGGGTGAGGAAATAGTTGATCGCCTGCTCGCGCGTCCAGCCCTTGGTGTGGATGCCGGTGTCGACGACCAGCCGCATTGCCCGAAGCATTTCGTCATTGAGCGTTCCGAAGCGCTGGTACGGGTCCTTGTAGAAGCCCATCGGGTAGCCGAGCGTTTCGGCATAGAGCGCCCAGCCCTCGACATAGGCCGTGTTGCCGCCGAACCGCATGAAGGATGGCAGCGCCGGGTTTTCCTGCGCGAGGCTGATCTGGAAATGATGCCCGGGTTCGCCTTCGTGGAGGAACAGGGTCGTTTCTTCCCACGTGCTTCGCGACGGCAGGTCGTAGGCGTTGAAGTAGAAGGTGCCCGGCCGCGAACCGTCGGCGCTGCCCTGCTCGTACGACCCGCCGGCTTCGAATTTCTCGCGGAACGGGTCGTAGGCGCGGATGACCAGGGGCGTCTTCGGCACCTTCGAGAAATATTGCGGCACCTTGGCTTCGACCGCGGTCTTGATGCGGTAGAAATCCTGGCGGAGCGACTCCCGGCTCTTCGGCTGGAATTTCGGGCTCGTCCGCATGTAGTCGAAGAACTGCTGCAGCGTTCCCTTGAACCCGACCTCGCGCTGGACGTCCTCGAAATCCTTGGTGATCCGCGCAACTTCGCTCAGGCCAAGCTGGTGGATTTCCTCCGGCGTCTCGGGAAGAGTCGTCGTCGACTGCACCTGGTAGCGATAGAGCGCGTCGCCCCCCTTCATCGCCAACTCACCGACGGCCTCGCGTGCGCGCGGCAGATACTCGGTCTGGAGGAAGTCGCGGAGCTTGCGGAGCTCGGGGTAGATCTCGTTGGTGATCGAGGCCCGGTACGCCGCCGTCAGGCGCGCCCGGTCGGCGGCTTTGATTGCGACCGGGAAGTTCTTGACCGGCTCGAAATAGGGCGACTGCTCGGGGCTGAGCTTAAGCTGATTGTCGAGCTGCTCGATCATGTTGCGGACCGTCAGCTTGGTGTCGACGATTCCTTCCGCCTCTCCGCGCCGCCACATTGCGATCGCCTCGTCGACGTTGCGCACGAAATCGCGATTGCGCTTGAGGCTGTTCTCATAGTCCGCGAGTGTGTTGAACGGAGCGCTCCCCTTGCCGCTTGCGAAGGTCGCATACTCGGTCTGCATTCCGTAGAAATGGTTCATCGGCCGAACCAGCTGCGGCTCGAGCAAGTCCGGCTGAAGCCCGCGCAGCGTGTCCTTGGTCTGATAGGCGAACACGTCGTAGGCGAGCTGGTCGGTCGGGCTGAGCTGGGCGCGGTCGATGGTCTTGAGTTCGGCAAGGTCGCGCTCGCTTGCGGCGCGCTCGCCGGCATAATGCTGCGGGCTGTAGAGGTCGCCGAGCCGGTCGGCGTAGCGCAGATCGCCGCGGTAGATCGCCTGCATCGGATTGCGCCGAAGCGAATCTTCGTCGCTTCGCTTGAACAGGTCGAACAAGCGGTCGTGGGCGCTTCGCTGTGCCGCGCGCGCCGGCTGCGTTGGGGCAGCCGCGGCGGGAGTGATGGCGAGGCCGGCGGCGAGCGAGGCTGAAACAAGCAGGATGCGGGAAGTTGCGATCATGGCGGCATGTACTCGTGACGGAAAAAGGGACGCGCGACGTGAAAGGGGCGCTGCGGCCAGGCCGCAACGCCCCTTCTATCAACGCTTGGCGTTAGTCTACCAGAAGAAGCCCTGGATCGAGTCGACCACCTCGCCGGTGTAAGTGTCGACCAGCAGAGCGTCGTTCCAGTACCGCACCCACTGCATGCCGGGCGGCGGATAGGGCAGGCCGTACATGCCCGGATCGATCCAGTAGTTCTGCTGATAATAGTTCGGATACAACTGATAGCCGATCGAATAGGGCTGATAGCCCCAGCCGAACGGATCGATGTAGAGGCCGATGTGGAACAGCGACGAATGGTGGCGGCGACGGTCGCGCCAGTCGTAACGATGATCGCTCCGCCAGTTCGTGTTCCAGTGCGATCCGTCGCGGCGATGATCGTAGCGCGCGGAATTCTGTTGCGTGACGGTGCTTACGAACGGTCCGTGCCGACCACGCGCTCCTGAGTAGCGGTGCTCGTCGTTGCGGCCGTAGGTCACATTGCCGTCGCTCCGCATCTGGCGCTGCTGATAATATTCGCGAGGCTGCACAGCCTGCTCCCGCGGACGCCAGTTGCGCACGCTGTCGGGCGCCTGAACGTAAGGATTGTCACGAATCACCGGGTGCGAGCGCTCGCCGCCATCGGCAGACTGCGGACGCTGCCAACTGGATTGCGGACGGCCTGCGAATTCGGGGCGCGCGGTGTTGTACTGCGACCGGCCGCTGAACTGGGGACGCTCGCCATTGAACTGCGGACGCTCGGCCTGGACGGGACGCTCGGCCTGGACGGGACGCTCGGACCGCGCGGAGCGATCCGACTGCGGACGCGCCTCGTCGCCGCCGCTCCTCGCCGGGCGCTCGGCACGGCTTTCCTGCCGCGAATTGGAATCGTCGTCATGATGACGATCGTGCGGACCGCCGGCGGCCAGCGCAGGCGCGGCAATTCCGGCAAGAAGAACACCTAAAAGAACTCTACCCATCACTGTTCTCCACCTGAAGAGATCCAAGTCATTGCGGCGAGTTCTGCGCCTTACCAGATGAAGTGCGGCTGAATTGTTGTTGCGCCGTTTGTTCATGTTCCATCGCTGCCGACGCCCGGGCGACCGCCTTGCGGATACGCGGATAGGCGCCGCACCTGCAGATGTTCGGCAGTGCCGCGATCGCCTCCTCTGTCGGCTGGCGGTTCGCTTGCAACATCGCTGCGATCGCCATGATGAAGCCCGGCTCGCAATAGCCGCACATAGTCACCTGCTCTGCGATCCAGGCTTGCTGGACCGGGTGCGAACCGTCCGGCGAGAGGCCCTCGATGGTCGTCACGCGCGCACCCTGGAGCGACGCGATCGGCAGGCTGCAGCTCGTCACCGCCTGCCCGTCGACGATAACCGTGCACGCGCCGCAATCGCGGCTGTCGCAGCCGTATTTCGTTCCCGTGAGGTTGGACGCGTCGCGCAGGGCCCAAAGCAGCGGCGTCTGCGGGTCGAGCCTGTATTCAACCGCTTCGCCATTGACCGTCATCTTCGCCATTGGCGGCAGGCTAGCGCGGGACGGCCGTCGCTGCCAAGGCGCGCGCATGGCGCGAGTGAAGACAGCGGGCGGGTTTGCGATTGGCTTCGAGGAAGCCGGCGCGGGCGAGCGGATGCCGATCGTGTTCCTGCACGGCGTCGGCTCGGACAAGTCCGTTTGGAATCCGCAGCTCGCGCATTTCGGCAAAGGCCGCCGGGCGATAGCGTTCGACTATCCCGGGTACGGCGACAGCGATCGGCTGCTGCAGGAACGACGCGCGACGATTTCGCCGCCGCGATCCTTTCCGCGATGACCGCGCTCGGCGTCGCTCGCGCGCACGTCTGCGGCCTGTCACTCGGCGGAGTGATTGGCATCGCCGTCCATCATTCGGCGCCCGAACAAGTTCGCATCGCTGATCCTTGCCGACAGCTTCGCCGAACATCCCCAAGGCCAGGCAATTTTCGAGCGCTCCGTCGCCGGCAGCCGCGACATGCGCGCGCTGGCGGAAGCCCGCGTAGACGCGTTGCTTGCCCAGCCCGCCGATCCGCTAGTTCGGCGCGAAGTCGTCGAAACCATGGCCCGCATCGATCCCGCAGCCTACGTCATTGGCGCCGAGGCAGTGTGGCTCGCCCACCAGCGCGGCCGAGCCGCTGCGATCCGCTCGCCGACGCTGGTGCTCTGCGGGGCCGAGGATGCGCCGACACCGCCGGAACTCTCGGTGCAGCTCGCGGAGCTGATCCCCGGCGCGAGCTACGAGCCTGTCAAACGCGCGGGCCACCTCACGAACCTTGAGCAGCCCGAAATCGTTCAACCGGCTTGTCGGCGCGTTCCTGGACCGCGTCGAAACGCGGGCCGAGGTCTAACCCCGCTCCTTCACTTCGCTGCGAGCGCTGCGGCGATCTCCGCCGACTTGGCCTGCTTCAGCACCGCGCAATCGCGAACGCGCTCCAGCATCCGGCGATATTCGAGAACGCCCGTATTCATCTTCATGACGGACGGCCCGAGCTTCTTCTCGATCCGGTCCGCGGCCTCGGTGCTGCACTGGCTGTTGAACATGCCCGGCAGCCGGCTCGCGATGAAGATGCCGTTGCCGCTCGACAGCTTGTCGTAATTGGCGAAGATCCAGTCGGTCGTCGCCGCCCGGGTTTCAGGGTTTCCAATGAGCTCGCCGATGATTTGCAGTCGGTCGAAGCTGCGCAGGCGCTTGTCTTTCAGGCCGAGGAGATAGGCCGCAACGTCGGCATGCCCGCCAGCGGCCGCGGCGCCAAGCTCGCTGCCCCGGATGTCGCCATCTTCCGAGGACAGGCCCTTTTCAACCAGCGTCTTTGCGGCAGCCATGCCGCCGTCCTCCGAAACGACGACGAGCGCGGAGCCGAGGAAGGCCGGATCGAGCGCCTTGTCGTTGCCGGCAAGATATGCCTCGCCTGCCGCCCTCAGTTTGGCGCGAACCGACGGATCGTGCGCCTCGAAAGCCAGTGAGCCGACGAGGCGCTGGCGCAGTCTCTGCTGGTCCGGAGTATCACTCGAATGAGCGCCGAACGCAGGGTCGAAGCCGATCTGGGAAAGCCGTGAACCGTAGAGCGACTCCATTAGCGAGCGGTACGCGGCTTCCGATTGGGGACCGATCAATCCGACGGTATGCAAGCCGGCAAGCTTGCTGCCCGGATCGACGCTTGCGGCCGCGCTGGGATTGGCGGCCATGGCGCGCGCCTCGTCGATCAGCCACGACGCCGGGGCCTTTCCGGCCCGGAACGACGCCCACAGGCTATCGGTCGTCGCGAGCGCTTCGCCGGCAGGCAGCTGCGCCGAGGTCGCGATCAGCGCCTTCCAGTCATCTGGAGACAGGTCGAAGCGATAATAGCCGGTACCGCCGACGTTCGGCATGATCGGGCCGGCACCGCCCGCATCGAGGGTCGCGCTGTTCTGGTCGAGCAAGGTGCAGGACTTCGCCGCCGCGACCCGGACGCACAGCGGGATGGTCCAGCGCTCGTCCGGCGGATTGCTGCCGAGGAAGGCGTAACGCGCCTGAGTCGCGAGGAGCTTCGAGCCGTCGCGACGGATGGTCACGACCGGGACGCCCTGCTGGTCGACGAAGCTCTTGAACGCCCCCAGCACCTTGGGATCCTGAGCGGCGTCCGCGATCGACTGGAAGAATTGCTCGGAGGTCGCATTGCTATAGGCATGCCGCCGCAGGTGCAGGCGGACGCCCTGCTTGAATTTGTCGTCGCCGAGATAGGCGGCGATCATTGCGACGACCTGCCCGCCCTTGCCGTAGGTGATCGTGTCGAACGCCGAATCGATCTCGCTATTCTGCGTTATCGCCTGGTGGATGGGGCGACCAACGACGAGTGCGTCGGTGTTCATCGCGCCGAAGCCCTCTCCGAGCGCGCCGACCCCGATCTTGAGTTCAGGCCGCCATTCGTTGCCGATCCGGTAGCCCATCCAGTTGGCGAAGCTCTCGTTCAGCCAGATGTCGTCCCACCAGGCGGGCGTCACGAGGTCGCCGAACCACTGGTGCGAGAGCTCGTGCGCGACCACCATTCCGAACGTCTGCTTGTCGCCGGTGGTTGCGCCGGGAGACAGGAAGATGATGCTGTCGCCGTATGTGTCGGCGCCGGCATTCTCCATCGCGCCCGGCATGATCGGGCTGCCGATCTGGTCGAGCTTGGGGAAGGGGAACGGCTCGCCGAAGTAATTCTCGAGCAGGCTGACGATGCGCGGCGTTTCCGCCATCACATAGCCCATCTTGTCCTTCTGCGGCTGCGTCGCCACCGCTCCATATGGCATCGGCGCCGTCCGCTCCGCGTCGGGCGCGATCATGCCGGTTTGGTGAACGAAGGGACCGGTATCGATTGCGACAAGATAGGTCGGCAGCGGCCTGGTCGGCGCAAGCTGGTGCTTCTCGAGCCCGTTGGCAGCCTTGGTGACCGACACTTCCGGCGAATTCCCGACTACGACGAGGCCGGGATGAGTTGTCACCGAAACCGTGAAGGGCGTCTTGAACCCGGGCTCGTCGAAGCCGGGATAGGCAGCTCGCGCGTCGATGCTCTCGAACTGGGTCCAGCTGTACCATTTGTCGCCGACCTTGACGTGAAACAGGCCCGACGCGCTGTCGCCGAACGGGGCGCTGTAATCGAACTTGAGCGTGACCTTGCCGGCCGGGAGTGGCGCCGCGAAGTCGAGGCGGGCGGTTCCGGTCTTGTCGACCTGCATCCATTTGGCAGGGACTGTCTTGCCGCCCGCGGTCGCTGTCGCTCTCGCCACACGCAGGTCACGGCCATGAAGATAGAGCGACCGCGCCGGCTGCTTCAGCGTCACGTCGATCTCGTCATGGCCGGAGAAGCGGTCCGCTTCAGGAAGGATAGTGAAATCCAGCCGATAGGCGGTTGGCTGCACGGTGTCGGGAAGCTTGCCCTTCGGAGCGTTCGCATCGGGGACGATTGCGGGCGCGGTCGTTCGTGCGGGAGTCACCGCATGCGCCGTCGAGCCCATCAGGACGGCAAGAATCAGTGCTGTGGCACGCATGCAGGTTCCCCCATTCGTTACTGTCTCACGCCCGTAATACACCTATGAGTCGAATTGCAAGGCGCTCCCCTTGCCGGAGCCGCCGATCGCTGCCGCTCACCGGCCCGTCATCACGCGAAAGCTGTGCGGCGGGATCGTCAGTGTTTTCGCGGCCGCCTGCCCCTTGCGTCTGATGCCCACCCGCGCCGCCGAATCGCGGTAATTCTCGATCACGAATGCGCCATTGTCGTACGTGAACAGCGCGACATGGTCGGGCGCGTCGATGCCGACCGGCGCGTCCGCGAACAGATACTGCTTCAATCCGCGTGATCATCGGCTGCGGCAAGTTGTAGAGGTCGCCGAAATTCTCCGGCATGTTCCACAGGTACAGGGTGCCGTTGGAATAATGGTTCATAGCGGCGATCGGGAACCCCTTCTTCGCCGCGACCCCGCGGATGATCCCCCAGCTGTCGTTGGTGTAGAAACGGATCTCCGGGAACAGCACGGGTGACGCCTTGCCAGGATCCTTGAGCTCCTTGCCGGCGCCGGCGCCATAGCCGTCGAAGTAGCGGTCGATCGAGATGACGTGCCCGGTCGCATGCCATTCGGCGAGCTGCTCGAAGCCTTTGCCCTGCGTCGCCGCGAGGAAGCCCGAGGTGACAATGATGTTGGCGCCGCCGTGCAGGCTCGCTTGGATCTTGGCGATGATCTGCGGATCGCTCGCCGCTGCCTCGGTCAGCAGGATGGTGTGCGCGTTCGCCGGGTATTGGGGATAGAGTTCGATCGGCACACCGAGGTTGCCGATGTAATTGTGCAGGAAATCCTCGCCGCTGGCATGTGGCGGCCGATAGCTGGCGATGCCGACCGGATTTCCGAGCCCGTCGAGCGCGGTGTCGACGATGTGCAGCGCCTCGTCGGCAGCGCTTGCCCAACCGCCGGCGCCGACGGGCCAGCGGAAGCTCGTTGCCTGTTTCGCCCAGGGGCGGTTTCCGGCTGGCGCCGGCTTCCCGTCGGCCATTGCGCTCCAGTTGAACAGGGTCTGCTCGGGCGCTTTGGCGAACAGGCCGTCCCATAGCTGCTCCGGATAACGGTCGATCGATCGGATGTCGTAGGTGTCGACCCACGCACCGAGGTTGGCGCCGGGACGGATGTTCGAGAAATAGCGGACGATCTCGTAGCTCTCGTACTGCTGCAGCAGCTGGTCGGTGATTTCGGGGTCGCGCGTCTCCGTGCCGGTGTAGATCGCATCGAAGCTGTGCGCTTCCTTGTCGAGATCGAAGCCGAGTCCCTGGAAATGCTCGTACCAGTTTGGATATTTGATGATCACCCGGACCCGCGGGTTCTCCTGGCGCGCCGGCCCAAGCACCAGATCGCGGCTGACCTCGCTCATCTTAGCCAGACGGTAGTCGGTCCAGCTCCGGTTGCCCTTGGCGGCGATATCTGCGTCGGATTTGGACGTGTAGAAGAAGAAGTCGTCGAGGATCACCTCGTCGAAATGCCGAGCGATCAGGCGCACCGCGCGCTCGCATTCGGCCCGATCGGCGGGGTTCTCGTAATCGAACGTCCCGAATTGTCCGCCGGCGCCGCCCGCCGCCAGGGTCACGCCGCCGGAGGTCTGGATGCCCTTCGCCTGGAACTCGCGCTTGACTGACTCGAGCTCGGCGTCGGTCGCGAATAGGTGGTTGCGATAGGCCTCGATATAGACCTTGTCGAAATGCAGCTGCGACGACACCCGCGCGAACTGCCGCTGGAAGGTCGCCGGATCGGCGAGCGCCTTGGTGTCGTTCACCGTGATGTAGATGGCGGCGCGGAAATGGCGGTAGGCCGACGCCTCGGCCTGCGTCGCGAAGCTCACTGCAAGCAGCGCCGCGAGAGCGCTGACGATCCGGTGCAAACGCATGGCTGTCCCCTGACCTGTTAGCGCTAGCAATAGCCGGCACGGGCGGCGGAGCAAGCGTCAGGCGCGAGGCGTTCAGCGGCCATGGCGTGGACCAGGGAGCCGACTTACGACAAGCCCGACATCAGCGTTCGCGCGACGACTCTATACTATCAGATCGTCGCACCGGTGATGTTGCCGTTCCTCGACCGCCGGCTTCTCAACCTGTTCCGCTGCCGGGAAGGCCAGTGCTTCTTCCAGCGCAACCGCGAGCATCCGCCGACGGGCAAGGAGTTCGACCAGCTGGTGCGGTTCGAGCCCGTCGCGCAGAAGAACGGCCGCACCGAAGAGTATCTGTTCGTCGAGACTACCGAGCAGATCATCGCCTGCGCAAAAGTTCAGACCGTCGAGTTCCACGGCTGGGGCAGCCGAGCCGGTTCGGTCGAGACACCCGACCGCCTTGTCATCGACCTGGATCCCGATCCGAAGCTTGAATTCGAGGACTGTGAAGGATGCAGCTCTACAGCTGCGCCGGTCGTTCGAGGCGCTCGGCCTCGCGAGCTTCGCGCTGCTGAGCGGTGGCAAGGGCATCCACGTCGTCGTTCCCCTTCGCGCCGAAATGCCATGGGGTCCGGTCCGTGAATTCGCCAGGACGTTCTGCACGGCATTGGCGGATGCCGATCCGGCGCGGTTCACCGTCGCCCTGCCGAAGAAGGAGCGTCGCGGTCGGATTTTCCTCGACTTCCTGCGCAACCAGCGGACGGCGACTGCCGTGATGCCCTATTCCGCGCGCGCCCGCGCAGGGATGCCCGTTGCTGCGCCAGTCTCCTGGGAGGAGCTGAGGGGAATCGATCGCTCGGGCGCGTTCACGGTCGGCGACGTCGAGCAGCTGCTGGAACGCGCCAACGGGAATGAGCTTCGCAGCTGGGGCGTTGCCGACCAGCGGCTTCCGTCACTCCACTGAGCTCAGGCGCCCGCCCACTCCTTCGCCTTTTCCGCGGCGTTGAGGTCGCGGATCAGCGCATCGACGCTGCGGGTCAGCTCCGGAAGGAAGGTGATCTCGTGGCGCGCGCCGCGATAGGACTCGGCCATCAGGATCGCATCGATCAGAATCGGAACGACGACGCTCTCCGGATCGTCGAGTTCCTCGAGACCGCGCAGCTTGGCCAAGGCCTTGCGCCTCGCCGCCAGCGTATCTGCCATCGCCTCTGCCCGTCCGATACACCACGCCATCACACCCTCCCGCAAAGCGGCAAGGATAATCCTGACTTGAGTTCCCCGCGAAGCTCGGCAGGGCGCTGGTGGAGAGCGGCTCGGCGCTAACGGGAGGGCAATGCAACGCTGGCGGAGACGGAGGGATTCGAACCCTCGGTACGGGAATTCCCCGTACGGCGGTTTAGCAAACCGCTGGTTTCAGCCACTCACCCACGTCTCCGGATGCGGCAGAGCGCAGGGCTATAGTGGCGCGTTTCCGGCGGTTCAACCGGCGTCAGGCGGCGAACCGCTCCAGCCGCGATCGCCTGGCGCGCTTGTCGCGATACATGGCTAAGTCGGCGGCCTCCAGCAGCGCGGCCGAAGAGGACGTCTTCGGCGAGGCAAAGGCTGCGCCGATGCTCGCCCCGACGGACAAGGTCTCGCCGGAGCGGAACATCGGCCGGCGAATTGCCTCTGCAAGCGCATCGGCAAGCTCGCGGACATTCTCAAAGGATGCCGACGGCCCTTCCAGAAGCACTGCGAACTCGTCGCCGCCGAGCCGCGCGGCGACGTTGCGGCTTGGGACCAGGGCATCGATCTGCTGCGCGACATGCATCAGCACGCGGTCGCCCGCGGCATGGCCGTAGGTGTCGTTGATTGCCTTGAAGCCGTCGAGGTCGATCAGCAGGACGGCGCAGGATCGGCCGTGTCGCGCTTGCTCGAACGCCTGGTCCAGCCGCTCGAGGAAGGTGCGGCGGTTGGGCACGCTGGTGAGCGCATCGAGCCCGGCGACACGCTCGATCTCACGCCGCTTCCGCCGCTCGGTGCGGAGCGCCATCGCCTTGACCGCGAGCAGCATTCCCAGTGCGGCGGAGAACATGCCGCTCATCGCGACAAGCTCGTCGAGCTCGATTTCCTGGTGATTCGGATGCCCGCCGGACACCAGTGCCACGAGGTCGAATTCGGCCGCGACCATCAAGGAGCAAAGGAACAGGATCGACAAGGCGAGGTAGGCGATTCGGACGGGCAAGGCTGGTCTCTCGGCTGGTTCGTTGGACCGCCCGCCTATCGTCGCCGCGTGCCGACACGGTAAACGATCGGTCCGAACCGGACCGATGGCTAGCCTCGAGCGGTCACCTCGATCCGCATGTCGAGAACTCATCTCCTCGCCGGGGTCGAGCACGCGGATGCCGAGACTGGGCCATTCCGCTTCCGGCGCATTGAGCGCGGCGTTGGCGTGGGTCACCGGCTCCGCGACGCAAATGCCGCCGCCCGGTGGAGAATAGAGCTGGAAGAACTTCGCTTCCGGCGAGGATATCGCCACCTCGTAAGGCCAGTCGGGATCGGACAGCATCGCCTTGCCGTCCCAACCGCCGAAGCCATTGTCGAGATCCTGGCCGCAGACTTGCCGGTCCTTGAGGTCGTATCGGCCCTCCGCCGGCACCTTCTCCACGGGGAGCACCTTGGCATCGATGGTCCAGGCGACGCTCACTCCCGTGTCGATGCGGGTCTCCGGCCCGCACGGGAAGTAAGGATGCTCGCCGAGCCCGCACGGCATCGGCTGGTCGTCGGCGTTGCGACAGGTCAGGCGGACCGACAGCCCTGCGTCGTCGAGCGCGAAGTGCTCCGTTGCTTCATAGGTCCATGGCCATGCCGCCGCTTCGTGCCGGAAGGACAGGAGGGCGGATCGCTCATCGGACGAGACCACCTCCCACGCGCCCTGCCATCCCTGGCCGTGGATCGGGCTCGGCTCACCGGCCATGTTGAGCGGCAGCCGCACCTCACGGCCCCGGAAGGTGAAGGAGCCGCCGCGGATTCGGTTGCAGAACGGCACCAGCGGAAAGCAGGCTGCGTCCAGAACCTGATCTAGCGTTGCGGGCGATTGGCGGAGCACCGGACGCTCGCCGTCGCCGTCCAGCCAGTGAAGACCGGCGATGCAGCCGCCGAGATCGGGACGAAGATCGAGGCGCAGCTTTCCTGCACGAAGGATGAGCGATCTATTCACAGGTCCGAAACTCTCCTGGGGATAAAAAGCACATATGCGTTGCGCACGGATTCGCGCGAGCAGTATTTAGCCCCGGGGGTCGGGGAGGGTTGCCAGTGAGCAGACGAGTCAAAGATTTTATCGATATCGAGGATCACTCGTCGATCGACGATTTGATCCAGAAGCTGGTCGAGTTGCGCGATTTGCTTCCGCCGGAAGCCAACGCCGAGCTCCGCCTTCGCGGCGACGACGTGTTCGGACGCAAGATCAGCGTTTCCTACTTCCGCGCGCAGACCGACGAGGAAGCGGAGTGCGAAAAGCGCTACACCGAGGGCGCCCGCGAAGCCAAGGAGCGCGAGCTTGCCCGGCTTCAGCAGGAGCTTGGCGTCGTGTGCTACGCGGCCCCCGGCAAGCGCGGGAAGCTCCGGATCGTCGCCTGATCTGAACGTAGCTTCGGCTTGCGCCCGCGAGCCGGGCCGATAAGTGCGGCCCATGATCGCCCCTCAAGACTGCACGACAATGGTCGAGGTCCGCGCCGGGGTCGACGCACTCGACGAGCAGATCGTCGAGCTGCTCGGCCAGCGCTTCCGCTTCATGGACGCGGCTGCCCGCATCAAGCCCTCGCGCGGCGCCGTGCGCGACGAAGCCCGCAAGTCTCAGGTCATCGGCAACGTGCGCCGCGCCGCTGCCGCCTGCGGCATTCCGGACGAGTTGATCGCCCGGCTCTACGAGACATTGGTCGAAGGCTCGATCGCGTACGAATTCGACGAGTTCGATTCGCGGCACGGCTGACGCCGGCTCAGCCGCCGGCCGCCAGGAGGTCGCGGAGCTTGCTGTCGGGCGCCGGGGCCGGAGTGCCGAAGAATAGCTCGAAGGCCTTCGCGGCCTGCCCGACCAGCATCGTCAGCCCGTACACGCGCTTGCCGGTGCCGGCAGAAAGGAAGGCCGTCTCGACCGGCTCGTAGACCATGTCGAACAGAGTCGCGGCGCCTGCGTGTCGGATGGCGCCGATCAGCTCCTCCGGCATCGGCGGGCAGCCGGACATGCCGAGCGGGCTCGCATTGATGATTGCGGACGCACTGCGGAGCAGCGCCGGGGCGGCCCCCAGTGCGGCAATCTGCACGCTCGAGAAAAGGCCGCGCAGGGGCTTTGCCTTGGCGGGATCGCGCACCAGCAGGATGACCTCGCCGGCACCCTGCTCCGCAAGGTAGGCGATCGCGGCCCGGGCGGCGCCGCCGCCACCGATGATCGCAATCCGTTCGCCGTGGACTGGAGCCCCGCTCAGCGAAGCCGCGATCCCCTCCACGTCGGTGTTGTAGCCGACAAGTCCGGTCGGACGCGGGACGACGCAATTCACGGCGCCGATCGCTGCCGCCGAAGAGTCGAGCTCGTCGACGTGGGCGAGGACGGTTTCCTTGTGCGGGATCGTCACGCTGCAGCCGCGCCAATTCCCGTCCGAGCGCCGGTCCCTGAGAAATCGCCCGAGAGTGTCCGGCTCCACGCGAGTCCGGAAGTAGTCGGCAGAAATTCCGAGCCGCTCCAGCCAGCATTTGTGGATCAGCGGTGAGCGGGAATGAGCGACCGGATCGCCGATCACCTCCGCGTAGGGCGGTGCCGGGTCAGGGGGCACGATCGAGGAAATCCGCGACGTCGGCGATGTTGACCTGCTTGTCGACGAACGCCTGGCCGATTCCGCGGGCCAGGATGAAAGCCGTCCGGCCGCCCTCGCGCTTCTTGTCGCGTGCCATGTGCGCCGCCAGTCTGTCGCCGCTACCTGCGAGACCGAGCGATGCCAGAGTCGTCGGCAATCCTACAAAGTCGAAGTGTCCTCTGACCCTCTCGGCGTCTTCGGCGGCACAGAGGCCCCGCTTCGCCGAGAAGCCGAACGCCAGCACGCAGCCGAGCGCGACCGCCTCGCCGTGAAGCAGGCGATCGGAATAGCCGGTTTCGGCTTCTAGCGCGTGCCCGAAGGTGTGACCGAGATTGAGGAGCGCTCTTCGTCCCGAGGTCTCCCGCTCGTCCTCCTCGACGATGCGCGCCTTGCCGGTGACCGCCGCGGCGATGGCGCTGCAGGCGAGCGTCGCCCTCTCCGGACAGCACCGCACGCCCGTGCTCCTCGAGCCAATCGAACAGGGCGGCGTCCTCGATCAGCGCATATTTCACGATCTCGGCATAGCCGGCGCGGACTTGCCGCGCGTCGAGGGTGTCGAGCAAGGCCGGGTCGATCAGCACCAGCGAGGGCTGGTGGAAGGCACCGACCAGGTTCTTTCCAGCGGCGGCGTTGATCGCCGTCTTGCCGCCGACGGAACTGTCGACCTGGGCAAGCAGGGTGGTGGGCACCTGCACGAACCCGCAGCCGCGGTTGACGATCGCGGCCGCGAAGCCCGCGAGGTCGCCCACGATCCCCCGCCGAATGCCAGGATGTGACCGGAGCGCTCGACGCCTTTGCCAAGCAGCTGCTCGACAACGAACTGCAGGCCGGTCCAGCTTTTGCTTGCTTCCCCGGGCGGCACGAGGATGGGAACGGCCTCGATTTCACCCAGCGCGATTTGGAGGCGCCGCCCAAACAGACGCCAAACCGTCTCGTCGCTGACGACAAGAAGCCGGCTGCCTCGGGCGAGCGGAGCAAGATGGTCCGCGGCCCGATCGAGCAAGCCGTTTCCGATCAGGACGTCGTAACTGCGGGCGCCTAGCCCGACTTTGACGGTCTGCATTGCCGTCATCCGCACTGCGCGCGGTGAAGCAATCTTGTGGTCGGCGAGGACCAGCGCCATCATGGCTTCGACCACCGGAACCGCGCGGATGCCAACGCAGGGATCGTGCCGTCCCCTTGTCGCGATTTCGGTCTCGTTGCCGTCGCGATCGATGGTCTGGAGCGGCGTTAGGATCGACGAAGCCGGCTTGAACGCGACCCGCACGACGACCGGCTGACCGCTCGAGATTCCGCCGAGGATTCCCCCCGCGTGATTGGACAGGAAGGTCGGACCGGCCCGCATCGCGTCGGCATTCTCCTCGCCCCGGAGCCGTGCCGCCGCGAAGCCGTCGCCGATCTCCACGCCCTTCGCGGCGTTGATCGACATCATCGCGCCGGCGAGGTCGCCGTCGAGCTTGGCATAGACCGGCGCCCCCCAGCCTGGCGGTACGTCCTCGGCGCGGCACTCGACGACGGCGCCCAGGGATGACCCGGACCTACGCGCCGCGTCGATTGCCTGTTCCCAGCGCCCCGCGGCCGCGGCGTCGGGACAGTGGAACGGATTGGCCGCGATCTGCTCGAGGTCGAAGGTCGAGCGGTCGACGGAATCGCCGCCGAGTTCGACCAGAAAGGCGCGGATGCGGACCTCGGGAATGATCAGGCGGGCAACAGCGCCAGCAGCCACTCGCGCCGCGGTTTCCCGGGCCGAGCTGCGTCCGCCGCCCCGCCAGTCGCGGACGCCGTACTTCGCCTCATAGGTGTAGTCCGCGTGCCCGGGCCGATAGGCCTTCGCGACGTCGGAATAGTCCTTCGAGCGCTGGTCCTGGTTGTTGATGAGCAGACTGATTGGCGTGCCGGTTGTGCGGCCTTCGAACGTGCCCGACAGAATTCGGACCGCGTCGTCCTCACGCCGCTGCGTCGTGTAGCGGCTGGTTCCCGGGCGCCGCTTGTCGAGCCACGGCTGGATGTCGGCTTCGGACAGGGCGAGGCCCGGCGGGCAACCGTCGATCACCACGCCGATCGCCGGTCCGTGGCTTTCGCCCCAGGTGGTCACCCGCAGCACGTGCCCGAAGGTGTTGACGCTCATGCCGCGCTCCGTCCGCCGATGGTCATGCGATCTCCGCCCCGAGCGACCGCATCAACGGCACGAAGCCGGGGAAGCTGGTCGCGATCATCTCGGCGCCATCGACGCTTACGGGGCGCCGGGCAGCCAGCCCGAGAACGAGGAAGCTCATGGCGATGCGATGGTCGCCGTGCGCGCTCACCTGCGCCCCTCCTTCTGGAGGACAGCCGCGTCCCTCGACGATCAGGCTGTCGTCGTCCTCGCACGCGCCAACCCCGCATGCGTTCAGACCGGCGACGATGGCCGCCAGCCGATCGCTTTCCTTGACCCGGAGTTCCGAAAGGCCGTGCATGACGGTCCGGCCGCTCGCGAACGCTGCGGCAACCGCAAGGATCGGATATTCGTCGATCATTGACGGGGCACGCGAGGCGGGAACCTCGGCTCCGCGCAAGCTCGAACTCGCAACCGTGACATCGGCAACCGCTTCGCCGCCTTCGACCCGCTCGTTCTGCAAGCTGATATCGGCGCCCATCTCGCGCAGCGTCGTGAGAAGGCCCGTGCGCAGCGGATTGATCATCATGCCCCGGATTGTAACGCGCGAGCCCGGCACCAGCAGCGCGGCAACGATCGGAAATGCCGCCGACGAGGGATCTCCTGGGATGGCCACCTTCGCCCCCCTAAGAGTGCGATCGGCGTCCAGCGAGATCACGTCCGCTTCACTCGCGACCCGGCAGCCGAAGGCGCGCAGCATATTCTCGCTGTGGTCGCGGCTCTGCGCCGGTTCGACGACTTGGACACTTCCCGATGCGCGAAGCCCCGCAAATAGAATGGCCGACTTGACCTGCGCGGACGCCTTCTCGTTGACGAAGCGGATGCCGTGCAGTCCGCCGCCATGGATGGTGACCGGTAGCGTGCTTCCCTCCGTTCGCGCGCCCATGGCCCGAAGCGGTGCGAGAACCCGCTCCATCGGCCGGCTGCTGAGGGACTCATCGCCGGTGAAGGTAACGCTGATCGGGAAGCCGGCAGCGGCGCCCATCAGCAGGCGCGCACCGGTGCCGCTGTTGCCGCAATCGACAGGAGCCGCAGGGCTCCGCCAGTCGCCGCCGCGAACCCGCCACTCGCCGGCCCCGAGCCGTTCGACCTTCGCTCCGAAGGCTCGCACGGCGGCGGCCGTGTGGAGCACGTCATCGCCCTCGAGCAAGCCGCTGATCCGGGTCTCGCCGCTGGCAAGGCCTCCGAGAATCAGCGCGCGATGGGACATGGATTTGTCGCCGGGAACCTCGATGTCGCCGGTCAATGGACCGCAGGACCGGCTCGACAGACGCGCGGCCTTGCTGAGGACGAGGTTATCGCAAATTGCCACGTCGGGTCTCTTCTTGAGCCGCGATCTTCGCGGCCGGTTACAGGGTCACAGCGTCGGGAGGGACCCTCGCCACCCGAACCCGGGCCAGCCTGCAAACGAGACGATGAAGACGGTGGCGCGAAGCGGGCGCATGCGGAGCAATCCGTTGCTCGTGGTCGTACTCATCTTCCGCTCCTCGAAGCCTCAAGGCTGCCCAACACGCATCCTGATGTCAATCGGCCCGCGTCTACAGTTCGCCGCGGGCCCAACATTGAACGGTTGACCGTCCGGGAAGCGCAGAGCATGTTCGGCGGCGATGATTCAGGTTCGTTCCGCACAGACTTGGTGGCGCTGGTCCCCAGCCAAGCATGCGGCGCGCCCAACGAACGGATAGCCGGAAGAGGTCTCTTCCCTCCGATCTTTCCAGGACCCGCCGCGACCCGGCGGGTTTTTTCATGCCCTCATTCCACGGACACCCAAGACAATGATCATCGTTCTCAAGCGCGAAGCGACACAGGAAACCGCCGACGAGATCCTCAAGCGGATCGAGGAGAAGGGCCTGAAGCCGCTCTACATGCCGGGATCGGAACGCGTGGTGCTCGGCGCGCTCGGTGACGAGCGCGTGCTCGCCGAGCTCGGCCTCGACGGGCACCCGATGGTGGAGGCGCTGAAGCCGATCCTGTCGCCCTACAAGCTGGTCAGCCGCGAAATGCACCCGCACGACACGGTCGTCCGCTTCGGCAATGCCACGATCGGGGGCACCGGCTTCGCCGTGATCGCCGGCCCCTGCGCGGTGGAGACGGAAGAGCGGCTGCGCGCCAGTGCCGGAGCCGTCGCCGCAGCAGGCGCAATCGGCATCCGCGCTGGCGCCTACAAGCCGCGATCCAGTCCCTACTCGTTCCAGGGCCATGGGCCGGAGGGCCTCGCGACCCTGCGCAAGGTCGGCGACGAGCTCGGCCTGCCGGTCGTCACCGAAGTGATGGACACCGCCGATGTCGCCGCCGTCGCCGAACAGTCCGACATGCTTCAGATCGGCGCCCGCAACATGCAGAATTTCGCCCTGCTCAAGGCGGTGGGCAAGGTCTCCAGGCCGGTGCTGCTCAAGCGCGGGCTCGCGGCCAAGGTCGAGGACCTGCTGCTCGCGGCCGAATATCTGCTCGCGGCAGGCAACGAGCAGGTCATCCTGTGCGAGCGCGGCATCCGAACCTTCGAAACCGCGACCCGCAACACCCTCGACCTCAATGCCGTCGCCTACATGAAGCAGAAGACCCACCTGCCAGTGCTTGTCGATCCTTCGCACGGCACCGGGGTGCGCGACCTGGTGATCCCCATGTCGCTGGCCGCCGCCGCCTGCGGAGCCGATGGAATTCTGGTCGAGGTTCACGATAACCCAGTCGACGCCTGGTCTGACGGCGCCCAGTCCCTCTACCCCCACCAGTTCGAAGCACTGATGGCGGGGCTCCGGCCGCTGCTTGCAGCCGTCGGGCGCGATCTCGCGTGAACGCCATGCATGAGCTGGCGGTGGGCACGGCCCGGGCGATTACCCGCCGCTTGCCGGGACCGGTCGACCTGCTCGCGCTGTATGCGCAGCTGAGCGATGGCGGGCGGCGTCCCGAGACGGCGGTGATCGAAACAACCGCCGGCAAGAGCATCATTCTAGATCGCGCGGCGGTCCGCATCGAGTGCCGCGGCGGCGAGGTGGTGGTCGCCGCGCTATCGGCGAACGGACAAGCGGTTCTCGACGTCATTCAGCGGTCGCTCGCGGCACATGTCGCGTGCTGCAGCCCGGGCGAAGTGCGCCTTCGCTACGAACGGTCGCGCGACGTCGATGCGGAAAAGCGGCTGCTCGCCCCCTCTCCCTTCGACGTCCTTCGCACGATCACGACCGGCCTGCGCAGCGAAACGCCGGAAGAGCCGATGACGGTCTGCCTGGTCGGCATCATCGCCTTCGACCACGTCGACCTGTTCGAGGACCTGCCCGCCAACGCCGAGGACCCGACGGGCTTCCCGGATTTCGTCTTCTGGCTCGCCGAATCCGCGATCGTCGCCGAGCCGAGGCTCACCCCGCGACTGATCTGCACGTCGTTCGGCACGAACGACGAAGATGCCGATCGCCGAAGCCATTTCTCCGCGGTCGAGCGGCTTCGCGAGCTTGCCCACCGTGCGTCCGACGTGCGCCCGGTCAAGCCGGCACCCGGCACGCCGGTCGAGGTGTCCGTCGACCTCGCCGATGAAGACTTCGCCGCCGCCGTGACTCATCTGAAAGGCCACATCCTGGCGGGCGACGTCTACCAGATCGTTGCGTCGCGAACGTTCAGCGCGCCCTGTCCCGACCCGCTGTCCGCCTTCGCCCGAGTCCGCGCCCTCGACCGCAGCCCCTACATGTTCTTCGTCTCGATGAGCGACTGCGTGCTGTTCGGCGCATCGCCGGAGACCTCCGTCCGCGTTACGCGGGAGGGCGGCAAGCCGATCCTCGAGGTCAAGCCGATCGCAGGCACTCGCCCGCGCGGGCTCGACGCGGACCAGGACAATCGCATGGAAGCCGACCTTCGCCTCGACGAGAAGGAGGCCGCCGAGCACATGATGCTGGTCGATCTCGCCCGCAACGACGTCGCCAGGGTCAGCGAGCGTGGAACGCGGCACGTGTCGCACCTGATGAGCCTCGAGAAATATGCGCGCGTGATGCACCTGGTGAGCTCTGTGAAGGGGGTGCTCGCGCCGGCCTATGACGCGCTTCACGCGCTTCAGACCTGCCTCAACGTCGGCACCTTGTCGGGCGCGCCCAAGCTCAAGGCGACCGAGCTCCTGCGCCGCTATGAGCGCACGCGGCGCGGCCCTTATGGCGGGGCGATCGGGTGGCTCAACGGCGAGGGCCTGCTCGACACCGGGGTCGTCATCCGCTCGGCACTGGTCAAGGACGGCACGGCTTGCGTCCGTGCCGGCGCTGGGGTCGTCTACGATTCCGATCCGGTCGCCGAAGCGGACGAGACGCGGCGCAAGGCCTCCGCCGTTCTGACCGCGATCGCCGGGAAGCAGGTGCGATGACCCGCAGCGTGCTGATGATCGACAACCACGACAGCTTCACCTTCAACATCGTCGAAGCCCTGGAGCGGCTCGGCGCGTCGGTGCGGACGGTGCGTAACGAGATCGCCGCTGAGGAGGCGTTCGAGCGGGCGAGGAACTCCGGCGCGATGATTCTGGTCTCGCCCGGCCCCGGCCGGCCCGAGGACGCCGGGTGCTGCATCGACCTCATCCGGCTCGCGAAGGGCAAGGTGCCGCTATTCGGCGTCTGCCTCGGCCAGCAGGCGATGATTCTCGAAGCCGGCGGCGAGGTCGTGGCTGCTCCGCATCCGGTGCACGGCAAGGCGTCGCTGCTAGAGCACGACGGAAATGGGCCGTTCGCCGGCCTGCCCAATCCCATCAAGGTCGGCCGTTACCATTCGCTGGCGACGCCCAATCCCCCTGCCCGCTTTCGCGTTCACGGGTCGATCGACGGCATGGCGATGTCGGTGAGCGACCTGGAGGCGAAGCAGGTCGCTGTGCAGTTCCACCCGGAATCGGTGCTCAGCCCGATGGGCCAGCGCATTCTCGCCAACGTCCTTGCAGGCTTCGTTTAGAGCTGCGCTCTTCCGAGGGCGCCGACGATCTGATTAAGGGCCCGCCGGGTGTCATCCGCGGCCTCGACCCGAACCTGTGCCTGCGCGTAACATGGGCGACGCTCCTCCCACAGGTGCCGCAACTGCTCTTCACTTCGGCCAGCGGCCAGCGGCCGATCGTTCGATCGGGCAATGCGCGAGAGGATGAGGTCGATGGGCGTGTCCAGCCAGACAGTCGTCGCCGATTCGAGCAGCATCTCGCGGGTCTCCGCGTCGACGAACGCGCCGCCTCCGGCTGCAAGGATCATGGGACGGCCCGCCAGCAACCCGGAAATGACGCGCCGCTCCGCGTCCCGGAACTCGGCTTCGCCGCGTGCGCGAAAGATGTCCCCGACCGTCATCCCGAATGCTCGCTCTATTTCAGCATCTGTATCGGCGAACGGCACCTCTAGCCGGTCGGCGAGCAATCGGCCGATCGTGGACTTCCCGACGGCCATGAACCCGACCAGGACCAGCGGCCGGGCAAGCGGGACTGGCTTATCGCCCGCCACGATCGAAAAGATACTGGAGCGCGAGCTTGTATCCATCGAGGCCGAGACCGGAGATCACCCCGACGGCCGCGCTCGTCGTCAGCGTTTCGGCGCGCCACGATTCGCTGCGCGCATGGATGTTGCTGATGTGGACCTCGATGACGGGCGCGCTGCATGCCTTCAGGGCATCGAGCACCGGCACGGAGTAGGAGCAACCGGCCGGATTGATCACGATCCCGGCAGACGCGCGCGCCGCCTGGACCTGATCGACCAGGACCGCTTCACTGTTGGTTTGATGAAATTCGAGCTGGAGCCCTGCAGCGTCGCACAGCGCGCGGCAGGCGCTCTCGATATCGGCGAGAGTTTGCGTCCCGTAGATCGCCGGCTCCCGCTCGCCGAGCAGGTTGAGATTGGGCCCATTGAGGACATGGACCACACGACTTCCGATGTCCGCCATCACGAAACGCCCCTGCTGGATGACCCGAACCGAGCGCCCCGAATGGTCCAAACTTCATCTCAGGTGAAGATGAAATCACTCGAATGAAGCGACGTCAGGCTGATGTTGCTCAGCGTGATGTTGTCCGATCCATCGATGTTGAGGATCAGGTCGTGCCCGTGCCTCGATGCGTGATCGACGATGTAGCTGTAGATTTGCGCATCGGTCCAACCCGCACCGAACAGGTCGCGGCTGAGCTCCAGGTGATCGGTTCCCGGGGTGAAGTCGGTTACGACATCGTGCCCGAACCCGCGATCGAACACGAACACGTCCGAGCCGCTGCCGCCGGTGAGCGTGTCGTTCCCGGTTCCACCGACCAGGCGGTCGTTGCCCGTCCCGCCGTTCAGCGAATCGTTGCCGGTGCCGCCGTCGAGGCGATCATCGCCGGCGCCGCCGCTCAGATTGCCGTTGCCGGGCCCACCCCACAGAAAGTCGTCTCCTGAGCCGCCAACGAGGGAGCCATTCTTGCCGCCATCGAGGAAATTTCTCCCGAATAGGTGCCGGTGTTGCCAGCGAGGTCGGTGGCCTGGAGACTGAAATCGTGCACGCTGCTGTTGAGCTGGCTGGCCGAGAGGGTCCACGTTCCATTTGCAGTCGCCACTGCCGATCCGACCAGCGTTGCTCCATCATAGACGTTCACCGTGCTCCCCGCTTCCGAGGTGCCAGCGAGCGTCAATCCGCTGCCGCTCGTCGCAACGCTCACCAGGACGGGCGAGGGCGCGACCGTATCGACGGTGAACGCCGTCGCGTCGCTCGCCGCGCTCGTGTTCCCCGCGGCGTCGGTTGCGGTCGCGGTCAGGCTGTGGCTTCCATTGGCAAGCACGCCGAGTCCGTAGGACCATGCGCCAACGTCGTCGGCTGTCACCGTTCCGAGAAATGCAGAGCCGTCATAGACATTGATCGTCGCGTCAGCCTCGCTGATGCCCGTGAGCGTCTGGGCCGATGTATCGTTGGCGGCATTCACATAGCCGTTGACGATCGCAGCATCGGCAAGGCTCGCCGGCGCGGCCGGAGGCGCGGTGTCGACGGTGAATGCGAGCGCGCTGCTCCTGGTCCCCGCGTTGCCAGCGGCATCCGTTGCGGTCGCAGTCAGGCTGTGATTGCCGTCGGCAAGAGTGCTCAGGCCATAGGACCACACGCCGTCGGTTCCAGCAGTGGCAGTGCCAAGCAGCGTGTCGCCGTCGAAGATGCTGACGGTTGCGCCGGCCTCGGCGCTGCCGGTCAGGGTCTGCGCAGCCGTGTCGTTTGCAGCATTCACATAGCCGCCCACGATGGCGGCATCCGCAAGGCTCAGCGGCGCACCGGGAGCTGCCGTGTCGAGCGTGAACGTGACGGATCCGGCGGTCGAGACATTGCCTGCCGCATCGGTCTGCTCCACCGCGATCGTGTGCTGCCCGTCGGCGAGGCTCGCCGCGTCATAGCTCGACCCGTAAGCGCCGCCGTCGACGCTGTAGGTCAGCGTCCCCCCGCTCTCTGCCGCGGCGACATTTACAGCGCCGTTGCTGGTGACCCCGTCCGAGTTGCTCGCACCGGTGTCGCTCGTCAGCGTCACCCCCGGCGCATCCGGCGCGACCGTGTCGACAGTAAATGCGAGCGCGCTGCTAGCGGTGCCGAGGTTGCCCGCAGCATCCGTCGCGGTTGCGGTCAGGCTGTGGCCGCCATTGGCAAGGGTGCCGAGCGCGTAGCTCCAGCTGCCGTCGTCGGCGGCGGTCACTGCCCCAAGCAGCGTGTCGCCGTCATAAACGCTCACCGTAGCACCGACCTCGGCCGTGCCGGTCAGCGTTTGCGCCGCCGTGTCATTGGCAGCGTTGACATAGCCGCCGACGATCGCTGCATCGGCAAGGCCGAGCGGTACGTCCGGAGCCGCGGTGTCGAGTGTGAACGTGACCGAGCCGGCGCCCGACACATTGCCCGCCGCATCCGTCTGCTCGACAGACACGGTGTGCTGACCGTCGGCGAGGCTCGCCGCGTCATAGCTCGAACCATAATCGCCGCCGTCGACGCTGTAGCTCAGGGTCCCGCCGCTCTCGGTCGGCGCGACGTTGACCGCGCCATTGCTGGTGATCCCGTCCGAATTGTTCGAGCCCGTGTCGCTCGCCAGCGTCACGCCGGGCGCATCGGGCGCCGCCCTATCGAGCGTGAACGTTACCGATCCGGCGTCCGATACATTGCCCGCGGCATCGGTCTGCTCGACAGCGATGGTATGCTCGCCGTCGACGAGGGCCGCCGCATCGTAGCTTGCCGCGTAATCGCCGCCATCGATGCTGAAGCTCAGCGTGCCACCGGTCTCCGCCGCCGTGACGTTGAGAGCACCGTTGCTGGTGATCCCGTCCGAGCCGCTCGAGCCCGTGTCGCTCGCAAGCGCGACCGCCGGCGCATCCGGCGCCGCTGTGTCGACCGTGAATGCGAGCGCGCTGCTCGCCGCACCGGAGTTGCCGGCAACGTCCGTGGCGGTTGCGGTCAGGCTGTGGCTGCCGTCGCCAAGCACGCCCAAGCCGTAGCTCCAGCTGCCGTCGCCGGCTGCCGTGACCGTACCGAGCAGCGTGTCGCCATCATAGACACTGATCGTCGCGCCGGACTCGGCGGTGCCTGTCAGCACCTGCGCGGCGGTATCATTGGCGGCATTCACAAACCCGCCCGCGATCGCCGCATCGGCAAGGCCCAGCGGTGCATCCGGCGGCGTCGCGTCGACAATGATGCTCAGCATGGTGCTGGCACCGGTGTTGCCGGCCGCATCGGTCGCGTACACGATCAGCGGGTGCGCGCCGTCGGACAGCGTTCCAAGCGTATAGGACCAGCTGCCGTCCTGCCCCACTGGAGCCGTGCCGAGCTCGGTCTGGCCGTCATACACCGTCACCGTGCTGCCCGGTTCGGCGCTACCGGTCAGCGATTGATCTGCGGTGTCATGGGCGAGGTTCACCACATTGGCGATGGTCACCGATGAGTTCGAAAGCTGTTCGGGAACACCGGGAGCCGCGGTGTCGACGATGAATGCCAGCGCACTGCTCGCCGCACCGGTGTTGCCGGCAACGTCGGTTGCAGTCGCCGTCAGGCTGTGGCTGCCATCCGCAAGCGCGCCTAGCGCATAGGACCAGGCGCCGTCGCTCCCGGCTGTCACCGTTCCAAGCAGGGCGGTGCCGTCGTAGACACTGACGGTCGCGCCAGCTTCGGCGGTACCGGTCAGAGCCTGCGCAGCAGTGTCGTTGGCCGCGTTCACAAAGCCGCCCGCAATCGCCGCATCGGCAACGCCCAGCGGCGCATCCGGCGCCGCCGTGTCGACCGTGACGGTTGTGGCGCTCGTCGCGCTGCCAGTGTTGCCGGACGTGTCGGTGGCGACCGCGCGCAGCGTGTGGGCGCCCTCGGACAGCGCGAAGTCGAAGCTCCAGCTGCTGCCGCTGAGCGTCGCGGCGCCGATGGCGGTGGTCCCATCGAAGATTTCGACGCCCGCAACCGCGACGTTGTCGCTTGCGGTGCCGCTGATCGTCCCATGCCCGTCGTGCGTGATGAAGTCGGTCGCCGAGCTGCCGGTATCGCTGGCCAGGATCTCGCTGCCAATGCTGATGGTCGGGTGGGTCGTGTCCGCGACGGTGCCGCCGCCCGGTTCGTCGAGGCTGGTCGGATTGATCGGCGAATTGGTGATCAGGTCCCACCCGAACGACTGGTGCGCGCCGAGCGAGCCGTCGCGATTGATGCTGGTCGTGATCAGGCCGATCTCGCCAAAGTCGAACGAGGCCGAGACCCCAGGAACCCCGCCGGCGGCGGCGCCCATGCTTACGCTGCTGACCAGCACGTCATTGAGGGTCAGGTCATAGACCGTTTGCGGCGCGCTGGTGGTTCCGCTCGTGACGCCTTCGATCTCGAGAGAATGGATGACCTTGCCGCTGGAGCTTTCCGCAAGCAGTGCAGCAAGCGCGCCATCGCCGCTCAGGAACACGCTGAGGTCGGAAAAGCTGACCTTGCCGGCCCCGAGGCCGCCGTGGAGAATGTCGGCGGGATTGCTGTCGCCGAAGCTGAAGGAGGGAAGCTCGAACCATCCCTCGTGGCCCTTGCTCGTCGGAGTCGCCGGCAATTCCATCGATCTTGATGAAATAGTCGACCGGATGACCGGCCGGCGCGACGACGGTGCTGTTCGGGACCTCGAGCGAGGACGGGGTGATCGCGGTGTTGGTCGTCAGGTCCCAGCCGAACCATTGCTTCGCGCCCAGCGTACCGTCGGCACGGAGACTGGTGGTGGCGAGGCCGATCTGGCCGAATTCGAAGGATGCGCCGGTTGACCGGCGATCCGCCTTCCGCCGCCGACTGCTGCACGGAACTGACCAGAACGTTGTTGAGGGTCAGGTCGTAGACGGTCTGCGGTGCGGTCGTGGCGCCGCTGGTGACGCCTTCGATCTCCAGGGAATGGATGACCTTGCCACTGGAGCTTTCGGCAAGCAGCGATGCAAGGGCCGTATTGCCGTTGAGCATCACGCTGAGCTCGGAGAAGCTGATCTTGCCGCTGCCAAGGTCCGAAAGAACCGTCGCGGGGTCGCTTCCGCCGAAGCTGAAGGTAGGAAGCTCGAACCAGCCCTCGTGGCCCTTGCTGGTAGAGTCACCGGCAATGCCGTCGATCCTGATGAAATATTCGACCGGGTGCCCCGCTGCCGCTGCGACGGTGGAACTGGTCGGAACGTCGAGCGACGCCGGACTGATCGCACTGTTGGTCGTCAGGTCCCAGCCGAACAATTCCTTGGTGCCGAGCGAGCCGTCGCGGTTGATGCTGGTCGTGACCAGCCCGATCTGACCGAAGTCGAACGAAACGCTGGTCGCCGGAGTGTAGCTCTGCGACCCCGACTGCTGCACCGAATTGACCAGCACGTCGTTGAGGGTCAGGTCGTAAACGGTCTGCGGTGCGGTCGTAGCTCCGCTGGTGACGCCTTCGATCTCGACCGAATGGATGACCTTGCCATTGGCCATATCCGCCAACAGCGCAGTGAGCGCTGTGTTGTCGTTCAGCATGACGTTGAGGTCGGAGAAGGTGACCTTGCCGCTCGCGAGATCCGAGAAAAAGCTCGCCGGGTTGCTGTCGCCGAAGCTGAACGAGGGAAGCTCGAACCAGCCCTCGTGGCCCTTGCTCGTGGAGTCGCCGGCAATTCCATCGATGTGGATGAAATAGTCGACCGGATGACCGGCCGGCGCGACGACGGTGCTGTTCGGGACCTCGAGCGAGGACGGGGTGATCGCGGTGTTGGTCGTCAGGTCCCAGCCGAACCATTGCTTCGCGCCCAGCGTACCGTCGGCACGGAGACTGGTGGTGGCGAGGCCGATCTGGCCGAATTCGAAGGATGCGCTGGTTGCCGGCGATCCGCCTTCCGCCGCCGACTGCTGCACGGAACTGACCAGAACGTTGTTGAGGGTCAGGTCGTAGACGGTCTGCGGTGCGGTCGTGGCGCCGCTGGTGACGCCTTCGATCTCCAGGGAATGGATGACCTTGCCACTGGAGCTTTCGGCAAGCAGCGATGCAAGGGCCGTATTGCCGTTGAGCATCACGCTGAGCTCGGAGAAGCTGATCTTGCCGCTGCCAAGGTCCGAAAGAACCGTCGCCGGATCGCTTCCGCCGAAGCTGAAGGTAGGAAGCTCGAACCAGCCCTCGTGGCCCTTGCTGGTAAAGTCACCGGCAATGCCGTCGATCCTGATGAAATATTCGACCGGGTGCCCCGCTGCCGCTGCGACGGTGGAACTGGTCGGAACGTCGAGCGACGCCGGACTGATCGCACTGTTGGTCGTCAGGTCCCAGCCGAACGAATTCCTTGGTGCCGAGCGAGCCGTCGCGGTTGATGCTGGTCGTGACCAGCCCGATCTGACCGAAGTCGAACGAAACGCTGGTCGCCGGAGTGTAGCTCTGCGACCCCGACTGCTGCACCGAATTGACCAGCACGTCGTTGAGGGTCAGGTCGTAAACGGTCTGCGGTGCGGTCGTAGCGCCGCTGGTGACGCCTTCGATCTCGACCGAATGGATGACCTTGCCATTGGCCATATCCGCCAACAGCGCAGTAAGCGCTGTGTTGTCGTTCAGCATGACGTTGAGGTCGGAGAAGGTGACCTTGCCGCTCGCGAGATCCGAGAAAAAGCTCGCCGGGTTGCTGTCGCCGAAGCTGAACGAGGGAAGCTCGAACCAGCCCTCGTGGCCCTTGCTCGTGGAGTCGCCGGCAATTCCATCGATGTGGATGAAATAGTCGACCGGATGACCGGCCGGCGCGACGACGGTGCTGTTCGGGACCTCGAGCGAGGACGGGGTGATCGCGGTGTTGGTCGTCAGGTCCCAGCCGAACCATTGCTTCGCGCCCAGCGTACCGTCGGCACGGAGACTGGTGGTGGCGAGGCCGATCTGGCCGAATTCGAAGGATGCGCTGGTTGCCGGCGATCCGCCTTCCGCCGCCGACTGCTGCACGGAACTGACCAGAACGTCATTGAGGATCAGGTCATAGACGGTCTGCGATACACCGGAGGGAGCGGTCGTGACGCCTTCGATCTCCAGCGAATGGATGACCTTGCCACTGGAGCTGTCCGCAAGCAGGGCCGCGAGCGCCGTATTGTCCTGGAACAACACGCTGAGGTCGGAGAAGCTGACCTTGCCGCTGCCCAGATCGGAAAGGACCGTCGCCGGATCGCTTTCGCCGAAACTGAACGACGACAGATCGAACCAACCCTCGTGGCCCTTGCTGGTAGAGTCGCCGGCGACACCGTCGATCCGGATGTAGTAAGTCATCGCCATGGCAGCAGCCCCCCGCTGAAATGCCCAAAATCGCTGGTTAATATGAGTTATACATTTGGCTGAGTCGAGTGGCCGCCAGGCGAAAAGCCGCAGCCGATGATTTGACCTCGGCCGCCCCTAAGCATCGGCAAATCAGCGGTAATTTTTGCTGCGGCCGGGCTCTGGCCAATCGCCTGATGGCCAGGAGTTTCATTTTGAGACAGCCGGCATCTTGGCGGCAATCGCAAATCGGTGCAGCGTCGCTCGATTGGGGGATCGAGAGCCAATGCCTGAGCGAATTGCGGCTGCTGCCGGGCCCGCCGCGGACTACGAATCGATGCCGTACAATTCGATGCCGTTCGCGCAGACGCAGCCGTCGAATCTCTCCGCCATCGCCACCTTCTTCGGATTACAAGCCGCGCCCGCCGACGATTGCCGAGTGCTCGAACTGGGCTGCGCGTCCGGGGGCAACATCATCCCGCTGGCGGCGCGCTGCCCGGCGGCGCGATTTACCGGGATCGACCTATCGGACCGCCATGTCGCGATCGGCAACGAACGCATCGCCGCGCTGGGACTGGGCAACATCGAGATCCGTCAGGGCGACCTTGCCGACCCGGATGTCGTTGCCGGAGAGTTCGACTACATCATTTGCCACGGTGTCTACAGCTGGGTGCCGCCCGCGGCACAGGACGGCATCCTCAACATTTGCGGACGGCAGCTCGCCCCCAACGGGATCGCCTATATCAGCTACAACGTGCTTCCCGGCTGGCAGCTGCGGGGCGCCATCAGGGACATCTTCCAGTTTCACGCCGGCGAATGCGCCAGCCCGCAGGAGGGCGTGGCCAAAGGCCGCGAAATGCTCGCCCAGCTAGCTGCCATCAGCCGCGAATCGACGCCCTACGGGCAGTTGATCCGGCACGAAGCCAAGCTGCTCGCAACCTACCCCGACACCTACATCATGGGCGAATTCCTGGTCGATCAGAACCGCCCCTGTTACTTCCGGGATTTCGTTGAGCGAGCCGAGCACGCCGGCCTCGCCTACCTCGCCGACACCGACCTGCGCAGTTCGCTTCCCGAGACGATCAGTCCCGAGTTCAGCCAGCTTCTCGCCGGCATGGCCGGCCCCGACCGACGGATGAGAGAACAATATTTCGATTTCTTCCAGGGGCGCCAGTTCCGCCAGTCGCTCCTGGTCCGGAAAAGCCAGAGCGCAGCCGGGCAGCCGACTGTCGATCACCGCCGGCTCGCCGCCCTTCATTTCAGCAGCCAGCTGCGCCTCGAAGCCGAGACGCCGGGCGATGCGATGACGCTGCGTGAGCCGAAGGGGAAGAGCATCACCACCAACGACCCGATGGCCGCCAGGGCGCTCGATTCTCTCGGCGCCGCCTTCCCTGAGACGCGCAGCTTGCCGCAACTGATGAACGGCCTCGCCATCAACGGCGCGGCCGAATTCGGCGGAGGTTCGCGATCGACTTCTCGCCAGCCTCGTGCGGCTGATCGTCGCCGGCCTCGTCGACATGTCGTCCCTGCCGGTCACCACGGGACGCGCCGCCGCCGCCAGGCCGGTCGCTTGGCGAGTTGCTCGCCAGGACCAGCTCGCGGGCCAGCCGTGGGTCACCAGCCTTAGACACATGCCGGTCAAGCTGGACGCGGCGACCAGCGCGCTCCTGCCCCTGCTCGACGGTAGCAACGACCGAGCCGCCCTCCGCGCGCGCGCGCGCGACCAGAAGTCAGAGGCGGACATCGCCGGGGAGATCGAAAAAGCCCTGCAAAATCTCGAGCGAATGGCGCTGCTCGAGCCTACCGGCGAGACAAGCCGCCATGGCCGGGCGACGGCTTCGTAAGCTGGCGGAGCGGGAGGGATTCGAACCCTCGATACGGTTTTGCCGTATACTCACTTTCCAGGCGAGCGCCTTCGACCACTCGGCCACCGCTCCGCCCGCAACCCGACGGGCTGCATAACCAGAAATCACCTGGAAGCGCGCCCATCTAGGGGCTGGCTGCGCACGGGGCAACCTCGCCGCGGCCTTGCGAGGTTTCGTGAAGCGCCCCTATGCGGTGACGATGACGGGGGAACGGCAGCATGCGCGCGGCTCGGTGAAGAGGCCGCTGCTGCGATTCTCGAACGTAGCGTTGAATCGCGGCGGCCGGCTGCTGTTCGAAGGCCTGGATTTGGAGCTCGGACCGGGCGATGGGCTCCACGTCGCCGGCCCCAACGGCAGCGGGAAGTCGAGCCTGATCCGGCTCGCCGCGGGCTTGCTGCCTGCCACCAGGGGAGAGGTCCAACGCGAGGCTGCCACGCTCGCCGACGATTCGCTTGCGCTCGACCGTGAGCTGCCGCTTGCCCGAGCCCTCGCCTTCTGGGGCGGCGAGACCGCGCCTGCGATGGAGGCGCTCGGGATCGCTCACTTGGCCGACGTGCCGGTGCGGCTGCTGTCCTCCGGTCAGCAGAAGCGTGCGACATTGGCCCGCGTCGCTGCATCGGGCGCGTCGTTGTGGCTGCTCGACGAGCCGCTCAATGCTCTCGACGCGGAGGGAAGCGAGCGTCTCGCGCGGCTTGTCCAGCGCCATCGCGAGGCCGGCGGAGCCGTCGTCGCCGCCTCCCACCAGCCGCTGGCCGGAACGTGGCGCCGGCTGGAGCTCGGCGAATGATTGGCCGGCTGATCGCCCGCGACGTCCGCCGCGGCCTGACCGGCGCGGCATGGCTTCCGATCGCCTTTTTCCTGCTCGTCGCCACCCTCATGCCGTTCGCGATCGGGCCCGATGCCGCGCTGCTCGGGCGGGTCGGAGCCGGCGCGTTGTGGATCGCAGCGCTGACAGCGGCGCTGCTGCCGGTCGAGCGCCTGGTCGAGCCGGACCGCGCGCACGGCATCCTCGACCAGCTCGCGCTTCGCGGCTGCGCCGAGGAGACCGTCGCCGCCGCCAAGATCCTCGCCCACTGGCTGACCTTCGCGCCGCTTCTCCTGCTCGCCGCTGTGCCCGCGTCCGCACTGCTTGGAATGGACGCGCTGACGCTGTGGCGAACCGAGATCGCGCTTGTCGTCGGAACGCCCGGATTGGCCGCGCTGACGGTCGCCGTCGCCGCCGTCACCGCTGGAATGCCGCGTGCCGGATCGCTGGCCGGCGTGCTGGTCTTCCCGCTTGCGGTTCCGCTGCTCATCTTCGGTGCGGCGAGCAGCGGCGGGAACTCCGGCGGGCTGTTACTGGAAGCAGCGGTCTCGCTTCTGCTGACCGCCGGCGCGCCGTTCGCCGCCGGCGCCGCGATCAGGGCCGCGCGAAGCTGATCATCTGCTCCACCGCGCGAAAATCGCGGTCGGCAGGAGCAGCCCCCTCGCCTCTTCGCGAACCGCCATTTCGCCGAACTCGACGCTTCCGCCGAGATCGCCGAACGTCTGACGGACCAGCTCGCCGATCGCCAGTGCCGACATCCGCACCGCATAGACGGTCAGCACCAGGAAGCGGCTGTCGCGGTCGAGCAACTTGCGGCAATCGGCGAGCAGCGGCGCCAGATTCTCCTCCAGCCGCCACACCTCGCCCTCGGGCCCGCGGCCGAATTTCGGTGGGTCGAGCAGGATTCCGTCGTAGCGCCGGCCGCGCCGCACCTCGCGCGCGGTGAACTTGCCGGCATCGTCGACTATCCAGCGGATCGGCCGCTCGGCCATTCCCGACAGCCGCGCGTTCTCCCTGCCTGCCTCGACCGATTTCTTCGACGCGTCGACGTGGACCAGCCGGGCGCCCGCGTCGCTCAGCTGCAGGGTGCCGACGCCCGTATAGCCGAACAGGTTCAGCACCTCCGCATCCCTGGAACGGTCCCGCATCCAGTCCCATTGCGGCGCCATGTCGGGGAAGAATCCGAGATGCCGGAACGGGGTCAGCGAGGCGTGGAAGCGGACATCGCCGCGACCAAGGTCCCAACTGCCCGGAACCGGGCGGTGCTGGACCCAGCGGCCACCGCCTTCCTCGTCGGACCCCGGCACGAACGTGGCGTCGGGATCCCACTGAGGCAGTGCCGGCGCCCACATGGCCTGCGGTTCGGGCCGGGCAACAGTGACATTGCCGTAGCGCTCCAGCTTCTCGCCATTGCCGCAGTCGAGCAGCGCCCAGTCCGGCCACGGCTCGGCGGCCAGCGTCGCGAGATCGCTCACGCGGCGAGCGCGAGCCTGGCGCCGACCGACGCCATCGCGACCGGCCCTTGCAGCAAGGCCGCTCCGGCGGTCCGTGCACTCGCAAGGTCGACAGCGCGCAGCTGCGCGATCAGCTCGTCTGCCGGCAGCGCCCGTCCGAACACCTCGATCGAGCGGGCGAGATGATCGGCCCGCCCCTGAGGAGACTCGAGGCTCATGAGCAAGCCGGCTTCCATCTGCGCCCGGGCGCGCTGCAACTCGGCCTCGCTCAAACTCTCGGCGGTCGTCGCCACGAGCTCGCGGGCGAGGGCGATCGAACTCGGCGGCCCGCGTGCGGTCGGCCGCGCAGCCGATGCCGACGAACCCGACGTCGGCGAAGGGCTGGTTCCACGCGTAGATGGAGTAAGCGAGGCCGCGCTCTTCGCGCAGTTCCTGGAACAGCCTCGAGGACGTCCCGCCGCCGAGCGCCTGCACGAACAGCGACAGCGCCGGCGCGCCGTCATCGGCGGCGGCAAGCCCCGGAAAGGCCAGGCACCAGTGTGCCTGCTCGAAGGTGCGGCGATCGTTGCGGGCGCCGCCGGTGAACCGCGCCTGCTCGACGGCGGGCTCCGGGCGTGCCTCCATGTCGCCGAACAAGCGCTCGGCTAGCTTGCCCAGATCATCGCCGTCCACCTTGCCGCTCGCCGCCAAAATCATCCGCGACGGCACGAACTCGCGCGACAACCAGTCGAAGCAATCCTGCCGGCTGGCCGAGCGGATCGAAATCTCGGTGCCGAGAACCGGACGGCCGATCGATTGCCGATCGAACGCGGCTTCGAACAAATGATCGTGGACAAGGTCCTCCGGCGAATCCGTGCACTCGCCGAGTTCGGACAGGACGACCTGCTTCTCGCGCTCGAGATGATCTTCGTCGAAATGGGGCGCGCGGACGAGATCGGCGATGAGCTCGGCGACCAATGGCAGGTCGCGGGCCAGCGCCCGCCCGTGGAAGGCGGTCTGGTCGCGCGCGGTCCAGGCGTTGAGCGACCCGCCGACATCCTCGATAACCTCGGCGAGCGCGCGCGTGTCGCGGCCGCCGGCGCCCTTGAACACCATGTGTTCGACGAGATGGGCAATGCCGCCGAGCGCCTTCGGCTCCGACCGCGATCCCACCTGAACGTAGAGGCCGAGCGCAATCGACTCCGCACCGGGCATCGGATCGACCGCGACGGTCAGGCCATTGGCGAGGCGATGAAGTTCGGCGGTCATCGCTTCTCCGTGTCGGTCGCCCAACGCTTGCGGAGCGCGATCGCGTAAATGCCGAGCGCAATCGCCGCGAAGGCGAACCACTGGACCGCGTAGGACCGGTGGTTG
This sequence comes from uncultured Alphaproteobacteria bacterium, assembly GCA_963824845.1. GTDB lineage: Bacteria > Pseudomonadota > Alphaproteobacteria > Sphingomonadales > Sphingomonadaceae > Sphingomicrobium. Next base: position 265,909 of record CAWGRB010000052.1, read on the forward strand.
TTGGGAATAGTCTTGAGCGACGGTGGCGCACTGGTTTCCAGTCCCGGCGGAGCCGAGGCCGCGACCAGCCGGATGCCCATCTGCGAGTCCGGAGCGATCACGCCGCTCACCGGGCCGCCGCGCCAGTTGACGCGGTGCGTTCGGGTTCTTCGACCAGCCGATCTCGACCGCCATTCCCGGTCCCTCGACGCCGGTGCGGCACAGCACGATCTGGGCGTAGCCGGGCTCGCCCGACAGGTTCTCGCCGGCAATCGCGCGGTGCGCCGTCGGCTGCAGGCAGACGCCGGTCGCGTGGCGGAACAGGGGCAGCTGCTCCTGACGCAGCGGGATCGTCGGCCAGGCGATCGGCGGAAGGTTCTGAGCCTCCGCGTATTTCGCAAGCAGGCCTTCCTTCCACTTGGCGCGGTGAAGCTGCCAGACGCCGAGCGCAATCATCGCCGCGACCGCGGCGGCGACGATGATGGTGGCGACGACGGGAATGCGGCGGGTCACGAGACGATGCGCCCTTCGCGCGCGCGGTGACGATATTCCTGTGCCAGCAGCCACGCCTTGGTCAGGCGAAGGCCGCCGATGGTCAGCGCGCCCGCGATCGGGATCCACACGAGATGCACCCACCACGGCGGCTCGGCAGCAGCGTCGAGGACGAGTGCACCGACGACGACGATCGCTCCGACGATCAGAATCAGGATGGCGGCCGCGCCGTCGCCGACATTGAACCCCGCGAAGTCGAGCCCGCAACCGCGGCAGGCGCCGGCGAACCGTACCCAGCCTGCGAACAGAGTGCGTTCGCCGCAGCGGGGGCAGGCGCCGGTCAGGGCTGCGTGAACCGGGCTTGGCGCCGCGCCGGGCTCAGCCATGCGAGCCCCCGCGGATCACCCCGCGTGCGGCGCGCCCCAGCCACCCCAGACGTAGATCGAGGTGAACAGGAACAGCCACACGACGTCCACGAAATGCCAGTACCAGGCCGCTGCCTCGAACCCGAAATGCTGCCGCGGCGTGAAGTCGCCCTTGTAGGAGCGGATCAGGCAGACGGTCAGGAAGATCGTGCCGACGATGACATGGAAGCCGTGGAAACCCGTCGCCATGAAGAAGGTCGCGCCGTAGATGTTGCCTTTGAAGGCGAACGGCGCGTGCGCATATTCCCAGCCCTGGATGGCGGTGAAGGTGATGCCGAGCAGGATCGTCAGCCACAGGCCCAGCTTCAGCCCGTTGCGGTCGCCGTGGATTAGCGAATGGTGAGCGAAGGTGACCGTCGTGCCCGAGCAGAGCAGGATCATGGTGTTGAGCAGCGGGAAGCCCCACGGCGAAATCACCTCGATGCCCTTGGGCGGCCACTGGCTTCCGACCGCGTCGACCGCGGAGGGGAACAGTGAGCTGTCGAAGAAGGCCCAGAACCAGGCGAGGAAGAACATCACCTCGGAGGCGATGAACAGGATCATCCCGTAGCGCAGGTGAAGCTGCACTACGGGAGTGTGATAGCCCTCGTGCGCTTCGACGATCGTGTTGCGCCACCAATTGTACATGGTGAACAGAATCGCCGCCATGCCGATGCCGGCGACGATCGGGCCGTAGCGGTTGTCATGGAACCACATCACCAGCCCGCCGAAGAACGCGAGCGCGCTGAACGCGCCGATCAGCGGCCACGGATCGGGCTCTACCAGATGGTAGTCGTGGTTCTTCGCTCCAGCCATGTCGTCGTCCGCTTCCCTCGTTCGTTCCGGTCCGTGATTTCGGCCTCTAGCGGGCCGATGCGCCACTTTCCACCGGGTAAAATGTGTAACTCAGCGTGATCTCGTCGACGGTCCTCGTGTCCTCGTCGTCGCGGATCTTCGGATCGACGAAAAAGATAACCGGCATGATCGCCGTCTCGCCCGGCTTCAGCGTCTGCTCGTTGAAGCAGAAGCACTGGATCTTGTTGAAATATTCCCCGACGCTGTCGGGCGTCACGTTGTAGACGGCCTGAGCGGTGATGGTGCGCGCGCTAAGGTTGGTCGCCTTGTAGAAAATCTGCGTCCGGGCGCCGGGCGCGATGCGGACCGTGTTCTGCATCGGCTCGAATTTCCAGGGCAGGCCCGGATGAACGTTCGCGTCGAAGCGGACGCCGATGGACCCCGCCACTGCCCCGGCGCGCGCTCGGCGCGCCGCGGCGTCCCGTCCCAGCCGGTCAGCTGGCAGAAGGCGCCGTAGAGCGGCACCGCGGCGAACGCCATGCCGAGCGCCGCCAGGGCGATGATCGCGGTGATCAGTGCGACGCGATTGTTCCGCTGTCGCCGTGGTCACCAATTGATGCCCGTCTTGGCGAGTGTGATGAAGAACAGGAGCACGACGAACGCGCCGAGCAGCCAGCCCATGATGCGCGCCCGCGCGTGCTGGCGGCGGCGGATCTCCTCGTCGGAAATCACCAGACGATCCAGCGATCCGCGACCAGGGCGCCGAACAGCGCGAACAGGTAGAGCACCGAAAAGCCGAACAGCCGCTTCTCCGGCGCCATCGCGCTGGGCTCCGTCGCGCGATTGGCGAGCACCGGGAGCTGCAAGGAGGATGAAGACGGCGCTGAGGGCGCTCGCCGCAACGCCATAGATCGGGCCGGTCAGGTGCAGCGGCCACGGCGCAATCGCCGCGGCGGCCATCGGCAGGCTGTAGAGAAAGATCTGCCGGCGCGTGTTCTGGACCCCGGCGACCACCGGCAGCATCGGAATTCCGGCCGCGGCATAATCGGATCGGACGAACAGCGACAGCGCCCAGAAGTGCGGCGGCGTCCACAGGAAGATGATGCGCGAACAGCAGCACCGGCAGAAGCGCCAGGTGGCCGGTCGCGGCAACCCAGCCGATCAGCGGCGGGAAGGCGCCGGCAGCGCCGCCGATGACGATGTTCTGCGCCGTCCGCGGCTTCAGCCACATCGTGTAGACGATGACGTAGAACAGGATCGAAACGGCCAGCAGCACCGCCGCCAGCAAGTTGGTCGCAAGGCCCATCAGGATGACGGAGAAAACCGCCGAGGCCCACTCCGAAGTGAAGCGCCGATTGCCGATCCATCCGGCCCGCCGGCAGCGGGCGCTTGGCGGTGCGGCGCATCTTGGCGTCGACGTCGACTTCGTACCATTGGTTGAGCGCTCCGCAGGCGCCGGCGCCGAGCGCGATGCAGAGGATTGCAGTGAAGCCGAGCGCCAGCGGCGGCAGCTGCCGGCACGGCCAGCAATCCGCACAGGCCGGTGAACACGACCAGGCTCATCACCCGCGGCTTGGTCAGCGCGAGGATGTCGCGCCAGTCCGCGGGAAGCGCGGCGATTTCGTCATCTCGATGGTGGGCACGAGGCGCCTATAAGGAGCTTGGCGCGCGCATGGAAAAGCCCCTCACCTCTCCCGCAGCGGGAGAGGTCGACTTGCGCAAGCCGAGCGGGTGAGGGCTTTCCCCCTTAGAAGAAAAGACGGCAAGACCCTCACCCAACCCTCTCCCGCTCGCGGGAGAGCGCTAGTAGTCTCTCTCCATGCTGACACGAATTGCTCTCCTCTCTCTCCTCCGGCAGCCCCGCACTCGCCCAGGTTGCCGCACCGCCAGTGGCTGCCTCGCCTGCCGCCGGCTCCAAAGGAGGACCTCGTCCCCGTTGCGATCGACACCAGCCTCGGCCGGATCGTGATCGCGCTCGACCGCGGACGGGCGCCGGTGACCACGGCCAACTTCCTCCACTACGTCGACACCCACCACCTCGACGGCGAGAGCTTCTACCGGGCGATGCACATCGGCGACGGCGGCCTGATCCAGGGCGGAATCACCAGCGATGCGCGCAAGCTCTATCCGCCGATCGCCGACGAACCGAGCAGCAAGACCGGCCTCCACAATGTCGCCGGCGCGATCTCCATGGCGCGCGGAGCGCCCGGCAGCGCCACGGCCGACTTCTTCATCCTGCTCTGCGACCAGCCCGGCTTCGACGCCGGCGCGCCGGGCGGCATGGACGCCGACGGCTTCGCGCCCTTCGGCCATGTCACCGAAGGCATGGACGTCGTCCGCAAGATCTTCGCCGCACCGGTTTCCCCGACCAAGGGCGACGGGCCGATGAAGGGCCAGATGCTCGACCCGCCGGTCAAGATCATCAGGGCCGCGCGGCTGAAGTAACCTGCAGCGCGCCGCGCCAAAGAAAAGCCCCGCCTCGCGGCAGCGAGGCCGGGGCCTTCTCGTTCAGCCGTGCGCCGACCTAGTCGATGCGCGGCAGGGTCGAGAACTGGTGGAACGGCGGCGGGCTGGACAGGGTCCATTCCAGCGTCGTTGCGCCCTCGCCCCACGGGTTGGCCGGTGCCTTCTTGCCCGCAGCCGAGCGACCAGAACAGGTTCACGAAGAACACCGCGAGCCCCGCGACCGTGATCATGTAGCCGACGGTGGACACGTAGTTCCATTCGGAGAACGCCGGCGTGTAGTCGGGAATGCGCCGCGGCATGCCGTCGAGCCCGAGGAAGTGCATCGGGAAGAAGATGATGTTCACGCCGACGAACATCAGGAAGAAGTGAATCTTGCCCAGAAGCTCGTTGTACATCTTGCCGCTCATCTTCGGGAACCAGAAGTAGAAGCCGGCGAACAGGCTGAACACCGCCCCGAGGCTGAGCACGTAGTGGAAGTGCGCGACCACGTAATAGGTGTCGGTCATGTACGTATCGACGCCGCCGTTCGCGAGCACGACGCCGGTGACGCCGCCGACCGTGAACAGGAAGATGAAGCCGATCGCGAACAGCATCGGCGTCTCGAACGTGATCGAGCCGCCCCACATCGTCGCGATCCAGCTGAAGATCTTCACGCCGGTCGGCACCGCGATGATCATCGTCGCCGCGGTGAAATACATCTTCTCGTTCACGTTCATGCCGGTGACGAACATGTGGTGCGCCCACACGACGAAGCCGACGAGGCCGATCGCGACCATCGCGTAGGCCATGCCGAGATAGCCGAACACCGGCTTGCGGCTGAACGTCGCGACGACCTGGCTGACCATTCCGAAGCCGCCGAGGATCATGATGTAGACCTCGGGGTGGCCGAAGAACCAGAACAGGTGCTGGTAGAGCACGACGTTGCCGCCGCCCGACGCGTCGAAGAAGGTCGTGCCGAAGTTGCGGTCGGTCAGGAGCATGGTGATCGCGCCCGCAAGCACCGGCAGCGCCAGCAGCAGCAGGAAGGCGGTGATCAGGATCGACCACACGAACAGCGGCATCTTGTGCAGGGTCATGCCCGGCGCGCGCATGTTGAAGATGGTCGTGATGAAGTTGATCGCGCCGAGGATCGAGCTCGCGCCGGCAAGGTGAAGCGAGAAGATCACCATGTCGACGGCCGGCCCCGACGAGCCCGATGTCGACAGCGGCGCATAGAGCGTCCAGCCGGTGCCGGCGCCGAGGCCCGTTCCGCCGGGCACCAGGGTCGAGCCGAGCAGCAGCAGGAACGCCGGGACCAGCAGCCAGAAGCTGATGTTGTTCATGCGCGGGAACGCCATGTCCGGCGCTCCGATCATCAGCGGCACCAGCCAGTTGCCGAAGCCGCCGACCATCGCCGGCATGACCATGAAGAACACCATGATCAGCGCCGTGGGCGGTGATCAGGACGTTCCAGTGGTGCGTCCACTCGTCGAAGTTCGCGGTCCCTGCGCCGAGCGGCCACGAGCGGTTGAGCACCTGGATGCCGGGCTCCATCAGCTCCCAGCGCATGATGCCCGACAGAGCGCCGCCGATGACGCCGGCGGTGATCGCGAAGATCAGATAGAGCGTGCCGATGTCCTTGTGGTTCGTCGACATGAACCAGCGGGTGAAGAAGCGCCGGCTTGTGGTCGGCGTCATGATGCGCGTCATGCGCTTCGTGCGGCTGGAGATGCAGGGCGTCGGCGGTGGTGCTCATGAGCTACTGGTCCTGGGTATCAGTCGTTGGCGGTCGCGCGATTGGCGACGTTCGGGTTTTGCGCGGCGGGCGCCGGGTTGGCCTTGGCGGTGCCGGCGACGGCCGGCGCCGGCGTCGCCATGCCTGCGGCGGGAGCTGCAGTCGGCGGCAGCGGCTGCCGGCTTGGCACCCGGCATCTTGCCGCCCTTCGAAGCGACCCAGGCTGCGAACTGCGCCGGCGGAACCACTTCGACCGCGATCGGCATGAAGCGCGTGGCGGGCGCCGCACAGCTCCGAGCACTGGCCGAAATAGACGCCGGGGCGGTCGACCTTGGCCCAGGTCTCGTTGAGCTGGCCGGGGTTGGCGTCCTGCTTCAGCCAGAAGGCGGGAACGGCGAAGCTGTGGATGACGTCGTCGGCGGTGACGATGAACTTCACGACCTTGCCGGCCGGGATGACCAGCCGCTGGTCGACGGCGAGAAGCGGCGGCCCGTCGGCGTCGGTGCGCGCGCGCTGGTCCTTCTGGCGGGTCGGGTCGTTCGCTTCCTTCAGCATGTAGCTGTCGAACGAAACGCCATAATCGGGAAGCTCGTAGGACCAGTACCATTGGTGGCCGGTGACCTTGACCGTCACGTCGGCCTTGGGCGGGTCATATTGGTGGCGCAGCAGCCGCATCGACGGGATCGCGATGGCAACCAGGATCAGGACCGGGACCAGCGTCCAGACCACCTCGAGCGCGTGTTGTGCGAGTTGCGCGAGGGCACCGGATTGGCGCCGCGCGGAAGCGCATCAGCGCCCACACCAGCAGGAAAAGGACGAATGAGGCTGATGATCGCGCACAGCGGCAGCAGCCAGTAATTGTGGAAGTGCGACGCTTCCAGGCCGATCGGAGTCACCTGCTCCTGGATGCCCTTGCCGCCGACGATCGGCACGCCGATGTCGGTGCGGCCGGGGTTTCCTTGTAGGCGCCGAGGCTGTTGGGCGGAGTGGCACGATCGTCGGACCGGCGGCCGCCGATTGGGCCGAGACCGGAGCAGTCGCTGCGTCGGGCTTGTTCGCGTTCTGTGCGAAGCCGCCAGCGGGCTGCGAAGATGCACTAGCCTGGGCTGGCGAACTTGCCGGCGTCTGGGCGGCTGCAGGGTCTGGGCCGCCGCCGGTGTCAGGCTGGCCGCAGCGAGCGCAATCGCCCATCCAATCAATCTCATCTTCACCCCGGTAGACGTGCGGTTGGGACCGAAGGCGCTGGAATGCACCCCCATGGTTGCGGGCTCTATAGGACGGGGTTCCCTGCTCCTCAAGCGCCTGATCGGACTTGGCCTCGCCCGCGGTTGAAGGCGGCTCCGAGCGGGCCTATTGGCCGCGTCGAACTTGCGGAGCGGCAATGACCGACGACGAAATCCTCGCAGAATTCCGCGACGCCGACGCCCTGCTCGAGGGGCATTTCATCCTGTCCTCGGGCCTTCAGGAGCCCGCGCTACCTGCAATGCGCGCGGGTGCTGATGGACCCGGCGCGGGCCGAGCGGCTGGCGCGGGCGCTGGCCGACGAAGCTGCCGCCCGAGGTTCGCGAGCGGGTTGAGTCGGTCGTGTCGCCGGCAATGGGCGGCGTGATCATCGGCCAGGAGCTGGCGCGCGCGCTCGGCAAGCCGGCGATGTTCGTCGAGCGCCCGCAGGGGGTGTTCGAGCTTCGCCGCGGGTTCCGGCTGCGTGAGGGCGAACGGGTGCTGCTGGTCGAAGATGTGGTGACGACGGGTCTGTCCTCGCGCGAAGCAATTGCCGCGGTCGAGCGCGCCGGGGGCAAGGTGATCGGGGCAGCGGCGCTGGTCGATCGATCGGGCGGGACGGCGAAGTTCGGTGTCCCTTTCACGCCGCTGATCAGGATCGACGTGCCCACATATGAAGCCGACGCAGTCCCTGCGGAGCTCGCGGCCATCCCGGCGATCAAGCCCGGGAGCCGGGCAGCAGCTTGAGCGAGCGGCTGCGCCCCCACGCTCTCAGACTGGGCGTCAACATCGACCACGTCGCGACCATCCGCAACGCGCGGGGCGGCGACCATCCCGATCCGGTGCGCGCGGCAAGGCTCGCCGCCGAAGCCGGCGCCGACGGGATCACCGCTCACCTGCGCGAAGACCGTCGTCACATCACCGACCGCGACATCGATCGGCTGATGGGCGAGATCGACCTGCCGCTGAACCTGGAAATGGCCGCGACCGAGCGAGATGCTCGAGATCGCGCTTCGCCATCGCCCGCATGCGGCGTGCATCGTTCCGGAGCGGCGCGAGGAGCGAACGACCGAGGGCGGCCTCGACGCGGCGGGGCAAGTCGAGAGCCTCGCGCCCATTATGTCGAGCGACTTGGCGACGCCGGCGTCCGAGTCAGCCTGTTCATCGAACCTGCCGAACGCCAGGTCGAAGCCGCCGTCCGGCTCGGGGCGCCGGTCGTCGAATTCCACACCGGCCGCTACGCCCATGCCGACCGGCGAGGAGCGCACCGCCGAATTGCGCCGGATCACCGACGCCGCCGCGCTCGCCGCCAAGAACGGCATCGAAGCGCACGCCGGCCACGGCCTCACCTTCGACAATGTCGTGCCCATCGCCGCCATCCCGCAGATCGCCGAGCTCAACATCGGCCACTTCCTGATCGGCGAGGCGATCTTCACCGGGCTGGAGGCGAGCGTGAGGCGAATGCGCGAGCTGATGGACGACGCGCGGTGATAGCCAATATTCATCCTCCCCAGCCTTTGCTGGGGAGGGGGACCATGCGAAGCATGGTGGAGGGGTTCTTCGTTGCACCGAGAACCCCTCCACCGCCTTCGGCGGTCCCTCTCCCACGAAATCGTGGGGAGGATGAGATGATCATCGGCATCGGCTCCGACCTGTGCAACATCGAGCGCATCCAGCATTCGCTCGACCGCTTCGGCGACCGGTTCCTCGACCGCGTGTTCACGGATGTGGAGAAAGCGAAGGCGGCGTCGCGGCCGCATACCCGCGCCGGCACCCTCGCCAAGCGCTTTGCCGCCAAGGAGGCGTTCTCCAAGGCCGTCGGCACCGGATTCAAGCGTGGCGTGTTCATGAAAGACATCGGAGTCGTCAACGCGCCATCTGGCGCGCCGACTCATCTGACCGGCGGAGCCAAGGCGCGCCTTGACGCCCTTGCGCCGGCGGGCCACGCCCTCGACATACACCTGACAATGACCGACGATCACCCATGGGCGCAGGCCTTCGTCATCCTGACCGCCCGCAAGCTGGAGCCGTAAGCTGACCGATACGTCCGCCGACATCGCCGAACACGAGGCCCCGCCGCCGCCCGCCGCCGAACCGGCAGAGCACCAGGGCGGCGCCCTGTGGCGCGAGATCAAGGGCCTGCTGTGGGTGCTTCTGGCGGTCCTCGCCTTCCACAGCTTCATCGCCAAGCCGTTCTACATTCCGTCGGAATCGATGATGCCCGGGCTTCTCACCGGCGACCGCCTGGTGGTCACGAAGTATCCCTACGGCTGGTCGTGGGTGTCCCCAAGCTTCCACGTCTTCCCGCACTGGAAGGGCCGGCTGCTCGGCCGCATGCCCAAGCGCGGCGACATCGTCATCGTCACTCCGCCCGGCACCACCCAGGACTATATCAAGCGCGTCATCGGCCTTCCCGGCGACACCATCCGGATGGTCGACGGACAGCTCTTCATCAACGGGCAGGCGGTCAAGCGGCAGTGGCAGAAGCCCGACATGGTGCCGATCGACGCCAACTCGCCGTGCGGGTCGGAGCATGATCCGGCGCTTTACAACTATCGCGTCCAAGGGCCCGGCGGGCGGATGTACTGCCGGGTGCCGATCGTCCGCGAGACTCTTCCGAACGGCCGCAGCTACGACACCGTCGAACTGGGCCATTCGACCGAAGACGATTTCGCGCCGGTGACGATTCCGGCCGATCACGTGTGGCTGATGGGCGACAACCGCGACGACAGCGCCGACAGCCGCGTCCCCGAGATCGGCGGCGGGCTCGGCGGTCCGGTGCCTTGGGAGAATCTCGGCGGCCGAGCCGAGTTCATCACCTTCTCGCTCGACGGCAGCAGCGTCTGGTGGAACCCGCTGACCTGGTTCAAGGCGCTCCGCCCGGGCCGAGCAGGCACGTCGCTCCGGCAGAATTGATGAGCGACCGCCCCGCCACGACCGAGCCCCACGTCGAGCGGCCTGGTCCGGCGGAGTTCCGCGATCCGCTGGTCCGCAGCGAAATGCAGAAGGCGGCGGTGTGGTTCGGCATGGCGCTGGCGATCGTCGGCGTAGTCGTGCTCAGCCAGCCACTGCTTCTGATCATCGGCGGCGCCATCTTCGCCGTCTTCCTCGACGGCGGCACACGGATGCTCGGGCGGGTTCTTCCGATCGCGCGGCGCTGGCGGCTGCTGATCACCGTCATCCTCGGGTTCAGCTTCATCGGCTGGGTGTTCTGGTTCGCCGGCACCACCATCGCCGCCCAGGCGGAGGCGCTTCGGACCGTCGTCACCGCCCAGTTCAACCGGCTGGCCGACTTCGCCGCCTCCATCGGCCTGATGCCGAAGGCGCAGATCAGCGATTTCAGCTCCCAGCTGCTGGGCGGCGTCGGCCGGCTGACCAGCGCCGTCGGAACCGTGGTGGGGGCGGTCGCCAGCCTGATCGCGATGATCGTCATCGGCATCTTCCTCGCGTCCGAACCCAAGCTCTACGACCGCGGCATCGCCTGGATGCTGCCGCTTCGGTACCGCGCCGGCTTTTACCGGATCGCCGAGCATGCCGGGTTCACGCTCCGACGGCTGCTGTTCGGCCGGCTGATCGCGATGGTGTTCGAGGGCGTGTTCACCTGGTTCATGCTGAGCCTGGCGCACGTTCCGATGGCCGGCCTTCTCGGACTGCTGACCGGCGTTCTCGCCTTCATCCCGAATATCGGGGCGATCACCAGCGGCGTCCTGATGGTCGCGGTGGGATTTAGCGCCAGCAACAGCCAGGGCCTGTGGTGCCTGCTGGTCTATTTCCTCGTGCACAACATCGACGGCTATGTCGTCGTGCCCTACGTCGCCCGGCGCACCGTCGACCTCGCGCCCGCAGTGCTGCTTGCCATGCAGCTGCTGATGGGCGCGCTGTTCGGGATCCTCGGAATCCTGTTCGCGGACCCCATCCTCGCGTCGATCAAGGTGGTTCTGGTCGACCTTAGCCACCAGCATGCGAAGGACGAAGGCGAAGGGCCGGAGGTCGTCTCGACCTGAGGCCTATTGCTGCGGCGCGCCCTGCGCCTCGCCCTGTTGCTGCTGCTGCATCTGCTGCATCATCTGCTGCTGCTGGAGCATCGCGGCCCCGCCAGGCACGACCTTGCGGACGCGGACGTCGAAGGTCAGCGGGCTGTCCTTGGGCCAGCCCGGCGGTGGCCCGCCGTTCACGAAGGCGAGCTTCTGGGGCATGGTGAAGCGATACTGTCCGCCGCTCTGCATCCGGGTCATCGCCTCGGCGAAACCGGGGAAAACCTGGTCCATGGTGAACGGCTGCGGACCGCCATGGGTTTCGCTGCTGTCGAAGACGGTGCCGTCGTCGGTGGTCAGAATGTAATCGAGCAGAGCGGCGTCGCTGCGCTGGATGGTCGGGCCGGTGCCCGGCGTGATGGTCCGGAACTGAAGGCCGCTCTCGGTCACTTCGGGACGAAGCGAGCCCGCGCCGAACCAGGCCAGCGCAAGCGCCGCGGCGATCAGGACCAGGAACGCAATCCACAGCCGCGCGGTCGTGCCGCTGCGGCGAGTTGGGTGCGCTGGAGTGGCGACGGACACGCCGCCGGCCAGTTTAGCGGGCGCCTTCGCGCTCGGCGCGCTTGCGCTCGAGCTTGCGGGCGCGGCGAATTGCTGCGGCGCGCTCGCGGGCGCGCTTTTCCGACGGCTTCTCGTAGTGCCGGCGCAGCTTCATCTCGCGGTAGACGCCCTCGCGCTGCAGCTTCTTCTTGAGCGCGCGCAGCGCCTGCTCGACGTTATTGTCGCGAACGATGATCTGCATAAACTGCCGTCACACTCCCAAAATTCGTTCTGGCCGAATCGCCTGAGTCGGCCCCGCCGCAACGCGAGTCGGCGCCTTCGTGGCACCGCGCAGGTCTGCGGCCAATGTCCCTTGCCGCCGCAGGACGGACCCGCAGCGGAGGCGCGCCCATAGCAGCGCCTCAACCCGTCATCAAGTCGCATCGAATCGCGCCGTCTGCGGCGAACCGTGACCTCAGCGGGACGAAGGGGGCAACCTTAACGCCAAGGTTATCGGCGGTTAACCCTTTGATTGATATACAGTCGGCTTGAGCGGAGGGAAATGAATGACTTTGAATCGCCGGGAAATGTTGCGTCTGGGCACCCTGGGTGCAGCCGGTGCCATCCTGTCGACATCGGCAAGCTCGCAGATTCTGCCGTCCATCATCTATCCGCCGCGGGCCACCCGTGACCCGCTGGCGCCGGTCGTTCCGGGCCGGGTTGCGGCGCAGCCGGTCGCGCCGACCGCGCCCGCCGGCATCGACCCGCAGCTGTTCGCCCGTGCCAAGGCGGCGCTCGACCAGCACCAGATCTATCCGCGCGACACCATCGGAATCGTCGATTTCTCGCAGCCGTCGAGCGAAGAGCGGTTCCACGTCGTCGACCTCGCCAGCGGTCAGCGTCGAGAGCCACCGGGTCTGCCACGGCCGCGGCTCCGATCCCGCGCACTCGGGCTACCTCGAGCGCTTTTCCAACGACTTCGGCTCTTACGCGACGTCGGAAGGGACCTACGTCACCGGCGATTACTACCAGGGCAAGTACGGCCTGTCGCTGCGGGTCCGCGGCCTCGATTATTCGAACAGCAATGCCGAGCCGCGCGCCATCGTCATCCACAACGCCTGGTATGCCGAGGACGACATGATCCCGCTTCACGGCCAGCTCGGCCGCTCGGAAGGCTGCTTCGCAATGTCGCGCAAGAGCCAGTACGAAGTCATGCGCCGCCTCGCCGGTGGCCGCATGATCTACGCCGACAAGCTCGCCTAAGCGGCGGCGCGCGAGGATCGCGCCGCACCAGGACACTTTCCTACAGCTAACCGTATAGGTTAGCGCCCGTCGCCATGACGATTTCCCGTAATCTGCGACCGCTGCCGCGCGACAGGCAGCTCCGGCACCGGCGACTTCGCCCACCTCGGCGACCTTCTCGACTTCACGCCCGTCCCCCGCAAGATGGAGCGCGTCGACGGCTGGAACGCCGATCGCCAGCGCGCCTTCATCGCCGCGCTCTCCGCCACCGGCTCCAAGCGCCGCGCCGCCCTCGCCATCGGCATGGCCGCGTTCGGCGTCGACCAGCTCCTCAAGGCCGAGGGCAGCGAAAGCTTCAAGGCCGCCTTCGAGCGCGCCATGGCCATCGCCGCGAAGGCCGGCACGATGAAGGTCGCGCAAGGAGTTGCCGACGCCGCCGCCCGCAATGCCCAGCTCACCCCGCCCTCGCGCCTGCGCGGCTTCAAGCCGCTCCTCCCCGGCCAGGTCTACAACGAGAATGGCGAGCCCGAGGACGAGGCAGTCCGTCGACCGCCGCGGCGAGGAGGCGAAGCGACAGCATCGGCGACAAGCTCCTCGCCTGCCGCCGCTGGTACCTGCGCGAAATCGCCGACAGCCCCGGCAAGCGCGCCGCGTTCGAGATCCTGACCGAGCTCCCGATCGACTGGGACAAGGCGACGCAAATGGAGCCCCAGGAGCACGAGCCCTACGCCAGCCAAACATGCGCGAGCCCGACATGGTCCTCACCGCCGAAAACGGCTGGCTCGGCAGCATCGTGCCCACCTATGGGCCGGACAGGATCGGCGAACTCCGCGAGGCGGTGAACAGGGAACGCCAGAAGCGCGGGCTTCCGATCGTCACGGACTGGAGCGAGAGCGCCGAGCGCAGCGACGCAGAAGGGAACGAGGCAAGGGTCGACGAGGGTGACTCGCCAATCCGTCATTCCCGCGCAGGCGGGAACCCAGCCCAGGAAGAAATGACGTCTTCAGTTCCAGAAGGCCCGCCGCCATCGCGAAGCTTCGGCCTCAACAGCCAGGAGTTCCACGACGCCGTCGCCAGGCCGGCCGCCGCGCCACATCCCACCCCGCGACTGAGCGCAAAGGAGACACGACGATGAAGTCATCGCACCGCGACACGCCGCTCTATGTGCCGGCGCCGGCCGATCCGTTCCCGCCCTGCCGCCGCGAGACCGAGCAGCGGCTGGAAAGCGACATCGGCGAAGACGAGCGCGCCGCCGCCCGCGAGTGGCTGCGGCATGTCGAGCGGGGCGGATCGGAGGCGGCCAGTGACCGCCGCCGTCCAGTCGCTGCTCGCCCTCGCGTCTTTGCCCGCCGAGCGCATCGAAGCGCGCGCCGCCTGGGTCCGCGCGACCTGCGCCGCTCTTCGCCAGGCGCAGCGGAACATGGACGCAGCTGCGACGCCGCCATCAGGCCGGCTGAGCGAGCGAAGCGTTCGAGCGCTGTGCGCCGCCGAGCAAGCCAAGGTCGATGCGATCCGAGCGCCGATCGACGCCGTGATCGAGCGGGATGTGTGGCCGAGGGAATTGTATTTTGGATGCGTCTAGCGAGCGCGCAGTGTTGACAGCGGCGCGCTCGCTGTAATCTATGGTTGACAAATCGCGCTGTAAACTATAGGAGACATGGTTGATCGAAGTCCGGCAGACCACGCGCTTTGCAACCTGGCTTGCCGGCCTTCGTGACGACCGTGCCCGCGCCCGCATCCTGAAGCGTCTGGATCGGGCGCAAGCCGGAAATTTGGGAGATGTCGCGCCGGTGGGCGAGGGTGTCTCGGAGATGAGGATTTTCTACGGCCCCGGCTATCGCGTCTATTTCTTGCCTCGCGGGTCGGAGCTGATCGTCCTGCTGTGCGGCGGCGACAAGTCGACGCAAGCGGCGGACATCGAGGAAGCAAAGACTCTGGCGAAGGAGGTCGAATGATGGCGAAGGTCGAAACCACCGCATTCGATTCCGCGGACTATCTGGGCAGCGCCGAGGCGATCGCCGCCTATCTCGACGCCTATCTGGAGGATGCCACGCCCGAGGAGCTGCGCAATGCGCTGGCCACGGTCGCGCGCTCGCATGGCATTTCCGACCTGGCGCGGCGTAGCGGCGTCAGCCGGCCGGGAATCTACAAGGCGCTCGGCGAGGACGGGAACCCGTCGTTCGAGACGATCCGGTCGATCTTGGGCGCGATGGGGTTGCGGTTGACGGTTGAGCCGGCGGAGGCGGCGTAACCACCCCGTCATCCCGGACTTGATCCGGGATCACCTTCAATTCAACGCCGCACCCTTGAAACAATGCTCCCGATGCCAGCGCAGAAACTGCGGATCGGGCTGCTCGTGCAGTCGTCGGGGAATCGCGCCCGGCCGCTCGCGATTCAAAATCTTACGAACGCCGTCCACGTCATTGATGTGGTTGGACAGCAGAATTCGCTCGTCATCCGCCACCGACAGCAAGCCGCGGTCAAACATCCAGTGCACGGTGCCGGACAGCGCCAGCCCGTTCTGCACAACATCCGGTCCCTTGGCCTCGACCGACTTGATGTGCGCCGCTTCGACCTCCGCGCGGCCGCCGCCATTGATGAACTGAAACCCCGTGAAGGCGCAGCGCTTGTCATACGCTTTCAGCACGCGCGCTCCTGAACACCCGATCGCGCACCGTGCGCATCGTGAGCATCTGCACCCGATCCTGCTCGAACTCGTACGGCGCCTGCTCCTCGGCAACCGCGCCAGGCCGATTTCGGATCCAGTGCGCGGTAGCAATTCGTCGTGCGTGTCCAGCCCAAGCGCGACGATGCGATTGAAATCCGCCGAGCGGGATCGTGCGAACCGCCGCCTGAGCGCGCCCGGAGACACGGTCCTTCCTCGTTGAGCACGCTTCGCTCCGGGTAATCGCCGCCCGTTTGGAACGGCACATCGTGATCGAAGTGGCAGGTATGAATTCGGATCGATGATCGCCAGGAACATGCCGGAATTGAGCGGGTCGGGCGTGATGCTCTCGACCTTCGCGACGGCGTGATAGCCTTTGCGGCCCGCCTTCACCGGCTCCATGTATAGCACCCAGTCGCCGACCATCTGACCGGCGCGCGAGAGATATTGCGCAGGGAATTGGTACACCGCCCAAAGGCGTCCTCGTAGACGTAGAGTTTTCGCGGTAGGAGGAAGATGCCTTTGGCCATGGTCGAAACGGCTAACCGGTCGGAACGTCCGCGTCGATGGCGCAAGAAGTCGGCGCCAGTTCACTCCTGCGACCCGACCTCGCGTCGTAGCTGCTCTTGAACCAGGGCCAGGTGAGCGCCGGCGGTCGGCGGCCCGTCATGCGCGTCGATGAGGTCCAGAGCCTCGGTTACTAGGCCAAGAGCTCGCTTCATTGCTGCGGCCCTCCGGCCATTCTCACGCTCACGCATACGTCCACCCCTACGGACATGCTGCAGCGCGACCAGCGGCTTTGCAATCAATTCAGCGACATGTTTGCTCCGGATCGGCGGGGCGTGGCACGTCGGAATAATAGAGCTTACTGAGATAGCTCTCCATGAGCGCCTTGCCCCTTGCGAGGAGTTGGCACCAACCGCCGCCGCAAATCGAGCCCGTCGGGCCCATGTTCGATCAACCCTTCGCGCCTTAGAGTTTTGTGAGCGATGCCCGGTCGTTTGCGGGGTCTGACCGGCATAGGACAGGCTCGAAATCGTCAGCAGCTCGCCTCGCGATGGGAGGCAGTAGAGTGCCAGCAGCATGTCCCATGCCGGCTCCCCGAACAGCCCTCGGCCCTCCTTGTCCAAGATGCGTTCCCGGGAGCGCCGCGCATCGTAGATTTTGCACGCGAGCTTGGTGAGTTCCCGGTGGGACGGTAGCCTACGGGCGCTGCGCCGAAGCAACTCGGCCTCCAGCTCGGCGACCTCGTCCAGCTTGAGCCTGAGGTGCAGCTGCAGCCGATCATCGTCCTCCAGAAAATTAGGAGGGTTGACGCGTCGAGCTGCCGAGGTTCGAGCTTGTCTTGGCGGGACATGCGCGGCGTTCTCCAGCGCCCGTAGGCGGCAAGTCTAGGGACCGAGCGGGCTCAAAATGGCCCTGTCCTTGTGGTCCTTCAAGTAAATCCATTTTCGATATGGAAGCATCCGTATGGAACTGGTACAGTTCCAAATCCTTCCGTTCCGAAATCGCATCGACTCTGGCGAGACCGCCTTAGTCCGAGTTCTCGTTCTCCAAAAACAACCCGCCGCGCGATCGCTCGCATAAGACGCTCCAAGCTGAGCGGGCAAACTCCAGTGCGGATGCAACGCGAGAGGAAAACCTTCCGCAATAAGCACAGAGTCTCCAAACGAAAAGGGGACAAACCATGCTGAAACAAAGACTTGCGTATGCCTGCATTGCCGCAGTCGGTTCTTGCTTGCTCCCACCCAAGCGATCGCAGAGCCATGGAAGTTCCGCCTGGCGGTCATACCGCAGAGGAGTACAGGCGGAACGCGAATCACTGGGAACTGGCGTTCCTGGCCCTTTCCGTGATCGAACCGCTCAAACGGCGGAATGCGTCAGCCGTGGCCGATGTCGGGAAGGCAATCCGCTCATTGGACGCCATCCAAGTGGGTAGGCCACCTGATCCTGGTTCGCGGCCTGTTCGATGTCGCTCACTATGGCCTGTTCAGGTATCTCAACGACCGCGATCCCGTCAAAGCGAGGAGCTGGGCGATTGGGTCCGCGGTTGTGGCGGGCGGCGTCGTCGCGCTCAACGTGCGCTACGCATTCTGACGGGTCGGACCATAGGATGAGATGCAGCGACCGCGTTGTTACTACCAAGCTCTCAGGCGATCTCGCGTCGAGCTTGGATGATATTGCAGCCCGGATTGACCGGAGCAAAAGCTGGATTGTCCGCGAAGCGCTCACCGAATAGGTCGCAGAGGAGAAGCGTCGACACGAGCTAACTCACGATGCGGATCGATTTTTCGGCACACGCATCGCGCTTCTTACCATGACGGCTTCGCTCAGTCCGCCGGACTGAGCTGCAGAAGTCATGTCTGCTTCTCAACAACCTTGTGCTCGGCGACCACTCAAGTTATAACAACCGTATGAACACGCAGCTCAAGGTGACAAGATCGGCAATTCGGCGGGCGTGGTGCTGCCGAAGGAATTGCTCGCGCATCTCGACGTCGCGATTGGCGAGAACGCTTTCGGTCAGCAAGACTCCCCATGGGATCGAGCTGTCGGTCCGCGATGCCGACTTCGACGCGCAGATGCCAACGGCGAGGGAGGTCATGGCCCGGCGGCGTCGCGCTCTGCGTGAGCTCGCTTACCCTACAGAGGACGAACTTGCCAGATTGCTCAAGGGAGCAGCGGATCGCATCATGATCGAGGATCACGGTGTCTTGGCTGGACTGGCGCAGACGGACAGCAATCAAGAAGGTTCAACCGTCACGAAGTA
>CAWGRB010000053.1:0-32310 GCA_963824845.1 uncultured Alphaproteobacteria bacterium
ATCTCGTGCAGGCGCCATCTGTACAGAACCCGCGCGAGCAGGCCTGCGGACAGCCAGGCAAGCACGTCGAACAGCAGGTGGACGTGCGGGAAGGGCGGAAACTGCAGCTCTACTCTACCCACCGGCGGCGCTCAGCCTGCCGCCCGCGCGCCGCACTTGCAAGGGTGCAGGCCGGGTCCTAGCGGCACGCTTCGAAGGAGCATCGCATGAGCAGCCCGATCTCGACCCGCAAGCACGGCGGCGTTCTGATCGTCTGCTCGAACAACCCGCCGGTGAATGCGCTCTGCACGGCGGTGCGGCGGGGCTGGTCGAGGCAATCGCTGAAGCGGAAGCCGACGACAGCGTCAAGCGCGGTCGTCATCTGCTGCGAAGGCCGAACCTTCTTCGCCGGCGCCGACATCACCGAATTTGGCAAGCCGCCGAAAGAGCCGTGGCTGCCGCAAGTGGTCGACACGATCGAGAATTGCTCGAAGCCAGTGGTCGCGGCGATCCATGGGACAGCGCTCGGCGGCGGGCTCGAGATCGCGCTCGGCTGCCATTATCGAGTCGCCGATCAGATCGGCGAAGCTCGGCACTCCCGAGGTCAAGCTCGGCCTTCTCCCGGGTGCGGGCGGCACCCAGCGACTGCCGCGCGTCGCGGGCGTTCGCAAGGCGCTGGAGATGACTACCTCGGGCGCGCCGATCGGCGCTCGTGACGCGTTCGCGTGCGGGCTCGTCGACCGGCTCGCAGAGGGCGACCTCATCCCGCACGCCGTCGCCTATGCCGAGGAAGTCCGCGACGTCCGCCCGCTGCCCAAATCCTCCGAGCGGCAGGGCAAGATCGACGAATGCGATCCGGCGATCTTCGACACGTTCCGCAAGGAGAACGCCCGCAAATTCCGCGGCTTCGAGGCGCCGGACGCGAACATCCGCGCGGTCCAGGCCGCGTGCGAGAAGCCCTATGCGCAAGGCGTCATCGAAGAGCGCAAGCTGTTCATGGAGCTCATGAGCGGCGCCCAGTCCGCCGCCCAGCGCTACTTCTTCTTCGCCGAACGCAAGGCCGCGAAGATCGAAGGATTGCCGGAGAACACCGAGCCGCGGCCGATCCGCAAGGTTGGCGTGATCGGCGCCGGCACCATGGGCGGCGGTATCTCGATGAACTTCCTGTCCGCCGGCATCCCGGTCACGATCATCGAAATGGACAGCCAAGCGCTCGAGCGCGGCACCGGCGTCATGCGCAGCAACTATGAAGCGAGCGCGGCCAGGGGCAAGCTGACTCAGGAGCAGGTCAGCCACGCGATGGGGCTGCTCAACCCGACCCTCGATTTCGCAGCGCTTGCCGACTGCGACCTCATCATCGAGGCGGTGTACGAGAATATGGACGTCAAGAAGGACGTCTTCACCCGCATCGACAAGATCGCCAAGCCCGGCGCCATCCTCGCGTCCAACACCAGCTACCTCAACATCAACGAGATCGCGGCGGTGACCTCACGGCCCGCCGATGTCGTCGGCCTGCACTTTTTCTCGCCGGCGAACATTATGAAGCTGCTTGAGGTGGTGCGCGGTGATGCGACGGCGCCCGACGTGCTGCTGACCGCGATGGGGCTCGGCAAGCGCATCAGGAAAGTCCCGGTCGTCGCGGGCGTCTGCTACGGCTTCATCGGCAACCGCATGCTGATGCCGCGGCAAATCGAGGCGACCAAGCTGCTTCTGGAAGGCGCGACGCCCGAGCAGGTCGACCGCGTGCATGTCGAGTTCGGAATGCCGATGGGGCCGTTCCAGATGGCCGATCTCGCCGGAGTGGACATCGGCTGGCACCGCGATCCGAGCCGCATTGAGACCATCCGCGACCAGCTGTGCGCGATGGAGCGCTGGGGCCAGAAGCGGGGAGCGGGCTTCTACGACTACGACGACAAGAGGCGGCCCTCGCCCTCGCCGGTGGTGCAGCAGGTCATCGAGGATTTCGCGGCGAAGAAGGGCATCGAACGGCGCGAGATCAGCGACCAGGAGATCGTCGAGCGGACGCTCTACACGATGGTCAACGAAGGCGCGAAGATCCTCGAGGAGGGCATCGCCCAGCGCGCGTCGGACATCGATGTCGTGTGGGTCTACGGCTACGGCTGGCCGGTCTACCGCGGCGGACCGATGTACTGGGCCGACAGCGTCGGCCTGAGCGAGATCGTGGCGGGCCTGAAGCGCCAGGAAGAGCGGATGAAGCCGGAATTCAGCTTCTCGAAGCTGCTCCTCGACAAGGCCGGGACGGGCGAAGGCTTCACGAGATAACTCCCCTCCCCTCAGGGGAGGGGCTTGGCGGTGGGGGCTTCCGAACGGCTCAATGCCCGTGAGGATGCTCCTTCAGCGGCATCGAGCCGCTTCAGTCACAACCCACCCCTAGCCCCTCCCTTGAAAGGGAGGGGAAGCTTTCTCCTCCTCCAGCAGCATCAGCATCGCCAGCGCCACGCCAGCAACCACCGCGCTGGTCAGGAAGGTCGCGCTGCTGCCGCTGCGGTCCCACAGCCAGCCGGCGCCGAGGCTCGCCACCAGTGAGCCCAGACCGGTCACGAACCAGAAGGCGCCGAAACTGGTTGCCCGCAAATTCTCCGGCGCGCTGTCGGCGATCATCCTTGAGAAGATGCCCTGCGTCATCGCCATGTGCGCGCCCCACAGCACCACGCCGATAAACAGGCCCAGCGGAGTTGCCGACTTCGCAAGCACGATGTTGCCGGCGATCAGGACGAGCGATCCCGGCCATCAGGATCGATCGCGGGCTCATCCGGTCGCTGAGCGCGCCGGCTGGATAGGCCAGAGCGAGATAGGCGAGGTTGAACAGCGCCAGCGTGATCGGCGACCAGCTTTCCGACAGCCCCGCTTCCATGCCCTTCAGGATCAGGAAGGGTTCGGAAAAGCGCGCGAGCGTGAACAGGAATCCGACCGCGAGCAGCCGCTTCGTGCCCTTGTCGAGTTCGCGAAAGCCGCGGAAGAACGGCGAGGCCTTCGACGAGGCGGTGCGCTGCTCCGGTTCGCGCAAGGCGAGCCAGGCAAGCAGCACCGATGCGACCGCCGGCACGATCGCGATCCAGAAGACCAGGCGGATGCGGCCGGCGAGCAGCATCATCAGCGCAATTGCGACGACCGGCGCCAGCAGTGCTCCGGCAGTGTCGAGCGCCTGACGCAAGCCGAAGGCGCGGCCGCGGATTTCCGGCGGCGTGTCATCGGCGATCATTGCGTCGCGCGGTGCGCCGCGGATGCCCTTGCCGACGCGGTCCGTGAAGCGGGCGAACAGGACGGCGCCGCCACTGGCCGCCAACGGGAACAGCGGCTTCGACAGAGCCGCAAGTCCATAGCCGGCGACGATCCACGGCTTTCGCCGGCGGGTGCGGTCGGAAAGGCGTCCGGAGAACAGCTTGCCGAAGTTCGCCGTCGCTTCGGCCACGCCGTCGATTGCGCCGAGCGTCGTGACCGGCAAGCCGAGCGCGACGGTGATGAACGCCGGCAGCAGCGATTGATAGATCTCGCTCGACAGGTCCATCAGCAGGCTGACGAAGCCGAGCACCCAGACGGTGCGCGGGAGGGGCGGGCGGGTGGTCACGCGGACTCGCCTAGAGAAGAAAAGCCCTCACCCCAATAGCCGGCTTTCATGCCGGACGAGCGCACTTCCCCTCTCCCGCAGGCGGGAGAGGGCGGGGCCCGGCGCGCCAGCGCTGGGAGGGTGAGGGCTCTTCCTTGAAGCAACGTTGCGCTTCTCCGAACCTTTGCTAGACTGCAACGATGTTCGGAGGATCGACTCCACAGGCGCTTGCCAGCCGCTTCGTCGCCATCGCCCAGAACTGGGTTGCGGATGGACCGGCGGAGCGTGCCGAGCGGGGCCGCCGCAAGCTCCTCGACGCAATCCGCGCCGCCGAGCCGGCCACGCTGAACGACGTCGCCGCGCGCGTCGGTCGCGGCGCTCCGGCGGTCAGCCGCGCCGTCGAGAGCCTGGTCCAGTCGGGTCACGTCGAGCGCACCCACGATCCCGCCAATCGCCGTCGGCTTGCACTGCGCTTGACCGAAGCGGGCCGCCAGCAATTGCAGGAAAGCGTGCCCACCGGCTCCGGCTTCGCAATGCGGCTCGAGCGGCTCGCCCACAGCGAGCTTCGCGCCATCGAGCGGGCCATCGAGATTCTCGAACGCAGCGCCTAGGACGAGATCGCCCTTCCAAAATAGGATTTGAACTGCAAGGCTTTCGCCCATGGCCCGAGCCGTCAGCTTGCGTCCACGAGATGATCCGGACGCTGCCGTAAAGTCACAGCAAAAGCGCCGCTCTCCGTGACATTAGTGACCTTAAGAGCTCTGTCCGGTCGCGATGCTGCATTGCAACACCAGCCACTTGCGACTACATGGCCCGCTCACTTTTTCCGGAAAAAATAAGATGAAACTGCGTAACGTCGCGATCATCGCGCACGTCGACCACGGCAAGACCACGCTTGTCGACCAGCTCTTCCGCCAGTCGGGGACCTTCCGCGACAACCAGCGCGTCGAGGAGCGGGCGATGGATTCGAACGACCTCGAGAAGGAGCGCGGGATCACCATCCTTGCGAAGTGCACGTCGGTCGACTGGCACGGCACCCACATCAACATCGTCGACACCCCCGGTCACGCCGACTTCGGCGCCGAGGTCGAGCGCATCCTCAGCATGGTCGACGGCGTCATCCTCCTCGTCGACGCCGCCGAAGGGCCGATGCCGCAGACCAAGTTCGTCACCGGCAAGGCGCTCGCGCTCGGCCTCAAGCCGATCGTCGTCGTCAACAAGATCGACCGCCCCGACGCACGTCCGGCGGAAGTGCTCGACGAAGTGTTCGAGCTCTTCCTCAACCTCGACGCCAACGACGAGCAGCTCGATTTCCCGACCCTCTACGCGAGCGGCCGCGCCGGCTACGCCGGCATGACGGACGACGTTCGCGAGGGCGACCTGACGCCGTTGTTCGACACGATCGTCAGCCACGTCCCGCCGCCGGCGAGCGATGTCGGCGGCGAGTTCAAGATGCTTGCGACGCTGCTCGACCGCGATGCCTTCCTCGGCCGCATCCTGACCGGCCGGATCGAGAGCGGAACGCTGACCGTCAACATGCCGATCAAGGCGCTGGACGTCGACGGCAACGTCGTCGAGCAGGGCCGCGCGACCAAGGTCTTCGCCTTCCGCGGGCTCGAGCGCGTGCCCGTCGAGAGTGCCGAGGCTGGCGAGATCGTCGCCATCGCGGGGCTCGTGAACGCCACCGTGTCGAACACCATTGCCGACACCGCGGTGACCGAGCCGCTGCACGCGCGTCCGATCGATCCGCCGACCCTGGCGATGAGTTTTTCGGTCAACGACAGCCCGTTCGCCGGCACGCGACGGCGACAAGGTGCAGAGCCGGGTCATCCGCGACCGCCTGCTTCGCGAAGCCGAAGGCAACGTCGCCATCCGCGTCACGGAGAATTCCGGTGCCGATTCCTACGAAGTCGCCGGGCGAGGCGAGCTCCAGCTCGGCGTGGTCATCGAGACCCTTCGCCGCGAGGGCTTCGAGCTCGGCATCAGCCGTCCGCGAGTGCTGTTCCGCGATGGCCCGAACGGCCGCGAGGAGCCGTACGAGACGGTGGTGATCGACGTCGACGACGAATTCTCGGGCACCGTCATCGACAAGATGGCGCTCCGCAAGGCGGAGATGACCGACATGCGCCCGTCGGGCGGCGGCAAGACCCGCCTCACGTTCTCGGCGCCGTCGCGCGGGCTGATCGGCTATCACGGCGAGTTCCTGTCGGACACCCGCGGCACCGGCATCATGAACCGGCTGTTCGAGAAATACGGACCGCACAAGGGCCCGATCGCCGGCCGCCAGAACGGCGTCCTGATCTCGATGGAGCAGGGTCCGGCGGTCGCCTACGCGCTCAACATGCTCGAGGATCGCGGCATGCTGTTCGTGTCGCCC
Organism: uncultured Alphaproteobacteria bacterium; assembly: GCA_963824845.1. Taxonomy (GTDB): domain Bacteria; phylum Pseudomonadota; class Alphaproteobacteria; order Sphingomonadales; family Sphingomonadaceae; genus Sphingomicrobium. The sequence goes on from CAWGRB010000053.1 coordinate 5,925, forward strand.
GGCGAGATGCTCTACGAGGGCATGGTCATCGGCGAGAACGCCAAGACCCAGGATCTCGAGGTCAATCCGCTCAAGTCCAAGCAGCTGACCAACTTCCGCGCGTCGGGTCCGAAGGACGAAGGCATCCGCCTGACGCCGCCGCGGCGGATGAGCCTGGAACAGGCGATCGCCTACATCCAGGACGACGAGCTGGTCGAAGTCACGCCCAAGGCGATCCGAATCCGCAAGCGCTTCCTCGACCCGCACGAGCGCAAGCGCGCCTCGCGCCAGAGCCAGGCGGCCTAGCCTCAGCCTTATTGACGGATCATCCTAGCGTGCCAACGTCGCGCGAGGGGGATCATGCATGACGGATATTTCGGACGAGGCCGCGCAAGCGTGGCCTGAGCGTCCGTGGCTTCTGGCCACGGCGTGCGCGCTCGGGGGTCTCGCCTTCCATCTGCTGACGGACGCGAAATATGACGTGCATCTCGCGGTCTGGCGGCAGGCGGCGGGGACCTTCGTCGGGATCGCCACGCTGGCGTTCGTCCTGACCGTCGAGCGTCGGCGCTTGCTCTGGGCGATCGCCTTCGCGGCCGCCTGGGGCGTGGTCATCGCTCTCGTCGGCTGGTTCACGGCGAGCTACAATGTCGTTCCGACCATTTTCGAATGGCCGTTCCTGTCCGGCATTCTGGCCGTCATGGTGGCGGCGCCGTTGTTCCAGACCGTGCGCGACCAAGGCCGCTGGTCACTTCCCTATGACCGGCTGCACAGCCACGCCTGGGCCGACGCGGTGATTGGCGCGGCGAGCCTCGCCTTCACCGGCATCGTCTTCCTCCTGGCATGGCTGATTGCCGGCCTGTTCGACCTCATCGGGATCGAGCAGATCACCCGGCTCCTCCAAAAGGATTGGTTCGAGTGGACTCTTGCCGGAGCGGCGTTCGGGGCTGCCGCGGGCCTTCTTCGCGAGCGCGACCGGCTGCTGCCGCTGCTCCAGCGGCTGGTGAGGATCGTTCTTGCGGTGCTTGCGCCGCCGCTTGCCGTCGCGCTCATCCTGTTCCTTGCGTCGATCCCCTTCACCGGCCTCGAGAAGTTCTGGAAAAGCGGAGTGCCCGCGACGCCGCTGCTGCTCGCTGCCGCAGCCGGGGCGATCTTGCTCGCCAATACGGTCTTCGCCGAGGATTCGGAGAGCCGCTCTCAGAACCGGGTGCTGCGCTGGTCTTCTCTGCTGCTCGTTGTCGTCGCGCTTCCGCTTGCAGCCATCGCGGCGCTGTCGATCGGCATTCGGGTCGATCAATATGGCTGGACGCCGGAACGGATGTGGGGCGTCGTCGCCGTCATCGTGGCAATCGCCTACGGCCTGGCCGGGTGGTATTCGATCTGGCGCGGACGGCTCGACTTCGACGCGCCGCTCCGCCCGCTCCAGACCGCGCTCGCCCTCGGGCTATGCGGCCTTGCCCTATTCCTCGCGCTCCCAATTCTCGATTTCGGCGCCATCTCGGCGCACTCGCAGCTTGCCCGCCTGGACAAGGGTAAGCTTACGCCCGCCCAATTCGACTGGGCGGCGATGGCGTTCGACTTCGGTCCGGCCGGTCGAGCCGGATTGAGCCGCATTTCCAGGAGCGGCGCCGCTGACATGCGAACCATGGCCGCAACCGCGCTCAAGGCGACCAATCGCTGGGATGCGAGCCAGCAACGGCTGGTCGCAGGACCGAAGCCGGTGGAGATCAGCGTGTTCCCTGCGAACGCTGCAGTTCCCGCCGACCTTCGGCAGCAATTGCTGAACGGCCGGAAAGGGGAATCGCCCTTCTGTAGCGAAGGCGGCGCATGCCGCGTCTATCCGCAACCGGGCGGCACAACTTACATCGTCTTCATGGACGGCTGCGCGAACCTGCCGGCAGCAAGTCGAAACGATCCCAAGGTTCGAGTGCAGTCGGACCAGCGGCGTGTTCGAACGCCGGGACGGACAGTGGCTCGACGTCGGAAATTCCAGTTACATGACGTTCGGGGCGGACCAGTCCGCCGACGCTGCGCTCTCGCTAAAGCAGGAGTTGGATGCGCTCGACCGCGGCGATGTGCGCATCGTGCCGGTGCAGAAGAGGCAGTTGGTAGTCGGCGGCAAGCCCGCGGGAGGCGCCTTCTAGGAGCGGCGTGATGCTTAGATGGCCGGAGCCTGCTGCGCTTTGCGCTGTTCTTCGTTGATGCGAAGCGCCTCGGAGCGGGCGGCACGCTCGGCGAGCTGGTTCCAGGCGGCTTCGGAACGCCGGCAACGCTCGCGCACATGGTCGAGCGTTGCCGAGTCCGCCTCGTCCCGCGCCTGGGCGGCGCGGGCGAGATAGAATTGAAGGTTGGTGGTGCTGCTCACGTAAAGCGGCGGCTTACTCGGACTGCTCGGACGAGCCGGCGGGAGCCGCTTCGTCGGAGGACTTGAGATTGACCGCAGCCATCTTTCCGCGGCGATCCTCTTCGAGGTCGTAGGTCACGCGCTGGTCCTGGCGCAGGCTGCGCATTCCGGCACGCTCGACGGCGGTGATGTGAACGAAGGCGTCGGTGCCGCCATCGTCGGGCTGGATGAAGCCATAGCCCTTGCTCTCGTTGAAGAATTTCACGGTGCCTGTCGGCATAGGATCGTTCCCTCTGTTACCGGAGCCAACTGTAGGCTCCTCTTGCGCTAGGAGTGCGTGAGAAGGAATAAGGAGCCGCAAAGCGCCAAAGACCGTCAATTTGCGACTGGTAGCGGTGATCGCATACGCTCATCGGCTGCAAATTGTAAGGACGGGCGAAAATAGATGGGCGGCAAGCGGGGGAATATCGAAATGTTCGGCAGGATTTGCGTGATTGCGGCGACGGTTGCGGGCATCTCGGCAGCCTCCGTGGCGACGGCCCAGACGAGCGGTGAAGCGACGCTGTTCACGCGCGGCCGCTTCCAGGGCGCGGGAGTGACTCTGACCGGCCCGCGCGAGCGGATGAACCCGGTGGTCGTCGAAAGCCTTCGGATTGCACCCGGAACCGCATGGGATTTGTGCAGCGGGCGCACCTTCACCGGCTGCAAGCGCTTTTCGGAATCGCGCTCGAGCATGGTGATGACGGTGCGGTCGGCGCGCCCGGTCGAGGCGGCGATTCCGGCCAGCGCTTCGGCAGCGGTCGAAGGGGCAAAGGGCTCGGGCGCCTCGCTTCGCGGCCTCGACAGCGAGTTCTTCGTCATGCCCGACGACGGCGGCAATCGGGTTGCGGTTGCAAATAGCCCGGGCGCTCTGCCGCAGCGGGCAACCGACTTCTGCCGGGCGCACGGCTGGCGCGCGTCCGCCTACCAGCGCGTCCAGGCGATTGGCGGCAGCAATTATCTCGCCGACGTCCTGTGCACGAACGAGGCCAAATAGCGGTCTGGGCTAACCTGCCATGTCCAGGACCTTGCGCCACTCCTCGGCGCGGACCGGCGCCACGGATAGTCGCGATTGGCGGATCAGTTCCATGTCGGCGAGGTCCGGCTCCGCCTTGATCGCCTTCAGAGACACCGGCGAGATCGGCCGCACCGGCTCGACCCGCACAGACACCCAGTTCGGGTCCTTGGCGTCGGGCTGTGCCTCGCGGACGATGCGCATGATGCCGACGACGGCTTTGTCCGACATGCTGTGGTAGAGGAACGCCTCGTCGCCGACCTTCATGGCGCGGAGGTGGATCCGCGCGGTCGGGTTGCGGACGCCGTCCCATTCGGTGCCGCCGTCGCGCACGAGGTCGGCCCAGCCGTAGCTTTCGGGTTCCGATTTCATCAGCCAATACGCCATCGCGGGTGGTCCTAGCCGCACCGGCCGGCCCGGCAAAGGCGGGAAACAGCCAAGGAGCAGCCGGTGAGCCGAGCGCTGACCGCGACGAATGGAACCTTTGCCAATAAGTTCCGACGCTTAACCCGCTGAGCTAACAACTCATCGCCATTCGCTTGGACTCACGGCTGCCCCTCCATATCTGGTCCCTAGCGAATTGAGAGCGAGTGAGCCGGGGCGCAGAGGCGCCGAGCTCCAGGGCAAGACGGAACCGAAAGCTGCACACGGGAGGGCGCCAAGGCGCTTTGCAGCGGCCGGTCTCCGCCAACTAGAGGCAAAAGACATAGTGGTGAAATTGCTTGGGGGCCGCGGTGCGTCCGCGGTCGTGGGTTTATTCATGTTCGCGCTGGGTTCGAGCGGAGCTGCAGCGCAAAGCGTGCAGCCGAGCATGGCGTCGCTCAACGTTCCCGCCGCGGTTCGCGCGGTGACGGGCGGCACTTCGACCAGCACTGGCGCGCTTCAGGCGACGCCGGCTGTGTTCAACACCAATAGCAGCGTCACGCTCGCGAACGGCGCCGTGGTTCCGGCGCAGCCGGCGCGGAGCGTCACCGTCCAGCTTCCGCCGACGATCGATCGCGAAGCCGCCTGGCTCTACAAGGCCGGCTGGCCGCTCTACGCGCTGGTCAACAAGTACAGCACCGGCGCGCCGCTCAGCGACGAGGCCAATTGCATGGCAGTGGCCGTCTATTTCGAGGCTCGCGGCGAGTCCCTGGAAGGCCAGATGGCGGTTGCCGACGTAATCATAAATCGCGCCGCTTCGGGCCGTTATCCCGCCAGCTGGTGCGGGGTCGTCAAGCAGCCGGCGCAATTCTCGTTCGTCCGCAACGGCCAGTTCCCGGCTATCGACACCTCGTCCGATGCCTGGGCGAAGGCGCAGGGCGTCACCCGGCTGGCGATCGCCAACGTGATGCCGGCGCTGCCGACGGACGTGCTGTGGTATCACGCCGATTATGTCGCCCCGAACTGGCGGCACAGCCTGCGCGAAGTCGAGCAGATCGGAGCGCACATCTTCTACCGCGCCTGAGCAGCAGCAAAATTGAACAGGGGAGGCGTTCCGGGCTCGCTCGGGGCGCCTTTTCTGAGTCAGCGCTCGGCTCGCCCCGGCGGCGAATCGGCCTGGCGATAATCCCGTTCACCGGGGATACGCACCGAGCGCGAAGGCGAGCAGCATCAAGCTACGGATTTTCGAAGGAGAATCCCGCACGGCAAAGAGCGGCAAGGGGAGGCTCGCGAGTGCTGAGGATACTGATCGTCGAGGATGATTCGCAGCTCGCGACAACTCTCAAATATTTGGTCGAGGACAATCCGCGCTATCAGGTGGTCGGCCTCGCCGAGGATGCCGAAAGCGCTATCGCGGCGGTCGACGACAACGAGCCCGATCTCGTGCTTCTCGATCTTCACCTCGCCCGCGGAAGCACCGGCTTCCCCGTCGCGGTCCACCTCAACGAGCTTGGCGTGCCGTGCCTCCTGGTGAGCGGCAAGGCGCCGAGCTTCCCGATGGCGGACCTTGCGCTCGGCTGCCTGGTGAAGCCGTTCACCGCCGAGGACGTGCACCGCTCCCTGGCCATGGCGGAGGACCTTCTGCGTGGCCGCGAGACCCTTCGCCCACGGCCGCCGCGCAATCTCACTTTGTACGATGGACCTTCCGAGAACCTGCCGCAGACGCTCCCCGAACCGGGCTTCATTCCCTCGCGACGGTCGCTGAGGACGCGCCTCGAGCATTGGCTGTCGGGTCACCCGCGCCTGTCGAGCTGAATCGCCAACAGAGAGGGCTGGACGCGCTGCAAATGTAGCGCTACAGATGTAGCGCACAATGCTTCAAAGGGGATGTCCCATGCGCTCGATCCTGCCCTTGTTCGCCTTCGCATTCACGGTTTCAACGCCGGCAACGGCGGATGCACAGACGGTGACCGTGCCGAACTTTCGGTCGGTCGAGCTGCGCGGGGGCGGCGATGTCGCAATCGTGCCTGGACCAGTGCAGCGCGTGACCATCCTCGCGGGAAGTACGCAGTTCACAAGCCTGCATACCGATCGGGACGGGCAGCTGCGGATCGACGCCTGCAACGACCGTTGTCCGCACAATTATCACCTCAGAATCCGCATCGAGAGCCCGCGGATGCCATCGGTGGCTGTCGAGGCCGGCGGCACCATCGTCGCGCAGCGCGGCTTCGCGCCGCAGTCGGAGGTCGCCGCGGCGGTGTCGGCCGGCGGCACGATCGACTTGCGGGCAGTCGATGCCGAGAGGGTCGTCGCGGCGGTGCACGCCGGCGGCGACATCTATGCCACGCCGCGCGCACGCCTGACGGCTGCGGTGAGCGGCGGCGGCGACATCCACTATTGGGGCAATCCGGCGGTGACGATGGCGGTCAACGGCGGCGGCGACGTTCGTCGGGAGAACTAGGGCAGCTCGGCAATCTCAACTCGGCCGTCGTTGAACTCGAGTCCGACGGTGAGCAGCGCCCGGAACGCGTTATAGCCGCCGGTGCCCGGGTGGAAGGCGTGGAAGAACAGCTGCGGCTTGCCGTCGAGGCCGGGCGCGACGGAAGCATGGCCGGGTGCAACCCACTCGCGGGTCGATCGCAGCAGCGGCTCCCCCTGCTTGGTGTACGGGCCGAGCGGGTCATCGGCGACGGCCACCCCGATGCCGTAAGCCGGCGTCGCGAAGTCGTTGCCGGCGTAGAACAGCCAGTAGCGGCCGTGTTGGCGGGTGACGAACGGCCCCTCGATGAGATGCCCTTCCCAGTCGAGGTCGTTGGCGAGGACGAGGCGATCCTGACCAATCAGCGAGCGGCCGTCAGAAGCGAGTGCTTGCCCTCGCAGCGGTGTGGTCATCGCCTCGAGGATGGCCGGCCCGAGCCCGCACTCGACGAGAGCCGCCTTGACCTGCGGCCAGTTGGCGAGCGCCGCTTCGATCAGCGGCTGCATCAGGAAGAAGCGTTCCATCGGCCGCCGCTGGTTCGCCCAGGGCACGATGGCGGCGGCAAACGCGGCGGTGCGCCGGCTGGGCTCGTCTGCGAAAAGCTGGTCGATCAGCTGCGGCTCGCGGCGCAGAAGCATGGCGAGCGGACGCGGCCAGATGCCGTTGGTGTCTTCCTTCCAGAATAGATAGCGATCTTCCGCCGGCATCGGCGAAGATGTGGGAGTCGATGACTCCGCCGCTCATCTGCGGCCTTGACGCATCCAGGCCGAGGCCGGTGGTGTCCATCGGCTTGCCGGTGATCAGCGGCGCGCCGTTGTCGATCCACGGCCCTTCGGGACTGGAGCTTCGGGCAAGGCCGATGGCGAGCGCGTTCGAGGCCTGCCGCGCGGTGAAGCACAGCCAATATTCGTCGCCCGCTTTCGCCATCTCGGGCGCCCAGAAATCCGCGACGTTGCGGCCCTTCGCGGCCCAGGCGGGCTCGTCGCCCGCGGGGAAGGCGAATCCGCGATGCTCCCAATGTTCGAGATCGGCCGAATGAAGGATCGGGAAGGCGTCGGGCGCATCGTTCGACGTCGCGACGAGGTAATAGCCCCCCTCGGTCTTGAGCACCGCGGGATCGCCATAGCCGACCAGGATCTGCGGATGGATGTTCTCGGTCAGCAGGGGGCGCCAGCGGATTCGGGCCGGCGGATGCTCTGCGCGGGTGCTGAGCATGTGCGGCATGCGCGTTCCGAAGTCGTGCGCGACATGGCCGAAGAACGTGACGTAGTCCTGCTGGCTGTTGCCCGGAAGCTCGTAGGCGCGGCGCTCTCCATTCGCCGCCGCGACCGTGATCAGCCGACGTTCGCCGTCCTCGGCGGCCTCGACGGTGAAGGGGAGTGGCGAGCTTGCCATCGGCGGGCGCGGATAGGCCCGAGCGGTCCCGCTGGGAACCCCTTTCGGCCTGCGGGGCCTCCGCTTATGGTCGCGCAAACAACCGAGCGGTGCCCATGCAGGCCGATCACGTCCTTGCCATCGATCAGGGCACCACATCGACGCGCGCGATTCTGTTCGACGCCGAGGCGAGGGCGGTTGCCACGACCCAGCGCGAGCTCTGCCAGCACTATCCGCAGCCTGGATGGGTGGAGCACGATCCCGAGGATATCTGGCGCGATACGCTCGCCGTTTCACGCGAGGCGCTGGCGAGCAGCGGCATCCACGTAGGGCGCATCGCGGGGATCGGCATCACCAACCAGCGCGAGACCGTGGTGGTGTGGGACCGGGCAACCGGCGAGCCGATCTATCCGGCGATCGTCTGGCAGGACCGCCGGACCGGCGATGCGTGCAGCCAGCTGCAGGCCGGGGGGGCGGAAGGCCTCGTCAGCGAACGGACCGGGCTGCTGCTCGACCCCTATTTCTCGGCAACCAAGATCGCCTGGATCCTCGATCGCGTTGGCGGCGCTCGCGAGCGGGCGGAGCGGGGCGAACTTGCGTTCGGAACCATCGACAGCTTTCTCTTGTGGCGTCTGACCGGCGGCGCCGTTCACGCCACCGACGTCACCAACGCCAGCCGAACGTCGCTGTTCGATATCCGCTCGCAGTCGTGGGATGCCGAGCTTTGCAGGTTGTTCCGGGTGCCGGAGCCGCTGCTTCCAGAGGTCCACGGGAACAGCCGCATTTTCGGAATGACCGCCCCCGGCCTGTTCGATGCCCAGCTGCCGATCGCCGGAATCGCCGGCGACCAGCAGGCGGCGCTGTTCGGGCAGGCCTGTTTCAGGCCGGGGATGGCAAAAGCGACCTACGGCACCGGCTGCTTCATGCTGCTCAACACGGGCGAGGAGCCGGTGAAGTCCAGGCATCGGCTGCTGACCACGCCGGCTTACTGCATCGCCGGACGAACCACTTTTGCGCTGGAAGGGTCGATCTTCGTCGCCGGAGCAGCGGTGAAATGGTTGCGCGACGGCCTGGGCGTAATCGACCAGGCTGCCGACACGGACGGACTCGCGGCAGACGTGCCTGCCACCCACGGCCTCTACATGGTCCCGGCCTTCGTCGGGCTGGGAGCACCGCATTGGGATGCCGACGCCCGGGGCGCGATATTCGGACTGACGCTCGACTCGACGCCGGCGAATTTCGCTCGCGCCGCGCTGGAAGCGGTGGCGTACCAGACGCTGGACCTCGTTGAGGCCATGCGAGCCGATGGCGCGGCACGCGCCGGCACCATGCGGATCGACGGCGGCATGGCCGACAACCTCTGGCTCTGCCAGTTCCTAGCCGACATTCTCGATCAGACGGTGGAGCGGCCGCGGATGCTCGAGGCGACGGCGCTTGGTGCAGCGTTCCACGCGGGCCTTGCGACGGGCGTGTGGTCCGGTCTTCCGGCGCTGGAGCGGCTGTCGGCCAGCGGCGACGCCTTCACGCCGGCGATGCAGCCGGCTCTGCGAAGCAGCTTGATCGCCGGCTGGCGCAATGCACTCGCGAGAACGCTGAGCAGGAGAGGAGGCGGCTAAGGCAAACGCGGCGGGCTCATCGACTTCGCCCGCCGCCTTGTTGGCCGCTCCCTAGAAAGTCGACGATTTGCCGCCGTTCGAGATCACCGGGTCGAAGCGCGACACGGTGTAGGGCGCATCGCAGGTGAAGTTCCACGCGTAGCTGACGTCCATCGGCGCCTGGTTGTTATTGTTGTCGGTGAACTGCCCCTTTTTCTGCGGAGAATTGTTGTTCGTGGTGATGCCGACAACCTGGGCGGAATTGTTGCCTGACCCGGCCGCCGGACACACCGTCGTGTTGTCGGCCGCGTCGAGAGTGTCGAACTGCACGTTGGCGCCCGAGGTGTCCGTGAGCGTGAACTTGCAGTGCGTCGCGGGCTGGTTGAGCGGTAGCGAAAAATTGCCCGGGCCGCTGATCGTAATCGTGTTGCCGCTCACACTCGTCGACAAATCGACGGTGTGTTCAGGCGGCGTCGGCTTCGGGGGCGGGTCGCCGAGCTTGGGCTGCGGCGCATGCGTGTCTACGGTTTGAGTCATTGCTTCCTCCTCAGATCAGTTGGACGCACTTCGGTACTCGGGCTCTCGATAACCCACGGCAGAAAGCTTGCTCGCAAGCTGTGCGGCTTCGGCGGTGCGACCGAGCCGCTGGAGCAGCGCCTGGTGCACGCTCATTTCGCTCGGCGGCCCGGTCATCGTTGCCGGAATTGCCGCGAGGCCGGCGGTCCACGCATCGTGCGCGGCGGCGGGGTGCCCGGCAGCCCGCTCGGCGTCGCCGAGGATGCGGTACGCAGTTCCCAAGTCGTTTCGGTCCGCGACCGGGTCGGTGCCGTCCACGGATTTCGCTGCGTTGACCGCCTCCCTGGCGATTGCGACGGCCTGGGGCTTGTGTCCCGAAGCGAGAGCGATCTTCGCCTGGAGGCTCAGGCAATCGCGGCGCAGCATGCGCCAGTCGGCGACAGTGGCGTCCTTGGCGTAGAGTGAATTCGAAAGCCCGCAGCTGCTCCTTGCTTCGGCGGTGGCGGCTGGCAGATTGCCTTTCGCGAGGACATATTCAGCCATATCGATGCCGCGATTGCGCGGCCCGTTCGATCCACTTGCTGTTGGTCGGTTCGACCGCCAGCAATTGATCGGACTGCGTCGATGCGTCGCCGACCTGCTGGATGGCGCGGTCGGTTTCCCCACGAACCGCGTACAGCTTGGCAAGCATCCGTTCCGCAGCGATCAGCTTCCACCGAAAGTCGGAATCGCGGCTCTGGACGAGAAGCCGCTTGAGCAACGCCACGTCGCGCTGCCGGTCCGAGGTCGCCGCATCGAGGCGGCCTTCGGCAAAATGCGAGTCGGCGACCCAGCCGAGCGATTCGATCAGCGATTTTCGGTAGTCGATGTTGGCTGGATCGGCCGCCGCGAATGCATCCATCGCGCGAAGCGCTTGTTCCAGCTGTTTCGACGCTTCCGGGAAGCGGCGCTCGTTGAACAGCATCACACCGAGGTTGGCGTCGGCGCTCTGGGCTTCGACCCGCCACTTCATGTTATCGGGATCGAGCGCGACCTCGCGGTCAGACAGCGTCTTGTAGTCGCGGAACGCCGCTTCGGCGGCCTTCTGGTCGCCGCGGCGGAGGGCGATATCGCCGACATAGAAGACGTTCTGAGCGTGATCGAAGATTCGTTGCGGATCGGTCGGCTTGCGGCGGATGGCTTCGCGCGTTCCCGCCATGGCTTCACGATAGAGCCGCATCGCGCCGTCGAGATCGCCGCGCGAATTGGCGACGCTCGCCATCAGCGACAGCGCGCTCGACCGCTGCATCAGCGACAAGTCCGGAAGCGCCGAGGTGTCCTGCTTCTGGTAGTACGCGAGGACCCGGCCGCCGACGCCATCGAGCGCGTCGAGCCGGCCGATCGGCTCCAGCTTGTCCTTAAGGTCGCCGAGCATGAAGCTGATCAGGCCTTCCGCCTCGCGCCGCTGGTCGCGGGCGGAGTCGCGGGCCTGGATCGCCGTGACGGCGAGCGTGCTCGTCACGCCCATTCCGGCAAGCGAGGCTGCAGCGAGCCAGGCGAGCTGACGATGACGCCGCGTCGTTTCGCGCTGGACCAGTTCGTCGAGTCCGACCCCGATCATCCCGGCGATCAGCTTGAGGAGGGCGAGGCGCTTGCCATCGCCGGTCTCGCGGAAATCGGCAGCCAGCGGTTCCGCTCGACGGGCGGTGGGCCGGCCGCGGCTGTCGAAGCGATGCCGAAGCGCGGGCGGGAAGCACTCCTCGTCCTCGCGGCCCGGGCATTTCGCTGGCGAACGGCTCGCCGGCGACGATCGCTGCGAACACGCAGCCGTCGGGGCGAGTGCGCTTGAAGGTCTCGACCTCGGCGTTGGTCCAGTGGGATTTCGCGGCGGCCGGGGAGCAGAGGACGATCAGGAATTGCGACGAGGCCAGCGCCGCTTGAATTTCCGTGCCGAGATCATGCGCTGCGGCAAGCTCGTGGCGGTCGCGGAACACCGGGTTCAGCCGCCGCGGAACGATCCCGTTCGCGGTCAGCCGGCCGGCAAGCGAGCGTGGAACCGAAAAGCGCTCGAGCTGGCGGTGCAGCCAGTCGGCAATCGCCAAATCCTTGTGGCTGTAACTGAGGAACGCATAGTAGCGGCGCTGGAATTTGGAGTTGGCTTCGGCGCTCGTGCCGTCGCGAAGCGGCGCGCCATCCTGCACGGCAAGTTGGGAATGCTTTCCCATGTCGCCCCCAGCCAAGTTAACGGCGTTATCACAACGATTGAGTTGGCGCGAACTCCGCCGCAGCCTTGTCGTCAGGCTACCGCGAGCGTGTGCTGCTGGTTGAGCAGCCGCCATTCGTCGAGGTCGGACAGCATGCGACGAGCCGCCTGCTCGGTAAGGTCGGCGGCGCGGCTGAGGCTGGGGTCGGCGCGAAGCTCCGACGCGATTTCGGCCAAGGCATCGGCGGTCGATTGCGACCGGCGGGCGCTCACTCCGAAATCGGCCTGGAGACGGATCCCGAACACGGCTGTGCCGAGCGCCGGGAAGCCGGCCGACACCAGGATCGACCAGTCGCTGTAGCGCTCCACGGCGTGCAGTCCGAGCGCGAGGCCGGTGACCGTCGCAACGCACATCAGCAGCGTCGCCATGAAGAGCAGGTTGCCCGTTCGCTCGAGGCGGTGATCGAGGCGCTGGATCTCGCCGGAGTGGCGGCGATGATAGTCGACCTGGGGCGCGACCTCGTGCTCGGCAACAGCAGCGGCGATGCGAGCGGCGCGGGCGGCGTCGATGCTTGCCGCCGGGCACCCCATCGCCCGCCACAGCCTTGCGCCATACCAGTCGATCCAGCGGTGCGGGACGGGATTGGTCGGAGTGCCGGGCGGGTCGGGCGCGCCCAGCGCCAGCAGCTTCAGGCTGCGCATTGGCCGCAGGCGCTCGGCAAGCTGGCGGTAGTCGAGCCAGCGGCGGTGCCACTCGTGCTTCAGGCCGAGATGGGTGTTGGTGATGATCGCGATGGTGACGATCAGCTCGGCCACTTCGAAATCGAACTTCAGGCGCGGCGCCATGAAGGCGCTGAGCCCGAGCCAGACCGCGAGCGCGCCCAGGAGGAAATTGAAAATATGCCCGCTTCGGTAGGTCAGCGCAAAGTGGGTCGCGAGGCCGTCGGCGCGGCTGTAGGCATCCTCCAGCAAGTCGAGCGGCGCGGCGATGTGGAAGCCGCCCGCGCAGCGGTCCCGGAAGGTCCGCCACTCGTCGCGAGTGCCGGCCGCGCAATGCGACTCCCGCATCTTCCTGAGTTCGAACCGTTTGACTCCGGCGATGGCGAGCAACAGCGGGTACTCGAGCCGGCCGCGGATCCGGCGCGGCTTCTCGTTGACGAAACCGGCGAGGAAGTCGCGCTCGAGCGGGTCGTCGGGCGGCAGCAGCAACGCCTTCAGCATGCGGTCGATGTGATCGCGGTCGAACGGCCGCTCGGCGGTCGGCTCGACCCGGGACGTCACCACGATCGGATCGAAGGCGCTCCACAGCAGGCGAGGGGGTTGGCTGGGGTCGACCGGCACGTGGAGGACCGGCGTGCCGTGCGCAACGGCAAGGTCGACGACTTCGCCGGTACCGCCGCGGCCGCGCGGCAGCAGCCCGTCCCAGATCGCGACCAGCAAGTCGCAATGGGCGACGGTGGCCCGACCAGCCATCACATAGGCGTCGAGTTGGTTTTCCGGATCGCCGGGGAGCTCCAGAACGCACGTGCTGCGCCCCAGGAGGGTGTCGAAGCGGGCAAGGCCCCCATTGTCGATCAGTTCCGAACGATAGTCCTCCCGAGCGAACGGCAGAACCGCCGTGAGCTCGTAACCGACATCGAGAGCGGCTTCGGCGGCGATCTGGTCGGCGCCGTCGGCAAGCGGCGACACGAATTGGAAGACCGGTGGATCGGCCGCGAAGATCGGGCCACCCTGGGCTTTCAGCTCCTTGGCGGCACTGGCGATCACGCGGAGCGCGGTGCGCACGTGGTCGCGAAGAGCGTCCGCCGCGTCGAGCGCTTCGCTGCGGTGGCCGGTGACGCCGATGCTTACGACGAACGGAAGGGGTCTGTAGCGACCGCTCGCGCTTGCGTCCGCCGCCAGCTCGCCCCCCGACGTCATCAGGCGCGGACTATACAGAATTCGCGGGCCGCCGCGAACGGTCTCTCATCCCACCCGCTATTTTTGCGTTCAAGCCCGCCTGAGCTGTGGCAAGTGCGACCTGCCGCTCTTGACCGAAACGATGGCAAAAAGCCGACCGGCGTCTCTCGCGGGCGGCGGCCAAGGCCTAGACCTGGGCTTCGCCTGCGTTTTTCACTGCCCGGACAGGCTGGATGCCCCGCGTGGATTCGAACCACGATTGACGGATTCAGAGTCCGTAGTCTTACCATTAGACGACGGGGCAACGCGACGGCGAGCGCGAGTGGGGCGCGAGATAGAAATCGGCCGCCGCACTGTCAACGCCGCGAAGCGGCCCAGACGCTTGCCCTGACCCGGCAAACTGTGATTTAACGGCCTCAAGTCAGCCGCGCCAACCGTGCGGTGCAGAACAGAAACGGGCGTGAAATGGCGCAGCATGTCGCCAATGCGCCGGCTCCGCAGCGGTCGCAGGCCGTGCAGAGCGGGCCGCCGGGATCGAGAGCTCCGTCGAAGCGGGAGGCTCACCGGCACACCTACGGCGCGATCGACCTTGGAACCAACAATTGCCGGCTGCTGATCGCCCGGCCGACCGGTGGGGTGTTCACCGTCATCGACGCTTTCTCGCGGGTAGTACGACTCGGCGAAGGCCTTTCGCGCAGCGGGGCGCTCTCAGCCGAAGCGATGGACCGGGCGGTCGAAGCTCTCTCCATTTGCGGCGACAAGCTGCGCCGCCGCAATGTGTCCCTGTCGCGCTCGGTCGCAACCGAAGCGTGCCGGCGTGCCACCAACGGCCGAAGCTTCGCCGACAGGGTCCGCGACGAGACCGGGATTCTGCTCGACATCATCGCTCCGCAGGAGGAAGCGAGGCTCGCCGTTCTCGGCTGCCACAAGCTGCTCGAGCCCGGGGATGGCCCGGCTCTGATCTTCGACATCGGCGGCGGCTCGACCGAGCTGGTGCTGGTCGATCAGCAGGAGGGGACGCCAAGGATCCGCAGCTGGTGGAGCGCGCCCTGGGGGGTCGTGTCGCTAACCGAAAGCGAGGGCATCGAGGCCCTCGAAGGCCCCGACCGGGTGCTCGCCTATGAGCGGATGCGCGAACGGGCGCGCCGCGCCTTCGCGCGCTTCGCAGACATGCTTCCCGAGAATAAGGAGGGAATCCGCCTGCTCGGGACCAGCGGTACGGTGACGACCCTTGCCAGCGTCCATCTGGCGCTTCCGTCCTACGATCGGCGGGTTGTCGATGGGCTGCACGTGCCGATCGATTCGATGCGCCGGATCAGCAGCATGATCGCTGCCATGGGCCGTGACGAGCGGGCGGCGTTGCCATGCATCGGCAGCGAGCGAGCGGGCCTCGTTGTCGCCGGCTGCGCCATCCTCGAGGCCATCATCGAACTCTGGCCGGCGCCGAACCTCGGCGTTGCCGACCGCGGAATCCGCGAGGGCATCCTGCGATCGCTGATGGCCCGCGACGGCTACCAGCTGTGACCCGGCTGAAGAGCGCCAAGGGTCGCAAGGTTTCGTCCACCCGCTGGCTCGAACGGCAGCTCAACGATCCCTATGTGAAGCGGGCGAAGGCGGAGAATTATCGAAGCCGCGCCGCCTACAAGCTGCTCGAGCTGGACGAGAAGTTCGGCCTGCTGCGGGGAGTCAAGGCGGTCATCGACCTTGGCATCGCTCCGGGCGGCTGGAGCCAGGTCGTTCGCCGCAAGGTCCCGCACGCGGCGGTGGTCGGCATCGACCTTCTTCCGACCGACCCGATCGACGGCGTTGCCATCCTGCAGATGGACTTCATGGCCGAGGACGCGCCCGACGCGGCTGAAGGAGGCGCTCGGCGGACCCGCCGATCTCGTGCTCTCCGACATGGCGGCCAACACGGTCGGGCATCCCCAGACGGATCACCTGCGGACGATGGGGCTGGTCGAAGCCGGGCTCGAGTTCGCGACCGAGGTGCTCCGGCCGGGCGGGGCGTATCATCGCCAAGGTGCTCGCCGGGGGCACCGACAATGCGCTCCTCGCCGAGCTCAAGCGGCACTTCGCGACGGTGAAGCATGCCAAGCCGCCCGCCAGCCGCAAGGATTCGAGCGAGTGGTACGTCATTGCCCAGGGCTTCAAGGGCACGCGTCAAGAAGCGCTCTGAAGGATGGCTCGTGCGCCGCGCGCCATGAAATGCTTCTTCGCCGCCACATTGGGGGTCGAAACCTCTCCCTCGATCACGTAGCAACCGGAAGAACGCGCCTCGCCAGCTGGCCTTGAGGCGCGGGTCCGCACCACTTTCCTGTCGCGTTCCGGAGTGCCGAATGGGTCCGTATGTGTCTTTGCTGCTTGGCCTCGCTGTCCTCGCGTCGAACGGCCCGCGCAACGGCCATTCTGCTCGGCTGCCGCTAGAGACCGAACGCGGTGTCGATACGAGCGCCGATGCTGGCGGGCAGACCTACGACCTCAGCATCGACGATGCCGTCGCTCTTGCCCAGCAGCGCAGCTTCAAGACCGCTCGTGCCGAGCGCACGCTCAGCCAGAACGAGCTTCGCTACGCCAACGCCAAGTCGCAGTATTTGCCCAAGCTGACCACCAGCGTTGGCGTCAACCAGCAGGTCCGGAACCTTGCGTCGAGCGGCAGCACCTACGCCTATCAGGTGTCCAGCCTCGGCCAGTTCCAGGGCACTGCGAGCGCCGATCTGTCGATGCCCATTGACGTCGGCGGAGTCATCCACCGGCAAGTTCGCCAGGCGGACATCTGGCGCGGAATTGCTGCCAACGACGTCACCAACGCGGCACTGGACGTGTCGCTGGACGTCCAGACCAGCTACCTGAACGCGCTTCGTGCGCAGAGCAACGCCGACGCCGACGAACGCGTCGCCAGGGAAATCCAGGCGCTGCTGACCCGCGCCGGGCCGCAATCGACCCTCGGTGGGTTCCTCCAGGTCGAACTCGCCAATGCGCAGCAGACCGCGCAAAGCAGCCGGGAGAGTGCCGACAATGCGCAGGACAGCCTCAAGCAGATCCTGAGGGTGCCGCCGGAGGCGCACCTTCGGCTGACCAGCGATCTCAGCGGTCGCAAGCAGCCGGTCGAGCGCAATGGCCTGCTGTCGCGGGCGCTCAGCAAGCGGCCGGACGTGCAGTCGGCGCTGCTCCGGGTGCAGCAGGCGCAGACCGCGATTAAGCAGGTGTCGGACTTGCGCAAGCCGACCGTCCGCGTCGGCGCCTTCGCAAGCCAGCAGATCGCCGGCGGAGCGGTGTACGACGGCAGCTACGACCGGCTTCGGCAGGGCGGCGGCCTGGTCAACATCAGCGTGCCGTTCGTGCAATGGGACAACGGCCAGCTGCGGCGAAACAAGGAAGTGGCGCGGATTGCACGGGAGCAGGCCGACGCCGATCTCGAGGAGCTTCGCGAGCGGGTCGCGTACGACGTTCGTCAGCAACGGCTTGCCGTGATCCGCGCCGAGAACCGGATCAGCAACCTGCCGGACCCGAAGCAGGCGCTGCAGGCGCTTCAGCGGGCTGAGCAGATGCTCCTGTCGGCGCCGCCGGAAACCGCTCAGGGCCTCGTCGCTCAGGTCTCGAACGCGAGGGCGGCGTGGCGCTCGGCGGACACCGCGACCGCCGACGCCTACATCGATTACAACAACGCCGTGTTCAGGCTTAAGCGGCTGATCGGCGACAGCGATGCGCTGTCACCGACGACGACGGCGGCAAGCGAGATACCCGTCCAGACCGTCGGCCCGACCTTCGGGCAGTAGAGCTGGTTCAGGCCTTTTCGCGGGCGGCCGCAACGGCCTGCTTAAGCGCGTCGTAGCTCACCGCCGCGTTGACGACGCGGTCCCCGACCACGAACAACGGGGTTCCGGTCGCGCCGAGTTGGCCGGCGAGTTGGAAATTACGCTTGAGCTCCGCTTCGATGGCGGGGTCCGGGGTGGGTTCCGAGGGACTCCGGCAGCCTTGGCAGCGACGGCGATGGTGTCCGGCGCCGGCCGTCCTGCTGCCCACAAGGCATCGTGGAAGGCCGCGAAATGGCCGGCCTTCGATGCTTCGAGCGATAGCCGCGCAGCGGTCACGCTGTTGGGGCCGAGGATCGGCAGCTCTCGGTAAACTACGCGGACGCCCTTGTCCTCCTGGACCAGCCGGTCGACCGCGGGATTGCTCGCCTTGCAGTAGGGGCAGGCGTAATCGAAGAATTCGACGAGGGTGACGTCCGGCTTTGCCGAACCCTTCCACGAGCTCGCGAACGGCGTTTCGAGCGCGGCCTTGTTGGCGGCGATGACCGGAGCGTATTGCGAATCCCGAAGCGCCTCGGCGGTATCGGCGAGGATCTGCGGGTCGGCCATCATGCCCTGGCGGACGATCTTGCCGCTAAGGTAATGCGGAGCGAGGAACAGGATCGCCAAAGCAGTGAGAACGGCGCCGACGATGCCGCCCACGATCGCCGCTCCGAATGTCCCGCCAGTTCGGCTGGCAGCTCGATCAATCGCCAAATCCGTGTTCCTATTTCTTCTTGAGCTTGGTCTTGGTCACCATGACGATGTCCTGGGCGCGAAGCCAGTCCGGACTTCCCTGAGGGATGCCCTTCATCGCCAGCTGGGCGCTTGCCAGCGCAAGCTTGGGGTTGTTCTCGAGAGTGCTTCGCTCGGCGGTGGCGAGGGCCGCCCGGCCTTCGTCGCCTTCGCTCGCGTAGATGACTCCGAGCTGGTACCAGGCGAACGGGTCGTCATCGTCGCGGACGATCGCCGCCTTCAGGACCTGTTTGGCCTCGGGGAAATTTTTCGGGTCGTCGGTCGCGACCAGCGCGTGGCCGAGCATCGCAGCGATCAGCGGTGCATTGCCCGACGCAGTCGTTGCCTCGCGCAGAAGGGGAATGGCGTCGACCGGCTTGCCGGACTCGAGCAGGATCTGGCCTTTGAGCTCGAGGAAGAAGGGGTCGTGCGGGTTGGTCTTCAGGAGAGCGTCTGCTTCGGATAACGCTTTGTCGGGGTAGCCGCCGACATGATAGGCGTAGGCGCGCGCGTAATGCGCGGGCACGCTCTGGTCGCTCTCGGGATATTTCTGAACCGCGTGCTTGGGATCGACGAAGCCGATCAGCTTCGCCTTTACCCGCTGGAAGCGCGCATCGAGAGCCGGGTCGGGCGGCTTGCTCCAGGCCGGGTCCTTCTTGAGCAGCTGTTCCAGCGCCTGGATGCGCTCCGACGAGAGCGGGTGGGTGCGCGCGTAGCTGTCGGTGTCGTAGATCGCGAGGCGGTATTCCTCGTTCTGCAGCTTGGCGAAGAAGTCGAGCATGCCCTTGCCGCTGATGCCGGCTTTGGACAGGTAGCTGGCACCGGCCTGGTCGGCAGTCGCTTCCTGGGCGCGCGAGAAGGCGAGCAGCTTGCTGGTGGCGGCCTGCTGGCCCATCGCCATCACGCCCATGCCAGCGCCGCCGGCGCCTGCCGCCATCGCCAGCGCGCCGAGGATCATTGTCGCGATGCTGATCTTGCTCGCTTGACCTTCGCCTTCGCGGAACCGGATCGAATGGCCGCCGGCGACGTGGCCGAGCTCATGGGCGATAACGCCCTGCAGCTGGTTCACGTTGTCGGCGGCGATCAGGAGGCCGGACTGGATATAGACCGTTTGGCCGGTCGCGACGAAGGCGTTGATCTCGGGATCGTTGAGAAGAACGACCGAGACGCTGTTCGGGTCAAGCCCGGCCGCCTGGATAAGCGGCCGGGAGATGTCCTTGAAAAGGAGCTCTGCCTCGGTATCGCGAAGCGCCGAGATCTGGGCGTCGTCGTCCTCCTGCGCCAGTGCCGGCTGCCAGGCCGACATGGCCAGCAGCAGGGCGGCCATGAACAGCCGGAGAAAGCGGGAAAGCGCCGGTTTCATCGGCGTCGGCTTAGCATCCGCCGCGCTGAACCGCCGATGAAAACCGCGCCAGCGCGCCTAGCCGAAGGTGCGCTGCCACCAGCCGCCGCGGCGCGCCTCAGCGGATTCGTCCGAGGCAGCCGTGTCGTTGTTGGCCGACGGCGGAGCGACTTCCGGTTCAGGCTCGGGTGCGGTCTCCGCCGCCGCCGCTTCCGCTGCCGCAGCGGCCTTGGTCCGCCGCTTGCGCGCGGGCTTGGCGGCAGGAGCTGGCTCCTCGGCCGGTTCCGTCGCAGGGGCGGCCTGATCGGCGGTTTCGGCCGGCGCGGCCTCGGCGGGCGCAGGCTCGGGCACCGCGACGTCGGCCTGGGGCTCGGCTGCGCCTTCCGTCTCGGCGCCAGCCTTGCGGCGGCGGCGGCGCTTGGGCGCGGGCTGCTCGAGCGGCTGCGTCTCGGCGATCGCGGGCTCTTCGTCTGTCGGGCGCTCGACCATCGGCGAGCTGTCGGGCTCGACCGTGGCTTCGCCGCCTTCTGAGCCTTCCGTCGCGCCGGTCTCTTCCGAGGCTTGATCGTCGGCGTGCTCGCCTTCGCCCTCGCGGCGGCGGCCACGGCCACCACGGCGGCGGCGGCGGCGCTTGCGGCCCTGGCGGTCGCCTTCGCCCTCGGCGTCGCGGCGCTGGCGAGGCCCGCGCTCACCGCGCGCCTCGGTCTCACCCTCGTCCTCTTCCTCGTCGATCTCATCCTCGATGTCGGAGTTCAGCTCCTCCACCGGGTCCTCGTGGACGAGCACCGGCTCGGCACGCGGACGCGCGACCGGGCGCGCGCCGGAGCTTTCCACCGTCATCCGGGCGCCTTCGAGGGACTCGTCGATGGCGACCTCGATGGAGACGCCGTAGCGATGCTCGATGTCGGCGAGTTCGGCGCGCTTCTTGTTGAGCATGTAGACCGCGGCTTCGCGCCCCGCGCGAAGCAGCAGGCGCTCACCGCGGCCGCGCGCCGCTTCGTCCTCGATCATCCGGAGCGCCGCAAGGCCGGCCGACGCGGCGGTCCGCATCAGGCCTGTACCCTCACAGTGAATGCAGGGCTTGGTCGACGCTTCGAGAACGCCGGTGCGCAGGCGCTGACGGCTCATTTCCATCAGCCCGAAGCTCGAAATGCGGCCGACCTGGATCCGGGCGCGGTCGTTCTTCAGGGCTTCCTTCATCGCCCGCTCGACCTTCCGGACGTGGCTCGACTGCTCCATGTCGATGAAGTCGATGACGACGAGCCCGGCCATGTCGCGAAGCCGCAATTGGCGCGCGATCTCCGCAGTCGCCTCGATGTTGGTGGCAAACGCGGTCTGCTCGATATTGTGCTCGCGGGTCGACCGGCCCGAGTTGATGTCGATCGACACCAGCGCTTCGGTCGGATTGATGACGAGGTAGCCGCCGGACTTCAGCTGGACTGTCGGCTGGTACATCGCCGAGAGTTGATCCTCGACTTCGTGGCGCTGGAACAGCGGAGTTGTCTCGCTGTGCAAGCTGCACTCGCCGGACGTGGCTCGGCATCAAGAGCTTCATGAAGCCGCGCGCCGCCTTGTAGCCCTCCTCGCCCTCGACGATCACTTCGTCGATGTCGCGATGATAGAGGTCGCGGATCGCCCGCTTCACAAGATCGCTGTCGCGGTAGATCAGCGCCGGCGCCTGGCTTCCGAGCGTCCGTTCGCGGATTTCGTCCCACAGCCGGGCGAGATAGTCGAAGTCGCGCTTGATCTCGGTCTTGGTGCGCGAGAGACCGGCGGTCCGGACGATCAGTCCCATCGTCGAGGGCAGCTTCAAGTCCGACATGATCGACTTCAGCCGCTTGCGGTCGGCCCCGTTCGAGATCTTGCGGGAAATGCCGCCGCCGTGGCTGGTGTTCGGCATCAGCACGCAATAGCGGCCGGCCAGCGACAGATAGGTGGTCAGCGCCGCGCCCTTGTTGCCGCGCTCTTCCTTGACGACCTGGACGAGGAGCACCTGGCGGCGCTGGATGACATCCTGGATCTTGTAGCGGCGACGAAGGTTCTGCCGCTTCTGGCGAAGCTCGTCGGCAGCGGACTCGTCGACCGGCGAGCGGTTGGACTCGGTGCCGGCGGCGACAGGATGATCATCATCGTCGCCATGCTCGTCGGAGTCGGACGGATGCTCGTCGTCGTGATCGGCATCCTCGCCGCTCTCGGCAGCCTCGTCCTCATCGTCGTACTGGGCAGCGCGCAGCCGCTCTTCCTCGGCGGCGTGCTCGGCCTCTTCACGAAGCAGTGCTTCCCGGTCCGCCTTCGGGATCTGATAATAATCGGGGTGGATTTCGCTGAAGGCGAGGAAGCCGTGGCGGTTGCCACCATAGTCGATGAACGCCGCCTGCAGCGACGGTTCGACCCGCGTGACTTTTGCTAGATAGATATTGCCTTTGAGCTGCTTGTGCTCGGCGGATTCGAAATCGAACTCTTCGATCCGGTTACCTTTGATGACTGCTACCCGGGTCTCCTCCGGGTGGCGCGCGTCGATTAGCATGCGCATGGACATTGAAAATTCTCCGGGCGCGCCGAAGTGCCGGGTCATGCCGGCGGCGCGCGGTGATAAGGGCCGCGTCCCATGGCATGAAGCCGATGGCGCTGGCGGATGTCAGTGAAAGTGCCTCTGCTGCATTCGCCATCGCGCGTTCCGGCGCGGAAAAAGCGCCTGCGGCTTCGCTTGAAAGCGCGGCCGGGGCGTTCTGTGGCATCATGCGAGCGTCAACCTCGTGGGAGCCTCTGTCTTTCGCACCGACAGCCGGCGATTTGCCGGGCGGAAACCCGGCGGCGGAGGAGTTAGCACCCGCGGGGTAAAGCCGCAACAGCGCTCGAGGGCGTTCGTCGCGGTCCGCCATCATTTCCCATTAACCACATGTGCGTGATAGGCTCGCTGTGGAGAGGGGGGCTCGGGGACGCCGATGGTGCCGATGATCAGCAGGACGGTGGCGGCCGGCGCAGCGGTCGCAGGCGCCTTGACGGTTGCTGCCCTGCTTCTCGCGGGTGCGGATCGAAGCGGCGCCGCTGCGGCCGATCAGCCCCCGGCTACGGTCGGCGAGGCGCGGGCCGGGTCTCTCACCGTCGCTCTTCCCGCCGCTGTGTCCGACCGCATCTACGCCCTGCCAAGCGCAGCGGGCCGGCCGATCGTCGTGATCGACCCCGGCCATGGCGGCTCGGACCCTGGAGCGACCAGCGTGTCCGGCCAGGTCTATGAGAAGGACCTGACCCTCGCGCTCGCCCGGGAGCTTCGCGACACCCTGGTCGTACGGGGCCGGGTGCGCGTTGCGATGACTCGCGACGACGACCGCTATTTGACGCTGGATCAGCGGGCGGCGGTTGCGCAACGGCTCGGGGCAAGCACGTTCATTTCGCTGCACATGGATAGCGCGCCCAATCCGCTCGCTCGTGGAGCGACGATTTATTCGCTTTCGGACGTCGCCTCGGATGCGGAGGCAGCGAGCGCGGCGGCTGCCGACAATCGCGGGGGTCAGACGGATTCTCCTCGGGGAACGGTGGCCGCGATGCTCTCGGACCTCGCAATCCGCGACCAGATGAATGCGTCGGCCGAATTCGCCACTCGCGTCGCCGGCAAGTCCGCCGGCCGCTTCGAGCTTCGCCCGCAGCCGCATCGCTTCGCCGATTTCCACGTGCTTCGCCGGGCAGCCGCGCCTGCGATCCTGTTCGAGGCCGGCTACATCAGCAATGCCGACGACGAGCTGCTCCTTCGCGACCCAGTGCACCGCAAGGCGATCGTGCTTGCTCTCGCCCAGGCGATCGAAGCCGACGTCGCGACGCGATCTCGCGTCGAATCCTAACTTCTCTCGGCGACCGGAAGCCGCTAGACGCTGCCTCGAATGAAGTTCGACCGATTGACCGCCCCGTCCTGGCAGCTTCCGGACCTGGTCGCCTTCAACCGGCGAGTGCACGAGCGCGTCGACCCATTGTGGGCGCGCCGCTGGCTCCGCTGGCTGACCTGGAGCGCTCTTGCGCTGTTCGTCCTGATCGCCGGGATGTGGCTCTATTTTGCAGCGGGCCTGCCCTCGTCCGAGAAGCTGCTCGCCTATGAGCCGCCGCTGCCGACCAACGTCCGCGGCTACGACGGCGAGCCGGTCCAGACCTTCGCTCGCGAGCGCCGAGTCGACCTGTCCTACGACGAGATCCCGCCGCTCGTGGTCCACGCCTTTATCTCGGCCGAGGACAAGACGTTCTTCAGCCATCACGGAATCGATTATCCAGGCACGATCAAGGCGGTCTTCAATTACGCGACCCATATCGGCCGAAGCGGCCGTGTCCCGGGCGGATCGACCATCACCCAGCAGGTCGCGAAATATCTGCTGAAGGACTCGAGCTACAACGTCGGCCGCAAGGCGCGCGAGGCGATCCTGGCGTTCCGGCTGGAATCGACGCTGAGCAAGCAGCAGATCCTCGAGCTCTACCTCAACTCGATCTTCCTCGGCCGCAACGCCTACGGCGTGCAGGCTGCGGCGCGCGCCTATTTCGACAAGGACGTCAACGAGCTGACGCTTCCGGAAGCCGCGTATCTTGCAGTGCTTCCGCGCGCTCCGGCGAACTACGACCCCGACCGTGCGACCCAGAAGGCGCTCGACCGCCGCGCGTATGTGCTGCGCGAGATGTTCCGCAACGGCTACATCACCGAGGACCAATACCGTAATGCCGAGGCAACGCCGCTCGGCACCATCCGCTACGGAAGCAGCGAGAAATTCCGCCAGCAGGGCGGCTATTTCATGGAAGAAGTCCGCCGCGAGCTGATCAAGCAGTTCGGCAAGACGGCGGAGGACGGTCCCAACAGCCTCTACGGCGGCGGCCTGTGGGTGCGCAGCTCGATGAACCCAGCGATGCAGGACGCCGCGGCGCAGGCTCTTCGCGACGGCCTCAGCAACTTCGGCGGCCGCGGCTGGTCGGACCTCGGAATGAGCATCGATCTCAACAAGGATTGGGCGGCCGAGCTCGACCGGGCGCCGGTCGGAACCGGGTACATCGACTGGAAGAAGGCCGTCGTCCTCAGCAAGTCGGCCGATTCCGCGGCGATCGGCTTCAGCGACGGCTCGCGCGGCACTCTGCCGGCATCGGGCGCGTCGGTGCCCAAGCGCGGCGTCGGCGGCGCGGCGTTCGATTACCTGCGGCCGGGCATGGTGATCATCGTCAAGCAGGCCGGCCCGGGCATCTACAACATCCGCTCGGTCCCATCGATTTCGGGCGGCATGCTGGCCGAGGAAGTGCACACCGGCCGGGTGCTGGCGATGCAGGGCGGCTTCGACGTCGTCGGGTCTCCCTACAACCGGGCGACCCAGGCGCTTCGTCAGCCCGGCTCGGCGTTCAAGCCCATCGTTTATGTGACGGCCATGGAGAACGGCTTCACGCCGGCGACCATCGAGCTCGATGCGCCGTTCTGCGTCTGGCAGGGCGCCGGGCTCGGCAACAAATGCTTCGTCAACTTCGATCACCGCTCGGCCGGTCCGCACACCTTGCGCTGGGGCCTCGAGCAGTCGCGCAACCTGATGACGGTGCGCGCCGCATCGATGATCGGAATGGCCAAGATCACCGACACCGCGCGCAAGCTCGGCGTCGGCGATTACGGCAATTACCTGTCCTACGCGCTCGGCGCCGGCGACACTACGGTCGCCCGCCTGGTCAACGCCTACGCGGTGCTCGCGAACCAGGGCCGGTCGGTCAAGCCGACCACCATCGACTATGTCCAGGACCGCCACGGCAAGGTCATCTACCGCGCCGACAACCGCTGCGCCGTCATGGGCAATTGCAATGCGCCCGACTGGGACGGCAAGGCGATGCCGAGGCCTCCGAGCCGCAGCCGCCAGCTGCTCGACCCGATGGCGTCCTTCCAGATGGTCCATGTCATGGAAGGCGTGATCATCCGCGGCACCGCGACCGTCCTTCGCGACCTCGACCGGCCGCTGTTCGGAAAGACCGGAACCACCAACGGCCCGACCAACGTCTGGTTCGTGGGCGGTACGCCGGACATCGTGGCGGGCGTTTATCTGGGCTACGACAACCCGCGCCCGATGGGCGGTTGGGCCCAGGGCGGCCGGATTGCCGCGCCGGTGTGGAAGCAGTGGGCTCAGACCGCGCTGAAGGACCAGCCGAAGACCCCGTTCGTCGCGCCGCCGGGAATTCGCTGGGTGCGGATCGACCGGGCGACCGGCAAGAAGGTGTCGGCGTCTTCCCAGTCTCCGAGGATCCCAAGTCGCCGGTGATCTGGGAAGCCTTCCAGCCGGAGACCGGGCCGGTGCGAACGCTGCACGGAGCGATGGGCGATCCCTATGCGCCGGGCGCTCAGCAAGTGCAGAGGCCGCAGCCGCAGCCCGAGACCGCGGACGAACAGCGCCCGGTCAAGCCTGCCGCTGCGCCCGCCGCTGCTGTCGCCGCTCCGCCGCCTGCAACGACTGCATCGACAGGTGCCTTGCCAACCCAGAACGCCGTTCAATAAGCGCTTGCCGACCT
Source organism: uncultured Alphaproteobacteria bacterium (assembly GCA_963824845.1). Classification (GTDB taxonomy): domain Bacteria; phylum Pseudomonadota; class Alphaproteobacteria; order Sphingomonadales; family Sphingomonadaceae; genus Sphingomicrobium. The sequence goes on from CAWGRB010000053.1 coordinate 32,079, forward strand.
GTCATTCACGAAAGCTGACCAATCATGCGCGCTGAAGCGCAGGCCCATATCGACCAGATCAACGCAGCGACGGCGCTTCTCCGCCGGTTCCTCGACTTCGACACGCCGCTACCGGCCGCCTCGCAGGAACTGAACGACAAGGTCGAGGACCCGACGCTGTGGGACGATCCCAAGGCGGCGCAGGACGTCATGCGCGAGCGGCGGCGGCTCGATGAGGCGATCAACGCGACCA
>CAWGRB010000054.1:0-13479 GCA_963824845.1 uncultured Alphaproteobacteria bacterium
TCACCGCGGCCGCGCGCCGCTTCGTCCTCGATGATCCGCAGCGCCGACAGGCCGGCCGACGCGGCGGTGCGCATCAGGCCGGTGCCTTCGCAATGCGGGCAGGGCTTGGTCGAGGCTTCCAGCACGCCGGTGCGGCGGCGCTGGCGGCTGATCTCCATCAGGCCGAAGCCGGAGATCTTGCCCATCTGGACGCGGGCGCGGTCGTCCTTCAGGGCAATCGGCCATCAGCTTTTCGACGGCGCGGTTGTTCTTCAACTCATCCATGTCGATGAAGTCGATGACGATCAGGCCGGCCATGTCGCGCAGGCGCAACTGGCGGGCGATCTCGCGGCGGCTTCGAGATTGGTGTTCAGCGCGGTCTTCGATGTTGTGCTCGCGCGTCGCGCGGCCGGAGTTGATGTCGATGGAGACCAGCGCCTCGGTCTGGTTGATCACCAGGTAGCCGCCGGAGCGCAGCGGCACGACGGGAGAGTAGATCGGCGAGAGTTGGTCCTCAGCGCCGTAGCGCTCGAACAGCGGCGTGGGACTAGGAGGCGATGACCCTCCTGGCCTGGCTCGGCATCAGCAGCTGCATGAAGTCGCGCGCCTAGCGATAGCCGGCCTCGCCCTCGACGTACACGCCGTCGATGTCCCGGTCGTAGAGGTCGCGGATCGCCCGCTTGACCAGGTCGCTGTCGCGATAGATCAGCGCCGGAGCTGGCTTCCGAGCGTCCGTTCGCGGATCTCGTCCCACAGCCGGGCGAGATAGTCGAAGTCGCGCTTGATCTCGGGCTTGGTGCGCTAGAGACCGGCGGTGCGGACGATCAGTCCCATCGTCCGGGCAGGTTCAGGTCCGACATGATCGACTTCAGCCGCTTGCGGTCGGTGGCGTTCGAGATCTTGCGGCTGATGCCGCCGCCGTGGCTGGTGTTCGGCATCAGCACGCAATAGCGGCCGGCCAGCGACAGATAGGTGGTCAGCGCGGCGCCCTTGTTGCCGCGCTCTTCCTTGACGACCTGGACCAGCAGCACCTGGCGGCGCTGGATCACGTCCTGGATCTTGTAGCGGCGACGAAGGTTCTGCCGCTTCTGGCGAAAGCTCGTCGGCAGCGGGCTGGTCGACCGGCGAGCGGTTGGGGCGGTGCCGGCGGCGACAGGCTGATCATCATCGTCGCCATCATCGTCGGCGTCGTCGACGGAGCTCGTCGTCGTGATCGGCATCCTCGCCGCTCGTCGGCAGCCTCGTCGCTCGTCATCGTCCTGGGCGGCGCGCAGCCGCTCTTCCTCGGCGGCGTGCTCGGCCTCTTCGCGCAGCAGTGCTTCGCGGTCCCCTTCGGGATCTGGTAATAGTCAGGGTGGATCTCGCTGAAGGCCAGGAAGCCGTGGCGGTTGCCGCCATAGTCGACGAACGCCGCCTGCAGCGACGGTTCGACCCGCGTGACCTTGGCTAGATAGATATTGCCCTTGAGCTGCTTGCGCTCGGCGAATTCGAAATCGAACTCTTCAATCCGGTTACCTTCGAGCACCGCCACGCGGGTTTCTTCCGGGTGGCGCGCGTCGATCAGCATGCGCATGGTCATTGAAAATTCTCCAGGCGCGCCGAAGTGCCGGGGTCATGCCGGCGGCGCGCGGTGATAAGGGCCGCGTCCCATGGCATGAAGCCGATGGCGCTGGCGGATGTCAGTGAAAGTGCCTCTGCTGCATTCGCCATCGCGCGTTCCGGCGCGGAAAAAGCGCCTGCGGCTTCGCTTGTAAGCGCGGCGGGGGTTCTGTGGCATCATGCGAGCGTCAACCTCGTGGGAGCCTCTGTCTTTCGCACCGACAGCCGGCGATTTGCCGGGCGGAAACCCGGCGGCGGAGGAGTTAGCACCCGCGGGGTAAAGCCGCAACAGCGCTCGAGGGCGTTCGTCGCGGTCCGCCATCATTTCCCATTAACCACATGTGCGTGATAGGCTCGCTGTGGAGAGGGGGGCTCGGGGACGCCGATGGTGCCGATGATCAGCAGGACGGTGGCGGCCGGCGCAGCGGTCGCAGGCGCCTTGACGGTTGCTGCCCTGCTTCTCGCGGGTGCGGATCGAAGCGGCGCCGCTGCGGCCGATCAGCCCCCGGCTACGGTCGGCGAGGCGCGGGCCGGGTCTCTCACCGTCGCTCTTCCCGCCGCTGTGTCCGACCGCATCTACGCCCTGCCAAGCGCAGCGGGCCGGCCGATCGTCGTGATCGACCCCGGCCATGGCGGCTCGGACCCTGGAGCGACCAGCGTGTCCGGCCAGGTCTATGAGAAGGACCTGACCCTCGCGCTCGCCCGGGAGCTTCGCGACACCCTGGTCGTACGGGGCCGGGTGCGCGTTGCGATGACTCGCGAGGACGACCGCTATTTGACGCTGGATCAGCGGGCGGCGGTTGCGCAACGGCTCGGGGCAAGCACGTTCATTTCGCTGCACATGGATAGCGCGCCCAATCCGCTCGCTCGTGGAGCGACGATTTATTCGCTTTCGGACGTCGCCTCGGATGCGGAGGCAGCGAGCGCGGCGGCTGCCGACAATCGCGGGGGTCAGACGGATTCTCCTCGGGGAACGGTGGCCGCGATGCTCTCGGACCTCGCAATCCGCGACCAGATGAATGCGTCGGCCGAATTCGCCACTCGCGTCGCCGGCAAGTCCGCCGGCCGCTTCGAGCTTCGCCCGCAGCCGCATCGCTTCGCCGATTTCCACGTGCTTCGCCGGGCAGCCGCGCCTGCGATCCTGTTCGAGGCCGGCTACATCAGCAATGCCGACGACGAGCTGCTCCTTCGCGACCCAGTGCACCGCAAGGCGATCGTGCTTGCTCTCGCCCAGGCGATCGAAGCCGACGTCGCGACGCGATCTCGCGTCGAATCCTAACTTCTCTCGGCGACCGGAAGCCGCTAGACGCTGCCTCGAATGAAGTTCGACCGATTGACCGCCCCGTCCTGGCAGCTTCCGGACCTGGTCGCCTTCAACCGGCGAGTGCACGAGCGCGTCGACCCATTGTGGGCGCGCCGCTGGCTCCGCTGGCTGACCTGGAGCGCTCTTGCGCTGTTCGTCCTGATCGCCGGGATGTGGCTCTATTTTGCAGCGGGCCTGCCCTCGTCCGAGAAGCTGCTCGCCTATGAGCCGCCGCTGCCGACCAACGTCCGCGGCTACGACGGCGAGCCGGTCCAGACCTTCGCTCGCGAGCGCCGAGTCGACCTGTCCTACGACGAGATCCCGCCGCTCGTGGTCCACGCCTTTATCTCGGCCGAGGACAAGACGTTCTTCAGCCATCACGGAATCGATTATCCAGGCACGATCAAGGCGGTCTTCAATTACGCGACCCATATCGGCCGAAGCGGCCGTGTCCCGGGCGGATCGACCATCACCCAGCAGGTCGCGAAATATCTGCTGAAGGACTCGAGCTACAACGTCGGCCGCAAGGCGCGCGAGGCGATCCTGGCGTTCCGGCTGGAATCGACGCTGAGCAAGCAGCAGATCCTCGAGCTCTACCTCAACTCGATCTTCCTCGGCCGCAACGCCTACGGCGTGCAGGCTGCGGCGCGCGCCTATTTCGACAAGGACGTCAACGAGCTGACGCTTCCGGAAGCCGCGTATCTTGCAGTGCTTCCGCGCGCTCCGGCGAACTACGACCCCGACCGTGCGACCCAGAAGGCGCTCGACCGCCGCGCGTATGTGCTGCGCGAGATGTTCCGCAACGGCTACATCACCGAGGACCAATACCGTAATGCCGAGGCAACGCCGCTCGGCACCATCCGCTACGGAAGCAGCGAGAAATTCCGCCAGCAGGGCGGCTATTTCATGGAAGAAGTCCGCCGCGAGCTGATCAAGCAGTTCGGCAAGACGGCGGAGGACGGTCCCAACAGCCTCTACGGCGGCGGCCTGTGGGTGCGCAGCTCGATGAACCCAGCGATGCAGGACGCCGCGGCGCAGGCTCTTCGCGACGGCCTCAGCAACTTCGGCGGCCGCGGCTGGTCGGACCTCGGAATGAGCATCGATCTCAACAAGGATTGGGCGGCCGAGCTCGACCGGGCGCCGGTCGGAACCGGGTACATCGACTGGAAGAAGGCCGTCGTCCTCAGCAAGTCGGCCGATTCCGCGGCGATCGGCTTCAGCGACGGCTCGCGCGGCACTCTGCCGGCATCGGGCGCGTCGGTGCCCAAGCGCGGCGTCGGCGGCGCGGCGTTCGATTACCTGCGGCCGGGCATGGTGATCATCGTCAAGCAGGCCGGCCCGGGCATCTACAACATCCGCTCGGTCCCATCGATTTCGGGCGGCATGCTGGCCGAGGAAGTGCACACCGGCCGGGTGCTGGCGATGCAGGGCGGCTTCGACGTCGTCGGGTCTCCCTACAACCGGGCGACCCAGGCGCTTCGTCAGCCCGGCTCGGCGTTCAAGCCCATCGTTTATGTGACGGCCATGGAGAACGGCTTCACGCCGGCGACCATCGAGCTCGATGCGCCGTTCTGCGTCTGGCAGGGCGCCGGGCTCGGCAACAAATGCTTCGTCAACTTCGATCACCGCTCGGCCGGTCCGCACACCTTGCGCTGGGGCCTCGAGCAGTCGCGCAACCTGATGACGGTGCGCGCCGCATCGATGATCGGAATGGCCAAGATCACCGACACCGCGCGCAAGCTCGGCGTCGGCGATTACGGCAATTACCTGTCCTACGCGCTCGGCGCCGGCGACACTACGGTCGCCCGCCTGGTCAACGCCTACGCGGTGCTCGCGAACCAGGGCCGGTCGGTCAAGCCGACCACCATCGACTATGTCCAGGACCGCCACGGCAAGGTCATCTACCGCGCCGACAACCGCTGCGCCGTCATGGGCAATTGCAATGCGCCCGACTGGGACGGCAAGGCGATGCCGAGGCCTCCGAGCCGCAGCCGCCAGCTGCTCGACCCGATGGCGTCCTTCCAGATGGTCCATGTCATGGAAGGCGTGATCATCCGCGGCACCGCGACCGTCCTTCGCGACCTCGACCGGCCGCTGTTCGGAAAGACCGGAACCACCAACGGCCCGACCAACGTCTGGTTCGTGGGCGGTACGCCGGACATCGTCGCGGGCGTTTATCTGGGCTACGACAACCCGCGCCCGATGGGCGGATGGGCCCAGGGCGGCCGGATTGCCGCGCCGGTGTGGAAGCAGTGGGCTCAGACCGCGCTGAAGGACCAGCCGAAGACCCCGTTCGTCGCGCCGCCGGGAATTCGCTGGGTGCGGATCGACCGGGCGACCGGCAAGAAGGTGTTCGGCGTCTTCCCGGTCTCCGAGGATCCCAAGTCGCCGGTGATCTGGGAAGCCTTCCAGCCGGAGACCGAGCCGGTGCGAACGCTGCACGGAGCGATGGGCGATCCCTATGCGCCGGGCGCTCAGCAAGTGCAGAGGCCGCAGCCGCAGCCCGAGACCGCGGACGAACAGCGCCCGGTCAAGCCTGCCGCTGCGCCCGCCGCTGCTCTCGCCCCTGTCGCCGCTCCGCCGCCTGCAACGCCTGCATCGACAGGTGCCTTGCCAACCCAGAACGCCGTTCAATAAGCGCTTGCCGACCTGTCATTCACGAAAGCTGACCAATCATGCGCGCTGAAGCGCAGGCCCATATCGACCAGATCAACGCAGCGACGGCGCTTCTCCGCCGGTTCCTCGACTGGGACCGCGCGCTTCGCCGCCTTCAGGAACTGAACGACAAGGTCGAGGACCCGACGCTGTGGGACGATCCCAAGGCGGCGCAGGACGTCATGCGCGAGCGGCGGCGGCTCGATGAGGCGATCAACGCGACCAAGGCGATCGAGCAGGAGCTTGCCGACACCACAGAGCTCATGGAGATGGCCGAAGCCGAGGGCGACAACGACCTCGTCGACGACGGCGTGCGGCAGTTGGCCGAGCTTGCCGAGCGGGCCGAGCGCGACAAGGTCGCGGCGCTCCTCGCCGGGGAGGCGGATGCGAACAACGCCTATGTCGAGATCAACGCCGGGGCAGGGGGCACCGAGAGCCAGGACTGGGCCGAGATGCTCCACCGCATGTACACGCGCTGGGGCGAGCGCCACCGCTTCAAGGTCGAGCTCATCGATCACCACTCGGGCGAACAGGCCGGCATCAAGTCGGCGACGATCCTGATCAAGGGCGAGAACGCCTACGGCAATCTGAAGACCGAGAGCGGAGTCCACCGGCTGGTCCGGATCAGCCCCTACGACGCCAATGCCCGACGCCACACCAGCTTCTCGAGCATCTGGGTCTATCCCGAGGTTGACGACGACATCGACATCCAGATCAACGAGGCCGAGCTGAGGATCGACACTTACCGCGCGTCGGGAGCCGGCGGCCAGCACGTCAATACGACGGACAGCGCGGTCCGGATTACGCACGTTCCGACCGGAATCGTCGTCGCCTGCCAGAACGAGCGCTCGCAGCACAAGAACCGCGCCTCGGCGTTCAAGCAGCTCAAGGCGCGGCTCTACGAGGCCGAGCTGCAGAAGCGCGAGGCGGAAGCGAGCGCGGTGAATGCGACCAAGACCGACATCGGCTGGGGCCACCAGATCCGGTCTTACGTGCTTCAGCCCTATCAGCTGGTGAAGGACCTGCGCACGGGAGTGACCTCGACAGCGCCGGGCGATGTGCTCGACGGCGATCTCGACCGCTTCATGGCGGCGGCGTTGTCGCAGCGGGTGACCGGCGAGACCGTCGAGGTCGAGGATGTGGACTAGGACCGCGGCCCTCGCTGCGGCGCTGGCGCTGTCGCTCGCGGGTTGCCGGGCCAAGCCGGGAGAGCCGCATTTCCCGAAGGCGAACCGGCCAGTCGCTCCGACAGTCAGCAGCACCTTTTCCACCGAAGACGCGCGCGATCGCCTCGGCGAGGCCGAGCAGGTCATTCGCCTTGCCGGCGTCAAGCCGGGAATGTGGGTTGCCGATGTCGGTGCCGGTCAGGGCTATTATACGGTGCGGCTCGCCCCCGTGGTCGGCCGCAAGGGGCGGGTGCTTGCCGAGGACATCGTTCCGCTCACTCGCGACCAGCTCAGCGACCGGGTCCAGCGCGAACAGCTCGACAATGTGGCGGTCAAACTGGGAACTCCCGACGATCCGATGCTTCCCGCCGGCTCGTTCGACCGGGTGTTCCTGGTTCACATGTACCACGAGGTGCAGTCGCCCTATGCCTTCCTGTGGCACATTCGCGACGCGGTGAAGCCCGGCGGCGAGTTCATCGTCGTCGATTCGGATCGGCCGATCCAGCGCCACGGAACTCCACCGGAGCAGCTCAAGTGCGAGTTCGCGGCGCTGGCGCTGAAGCCGGTGCGGTACACCCGGCTGCGCGACCCGCAGGTCTATCTGATGGCGTTCGAGGTTGCCGGCCCGCGGCCCGCTCCCGACAAGATCAAGCCCTGCAGGACCTAGAGCAGCCCCAGGCTGCGGAAGCTGGTGCACTGCTCTCCGGCGAAGACCAGATGGTCGAGAATCGGCGCAGTCGAGCGCTTCGGCCGCCGACGCCAGACGGCGAGTGGCGCGGCAGTCGGAGTCGCTCGGCTGCGGATCACCGCTCGGATGATTGTGGGCCAGCACGATGCCGGCGCTGTGGTGGACCGCCGCATCGGCGATGATGGCCCGCAGCGGAAATTCGGTCGCCTTCTCGTCGCCGTCGTGCCGCGAGAGGTGCAAGCAGCGCGCCTGACTCGTCGACATGAGCGACCCACAGGCTCTCCCGCCTGGGGTCTGAGTCCGCAAGGCATCCGGAGAAGAAGGTCTTCGCTGCAGCGAGACCGTCAAGCTTCAGCGGGAGTTCGGCACGCTGATACCGCATGCCCTGCAAGTATGTGCCGTTGGCAGCCGGCGCCATTCCAACCGGCTCCGTAATGGCGCCAAAGCGGATGAAACTGTCCCACTTGGACTGGGCCGATGGCGCGTCTACGCTGACCTCCATGCGCCAATATCTCGATCTCATGCAGCGAATTCTCGACGAGGGCGTGCCGCAAGCCGACCGCACCGGCACCGGCACGCTGTCGACCTTCGGAGCGCAGATGCGCTTCGACCTGGCCAAGGGTTTTCCCTTGCTGACGACCAAGAAGCTGCACCTGCGCTCGATCATCGTCGAACTGCTGTGGTTCCTTCGCGGCGACACCAACATCGGCTGGCTGAAGGAGCGCAAGGTCAGCATCTGGAACGAATGGGCCGACGAGAACGGCGACTTGGGTCCGGTCTATGGCAAGCAGTGGCGCGACTGGGAGAGCGCGGACGGGCGGCACATCGACCAGATCGCCGAGCTGGTCGCGCTGATCCGCCGCGATCCAGCGTCGCGGCGGCAGATCGTCACCGCCTGGAACCCCGGCGAGATCGAGCGGATGGCGCTGGCGCCGTGCCACTGCCTGTTCCAGACCCAGGTCGCCGCCGGCCGGCTCAACCTGCAGCTCTATCAGCGCAGCGCCGACGTCTTCCTCGGCGTGCCGTTCAACATCGCCAGCTACGCGCTCCTGACCCACATGCTCGCTCGCGAGTGCGGGCTCGAGCCCGGGGTGTTCGTGTGGACCGGCGGCGACTGCCACTCTACTCGAACCACCTCGATCAGGCGCGGCTGCAGCTGGCGCGCGAGCCGCGGATCCTCCCGCAGACTGATCATCAAGGACCGGGGACAGGGGCTGTTCGATTATGAGCCCGAGGATTTCATCGTCGAAGACTACGAGCCGCACCCGCACATCTCCGCGCCGGTCGCGGTCTGAGTCAGTTGCGGCCGCATTCGCAACGAAGAAGGGCGTGCCGCGCGCGTCTCATATTGCGGGAAATAGGCGTGATGCTCGGCGGCACGCGCATGCCGCTGATCTCCACCTCTTCGTTGACGAGCAGCGGATGCTCGGTCTTCCGGGCTGCGGAAATCAGCGAGTTCCGTTGAAAACGCTCGATGCGGCCAGATGGTCAGCGGCGTCCGCCACGGGGGTGCTGTAGGTCCGGTCGCAGCGGAGACGCCGTAGACCGCGCACGGTCGACAACGCCCAGACCGCCTTGCGCATCGCCTACTCCCCTCGGATCGGGGAAAATAACGCAAGCGGAATGGAGCCGTTCCGGCGGTTCCGGCGTTCACAGAAGCCATTGGAACTAGGAGAATGTCATGATTCAGAAGATCGCCACTGCCACCCTGATCGGTCTCGCCCTTGCCACGGCTGCTTGCAACACGGTCCGCGGCGCTGCCCGGGACGTCAATTCCGTCGCCAACTGCACGGAGAATGCGATGAACGGCGGCAGACTGCTGAGCTGTAACTAGACAAGCCGCGGTTGCCGCGGCCATGATTGTTCCGGAGCCTTAATGGAGGAGTGATCATGGTTCGTAAGCTTGTGACGGCATGCATCATCGCGGGTGCGCTGACCATTGCCGCCTGCAACACGGTTCGCGGTGCCGCCGCGGACATCAATTCGGCTGCAAATTGCACCGAGAACACGATGAAGACCGGCTACTGCCGCTAAGCCGAGTGACCTCAAAAGAAAGCCCCGCCGGCGATCGCTGCCGGCGGGGCTTTTTTTATGCGCAGCTGAGCGACTCAGTCCTGCAGATAGTCGCCGGCATCGGCGTCGATGCCGTGCCCGACGGGTACGACGTCGGCCAGCGGATCGCGCACGGATCGCCGGCTTCTCGCGGGCCCTGAGCGAGCTCGGCGCGCATGCTCTTCGGCGGCCGTGTCCGGCAGCGATCAGCGACTTCCTGCAGCTTGCGGTGCGCGGCGCGAAGCGCCGTATCGCGCGACGATGCCGCAACCCGCAGCCGGTTCATGCCGGCGCCGGTGCCCGCCGGGATCAGCCGGCCGACGATGACGTTCTCCTTGAGGCCGTTCGAGCGTGTCGACCTTGCCCTGGACCGCAGCCTCGGTGAGCACCCGGGTGGTCTCCTGGAACGAGGCGGCCGAGATGAAGCTGCGGGTCTGCAGCGACGCCTTGGTGATGCCGAGCAGCACCGGCTTGCCTTCGGCCGGCTTCTGCTTCTTGCTCGAGCCTGGCGTTGATCTCGTCCATCTCGTCGCGGTCGACCTGCTCGCCGGCCAGCAGGGTGGTGTCGCCGCCGTCGGTGATCTCGACCTTCTGCAGCATCTGGCGAACGATCACCTCGATGTGCTTGTCGTTGATCTTCACGCCCTGGAGCCGATAGACTTCCTGGATCTCGCTGACGAGATATTCGGCGAGCGCGACCGACGCCGAGCACCTCGAGGATGTCGTGCGGATCGGGCGAGCCGCCGACGAGATTGTCGCCGCGCTTGACGTAATCGCCTTCCTGGACGTCGATCACCTTCGACTTCGGCACCAGATACTCGACCGGCTCCGAACCGTCGTCGGGGATGATCGCGATCTTGCGCTTGGCCTTGTAGTCCTTGCATGAAGGTGACCTTGCCGGAGACCTTGGCGATGATCGCATTCTCCTTGGGCTTGCGCGCCTCGAACAGCTCGGCGACGCGCGGCAGACCGCCGGTGATGTCGCGGGTACTTGCGCGGCTTCGCGCGGCATGCGGGCGAGCACTTCGCCGGCCTCGACCTTCTGGCCGTCCTCGACCGCGACGATCGCGCCCGGCGCCAGCGCGATAGACGCCGGCTTCGCCCGCGTCCTCGCCGAGTCAGGGTGAGGCGCGGACGAAGGTCCTCCTTCTTCGACTTGGCGATGTCGTCGGTGACCACGCGCTGGGCGATGCCGGTCGACTTCGTCGATCTGCTCGGTCATCGTCCGGTTCTCGATCAGGTCCTGGTACTTCACGGTGCCGGCCTTCTCGGTGATGACCGGGCTGAATGAACGGATCCCACTCGGCGATGCGGTCGCCCGCGGCTGACGATATGGCCGCTCTCGCACAGCAGGTGCGCGCCGTAGGGGATGCGGTGCGTCGACAGCTCGCGGCCGTCCATGTCGAGGATCGCGATCTCGCCCGAGCGCGACAGCGACGATGCGCCGGCCGCGCGGGTCGACGATCGTCGGCATGTCGCGGAACTCGATCGTGCCGTCGACCGGCGCCTCGAGGTTCGACTGCTCGTTGAGCTGCGCCGCGCCGCCGATGTGGAAGGTCCGCATCGTCAGCTGGGTGCCCGGCTCGCCGATCGACTGGGCGGCGATGACGCCGACCGCCTCGCCGATGTTGACCGGCGTGCCGCGGGCGAGGTCGCGCCCGTAGCATTTGCCGCAGACGCCCTGCTTGCGACTCGCAGACCAGCGGCGAGCGGATCTTGACGCCCTGGATGCCGATCTCCTCGATCCTGCGCGACCATCGGCCTCGTCGAGCAGCGTGCCTTCCTTGATGATCGACGTCGCCGGTCTTGGCGATCGACGATGTCCTCGGCCGTGGTGCGGCCGAGGATGCGCTCGCCGAGCGAGGCGATGATCGCGCCGCCCTGGACGATCGCGCGCATCTCGAGCGCGCGCTCGGTGCCGCAATCCTCCTCGATGATCGACGCAGTCCTGCGACACGTCGACGAGACGGCGGGTCAGGTAGCCCGAGTTCGCCGTCTTGAGCGCCGTGTCCGCGAGGCCCTTGCGGGCGCCGTGGGTCGAGTTGAAATATTCAAGGACGGTCAGGCCTTCCTTGAAGTTCGAGATGATCGGCGTTTCGATGATCTCGCCCGACGGCTTGGCCATCAGGCCGCGCATGCCGGCGAGCTGCTTGATCTGCGCCTGCGAACCGCGGGCGCCCGAATGGGCCATCATGTAGATCGAGTTGATCGGCGCCTCGCGGCCGTCCTCGCCGCTTCGGCTGCGCCTTGATCTCCTTCATCATCGCGTTGGCGACCTGGTCGCCGCAGCGGCGACCAGGCGTCGATCACCTTGTTGTACTTTTCCTGCTGGGTGATCAGGCCGTCCTGATACTGCTGCTCGTAATCCTTCACGAGCGCGCGGGTCTCGTCGACCAGCCGCTCCTTCGCGTGCGGGATGATCATGTCGTCCTTGCCGAACGAGATGCCGGCCTTGAAGGCGTGGCGGAAGCCGAGCCCCATGATCGCGTCGGCGAACAGCACCGTCTCCTTCTGGCCGGTGTGGCGATAGACGATGTCGATGACGTCGCCGATCTCCTTCTTGGTGAGGAGGCGGTTGACGGTCTCGAACGGCACCTTGTGGCTCTTCGGCAGCGTCTCGCCGAGCAGCATGCGGCCCGGCGTCGTCTCGAACCGCTTCATATAGGTGCTTGCCGTCCTCGTCGGTCTGCGGGACGCGGCTGGTGATCTTGCGTGTGCAGCGTCACCGCCCCGGCGTCGAGCGCCTGGTGGACCTCGCTCATGTCGCTGAGATCATCATGCCCTCGCCCGGCTCGCCCTCCGTTCCATCGACAGATAATAGAGGCCGAGCACCATGTCCTGCGACGGCACGATGATCGGCTTGCCGTTGGCGGGCGAGAGGATGTTGTTGGTCGACATCATCAGCACGCGCGCTTCCAGCTGGGCCTCGAGGCTCAGCGGGACGTGCACGGCCATCTGGTCGCCGTCGAAGTCGGCGTTGAACGCGGCGCAGACCAGCGGGTGGAGCTGGATCGCCTTGCCCTCGATCAGCACCGGCTCGAACGCCTGGATGCCGAGGCGGTGGAGCGTCGGCGCGCGGTTCAGCAGCACCGGATGCTCGCGGATCACCTCGTCGAGGATGTCCCAGACTTCCTTGCGCTCCTTCTCGACCCACTTCTTCGCCTGCTTGAGGGTCATGCGAGAGACCCTTGGCGTCGAGGCGCGAGTAGATGAACGGCTTGAACAGCTCGAGCGCCATCTTCTTCGGCAGGCCGCACTGGTGGAGCTTCAGCTCCGGACCGGTGACGATCACCGAACGGCCCGAATAGTCGACGCGCTTGCCGAGCAGGTTCTGGCGGAAGCGGCCCTGCTTGCCCTTCAGCATGTCGGACAGCGACTTCAGCGGACGCTTGTTGGCGCCGGTGATCGTGCGGCCGCGGCGGCCATTGTCGAACAGGGCGTCGACCGCTTCCTGGAGCATGCGCTTCTCGTTGCGGACGATGATGTCCGGCGCGCGCAGCTCCATCAGCCGCTTCAGGCGGTTGTTGCGGTTGATGACGCGGCGATAGAGGTCGTTGAGGTCCGAGGTCGCGAAGCGGCCGCCGTCCAGCGGCACCAGCGGGCGAAGCTCGGGCGGGATGACCGGGATGACGTCGAGGATCATCCACTCCGGCCGGTTGCCGGATTCGAGGAAGCTCTCGACGACCTTCAGCCGCTTGATGATCTTCTTCGGCTTCAGCTCGGACTTGGTGTCGGCGAGCTCTTCGAGCAGCGCCTCGCGCTCGCCCTCGAGGTCGAGGTCGATCAGCATCTGCTTGACCGCTTCGGCGCCGATGCCGGCGGAGAAGGCGTCCTCGCCATATTCGTCCTGCGCGGCGAGCAGCTCGTCCTCGGTCAGCAGCTGGTACTTCTCGAGCGCGGTCAGGCCCGGCTCGATGACGACGTAGCTCTCGAAATAGAGCACGCGCTCGAGCTGCTTGAGCTGCATGTCGAGCAGCAGGCCGATGCGGCTCGGCAGCGACTTCAGGAACCAGATATGCGCGACCGGCGCGGCGAGC